>NZ_BLAD01000001.1 GCF_009687845.1 Acrocarpospora corrugata
CGCCGTGCCGGAAGCTGTTGACCGTCCGTTCCTACCTCGACAGCGCCCGCAAGCACGGCTTGTCGGGCTTCGAGGCGATCCACCGCGTCTTCACCGGCGATCTGTGGATGCCGCCCGTCGCACTTGACGCCTGATCAGCGCATATCGCGCAGCGTCACAGATCCTTCTGATTGCTTACGCTGACCGTCGCATCGGTTCCGCTCTGGAAGACTGACCTACAGGCTCAACAAGCGCCGTCGACTCCAGTCGGTCACGGGATTCGTCGTGTCCGGTACGCCCGATCTGGGACACCCGATGGACCTGGGCGGAGCCCTGGGCCGCCGATCGCCCCCAGCCTGCTCAGGACGCCGGCCACCACAAGGCGATCGTAGGGCGATGCGTCTACGGTCCCTGACCAGCCAAAGCAGGATCAAGATCATTGCGCGTATATTGCGCGACCACCGACATGGAACCACCCACGACGGCTCACAGCTGCACACCGAGAAAATGATCAGCAGGGCTGGAATCGGCATCAGCCCTGCTGAGACCACATTTCCCAAGCTAGGCGGAGAGCGTGGGATTCGAACCCACGAGACCGGTCACCCGGCCTAGCGGTTTTCAAGACCAGTATGGACTCTAGGCCGATACGCCCTTTCACCTGCGGATAGACCGCGCCTAGACACCTATCCAAAGAAGATCATCCCGCAAATATCCCGCGTCGCCGGGTACCCCGATCCAACGGGTCACCCACATCGTCCCGTGGCAAGCCGACTCGGACCGTCCAGGGCAATCCATCGTTGCCAGTTCGCAGACGGGGCTGACGCACCGTGTCCCTCATCCGAGTCGATCACCATCTACGCCTGTCCTATGGCTTCCTGGCGTTCAGTCGATCATCCGCACGATTCGACCTAGCCTGCTGTCGTCTTCGCGTGAACCGACTGACGCCACTCCAGGGCCTCAGCGGTATCCCGGTACTCAAGAAGATGCTGACCCGCGATCTTCACCAATAGGTCTCGGACCTCCGCGGGCGTGGCATGGAAGAACTCCCGGCGGAGGTTGACCTTGTTGACGCGCCGATCGTTCAACTCGGCGTGCAGTTGCCCTTCGAGTCCGACCGCATCGTCACTGAAGATCAACGCGTGGGTGTCGAACTTGAACGGCACGGAGGCATCGCCCAGTTCCCGTACACGATCCTCGGGTTCTAGCCGGCGGGTCATACCGATCTTGACGACGTCCCCGCCGAACGCACCAACGTTGGAGATCACATATACGTAGCCGGCCCGCACGTTGGCCTCGCGCGCCTCGACGTCACTAACCGCCGCACCGATCTCCTCCAGCTTCGCCTTGAGTTCCTCCGCCCCGGCGTCATCGCCTTTAGCCAGCAGCTTGGCCAGCGCAGAGCGGTAGTGAGCCTCCTCCTTGCGGAGCCGGGCCTTCTCCCGCTCGAATTCACGGCGCGCGGCCTCCTCTTCGCGCTGCTGCTCCCGCTGGGCACGGGTACGCTCCTTCTCCTCCTCCTGCTTGGCCAGGTAATCAGCGGTCAACTCCAACTCGTAGACCCGCAACCGGTGGTAATCACCGCTGACGTGAATACTCATCGTCCTGCCGAGCTTGACGATCATCTCCACGGACTTCTCCAGCCGGTCGACAGCCGACTGCAGCTTGTACGGGCGCATCGTGCGCACACAGTTGTCAGCCTCGGCGTTGTACGCGCGCAGCATCAGCTTGGAGAAGTCGCGCACCATCCGGCGCCCCTCGGCCGCCGACCCATTGACCTGCCAGTTGGTGGAGCCCAGTACCGCCTTGTCGTCCTTGGACAGCGCCTTGATGCGGGCCTTAACTTGTGCCAGCTGCTCCTTGTAGGCCCC
>NZ_BLAD01000002.1 GCF_009687845.1 Acrocarpospora corrugata
GCGTAGGAGTCTGACCCGGTCACCGCGACGTCTCCGGATCGTAGCTCGGCGGCCAGGTGAGAGAACACGCACGCCTCCAAGTGGCGTCGCGCGAGCATCCCCGGCCGGTCCCTGTGCCGCAGCACCTTGCGCCAGGCCATGGTGGCGAACGCGTCCACGTCGATGGTGAGCGTGACCTGCTGTCCCTCACGGGTATGCACCGTCGTCTGCGGGATCCACTCACTGCGCCGGTCCCGGTTGGCACGGATGAACTCCACCGCGTCCAGCACGCTACGATCGGCCGTGGTCGAGGTCATCTTCAGGGCGTCGACCAGCGTGAACAACGCCGGGCGGTGCGAGCGGTAGAAGCCGTCCAGCAGCGGCAGGTAGTTATTGCCGTGATAGGCTGAGACCGCCTCGTGCGCCAAGGACGACTCCTCCAGCCCGCCGGCGGTCTCCAGCGTCTTGAGCAGCAGCCGGCCAGCGCGTTCGGCGACCTCTTCAGCGACGTCGGCCCCCGCACCCAGGTCACCCGCAGCCGGTGTGGTGCCCTGACCGGGTTCGGCCGCAGCGGTGGCTTCCCGGGCTCCGGCCAAGACCTCGCCGAACACTCCGATCAGCCGCTCGGACTCCGCACGGTAGGCCTCGCGCAACTCCTCCAGCCGTTCGCGGCCCTTCTTATGCAAGGCGGCCATGCGCTTGCAAAACATGGTCACCACCTCATCACGGGCTTCCACACGCTGCTGGTGCACCAAGCTGATCAGTAACGTCACCCGCTTGGCATCGCCGGTCTTGCGCATGTCGTCAACGTTGGCGACACGGGCCTCACCGGCGAAGTGAGCGACTTTGCCCGGCGGTACGCCAGCCAGCCACCGCTCGCTCGAACCGATCGCATCCAACGCCTGCAGGTGCGCCAGCCGTTCCTTGAACTTGCTCAGGGTGGGTGCCTGTGCCGGCGTCTTGATGCGGTCGAATTCGCTGCGCCGGGACGCCGGCTCCACCACCAGCATTCGTTCCAGCCGCGCCCGCTCGGCCCGGTCCGGCCGGGACGCCACCATCGCGAAGAACCCGCCGTTGACCTCAGCGCGGATGCTGGCGGCCATCGCATCCAATGTCGTGTAGCCCGGCAACTCACAGTGCTGCCGGACAAGCTCCTCCAGCGCCACGTTGATCAGATCTGCCGGGTTGTCCTTGGTCTGCACCGCCGAACGAATGGCCTGCTCGGCCACCGCCCGCACCCGCACCGCCTCATACTTCACGCCCAGACGCTCACGCACGAACTGCCGGTGCCGCTTGGCCGTGCGATCGGCATCGGTTTCCGCGACGACCGCGTCCGGCAGCTCCAGCACACCGCGCACATGATCGACCACCGCAGCCGGAACATCGGCGAGCTTCGCGAAATACCCCAGCCGCTGGTAACACTTCAGCCGGACCACCAGGGCGAGCAGGTGCTGTCCGCTCTGCGTCTTGCCATGTGCCCACGCGATCTCTTCGGGCGTGGGCGTGAATGCCTCGGCAAGCTCTCGCATCGCCACCCCGCGCTTGAACCGCGGGTAGGCCGTGCGATCGATCGACGCCAACGTGACACCCCAGCAAGATCAACCGCTTGGACGAGAACACCTTAACCATGTCCATAGCCATGGATACAGACCTAATCCCGACCAGCGGTTACGCCCGGCCGCGGCCCCTTTCCGGCGTATTCGGTTCGCACCCCTTTATCGCCTTCCTGACCCGCCTTGACCAGACAATCGCCCCGCACCTGACCGTCTATCTGGTCATGGACAACGGGTCCAGCCACACTTCCAAGGCCACCCA
>NZ_BLAD01000003.1 GCF_009687845.1 Acrocarpospora corrugata
CCCCAGCCCGCATCACCGAACTCCTCACCACCGCCCAAGCCACCGCCGTCATCGCCGACAACCCACCCCCCACATTCCCCGGCACCTGGCTCCCCCGAACGGCCCTACACACCGACCCAATCCCTTCCTGCCGCCCCGACCCCTCCCCACCCTCCACGCAAGGCGGTCTCGCTCAAGGCGGTCTCGCTCAAGGCGGTCTCGCTCAAGGCGGTCTCGCTCAAGGCGGTCTCGCTCAAGGCGGTCTCGCCTACGTCGTTTTCACCTCTGGCTCGACCGGCCACCCCAAGGGGGTCATGGTCGGCCACGACACCCTCTCCAACCTGACCAGATCCTTCCGCGAGGCCCACGGCTTCGGCCCCGGCCATCGCATCCTGATGCTCCCTCCCCTCACCTTCGACGCCTCAGCCGGAGACCTCTTCCCCGCCCTCACCTCCGGCGCAGCCCTCGTCCTCCACCCCGAACCCGCACGAATAGACGCCCAAGAGCTCATCACCTTCTGCACCCGCCACGGCGTCACCGCCATCGACACCGCCGCCTCCCTCTGGCGCCAATGGACCAACGACCTCTCCCAGGTCCCCCCAACCTGGCCGGTAAAGATCATGATGATCGGCGGCGAATCCGCCCCCACCCAAACCGCCCACAACTGGCACCAAGCCACAAACGGCAAAACAACCCTCTACAACCACTACGGCCCCACCGAAGCCACCGTCTGCGCCACCGTCCACACCATGCCCGCCGACGCGACGATCGCAGGTTCAGCGGGAAGCGCGAACGCTACAGGCGTAGCGGGCAACGCGGGCAACGCGGGCAACGCCGGCGTGGCGGGCAACGCGGGCAACGCCGGCGTGGCGGGCGTGGCGGGCGTGGCGGGCGGAGCTCATGGCGCGGGCGTGGCCGGTGGCCATGGCGGTAGGTCGGGCGAGTTGGGCGTGGGTGGTCGCTCGGGTGTCGCGGGCGGCTTTGGTGGTCAGTCGGATGGCTTGGGCGGTCTGGGGAATCTGCCGATTGGGGTGGAGCTCCCGCATGTTCGCGCGTACATCCTCGATCGGCACGGTGGGCCCAGTCCGGTTGGTGTTTATGGGGAACTTCATCTGGCAGGGGAGTGCCTGGCCGTTGGCTATATCGGCCAGCCGGGACAAACCGCCCGCAGCTTCATTCCTGACCCGTTCACCGGCACCCCGGGCGCGAGGATGTACCGTACCGGCGACTTAGTCCGCCGCCATCCCGACGGCACCATCGAATTCGCTGGCCGTTACGATCGCCAGCTGAAAATACGCGGACACCGCATTGAGCCTGCCGAAATCGAGGCAGCGCTGAGCTCTCATCCCAGCGTCACAGATGTCGCAGTCGTCGCCATCGACGATCGACTCGTTGTGTATGTGGCAACCAAAGGGGCTGATTCGTTCGGCGGTGAAAATGTGCTCGGGGTAGTAAGCGGGGATTCGGCTGGGGTTCTGTTGAGGCGGTTTTTGCGGGAGAGGGTGCCGGATTATTTGGTGCCTGATGTGGTCGTGGTTGTGGAGGAGATTCCTCGGAATAGCCATGGGAAGGTGGAGTTGGGGGCGCTTCCTGGGGTGGAGGCAGTTTATGAGGAGCCTCGGGGAGTGGTTGAGGAGGTGCTGGCGGATATTTGGGGGAAGGTGGTTGGGGTGAAAGGGGGGATTGGGCGGCGGGCTAATTTTTTTGAGG
>NZ_BLAD01000004.1 GCF_009687845.1 Acrocarpospora corrugata
ACGGTCGCGCAGGACTTCCAGCAGGAGGCGGCCGATCGGCTGGGTAACGGTCTTGGCCGGTCCGGGAATCCGGCGGACCTGGGAGAGCCCGACGCGGACGCCGTGCCGGAAGCTGTTGATCCACATCGCCTTGGTACCGGGATCGACCTGGTCCCGGCCGCCCTGGCGGGCGAGGTTGGCGGCGTGGATCAGGCCACGCAGCGCGGTCTGGATCTGGGAGGGCCAGGCCTCGCCGGGATAGGTCTCGACGCAATCCTCAAGATCGCGGAGTAGGTGACTCGCGCACAGTTGATGCAGGTGGAGGCCGAGTTCGGCCGAGTCGTAGTTCTGATAGCGATCGTGCACCACGACACCGGTCAGGTCGGCGATGATGAACCTCTTGAAGGTGTCCAGGGTGCGCTCGCCCAGCAGATACCAGGTCAACAGCGGCGTGCAGGCCACCAGCAGGTACTTCTTGGCCTTCCTCGCGCCCACCCGGATCGGCGTCTCATCGCAGCAGACGGCGTAAGCCAGGGTGAGCAGGGCGCGGATGCGCAGGTTGGCCGCCGCGACGGCCGCGGCGGCGCGGGCGATCATGCCGTGCACGAACCCCGGCGAAGGCTGCGCGCCGGTCAGTGAGGCGATCAACTCGGCGCAGCGGTGCACCGGGATCGCGTGCGCGATCATCAGGTAGACACACCACGCCTGCAGGTTGGCCCCCAAGCTGACCGGCGCCGCGGGCACCCCTTCGGGGCGCGGCGCGGCATGCACCCTCCCGCAGCCGCAGGCCACCGTGTGCAGGTTGTGCTGGATCCTGGCCGCGCTCATCAACGGCACCTCGACCCGCTGATGACGGGCCGTGACACCCAGATCGGCCGCCCCGGCCAGGTCCGCGCCACACGCCATGCCCCCGACGGGAAGTGCTCGACAGTGTCATCGGGGTCATCGGTCCAGGCCAGGGTGGATCCTGGCGCGCCTGGCTGCTTGCCCGGACGGCGCTTGCCGCCGCCTGCGGGCCTGGCCTTCGGCTGCGGCTTACCCGGCTGATCGTCACTGGCCGGAGGCATACCCGAGTTTCCGCTGTTGCGCGAGATCAGCCGCTCCAGCCGCGCGACCCGTTCGCGCAACTCGGCGTTCTCCTTCTCCAGGACGGCCACCCGCTCGCTCAACCGGGCGTTCTCGACCAAGAGCGCGCGCGACAGAGTCATTAGCTCCTCGCGTGACATCTCCTCCAGGCCGGGCACCGGATGATCTCACCACGACCTACACCACCTGATCAAAGTGACGCAACGTGACAGAGCAGCCCGCTCGTCAC
>NZ_BLAD01000005.1 GCF_009687845.1 Acrocarpospora corrugata
CTGGGTTGACGTTTCCTGAGTTGTTTGAGGGTCGGGTGGCTGTTTCGGGTGGGCGGGTGGCGGTGGTTGATGGGGAGGTGTCGTTGAGTTATGCGGAGTTGAATGTTCTGGCTAATCGGTTGGCGCATCGGTTGATTGGGTTGGGGGCTGGGCCGGAGCGGGTGGTGGGTTTGGCTTTGCCGCGGGGGGTGTCGATGGTGGTGGGGTTGTTGGCTGTTTTGAAGAGTGGGGCGGCGTATTTGCCGGTGGATTTGGGTTATCCGGTGGATCGGGTGGCGTTTTTGCTGGGGGATGCGGATCCGTTGTGTGTGTTGACGACGGGTGCGGTGGCGGGTGGTCTGCCGGTTGGTGGGGTTCCTTTGGTGTTGGTTGATGAGTTGGTTTTCGGGGTGGGTGATCGTGTTGATGATCCGTCGGATTCGGATCGGTTGTGTGCGTTGGAGTTGGGGCATCCGGCTTATGTGATTTATACGTCTGGGTCGACGGGGCGGCCGAAGGGTGTGGTGGTGACGCATGCGGGGATTGCGAGTCTGTCGGCTCATCAGGTCGGTTCTTATGGTGTTTCTGAGGATAGTCGTGTGATGCAGTTGGTTTCGATGAGTTTTGATGTGGCGGTGGCGGAGGTGTGTTTGGCGTTGTTGAGCGGGGCTAGTTTGCATGTGCCGGGTGGGACGTTGTCGGGTGATGAGTTGGCGGGGTTTCTTCGGGCTTCGCGGATTACGCATGCGCATATTCCGCCGGCGGTGCTGGCGGTTACTCCGGATGTGTTGTTGCCTGATTTGGAGGTGGTGATTTCGGGTGGTGAGGCGGTTCGGGGGGAGGTTGTGGAGCGGTGGGGTCGTGGTCGGGTGTTGTTCAATGCGTATGGTCCGACGGAGGCGACGGTTGATGTGACTTTCCGGGAGTGCCGGGTGGGTGTGGATGGTGTGGGGGAGTGGGGTTTGATTGGGCGGCCGATTGTCGGTGCGCGGGTTTATGTGCTGGGTGGTGATTTGTGTCCGGTGCCGGTGGGGGTGGCGGGTGAGTTGTATGTGGCGGGGCCGGGTTTGGCGCGTGGTTATTTGGGGCGGTCGGGGCTGACGGCGTCGCGTTTTGTGGCGTGTCCTTTTGGTGTGGCGGGTGAGCGGATGTATCGGACTGGGGATGTGGTGCGGTGGCGTGGGGATGGGGAGTTGGAGTTTGTCGGTCGTGCTGATGATCAGGTGAAGGTTCGTGGATTCCGGGTGGAGCCGGGTGAGGTTGAGGCGGTTTTGGCGGAGCATTCCGGGGTGGCGCAGGCTGTGGTGGTGGCGGCGGGTGGTCGTTTGGTGGCGTATGTGCTTTGGTGGCGGGGGGTGGTGTTGATGGGGAGGGGTTGCGGGGGTTTGTGGCTGCTCGTCTGCCGGATTACATGGTGCCGTCGGTTGTGGTGGTGGTTGATCGGTTCGTGTTGACGCCTAACGGCAAGATCGATCGGCGGGTGTTGCCGGCGGGTTGGGTGGCGGTGTCGGGGCGGGTGGCGCGTACTGCTCGTGAGGAGATTTTGTGTGGTTTGTTTGCTGAGGTGCTGGGGTTGGCGGCGGTTGGTGTTGACGATAATTTCTTTGATTTGGGTGGGCATTCGTTGTTGGCGTCCCGGCTTTTGAGCCGGATCC
>NZ_BLAD01000006.1 GCF_009687845.1 Acrocarpospora corrugata
TGAGCCTATTTTGATCATGTGGTTGACCTGCTGGTTCATAGGGCGGGTCGGTGGTGGCGCTACTTTGATCGCGTGTCTTCCAACCCTGTGGCCGCACGGCTGGCTGATCTGATCTCTGTGGGCGTGCTGACGGCGTCGGTACCCCGGATCGTGGTGGATGAGGCGATCCGGACGCATGGCCGGGGAGCCAAACGGCGTGGGGGTGGCCTGCCACCGCACGTGATGGTCTACTACGCGATGGCGATGGCGTTGTTCGCCGAGGACGACTACGAGGGTGTGTTCGAGCAGCTGGCCCGCCCGCTGGTGAAATGGGGTGGCTGGGAGGCCGAGTGGCAGACCCCCACCTCGGGCGGGATCGCCAAGGCGAGGGCCCGGCTGGGGTTCGAGCCGGTCAAGCAGGTCTTCGACGAGGTCGCCCAGCCGGTGGCCGAGTTCCAGACGCGCGGCGCCTTCCTTTACGGGCGGAGGCTGGTCTCGATCGACTCGATGGTGTTCGACCTGCCCGACACGAAGGAGAACGCCGAGGAGTTCGGCCGCCCGCCCGGCGGGGCGTTCCCCCAGGCCAGGGTCACCACGCTGGTGGAATCGGGGTCGCATTGCGAACTGGGGGCGGTGGTCGGGCCGGTGGCCGGCAAGGGCACCGGGGAACGCAGCGCGGCTCGCGACCTGCTGAACCTGCTGGATGGGGAGATGCTGCTGACGGCCGATCGGGGGTTCTACAGCTTCGAGTTGTGGTGCGCGGCGGCCGATACCGGGGCCGGGCTGCTGTGGCGGATCGGCGACACCCTGGACCTGCCGGTGGTGGCCAACCTGGGGGACGGCTCCTACACCACGCTGCTGTTCGCCTCCAAGACGACGGCGAAGGCGCGGGAGCGCCTGCTGGAGCGGGCTCGCGCCGGGCAGGACCTGGCCGAGGAGGCCGGAGGGTGCCGGCTGGTGCGGGTGGTGGAGTATCAGCTGGTCAACCGGGGGCCGGGGCCGGCCGAGCGGGAGCTGGTCTGCCTGCTGACGACGCTGACCCGGCGGGAGGAGGCGATGCCGGGCCAGCTGGCCGAGGCTTACCACGGCAGGTGGGAGCATGAGGGCGCCAATGATGAGATCAAGACCCAGTTGCGCGGTCCGGGTGAGATCCTGCGCTCCAAGACCCCGGACCTGGTCCGCCAGGAGATCTACGGCTATCTGCTCGCGCACTACGCGCTGGCCGCGCTGTTGTGTCAGGCGGCCACGGAGACCGACACCGACCCCGATCGGATCAAGTTCGCCGACAGTTTGCGCCATGTCCGCCTGGAGATCGCTGATCCGGCGGCTTTTTCCCCCTGAGCGGCAGGCCTGGTTACGGGCCCTGACCATCAGGCGGATCACCTCCCGCCGCAAGCTCAACCCTGCCCGCCGCCCCCGTTCCTATCCGCGCGTGGTCAAGCGGGCGCGTCACAACTCCTACCGGGTCAAGCGGTCTGGCGATGCCGGGGTCCGCCACCGGGGCCCAGCCGTGATCGACCTGGTCAACCTTCCACCGGGTGTGCTCCACGTTCCCGCACCCCGTTCGCCGGTCCTGGAAACCACGGAGGCCCAGCTCAAAACTTGATCAACTTATGTTCAGTGGCATTG
>NZ_BLAD01000007.1 GCF_009687845.1 Acrocarpospora corrugata
GTAACTGGTTAGGTGCCCTTCCTGCCTGTCCGATTTGATCACCGGCTCGTGATCCTCGATCATCTCGTGTGTGTCCTCCTCGTCCGCGTCGAAGCCCTCGTATGACGAGTTGGCGGCGCTGGTCGTGCAGTTGGGTGTGGCGCTGGAGGAGACACGTGAAGAACTGGCCAAGGCGCGTGCGCGGATCTCGGATCTGGAGGCGCGTCTCAGGTTGACCTCGGAGAACTCCTCCAAGCCGCCGTCGTCGGACGGGCTGGCCAAGCCCGCGCCGAAATCGTTGCGCCGGAGCGGGCGGCGACGGCCGGGGCGCGAGATGGGACACCCGGGTGAGACGTTGCAGACGGTGGAGACGCCCGATCGAGTGAAGCGGCATGAGCCGCATGCCTGTCGGGGGTGTGGGGCGGGTCTGGCCGGGGCGCCCGAGGTCGGGGTGGAACGCCGTCAGGTGGTCGACGTCCCGCCGGTGCAGGTCACCGTCACCGAGCATCGGCTAATCGCCCGCCGATGTGGATGCGGGCTGGTCACCAAGGGCCGGCCGCCCGACGGCGTGACGACCGCGGTGCAGTACGGCACCCGGATCACCGCGATCGTCCTGTACCTCTACATCGGGCAGTTCCTGTCCAAGGATCGCACCGCGCAGGCGTTGAGCGAGTTGTTCGGGGTGCCGGTCTCGGGCGCGACGGTGCTGGCCATGGCCGCCCGCGCCGCGGCCCGGCTGGACGGGTTCTTGGCTCGCGCGTGTGCGGAGGTCGCCGTCTCGCCGGTCGCGCACTTCGACGAGACCGGGTTCCGGGTCGCGGGACGGCTGCACTGGGTGCATTCGGCCTCGACCGGGAAGTGGTCGCTGATCACCGTGCACCGCAAGCGCGGCACCGAGGCGATGGGCGCCGCTGGCGTGTTGCCCGTCTTCGGCGGGGTCGCGGTGCACGACGCGTGGGCGCCGTACGACACCTACACCCAGGTCACGCATGCTTTGTGCAATGCCCACGTGCTGCGCGAATTGCAGCAGGTCATCGACACCACCCCCGACGGGCGGTGGTGCTGGGCAGCCCAGGCCGCCGACGCGCTGCTGGAGATGAAGGCCCGGGTTGAGGCCGCGCCGGCGGCGGGCGGGCTGGACCGCTTGGACCAGGACGCGCTGGCCGAGCAGGTCCAGCTGTGGCGCAGCGCCGTGGTGATCGGGGCGAACGACACCAAGGCCCGCTCCTCGAAGCTGATGAGAAAGCAGTACGCGCTCGCGGTGCGGATGCGCGACCGGCAGGCCGACTACCTGCGGTTCACCGTCGATCCGCTGGTGCCCTTCGATAACAATGCGGCCGAGCGCGAGATCAGAATGATCAAGTTACGGCAGAAGGTGTCCGGCTGCCTGCGCACCCTGGCCGGCGCTGAGCAGTTCTGTGCGATCCGCAGCTACCTGGCCACCGCTCGCAAACACGGAGTCGACTTCTTCCACGCTCTGGTCGAACTCGCCGAGGGCCGTCCCTGGCTGCCCGGAACCGCCCGGCCCCTCACCATCGTGGACCGGCTTCGCGGCAACGCCCATGCCATTACGTGGCCCACAGCCGCGTGATAACGCACGCTCAATTCGGGAGACCTAACCAGTTAC
>NZ_BLAD01000008.1 GCF_009687845.1 Acrocarpospora corrugata
TCTGTGTCAAGCTCAACTGGGACATATGGTGATGGAGTTCCCAGTGTGGCATGAGTAGGGCGAGACTTGGTGTATCAGACTGTGACGATGACGAAGCACGACCTGGAGGCCGGCGGGCCCCGGGCTGATCGACCGAAGCGCCGGCACTTCACCGCGGAGTACAAGTTGCGGATCGTGGAGGAGTACGACTCGGCGCCGGCGGGCGAGAAGGGCGCCATTCTCCGGCGCGAGGGGTTGTATGACTCAAGCGTTCAATTGTGGCGTAGGCAGCGGGATGAGGGGGCGTTGCAGAACCTTTCCCGTCAGAAGACCGCGATGGATGATGAGCACGCGAAGCAGCGGGCGCGGGAGAAGACCGAAAGGGCCAGGCTTGAGCGGGAGAACGCCCGGTTGAAGAAGAAGCTCGCGCAGACCGAGGCCGCCTTGGAGATCGTGGGAAAATGGCACGCGCTCTTGGAGATGATGTCCGAGAGCGCGGACTCGGAGAACTCGTAGCCGAGATTCGCGAAGAGACCCGCGAGCAACTCGAGCCGCAAGTCGGTATTCAGGCGTCATGCCGGATTGCCGGAATCAACCGGTCCACTCACTATCGGAGGATGACGCCAAGGGTAGAACAGCCGAAGGCGGCTCGTCCGACCCCGCCCAACGCGCTTTCCAAAGAGGAATGCGACGAACTGATCGCGGTGCTCAACAGTGAGGAGTTCCGCGATAAGTCGGTCCGCCAGGCGTGGGCGGCACTGCTCGACCGAGGCGTCTACCTGGCGTCGGCGTCGACGATGTACCGGGAGCTGCGCAAGCGCCGCCAGGTACGTGAACGGCGCGCTCAGGCCCGGCACGAGCCGCTCAAGAAACCGCACCTGGAAGCCAGGGCACCCAATGACGTATGGACCTGGGACATCACGAAACTCCACGGTCCGAACCGCGGTGAGTACTACGATCTGTATGTGATGATCGATATCTTTTCACGGTACGCCGTGCACTGGGAGATCCATTTGCGGGAAACCGGCGAGCTTGCCGAAAAGTTCATCGAGAACTGCATCCGTGCGAACGGCGGTATCGCGCCCAGGCACCTGCACTCCGACCGTGGCCCTGCAATGACGTCGATCTCCGTCGCGGAGCTTCTGTCGGACCTCGGGATCATCAAAACTCATTCCCGG
>NZ_BLAD01000009.1 GCF_009687845.1 Acrocarpospora corrugata
AGGGCTGAAGGAGTTCTCACATCGTGAGACCGAGGGCGATCAGTGGGTGCATGAAGTCGTCTCGGGCCCAGCGGGTGCCTTCGGCGATGTTGGTGTGATTGAGCAGGCGTAACGCGCCGATCGCGTAGCTTCTCATGGTGGCCAGGATGGACGGAGCGGAGGCGGTTCGTACCCGGCAGCGGTCCTCGCCAAGGGCGACATCCCGGACATAATGATCTTTATTTTCGATCGACCACTCGCCTCTCACCAGCTCCGCCAGACGGCGAGGGCCGGCATGCGTGGCGGTCAGGTTGGTGACGCCCAGCACGGCGACGCTGGACAGGGGCTTCCAGTGCAGGTCATAGACGTGGCGTTCGAGCAGGAAGACCTGCTTGACGTGAGGGAATCGGGTGCCGGGCGGGGCGGGCCGGACCTGGATGGTTCGGATCTCGGTGCGGCCGTGGCCGCGGTCGTAGGTCGTCCACTCGATCGGCGTGTCCTTCCAGGCCAGAGCGTCGAGCTGGTCAAACAGTCCCGGCTGGTTGCCGCCGACCGGGAAGAGGTAGAACGCTCCGCGCCGGTGCAGGTAGTGGGCGTGCTTGCGCTGGCAGTGGAGCATGTCCGCGCTGATCACCACGTTCTTCACGTGCGGGATCTGGTCCAGCAGCGGGGCGAAGGCCGTGATCTCGTTGGACTTGGTGCCGACGTCGAGAGTGGCGACCATGATGCCGTCCTCGGCCAGGAGCGCGCCGAGCCGGTGCCGGGCGGGAGCCTCGCCGTGGGCGGTGCCACGCTGGGTCTTACCGTCGACGGTCATCGGGATCAGCTCGTCGGGGTCGTCGTAGAGGTCGGCCAGTTGGCTGGCCCGGTGGGCGGCGTAGGCGGCGTCCACGCTGGCGGCGTTGACCTGGGCGATCGTGCGGCACACGGTGTCGGGGTGCGGTGCCTGGTAGTGGCCGGTGCGGCGGTCTTGCCGGGCGCCGAGTTGGGCCAGCACCTCCCGGGGTGCTCGGGCCACCCAGTGCCGGATTGCCGCATACGAGGTCGCGCCGGACACGATCGCGGCCTGGACCAGGGCCAGGAGCAGCCCGAGCGAATGGCGGCGACCGCGTCGGTCCCGAGGATCGGGGATATGCGCCCACACCTGACGAAGGTCTGCCATGTCGACGATCTCCCCATCGCAGGAGAGTTCGTGCTGGTCAGCGTCGCTGACGATGGCGGTGATGGCGGACAGGACAGGCGGCGTGGCACACTGCACGGACAACGAGGCTCCGGTCGATCGGCTTGGTGTGAGAACCGCCGTTCTATGGGGCCTTGTTGCATGTCGGGCCTACGCCACACCGTACGCGATCAAGCTGTGACCTGGACCGACTCATCCCGCCGTCTCAACATTCGAGAACTCCTTCGGCCCTG
>NZ_BLAD01000010.1 GCF_009687845.1 Acrocarpospora corrugata
GCAGTTCCCTCACGGGGACGCAAGCATGACCGGATTATGACTGTTTATTACCTATCGCCCGCTTCGCGCATGAAGCGGGCTCCTTCCCGTACGTTGCTGACTTGCGAAGATCGGCAACGGAAGAAGGAGCCCGGTGTCAGGGTACGCGGTCCCCGAGGAATTGGCAGGGTTCGAGCGGTCATGGGCGCGGTTCGCGGGGTTGCTCACCGCTTTGTCCGACCCGGTTGCCGGGCCGAGGACGCATGCTGACGTGGAGGAATACCTGCTGGCTGAGGGGCGGGAGGTCATGCGGCAGGTGACTCAGGACCGCCTTGACCACCTCGCGGCCGATGAGGGGCGGCGCACGCGGGTCCTGGACGCCGGCGGTGTCGCGCACACCCGGGTCGAGCGGGGACACGCACGGCAGCTGGTGACGGTGTTCGGCCCGGTCACGGTGAGGCGGATGGCCTACCGCGCGCCGGGGACAGCCAACCTGTATCCGCTGGACCAACGGCTGAACCTCCCCGTCGAGACGCACTCTCATACGCTGCGGAAACTGGCCGCGCTTGAGGCGGCACGCGGGAGTTTCGACGGCGCGGTCACCGCGATTGCCCAGGCCACCGGGCAGATCGTCGGCAAGCGGCAACGGCTGGCCCTGGCACGGCTGGCCGCCCGTGACATTGCCGCCTTCTACGATGCCCGCCGTCCCGATCCGGCCGGAACCGACCGGCTGATGGTGCTGTCCTTCGACGGCAAGGGCGTGGTCATGCGGCCCGAGGCGCTGCGCAAGGCGACTGCCCTGGCCGCCGCGAACGGCGAGCGGAAGCTGGTCACCCGGCTGTCGCCCGGGGAGAAGAACGGCCGCAAGCGAATGGCCGAGCTGGCCGTGGTCTACGACGCGCTGCCCGTCACGCGCGCTGCCGCGGACGTCATCAGCCGCACTCCTGCCCGTCCCGCCTCGGAGGCGGAGGATGCCACCGGCCTGAAGGAGAGCGCCGGGCGGCGGCGCGGTCCCAAGGCCGTCGGCAAGTGGCTGACCGCCTCGCTGATCAGGGACATTCCCGCTGTTGTCGCGGCCGGGTTCGACGAGGCCGAACGCCGTGACCCTGCCCACGAGCGGATTTGGGTCGTGCTGGTCGACGGCAACCGCACCCAGATCGACGCGATCAAGGCTGAGGCCACCCGGCGTGAGATCACCGTGTACATCGTGCTCGACTTCGTTCACGTGCTGGAGTACATCTGGCGCGCGGGCTGGTCGTTCTTCGACGTCGGTGACCCGGCCGCCGAGCAGTGGGTCGCCGAGCAGGCCATCAAGGTCCTGGACGGCAAGGCCGCCCAGGTCGCCACCGGGATACGCCGCCGCGCCACCCGTTTC
>NZ_BLAD01000011.1 GCF_009687845.1 Acrocarpospora corrugata
AGGGCGAGCGGAGTTCTCGCATGGTGAGACGGTCAAGTGAGTCGCGGCAGGTCACAGCTTGATCGCGTACGGCGTGGCGGCGGCGTGACATGCAACAAGGCCCCGTAGAACGGCGGTTCTCACGCCAAACCG
The DNA here is from genome assembly GCF_009687845.1 of Acrocarpospora corrugata. Lineage (GTDB taxonomy): Bacteria > Actinomycetota > Actinomycetes > Streptosporangiales > Streptosporangiaceae > Acrocarpospora > Acrocarpospora corrugata. The sequence goes on from NZ_BLAD01000011.1 coordinate 133, forward strand.
ATCTACCGGAGCCTCATTGTCCGTTCAGTGTGTCATGCCGCCCGTGCTGTCTGCCATCAGCGCCCTCGTCAGCGACGTCGACGAGCCCGAGCAGATCGCGGATATGGCCGACCTTCGCCAGATGTGGGCGCAGATCCCCGATCCTCGCGATCGGCGGGGGCGGCGGCACCCGTTGGTGGTGATGCTGGCTCTGGTCCAAGCGGCGATCGTGTCCGGCGCGGTCTCCTACGCGGCGATTCGGCACTGGATCGCCCGCGCTCCCCAGGAGGTCCTGGCGCAGCTCGGCGCCCGACGCGATCGGCGGACCGGCGCCCACCTGGCTCCGCATCCCGACCCCGTGTGCCGCACGATCGCGCAGGTCAGCGCCGCGAGCGTGGACGCCGCCTACGCCGCCCACCGGGCCAGCCAACTGCGTGAGCCGTATGACGACCCTGATGAGCTGATCCCGATGACCATCGACGGCAAGACCCAGCGCGGCACCGCCACCGCCGACA
>NZ_BLAD01000012.1 GCF_009687845.1 Acrocarpospora corrugata
AGCCCGCCCGGCACCGGCTCGGCGCGCAACTCGCGGTCGACGCCATCATGGTCGCCACGCTCGACCTCAGTTCGAAGAGTAACGAGATCACCGCCTTTGCCCCGCTGCTGGACCAGATCGGCTGCCTGAAGAACGTCGTGATCAGCGCGGACAGGCTCCACACCCGGCGCGAGCACGCCCGCTACCCGCACCAGCGCGAGGCGTTTTACGTTTTCCCCGTCGGCGGCAACCAGCCCGGCCTGTTCGACCAACTCGATGCCCTGGCCTGGAAAGACGTCCCAATCGAGTGGACCACCTACGACCGCGGCCACGGCCGCACCGAGATCCGCACCATCCAAGTGATGCCCGCCCCGCCCGGCACCCGCTTCCCGCACGTCAAGCAGGTCTTCCTCCTCGAACGCCACGTCTACGACCTGCACTGGAAGCCCCTGTCGAGCGTCGCGGTGCTCGGCGTCACCAACCTCACCGCAACCCTGGCCACCCCACGCCGCCTGGCCGAACTCGTCAGAGGCGAGTGGTCCATCGAAAACAAAGATCATTACGTGAGAGACGTGACCCTCGGAGAGGACCGCTGCCGTGTCCGCACCGCAGCCGCGCCATCCATCCTCGCCACCATGCGCAGCTACGCGATCGGCGCGTTACGCCTGCTCAACCACACCAACATCGCCGAAGGCACCCGCTGGGCCCG
>NZ_BLAD01000013.1 GCF_009687845.1 Acrocarpospora corrugata
GGGTTCGTCGCCAAGGCCCACCACCGGTTCGCCGACAAGCTGGCCTGCGCCGGGTTCGATGAGGCGATGAAGGCCGCCCTGCAAGGCGAGGACGTCCTGTGCGCCGGCGAGACGCCGGTCAACGTGCTGCGCAAGAACACCGACGAGAGCGGGCAGCCGCTGCCCGGCCAGCCGCACATCGTTGGCGTGCGCACCCCTGACGAGCGGCTGGTCTGGCTGAAGCCGATCGGCGCCCGCTCCAAGGAAGCGATCAAGGGCCCGGGCGTCCTGGACGGGTACGCGGGCTACCTGGTCCGCGACGACTACAGGGGCCGGGCTCAGTTCGACGAGCAACTGGCCGGAGTGCAGCAATGCGGCGCACACCTGATCCGCCACCTGGCCGGGGTCCGTGACCTGCACCCGGTCGAGCAGGGCTGGGCCGAACGCGTCCGCACGATCCTGCTCCAAGCGCTGGCCGCGGTTGGTCAGGCCGCAGCCGGGGACCGGGACCATCTCGACGATGATCTGCTGGTCGGCCTGCGAGCCGGCTACGACCACGAGGTCCACTGGGGCGAGATCACCAATCGGCACCGAGACTGGCATGACGGCAACCATCCCGGCTACCGACTGGCCCGCCGCCTGGCGGCCAAGGCCGAGCAGGTCTGGCTGTTCACCACCAACTTCTCTGTCCCGTTCACCAACAATGCCTCCGAGCAGGCACTCAAGGAGCCGAAACGCCATCAAGCGGTCTCCGGCTACTGGCACACCATGGCCACCCTGAGCCGGTACTGCCGCGTGCGCTCTTACCTGGTCACCACCAAAGGGCACGGCATCCGCGCGATCGACGCCATTCATGCTGTCCTCGCCGGACGCACCTGGCTACCCACGCCCATTGCCGCTTGACGCGGGCTCA
>NZ_BLAD01000014.1 GCF_009687845.1 Acrocarpospora corrugata
GTCACACGGCACGAGACGGCACGGGTAGTCAACATACCCCGTTGCGGTGCTGGGCAAAAGATCAGACACGGTGAAGACTGGGACGATAGTAAAGAACTTACGGCTGGAGGGAGTCACGTGATCCACTCCACGTAGTCGCGGGGCGAAGGCAGTCTTACAAGGGCCAATGCCTACCGCATACTATTTGCGGACGATCGCATAGGCGATTGTGCCTACGAAGCACATATGCGCAGCCAGTAGAGATCGAAATGGAGGATTAAGTGCGCCCCAAGGAGATCCAGGCCCGTATTCGTGCTGGGGAGACCTCAGAAGAGATAGCCGCCAAGTCTGGTCTCTTAGTCGAGCGGGTCCGTTGGTTTGAGAGCCCAATCCTGCAGGAGCGAGAGTACATGGCCCAGCAAGCTCAACAAGGTCTGATCAAAATGCCCGGTCTTGTAGAACACAGTCCGGCGCTAGCTGCTCTCGTATCCCAACAGATGAAAGGCAATATCGACGGGATTCATTGGGACTCTGTGAAGCGTATTGATGGGCTGTGGCTTGTGTCCGCCGCTCTCCAATGGAATGACAGGTGGCTTCAGACCGAATGGCTCTACGATCCGCAGAGTCGCCACGTTACGCCTCACGGCCACAATGCGCTGCACCTGTGTTCAGTTCAGTTTGGGTTACCCATGCCTGCGAGGGCTGAAGCTGATTTTTTCGTACAAGAATCGACATCGAAGCACGCGATGGAGGCTTCACAACCGAAGTTGAGCAGAGAATCGTCGAGCTCGGCGGCTCTAGAATCTGATACGACTTCCGAGACTGAGCTCGGCGTCCCTTACTCTGGCCCCATCTCTCCGGTTTCTCCTAGCCCGCGAATCTCCGAGCAGCGGCCACATTCATTGCCTTTTACCGCCGAACAGCTCCATGCTCCTCCCTTTTCCCCTGAACTCCCTGTACGCGCGGATGAAGAGCAGGAGCAGACCTCAGATAACGCCACGGAAAGCACCATATGCGCGAACGATCCGGTCCCTGTGCCGCCTGACCGACGAGACAAGCAGCTGCGGAAGCGCGCCCGCCGTACATCCGTCCCCAGCTGGGACGAAATCATGTTTGGAGCCGGGCCGAAGGAATAGCCGACCTCCGGTCGCTATGGAGCTGTTTACATTCGCGAACCAATACATAAACTGACCGGCCGGGAACCTAACCGCAAGAGGGCGCGGTATCTTCTTGCTTGGTGTAGCTCTCTGAAGGGACCAGG
>NZ_BLAD01000015.1 GCF_009687845.1 Acrocarpospora corrugata
GGCAGCACCGACGCCGATACACCCGCCCGGCATCGGCTCGGAGCGCACCTGCCGGCCGACGCGATCACCGTGGCCCAGATCGACATCGACGCCAAGACCAACGAGATCCGTGCCTTCCAGCCCTTGCTCGATCAGCTCCCCAACCTGAAGAACGTGGTCGTCTCCGCCGACATGATGCACTGCCAGCGCGAGCACGCCCGCTACCTGCACCATCGCGAGGCGTTCTATGTCTTCCCGGTCGGCGGGAATCAGCAGGGTCTGTTCGATCAGCTCAACGCTCTGCCCTGGAGCGAGGTCCCCATCGGGTGGACCACCTACGACCGCGGCCACGGCCGCACCGAGATCCGCACCATCCAGACCATGCCCGCCCCATCCGGGACACGGTTCCCACACGTCAAGCAGGTCTACCTGGTCGAGCGGAAGGTCTATGACCTGAGCTGGAAGCCGTTGTCGGCCGTTGCGGTCCTGGGGGTCACCAACCTGACCGCTCACCGGGCCGGTCCCCGCAGACTGGCCGAGTTCGTCCGCGGTGAGTGGTCGATTGAGAACAAAGATCATTATGTCCGCGACGTGACCTTCGGCGAAGACCGATGCAAGATCCGGACCGCCTCAGCTCCATCGATCCTCGCGATCATGCGCAGCTACGCGATCGGCGCGTTACGCCTGCTCAACTTCAGCAACATCGCGGACGGAACCCGTTGGGCCCGCGACGACTTTCAAAACCCGCTGATCGCTCTCGGTCTCACGATCTGAGAACTCCCTC
>NZ_BLAD01000016.1 GCF_009687845.1 Acrocarpospora corrugata
CGTCAGGCCACGTTTGCCCTCTTCACGATCCGGCGTAGTCGAGGGTTGTCGGTGTTGCGGTTTCGCCAGGCGATGTAGCGGCGGATCATGCCGCCCTGCTCGCGGTGATCGGCGTGGTCGGTGCCGTTGAGGGTGAACTCCCGCAGTGCGGTGAACTGGGCCTCGATGCGGTTCAACCATGAGGAATTGGTCGGCGTGTAGGCGATCTCGACATTGTTGGCCTCCGCCCACTCGCCGACCCGCTTGTCCTTCTTCGTCGTCAGATGCGGGCTGAAGTTGTCGCAGATGATCGCGATTCGCACGTCCAGCGGATAGAGGCTACGCAGGTAGCGGCAGAACTCCAGGAACTCCCCGCGTCGCTTGCGCTTCTTGATATGCCCGTACATCTTGTTCCTGCCCAGGTCCAAGGCGGCGAACAGGTGGCGCACTCCTTGGGTGCGGGTGTAGGTGGCGCGCATGCGTGGCCGTGGCTCCCGTTCGGGGTCCTTGCCCTTTCCTCCGGCTGCGCTCCACTGCTGGCCGGGGCGGGGCTGCAGGTTGAGCGGCCCGAACTCGTCCATACAGAAGATCGCGGCAGGTTCCCCGGCGTCGGGGATGACGTGGCCGTCGGCGATCGTGTACAGGTGCTCGACCCGGGCCTTTTGACCGCGTAGTCGGGGTCACGGGATGCCTTCCAGGTCTTTATGGCTTGAAAGGACACCATTTCCGCACGTAGAAGCTCGCGCAGGCCCTCATGGCCGATGTCCTCGACCACCCCCTCGGCTACCAGGAAGTCGGCCAGTTTGGTCAGGCTCCACCGGGAGAACGGCAGGCCGTGTTCGGCGGGCTTGGACTTGGCGATCTTCTTGATCTCGACTCGCTCGGGCAGGGTGAACTTCGGCTGCCGCCCTCCCCTGTACTTGGGATACAGCGACTCAAACCCGTCGGCGTTGAAGTTGTGGATCACATCACGGACGCGGTCTTCGCTGGTGAAGGCCAGTTCTGCGATCTTCTGGATGGTCATGCCCTGGGCCGACCACAGCACCATTTGGGCCCGTCGCCAGGTCACCACCGAGCCGGTGCCTCGCCGGACGATCCGCAGCAGCCGGTTTCCTTCATCGTCATCGATCTCGCGTACGCGAACCCGTTCAGCCACCCAAAGAGTCTGAAACGATCCCGCCGATCGAGGTGGGACCTCGATCGGCGTGTCACCGCGAAACAGGGCAAACGTGATCGGTTACGGCACTAG
>NZ_BLAD01000017.1 GCF_009687845.1 Acrocarpospora corrugata
GCTTCCCCTCATAGCGTGGAGACCTGAACCTGGGAGAAGGTTGGGTCGTGGCAAGCAAGAGACGCCGGTTTGATCCGGAGTTCCGGGCGGGCGCGGTGCGCATCGTCAAGGAGACCGGCAAGCCCGTCGCGCAGATCGCGCGGGATCTGGGCATCAACCCCTACACGCTGAACAACTGGATGCACATGGACCGGCTCGTCGAACGGCCGGGCGGCGGCGAGGAGCACGCGGTGCCGGCCGAGTCCGAGCGGGAGGAACTGGCCCGGCTGCGGCGGGAGAAGGCCGAACTGGCCCAGCGGCACGCCCAGGAGAAGGCGGCCTGGGAGAAGGAACGTGCCGAGCTGGCGGATGAGCGTGATGTCCTCAAGCGCTCGGTGGTCTTGTGGGTGAAAGAGGCGATGGGCCGGTGAGCGTGGCGGCCTTCATCAGCTCCCAGAAGACCGAGTTCGGCATCGACCACGTGGCCTCCTGCCGGGCGCTGGGGGTCTCGCCGTCATGGTTCTACAAGTGGAGAGACCGACCTCCCACCGCGCGTGAGCAGCGGCGCGCCGGCCTGGACGCGGAGATCACGGCGGTGTTCACCGCCTCCGGCGGCACCTACGGTTCCCCGCGCGTCACCCGTGACCTGCGGGAGAAAGGGTGGCGGATCTCGGAGAACACGGTCGCGGCGCGGATGGCCGAACTCGGCCTGGTCGCCCGCGTGCGCGCCAAGCCGCGCTCGCTGACCCGCCAGGGCAAGCGCCCGGCGGCGCCGGACCTGGTGCGACGGAACTTCACCGCGGTCGCCCCGGATGTGCTGTGGTGCGGCGATGTCACCGAGATCACCACCGGCGAGGGCAAGCTGTATCTGGCCACGGTGGAGGACCTGTTCTCCCGCCGGCTGCTGGGCTATGCGATGAGTGAGCGCCACGACGCCGCGCTGACGGTGGCATCGTTACAGATGGCGGTGGCCACCCGGGGCGGCGACGTGGACGGCACGATCTTCCACTCCGACCGGGGCAGCGAGTACACCGCTGCCGCCTACCAGGCTGCCTGTCGCCGCAACGGCGTGGTTCAGTCGATGGGACGGGTGGGCTGCGCGCTCGACAACGCCGCCGCCGAGTCGTTCAACTCCACGCTGAAAGTCGAGTTCGTCCACCGGCACCACTTCGGCACCCGAGCCGAGGCCCGCATGAAGATCGCAACCTGGATCGCCGACTTCTACAACACACGCAGGCGGCACAGCGCC
>NZ_BLAD01000018.1 GCF_009687845.1 Acrocarpospora corrugata
TTGTCGCCCAAGATGCTCATCCTGGATCAGCGTGATCACGCGTTCGCGGTCGCGCCGTATCTGCTGATGAGTGAGGAGCAGCGTTCGCATCAGGGTGAGGATGTGCTGGCTCTGCTGGACAAGCCGCTGGTCGGGGTGGACGGGGTGATCCATCCGGATGTGCTGTGGTCGTGTACGAACTGCGGTGCGTGTGTCGAGCAGTGCCCGGTGGACATCGAGCACGTCGATCACATCCTGGACATGCGGCGTTACCAGGTGATGATCGAGTCGAGCTTCCCTTCCGAGGCGGGGGTGATGCTGAAGAACCTGGAGAACAAGGGCAACCCGTGGGGTATGCCGGAGATGAAGCGGGCCGACTGGGTGGCCGAGCTCGACTTCGAGGTCCAGGTGGTCGATGAGAAGATGCCCGAGGACGCGGAGTACCTGTTCTGGGTGGGTTGTGCGGGGGCGTTGGAGGATCGGGCGAAGAAGACCACCAAGGCGGTGGCCGAGCTCCTGCACATCGCGGGGGTGAAGTTCGCGGTGCTGGGCCCGATGGAGGCCTGCACGGGTGATCCGGCTCGCCGTCTGGGCATGGAGTTCTTGTTCAGCATGCTGGCCCAGCAGAACATCGAGACGTTGAACGAGGCCGGTGTCAAGAAGATCGTCGCGACCTGCCCGCACTGCTTCAACACTCTGGCCAACGAGTATCCGCAGCTGGGCGGGACCTATGAGGTGGTGCATCACACTCAGCTTCTGGCGCATCTGGTGGACACCGGCAAGCTCACCCCGATCACTCCGATCGAGGAGAGGGTCACCTATCACGACCCGTGTTTCCTGGGCCGTCACAACAAGGTCTACGCGCAGCCGCGCGACATCATGGCCAAGGTGCCGGGCCTTCAGACCCAGGAGATGCATCGCTGCAAGGACCGCGGTTTCTGCTGCGGCGCCGGCGGTGCCCGCATGTGGATGGAGGAGCGGATCGGCAAGCGCATCAACACCGAACGGGTGGACGAGGCGCTGACGACCGACCCGGACACGGTTTCCACCGCCTGCCCCTTCTGTCTGGTGATGCTCGGCGACGCGATCAACGAGAAGAAGAACACCGGCGCCGCCAAGGCCTCCCTGGAAGTCGTCGACGTGGCACAACTCCTGATCAAGTC
>NZ_BLAD01000019.1 GCF_009687845.1 Acrocarpospora corrugata
ATAAAGGTGACCGAGTCGTTCTTGCCGATCCGCTCGGCCCAGACCTGCCCGTCAGACAGGTTCATCGCGGCAAGAATCGAGACGGTGCCGTGCCGGACGTATTCGAACTCCCGGCGTGCCGCCTGGCCCGGTCCGACGGCGTGTTCGGGGTAGCGACGCGACTTGGCCCGGATCCCGGTCTTCTCGTCGATGCTGAGCACGACCCCGTCGGTGGGCGGGCGCAGGTACAGATCGCAGACCGCGGCCGCCAGGGTCCAGAACTGCTCGTTATCGAGGCGGTTCAGCCAGCCGCGGACCTTGTGCGGGTGCAGGTCGGCCTCGGTGAGGATCCGGCCGACGGTATCGGGCGAGATGCCGGTGCCGGCCAGGTGCGCGGCGATCAAGGGGTGAGTCCAGGCCGAGGCCCCGGGTGGCGGGGCGCTGGTCGCGCAGGCCAGGACCCGTAACCGCATCTCGGGCCCGTACTGTTCAGGCCTGCCCGGCCGGAGCAGGTCGAGCAGGCCCCGGATGCCCCGCTCGGCGAAGCGGTCACGCCACTTGCGGACGGTGTTCTCACTGGTGGCCAGGTGTTCGGCGGTCTGGGCCACCGAGAGCCGGTCATCGGCCAGCAGCAGGATGATCCCGGCCCGCAGGACCAGGAACTGCGGGCTGGAGGGACGATCGATGATCCGGTTCAGACGTTTGCGGCGTTGATGCCCGATCCGGATGGTCACGTGCTGAGCCGGTCCGGCGATGCGTCACGATTCCTTGCTGATCGGAGAATGATCAGCAGACCCTGCCCGCTCGTGCCGGGCCGGGCGCGACAGACACGCCGCTATCGTCCACAATCGTCACATGCCGGTCCCGCCCAGGCAGTTGAAGACCCTCGTGGAGGACGACGTCGATTCCCGCGCGTTCACCCACTGGCAGCGGCTGGGCGAGGTGACCATCCGCTGGCGCGGTGCTTTCGGTTATCTGATCGGCCACTTCGATGATGACCAGGACGACACCGGCTTCCCGCTCGGGCGGATCGAGTACCTCGGCGACCCCGACGCCTGGGCATTCGCGCTCTATCAGCCCAGCAGTGACAGCTACCAGGACACCGTGCTGCTCACCGGACGGCGGGTAGGTG
>NZ_BLAD01000020.1 GCF_009687845.1 Acrocarpospora corrugata
GATCCGGTCGCGGGGTCATGGGTGGCCGACGCCGATCGCTGGCAGAGCATTTTCGTCGACGCCAGCGGCGGGAACGGGCTGCTCGGCCAGGTCGATGGCCGGACCGGCGCGGATGTGACCGCCTGGCTGGCGGCCCGGGATCCGGCCTGGCGCGAGCAGGTCCGCTGGGTCGCCATCGACATGTCCTCGGTGTACAAGTCCGCGGTCACCGCGAGCGGGCTGTTGCCGAACGCGGCCTTGGTTGTCGACCTGTTTCATGTGGTCCAGCTCGCGAACAAGATGGTCGGTGACGTACGGCGGCGGGTCACCTTGCAGCGGTACGGGCGGCGCGGCCGGGCCACCGACCTGGAATACACGATCAAGGGACTGCTGGTGCGCGGGCAGGAGAGGCTGTCGGAGCGGGCCCGGCGCAAACTGCTGGTCGCTCTGGCCGACCTCGGGGACGGCGGGCGGCAGATCGGGACTGCGTGGAGGGCCAAGGAGAAGCTCCGCGACCTGGTGAAACTTTCCCCCAACCAGACCGGGCTCGCGCCGACCCGCCATCAGATCGCCACCGCGCTGGAGGCGCTCTACATGTTCTGCGCAACGGTGGGGGCCAGTGTCCCGGAGATCGTAACTCTCGCTGAGACGATCTCCAGGTGGCGGGCGGAGATCACCCGCGCAGTGGCCACCGGCTATTCCAACGCCGCCGCCGAAAGTGTGAATCGGCTGGTGAAGCTGGTGTACCGGACCGGGTACGGGTTCACCAACGTCACCAACCAGCAGCGCCGATCCCGCTATGCCGCCTCCCGCAGCACCCGGCCTGTCTGGTTGTCGGCCGCTGGGCGGCGCAACGCCACCGGCCACGATGCAGCCGAGGCGATACCCGTGCCGGCTATCGCGAGCGTGCGCGGAGCCGGTCGCCACCGTGATGGGCTCCTCGGGCAGGCCGAGGGGCGACCATCACCCACCGTCACCACCGAGTGGACACGGCCGGTAGCCGCGTGACCACGAAATCTGTTCAGTCGC
>NZ_BLAD01000021.1 GCF_009687845.1 Acrocarpospora corrugata
TGACGTTTTCTCAGCGTGATCGAATCGGATAGCAGGCTATTTCCGAGCAGGAATGATCACATTCAGGCAGACTCGCGGACGAACGTCTGCACCGGAAACGGGCGTGGAGCCTCCGGTAAAAGGGGTCTCACCACAAGATCTCCCACGCCCCGAGGCTCCACTTGATCGCCTATCCTGCCATGCTCGACGTCCCCCGTGAACTGGTCCGCTACGTCGGACAACTGCTCTACCACGAACGCCGCCGCCGAGGCACGCCGAAGGGCTCCAGACGCCTGACCTGCTTCTTTCAGGCACTCTTCGCGCTGACATGGCTCCGTTCCAAGCCCAGCATCCGCCTGCACGGCACGGCGTTCGGACTGTCCCAGGCCACCGCATACCGCTACCTGCACGAGGTCATCGACGTCCTGGCCGACCTGGCGCCCGACCTGCACGAGGCACTGGAACGCGCCGCCCGCAACGGCATCCCCCACCTGATCCTGGACGGCAAGATCTTCGACACCGACCGGTGCCGTGCCAAAACCACCAGCGTCAAAGGCGAAACGATCGACGCCTGGTTCTCCGGAAAGACCGGCGACTTCGGCGGAAACATCCAAGCACTGTGCGAACCCGACGGATTCCCCATCTGGACCAGCGACGTCGAACCCGGCGGAGTCGCCGATATCGAAGCCGCCCGCCGCCACGTCCTGCCCGCCGTCTACCCCTACGCCACGACCATGCCCGTGCTCGCCGATTCCGGCTATCAAGGCGCAGGTCACGGCATACATGTGCCGTTCAAGCAGCCCACCGGCGGCAACGTCCTCAGCATCGACAACCGCACCCACAATTCCCTGCAACGCGCCCTGCGCAGCCTCGGAGAACGCGGCTTCGCATTACTCACCGAACGCTGGACCGCCCTCCAGCACACCACCCTCAGCCCCAGCCGAATCGGCGACCTCGTCCGCGCCGCACTCGTTCTCGTCCACTTCGAACACCGACGAATCAGATGAAACTCAGTGAGAAAACGTCA
>NZ_BLAD01000022.1 GCF_009687845.1 Acrocarpospora corrugata
GGTAATCCCAGCAGGCATAACGGGCAATACCGGATGACCACCGTGGATCCGGAGGAGTCGCTGTTCCCCTGACATGGGCGTGGAGTCCCCGATAGAAGCGGATTGTTGACGATCCGTAGCAACCCAAGGACTCCACGTGATTTCCTATCGTGCCATCCTCGACGTCCCCCGGGAGCTGGTTTCCTACCTTTCCCGCCTGCTGAAAAACGAGCGGCACCGACGCGGAACCCGCAAGAGCACACGGAAGTGTTCGACCTGGTGGCAGGCGGTATACGGACTGACCTGGTTCCGCAACGGCGGCGACATCGCCACACTCGGCCGTGGCTTCGGCCTGTCCCGCTCCACCTCCTACCGCTACCTGGACGAAGTCATCGATGTCCTGACAGAGCAGGCACCCGGCCTGAAGGCCGCGCTGGACCGCGCCCACGCCGACGGCCTGACCCACCTGATCATCGACGGCACCCTCATCGGCATCGACCGGGTGAGCGAGAAGAAGACCAGCGCGAAAGGCGAGCAGATCGACGCCTGGTACTCCGGGAAGGCCCACGCCTTCGCCGCCGGCATCCAGGCCCTCCTGGCCCCCGACGGTCTTCCGATATGGCTATCGGACGCTCTGCCCGGCTCCACCCACGATCTCACCGCCGCCCGGGAACAGGTTCTCGATGTCATCCGGCCTTATCTCAAGGACATGCCGCTGCTGGCGGATCCGGCTTACGAAGGTGCAGGCCACGGCGTCCACACGCCGGTCAAGCAGCCCGCCGATGGCCGTGAGCTCGACATTGACACCCGTACCAGAAACGCGCTTCTGCGTTCTCTCCGCTGCCTGGGAGAACGCGGGTTCGCATTGCTGAAGCAGCGGTGGCGGGTCCTTCAGCATGTTTCTCTCAGCCCCAGCCGTGTCGGCGACATCGCCAAATCCGCACTCGTTCTGCTGCACTTCGAGCACGGCAAGATCACGTAAAAGTCGCTGGGATTACCTCA
>NZ_BLAD01000023.1 GCF_009687845.1 Acrocarpospora corrugata
GATGCCGTATGCCGATGATGTGGCGGTTCATCAGCTGGTGGAGGAGCGGGCGGCTCGTAGTCCGCTGGCGGTGGCGGTGTCCTGCGATGGCCAGAGCCTGACCTACGACCAGCTCAACGCGCGGGCCAACCAGCTCGCCCGTCACCTCATGAACCATGGAGTCACAGCGGGGCGCCTGGTGGCTGTGTGCATGGAGCGCGGTGTCGACATGATGGTGGCGCTTCTGGGCGTTCTCAAGGCCGGCGCCGGCTATGCCCCGCTGGATGCCGACTACCCCGCTGAGCGCCTGAATTTCATGATGCGGGATATCCGGGCCTCGCTGTTGATCACCCATTCCCACCTGCGCGAGCGTCTGGATAACGTCGGGCCCGTTCCCCAGGTGCTGATCGACCACGACTGGTCGGCCATCAGCGCCCACGACTCAGCCGATCTGCCTCCACAAGCCGGTCCGGACGACCTGGCCTACATCATCTACACATCGGGATCCACCGGTACGCCCAAGGGCGTCATGATCCAGCATCGATCGCTGAGCAACCGCCTTCAGGAGATGGCGCGGCGCTACGAGTTGACTTCCGAGGATCGTACGCTGCAGTTCGCATCCATATCCTTCGACGCTGCCGCCGAGCAGATATTCCCGACACTGATGTCGGGAGGCCGACTGCTCATGCGTGGTTCAGATAACTGGTCTCCCTCTCGCGTCCTGGCAGAGATTCGCGAACAGAAGATAACCGTTGCCGAGTTGACGCCCGCCTTGTGGGAACAGGTCATTCCTCACCTGGATTCCGGCAAAGAGTTCGGTGGCCAGTTCCGTCTGATGGTCCTGGGGGGCGAGCAGGTTTCCCCGGTGTCTGTGAACGCATGGTTCCAACGTACGTCGGTGCCCATCTACAACACTTATGGCCCCACGGAAGCCACCATCACCGCGACGTCCTGCTACATCGAAAAAGCGGAAGAGAAGGTGCTG
>NZ_BLAD01000024.1 GCF_009687845.1 Acrocarpospora corrugata
CCCCCAGAGCCCGCCCCTTCGTAGACCCATTCAGCGAGCCCAAAACCTGGACCTCCCTCACCGACAACCAACTCCCCGCTCCCCCCAGAACCCCCCAACCCGAAATCACGCCCCCCCAAACTCCGGACCCGCAACAAACCGGTCCAGTCGGGGCCACCCACACGAATCCCCCAGCAGCCCACACCTCACAAACTGAACGGACCTCAGAAAACCCGCCCGCGGATACCCCACCTCAAAACCGGCCCGCCGTAGACCCACAGAGGCGCCGCCTGATCGAGGACCAGTGGGTCGCGGGCGCTTCAGATGTTCCACGCACAGGGACCTGGGCTGGGAGTCCGACGTCGCCAGCGCAAGACGGGGTCGCCGCAGGTCCGGAGAAGCGTGATCTGAGCGAGGATCGGCGAGTCGCGGGTGCTTCAGGTGTTCCGCAGGGTGGGTATTCCGCCGGGGTTCCGTTGTCGGGGCGTTCGGCTCAAGAGCAGGCTGCTGAGGATGGGCTGAAGGGTTGGCCCGTTGGTGGGTCGCCGGTGGATCAGCGAAGTGCGGGAATTGTTCGTGCTCCGCAGGACGGGCAGCCGGTTGAGGATCGGGCGTCGGAGGGGTCTCGTCGCGATCTGGGTGGCGGGGATTCGTCCATTGGCCGGGTGGCCGGGGGGTCTCCGGAAGGTCGGGGGCCTGCGGGATTCGCAGGGGATTCGCGGGGCGTGGGCTCTGTGCAGGACGCACGGGGCGTGGGCTCTGCGCAGCACGCACGGGGGGCGAGCTCTGTGCAGGACGTGCGGGGTGTGGGTTCCGTGCAGGACGTACGAGGCGGGGGTTCTGCTCAGGGCGCGCGGGGTGTGGGTTCTGCGGGGGATGCGCGTGGGGTGGATTCGCCTATTGGGCGGTATGCGCGGGGGTCTCAGGTTGAG
>NZ_BLAD01000025.1 GCF_009687845.1 Acrocarpospora corrugata
GGCGGGGCGGCACGGCGGCACGGCGGCACGGCGGCACGGCGGCACGGCGGCACGGCGGCACGGCGGCACGGCGGCACGGCGGCAACTGGATGATCGGTGCCGGGTGCCGGCGAATGGTCTCCGGTGTCGCCGACGAACACGAGTCTTGAGGACGAGGAACGATGATTCAGATTGAGGGCATTGAGGGTCTTCCGGAGGTTGTGCCCGGGGACGACATCGCCGCGTTGGTGGCCGGTGCCGGAGTGGAGATCATCGACGGGGACATCCTGGTGGTCACGTCGAAGATCGTGAGCAAGGCCGAAGGGCGGGTGCGGAAGGGCGACAGCCGTGCCGAGGCCATCGCGGAGGAGACCGAGCGGGTGGTGGCACGGCGGGGGGATCTGGTCATCGCGCAGACCCGGCAGGGGTTCGTGATGGCCGCCGCCGGGGTGGACGCCTCCAACACCGAACCGGGGACGATCCTGCTGCTACCCGAGGACGCAGACGCCTCCGCCCGCCGCATCCGGGCCGGCCTCCGCGACCGCCTCGGCGCCGACGTCGGCGTGATCGTCTCCGACACCTTCGGCCGCCCCTGGCGCCACGGCCTCACCGACCTGGCGATCGGCGCCGCCGGAGTCCGCCCCCTCGACGACTACCGCGGCCAGTCCGACCCCTACGGCAACCCTCTCAACGCCACCGTCACCGCCCTGATCGACGAGATCGCCGCCGCCGCCGAACTGGCCAAGGGCAAACTCGCCGGAGTCCCCGTCGCCATCGTCCGCGGCCTCGCCCACCTGATCACCGCCCCCGACGGCCCCGGCGTCACCGCCCTCCTCCGCCCCGCCGACGAGGACCTCTTCCGCCACGGCTCCGCCGACGTCATCTACGCCCGCCGCACCATCCGCGAGTTCTCCCCCACCC
>NZ_BLAD01000026.1 GCF_009687845.1 Acrocarpospora corrugata
GGGGGAGATGCGGGCGCTGTCGTGATACAGCTGCGGCAGTACCGAGGCGTAGATGTCTGCGGTCACCACGATGCTGGCGTGACCGAGCAGGCCCTGCACCACCCGCAGGTCGTCCCCGGCGGCCAAGGCCAGCGTGGCCGCGCCGTGCCGGAGGTCGTGCAACCGGATCGGCGGCAGGCCGCTGGCCGCCACCAGCGTGTGGAAGCGGTGGGTAAGAAAGTTCGGGTCGACTCCCGCACCACCTCTGCCGGTGAACATCGAGCCTGCCGGCGACCAGGACTGCCCCAGTTCGCGCTTCTGGAGCCGCTCATGGTGGCGCAGCAACCGCAGCGTCTCCCTATCCAGGGCGACGTTGCGCAGGCTGGCCTCGCTTTTAGGTGGGCACGCCCTAAGGCCATCGGGGGTGCGAACCACCTGACGGGTAATGATCAGTTCGCGTCGCTCGCTATCCAGATCTACCCATCGCAGCCCGGCGGCTTCCCCACGCCGCAGACCACGTAGCGCGATCAGCCACCACAGTACGAACAGCCGGTCTTCCCGGACGAACGCCAGGAACTCCGCCAGTTGTTCGGGCGTCCACACCGCGACAGCGGGTCGTTCGCCAGTGCGCTGCCAGAGCGCGACTCGTCGCGCTGTCCACACCACGGGATGAACGTGCCTCGGCGATGGCAGGCGCAGCCCGCGGGCGGGATTGTCGCCGATCACGTCTTCCCGGACCGCCTCGTTCAGTGCGGCTCGCAACGTGGCGCGGATCCGTTCCAACGTGGCGGCGCTGATCGGCGTG
>NZ_BLAD01000027.1 GCF_009687845.1 Acrocarpospora corrugata
ATCGGTCGGCCGATTGCGAATACCGAGGTGTTCGTGCTGGATCGGTTCGGTGGTCTGGTTCCGGTCGGGGTGCCGGGTGAGTTGTATATCGGGGGTGCGGGGGTCGCGCGGGGCTATTGGGATCGGCCTGAGCTGACGGCGGAGCGGTTTGTTGATCATCCGTTCTCCGATGATGGTTCGGCTCGGCTGTATCGGACGGGTGATCTGGTCCGGTGGCGGGCCGATGGGCAGCTGGAGTTCCTCGGGCGGCTGGACAATCAGGTGAAGCTGCGGGGGCTGCGGATCGAGCTGGGGGAGATCGAGTCGGCGCTGGCGGGGCATCCGGCGGTGGCGGCCGCTGTGGTGGTGGTGCGTGAGGACGTGCCCGGCGACAAACGCCTGGTGGCCTATTGCGTGCTCGCCGGTGGCGGCGAGGAGGACGTGGCCGGTTTGCGGGAGTGGTGCCGGCGGAGTCTGCCCGAGTACATGGTCCCGGCCTGGTTTGTGTTCTTGGAGTCGTTGCCGCTGACCCCGAACGGGAAAGTCGACCGCAAGGCGCTGCCGATGCCGCAAGGCCAGCGCCCTGACGTGGGCGACTCCTATGTCGCGCCGCGGAATGAGGTCGAGGCGGTCATCGCGGATGTGTGGGCGCAGGTGCTGGGAGTCGACCGTGTCGGCGTCCACGACAACTTCTTC
>NZ_BLAD01000028.1 GCF_009687845.1 Acrocarpospora corrugata
ACCACGGCTGCGGCCCGCCCCCTGACACCGATCACGCGCGCGGCCCGAACAGCACACGTGGTTCCAGATCGAGCCGAGTCATGGGTGCTTGCTCGGGCGGGGCCAGGTTGAGGACGAGATCGCCCATGCGGCGGATGGTGTGCTGAATGTAGGGCGTGATGGTGGCCAGGTCGTCGCGCTCGACCGGGTAGCCCTCGGCGGCGAGCTGGTTGGCCACATCCGTGATGTCCAAAGCGGTGGAATAGATCGCGCAATTCGCCATCAGCTCGTTGAACTTGACCACCCGCTCCTGGTGGTCGGGGTCGTTGTGGCCGATGAGCTTGCCACCGATCATCAGCCATTCCGCGTAACCGTGGAACGCCTCGGCCTTGTTGGTGATCGCGGTGATCTGCTCCCGCAAGCCCGGTTCCGACAAGAACCGCAGCAGCGTGATCGTGCGGATCACACGCCCCAGCTCGCGAAACGCCCGATACAGGCGGTTCTTGTGCGAGTGGTTGCCCAACCGGCGCAGCAGCGTCACCGAAGAGACCCGGCCTTCCCGGATCGAGATGGACGTGCGCAGCAGGTCGACCCAGTGGCGTTCGATCAACTACCAGTCGACCGTGTTATCCCCGAACAACGCATCGATGTGCGGGTAGCGGGTGTCCGGGGCGGGCCGGT
>NZ_BLAD01000029.1 GCF_009687845.1 Acrocarpospora corrugata
TATGCCCGATACGACTGTATTAAGTGCAGGTCAGATGGTTTGCCGGAAGATACGACCGGTTCCCACCCCGCCCATGCTGATGAGCATCCTGCGGAACCGCATCTCGGCACACGCGTCGCGGCTGACGGGCGGCTGTTCCGCGCTGAGACCGGCAAGGCCCTTCTCGGGCCCAGCTGTGTCAAGGGTCTGGAAGGAGGTACGGAGCTACGCGCTTGCTCCTGATCTCGTTGTGTCCCACTGGCGGCTCCCGGTTGTAGAACGTGCGCCACGCGACCGTCTCGCCGTGGCTCAACGTGGGAGTCCACGCACCGGAAAGCCGTAGAGGCTTGCGGGTCACGGCGGGGACGTGATGCTCACGGTCTACCCAGGTGCATCAACAGACAATGCGACGTGGCCAGCCAGCGCATCTTCGAAGCGCTCACCGCGTGCGACAAGACCGGATCATGGACCCCGAGAGACTTCGGGGGCCTTGACGTTGATACGTGGGATCACTCCGCGAAGCGCCGAAACCGCCACGCTCGCCTGGGCAAACGATGCCGGAAGCGTTCCGCATATGTTCCAGGGTGGCATACAGACCGTCTCCCCCGGCCTTCGGCTGCATGTCGCGGAAATCGTGATCAGGAGAGAAT
>NZ_BLAD01000030.1 GCF_009687845.1 Acrocarpospora corrugata
AACTGGCGGATCACCTACACCCTCCCCGGCAGCCAGACGCTGCAGAACGGCTGGGAAGGCACCTGGACCCAGTCCGGCGCGAACATCACGATCGCCGCTCCCTCCTACGCCCCGAACCTGGCCGCCAACGCGGTGGTCCAGCCCGGCGCGAACTTCACCTTCACCGGGACCAACACCAACCCGACCGCGTTCTCGCTGAACGGCACCCCGTGCACGGGCTCCAACCCGCAGCCGACGCAGTCCCTGGTGGTCACCCCGACCAGCGTGAGCGTGCCCGAGGGCGGTAACACCACCTACAGCGTGCGGCTCAACGCGGCCCCCACCGGCAACGTGACCGTGACGAGCACGGCCGCGGCCGGGGCGACACCAACCTGACCGTCTCCGGCGGCGCTTCGCTGACCTTCACCACGGCCAACTGGCAGACGCCGCAGAACGTCACCGTGGCCGCGGCCGAGGACGCCGACACCACCAACGGCACCCGCACCATCAACGTCGCCTCCGCCGGCCTGACCACCGTTCCGGTCACCGCCACCGAGGCCGACAACGACGTGCCGAGCACCCAGTCGCTGGTGGTCACCCCGACCAGCGT
>NZ_BLAD01000031.1 GCF_009687845.1 Acrocarpospora corrugata
ACGGATCCTGCGCCGGCGCCCGGACACATCCGTCATCTGTACCGCGAAGTACCAGCTCCCGTGCCCCGACTCGGCAAGTCGCCCGCATCTCCCGCCCAGCCGCTTACCTGTCGCCTTGTCAGCGCAACCGCATCGCTTATACGCCACACAACGATCCTGGTCGTGCATCACGATCACCTCACCCAGACGACGGACGACCTGGGCAAGAACAGCCTCTATGGACGCCAAAGGCTCGATAAATTCGCTACGTGAGACCGTGTCGACGTGGTCTACCAGCAGACACGGCGACAAACCGGACCGCCAACCCCGATCGACCTGACCAACCACCCAGTACATCGCACAGCCATCCTCGGCGGCCTTATCAACGAGTATCAGATCGCCGGCCGACACCACGAAGAACCAGCAGGTCAGACATCGAATCCCATTATTGAGCCCCACAGGTTCATACCGGACGCGTGGGACCTGGCGGCGCAGGACCGCGTTCTGATGCCGAAGCACCAGCAGCTCCGCCTCCTTGGGGGCGTCGCGCCGT
>NZ_BLAD01000032.1 GCF_009687845.1 Acrocarpospora corrugata
GGCGCCGTTCGCCGATGATGTGGCGGTTCATCAGCTGGTGGAGGAGCGGGCGGCTCGTAGTCCGCTGGCGGTGGCGGTGTCCTGCGATGGCCAGAGCCTGACTTATGGCCGGCTCAACGCGCGGGCCAATCAGCTGGCCCGGCTGCTGCGTGAGCGTGGCGCGGCGCCGGAGACGCTGGTGGCGGTCTGCGTGGAACGTGGCGTGGATCTGGTGGTGGCGCTGCTGGCGATTTTGAAGTCCGGCGCGGCTTATCTGCCGCTGGATCCGGAGTATCCGGCCGGGCGTCTGCGGTTCATGCTGGAGGATTCCCGGGCCGGGCTGGTGATCACTCATTCCAGCCTGCGCGGCATTCTCGACGGCGCCGATGTCCAGCAGATCGTTTTGGATCAGGAACAGGTCCGGGCCGACATCGCCACCCGCCCGGATTCGGATCTGCCTCCGCTGGCCGGTCCGGGTGATTTGGCGTACATCATGTATACCTCTGGGTCTACCGGCACTCCCAAAGCCGTCATGATCCA
>NZ_BLAD01000033.1 GCF_009687845.1 Acrocarpospora corrugata
GGTGGAATGCTTGTTGCCCGCGGTGTAGAGCTCGTGCGCGGAGACCTGGCCGCGCATGTGCCGGGCAACCTCGGCGGCGCCGAGATTCGCGCCGTAGGCGTAGGCCGTCAGCACATAGCGGCCGAGCACGTCGCCGCGGATCTTCGGGTCCGATCCCGAGGCCGGGCCGAGATGACGATGCCACCCGGTCAGGTACGCGGCGCGGGTGAGGATGTCGAGCAGGCTGCGCTCGGGAAGACGCTGATGGACCGCCTGCTCCAGTGCCAACGCCGACGGCCGCCGGTCGGCGCCCTTGCGGCGCTTGAGCACCGGGCGGCCCTGCTCCAGGACCAGGTCGGTGTTGGCCGGGTAACCCCTGTCAACCCGCGCGGCGGTGGCGGCCAGCTCCCGGCGGTAGAAGGCCACCAGCTCGCCCGCCTCGGCGGGGATGCCGGCCTGCTCGCAGAACTGCGCGGCCAGCGGCGCGCACTCCTGCCACGACATCAGCTGCGCGCCCAGGTC
>NZ_BLAD01000034.1 GCF_009687845.1 Acrocarpospora corrugata
CCACGCCACCCAGCACGCCATTCCCGCCGGTCAGCACGAGGTCGGTTTCCTCGTCGGACAGCAGGTCCAGCGCACCGATCCGCCGGTCGGGTTCGGCGACCACGGCTTCCAGCAACCGGACCAACCGGCCCGACAGAGTCTCGACTGAGGCCCGGTCGAACAGATCCTTGGCGTACTCGACTACGCCGGTGAGGCCGCCGTCCGGTGTGGTCTCCTCGAAGCTGAAGGACAGGTCGAGCTTCGCGACCTTGGCCCCCACCCGCTCGTTCCTGGATTCCAGGCCGTGCAGACGCAGCTGTGCGCCGGCGTTGTTCTGCAGGACGAGCATCGTCTGGAAGAGCGGATGGCGCGCATTCGAGCGCGCCGGATTGAGGATTTCCACCAGCTTCTCGAACGGAACTTCCTGGTGGCTCAGGGCGGCCAGGTCGTGGTCACGCACTCGTGCCAGCAGCTGCCGGAAGGTCGGATTGCCGGAGGTGTCCGTCCGCAGAACCAAGGTGTTGACGAAGAATCCGACGAGATCGTCCAGTGCGTCATCGGTCCGCCCGGCCACCACTGTTCCCAACGGGATGTCGGTGCCCGCGCCCAACCGGGTGTACAGGGCGGCCAAAGCGGCGTGCACCGTCATGAACAGGGTCGCCTGCTCCTGCCGGGCGAGATCGGCCAGCCCACGACGGAGTTCCTGGGGGATGTCGACGAGCAGCGTGCCGGCCTCGCGGACGGCGGCCGACGAACGCGGGCGATCGGCGGGCAGATCCAGTTCCTCGGGTACGCCTGCCAGCGTCTTCTCCCAGTATCCGAGCTGCCGGCTCAACTCGCTGTCCGGACTGTCCTCGGTACCCAGCAGCTCTCGCTGCCACAGAACGTAGTCGGCGTACTGCACGGGCAGGGGCTTCCAGTCCGGAGCGGATCCGTCGCGTCGGGCGCGGTAGGCGGTCTCCAGATCGTGGAACAGCGGCGTGAGGGACCATCCGTCGCAGGCGATGTGATGCAGCACCAGCAGGAGCACGTGCTCCTGGTCCGCCATTCGCAGCAGGCGCGCTCGGACGGGAACCTCCGTCGCCAGGTCGAAGGCCTGGGAGCAGGCCAGGTCGATCTGCTGGGAGAGCGTCGCTTCGTCCACTTCCACTACCGGCAACAGCACCGGGCCGGACCCGGGCAGCACTCGCTGGTACGGCTGCCCATCCACCTGGGGGAACACCGTGCGCAGAGGTTCGTGTCTGGCCATCACGTCGCCCAGCGCGGCCTGGAGGGCCTCGCGGTCCAGCGGCCCGGACAACCGCGCCGCGACTGGCGCGTTGTAGGTCCCGTTCGACCCGTCCAACTGCGACAGGAACCACAGCCGCTGCTGCCAGAACGACAGCGGCACCAGATCGGGACGCCGCGTCGCGGTCAGCGGCGTGCGAGCGGCGCCCGCGCCGTCCAGCATCCGAGCCAGTTGGGCGACGGTCGGCGCCTCGAACGGCACATGAACGTCGAGTTCGAGGTTGAGTTCGGTCC
>NZ_BLAD01000035.1:0-100094 GCF_009687845.1 Acrocarpospora corrugata
CGACACCGGGTCGCCGAGGTTCTGGAGCCGGACGGAGGCGCCGAAGCCGTTGCCGCCCTCCCAGGTCTTCGTGTACGTGACCTGACAGGCCACGGCGGCGTTCGCCGGGGTCGAGGGGATGGTGGCAAGGGCGAAAGCAGTGGCGATCGCGGTCGCCACCGCCATCAAACGCCCTCGCCAGGATCTTAATCTCAAACTGATCATCTCCCAGCCATATGGGGTCCACGCCGTCCCGATGTGCGGGCAAACGGCTACAAGCGCGCCCAACCCCCTCATTGGGAGCGCTCCCAATGTCCGTTGGTTTCGGATGGGCGTACAGGGTGTTTCGCCAACATGACGGGGTGGCCCCCCTGTGACGTGCGCCGCTGCGCCGGAGGCGGTGAAACGTTCACAGGGTCTTGTGTGACAGGGAGTCCCGGCGTTATTCTCAATACGAGAAACACTCGACTTGAGAAAGACGGGCGGGATGAACGAATCGGAGTTCCTCGCGGGATACGACCCGCGGGCCTTCCAGCCGATGGCGGTCACGGCCGATGTCGTGGCGCTGACCATCCGGGACGGGCGGCTGCACGTGCTCCTGGTCCGGCGCGGCGAACCGCCGTACCGGGGCGCGTGGGCGCTGCCCGGCGGGTTCGTCAGGGATGACGACCTGCAGGAGGCCGCGGCGCGCGAGCTCGCCGAGGAGACCAATCTGTTCCCGCACGATCTGGACCGGGTCCACCTGGAGCAGCTCGGAACCTACGGCAAGCCGGGACGCGATCCGCGGATGCGCGTGGTCACGGTCGCGTACCTGGCCTTCGCCCCCTGGCTGCCCGATCCGAAGGCCGGATCGGACGCGGACGCCGCGCTCTGGACTCCCCTGACTGCCACTCGGGAGCTGGCCTTCGACCACGCGAAGATCCTCGACGACGGCCTGGAGCGGGCCCGCTCGAAGCTGGAGTACACCCCGCTGGCGACCTCGTTCGTCGGCGAGGAGTTCACCATCTCCGAACTGCGCGCGGTCTACGAGGTCGTCTGGGGGGAGCCGCTGCACGCAGGCAACTTCCACCGGAAGGTGCTGTCGGTCCCCGGGTTCGTGGAGAGCACCGGGATGACCACCGAGCGCGGGGGTCCGCGAGGGGGGCCCCGCGCCCGGCTCTACCGCAAGGGCGACGCCAAGCGGCTCCACCCCGCTCTGCTGCGGCCGTCGCGCGAAGACGAAATACGCAACTGAAGCCACCGGAACAGGAGAAACGTCATGGGGAGCGGACGCTGGTCCATCGACTCCTACGATGCCGCGCAGCGGTATCGGGAGGAGAAGGGTCAGAGCGCCTTCGGGCACACCGAGGCGATGCAACGGCTCAGCCGCCATCAGTGGCGGGTCCACCAGGCCCTCGATCCGATCGGGCTCGGCGTCCGCGAATCCCGTGACTCGGCCGAGCATCCGGAGTCCGTGGCCATCGCGGTGCTCTTCGACGTGACCGGCTCCATGCAGCTGGTCCCGCGGGAGCTCCAGGCCCGGCTGCCCCGGCTGCTCGGCACCATCCACCGGCACCTGCCGGACGCGCAGATCCTGTTCGGCGCGATCGGCGACGCCACCTGCGACCGGGCGCCGCTGCAGATCGGCCAGTTCGAGTCGGACAACCGGATGGACGAGGACCTGCGGCGCATCCTGCTGGAAGGCGGGGGCGGGGGCAGCATGGCCGAGTCGTACGAGCTGGCCTTCTACTTCCTGGCCAGGCACACCCAGCTGGACTGCTTCACCAAGCGCGGGGTCCGCGGCATCGCCTTCGTGATCGGCGACGAGACCGCCTACCCGGTGGTCAAGGGCCACGAGGTGGCCGGCCTGTTCGGCGAGGGGCTGCCGAACGACATCCGGCTGGAGGCCATCCTCAGCCAGGCCAAGATGTCGTGGGACGTCAACTTCATCATCCCCGGCGGCACCTCGCACGGGCGGGACCAGTTCGTCACGGGTTTCTGGCACAACCTGCTGGCCGACCGGGTGATCGAGATCGACGACCTCTCGCAGATCTGCGAGACGATCGCCCTCACCGTGGTCGACCGCGTCATGTCCCAGCGGGCACGGTAACGGGGGAGAGATGGACGAGCACGTCATCATCGCCGACCTGGGGTACGGCGACAGCGGCAAGGGCACCATCGTGGACTGGCTCTGCTCCCGCAAGGACCAGCCGCACGCGGTGGTCCGCTACAACGGCGGCGCCCAGGCCGGGCACAACGTGGTCACCCCCGACGGGCGGCACCACACGTTCGCGCAGTTCGGCGCCGGGACGTTCTGGGGCGTCCCGACGTTCCTGTCGCGGTTCATGATGGTCGACCCGCTGGCGCTGATCGCCGAGCACCAGCACCTGCGCTGGCTCGGCACGGCCGACCCGTTCGAGCTGCTCACCGTCGCGCCGGACGCGCTCGTCACCACGCCGTACCACAGGGCGGCGAACCGGGCGCGGGAGCGGGCCAGGGGGCGGGACCGGCACGGTTCGTGCGGGATGGGAGTGGGCGAGACGGCCTCCTACGCGCTCTCCCATCCCGCCGCGGCGCCCCGGGTCGCCGACTGCGGCAGCCCGCGCTCGCTCCGGCTGCTGCTGCGGCGGCTGCGCGACTGGGTGCTCGACGAGGTCGGCGAGGTGCCGCTGCCGCCGGTGGACGACGTGGCGGACGCGTTCCGCTGGTTCGCGCACCGGGTGCGCACCGGCCGGCTGCCGTCGGGCGGGCCGCTGCTGTTCGAGGGCGCGCAGGGCGTGCTGCTGGACGAGCGGTACGGATTCCATCCGTACACGACCTGGTCCACGACCACGTTCGTGAACGCCTTCACGCTGCTGGACGAGGCCGGCGCGGGGGACGGCGACGCGCGGCGGCTCGGCGTGCTGCGCACCTACAGCACCCGGCACGGGGCCGGGCCGCTGGTCACCGAGGACCCGAAGCTGGCGCTGCCGGAGCGGCACAACGACACGGGGGAGTGGCAGGGCGCGTTCCGGGTCGGGCACCTGGACCTGGTGGCCGCCCGCTACGCCGTCCAGGTTTGCGGGGGCGTGGACGAGCTGGCGCTCACCCACCTCGACGTCGCCGATGAGCATCCGGAGCTGCGCGTCTGCCGCGCCTACGACGGGCAGGCCAGGCTCGCGCCCGGCGACTTCGGGCTGGCCGGGCGGCTGCTGGAGACCCGGCCGGTCCTGGAGGCGGTGCCGGGGCCGTGGCCGGCCTTCGTCGCCGACGAGCTGGGCGTGCCGGTCACGGTGACCTCCAGCGGGCCGACCTGGCTGGACAAGCGCGTCCGCCGCATTCCCCGGCTGAGCCGCAAGATGGCGCGGGCCGCCTAACCCGTCCGGGCCACCCGGAAGCCGAGGTCGTCGATCCGGAAGGCCGGGTGGCTCTTGCGGCGGCAGGCGGCGCGCAGCGCCCGGGGCAGGTCGTGCACGCCGCCGCCGCGGAACACCCGGTAGGGGCCGTAGACGGCGGGGTCGTAGACGTCCCAGCACCACTCCCAGACGTTGCCGATCATGTCGTGCAGGCCCCACGCGTTCGGCGTCCTGGTGGCGACGTCGTGCGGTTCGCCGCCGGAGTTGTCCCGGTGCCAGGCGATCTCGTCGAGTTCGCCGTAGCGGACGCCGGTGTGCCCGGCGCGGCAGGCGTACTCCCATTCGGCCTCGGTGGGGAGGCGGTAGCCGTCGGCCGTCCAGTCGCAGGCCACGTCCTCGCCGACGGTGTAGCAGGGCTGGAGGTCGCGCTGCCGGGAGAGCAGGTTGCAGAAGCGGATCGCGTCCAGCCAGGAGACGTCGGTCACCGGCGCGCGGGGCCCCGCCGGGCTCTCGGGGGCGTCGCCGGTGACGGCGCGGTAGAGCTCGCGGGTCACCGGATGCGGCGCCAGCCGGAAAGCCGCGATCTCGGCGCGCCAGTTCGTCCTGGTCCTTTCGTCCCGCAGGACGATCCAGCCGGCCGGGATCTCGATCAGGTTCATCCGGCGAAGGTCGTCTGCGATCGGGTGGCGGCGACCACGCGGCCGGCCACGATCACGTGGCTGGGCGGCGCGTGCTCGGCCAGCGCCGCCCGCACGGTGCGCCCGCGCAGGATGACGAGGTCGGCGTCGGCGCCCGGCTCGATCCGGGGCGCGGGCGCGCCCATGACCCTGGCCGCGGTGACGGTGATCATGTCGTAGAGCGCGTCCAGCCGGGCGTCGGTGCGGGCGTCCAGCAGGTGGGCGGCCAGGAAGGCGACCTCCAGCAGGTTGTGCCGCCCGAACGGGTAGTAGGCGTCCTCGATGTCGTCCTGCCCGAGCGCCACCGGGATCCCGGCCTCGGCCAGGGTGAAGACCGGCAGGTGCAGCGGGCCGGTGTGCGGGTCGCTGACGAAGCCCAGGCCCGCCACCCGGCACAGGCCGATCAGCCGGCGCAGGTAGGGCTCCGGGTAGAGCGCCATCGCGCGGGCGTGCTGGGCGCTGCCCCGGCCGGTCATGCCGTGTTCCAGGAGCGCGCTCGCCAGCATCTCGGTGGTCCGCAGCGAGGCGTCCCCGGCGTCGTCGACCAGCATGGCGACCCGGCGGCCGTACCGGTGGGCCAGCTCGACCATCCGGCGGATGTGCTCGCGGGCGTCGGCGTCGGTCCACTCGATCCACGGGATCCCGCCGACCACGTCGGCGCCGAGCCGGACCGCCTCCCCGACCAGCTCCGCCGTGCCGTGCGCGCGCACCACCCCGTCCTGCGGGAACGCCACCACCTGGACGTCGACCCGGTCCCGGAACTCGGCCTTCAGCGCGAGCAGGGCTCGCACGCCGGTCAGCCCGGCCGCCGGGTCCACGTCGGCGAAGGCCTGCACGCGGCGGACGCCGTGCCGGACCGACTCGGTGAGCGCCGCCCTGGCCCTGGCGGTGACCGCTTCCACCGACTGGTCCGCCTTGACCGCCGCGGCCTGCTCGATCGCGCCCATCGCCGCGCCCATGGTGCCGCCGGTGTACGCCTCCAGCGCCGCCGGGCCGGACAAGTCCAGGGTGTGCACCTTGCACAGGTGCAGGTGCCCGTCGGCGAACGGCTCGGTGACCAGGTTGCCCTCCGCGTCGACGACGGTCGCCGCCGCCGGCGCGTCCCGGTCCTCCGGCTGTACGGCCGTCAGCTTGCCCGCCTCGGCGGCGATCATCCAGCGGCCGGGGCGCCCGCGCAGGGCGGCGTCGCGTATGAGCAGATCCACGGTTCCAACGTTACCGGACTTGAAACATTCAATAAGCCACCGGAATTCCTATTGAACGATTCACGCCAATTCCCTTCAGGGAATTCCCGGCCTAATTGAAATATACATTTCAACTAACATTGATATAGAGGTGTCCGCCCAGTTCAACGGCAGTAGCAGAGGGCGGAAAAGTTTTCCCGTGGCAGCCCGGGATCAATGCCAACTTAGGGTTCTCGCGGGCATTGACAGCGATTGACACGGAGGCCGAAGATGCCACCTCGAGTTCCCCACGCGACCGCGTGGACGGTGTTCGACCCGGCGTACCAGCCCGGGACCTCTGAGCAACGCGCGGGCGACCTCCGCGCGTTGCTCAACCCCCGATCGGTCCTCGCGATCCTGCGCGACTTCTACTCCCGCCGGATGGCCTGGGCCGCCCTGCTCATCTCGGCGCTGCTGCTCGCCTACGGCGGCGGCGCGGTGATGTTCTGGTACCACGCCATCTACCTCGGCGAGGGCGGCCCCGCGATCAGCCACTGGCTGCACTGGCTGCTCGACTCCTCGGCCGGCTTCGTCGGGCTCATCCCCGCCATCGCCGTCATCCTGCCGCTGGCCGGCTGGGTGGCGGCCCGCGTCCAGGACGACCAGCTGCGCAAGACGCTCTACGTGGTGACGGGCGGCGTCGCGTTCGCCCTGGTCACCGCCCCGGGCCCGTTCCTGCACGACGCCCTGGTGGGCCGGGGCACCTGGGTGGCCTCCCAGGTCACCTCCTGGTGGGGGGACGGCCGCGCGCCGCTGCCTCCGGCGGAACAGGTCGGCGTCGTGGCGGAGGTGGCCCGGCAGGTGGCGCTGGGGGTGCCGCTCTACATCGTGACCATGGCGGTGGCGCTGGTCGCCGTACGGGCCGTCGTTCAGCTGTGGAGGGCCGCCTGACCTGCGTGAATGACGTCAGCATTTAGGAAGATGCGACCCCGCCGGGCCCCCCGGAGACTGACAGTCCGGGCGTTTTAGGCGCATTTCTCGACGTGGTGGGACTGGAGCGGCAATGGCGGGGTCGTTGAAGTGCAGTGTGGTCATTCCTACTTACAACCGGGTGGAACTACTTCGGCACACGCTGGAGTCGATGGTCGGGCAGAGCCTGCCCGCCGACCAGTTCGAAGTCCTGGTGGTGGACGACGGCTCCTCGGACTCGACCGGTGAAATGGTGGAGACCTTCCGGAGCCGGCTCAACCTCCGGTACTTCTACCAGGAGGACGAGGGCTACCGGGCGGCGAAAGCCCGCAACGTGGGGATAGCGGCGGCCGACGGCGACATCACCGTGCTGATCGACTCGGGGGTGCTCGCCCACTCGGGGTGCCTGCGGGCCTACCTGGACAGCCATGAGAAGGCCGACGGCCCTGTCGCGGTCGTGGGGTACGTGTACTGCTTCAACCTCGACAACGAGGACGCGGCCCAGATCAACCAGGCCATCGACTTCAAGGACCCGGACGGGACCATCGCCACCCTGGAGGAGAAGGGCACCTGGCTGGACGTCCGGGAGATCTTCTACGGGATGTACGGCGACGACTTCGGCTACCTTCCCGCGCCGTGGCTGAACTACTGGACCTGCAACGTGTCGGTCGAGACCGACCAGCTGCGCAAGGTCGGCATGTTCGACGAGGCGTTCACGCGCTGGGGCGGCGAGGACGTCGACCTCGGCTACCGGCTGCACCGCGACGGCGCCCACTTCATCCTGAACCGGAAGGCCGCCGCGATCCACTGCCCGCACGAGAAGAGCTTCGACGGCAACAACGAGCAGGCCGCGAGCAACTACGCGTACATGGCGGCCAAGTACCGGACGCCCATCGTCGACCTGCTGCCGCGGATCGGTGAGCTCAACTACTGGGAACTCAACAACATCATTCGCGAGTGGAATCTGCCGATGTGCGCGGACTACCTCGCCGCGAGTGGTCGGGGGGCCTGATGTCCGGCAATGTGTCCGCGAATCCGTACGCGATGTCGGCCGGCGAACTGGCGGCCTCCCGCTGGCGGATCGCCAAGCTGGTGCCCAAGGCGGGGACGGGGCTGGTCACGCTGCTGGTGGCCGTCAACCTGGTGCTCGGCCTGCTGCCCGTGGTGTTCGTGATCGCCACCAGCGTGGTGCTGGGGCGGGTGCCCGAGGCCGTGCGGGGCGGCCTGGACTCGGCCGCGTGGGACTCGCTGGTCGCGGTGTTCGTGGTGGCCGCGGTGGCGTTCGTGGCGCAGCAGATCATCGCGCCGCTGCAGGCGTCGCTGGGGGAGCTGACCGCGCGCAGGATCGACGGCCAGATGGTCGAGCGGCTGATGGCGGCGTCGCTGCGGACGCCGGGGATCGGGCCGCTGGAGGATCAGGGCGCGCTCGAGGACCTGCGGGTGGCCGCGCGGGAGCTGGAGTTCGGGGTGCAGAGCCCGGGGCAGGCCTGCGCGGGACTGGTCGCGCTGATCGGGCGCTACACGCAGCTGGCCGGGTACGCGGTCGTGGTCGGGGTGGCGTTCTCCTGGCTCGCCGCCGCCGGGCTGGTCGTCGCGGTCCTGCTGTTCCGGTACGGCCAGCGCGGCGGCCTGCGCAAATACGCCCGAGTGCGGTTCGCCCTCACCTCGGCCGAGCGTAAGGGCGACTACCTGCGCACGCTGGCCATCCAGCCGCTGGCGGGCAAGGAGATCCGGGTGTTCGGCCTGGCCGGCTGGATGCGGGACACGCTGCGGACCGCGTACTTCGCCTGGCTGCGGCCGATGTGGGCGGAGCGGCGGCGGGTCTACCTGTGGCCGTTCGTCTGGTTCGGGGCGTGGGCGCTGGCGGCCACGGCCGCGGTCTTCGGCCTGGTCGGGTTCACCGACACGCTCACGCTGACCACGTTCATCCTGGTCATGCAGGCGTCGCTCGGGTCGCTGCGGCTGGCGGAGTACTACCCGGAGTCGGACCTGCAGACCGCCATCGGCATGGAGGCGTACGACGCGGTCCAGCGGTTCGCCGACCGCATCGACGAGGTCGAGGAGGAGCCGGCGACCGGCACCGTGCCCGAGCCGGTGCACACCATTCAGTTCGACCAGGTCACCTTCCGGTATCCGGGGCAGCGGCGCGCGGTCTTCGAGGACCTGGACCTGACCATCCCGGTCGGCCGGTGCACCGCGATCGTCGGGTTGAACGGCGCGGGCAAGACCACCCTGGTCAAGCTGCTGGCCCGGCTGTACGAGCCCACCTCGGGCGCGGTCCGGCTGGACGGCGTGGACATCTCGACCTACCCGATCGAGGCCTGGCGCGCCAAGCTTGGCGTGATATTTCAGGAATTCGCCAGGTATGAGGCGTCGGCGGCCGTCAACATCGGGTTCGGCGCGGTGGCGTACATGGATGATCGGGCCGGAATCCGGGCCGCCGCAGAAGGGGTGGGCCTGACCGCCACGCTGGAACGGCTGCCGCTCGGCCTCGACACGCCGCTGGCCAGGCACCTGACCGACGGCGCGGACCTGTCCGGCGGGCAGTGGCAGCGGGTCGCGCTCGCGCGGGCGCTGTTCGCCCTCCGCCACGGCTCCTCGATCGTGGTCCTGGACGAGCCCACGGCCAGCCTCGACGTCCGCGCCGAGGCCCGGTTCTTCGACGACTTCGCCGGCCTCACGCAGGGCGCGACCACGCTGCTCATCTCGCACCGCTTCTCCACCGTGCGGCAGGCCGACTTCATCGTCGTCCTGGAACACGGCCGGATCATCGAGCAGGGCAGCCACGAGGAGCTGCTCGCGCTGGACGGCCGGTACGCCACCCTGTTCCACCTCCAGGCCGACCGTTTCACCGACGACACCGACATCGACGAGGAGGTGCCGGCGTGATAGACCTCTTCGCCGGCTCCTGGAAGATGATCAGCACCGCGTGGCGGATGGACCGGCGCAAGACCGCGATCTCGGTGGTGCTGATGGTGGCCGGCGCGGCGGCGGCCCCCGGGCTCGCCGCGGGCCTGGCCTGGATGACCAACGCGATCGTGGCCCACGACCCGGGCCAGGCGGCCCTGGCGGGCGTCGTCGTCGCGGCGCTCGCCGTGATGGTGCTGACCTTCGGCCACTTCGCCCACCTGGCCTACTTCGAGCTCTCCGAGCTGGCCGAGCTCGACTTCGACGAGCAGCTCATCGCGCTCTCCAACGGCTCGGTGGGCATCGAGCACCACGAGCGGGCCGAGCACGCCGACGCGCTGACCGTGCTGCAGCAGGAGAGCCGCCAGTTCCGGGTCGGCCTGGAGGCGCTGCTCAACGGCATCGGTCTCGGCCTGGCGGTGACCTTCACCGGCGTGCTGCTGGCCCTGGTCAACCCGTGGCTGCTGCTGCTGCCGCTGGCCGCGATCCCGCCGCTGCTCACCGGCCGGCTGGCGGAACGGATCAGGGACACCGCGCGGACCGCCACCGCCGAGTCCACCCGGGTGGCGCTGAACCTGTTCCACCTGTCCACCTCCGCCAGGCTCGCCGGTGAGCTGCGCGTCTTCGGCCTGGCCAAGGAGCTGCGCGGGCGGCACACCCGGCTGTGGGCGGACTCCACCCGCGGCCTGTGGCGGGCGCACCTGGCCGCCACCTGGATCCGCGCCGCCGGGCAGGTGATCTTCGCGCTGGCCTACGTCGGCGCGGTCCTGCTGGTGGTCCGGGACGCGATCGCCGGGCGGCGCGGCGTCGGCGAGGTGGTGCTGGTCATCGCCCTCGCGGCGCAGGTGAACCAGCAGGTCACGACCGCCGTCACGCTGCTTCAGGATCTGCAGCGCATGTCCAGCGCGTACCGGCGGCTGGCCGGGATCCGCGAGGTGGTGACCGTCTCCTCGCCCGGCGTCGAAAGCCCGCCCGACCGGCTCACGGACGGAATCCGGCTGGACGACGTCGGGTTCACCTACCCGGGCACCGACGCCAAGGTGCTCAGCGACGTCAACCTGCACATCCCGGCCGGATCCACGGCCGCCATCGTGGGCGAGAACGGCGCCGGCAAGACCACACTGGTCAAGCTGCTGTGCGGGTTCTACCAGCCGACCCGCGGCCAGGTGCTCATCGACGGCGTGGACATGCGGCGCTTCCCGATCGAAGCCTGGCGGGAGCGCATCGCCGCCGGTTTCCAGGACTTCGTCCGGTACGAGTTCCTGGCCGGCGAGACGGTCGGCCTCGGCGACCTGCCCAACCTGGGCGACGAGACCGCGATCAGGGATGCGCTGGATCGGGCCCAGGGCTCCGACGTGCTCGACCAGCTGGACGACGGCCTGCAGACCCAGCTGGGCAAGTCCTTCACCGAGGGAGCCGAACTGTCCGGCGGCCAGTGGCAGAAGCTGGCGCTGGGCCGGGCGCTGATGCGCTCCTCGCCGCTGCTGCTGGTGCTGGACGAACCCACCTCCGCGCTCGACCCGCAGGCCGAGCACGCCCTCTTCGAACGTTACGCCGAGCAGGCCAGGCGGGTCGGCGAGGCGACCGGCGCGATCACGCTGTTCGTGTCGCACCGTTTCTCCACCGTCCGGATGGCCGATCTGATCATCGTGGTGCAGGACGGCCGGGTCGCCGAGGTCGGCGACCACAGCACGCTCGCCGCCGGCGGCGGCCTCTATTCGGAGCTCTTCGCGCTTCAGGCGAAAGCGTACAGCTGACACGTCTTTAGGGAGAACTCATGAAGATTTCCGTCATCATTCCCACCTACAATCGCGCGGAAATGCTGCGCGATACTCTTCATCACCTCGCCCGGCAGGACATTCCCGTCGACGATTTCGAGGTAATCGTCTCCGACGACGGTTCCACCGATCACACCAAGGCCGTGGTCGACTCCTTCGCCGGGCAGCTGAACATGAAATACCACTGGATGGAGTATCTGGGGTTCCGGGCCGGGCACGCCCGCAACGCGGGGGCTGGCATGGCGACCGCGCCGCTGCTGGTCTTCCTCGACACCGGCGGCATGGTCGGCCCCGACTTCCTCCGCGCCCACCTGGCCGAGCACGCCCGTCCCGGCGGCCCGCGGGCCATCGTCGGGTACGCCTACGGCTACAACCCCGACTACGGCCACGTCGAGGTGGACGCCATCGCCGAGGCGATGTCCCGGATGCCGCCCGAGCAGGTGGTCGAGCATTTCACCGGCAAGTCGTGGTTCCTGGACGTCAGGCATGGACTGTACGAGAAATACGGTTTCGACCTGAGCCGCATGGCCATCCCGTGGCTGCTCTTCTTCACCATCAACGTCTCCGTCCCGGCCAAGGAGTTCCACCAGGCCGGCGGTTTCGACGAGGGCTTCGACCGCTGGGGCTGCGAGGACATGCATCTCGGCTTCCGGCTGTTCAGGAACGGCGTGCCGCTGGAGCTGTCCAGGACGGCCTGGGCGCTGGAGTATCCGCACGAGCGGAACCGGGCCAACGACATGCAGGACGTCGCGATCAACCTGCGCTACTTCCTGGCGGGCTGGGAGGAGCCCCAGGTCGAGGTGCTCGCCCTGCTCATCCCACGGCTGCTCTTCGGGACCATCGACGACGAGTGCCGGGCCGTGCTCGACTGGGCGGCGAGCGTCCGCGACCTGGACGTGTCCGCCGAGATCGACGCGGCCGTGAAGGAGATCGCGCCGTCTGGCCGGATCGTCGTCTTCGGCTCGGGCGGCCGGGTGCCGCCGTCACTGCCTTCGGCCACCCTGTTCGACTTCGACCGCGAACTGCTCCAGCGGGCGACCGCGGGCGGCGGCCACACCGGGCACCACCGGATGGGCCTGCTCACCGGTCTCGACGACCAGTCCGTGGACACGGTCGTCATCACCTCCCGGATGGCCGGGCTCTGGGGTCGCTGGAGCGAGGACCTGCTGGCCGAGGCGGGACGGGTGGGGCGCAAGATTCACGTCACCTTCAGTGCGCATTCTTAGAGATGCGCGGTCTCTCCTCGTATTCGAGGATCAAGACATCGGTAATCAAGGAGGGACCGTGGAGATGAAGAAATTATGAGACGCCTCACATTGTTCGCGATAATCGCGGCGCTGGTGGCCCTGTTCACCTCCGCCGCCGGCCCGGCGAACGCGGGCGGCGACCTCAAGCACGGCAAGGTGACCGTGGACGGCGGCAGCATCCACTACGTCAAGGCCGGGAACGGTCCGCCGCTGGTGCTGCTGCACGGCTGGCTCGGCACCTGGTACACCTGGAACAAGGTCATCCCCGAGCTGGCCCGCGACCATACGGTGATCGCGATCGACCTGCCCGGCCTGGGCGACTCCAGCGTCTACGCCAACGGCTACGACAAGGCCACCACCGCCCGCCGGGTCCGCGACGCGGTCCGCAAGATCGGCTTCCGCGGTCAGGTCGAACTCCTCGCCCACGACGTCGGCGGCCAGGTCGCCTATCCGTACGCGCGCGACTTCCCCACCGAGGTCTCCCGGCTGATGGTGATCGAGTCCGTGCTCCCCGGCTTCGGCCAGGAGGACTTCTACGCCTGGAGCTGGCACTTCCTGTTCAACATGTCCCCACTCGCCGAGGCGGTCATTGACCGGGACGACGTCAAGCCGGTCCTCGACTACTTCTACGACGGCGCCCGCCACCCGGAGAACATCCCCAGGCAGGAGTACTACAAGGCGTACGGCGAGCCGGGCGACCGGCACGCCGGCTACGAGTACTACCGTTCGCTGGCCGCCGACTCCGCCGACAACCAGGCCAACGCCACCGCCAAGCAACTGCACATCCCGGTCCTCGCGGCCGGCGGCGAGTTCTCGCTGGGCGGCATGATCGCGGCCTCCTTCGGCCACGTCGCCGACGACGTCCGCGAGGTCGTCGTCCCCGACGCCGGCCACTTCGTCCCGGAGGAGACCCCCCGGTACACGATCGACTGCGCGAAGCTCTTCTTCGCCAACACCCCACAACCGGCCCCACCGGCGAGCCTCGCGGGCTGCGCGGCGTAGCCGAATCCATATTGTCGCCGTCGCTCGCATATGAGCGGCGGCGACGCCATTCCCGTAGATCGCCCGGACTGTCACGATAGGGGAGTGAGGGGCTGGCCGTTGTGGCTGCGCGTGGGGGCGACGCTGGTTATCGCGGTGGTGCTGGTCGGCGTGCTCACCCCGCCCTGGTCACCCGGGACCATCGACTGGATCCAGATCGTCGGCCTGATCGTCGCCGTGGCCACCCTGCTCGGCCAGGTGGTCTTCGACTGGCGGGGCCGCCAGCCGGGCAGCATGAGCACCCCGGACCAGATCGCGGGGGCCGAGCAGGCGCTGCGCGAGTTCGTCCGGGCCCAGTGGCGGGAGGAGATCCAGATCCGGGAGCTGGACGATCCGGCCCCGCTGCCGGTGCGCTGGCGGATGACCGGCCTGCCCGGCGTGATGGACCGGGCCGAGAAGATCGACCGCCCGAGGTTCCCGCTCAACTGGCTCGGCATCGGCCGCCCCCGCTTCGACGGTCGGGCGGATCGTATGCCGGAGATGGCGGAACGTTTCCGCCAGCTCACCCGGCGCCGGCTGGTCATCATCGGCGCGCCCGGGATGGGCAAGACCACGCTGGCGGTGCTGCTGCTCAAGGAGCTCCTGGACGACCCGCGGCCCGGCGACCCGGTGCCCGTGCTGCTGTCCATGTCCGGCTGGGACCCGCGCGGCGAGTCGGTGCACCAGTGGCTGGCCCGGCGGCTCCGGGAGAACTATCCGGCGCTGCGGGCCGCCGACTTCGGGCCGGACGCCGCGCTCGGCCTGGTCCGGCAGCTGCGGGTGCTGCCGGTGCTGGACGGTCTCGACGAGCTGCCCGACGAGGTGCGCCCCCAGGTGCTGGCCGCGCTGAACGCGGTCGACGCGCTCATCCTGACCTGCCGTACCCCCGAGTTCCGGGCCGCCGTCGAAGGGCGCGGCGGGGGGCCGCTGGCGGGCGGCGCGGTGATCGAGCCCAGGCCGGTGAAGAGCGCCGACGTGGTCGCCTACATCGAGGGGCGGCTGCCGGCCGGGCAGCGTACGGTCTGGGCGGGGGTGCTGGCGGCGGTACGGCGGGAGCCGGACGGCCCGATCGCCGAGGCGCTGTCCACGCCGCTCGCGCTCTGGCTGCTGCGCAAGGTCTACATCGACACCAGGACCGACCCGGGCGGGCTGTGCGACCGCGAGTACTTCCCGACCTCGACCTCCATCACCGAGCACCTGCTGGACAACCTGGTGCACGCCGCGTTCGCCACCGTGCTGCCGGAGGACGAGCAGGCGGTGGTCCGGGGCGGGCACCCGTTCCGGCCGCGCCGCGGCTGGGATCCCGACGACGCCAAACGCTGGCTGTCCTTCCTGGCCCGGCACATGACCCAGGACAACCGCGACTTCCGCTGGTGGGAGCTGCACCGGGCGCTGTCCCGCAACTGGGTGACACTGGTCGGCGGGATCACCGTCGGGCTCACGGTCGGGCTGACCGTGGCGGTGTTCAGCGGGCTCATGACCCTGCTGCTGTATCCCAAGAGCATGCCGGGCCCGCTGCTGTTCTGCCTGGTCGGCGGGGTCGTCGGCGGCCTGGTCGGCGGCCTCACCGGCGGCCTCGCGCTGCTCAACAGGTCCGCGCTCGAACCCGCCTACGCCGACCTGCGGCTGCGCGGCCCGGTCCGGCAGTTCGCCGGGAACCTGACCTTCGGCCTGGCCGTGGTGTTCCTGGTGGGCATGGTGGCCGCGCTCGGGTTCTGGCTGGTGGCCGGGGCGGGCCAGCTCAGCGACGGCCTCTGGTTCGGGCTGGCGGTGGTGTTCACCGGCGGCCTGATCGTCGGCCTGAACCGCTGGGTGACCACCCCGCTGACCAGCGCGGGCCCGCAGACCCCCGCCGTCACCCTGCGCCGCGACCTGGAGCTGGTCTACGGCCGCTCGCTGATCGGCGGCCTCACCCTCGGCCTCACCTTCGGCCTGACGGCCGCGCTGCTGCCCGGCCTGTCCGGGGCCGGCCCCGGCGTGGTGGCCGGGGTGCTGTTCGGCCTGGGCGGCGGCCTGGTGTTCACCTTCACCTTCGGGCTGAAGGGCGCCAGCTCCAGTTACCTGGTCGCGCTGATCGTGCTGAGCCTGCGGCGGCGGGTGCCGCGCCGGCTGATGGGGCTGCTGGAGGACGCCCACCGGGTCGGGCTGCTCCGCCAGGCGGGCCCGGTCTACCAGTTCAGGCACGCCCAACTGCAGGACAGATTGGCCCAGTCCGCCCAGTAGCGCACATTCGGAGATGTCTCCCGCACATCCGGAGAAGCGCCGGCCCCCGCCACCTGGGCATCGTGTGAGGGTACGCGACCCCGAGGAGGGACCATGCCGACCACGATCGGCTCGCTGCGCCGGCTGCTGCTCACCCCGTCGTTACGGGAGGTGAGCTTTTCCGCCCGCGGCTTCCCGGCCGCGCCGCCGGGAACCACCCGGCACCTGGAGGCGATCCCGCAGGCCGTCATCTGCGGTTTCGAATGGGGCATCGACGCCCGCGACCAGTGGGAGGTGGAACGCCGCCTCGAACTGGTCGAACCCGAACAGCGCGGCTTCGCCTACGAGGGCGCCACCATGGCGTTCGCCGTGGTGGACGCGATGGGCGGCGGGCGCGGGCACCGCACCCGCGACCTGCTGCTCGGGCCTGGACATCCGCACATCTTCCTCACCTACATCGGCGTCGGCTTCGCCATGGCGCGGCTGCCCCGGCCGCTGTGGAAGAAGATCATGCCGGATCTCACCGGCTCGCCGTACTATCCGGCGATGACCTGGCTGGCCGTCGACGGGTACGGCTTCGACCGGGCCTACTTCGAGACCAGACGCTGGGTGGACGAGCAGCGCATCCCGGCCGCCTATCCGTGGGAGGGCCGGGCGGACTACTTCCCGCGCGCCGTCGACCAGGGCATCGGCCGGGCGCTCTGGTTCATCCACGGCGGGCAGGTCCCCGGCGTGGTCGGCGCGGTCCGCAAGTTCGCGGCCGGCCGGCAGGCGGACCTGTGGAGCGGCGTCGGGCTGGCGGCCACCTTCGCGGGCGGCTCCGACCCGGCCGCGCTGGCCGCGCTGCGCCGCGAGTCGGGGGAGCACTGGGCCCAGCTGGCGCAGGGCGCGGTGTTCGCCGCCAAGGCCAGGCACCACGGCGGGCACGTGCCCGAGCACAGCGCGGCCGGAGTGTCGATCCTGGCCGACGTGTCGGTCGAGGGGGCGGTCGCGGTGGCCGACGACTCGGCCGTCGACGCCGCCGCGAAGGCCGACGTCCCGGCCTACGAGTTGTGGCGTAATAACGTCAGAAGCAAGCTTAATTCGCGTGAGCAAGTTTGAAGTAGACGTGCCTCCACAGTCAATGGATATTTGATATGTGGCTAATATGGTGCGCGCGCTCAGGCGCAAAATTCTTACCCCGGATATGTCTGCCACCAGGGTCGACGTAAGGGGATTCCACGAAAAGAGCCCGGCCGCCAAAGAATTGCTCGAAACGGTCGGGCGCTCCTTTCTCACCGGATTCGCCTACGCCGCCGAGGCCCGTACGGCGCCCGACGCGGAAGAATTGCTGGAGAAAATTCCGGAACGCTTCCGCGGATTCGCCTACGAGGGCGCGGCGATGGCATTCACCATCGTCGACGCGCTGCCATTCGGCGGCCGCGGCAGATTCCCCGCATTCATGGCGGGCCGCGGCCGGAACCACGTCTACATGGTCTATGTCGGAATCGGCTGGGCCATGGCCCGGCTGCCCCGGCTGGTCTGGTCGCGGGTCCAGGCCCCCGACCCGCTGCTCCGCTGGCTCGCCCTCGACGGGTACGGCTTCCACCAGGCCTACTTCCAGACCGCCAAGTACGTGCACGGCCAGTTCCAGGAACCGCGTTTCCCCTGGCCGCGCGGCGACCACGGCGACTACCCCAACCGCGCCATCGACCAGGGCATCGGCCGGGCCATGTGGTTCGTGGCCGGCACCGACCCGGTCCTGGTGGCCGACCTGATCGACAAGTTCCCCGAGTCCCGCCGCGCCGACCTGTACGCCGGAACCGGCCTCGCCGCCACCTACGCCGGCGGCGCCACCGAGGCCGAGCTGCGCACCCTGTGGGACCGGGCCGGAATCTACCGCCCGCAGGTCGCGCAGGGCAGCGCGTTCGGCGCGACCGCCCGGATCGAGGCCGGGCTGCTCGGCCCGCACACCGAACTGGCCGTCCGCGTGTTCTGCGGGATGACGCCCGAGAAGGCGTCCCTGATCTGCGCGGAAGCCCTGCCCGACGGGCCGCTCGACGGCGTGCCGCCCGGCTACGAGGTGTGGCGGCAGCGCATCGCCGATGAATTCGTATCTCTTGGGAGGTGTTAGTCAGTGGCACGCACAGCTGGCTGGATCCGCAGGCAACTGCCGGGAATCGTGGCGTTGGCGCTGCTCGCCGTCGCGTTCGTGATCGTCAAACTACCCTCGGCGTCCCCCGCCGAGCGGCAGGAGATGGCGAGCACGTACGGCTTCAAGCCGATGAACATCGCGCTGCCGGGCGGCTTCAAGAACCAGACGATCCGCCGGGTCAACCAGGACTACACGCACATCGACGCGTGGATCTCCTCGGTCGGCGCCGGCATCTCCATGAACGACCTGGACGGTGACGGCCTGTCCAACGACCTGTGCGTCACCGACCCGCGCATCGACCAGGTCGTGGTCACCCCGACGCCGGGCCTCAAGGCCGACAGGTACGCGCCGTTCGCGCTGGTCCCCTCGGGGCTGCCGATGAACGACGTGATGGCCCCGATGGGCTGCGTCCCCGCCGACCTGAACGAGGACGGCCGGATGGACCTGCTGGTCTACCTGTGGGGGCGGACCCCGATCATCTACCTGGCCAAGGCGGACGCGGACGGGCTGAGCGCCGCGGCGTACCAGGCGATCGAGGCGGTGCCGCCGCGGAGCAGCACGCCGGGGTACACCGGGCCGCAGTGGAACACCAACGCCGTGGTCGTCGACGACTTCGACGGCGACGGCCACGACGACGTCTACGTGGGCAACTACTTCCCGCACGGGCCTGTGCTCGACGACAAGCTGAGCGGCGGGGTGGCCATGAACCACTCGATGTCGCACGGCATCAACGGCGGCGAGGACTACTTCCTCCGCTGGACGGCGTCGGGACCGGCCTCGGTGAGCTTCCAGGAGATCGGCGACGCGCTGCCGCTGAACGTCTCCAAGGGCTGGGTGCTGGCCGCCGCGGCGACCGACGTGGACGGCGACATGCTGCCCGAGATGTACCTCGGCCACGACTTCGGCCCCGACCGGATGCTGCGCAACTCCTCCAGCCCGGGCCAGATCAGGTTCACCGTGGTGGAGGGCACCAGGACGCCGCTGGTCCCCAAGTCCAAGGTGGTCGGCCTGGACTCCTTCAAGGGCATGGGCGTCGACTTCGGCGACCTCAACGGCGACGGCCTCTACGACATGTTCGTCAGCAACATCACCACCACCTTCGGCATCCAGGAGAGCAACTTCGCCTTCATGAGCGACGCGAAGGACAAGAGCCAGGTGCGCGCCGACCTGTCCCAGGGGCACGCGCCCTGGAAGGACCTGAGCGCCCCGCTCGGCCTGGCCTGGTCCGGCTGGGGCTGGGACCTGAAGATCGCCGACTTCAACAACAGCGGCCAGCCGGCCATCGCGCAGTCCACCGGCTTCGTGAAGGGCGAGGTCAACCGCTGGCCGCTGCTCCAGGAGCTGGCCACCGCCAACGATCAGGTGCTCCAGCACCCGGTGTGGTGGCCGAACGTGCGGGCCGGCGACGACGTCGGCGGCAGCCAGACCTTCATGTTCTACGTCAAGGGCGCCGACGGCTACTGGAGCAACGTGGCCGGCGAACTGGGGATGTCCATCCCGGTGCCCACCCGCGGCGTCGCCACCGGTGACGCGGACGGCGACGGCCGCCTCGACATGGCGGTCGCCCGGCAGTGGGACGAGCCGGTCTTCTACCAGAACACCAGCACCAGCGAGGGCGGCTTCCTGGGCCTGCGGCTCACCCACGAGCGGGCCGACGCGAGCCTGTCCGGGTCGCCGGTGGTCGGCGCGCAGGTGACGCTGACCATGCCGGACGGCCGCAAGCAGATCAGCCGGGTGGACGGCGGCAGCGGCCACTCCGGCAAGCGCAGCAGCGAGGTGCACTTCGGCCTCGGCGAGAACGTGACCGGCCCGGTCCAGGTGAACCTCTGCTGGCGGGACCGTAGCGGCGAAATCCACGAACAGAACCTTCAGCTGAGTCCGGGCTGGCACGACATCCAGCTGGGCGCTCAGGCGACGGAGAGGTGACAGCTCCCATGTCAGCACAGAACGGTTCCACAGCGAATGGTGCTCGTCCGGTGGCCGAGCCGCCGCGGCACGACAAAAAGGTGATCACCGCGCTGCGCCGGTTCGCCATGTCCATCACCGTCTTCAACATCCTCGGCTACACCTGGCTCGGCTTCGAGCAGCCCTACCTCTGGCCGTTCATCGCGCTGGCCACCGGCTACACGGTGGAGATCGTGCTGGAGATGATCGGCGCGCGGGTGGAACACCGGGCGCCGCGCTTCCGGGGCGGCGGGGCGAAGGGGCTGATGGAGTTCCTGCTGCCGGCCCACATCACCAGCCTCGCGATGAACATGCTGATCTACGTCAACGACCGCCTGCTCGTGATGATCTTCGGTGTCATGGTCGCGGTCGGCGCCAAGTGGATCCTGCGGGCGCCGGTGCGCGGGCGGCTGCGGCACTTCATGAACCCCTCCAACTTCGGCATCACGGTCATCCTGCTGCTGTTCCCGTGGGCCAGCATCGCGCCGCCGTACCACTTCACCGAGCACATCGACGGGCCGCTGGACTGGCTGATCCCGCTCGGCATCGTGATGGCCGGGACGATGATCAACGCCAAGCTGACCGGGCGGATGTACCTGATCATGGCCTGGGTCGGCGGGTTCGCGCTCCAGGCCGTGGTGCGCGGGGTGCTGCTGGACGTCAACATCCTGGGCGGTCTGGCGACCATGACCGGGGTGGCGTTCGTGCTGTTCACCAACTACATGATCACTGACCCGGGCACCAGCCCGTCCAAGCCGGGGGCGCAGATCGCCTTCGGCGGCGGCGTCGCGCTCACCTACGGGGTGCTGACCGGCATGAGCATCCCCTACGGGATCTTCTTCGCCACCGCGATCGTCTGCCTGGTCCGCGGCGGCTTCCTGTGGTCGCTGCACTTCTCCGAGCAGTCCAGGGCCAAGCAGGAGGCCGCGACGCTGGCCGAGGCCCAGGCCGCGGTGGCCCAGCCCGGCAGGGAGGTCGCACCCGTATGACCAGGATCGCCATCGTCGGGATGGCCTGCCGATACCCGGACGCGTCCTCCCCGCGCGAGCTGTGGGAGAACGTCCTCGCCGGGCGCAGGGCCTTCCGGCGGCTGCCCGACCAGCGGATGCGGCAGGCCGACTACTGGGACGCCGACCCGGCCGCCCCGGACCGGTTCTACGCCCGCAACGCCGCGGTCATCGAGGGGTACGAGTTCGACCGGGTGGCGTACAAGATCGCGGGAAGCACCTACCGCTCCACCGACCTCACCCACTGGCTGGCCCTCGACACCGCCGCCAAGGCCCTCGCCGACGCCGGGTTCCCCGGCGCCGAGGGCCTGCCGAAGGAGCGCACCGGCGTGATCGTCGGCAACACGCTGACCGGGGAGTTCTCCCGGGCCAACGTGATGCGGCTGCGCTGGCCGTACGTGCGCAGGACCGCCGCGGCCACGCTCAAGGAGCACGGCTGGGAGGACGAGAAGGTGGCCGCGTTCCTGCGCGACTACGAGACCGTCTACAAGGCGCCGTTCCCCGGCATCGACGAGGACAGCCTGGCCGGCGGCCTGGCCAACACCATCGCCGGCCGGATCTGCAACCACTTCGACCTGAAGGGCGGCGGCTACACCGTCGACGGCGCCTGCTCCTCGTCCCTGCTCTCGGTCGCGACGGCCTGCCGGTCGCTGGTCGACCAGGACGTCGACGTGGCCATCGCGGGCGGCGTGGACCTGTCCATCGACCCGTTCGAGGTGATCGGCTTCGCCAAGACCGGCGCGCTGGCCAGGGGCGAGATGCGCCTGTACGACAAGGGCTCCAACGGGTTCTGGCCCGGCGAGGGCTGCGGGATCATCGTGCTGATGCGGGCCGAGGACGCCGAGCGGGCCGGCCGCCGGATCTACGCGACGATCGCCGGCTGGGGGATCTCCTCCGACGGCAAGGGCGGGATCACCCGGCCCGAGGTGGCCGGATACCAGCTGGCGCTGCGGCGGGCCTACGAGCGGGCCGGTTTCGGGATCGAGACCGTGCCCATGTTCGAGGGGCACGGCACCGGCACCCAGGTGGGCGACAAGACCGAGCTCACCGCGCTGTCGCTGGCCCGCAGGTCGGCCGACCCGGACGCCGCGCCCGCGGCGATCAGCTCGATCAAGGGCATGATCGGGCACACCAAGGGCGCGGCCGGGGTGGCCGGCCTGATCAAGGCGGCGATGGCGGTGCACCAGCAGGTGCTGCCGCCGACCGTCGGCTGCGTGGACCCGCATCCGGTGCTGACCGAGGAGCCGGTCGCGCTGCGGGTGCTGCGCAAGGCCGAGGCCTGGCCCAGCGGCGAACCGGTCAGGGCCGGGGTGACCGCGATGGGGTTCGGCGGCATCAACACCCATCTGGTGCTGGAACGGTCGGGGGCGCGCAAGCGGCTCCCGTTCGATCCGCGCACCCGGGCGCTCGCGGCCTCGGCGCAGGACGCCGAGCTGCTGCTGATGGACGCCGGTTCCCCGGCCGAACTGCGGGAACGGGTGGCCGAACTGGCCGCCTTCGTGCCCGTGCTGTCGTACGCGCAGCTGGGCGACCTGGCCGCGACGCTGCAGCGGGACCTGCGCGACCTGCCGTACCGGGCGGCCGTCATCGTGACCTCGCCCGAGGACGCGGAGGCGCGGCTGCGCCGCGTCCTGGACGCGCTGGACGCGGGCGAGAGCAGCCTGTTCGACGGTAAGGGCTTCCTCGGCCACGTGACCGGGGTGGGCCGGGTCGGCTACCTGTTCCCCGGCCAGGGTTCCGGGCGCGGCGTCAGCGGCGGCGCGCTGCGCCGCCGCTTCGCCGAGGTGGACCAGGTGTACGCCAAGGCGGCGCTGCCCGCAGGGGCGGACGTGGTCGCCACCGCGGTGGCCCAGCCCAGGATCGTCACCGGCTCGATGGCGGGGCTGCGCGCCCTGGCCACGCTCGGCATGGAGGCGGCCGTCGCCGTCGGGCACAGCCTCGGCGAGATCTCCGCCCTGCACTGGGCGGGGGCGATGGACGAGGAGACGCTGCTGGAGGTGGCCGCCCTGCGGGGCAGGACGATGACCGAGCACAGCTCCTCCGGCACCATGGCCGGGCTCGCCACCACCGCCGACGCCGCCCTCGACCTGATCGGGGCGGACCCGGTGGTCATCGCCGGCTACAACGGGCCCGAGCAGACGGTGATCGCCGGAACCGCCGAAGCGGTCGAGGCGGTCGGCCGCAAGGCCGCCGCGGCGGGCGTCCAGTTCACCCCGCTGCGGGTCTCGCACGCCTTCCACTCACCCCTGGTCGCGCCCGCCGCGGCCGAATTCGCGGGCCGGCTCGACCGGGGCGCGTTCGGCCAGATCGGCGCGCGGATCGTGTCTACGGTGACCGGCGACGCGCTGGCCGCCGACACCGACATCCCCGCCCTGCTGCGGCTGCAGATCACCGAACCCGTGCAGTTCGCGCAGGCCGTGGAGCTGGCCGCCAAGGACATCGACCTGTTCGTGGAGGTCGGTCCCGGGCGGGTGCTCAGCGGGCTGGCCACCGGCGTCACCGGCGTCGCGGCCGTCTCGATGGACACCGACGACGAGTCGCTGACCGGGCTGCTGCGGGTGGTCGCGGCGGCCTACGTGACCGGGGTCCCGATCACCACCGAGGCGCTGTTCCACGGCCGGCTGGTCCGGCCGCTGGAGGTCGGGCAGGAGTTCTCGTTCTTCGCCAGCCCGTGCGAGTCGGTCCCGGACGTGGACATCGCGGCCGCCCCCGTGCTGGCCGTCGAAACCGCCGCGGTCTCCGCCGAAGCCGGCGAATCCATCGTGGACCTGCTCCGGCGGCTCGCCGCCGAACGGGCCGAACTGCCCATGGAGATGGTCGCCCCAGGCAGCCACCTCCTGGACGACCTGCACCTCAGCTCGATCACCGTCGGGCAGATCGTCAACCAGGCCGCGCAGGCGCTCGGGGTCCCCCCGGCCGCCGCGCCGATGAACTTCGCCACCTCGACCGTGAGCGAACTGGCCGACGCGCTCGGCACACTCGCAGAATCCGGTGCCCCCGCGGCACCACGAGAGATCGCCGGTTCCGCCGCCTGGGCGCGGCCGTTCTCGCTCGATCTCGACGAGACCCCGTTGCCCCCGATTACACCCAGGGTCCCCGGGGGCAACGGGCCCTGGCGGGCATTCGCCCCGCCGGGCCACCCGTTCGCGGACGCCCTCCGCGAACAGCTCGAACAGGCCGGGGTCGGCGCGGGCATCCTGGTGTGCCTGCCGGACCTGTGCCTGGAGGCCGACCTGGGAGCGGCCCTCGCCGGGGCCAAGGCGGCGGTGGTGTCGGCGCCCGGCACCCGGTTCGTGCTGGTCCAGTCGGATCCGTACGGCGCCGCCGGCCTGGCCAAGACCCTCTCCCTGGAGGCCCCGCACGTCCGGGTGACGATCGTCCACATCCCGTACGGGCCGGACACCGCCGCGAAGGTGCTGGCCGAGGTGGCCGCCACCGACCGGTACGCCGAAGTGCACCACGACGCCGACGGCGTCCGCCGGGTGCCCACC
This sequence comes from Acrocarpospora corrugata, assembly GCF_009687845.1. Classification (GTDB taxonomy): domain Bacteria; phylum Actinomycetota; class Actinomycetes; order Streptosporangiales; family Streptosporangiaceae; genus Acrocarpospora; species Acrocarpospora corrugata. Next base: position 23,833 of record NZ_BLAD01000035.1, read on the forward strand.
CTGCGGGCCATGCCCGTCACCGCCGCGGTGACCGAACACCCGCTGACCAGGGATGACGTCCTGCTGGTCACCGGCGGTGGCAAGGGCATCACGGCCGAGTGCGCGATCGCGGTCGCCGCCGACAGCGGGGCCGCGCTGGTGGTGATGGGCAGGTCCGCGCCGGAGGGGGATGCGGAGCTGGCCGGAAACCTGCGCCGGATGGGCGACCTCGGGATCTCGGTCCGCTACGTCCAGGCCGACGTCACCGACCCGCGCCAGGTCGGCGCCGCGCTGGCCGGGATCGGCCCGATCACGGCGCTGCTGCACGGCGCGGGCCGCAACGAACCGGCCGGGCTGACCTCGCTGGACGCGGACGCGTTCCGGCGCACCTTCGCCCCGAAGATCGACGGCCTGCTCGCGGTGCTGTCGGCCGTCGACACCGGCCGGCTGAAGCTGCTGATCACCTTCGGCAGCATCATCGGCCGGGCCGGGCTGCGCGGCGAGGGACACTACTCCACCGCCAACGAATGGCTCTGCGCCCTCACCGAGCAGTTCGCCGACCTGCACCCCGGCTGCCGCACCCTCTGCATGGAGTGGTCGGTCTGGTCCGGGGTCGGCATGGGCGAACGGCTGGACGTGGTCGAGTCTCTGACCAGGGACGGCATCACCCCCGTCACCCCCGACCAGGGCGTCGAGATCATGCGGCGGCTGGTCAGCGACCCGGCCGCGCCGGTGGTCACCGTGATCAGCGGCAGGACCGAGGGCATCGAGACCGTCCGCTACGACCGGCCCGAGCTGCCGCTGCTGCGGTTCGTGGACCGGCCGCTGATCCGCTACCACGGCGTCGAACTGGTCACCGAGACCGAGCTCGGCGCGGGCGGCGACCTCTACCTGGCCGACCACCTGCTCGACGGCAACCTGCTGTTCCCCGCCGTGTTCGGGATGGAGGCGATGGCGCAGGTCGCCACCGCCGCGACCGGCTGGAGCGGCACCCCGGTCATCGAGAACGCCGAGTTCCTGCGGCCGATCGTGATCCCGCCCGCCGGCGTCACCACCATCCGGGTGGCCGCCGCCGTCACCGGCGCGGACGTGGTCGAGGTGGCCATCCGCAGCTCGGAGACGGCCTTCGCGGCCGACCACTTCCGGGCCAGGCTCACCTTCACCTCCGACCCGGTGCCGGAAGGCCCGCCCGACCAGATCGCCGACGGCCTGCCCGCCGTCCCGCTGGACCCGGCCGTGGACCTGTACGGCGGCATCCTCTTCCAGGGCCGGCGGTTCCAGCGCCTGCTGGGCTACCACCGCGCGGCGGCCCGCCACGTGGACGCCGACGTCGCCGCCGTGGACGCGGCCGACTGGTTCGCCGGCTACCTCTCCGGCGAGCTGCTGCTCGGCGACCCGGGCATGCGCGACGCGCTGATGCACGGCAACCAGGTCTGCGTCCCGCACGCCACCCTGCTCCCGCAGGGCATCGAGCGGGTGCACGCCACCCCGGCCACCGGGCGGATGCGCTACAGCGCGGTCGAGCGGGAACGCGACGGCGACACCTATATATACGACATCGTCGTCAGGGACGAGACCGGGCGGCCGGTCGAACGCTGGGACGGCCTGCGGCTGCGCGCCGTACGCAAGGGCGACGGCCGGGGCCCGTGGGCGCCCGCGCTGCTCGGGCCGTACGTGGAGCGGATGCTGGCGGACCTGATCGGCGCGGACGTCGCCGTCGCGGTGGAACCCGGCGGCGAACGGCGGGCGGCGACGGCCCTGGCCGTCGGGCGCGCGTCCGGCGGCCCGGTCGAGATCCGGTACCGCCCCGACGGGCGGCCGGAGATCGACGGCGGGACCGTCTCGGCCGCGCACGGCGCCGGGCTGACGCTCGCCGTCCGCGCGGACGGGCAGCTCGGCTGCGACCTCGAACCGGTCGCGGAACGGTCGGCCGAGACCTGGGCCGGGCTGCTCGGCGGGCACGCCGCGCTGGCCGGCCTGGTGGCAGAAGAGACCGGCGACAGCGCCGACACGGCGGGGACCAGGGTCTGGTCCGCGCTGGAGTGCCTGCAGAAGGCCGGGCTGACCACCGCCGCGCCGCTCACGCTGGCCAGAGCCGGCCGCGACCCCTGGGTCGTGTTCGCCTCCGGCTCGCTCCGGATCGCCACGCTGGCCACCAGCCTGCGCGGCCACGGCGAGCCGGTCGTGCTCGCCGTCCTCGCCGAAGGGCGCTGAGGTGGGCAACTACTTCGAATACCTGCACACGGTCGGCTTCGAGGAGACCAACATCGTCGGCAACGTCTACTACGTCAACTACCTGCGCTGGCAGGGGCGTTGCCGGGAGATGTTCCTCAAGACCAACGCGCCGGACGTGCTCGCCGAACTGCAGGACGACCTCAAGCTGTTCACGCTCAAGGTCGACTGCGAGTTCTACGCCGAGATCACCGCCTTCGACGAGCTGTCCATCCGGATGCACCTCGTCGACCTGGCCCAGACCCAGCTCGAATTCAGCTTCGACTACGTCAAGCTCGACGCCCGCGACCTGGGCGTCGGCGAGGCGCTGATCGCCCGCGGCCGTCAGCGGGTGGCGTGCATGCGGGGACCCAACACCCGCACCGTGCCCGCCCGCGTGCCCGACTCGCTGGTTCGAGCACTCCAACCCTACGTGCCGTAGCCCTCGGGGGAATCCACATGGCAGACCAGAAAATCCTCAGGCGCGCCTTCGGGAGGTTCGCGACCGGCGTCACCGTGGTGACCGTCGGCGGGACCGCTCCGCACGGCATGACCGCCAACTCCTTCACCTCCGTCTCGCTGGATCCGCCGCTCGTGCTGATCTGCGTGGACCGGAGCGCGATCATGCACGGCATGCTGCCTGACGCCGGCTCGTTCGGGGTGAACGTGCTCGCCGCCGACCAGGAGGGCCTGGCCAAACGCTTCGCCGACCGCTGGCGGGTGCCCGGCCTGGCCCAGTTCGAGAACGTCGACTGGTTCCCCGGCACGCTCACCGGCGCGCCGATGCTCAACGCCAGCATCGCCAGGTTCGAGTGCGAGGTCTGGCGCACCTACGACGGCGGGGACCACTCCATCTTCATCGGCAAGGTGCTCTCCCACGACGAGGAGGCCGAGGAGGCCCTGCTGTTCTTCAACGGCAGGTTCCGGCAGATCGACCTGAGTGAGGTACGCACATGACCGCGACCACCGGCGGCCAACGTGGACACCAGGCCCGGGCGGTTCCGCCCGGGCCGCCCCGGCGGTCCGCCCCGGCCCTGTTCGTCAAGCTGGCGAGCGACCGGCTGGCCCTGATGGGCGCCGCCGCCGACCAGTACGGCGACGCCGTGAAGATCTCCATGGGCCCCAAGACGCTGTACTTCTTCAACCACCCCGACCACGCCAAACACGTGCTCGCCGACAACAGCGGCAACTACCACAAGGGCATCGGCCTGGTGCAGGCCAAACGCGCCCTCGGGGACGGCCTGCTGACCAGCGAGGGCGACCTGTGGCGCAAGCAGCGCAAGATGATCCAGCCGGCCTTCCAGGCCAAACGCATCGCCGCCCAGGCCGGCGTGGTCGCCGAGGAGGCGGCCGCGCTGGTGGACCGGTTGCGGGCGCTGGCCGGGACCGGTCCAGTGAACGTGACCGACGAGCTGACCGCGCTCACCCTCGGCGTGCTCGGCCGGACCCTGCTCGACGCCGACCTGGGCGCCTTCAGCGGGGTCGGGCACGCCTTCGAGGCGGTCCAGGACCAGGCCATGTTCGAGATGGTGTCGCTGGGCGCGGTGCCCATGTGGGTGCCGCTGCCCAAGCAGCTGCGGTTCCGGCAGGCCCGCAAGGAGCTCCAGCACGTGGTGGACCGGCTGGTGGCCGAGCGCCGGGCCCGGCCCGGCGACTGGGGCGACGACGTGCTGTCCAAGCTGATCGTGTCCACCGCGGAGGAGGACGATCCCAAGGTCGGGCGGCAGCGCATGACGGATGAGCTGATCACACTGCTGCTGGCCGGGCACGAGACCACGGCGAGCACGCTGGGGTGGACGTTCTACCTGCTGGACCGGCATCCCGAGGTGGCCGAGCGGCTGCGGGAGGAGGCCGTGGAGGTGCTGGGGGACCGGCTGCCGGCGTACGAGGACCTGCACCGGCTGCGGTACACCTCGATGGTGATCGAGGAGGCCATGCGGCTGTATCCGCCGGTGTGGATCCTCACCCGGCAGGCGCTCGCGGACGACGAGGTGGGCGGGTATCACGTTCCAGCGGGTTCCGACGTGCTGGTCTGCCCGTACACGCTGCACCGGCATCCGGCCTTCTGGAACGAGCCGGAGAAGTTCGATCCCGAGCGCTTCAACCCCGACGTGCAGACCGGGCGGCCGCGCTACGCCTACATCCCGTTCGGCGCCGGGCCGCGGTTCTGCGTGGGCAACAACCTCGGCATGATGGAGGCCGCGTTCGTGACCGCCATGGTGGCCAGGGACCTGCGGCTGAGGGCCGCGCCGGGCTATCAGGCCGTCCCCGAGCCGATGTTGTCGCTGCGGATGAAGGGCGGCCTGCCCATGTCGGTGACCGCGATCGGCTGACGAAAATGTGAGGGGCCACGGTCGTCCTTGACCGTGGCCTCGTCGTGCGTCCTCTGCTGTCACCCGGCGGATCTGAGCGCGACCTTCCGCACGTCCAGTAGCGCCATCAGCACAGGTGGGTCAAGAGGATGCGCCGGCCTGAGGTGCAGGTCGGCGGTCGTGATCCGGGTGTCGGGACCGATGGTGATCGGGCCGACCCCGGCGACCGACGGCGCGTGCGCTCGGCTGAAGGGGTCACCGATGATCTCCTCTTCCCCTGGGGAGACCGCGTGCGAGAGCAGGTGCCAGGAGCCCGGAGGAACGTCCTCCAGCAGGTACGGACCGGGGCTGTGCAACACCGTGCACCGCACCGGCCGGCCCTGGGGCACACAGGTGGGGAAGAGCCCGACGAAGATCAGGCCAAGCCGGGCCGTCGAGGGCGCCCAGACCTCGCCCTGGATGGTGGCGGACCGGATCTCCGCGCCGATCGAACGGCTGTCGGGGACGATGCGGGTGGCGAAGCCGCCGTACTGCCGGTAGGTGGTGGGGGCGATGCCCACGCTGCTCTTGAAGCGCGAGCTGAAGGTGCCCACACTCGTGTAGCCGACCCGGTTGCTGATATCGGCCACGCTGAGCGAGGTGGAGATGAGGAGGCGCTTGGCCTCCTGCAGGCGGAGCGCGGACAGGAACCGCCCGGGTGAGATCCCGGTGGCCTGACGGAAGACGCGGGAGAAGTGAAACTTGCTGAACATCGCGGTGCGAGCCATGTCATCGACAGTCAACTGCTCGCTGAGATTCTCATGCATGGTTTGAATAACTCGTCCGACGGCCTTTTCGATGGCCTCTTCCATTGCTGCTTCCCCTTGGCCAAAACGTCTTTCGCGACTACGTGTAGTCGGACGTTTGAAGATGTCACAGGTCCAATTATTCCCCACATGAATAGAGCTCGAATTCGCGCGCGTCCTCGGTGAATTCGGGTTTTCTTCTTCGGGGCAGCCTCCATTCACGCTACGGCGGCGGAAGGGTTCGGCGGTGTCTTGGAGAATCACCGCACAGCGTTAAGAGACAATGGGAAACCCCTCCCTGTCAACCTTTCAAGTTCTGAACATGAAAGTTTCCGGGCGGCCTGCCGTGAACATTTGCGGGGGGTGCCTGAACCGGTGCGCGACGTAATCGCACGAGGCCATGGGCGTATTACGCTCGGCGTTTAGGGCCGCCTGGGCCGGTGATCAGCCCGAATCCTCCCGGCGCTGCAGCTCGCTGGCGAACTGACCCCACGCCTCGGCGCAGTCGCGGGCCAGCTGGGCCACGGAGTCGGCGCAGTGCGCCGGTACCGCGTCCACCAGATCGCGCCAGTCGCCGACGGCGATCGACCGCGAGTGGAGCAGCCGGAGCAGCTCACGTCCCGGGTCGGTCAGCCGGAGCGAGGGGTCCTTCCGCAGCGTCTGCAGGATGCTGGGGGAGTCTTTGGGTTCCGGGCGGGGCGGCGCCGGCGGCTTACGCGGCGGTCGCGGCGGCCGCTCGGGGTCGGCGCCCCTGAGCAGCCGGTGGCGCACGTCGTGGGCGGTGCCGAGGGAGACCCCGGCGGCCCTGGCGATCTCGCGGATGGACGCGTCCGGATTGGCCGCGATCACTTCCGAGGCCCGCCGCCGGCCGTCCCCGCCGTCGAGCGGGCGCACCCGGCCGTCGACGCCCAGACGCCGGCCCGGCTGGTTCGACTGCGGCGAATCCGCGTTCGAACGGCGGCGCACCGCGCCGACCGTCTTGGCGGCGAGCCCGGCGCACGCGGCGATGGCCCGATCGGAGAGCATCGGGTGCGAGGCGATGATCCGCTCCGCCGCCGCCTTGCGGTCCGCCAGCGAGAGCGGCAGCCCGTGGGCCACGTTCTCCTGGACCGCCCGGACGAACGCGTCGGCCTCGCTGCCGTCGAAGAACCGCACCTCGATGGTGTCCTGACCGCGCATCGCCGCCGCCCGCAGGCGGTGCATGCCGTCGATCACACGCATCGTCTGGCGGTGCACGAGGATGGGCGGCAGCGCGGTCTCCAGTCCGGCGAGCCGGATCAGGTGGTCCGCGTCCTCCCCGGCCAGCCGGGGTGAATCCGCAGGTCGCAATGAGGCCAGCTGGACCAGAGAGGGTCCGTCGAGCCCGCCTGCCGGAGAATCAGGCGCACGTATCATCGGCCACCTCCACCGCCGCGCGGCACACGTGACGGTTCCGAGTAGGACGGGTCCCCGGCCCCTCCCCACGGGGGGCTGATCTTTGCAAAATACCCCGGCCTCGCGCGGACCGGAACCCCACGGGGTGCCACGGTCTGAACGCCCGGCGAGGACGGCATTTCGGAAGATGCACCGCAATCGGTACTGAAACGACGATGTGGGAGTTCGATCGCGCGCGTCCACATGCCGACTCCACGGTACAAACAGGAGGAACGCCGATGCGACCTGACCTACCCGACAAAACCCACTTAACTATGACGTTAGAGGCGTTTGCCGACACTATCGTCCCCGGTGAGAAGCGGTTTCCGGACGACCTCGCGGTCGCCGGAGCCGCGCCCGGCGGCGGCGCCGTCGCGGCCGGCGCGCTCGAACTCCTGGGCGACCCGGCCACCGGCATCGCCACCGAGCTCGGCGCGTTCGCCGACCTGCTCAACGAGCACGCCCGCGGCTACGCCGCCGAGCACGGCCTGACCCCGGACCCGGCGCTGCCGCCCCTGGTCGGCCTGTCGTTCGCGGACCGGACCGCGCTGGTCCAGCACCTGACCTCGCCGCTCCACCCCGAGCGGGAGATCTGGATCCTGGTCGCGCTGTTCAGCAACATGGCCTTCGACACCGGGGCCCACCTGCACACCGTCGACGCGATGGCGGCCGGTCACCCCGGCCTCGCGGCGATGGGCTTCTCCCGGCCGGACGCCGACGGGCTGTGGCGATTCCCGGACTACTCCTACGGGCGTCAGCTGGCCGATCTCCATCCGGGCACGACCTCATCGGGGAGCCCCGCATGACTCAGCGCAATGGCACCGAAAGCCGCAACGGCACGGAAAGCGTGGACGTCCTCGTCGTCGGGAGCGGGTTCGGCGGCGCGATCGCCGCCTACCACCTGGCGGCGGGCGGCGCCAGCGTCCTGGTCCTGGAACGCGGGCCCTGGCTGGAAGGCGAGGACTTCGACCACGACTTCAAGCTCGGGGCGTCCTACACCCGGATCTTCGACTTCGTGGTCGGCGACGGGATGAGCCTGCTCGGCGGCAACTGCGTCGGCGGCGGCAGCGTGGTGTACTTCGCCGCGATGCCGCGGGCCCCCCGGTTCGTCTTCGACCGGCAGGGCTCGATCGGCCGCCGGATGTGGCCGGGCTCGGTCAGCCGGGACGCCCTCAACCCCTGGTACGACCGGGTCGAGGAGTCACTCCCGGTCACCCGCCAGGACTGGAACGACGTCACCTACTCCGGCGGCCTGTTCGCCGCGGCCTGCGCGCACGCCGGGCGCACCGCCAACCCGGTGCCGGTGGCCATCGACACCGGCAAGTGCACCAACTGCAACTGGATGATGGCGGGCTGCAAATTCGACGCGAAGAGGTCGTTGCTTTTCAACTACCTGCCCGCCGCGCTCGCCCACGGCGCGCAAATCCGGCCGATGCACGAGGTGCAGAAGCTGACCCGCAACGCCGACGGCGGCTACCGGGTGCACTACAACATCATCGACGACTCGGACTACCGGATCACCGCCGGCAGCGGCTCCATCGACGCCAAGATCATCATCCTGGCGGCCGGGGCCGGGGCGACGCCGGTGATCCTGCAGCGGTCCGAGCCGGAGCTCGGCACGATGCCGCACGCGGTCGGGCGGTACTTCTCCGGCAACGGGGAGCGGCTGAACACCGCGATCCTGGACGAGGACCGGGTGCGCGACCTGCTCGGGCTGGCCAAGTCCGACGGCGTGCCGTACGCGGCGTCCCAGGTCGGGAAGGGTCCGTGCGTGGCCAGCTGGGACCGGCTGGACGGCGCGCGGCCCGAATACACCCGGTACTCGCTGGAGCAGCTCTACTTCCCGCCCGGGTTCGGCACCATCCTGGCGCAGGTGCCGGACGCGACCGGGCCGAGCTGGTTCGGGGCCGAGAAGAAGGAGATCGTCCGGCGCTGGCAGTCCTGGCTGACCATCTTCGCGATGACCGAGGACGACAACGAGGGCGTCTTCGGGCCGCCGCCGGCCACCGGGAACGCGATGCGGATCTCCCAGCAGATGCTGGGCCGGGGCCCGATCCGGTACGACCCGACCCCCAACACCCTGCGCGGCTGGGCGATGGCCGACGCCGACGTGAAGGACATCATGGAGCGGGACGGCCTGTCCCGGGTGATGCCGTGGACCAACGACGTGGTCGGCGCGTACACCGTGCATCCGCTGGCGTCCTGCCGGATCGGCGACGACCCGGCCACCTCGGCCCTGGACGACCGGCACGAGCTGCGCGGGCATCCGGGCATCTTCGTCACCGACGGATCTGCGGTGCCGGGCGCGCTGACCGTCAACCCGGCGCTCACCATCGCCGCGCTGGCCGAGCGGGCCATGCCCGGCATCGTCGCGGCGGCCCGGGCCCGCGGCGTGAACGTGACCTACGGCGCGCCCGCGCCGGACGGCGCGACCTCGGCCAGGAACGCGGTCCTGCCGCTGGTGCCCTCGCTCGTCCGCGACTGAGCGCGACCGAGTGGCGACCGACCGGGGGCAGCAACCACAGAGATGCAGCCCCCGGTCACGGATGGCAACGTCAGAGAGACAACCCCACCGAAAGGCAAAAGCAATGACTACTGCCCCATCCCGCGGTGCGGAACAGGCCCCCGGCCGGATCGTCGCCGCGTGGGCGAAGAACGACGGCGACGCCTTCGCCGCGGCCTGCACCGAGGACGCGTCGCTGATCCTGCCGGGCGTCTACCTGAAGAGCCGGGCCGAGATCCGCGACTTCATGACCGCCGCGTACGCCGGCCCGTTCAAGGGGACCCGGGTGCACGGCGACCCGCTCAGCATGCGCTACCTCAGCGACGACGTCGCCGTCATCGTCACCCAGGGCGGCGTGCTGCACCCCGGCGACGAGAAGGTCACCCCCGAGCGGGAGATCCGGGCGACCTGGGTGCTGACCAGGAAAGACGACGGCTGGCTGATCGCCGCCTACCAGAACACCCCCACCGCGGCCTGACCAAGGTTCTGGAGATCACTATGCAGGAGAACAAGTGCCCCGTCGCCCTCGACCCGACCGGCCGTGACTTCCACGGCGAGGCGGCCCGGCTGCGCGCCGAAGGTCCGGCGACCCAGGTCGAGCTGCCCGGCGGCGTGGTGGTGTGGGACGTCAACAGCTACGCGGTGGCCAAGAAGCTGCTGGCCGACCCGCGGGTGACCAAGAGCGCCCGCTCCCACTGGCCGGCCTTCTACACCGGGCAGATCCCGCAGGACTGGGAGCTGATCAGCTGGGTGGCCATGGACAACATGGTCACCGCGTACGGCAAGAACCACCAGCGCCTGCGGAAGCTGGTCTCCAAGGCGTTCACGCCGCGCCGTTCCGAGGCGATCAGGCCCAGGATCGAGGAACTGGTCGACGAGCTGATCGACGGCCTGGCCGCCGCCGCCCCCGGCGAGGTCGTGGACCTGCGCGAACGCTTCGCGTACCCGCTGCCGGCCCGGCTGGTGGCGGACCTGATCGGCCTGCCGGAGGCGGCCCGCCGCAAGGCCAACGAGGTCATCGACATGATGGTGAACACCACCGTCACGCCGGAGGAGGCGCAGGCCACCCTGATGGGCTGGCGGCTGGCGATGGAGGACCTGATCGCCGCCAAGCGGGCCGAGCCCGGCGAGGACATGACCAGCGACCTGATCGCGGCCCAGGAGGAGGACGGCTCCCGCCTCAACGACGGCGAGCTGGCCGACACCATCTTCGCCATCCTCGGCGCGGGCTCGGAGACCACGATCAACTTCATGGACAACGCGGTCACCCTCCTGCTCACCCACCCGGAGCAGCGCGCGCTGCTCACCTCGGGCCAGGTCGGCTGGAACGACCTGATCGAGGAGGTCCTGCGGGTCGAGTCGCCCCTCGGCCACCTGCCGCTCCGGTACGCGGTCGAGGACATCGACCTGGACGGCGTGGTGATCCCGAAGGGCGACCCGATCCTGATCAACTACAGCGGCGCCGGCCGCGACCCGGCCCTGCACGGCGACTCGGCCGAGGTGTTCGACCTCACCCGCGAGAACAAGGAACACATCTCCTTCGGGTACGGCGTGCACTACTGCCTCGGCGCCACGCTGGCCCGGATGCTGGCCACCGTCGGACTGACCCGGCTGTGGGAACGCTTCCCCGACATGACCCTCGCGGTCGAGCCGGACGACCTCCAGCCGCTGCCGACCTTCATCATGAACGGCCACCGTTCGCTGCCGGTCCGGCTGACCCGCGTGCCCGCCACGGTCTAGGGAGTTCAACTTGCATACAACGGAGATACCGCAGCGCGCGGAGATGCTCCGCCGGGCCACCGACCTGGTCCCGCTGATCAGGGACCGCGCGCCCGCCGCCGAGGCGGGCCGCCGGATGGACGACCAGGTGGTCGACGCGCTGACCGAGACCGGCATCCTGCGGATGCGGGTCCCGGTCAGGTACGGCGGCTTCGAGTCCGACACCCGGAGCCTGGTCGACGTCGGCATCCAGCTCGGCCGGGGCGACGGCGCGGTCGGGTTCACCGTCGCGCTCTGGTGGATCACCTCCTGGATCGTCAGCCTGTTCCCCGACCCGGTCCAGGACGAGGTCTGGGGCAACGACCCGGACGTCCGGGTCTGCGGCACCCTGGCCCCGACCGGGATGGCCACCGCGGTGGACGGCGGCATCCTGGTCAACGGCCGGTGGGCGTTCAACAGCGGCGCCGCGCACAGCCAGTGGAAGATGCTGTCGGCGGTCCTGACCACCCCCGACGGCGGCGGCGAGCCGATTATGGCGCTGGTCCCGATCGGCGAGATCCAGGTCCTGGACGACTGGCATGTGTCCGGGCTACGCGCCACCGGCAGCGTCACGATGGTGGCCGAGAACCTGTTCATCCCGCAGGACCGGGTGATCGCCATCGCGCCGCTGATGATGCAGCAGTACGCGTCCAAGATCAACAAGGACCGGCCGATCTACCGGTGCCCGATGATCCCGGCCGCGTCCGCCTCCACCATCGGCAAGGTGGCCGGCCTGATGATGAACGCCCGCGAGGCGTTCTTCGCCCGGGTGCCCGGCCGGGGCATCACCTACTCCGGGTACACCGACCAGCGCGAGGCCCCGATCACCCACCACCAGGTGGCGGCGGCCAACCTCAAGATCGACGAGGCCGAGTTCCACGCGTACCGGCTGGCCGAGCTGGTCGACGCCAAGTGCGCGACCGGCGACAGCTGGTCGGTGACCGAGCGGGCGCTGGCCCGGGTCGCGATGGGCCGGGCCTGCCGGCTGGCCCATGACGCGATCGGCATCTACAACACGGCGAGCGGCGGCTCCTCCATCTTCGAGTCGGTCCCGATGCAGCGGATCGTCCGGGACATGGAGGCGATCAACCTGCACGCCCTCAACCACCCGAACACCAACATGGAGCTGTACGGCCGGGTGCTCTGCGGCCTGGAACCGGACAGCCCGTATCTGTAGGGATGCGATCCCCGGAACGACGAGAGTCCAGGCCCGCCGGAGCGGGGCTGGACTCTCGCCGTTCGGGGATTACCAGGCGTGGCTTCGGTCAGCTGTAGGCCCGCGCTTGCAGGGCGAACAGCTCGGAGTAGAGGCCGCCGGCGGCGGCCAGGTCGGCGTGCGCGCCGGTCTCGACGATCCGGCCGTCCTGGACCACGATGATCAGGTCGGCCATCCGGACGGTGGAGAAGCGATGCGAGACGAACAGGGTGATCGCGCCGGTGGCGGCGCTGACCCGGCCGGCCTGCTCGGCGTACTGCTCGAACAGGGCGTGCTCGGCCTGCGGGTCGAGCGCGGAGGTGGGTTCGTCGAGCACCAGCAGCAGTGGCGCGGAGCGCATCAGCGCCCGGCCGAGCGCCAGTTTCTGCCACTGGCCGCCGGACAGTTCGGCGCCGTCGGCGTAGGTCTTGCCGAGCTGGGTGTCCAGGCCGTGCTCCAGCTGGCCGAGCACGTCGCCGGCCTGGGCGCGGGCCAGCGCGGCCCGGATCCCGTCCTGGTCGGCCAGCCGGGGCAGGTCGCCGACGCCGACGGTCTCGCCGGCCGGGAACTCGTACCGGATGAAGTCCTGGAAACCGGCGGCGATCCGCTCGCGCCAGTCGTCGATCGCGATCCGGCTCAGGTCGACGCCGTCGATGAGGACCTGGCCGCGGGTCGGGCGGTAGAACCCGCACAGCAGTTTGACCAGGGTGGTCTTGCCGGCGCCGTTCTCGCCGACGATGGCGACCGTGCCGCCGGCGGGCAGCCGGAGATTCACCTCACCCAGCACCGCGGTCGCGGTGCCGGGGTAGGTGAACGACACGTCCCGCAGAGTGATCCCGTCGCGCAGCCGGTCGGGCGGCGACTGGTCGGGCGAACCTGGGCCCGTCGTGGTGACGACCCTGGCCAGGTCGGCCAGCCTGCGGTACGCGGCGGCCATGCGCTGCAGGTCCTGCAGTAGTGTGACGGCGGTGGTGACCTGCTGGTTCACCTGTGCCGCGAGCGCGATGACGAGGACCACGTCGCTCACGCCCCGCCGCCCGGTGATCGCGTCGCGGACCACCAGGAGGACCGCGCCGACATACGCCAGCGCGAAGATTATCTGACCCGCCGCGCGCACCCAGGTCGCGGCCAGGTGCGCGCGGACCAGGCCGCGCGTCGCGGCCGCCCAGATCGAGCGGTGCCGCCCGCGCAGCTCGTCGGCCAGCCGGAACACCCGCAGCTCGCCCGCCAGCCTGGCCGAGGTGGTCAGGTGGAACAGGTTGAGCGCGACCCGGGTGGGCTCGGCGGTGGCGGTCCTGGCCCGGTCGCTGATCCGCTCGGCGATCCGGCCGGTCAGCAGCGGCGGCAGCGCCGCCAGCGGGAGCAGCAGCAGCCACGGGTTGACCCGGGCCAGCAGCACGGCGGTCAGCGCGACGGCCAGCGCCAGGCCGATGCTGTTGAGCAGGGCCTCCAGGCCGACCCGGAACTGGCGGGCCTCCTGCTGGAGCACGGTGAGGGAGTCGGCGTGCTCGGGCCGCTCGTGGTGCTCGATCCCGGCCGAGCCGTTGGACAGGGTGATGAGCCGCTCGGCGAAGTCGAGTTCGGCCAGCTCGGAGAGTTCGAAGTAGGCCAGGTGGGCGAAGTGCCCGAAGGTCAGGACGGCCACGGCGAGCGCCGCCACGACCACCCCGGCCACGGCCGCGCCGCCGGTGTCGCCCGCCACCACCGCGCCGGTCATCCAGGCCAGGGCGGCGGCCAGGGCGGGCGCGGCCACCGCGCCGGACACCATCAGCACCACCGAGACGATCGTCTTGCGGCGGTCCATCCGCCAGGCGGTCGAGATCATCTGGACCGCGCCGGAGAGCAGGTCCCTCATGCCGGGACCTCGCTGGTGAACCGGTCGGCCTGGAGCCGGAACAGGGTGGCGTAGCGGCCCTCCAGGGCCAGCAGATGCTCGTGGGCGCCCTGTTCGATGATCCGGCCGTGTTCCAGGACGACGATCAGCTCGGCCTGGCGGACGGTGGAGAAGCGGTGCGAGATCAGCAAGGTGGTGGCGCCCTGGGTGAGGGCGGCGAAGGTCTCGAAGAACTGGGCCTCGGCGCGGACGTCGAGGCTGGCGGTGGGTTCGTCCAGGACCACGATGGGGGAGCCGTGGCGGAGCGCGAACAGCGCCCGGGCCAGCGCGACCCGCTGCCACTGGCCGCCGGAGAGTTCGGCGCCGCCGGTCAGGTGCCGCGCCAGCGGGGTGTCCAGGCCGAGGGGGAGCGCGTCCAGGGTCTCGGTGAGGCCGACCGCGTCGGCGGCGGCCCGGATGCCGGCCCGGTCGTCCATGGCGGCGACCGCGCCGAAGGCGATGTTGTCGGCGGCCGGGGCCTCGTACTTCGCGAACTCCTGGAAGATCACGCCCAGCTTGGCGCGCCAGACCTCGATCGGGTAGCTGGCGATGTCCACACCGTCGGCGCGGATGGCGCCCGAGGTCGGCTCGTACAGGCGGGCCAGGAGTTTGACCAGGGTCGTCTTGCCCGCGCCGTTGAGGCCGACGATCGCGGTGCAGCGGCCGATCGGGAAGGTCAGGTTGAGGTTCTCGAAGATCGGGCGGCTCTGGCCCGGGTAGGCGAAGGTGACGTCGTCGAACTGGATCGTCCAGACCGGGTCGGGGATGCGGGACGGGAGCCAGGGCCTGATCGCCCCGCCCGGCGACGGCGCCGACGGCGTCTCGACGTGGCGGGCGAAGCGCAGCACCCGGTCGTAGGCCTCCATGCCGACGGCCGTCTGCAGGTCGGCCTCCGGGTAGTACTCCGACAGGCGGAGCGCGCCCAGGCAGGCCTGCATCACCAGGACGAACTGGGTGAGGGTGAGGGTTCCGGCCGCGCCGGCCGCGCCGAAGACGGCGGCCATCACCGCCAGCGTCCAGAGCGCGAACCCGACGAACGGCCACAGGTAGACGCGGCGGCGTTCCGCCCACATCGGCTTCAGCCAGGTCAGGTAGGAGTCCCGCAGCCGGTCCCGCAGATGGCCGGTCAGGCCGAAGACGCGGATCTCCTTGCCGGCGGCGGGCTGGGTGGCCAGGTCGCGGAAGTAGTCGCCCTTGCGTTCGGCCGGGCCGAGGGCGAACCGGACCTTGACGTACTTGCGCAGGCCGCCGCGCTGGCCGTACCGGAAGAGCAGCACCGCGACGGTGAGGCCGGCGGCGGCGAGCCAGGAGAACATCAGGCCCACCACGACCGCGTAGCCGGTCAGCTGGGTGTAGCGGGCCAGCAGCGCGAGCAGCCCCGCGCACGCCTGGCCGGGGCTCTGCACGCCGAACTCCAGCTCCCGGGCGGCCGTGCGGAGCGCGTCCACCGCCTCCTGGTCCTCCAGCGGCGCGATGCCCTGGCTGCGCAGCGCGGCGCCCATCAGCTCGTCGTAGACCTGGCCGTCGATCCGCCGGGCCAGCAGCTCGCCCAGCGTCGACTGGAGCGGCGCGAAGATCTGCTGCCCCACGAACGCCGCCGCGGCCACCACGAAGACTGCCACGAGCGAGTCCCAGGCGGCCGAGTCCAGCCCGTCCCGTACGGCCGAGGGCACCCGCCCCAGCACCACGCTGGTGGCCGCCACGAAGACCACGGGCAGCACGCCCAGCACCAGATTGACCAGCACCAGCAGGAGCACCAGCCCGCGTCCGCCACGGGGCGCCTGCCGGGCGATCAGCCACCGGGCGGCCACCAGTTCGCGCGGCTTGGACAGGGCTCGCATGCCACCTCCTGGGACTGCTGCAACGGACTTCACAAGTACAGACCAGACGTGCGTCCAAAACTCATCGGCTCCGCGCAAAGATCAGGTAGGGACAAGCACGGGCCGGATGATTACGGTGGGATCTGACAGTCTTGGCGGCCGGAGCAGGGAGTGTCGGATGGCAGATCGCGAGGGTGACTTCACCCGCCTGGCCGATCCGTTCCGGCGCGAGCTGCTGGCGCACTGTTACGGCATCCTCGGCTCGGTGGACGAGGCGGAGGACCTGGTCCAGGAGACCTACCTGCGGGCGTGGCGGTCCTACGAGCAGTTCGAGGGGCGCTCGTCGATCCGTACCTGGCTGTACCGGATCGCCACCAACGCCTGCCTGACCGCGGTCGAGCAGCGGAACCGGCGGCCGATGCCCACCGGGCTCGGCGGCCCCTGCGAGGACCCGGAGCGGCTGCCCCCGGCGCAGCCGGAGATCCCCTGGCTGCAACCGCTGCCGGACGCGCTGCTGCGGCCCGAGTACGTGGACCCCGCCGCGATCGTCCACTCCCGCCAGACGGTACGGCTGGCCATGGCCGCCGCGCTCCAGCACCTGCCGCCCCGGCAGCGGGCGGTGCTGCTGCTGCGCGACGTCTTCGAGTGGCGGGCCAACGAGGTGGCCGAGCTGCTGAACACCACCACGGCCGCGGTCAATAGCATGCTGCAGCGGGCCAGGGCCCAGCTGGGCGAGGTCTCGGCCGACGACGACTACACCGAGCCGGCCCGGCGGGACCAGCGCGAGCTGCTGGACCGGTGGGCGGCCGCGATGGAGACGGCCGACGTGGCCGCGCTGATGCGGCTGCTGGAGGAGGACGCGGTCTGGGAGATGCCGCCGTTCGCGGCCTGGTTCAGCGGGCGCGCGGCGATCGGGCGGCTGATCGCCTCCCAGTGCCCGGCCGGGCCGGGTGACACCCTGATGGTCCCGACCCGGGCCAACGGGCAGCCCGCCTTCGCCTTCTACCTGCGTCAGGACGCGCGGGTGCACCGCGCCTACTCGATGCACGTGCTGAGCCTGAAGGGCGGCTACGTGCACCGGGTCTCGGTGTTCTTCTCGCCGGAGCTGTTCGGCTCGTTCGGCCTGCCCATGGAGTACGCCGCCGCCGGATAGACGCGGCATTTAGGGAGATGCGTCACGGCCCGGCCGGGCCGACCATGAATATGCGGCCCCGGCGGCCATGGCCGGCCGCATCGCACGCTGGCCCGTGCGTCTCCCGTTCCCTCCACCCGTCCGGTTGCGCCGGATGAGTGATTTGCCACGCCCAAAAGCAAAACGCCCCAATAGTGCCATTTTTCCGGGCAATGCCCGAAATGTCATGGCCTAATCTGGAAGGTGGCTGAAAATGCGTCCATTTCGCATTGAAATTCCGCAGGCCGACCTGGACGACCTGCACGACCGGCTGGCCAGGACCCGGTGGCCGGAAGAGCCGCCAGGAACCGGCTGGAGCCGCGGCGTCCCCCTCGACTATCTGAAGGAACTGGCCGAGTACTGGCGGACCGGCTTCGACTGGCGCGCCGCCGAGGCCCGGCTCAACGAGCACCCCCAGTTCGTCACCGAGATCGACGGCGCCAACGTGCACTTCGTGCACGTGCGCTCGCCGGAACCCGACGCCACCCCGCTGATCATCACGCACGGCTGGCCCGGCTCGATGGCCGAGTTCCTGGACGTGATCGGCCCGCTCACCGACCCCCGCGCCCACGGCGGCGACCCGTCCCAGGCGTTCCACGTGGTCATCCCGTCGCTGCCCGGCTTCACCCTGTCGGGCCCGGTGGCCGAGACCGGCTGGGACTCCTGGCGGGTGGCCCGCGCCTGGGCCGAGCTGATGCGCCGCCTGGGCTACCAGCGGTACATCGCCCAGGGCTCCGACTGGGGGATGATGATCTCCTTCCAGCTGGCCCAGGTGGACCCGGAGAACGTGCTCGGCGTGCACGTGAACATGCTGGTCACCTTCCCGTCCGGCGACCCGGCCGAGATGGCCGCGCTCACCCCGGACGAGATGGCCGGCCTCGGCAAACTCCTCCACTTCGACCAGGAGCTGTCGGCCTACTTCAAGCTCATGGCCACCCGCCCGCACACGATCGGCTACGGCCTGACCGACTCGCCGGTCGGCCAGCTGGCCTGGATCGTCGAGCGATTCATGGACTGGACCGACGCGGAGAAGGCCCCCGAGGACGCCGTGGACCGGGACCAGATGCTCACCAACGTCTCCCTCTACTGGCTGACCCGCACGGCCCTCTCGTCCGGCTCGCTCTACTACGAGAACACCGACCGGACCGTCTCCAACGTGGCCGCCAAGTTCGGCGGCCCCTGGCCGGTCACCCAGCCGGTCGGCGTGGCCGTCTTCGCCGGCGACGCGACCGCGCCGATCAGGTCCTGGGCCGAGCGGCTGGTCCCCACCATCACCCACTGGAGCGAGCTGCCGCGCGGCGGCCACTTCGGCGCGATGGAGGAGCCCGACCTGTACGTCGCCGACGTACGCGCCTTTCAGCGATCGCTGCGCGGATGAACGTTTCAGGCCCGGCGGGTGACCGGCCGCGCCGGTCGCCCGCGCGCCAGATGAATTGCGGCGCGAATTCCAGCGTCGCGCCAATAGCGCGGCAAGCGTTATCCGGGCCCGCCGGAAACGCCGCCGCATCGGTTATTCGGAATAACGAGGAGGCCCGGTGAAACACGCTCAGGCGCCAGCCCAGGAAGAGCTCGTCCGGCGCGCGTCGGAACTGGTTCCGCTGCTCCAGGCGAACGCGCTCAGCACCGAGGACGGCAGGCAGCTGACCCCCGACTCGCTGGACGCGCTCCGCGACGCCGGCATCTACCGGATGCGCGTCCCGGCCCGGTACGGCGGCTACGAGAGCGACGCCCGCACCATGGTCAGGGTCGCCTCGGAACTCGGCCGCGGCGACGGCTCCACCTCGTGGACCGCGTCCGTCTGGTGGATCACGTCGTGGATGGCGGCGATGTTCCCCGACGACGTCCAGGACGAGGTGTTCGACTCGCCCGACACCCGCCTGTGCGGCACGCTCAGCCCGACCGGCATGGCCGTACGGCAGCCGGGCGGGGCCGTGCTGAACGGCAAGTGGGGCTTCATCAGCGGCGCCAGGCACAGCACGTGGCAGGTGATCGTCGCGGTCAGCCCCACCCCGGAGGGCGGCCACGAGCCGATCATGGCCCTGGTCCCGCTGGCCGACCTGCAGATCGTGGACGACTGGTTCACCTCGGGCCTGCGCGGCACCGGCAGCATCACCACGATCGCCCAGAACGTGTTCATCCCCGAGGAGCGCATCCTCTCGATGGGCGCGATCCTGCACGAGCAGTACGGCTCCAAGCGCAACGCCGAGAGCGCGATCTACCGCAACCCGCTGCTCCCGGTCGCCTCGGCCTCCTCGGTCGGCACCGTGCTCGGCATGGCCAAGGGCGCCTGGGACGCCTTCCTCGGCCGGCTGCCCGACCGGCACATCACCTACACGGCGTACACCAGCCAGCGGGAGGCCCCGCTCACCCACTTCCAGGTGGCCGAGGCGCGGCTGCTGATCGACGAGGCCGAGTTCCACGCCCTCCGGCTGGCCGGCCAGGTGGACGAGAAGTCCGGCGCGGAGTGGACCGCGGAGGAGCGGGCCCGCGCCCGCGCCGACATGGGCGCGGTCTGCGACCTGGCCAAGCAGGCGGTGGATCTGCTGACCACCGCGAGCGGCGGCTCGTCCATCTACAGCGACGTGCCGATGCAGCGGATCCAGCGCGACATGCAGGCCGTCAACCTGCACGCGCTGATGCATCCGGACACCAACCGTGAACTCTACGGCCGCATCCTGTGCGGGATGCCGCCCAATACCTTCTACCTGTAGAGGAGCAGAAGATGCGGAACCGCGCGGTGGTGCTGGGCGGCGGGATGGCCGGCCTGGTGGCCGCCAAGGTGCTGTCGGAGCAATTCGAGGAAGTCCTGCTGGTGGACCGGGACCAGCTGGCCGGGGTGGCCGACCCACGCCGCGGCGTTCCGCAGGGGGCGCACGCGCACGGCCTGCTGGCCAAGGGCCAGGAAGTGCTGGAGGGCATGTTCCCCGGCCTCACCAGGGAACTGGCCGACGCCGGGATCCCCACCGGCGACATGGGCGTCAACCTGCGCTGGTACTTCAACGGCCATCGGCTCCAGCCGAAGGCGACCGGCCTGAAGGTGATCTCGGCCACCCGGCCGGAGCTGGAGGGCGCGGTGCGCGCCCGGGTGCAGGCCCTGCCCAACGTCAGGTTCCTGGAGAACCACGTCATCCTCTCGCTCACGGTCACCCAGGACCGGAGCCGGATCACCGGGGTCAAGGTCGCGCCCGAGGGTGAGGGCGCGGAGGTCGAGCTCACCGCCGACCTGGTGGTGGACGCCACCGGGCGCGGCTCGCGCACCCCCGCCTGGCTGGCCGAGCTCGGCTACCCGCGCCCCGAGGAGGACCGCGTCAAGATCGGCCTCTCCTACACCACCTGCCACTACCGGCTGCGCGAGAACGTGCTCGGCGAGGACATGGCGATCCTCTGCGTGGCCACCCCCGACCACCCGCGCGGCGCGTTCTTCTCCCGGCTGAACGACCGCTACCTGCTCTCGCTCACCGGCATGCTGGGCGACCAGGCCCCGACCGACCCCGAGGGCCACCTGGCCTTCGTCAAGTCGCTGCCGGTGCCGGACATCCACGAGGCCGTGCACGACGCTGAGGTGCTGGACGAGCGGGTGGCGTTCCGCTACCCGGCCAGCGTCTGGAAGCACTTCGAGCGGCTCACCCGCTTCCCGCTGGGGCTGCTGGTGGTCGGCGACGGCGTGTGCAGCTTCAATCCGGTGTACGGCCAGGGCATGACGGTGGCCGCGCTGGAGGGCCTCACCCTGCGCGAGCACCTGAAGGGCGGCGGCCTGCCCGACGCCAAGGCGTTCTTCACCGACGTGGCCAAGGTGATCGAGGCGCCGTGGGGCGTCGCGGCCGGCGGCGACCTCAGCTTCCCCGGCGTGGAGGGGGAGCGGAGCGAGGAGGTGCTGATGGGCAACGCGTACATGGACCGGCTGCGGGCGGCGGCCGAGCACGACGGGATCGTCACCGCCGCGTTCATGCGGGTGGCCGGGCTCATCGATCCGGTGGAGTCGCTGATGCGGCCGGCGATGGCGCTGCGGGTCTCCCGGCACCAGCCCGAGACCCAGAACGCCTAGTCCGGTGATCGTCAAGAGGGCGCTGCGGAGGTCCCTCGCCCAGGTCCGGCATGTCACGCCGGTGCCGCCAGGGGCGGCGAGGGGGCTGGTGGCGGAGGTGTACGCCCAGGTGGAGCGCGACTTCGGGATGCTGGCCCCGCCGGTCGCGCTGCATTCGGCGGCGCCCGAGGTGATGGCCGCGGCCTGGATGCTGCTGCGGGAGTCCCTGCTGGCCCAGGGGCAGGTGGCGCGGGGGGCCAAGGAGCTGGTGGCGACCGAGGTCTCCCGCGCCAACGCCTGCCCGTACTGCGTGGACGTGCACGGCGCGACCCTGCGCGGCCTGGGCGGCCCGGCCCCGGCCGAGCCCGGGCCGCTGCCTGAGGTCGTCGGGACCCGGCTGACGTTCCACTACCTCAATCGCATGGTCAACGTGTTCCTCGGCGAATCGCCGCTCCCGCCCGAGGTGCCGGGGGGCATGCGCGGCGGCGCGCTGCGCGTCCTCGGCGCCATGATGGGGGCGTCGGCCCGCAAGCCGCGGCCACCGGGCGACTCGCTCCGGCTGCTGCCGGACGCGCCGCTCCCGGCCGAGCTGTCCTGGGCGGACGGAAATCCGTACGTGGCGGGCGCGGTCGCGCGGGCGACCGCGGCCGTCGCGGCGGCGGGCGAGCGCTCGGTGCCCGAGCCGGTCCGCGACCTGGTCACCGCCGAGGTCGGCAAGTGGGACGGAACCCCGCCCGGCCTCAGCACCGCCTGGGCGACGGAGGCGGCGGCCGGGCTCGCCCCCGGGCACCGCCCGGTGGCCCGCCTCGCGCTGCTCACCGCCAAAGCCTCCTACCAGGCCGGCACGGCGATCGACGCCTTCCGGGCCACCGACCCCAGCGACCGGGCCTTGCTGGAGGTGACCGCGTGGGCCAGCATGATGACGGCCCGCGCTCGTTCTGGAGGACCATGAATCCGGCGAATCCCTGGCGTGCCCTCGCGGTGTTGTGCGTGGCCAACTTCCTGATCCTGGTGGACACCACGATCGTGAACACGGCCGCCCCGGCGATCATGACCTCGCTGGGCGCGGGGGTCGGCCAGATCGTCTGGATACTCAACGGCTACCTGCTCGCCTTCGCCTCCCTGCTGATCGTGTTCGGCCGGGTCGGCGACCTGCTCGGCCCGCGCAACGTGTTCGCCGCGGGCCTGGCCGTCTTCACCGGCGCGTCGCTGCTGTGCGCGCTGTCGCCCACGCCCGGCCTGCTCGTCGCCGCCAGGGTCGCCCAGGGCGTCGGCGCGGCGGCGCTCGTCCCGCAGGCCCTCGCGCTGATCCATGCGATCTTCCCGGCGCACCGGCGCGGCCTCGCCCTCGGCATCTTCACGGCCGTCGCCGGGGCCGCCTCGGTCGGCGGCCCGACCTTCGGCGGCCTGCTGGTCACCCGGTTCGGCTGGCAGTCGGTCTTCCTGATCAACGTGCCGGTCGGCCTGGCCGCGCTGCCGCTCGCCCTGCTGCTCATCCCGGACCTGCGCCCGCCCCGCCCGCACCGGTTCACCGCCGTCCCCGGCCTGTTCCGGCACCGCGACTACACCCTGGCCGTCGCGATCACCGCGATCACCTCCTTCTCGCTGTACGGCCTGCTCCTGGTCTACGTGCTGGAGACCCAGCACGCGCTGGGCCTGAGCCCGCTGATGTCCGGCGTGACCGCGCTCCCGATGACGCTCGCCCTGACCGCGCTGGCGCCGCTGTCCGGCAAGCTGGCCGACAAGGTCGGCGGACGGCTGCCGCTGGCCGGCGGGCTCACCCTCTACGCGCTCGGCGTCCTGGGCGTCGCCTACCTGACCTCGGACGCGGCCTCCTACCTGATCCCGCTCGGCGTCATCGGGATCGGGATGGGGCTGGCCTTCGCGCCGGCCACCATCGAGGGCCTGCGCGCGATCCCGCCGCACCTGGCGGGGGTGGCGTCGGGGACGCTGAACACGGCGCGGCAGCTCGGCGGCGCGCTGGGGGCCTTCGCGATCGGCGACTACTTCGGCGCGGCCAAGCCCGCGCTCGGCCTGGTGGCCGCCCTGATCTGCGTCGCGGTGGCGCTGGCGCTGCTCATGTCGCGGCGGCGCGCGGGCGCACCACCGCCGCCCGCGCCGCGTACGCCAGCAGTCCCGCCCCCAACAGGAGCAGCAGCCCCGTGAACACCCACTCGTCTGACCCGTCGGGCCCGTAGACCCAGTAGGTCCTGCCGATGTCCACGGCGGAGGCGGTCGCGCCGGCGCGCATGCTCTCCCGGCCGCTGCCGTACAGCGAGACGCGGTCCCTGACCTGCCCGGTGGGGGCCAGGAAGTCGCCCGTCCAGGTGCAGCTCTCGTGCCCGGGATGCTGGACGCAGACCAGCTCTCTGGCGGTGAAGACGCCGGAGACCCCGTCAGCCCGCGCGGCGCGAACCGCGGGGCCGATGCCGGGGACCGTGAACCAGAGCAGGATGAACCCGGCGAGCGCCGTCACCACCGAGGAGAACGGCAGACCCCGCCGGCGGCTCATACCGGGACGGGGACTGCGCAGGTGCAGTTCATCCGGGCCTTCTCCGTCCGGTTCGGACGGCGGTGCAGGATCATCGCCACCACCATCGGCGCGAAGACCACCGCGTTGTAGAACAGGTGCAGCTCCACCCGGGGCACGATCAGCTGCAGGATGCTGGTCGGGGCCGGGCGGCCGAGCAGGTTGGCGGCGAACAGCGCCTGCAGCAGCAGAAGCAGGTGCTCCAGGTGATGCCACACCTGGATGCCGAGCGAGATGTTCCACCAGGTCCTGGCCCGGCCGGTGAAGCCCTTCCGCAGGATGATCAGGCCGACCAGCATGAACAGCGCGTATCCGTAGTGCATCCACTCCGACTTGACCAGCCACGGGAACGGCACGCCGAGAACGCCGCGGGCCTCCGGCAGCGGCCAGCCGAGCGCGTAGATCTGGATGGCCTGGGCGACGTGCTCGGCCCAGTGCGCGATCACGATGAACAGGAAGATGTTGAGGCCGAGTTTGTGATGACGCGTGTTCAGCGCGCCGTTCTGCACCGGGAACGAGCCCGCCGCGGCATGGGTTGCCATCGATGCCCTCCGAGTCTCTGGAGTGTGTACCCATCTTTTCCCGCAGGCGAGCGCGTTTCTTCTTCCAGAATGCTCCGTTAGCGCACGTTGAGAGAAGACACCTGGATCAACCCCGGGGGACGCTGGTGGCCGACGAGGGGGGTTACAGATGCTGGTGTGCGTTACCGGCGGTACGGGATTCGTCGGCTCCCATTCGGTCGCGGCCCTGATCCGGGCAGGGCACCGGGTCCGGCTGCTGGTCAGGGACCCGGCCGGGGTCGAGCACGACGCCGTCGACGCCGTCGCCGGAGACATGACCGACGAGGCCGCGGTCGCCCGCGCGGTGCGCGGCGCGGACGCGGTGCTGCACGCCGCGGCCGTCTATTCCTTCGACAGCAGGCGGCACGCCGAGATGCGCCGGGTGAACACGCGCGGCGCCGAGGTGGTGCTGGGCGCGGCCCGGCGCGCGGGTGTCGGCCGGATCGTGCACGTGTCCACGGTCGGCGCGCTCTATCCCGCGCCGCCGGGCGTCATCGGGCCGACCTCGCCGGTGGGCCGGCCGCGGGAGACGTACCTGGCCAGCAAGGCGGGCGCGGAGGAGGTGGCGCGCGGCCACCAGCTGGACGGCGTGCCGGTGGTGATCACCTATCCGCCCGCGCTGGCCGGGCCCGACGATCCCCGGCTGGGCGACCAGAACGCCCGGATCCGGGATGTGCTGCGGGGGCTGATGCCGATGTGGCCGACCGGCGGTTTCCCACTCGGTGATGTCCGCGACACCGCCGAACTGCACCTGCGGGCCCTCACCGGCCCCGACGTCGGCGGGCGGCATTTCGGGCCTGGGAGGTATGTGGCGACCCGGGAGTTCCTCGGCGCGCTGCGCCAGGTCACCGGGCGTCCGCTGCGGGCCGCGTACCTGCCCGCCCGGGCGATGCTCCCGGCCGCCCGCCTGGCCGACCTGGCCCAGCGCTGGTGGCCGTGGCACATACCCGCCCAGTACGGCGCCGTCTACACCTGCGCGGTCGCCACCCCCGTGGACGAGGGCGCCTCCACGCTCGCCGTCCCGGCCAGACCGCTCGCCGAGACCATGGGCGACACCGTGAGCTGGCTGCGCGCCACCGGGCGGATCACCGCCCGGCAGGCGGGCGCGGCCGAGCGGGTGGCGGTCCGATGACGGTCTCGCGGGAGGACCTCAGACCGTTTCCAGAACCCCCGGGAAGGGGAGTGCGTGCCGTGGGCAGTTCGGTGCGGAGGGTCAACGGCCGATCCGTGGTCGAC
This sequence comes from Acrocarpospora corrugata, assembly GCF_009687845.1. Classification (GTDB taxonomy): domain Bacteria; phylum Actinomycetota; class Actinomycetes; order Streptosporangiales; family Streptosporangiaceae; genus Acrocarpospora; species Acrocarpospora corrugata. The sequence goes on from NZ_BLAD01000035.1 coordinate 49,203, forward strand.
GTGCCCGTGCCGGAGGTCTTCGCCGACCCGCCGCCGCCGGAGCCGCGCACCATGGCGGGCCTGCGGCGGGAGCACGGCGGCCTGCGCGACCGGATCACGGCCGGCGACCCGGACGCGGCGGCGCGGCAGCGCGCGCTCGGCAAGCGCACCGCGCGCGAACGGCTGGCCGCGCTGCTGGACGAGGGCTCCTTCGACGAACTCGACCGCTACCGCCGCACCCAGGCGCACGGCCTGAAGATCGGCGAGAACCGGCCGCACACCGACGGCGTGGTGACCGGCTCCGGCACCATCTTCGGCCGCAGGGTCTTCGTCTACGCCCAGGACTTCACCGTCTTCGGCGGCTCGCTCGGCGAGGCGCACGCCGCCAAGATCCACAAGGTGATGGACCTGGCCGTCGCCACCGGCGCGCCGCTGATCGCGCTCAACGACAGCGGCGGCGCCCGGATCCAGGAGGGCGTGCTGGCCCTGCACGGCTACGGCGGCATCTTCCGCCGCAACGTCCAGGCGTCCGGGGTGATCCCGCAGATCAGCGTCATCCTCGGGCCGTGCGCGGGCGGCGCGGCGTACTCGCCGGCGCTGTCGGACTTCACCTTCATGGTCCGCGACATCGCCAAGATGTACCTGACCGGGCCCGACGTGGTCGCGGCGGTGAGCGGCCAGCGGGTCACCCACGAGCAGCTCGGCGGCGCGGCCGTGCACGCCGGGACCGGCGTGGCCACCTTCGTCCACGACGACGAGGAGAGCTGCTTCGCCGACGTGCGCCACCTGGTGTCGCTGCTGCCCGGCAACAACCTGGAGCCGCCCCCTGGCGGCCCGGCCAGGGGCGCGACCACGGACCTGCGCCCCGCGCTGGCCGGGATCGTCCCCGTCGAACCGAACAAGCCCTACGACATCCGCGCCGTCGTCGCCGAACTGGTCGACGACGGCGACTTCATCGAACTGCACGAGGACTGGGCGCCCAACATCGTCTGCCTGCTGGCCAGGATCGACGGCCAGACCGTCGGCGTGGTCGGCAACCAGCCGATCGCCCTCGCGGGCGTGCTGGACGTGCACGCCGCCCAGAAGGCCGCCCGGTTCGTACGGTTCTGTGATGCGTTCGGCATCCCGCTGGTCACCCTGGTGGACGTGCCCGGCTTCCTCCCCGGCACCGACCAGGAATACGCCGGCGTCATCCGGCACGGCGCGAAACTCCTGTACGCCTACTGCGAGGCCACCGTGCCCCGGGTGTCGGTGATCCTGCGCAAGGCGTACGGCGGGGCGTACATCGTGATGGACTCCCGGTCGATCGGCTGTGACCTCGCGCTGGCCTGGCCGACCAACGAGATCGCCGTGATGGGCGCGGAGGGCGCGGTGAACGTGCTGTTCCGCAAGGAGCTGGCCACCGCCGCCGACCAGGACGGCCTGCGCGCGGAACTGGTCACCGAGTACACCGACCAGCTCATGCACCCGTACTACGCGGCCGAGCGCGGCCTCGTCGACGACGTCATCGACCCCGAGCAGACCCGCGCGGTCATCGCCCGCGGCCTGGAGATGCTGCGCACCAAACGCTCCCCGGCGGTCCAGCGAAAGCACGGCAACGTGCCGCTGTAGCTACATCTCGATCTCGTCCACGCGCTCCAGGGAGCGCGCCACCGACTCGGTCGCGGACGGCCAGTCGTCGCCGGCGCTGACCATCAGCCCGACCAGCTGGGCTTCGACGCAGGCGTTCGCGTCGTACGGCGGGATGAGGTAGCCGCCGAGTTCCAGCGTGACCAGTCCGTGGATGGCCGTCCACATCTGGTGTGCCACCAGGATCGCGTCCCCGGGCCGGAACCGGCCACTCACCAGGCAGCGTTCGGCGCACTCGGCGACGTTGCCCAGCGTGTACCGGCCGTGCTGGCGGTCTTCCTCCGACAGCGAGAATCCGGCCAGCGAAGAGCCGCCGAACATCACCGCGTACAGATGCGGGTTGGCCAGCGCGTTGAACCGGTACGCGCGCCCGAGCAGCGCCATGTCGGCCACCGGATCCGCTGTCTCCCGCACGCTCGTCAGCCGCTCCTGGAGCCGGGAGAAGCCCTCCCGGACCATCTCCCTGACGAGCCCGCTCATCCCGCCGAAATGTGTGTAGACGGTCATCGTCGAGCTGTCTGCTTCGGCGGCGATACGGCGAGTGGACAGCGCCTGCGGGCCGTTCTCGGCCAGCAGACGGGCCGCGATGTCCACGAGGGCGGGCTTGGTGGCGGGGTCCGATCGGCGAGGGCTCACCTTGACATTGTTGCATAACAGCGATATCTATTAACCACAACACTGTTATGTATTGGGAGGCGTCGGTCATGACCGCACACGACGTCGCAGTTCGGTTCGAGGATCCGCTGGCCGTGGAGGGTGTGCTCCCCGCCGAGCTGACCGGTTCGCTAGTCCAGGCGCTGCCCAGCCCGGGCGCCGCGCACCCGCTCGCCGGCCCACTCACGCACTCGGGCGTGAGGTTCCGCGACGGGGCCGCGCACTGGTACCGCGCCGAGGCGTCGCTGTGCGGCCGGCCGCCGCTCGGCCCGATTCCCGCGCTCGCCCCCGCGCTCTGGCTCAGCCCCTCGGGGCTGCCGGAGATGACCGTGGCCAGGCCGGTGCCTGATCCGGTGACCGGCTGCTGGCACACCGTCGTCACCTACCCGGAGCTGGGCCAGGCCGAGCACGTCACGGCCGGTCCTGACGGGACGGTGCTGCGCTCCGTGCCGTTCGCGCTGGCCGACCCGGCGCCGTTCATCAGCTCGGTGGCGCTCACCGAGCGCTATCTGGTGATGCTCCACCCGCCGGTCGCCTACAACCGGGCGGCGGCGTTGCTCGGCACCCGCCTGCCGTACGTGGCCAGGCCCGGCGGCGGGCAGATCGGCCTGCTCTCGCGCTGCGGCGCCAAGGAACCGGTCTGGCTGCCCGCCGACTCCTCCGTCTTCGACCTGGGCCACCGCAGGGTGACTCTGGGGCCGGGGTGGCGGGCCGGGCGGCCGGTGGCCGTGGGGGAGTGGCTGCTGGTGTTCGGCCACGACCCGGTCGGGCGGCGCGGCGCGCTGCACGTCTTCCAGGTTGCTGACCTGACGCACCCCGTCGCGGTGGTTCACCTGCCGGTCAGCGTGGGTGTCAGCGACCGCGCGGCCTGGCTGCCGGAATAGCTGCGCAATCCAAAAGGTGCGGCGCGATGCGCCTTCTCGTGACGATGAGACGGACGGGTCTTGCGACATCCGGGCGAGAGGACACCGACATGACCGACCTGAAACTTGTGATCGCCGCGCTCACGGCGGACGGCGACGACGTGGACCGCATGGTGGCCGGCCTGCCCGCCGCGAAGTGGGCGCTGGAGACCCCCTCGCCCGGCTGGACGATCGCGCACCAGATCGCGCATCTGTCCGCGACGTTCCGGATGGCGGGGCTGGCCGCCTCCAACGCGGAGGCGTTCGGGAAGCTGGCGGCCTCGCTGTCGCCGGACTTCGACGCCAACGTCCGGTACGCGATGGCGGGCTTCCTGGCCGAGCCGCCGGAGGTGCTGCTGGGCCAGTGGCGGGCCCAGCGGGACGGTGCGATCAAGGCGCTGGCCGCCGCGCCGCCGGACCAGATGGTGCCCTGGCTGGTCAACCCGCTGCCCCCGGCGGTGCTCGGGATGGCGGGCATGATGGAGCTGTTCGGCCACGGCCAGGACATCGCCGACGCGCTCGGCATCAAGCCGGAGCGTACCGACCGGATCCAGCTCATCGTGGCGTTCGCCATCAGGACCTGGACGTTCGGCTACCTGGCCCGCGGGCTGACGCCGCCGGACGAGGAGTTCCGGTTCGAGCTCACCGGGCCGTCCGGGGCGCTCTGGGCGTTCGGGCCCGAGGACGCGCAGAACCGGATCACGGGGGCGGCGGCGGACTTCTGCCTGCTGGTGACCCGGCGGCGGCACCGGGACGATCTCGACCTGGCCGCCGAGGGAGGAGAGGCCGACCGGTGGATGGACCTCGCCCAGGCCTACCGTGGCCCCGCCGGAGACGGCCGCACGCCAGGTCAGTTCAGCTGACCGCCCGACCGGTGCCCTCGGCCAGGACGTTCGCGCCTGGACCGGGGGCGTCGGCATATATGACGTACCGATGGGGAGCCACCGCCACCCGGACACCCGGCAGCGCGTCCACGCAGGCCGCATGCACCTTCCGCAGATCCGCGAAATCCGGATTTATCAGGTGAGCGATTAGTTCGCCGCCGTGCTCGGTGACCTCGGCGGAGCGTGCCCCTGTGACGCTCCTGACCAGGTCGGCGACGCTCGGCAGGTGGGCCCAGCCGCCCTCGGTCCGGCGCCAGTCGCCGTCCCGCCGGGCGGGCGCCAGGCCGGTGTGCTCGCCGATCTCGGCGGTGCCGATCTCGGCCGTGGTGGCGGCGGCCAGCAGCCGTTCCACCCCGCGCAGCCAGTCCAGCGCCTCCTCGGGCGGCAGGACCGCCGAGTCGAGCAGCATGGTCAGCCGCAGCATGTCCCCGGCGTCGTCGGCGAAGACGAAGTAGCTGCTGGTGCTGCTGTCCACGCCAGGCAGCCAGCGCCAGAGCGTGCGCTCCAGCGTGTCCGGGCCGATCGCGCCGGGGTTGGGCGGGCGCGGCGGCCCCAACCGGCGGTAGTTGAGCCAGCAGGACAGGTCGAACGAGATGCCGCGCTCGTACTCGATCTCGCGCCGCCGCGCCGCCAGCTCGCCGGGCGGATGCGCCCCGAACCGGGCCGCCCGGGTGAGCGCCGTCCCCGCCCGCACCATCAGATCGGATACCGAAATATCCGATAAATCGATGCATACGGGGACGTCCTGGGTGTGCATGCCGACCGCGAACCGGGTCCTCGGCGCGATCCTGTTGCCCACCGTGAGCTGCAGGAACGACCGGTCCAGCGCGCTGACGTGCCCCGCGATCGCGCTGATCCCCGCGAACAGCACGCTCGCCGCGCTGACGTTGTGCCGTGCGCTCAGGGCGGCCACCGCCATCGCCAGCGCGGGGGAGTCGAACTGCAGGTACCGGTAGCGCGGCGGCTCCACGGCCGCCGCCGGGCGCGGCAGCATGGTCTGCGGCATCGCCAGGAACGTCTCCGCGTGCCAGCGCACCGCGCGCTCGCCGTGCCGCCGCCCCGCGTCCGACTTCTCCCACTCGGCCTCGTCCAGCGGCCGGTGCACGACCTCCGCCCCGGGTACGGCCGCGGGCGGCCGGGCCAGCACCCCCCGCAGGTGGTAGTGGAGCCAGTGCCCGCCCGTCTGGTCCAGCACCAGATGGGACGCCACCACCGCCAGCTGCCTCGGCGCCCCGCCCGAGGTCACCAGCGCGACCCGGATCGGCCACTCCTCGCACACGTCGAACGGCACCGCCCACATCGCCGCCGCCAGTTCGCCGGCCACCGTCGCGGCGGCCCCCGGCCCGGCCTCCACGACCGGAACCTCCAGCTCGCCCTCGCGCAGCACCCGCTGCCCCGGCCCGTACGGCGGCGGCACGTAGACGGTGCGCAGCGCGTCGAACCCCTCCATCAGCTCCCGCAGCGCCTCGAACACCTCGGCCGCGCCGACCCCCGTACGGAGCGCCCAGGTGAATCGGAGATTGACGCTGCTGGTGTCCGGAGCCAGCTGCTCCATCAGCGCGAACATGTGCTGCTGCGCCCAGGTCAGCGGGCCGGTCGCGACCTCGCCGGTCGCGCCGGTCGCGCCGGTCGCGCCGGTCGCGCCGGTCGCGTGGAACGGCACGATCTGGGTCGGGTGACCGGCCAGATCCTGCCCTGTCGTGCTCTTCACCGGTCGCTCCTTCGCCCATCCCGGCCGCGCCCGCCTCCGCCGACCAGAGGCAGGAACCGAAACGGCCGACACATTTCTAAGTATGTCCGAAAATTTCGGTCGCGGGATGTGAAAAGGCCGCGCCGTCCGGAGACGACGCGGCCCTGTTTTCCGATAGTTACGCGCAGGTAGTTACGCGCAGGCTTTCCCGTTCAGGGTGAACAGCCCCGGAGCCGGGTTCGCCCCGCCGGCGCTGTCCCCGAGGAAGCCGAACGTCACCGTGCTGCCCGGCATGATCTTCTTGTTGTGGCTGAGGTTGGTCGCGGCCACCGACGCGCCTGACTGGGTGATGCTGCTCAGCCAGTGGTCGGTCACCTTCTGGTCGCCGGTCCACGCCCACCGCAGCGTCCAGCCGTCGATCGGCGTCGTCCCGGTGTTGGTGACGGTGGCCTGCGAGGTGAACCCGCCGGCCCACGCGCCGTGCCGGACGTAGTCCACCCGGCACGCCCCGGCGGCCGGCGCCTGCCCGTTGCCCTGGTCGGCCAGCGCGGACGCGATCCAGGCCAGCGCCGAGTTCCAGTTGACCGCCACCTCGTTCGTCGCGTACGACTCGATGTGGTCGACGTAGCAGAACTGCGGCTTGCACCCGGCCAGCAGGCCGGAGGCGTACGGATCCTCCAGCGCCGCGTTCGCGCCCCCGGCGATCGAGCCCGCCGGCGGATTCGGCAGGGTCTCGTCTAGCTGGTGGCCGAAGATCCGGCTGTGCTGGTTCTGCGGGTTCTTCTCCCCCCAGCCGGTGACATAGGAGTGGTTGAGCGCGTTCCTGCCGAAGATGTAGTCCATCCCCTGCAGCGCCCCGGCCTGGTACTTGCGGTCCCTGGTCAGGTCGTACGCGGTGGCCATCACGATCACGTTGTTGATGATGTTGCTGTTGGAACCCCAGAAGTAGCTGTTGCCGCTCCCCGGTAGCGGCAACCCGTACGCCTCACCGGCCAGCGTGGCCAGATACCCGTCCGCGGCCGTCACCACCGACTGGCGGAGCTGGTTGCGCTCCGCGGCCGGCAGCTCGCTCGGCACGGTGGCCAGGTCCATCCGGCCCAGCGCGGCGGTGGCCGGCCAGCCGAACCCGGTCGAGCTGAACACGTTCCCGGTGTGGTGCGGCGAGGCGCGCAGCTCGGTCAGGTAGGCGGCCTCGCCGGTGGTCAGGTACAGCTCGGCCGCCGCCCAGTAGAACTCGTCGCTCACGTCGTTGTCGTTGTAGGTGCCGCCGCCGTTGCCGTCGTTCGGGCTGGCGTACCTGGCCGGGTTGGCCTTGGCGGCCGTCCAGGCGCGCTTGGCGGAGGTCAGGCACTTGGCCGCGAAGGCGGAGTCGTACCGGGCGAACAGCCGGGCGCACTGCGCGGCCGTGGCCGCCAGGTTGAGGGTGGCCGCCGTGGACGGCGGGTGCAGTTCGCGGAGCTGCGGGTCGTCCTCCGGCTGGAGCGGCAGGCCGGTCCAGTTCTGGTCGTGTATCTTGTGGTGCGCCATGCCCGCCAGTGGCTTGCCCGCGGGCACCTGCATCCGGATCAGGAACTCCAGCTCCCAGCGGGCCTCGTCCAGGACGTCCGGCACGCCGTTGCCGCGCTCCGGCACCCGCAGCGTGCTGTCGCCCAGCTCCGCGCCGCCGAAGCCGGTGATCGCGGTCTTGGTCCGCTCGAAGGTGCTGAGCAGCTGGTAGGCCGCGATGCCGCCGTTGACGACGTACTTGCCGTGGTCGCCCGCGTCGTACCAGCCGCCGCGCACGTCCAGCCGGTAGTCGCAGACGCCCGGCTGGCAGGGTACGTCGGTGTCACCCTGGTTGGGGGCGACCCCCAGGTGACCGGCGGGCCGCGCGTACTGCGCGCCGAACAGCGCGCCGTCGATGGCGATGCCGCTGCGCTGGATCGCGAAGAACTGGAGCGAGTCCGAGCGCAGCTGGTCGTACACGTCGGCGGAGATGTCGAACGGGTAGCTGACCTGGCCGTCGGCGACCAGCGTCAGGCCGGTCCCCGCGCCGGTGTAGGCGCTGAAGTCGACCGTGTGCACGTTCTGCCCCGAAGCCGGGTCGACGCCTCGCGACGTGCTGTTCCCGCTGGCCAGCACCGTTCCGCCGCCGTTCTTGAGCTGCCACGGCAGCGCCGCGGTGGCGTCGGTCACGACGGTCGCGTGCTTCGGCCCGTTCGGCAGGTAGCCGACCTGGTTCACCCGGACCCTCGGCCCGGTGTCCGGCACATACGGCGGCTCCTCCTCGCCGCCGCGCAGGGACACCTCGTCCAGGCAGAGCCGGTACTCGGCGGTATTGGCGCCCACGTGGAACACCACCTGCGACCGCTCGGTGTCCGCACTCGCGGTGAAGGTGTACTCGAAGGTCTGGGTGGCGGGGGTCAGCGGCACCGCGCGCGAGAAGAACGAGGTGAACGGCGCGTCGCCGAGCTGCACGTTGGCGTTGACAGAAGAGCCGGGCGAGGCCGACGCCTCGAACGAGAAGGTGTAGGTCGCGCCGTCGACCAGCGGCACGTCGTTCTGCCCGATCCCGGCGTCCCACGGGTTGGCCAGACCGGCCGGCACGGTGGTGCACAGCCGCCCGTCCGCGGTGCTGGTGGCGTTGGTGCCGTAGGTGAACCAGCCGCCGAGCCCGTCCCCGAAGTCGCCGTTCTCCAGCTGCTCCGGCCCGCCCGCCGGCGGCTCCGCGTCGCTGTCGCTGGTCAGCGAGACGTCGTCCAGGCAGAACGTGAACGCCGTGGCGGCGCCGCCCAGCTGGAAGGTGAAGGTCCCGTTGGCCGAGTCCAGGTTGCCGTCGAACTCGTAGGTGAAGGTCTGCGGCGTGGTGGTGAGGGCCACCTCGCGGGAGACCGCCGTGGTGAACGGCGCCTCGTTCAGCTGCACGTTCGCCCGGACCGTCGCGGCCGCGCTGGCCGAGGCCGTGAAGGTCAGCGTGTACGGATCGCCGTCGGCCAGCGCGATGTCGTTGTGGCCGAGACTGGCGTCCCAGGGGTTCGCGGTGCCCGCGGGCACCGCCGCGCACAGTTCGCCGTCCACGACCGAGATCGGGGTGTTCCCGGTGGACCACCACGGAGTGGTGGCGCTGTCGAACGTGCCGTTGTGGAGGTGTTCGATGACCTCGGCGTGCGCCGAGGAGGCCGTCAGGCCGGTGAGGGTGAGTACGGCGGCGGCGCAGCCCGCGACGAACGCGTGCAGGCGCCGGCCAGGCGATCGGGTCACGACGGTCCTTCCAGGATCGCGTGGGAGGGATGTGGGAGCGCTCCCGCGCAGGCTAGGGGAACTGGCGACCGTCGGAAAGACATCGGTGGCAGCGGACCGGCCCGGGAGGCGGTCAGGGCCTCAATCCGCAGGTCGCGGCCGTGTCCGGGCCGGAAGGCCCGGCCGTCGCGTGATCTTCTATGAATGTTTCACCGCGGCATGACGGGCATGCCGCGGCGTCCGGAGTTCGCCGGCCAGGTCGCGGCCCGGGGCAACGCCGGCTCAGCTGCCCGACTGCTTGCGCCAGGCGGCATAGCGGTTGGTCGGCGGGAGCCAGACGGTGATCAGGGCGACCAGGCCGCCCAGGCCCGCCGCCAGGCCGAGGATCATGATCAGCGGGCTGAGGCCGTCGGCCAGCGCGATCAGGGCACCGAGGATCGCGCCGAGGCTGAAGAGCGTCAGGACCACCCGCGCCCAGGTCTTGGCGGACCGGAGGGCCACCACCAGCAGGCCGATGACCAGGCCGTTGATGATGAACATCAGGCCGCGGGTGGTCACGATGGAGGTGTCGGCCGAGGCCAGCGCCAGCTCGGCCAGTTCCTCGCTCACGCCCAGCGCCTTCGCCTGCTCGATCAGCAGGTCCTCGCCGGCCATCAGGTAGACGACGCCGTTGACCAGGTTGGCCACCGCGATGACGATGGCGCTGATCAGAGTGATCGTGAGCGTCGTGGGGGCCGCCAGCGGAGGCTGCGCCACCGCGGCGTGGCCGGGCTGCTGCGGGTAGCCCTGCTGCGGCGGGTAACCCGGCTGCTGGGGATATTGCGGGCCCTGCGGGTACTGCGGATTCTGCTGATACTGCGGATTCTGCTGATACTGCGGGTTTTGCGGATACTGCGGGTTTTGCGGATTCACGGAATACCTCTCATCGCGTAAATATCCGCCATTGTGTGCGGCGCCATCAGTGATCAATGGAGGCAGCCTGAACACGCACAACGAGGCGCCGGAAAGGCGCGTGGCGGGTAACGCTAATACCTTGGCCGTGGTCTCTCCGCGAGGTCAAAGTCCACTAAGAATGTAAATAACATCGCAAAGTGGCCCTGTTCAACCGGGTGAATCAGTGCCCCGGGATCCGCCACGAAGATCGTGAGCGGCGTAGCTCCGGCCTCCGCTGAGCGATACCCTTTTCTCTGTATGTCATACGACACGAGGGTCATAACATATGGATTCAGTATCATCTGAGTTCGCGGCTCCCCACCGGCGGCGGCTGGCCGTGGAGATCAGGGAGTCGCTGCGTGCGCTCGGCAACCAGTTGGCGCTGCTCAACCACCACGTCGGCATGCACGCCGGGCTCAAGGACGTGGATCTGGACTGCCTCGAACTGATCTCCCGGCACGGCCCGATCAGCCCGAGCGCGCTGGCCCGCCGGGCCGGTCTGCACCCGGCCACGGTGACCGGGATCATCGACCGGCTGCAACGCGACGGCTGGGTGGTCCGCGAACGCACCCCCGAGGCCTCCGACCGCCGCGCGGTCGCCGTTCGCGCCCTCCGTGACCGGGGCGCGGAACTGTTCCACCTCTACTCGGGGATGAACACCGCACTGGACCAGATCTGCACCGGATACGACGACAAGGAATTGGAACTGCTCGCCGAATTCCTGCGCCGCACCAATGTCGCGGGCCGCGAAGCCACCGAGGCACTCGCCGAAGAGGACTGACGGCGAAAAGGGCGCCGGTCGCCGGACTTCGCGGCGACCGGCACCCTTTCAGGCGGAGACGACCGACTCGTCGTCGGACGTCGCCGCGCGGGCGGTGACCAGCACCGGCCGCTCGACCACGCTGACGTCCACCCGCAGTCCCGGCGCGAGCCGTACCGCGTCATGGCCGGGGACGTCGGCGAGGAGCTGGCTGTCGTCGGCGAGCTGCACCCGCAGGCGGGCGGTCGAGCCGCGGAACGAGGAGGCCATGATGAGCGCGGGACCGGCCTCGGCCGGGGTGACCCGCACGGCCTCCGGCCGGACGAGCACGTCGACGAGCTCGCCCGGCGCGGTGCCGTCGATCGGCAGCAGCTGGCCCAGGACCTCCACCCGGTCGCCGGTGACCCGGCCGGGGATGTGGTTCATGGTGCCGACGAACTCGGCCACGAAAGGGGTGGCCGGGCGGTCGTAGATCTCGGCGGGCGCGCCCACCTGCTCAAGACGCCCGTCCTTCAGCACCGCCACCCGGTCGGCGACCGACAGCGCCTCCTCCTGGTCGTGCGTGACGAACACGGTGGTGATGCCCAGCTCCAGCTGGAGCCGGCGGATCTCCTCCCGCAGCGACACCCGGACCTTGGCGTCCAGCGCGGACAGCGGCTCGTCCAGCAGCAGCACCTTCGGGGCCAGCGCCAGCGCGCGGGCCAGCGCCACCCGCTGCTGCTGCCCGCCGGACAGCTGGTGCGGGTAGCGGTCGCCGCGCCCGGCCAGGCCGACCAGCTCCAGCAGCTCGTCCGCGCGGGAGTGCCGCTCGGCCACCGGGCGGCGCCGCACCCGCATCCCGAACGCCACGTTGTCGCGGGCGTTCAGGTTAGGGAACAGCGAGTACGACTGGAACACCATCCCGGCGTCCCGGCGGTTGGCCGGCACCCGGGTCACGTCGTTGCCGTCGATCAGCACCATCCCGGAGTCCGGCCTCTCGAACCCCGCCACGCAGCGCAGCGCGGTCGTCTTGCCGCACCCCGACGGGCCCAGCAGCGCGATCAGCTCGCCCTGCGCCACGGTCAGGTCCAGCCCGTCCAGCGCCACCGTCGGCCCGTACGTCCGGCGCAGCCCGCGGAACTCCACGGTCATGATTTCTTCCTTCCGGCCCGGGACAGCGTGAGCAGCAGCAGCCAGGCGAGCAACAAGCTGAGAATGGACAGCGCCACCGACAGCTGCCCGTCGCTGCCGGAGATCGTCACGATCCAGACCGGGAACGTCTGGTAGCCGAGCAGCGCGGCGACGGTGTATTCGCCGAGCACCAGCGCCAGCGTCAGGAACGCGGCCCCGGCCAGCGAGGAACGCAGGTTGGGCATGATCACGCGCAGCATCACCTGCGGCCAGGACGCGCCCAGGTTCCTGGCCGCCTCGACCAGGGTGACCACGTCGATCGCCCGCAGGCCCGCGTCCAGCGACCGGTAGGCGAACGGCAGCGCCAGCACCACGTACGCCAGCACCAGCACGAACGGGAAGTTCTCGTCCTGCAGCGAGATGAGCGTCTGCCAGAACGGCGTGGCCGCCAGCGCGTCCGCGCCCTCCCGCAGCGAGGTGCTGATGCCCACCACGTAGGTGATCGGGGGCACGATCAGCGGCAGCGTGGTGATCGTCTCCAGCACCGGCCGCAGCCCCGGCGCGCCCAGCCGCACGGCCAGCATGGCCGGCAGCAGCAGCACCAGCACGATGACGATCGTGGCCGCCGCCAGCGCCAGCGACAGCAGGAAGCTCGACACGAACCCGGGCGCGGACAGGATCCGGCCGTAGGCGCCGAGGGAGAACCCCTGCGCCTCGTTGTACACGGTGAACGTCGCCGCGATCACCATCGGCACCAGGAAGTAGACGGCGGCCACCAGCAGGACCACCCGCCGCCCCCAGCCGCCGCCCGCGACCGGCAGCGGCGCCGCCGTCACCGGCACGGCGGTCGGCGTCACCGCAGCCATCGTGAACTCCTTCGTTGCAGCGGCAGGTAGACGGCCATCACCAGCAGGGCGATGACGATCATGTCCAGGCTCAGCGCCAGCGCCACGTTCTCGAAGCCGACCAGCACGTTGCCGGTCAGCGCGTCCGCGATCTGCAGCGTCACCAGCGGCACCGACGCGCCCACCATGGCGGCGGCCGTCGCGTACGCCGCGAACGCGCCGCCGAACAGCAGGACCACGCCGCCGAGCAGCGCCGGGGCCAGCACCGGAATGCCGACCAGCCGCCAGAACTGCCAGGTCGTCGCGCCGCTGTTCAGCGCCGCCTCCCGCCACTGCGGGCGCAGCCCCTCCAGCGCCGGCGCGATCACCAGCACCATCAGCGGGATCGAGAAGTACAGGTAGACCATGGCCAGGCCCCAGAAGTTGTAGAGCAACCCCGAGCCGAGCCCCAAGCCGACGGTGACCACGCCCGAGTTGCCCAGGGTGGCGATCCAGATGAAGGCCAGCGGCACGCCGCCGAAGTTGGCCAGCACCCCCGACACGCTCAGCACCGCCTCGCGCAGCATCGCGCTCTTGGAGGTGAGCACGGCGTGCGCCAGGAACGTCCCGGTCAGCGCGCCGCCCACGGCGACCACCGCGGACAGCTGCACACTGCTCAGCAGCGTCCCCAGGTACGGCTCGCGCAGGCTGGCGGCCAGGTTCGCGAAGCCGTACGAGGAGGGCTCGCCTGGCGCGCCCTTCTCGGTGAACGCGCCGGCGGCCAGCATCACCGCCGGGATGCCGAAGGCGATCGCCACCACCAGGAGAAGGGGCACGGCGGGGCCCCACCCCTTCCCCCAGGTGCGGCGTGCTTTCCGCTCGGTCATCCGGCGACCGCGGCGCCCCAGCCGGCCGCCAGCGCCTCCTGAGCCTTCTTGGCCTGCTCGTCGGTCGGGAACGTGGGCGTGCCGTCCACGGCCGGCAGCGCGGCGGAAGCGGCCTGGTCCACGGTTCCGTCAGCGATCATCGCGGGCAGCAGCACCGGGCGGGCGAAGCCCTTCAGGAACAGGTTCTGGCCCTCGGGGCTGTACAGGAACTCCTGCCAGAGGCGGGCCGCCGCCGGGTGCGGGGCGTCCTTGTTGATCGCCTGCGCGTACAGCTGGAAGTACTTGCCGTCGGTGGGGATGACGGTCTTCCAGTCCAGGCCCTTGGGGGCCATGATCGGCGCGTAGGCGGCGTTGTTGTAGTCCCAGTCGATGCTGATCTGGGTCTCGCCCTTCTCGATCGTGGCCGGGGTGGTCTCCACCGGGTTGAAGTTGCCGGCGTCCTTGAGCTTCTTGAAGAACTCGATGCCCGGGGTGATGTCGTCGAACGAGCCGCCGTTGGCCAGCGCCGCCGCGAACACGCCGGCGAACGCGGAGCCCGCCTTGGTCGGGTTGCCGTTCATCGCGACCTTGCCCTTGTACTCGGGCTTGAGCAGGTCGGCGAAGGTGGTCGGGCAGGGGTCGACCTTCTTGGCGTCACAGCCGATGGAGACGTAGCCGCCGTAGTCGTTGAACCAGAGCCCAGTCGGCTCCTTCTGCCCATCGGGGATCTTGTCCCAGGTCTGCACCTTGTACGGCGCGAACAGCCCTTCGGCGGCGCCGCTCACCGCGAACGCCTGGCCGACGTCGAGCACGTCCGGGGCGCGGTCCTGGCCCTTGCGGGTCTTCACCGCGTTGATCTCGTCGGCGGAGGAGGCGTCCGGGGTCTCCTCCTCAATCTGGATCTTGGGGTACTTGGCCTTGAAGGCGGTCAGGATCTCACCGTAGTTGGCCCAGCTGGGCGGCAGCGCGATGACGTGGAGCTGGCCCTCGGCGTTGGCGGCCTCAACCAGCTTGTCCAGACCGCCGAAGTCGGCGGCCGAAGTGGCGGTCCTGGCGTCAACCCCGCCGCTGGACGCCGACCCGGACGCTCCCGTGGTGGTGCTGGGAGCCGCTCCACAGGCGGCGGCGCCGAAAATGAGAAGGGCCGAAAGTCCGGCGATTGGCAGTCGTGCAGAGGTCACAGCAGATCTCCAGGTGGAACGATGTAGGACTTCTCCGAACAAACTAGGGATGGCGTCTCTTGGGTCAGTGACGCGGGAGTGAACGGGGGCGGACCATCTGGAAACCGCTGACCTCATCCCACCGTCCTCCGGATCGATCTGGCTTGATAGTCGTCAATATCGGTCAAGAAGGTCTCCGTTCGGTGCCGAACTTGCTGCGTACGGGGCACAAGCCGCGTACATCGGTGGTCAGAACTCGGCGGCCGCGTCCACCAGCCAGGCGGCCAGGTACGCGGCGAACGACGCCCGCACCAGAATCAGGAACCCGTCACTCTCGGCGATCAGCACGACCTGCGTCCGCGCCAGCAGCGTCTGCGCGCACCGCCCGTCGGGAAAAGCCGAAGGATGCAGGTCAAGGGCACACCCATGCGCCAGCAACTCCCGCGCCCGCGCCCCCGTGACCCTGATCGCCGTCCGCTGCGCCGACACATCCACCCCACGGGCCCCCGCAGCCCCGATGACCAGCCATTCATCAGGCCCCAGCCAGGCTGTGACCGTCTCCCCGGCCGTCACAGTGGCATTGGGCGGCGTGAGCGCTTCCGCACTCCTGACATTGACCTGCGTCAAAAACGGAATTTCGTTCATCCGCAGGCCATCGAACTCGACGGAGAAACCGCCCAGCGGACTACGCCGCTCGGGTCCCGGTGACCCGGCCTCGACCGCGAAACGACCATAGGCGGCCGCCGGCGCAACCACCTCGCCTGCCGGCACTCCATCCGCTAGCCCGCCCGCCCGCGCGGCGGTGTCGGTGTCGTGGGGGGTGGATCTCGCGGCAGCGGCCCTCTTCGCCGATGCGTCCTTTACTTGATCGACGGTGTCGGTGTCGTTGTGCGGTTCTTCGGGGTTGCCGTCGCGGCGGGTGTGGTCGGGGTCGTAGAGGACGGGGGAGGTTACGTCGGCTTTGGTGCCGGTCAGGGTGGTGAGGGTGGGGTGGGGGCCGGCTACGAGGGCCAAGGCGAAGGTGCGGTTCAGGGCTGGGCTGGTGTAGCTGGAGGTGACGTGGCCGACCATTTGGCCGTCGGCGAGGAGGGCTGTGCCTTCGGGGAGGAGGGTGGTGGGGTTTTGGGGGAGGAGGCCGACCAGGTGGCGGCGGTCGGGGCGGGCGGTGTCCTGGCGGGTGAAGGAGCGTTTGCCGAGGAAGTCGGGTTTCTTCTTGGAGATGATCCAGGTCATGGCGAGGTCTTGGGGGGTGGTGGTGCCGTCGGTGTCCTGGCCGATGATGGGGTAGCCCTTTTCGGCGCGGAGGACGTGCATGGTTTCGGTGCCGTATGGGGTGATATTTCGGGACATGAGGGTTTGCCAGAGGGCGAGGCCGTACCAGGATGAGACGTTGATCTCGTAGGCGAGTTCGCCGGAGAAGCTGATTCGGCAGACGCGGGCGGGGATGCCGGCGACTTCGGTGTCGCGCCAGGTCATGAAGGGGAAACTCGCCTGGTCGACGGCGAGGGTGGGGGCCAGGTCGCGGAGGACGGCGCGGGAGCCGGGGCCGACGAGGGCCACGGTCGCCCACTGTTCGGTGATGGAGGTGCAGGTGACGGCCAGGTCGGGCCATTCGGTCTGCAGCCACTCCTCCATCCAGTCGAGTACGGCGGCCGCGTTGCCGGTGGTGGTGGTGATCAGGAAGTGGTCCTCGGCGAGGCGGATCGCGGTCCCGTCGTCGAAGACCATGCCGTCGGGGCGGCACATCATGCCGTATCTGATCGAACCGACGGGTAGTGAGCTGATCAGGTTCGTGTAGAGGCGGTCGAGGAACTCGGCGGCGTCGGGGCCGATGACGTCGATTTTGCCGAGGGTGGAGGCGTCCATGGCGGCGACGTTCTGCCGGGCGGCTCTGCACTCCCGGAGGACGGCGGTGTCCATGTCCTCGCCGTCGCGGGGGTAGTACCAGGGGCGTTTCCACTGGCCGACGTTCTCGAAGAGGGCGCCGTGGTCGACGTGCCATTGGTGGAGTGCGGTGATCCGTACCGGATCGTGGAGGGCTCCACGATCGCGCCCGGCGAGCGCCGCGAAGGAGACCGGCAGATAGGGCGCACGGAACGTGGTGTTCCCGACATCGCCCGGTTCCGCGCCGATCGCGTGGGCGACCAGAGCCGCCGTCAGCGCGCCGGACGTCTTTCCCTGGTCGTGCGCGGTTCCCGCGGTCGTGTAGCGCTTCACGTGCTCGACCGAAGTGAGCCCGGCGCTCGTGGCACGCCACACGTCGGCCACGGTCACGTCTCGCTGGAGGTCCACGAAATGGCGTGAGTAGTCGTCGGCGGGGACGAACCAGAGTGATTCGCCGCCGTGATCGATGTCTCCCCGGGCGGAGCCCACGACCTCGACCGCCTGCGGTGATTCACCCGGAACGAGCGCGCCCAAGGAATCGTCGTATCGCAGCGTTCCGCCGGACTGGCTGAACAGGTGAACAACCGGATTCCAGCCACCCGACACCAGCAAAAGGTCAGCCGAGATCTCCCGGCTGCTGAAAACAGAGTCCCGCGGGCTGACAAGCACGGAGGACACCCCGCCATCACCCAGCGCCTCAGTCACGAAATATCCGGCAAGAACCTCAATGCCCGCAGCCCTCGCCCGATTCGCCCACACATCCCCGGGAGCGCGCCGCGAATCCACAATCGCCGCGATCGATACCCCACCCGCTACGAGATCCAGCGCGGCCGCATAAGCACTGTCATTCGTCGTGAACACGACCGCCCGCCGACCAGGCACCACCCCATACCGAACGAGATACTCCCTGGCCGCCCCAGCCAGCATGACCCCCGGCAGATCATTCCCAGCGAAAGCAACCGGCCGCTCATGCGCCCCCGTCGCAAGAACCACCCGCTTCGCCCGGATCCGCCACACCCGTTCCCTGGCCACCTCCGGCGGCGCACCCAACCCCAAATGCGCGGTCCTACGCTCAACCGCCACCAGATAGTTGTCGTCGTAATACCCAACCACGCTCGTCCGCGCGAGCACCCGAGTCTCCGGCCCCACCAGCGCATCGACACTCACGGATCCGGGACCGCCCGCGAGCCCGAGACCGCCCACGGATTCGGGACCGCCCACGAAGCCGAGGCCAGGCCAATCGGCTCCTATCGCGCCCGAGTCGGCGATGATCACCCGAGCCTCGGAACGCTCGGCTTCCAAAGCGGCAGCCACTCCGGCCCGGCCGGCCCCCACCACCAGCACATCGCAATGCGCATAAATCGCGTCATATCGCGCCGGATCTGCCTGATCGGCAAGTCGCCCGCGCCCGGACAGGCTGCGCGCCACCAGTCCGTCATAAAGCTCGACCACCGTCGCCAGAACCATCGGCTCGGGAAACGGCTCCTCAATCTGCACGACCGCATTGGGTTCCTCGACCCCAGCCGAGAAAATCCCCCGGGGCCGTCCCAGAAGCGCACTCGTCCCAACCCGCCGAACTCCATTGGCCAGCAATGCCGACGCGAGCGTATCCCCCGGATGCCCGCTGAACTCCCGCCCATCGAAAACGAACCGAAGCACCCGCCCCCGGTCGACCGCCCCCAACTCCGGATGCCGCATCACCCGATCACCGGCCGCGTCTGCGCAGGCAGATAGACCGCCCTGATCCGATTACTCCGCGTATCCCGCACCACGTTGAACCACCGCCGGCACCCCGCCGAATGGCTCCACCGCTCCGCGAACTCCCCCTCCGGATTATCCCGGAAGAACAAATACTGCCCCCACTCCTCATCCGAAAGCCCCGCCGGATCCTCCGGGTAGGCCACATGAGCCTGCCCACCGTAATGAAACTCGACTTCGTCACGCTGCCCACACCAGGGACAGGAAATCAGTAGCACGGGGTCTCCACGAAAGAATCGTCAGTGGGCGACGGCGGCGGCGCCGTGTTCGTCTACGAGGGCGCCGGTGGTGAAGCGGGTGAGGGTGAAAGGGGCGGTCAGGGGGTGGGGGGTGTCGTGGGCGATGGTGTGGGCGTAGCACCAGCCGATGCCGGGGGTGGCTTTGAAGCCGCCGGTGCCCCAGCCGCAGTTGAGGTAGAGGTTTTCGACTGGGGTGAGGCCGATGATGGGGGAGGCGTCGGGGGAGACGTCGACGATTCCGGCCCAGGTTCTGAGGACGTGGGCGCGGGCGAAGACGGGGAAGAGTTCGAGGGCCGCGGCCATCTGGCTTTCGATGATGTGGAAGGCGCCGCGGCGGCGGTAGGAATTGGCGGCGTCTATTCCGGCGCCCATGACGAGTTCGCCTTTGTGGGCTTGGCTCACGTAGACGTGGACGGCGTTGGACATGACGACCGTGGGATGGATGGGTTCGAGGAGCTCGGAGACCAGGGCCTGGAGGGGGTGGGTCTGCAGGGGGAGGTCCAGTCCGGCGGTCTTGGCGACGACGGAGGTGTGCCCGGCGGCGGAGAGTGCGATCTTGTTGGCGGTGATCCGGCCGCGGGTGGTGGTCACGGCGGTGGCGCGGCCGTCGGTGACCTCGACGCCGGTGACCTGGCAGTGTTCGATCAGGTCCACGCCGAGGTCGGACGCGGCTCTGGCCAGGGCCCAGGCGACGTTGTCGTGTTTGGCGATGCCGGCGCGGGGCTGGTAGGTCGCTCCGAGCACGGGATAGCGCACGCCGGGGCTGACGTCGACGATCGGGCAGACCTCTTTGACCTGCTCCGGGGCGAGCCATTCCGCGTCCACGCCGTTCACCCGGTTGGCTTCGACGCGGCGGACTCCGTCGCGGACGTCCTGGAGGCTGTGGGCCAGGTTCAGCACGCCGCGCTGGCTGAACAGCAGCGGATAGCCGAGATCCTCCTCCAGGCCCTCCCACAGTTTGAGCGCGTGCTCGTAGATCCCCGCGCTCTCATCCCACAGATAATTGGATCGAATAATCGTGGTGTTTCTGGCCATATTTCCCCCGGCCAGCCACCCACGATCCAGCACCGCCACATCGGTGATGCCATGATTTTTCGCCAAATAGTAGGCCGTGGCCAGCCCATGCCCGCCCGCCCCCACGACGATCACGTCGTAGGACTTGCGGGGCTCCGCCGACCGCCACATTCGATCCGGGTGCATCGTTCTCCCTAACCGCGCAGGCGTTCCATCGCCGGGTCGAAAAGCGGTTCCGCCGCGACGACCGCCTCCAGCCGCCGATCGAAGTAGCCGATCTCCACCACCGTCCCCGGGACGGAGAGCTCCGCGGGCAACCACGCGTACGCGATGCCCCGGCCGATCGTGTAGCCGTACGCGGCGCTGGTGACATATCCGGCCGGACGGCCGCCGTGGTAGACGGGCTCCTTGCCCATGACGACGTCGTCCAGCAGCAGGCAGGTGAGCTTGCGCCGCACCGACTCCTTGCGCTCGATCAGCGCGTCCCGCCCGATGAAGTCGCCTTTGCCGAGCTTGACGGCGAACCCCAGCCCCGCCTCGTACGGATCGTGCTCGAAGGTCATGTCCGTCCCGAACGACCGATACCCCTTCTCCAGCCGCAGGCTCGCGAACGCGCCCCGGCCCGCGGGGATCGCCCCCTCCCGCAGGAGGGTGTCCCAGAGCTTGAGCCCCATGTCGGCCGTGGTGTAGATCTCCCACCCGAGCTCGCCGACATACGACAGCCGCAACAGGGTCACCGGCACATTTCCGATATATCCCCGAGCGCCACGGAAATACCGGAGCGCGGTCAGGTCGACCTCCGTCAGCGGTTGCACGAGCTCCCGCGCCCGGGGCCCCCACACGCCCAGGCAGCAGGTGCCCGCCGTGACATCCCGTACGAACACGTCAGGCGGGCGATGCCTATCCAGCCAGTCGAGATCCAGCTCGCCGTTCGCGCCGACCTGGTAGTGCCCGGCGCCCAGTCTGGCCACGGTGACGTCGCTGCGAATCCCGCCATCCGCGTCGAGCAGCAGGCAGTACGTCACAGAGCCGATGGCTTTGTCGACATCCCCGGTCGTCATCCGCTGCAGGAACGCCGTGGCGCCCGGCCCGCTCACTTCCAGCCGCTTCAGCGCTGTCATGTCGTAGACGGCGACGCCTTCCCTGGTCGCTTTCGCCTCCGCGCCGACGATCGGCGACCAGTAGCGGGCAGCCCAGTCGTTCGGGGTGAAAGCGGGCGCGGGTAACCCGTCGTTGCCGCCGTACCAATGCGGGCGTTCCCACCCGGAAGCTTCCAGGAAGACCGCGCCGAGTTCGCGTTGCCGTACATGAAAGGGGCTGGTTCGGAGTGGGCGGGGGTCCTCCATCGGCTGGAGAGGGTGGATGATGTCGTAGACCTCGACGTAGTTCTGGCAGCCGCGGGCCACCACGTAGTCGGGCGCGAGCTGGTGTTGTTCGAAGCGGTTGACGTCGCATTCGTGCAGGTCCACGGTGGAGTGTCCGTCGACCAGCCATTCGGCCATGGCCCGACCGACGCCCGCGGAATGGGTCACCCACACCGCCTCGGCCACCCAGAAGCCGCGCACGTCCCGGGATTCGCCCATCAGCGGCATGTTGTCGGTGGTGAAGGAGAAGAGCCCGTTGACGCCTTCCTCCACTTTCGCGGCGCGGGTGGCGGGCAGCAGGGACTGGGTCTCGGTCCACGCGTCGGTGAAGTCGTCCGGGGTGAAGGCCATCAGCGAGGGCATCACCTCGGCCGCGTCCACGGACAGGATGTCGTCCGCAGAGACAGGCATCGGCCTATGTCCGTAATATCCGACGCCCAGCGTGCCGTGCCGGTCCCGGTAGTAAAGGTCGGCGTCCTGATGCCGCAGGATCGGCAGGCTCGCCACCGGCTCCTCCGGCAGTTCGGGCAGTCGTCCCGTCCACGCCAGCTGATGGGCCAGCGGCGTCAACGGCAGCGACATCCCCGCCATCCGCGCCACCCGGGGCCCCCAGATCCCCGCACAACACACCACGACATCGGCCGAAATTTCCCCTTTATCGGTGACGACTCCCGTCACCCTGCCGTCCACGGCAACGACGTCGAGGACCTCATGACGCGGGAGCACGCGCACTCCCCGCGCCCGCGCCCGGTCCAGCTGCGCCGCCACCGCGGGCACGGCCAGTGCCAGCCCGTCGGTCGCGACGAACAGCCCGCCGAGAATCCGCCCGCCGTCCAGCAGCGGATGCCGCGCGACGCACTCCTCCGGGCTCAGCAGCTCAGCTTCGAGCCCCCACGAGGCAGCCCACCCGTACCGCCGATGAAGTTCACGCAGCCGCTCGGGCGAGGTCGCCACCTCCAGCCCGCCGACCTGCAGGAACGCCCCGAGCTCCACGAACTTCTCGACCGTGTACCTGGCCAGCTCCGCCATCGCCTTCGACCCGTTGGTCTGGAAGACCAGCCCGGGAGCGTGCGACGACGACCCGCCGGTGGCCGGCACGTCACCCTGGTCGACCACGGTCACCTCGGTCCACCCGCGCAGGGAGAGCTCGTCGGCGAGCGCCGCGCCCACCACTCCCGCGCCGATGACGACAACGCTCGGGCCCGCCATAGCCACCTCCGCTGTTGCAATATGCGCAACTAACCGCGTTTGCCGCAACAAGCGTCCCGTGCTGCTCACGGGGTGTCAAGCAGCACGGGACGGTCCGGAACTCAGCTCGTCGGCAACCAGGCCTTGATCTTGGCCTCGTTGTCGGCGGCCCACTTCGCGGCGGCGTCGGCCGGGGTCATCTTGTCCTCGGAGATGTACTTCGCCACCAGATTCTGGTCGTCGTTCGTCCAGCTGAAGTTCTTGATCAGCGTGAACGCGGGGCTGCCGGAATCCGCGAACTTCTTGCTCACGATCTTGTCCAGTTCGTACAGCGGGTAGTCGCACGCCACCTTGGCGGGGTCCGCGTCGCAGCCCGTCGTGTAGGCGGGCAGGTTGATCTTCACCAGTTTCAGTTCGGCCAGGAACCACTGCGGGTCGTAGAAGTAGCCGATGATGGGCTTCTGCTCCTTCTCCGACTCGCGGAACGCGGTGATCAGCGCCGCCTCGCTGCCCGCGAACACCACCTTGTAGTCGAGCTTGAGGTTCTTCACCAGCGCCTCGTCATTGGTCACGAACGATGGGTCGCCGTCCAGCAGCTGCCCCTTGTCGCCCGACTCGGAGGTCTTGAAGAGGTCGGCGTACTTGTTCAGGTTCTCCCAGTTGGTGATGTCCGGATATTTCGCCGCCATCCACGGCGCGACGTACCAGCCGATCACGCCCTGGTTCCCGGTCGGGCCCAGTTCGACGGCGGTCTTCTGCTCCTCGACGTACTTCTTCTTCAGGTCGTCGTGGCCCCAGTTCTCCACCACCGCGTCGACTTCGCCGGTGCCGAAGCCCTGCCAGGCCACCTCCTCCTTCAGGTCCTTCTTGACGACGGTGCAGCCGAAATTCTTCTCGGCCACGTGCGCGATGACCGCCGCGTTGGCCTCGTACCCGACCCAGGGGTTGATCGCCAGGTTGAGGGTTCCGCAGGCCGCGGCCGATCCGGCGGCGCCGGTGCCCGGCGCGGCGCTGGGCGCCTCGCCGACCTTGGCCCCGCCGCATCCGGCCAGCAACAGCACGGCCCCGGCCACCACGGATATTCGTCGAATTGCCATTAATCCTCCTTGATCACCCCGAGTCGGACTGTCCTGACCTGGGCCGCCCGTGTGACACGGTCCAGGACGATTCCCAGCACGACGATGGCCAGCCCCGCCGCCAGGCCCTTGCCGCGCAGTTGGTGCTGGGAGAACCCGGCGACCACGTCGTAGCCGAGCGCGCCCGCGCCGACCAGGCCGCCGACCACCACCATCGACAGCACGTAGATCAGGCCCTGGTTGGCGGCCAGCGCCACCGAGGCGCGCGCCATCGGGAGCCGCACCTTGCCGATGAGCTGCCAGGAGCTCGACCCGGCCGAGCGGGCCGCCTCGACCGTGGCCGGCGGCACCCCCCGGATGCCCTCGGCGACCAGCTTGATCGCGACCGGGGCGGCGAAGACGACCGCCGCGATGATCGCGGTGAACCTGGTCGGCCCGAACAGGCCCAGGATCGGGACGAGGTAGACGAAGGCCGGCATGGTCTGCCCCGCGTCCAGGACCGGCCGCAGCACCGCGTCGGCGCGGTCGCTCCGCCCGATCCACACGCCGGTGGCCACGCCCAGGGCCAGCACCAGGATGGTGGCGACCAGCGTGGAGGCCAGCGTGACCATGCTGTCCTGCCAGAGCCCGAGCCCGATCAGCGCCGCCAGGCCGACCGCCGCCGTGATCGCCGCCCGGAGCCCGCCGACCAGCGCGGCGATGCTCACTCCGACCGCGAACACCAGCCACCACGGCGACCCCGCCAGCAGCGACTCGAACGGGTTGAGCAGGCCGTAGGTGATCACGTTCTTGAGCGCGTCGGTGAACCCGGACAGGCTGTCCTGGACCCAGAGGCTCGCCGCGTCCGCCGCCCGCCGGACATACGACCCGAGGTCCGCCCCGGCCGGGAACTCCGCCGCCCACACATAGGTATAGGACAGATACCCCAGCACCGCCGCGATCCCCAGCGCGCCCCCGACCTCCACCCGCCGGAAAAACGCTGATATTTCGCGTCCTGTACGGCGTCGCGTCTCCACCCGGCGACTGGCGGCCGTCGTCGCCCGATCGAGCACCACCGCCATGATCACGATAGCCAGACCGGCGTTGAAAGCCGCCCCGATGTCCAGCGTCTGCAGCGCCTTCAGCACGGTCTTGCCCAGCCCCGGCGCGTCGATCAGCGCCGCGATCGTCGCCATCGACAGCGCCGCCATGATCGTCTGATTGACGCCCACCACGATCGTGCGCCTGGCCAGCGGGAGCCGTACCTGCCGCAGTGACTGCGCGGCCGTCGCGCCCAGCGACGCGCTGGCCTCCAGCGTCACCGGGGACACCTCGCGGATCGCGTGCGCGGTGATCCGGATGGCCGGCGGGATCGCGTAGATCATCGTGGCGATCGTCGCGCTGGCCGGGCCGATCAGGAAGAACAGGGTCAACGGCGCGAGATACACGAACGTAGGCATGGTCTGCATGAAGTCCAGCACCGGCGTGACGAACCGGTTGAACCGCCCGCTCAGCCCCGCCCAGATCCCCAGCGGAATCCCCACCGCCAGCGAGTACGCCACCGCCGTCAGCGTCAGCGCCAGCGTGTCCATGCTCTCCGCCCAGAGCCCGAGCAGCCCGAACGACACGAACCCGGCCACCGTCAGCAAAGCCACCCGGATATTTCCGAATATGTACGTCACGGCTGCCGCGAGCGCCACCACGCCCAGCCAGCCGAGCACCGGCACCGGCCGCCCGAACGACGGCTGGCTGATCAGCGCCTGCACGAACCGCACCGACTCGTCCAGGATGAGCCGGACGTAGTTGAAGAAGTACAGGAAGAACGGATTGCTGTTGCGGTTGTCGTCGACGGTGTCCCACGCCTGGTTGGCGCCCTCGTGCAGCGGCGTCAGCTCGGCCCCGCCCAGCGCCAGGGTGTCTCGCCCGGCCAGCAGCGCGTGCCCGAGCACCCACGCCGCCAGGATCGCGCCCAGCAGATAACGCCGGGCCGGTACCCGCGCGGTCAGGCTGAGCGTGGTCATCGCGCGATCATTTCGAGAATCTCGGCGCTGGTGACGACCCCGAGCAGCTCACCGTCGCGCACCACCCGCACCGGCCGGTCGGCGGACAGCACGACCCGCACGGCGTCCCGGATCACCAGATCCGGATCCAGCTCCGGCCCGTCCAGCGGCTCCTCCGGGAGCGCGTCCCGCATGACCCACCGCAACGTCAGCACATGCGACCGGGGGACATCGCTCACGAAATCCCGCACATAGTCGTCGGCGGGCGCGCCGACCACCTCGTCCGGCGTGCCCATCTGCACCAGCGCGCCATCCCGCATGATCAGAATCCGGTCGCCCAGCTTGAGCGCCTCGCTGAGATCGTGCGTGATGAACACCATGGTCTTGCCGACCTCGCGGTGCAGCCGGATGACCTCGTTCTGCATCTCGCGCCTGATCAGCGGGTCCAGCGCCGAGAACGGCTCGTCGAACAGCAGCAGGTCGGGGTCGACCGCGAGGGCCCGCGCCAGGCCGACCCGCTGCTGCATGCCGCCCGACAGCTGATCCGGATACGAGTTCTCGAACCCGGTCAGCCCGACCAGTTCCAGCACCTCGCGGGCGCGCTTGTACCGCTCCGCCCGCCCGCTGCCGCGGATCTCCAGTCCGTACGCGACGTTGTCCAGCACGCAGCGGTGCGGCAGCAGCCCGAAATGCTGGAACACCATCGCCAGCCGATGCCGGCGTAGCTCCCGCAGGTGCCTCTCGTCGGCCTTGCGGATGTCGGCGCCGTCGAAGAGGA
Organism: Acrocarpospora corrugata; assembly: GCF_009687845.1. GTDB lineage: Bacteria > Actinomycetota > Actinomycetes > Streptosporangiales > Streptosporangiaceae > Acrocarpospora > Acrocarpospora corrugata. The sequence goes on from NZ_BLAD01000035.1 coordinate 75,093, forward strand.
TCTCGCCCGCGGTCGGCTCGATCAGCCGGGTCAGGCATCTGACCAGCGTCGACTTGCCCGACCCCGACAGGCCCATGACGACGAAGACCTCGCCGGGCCGTACCGCGAAGGAGACATCCCGGACGGCGGCCACGCAGCCCGTCCGCTCCTTCAACTCCTGCCGCGACAGCGTGCTGCCGACCGCGCGCTCCGGCTTGGGCCCGAAGACCTTCCACAGGCCGCGTACGTCGAGGACGGGCTGATCTTTCATGGGCACCTAGGGTTTGCGGTAGAAGGGGGTGCGTTGTGGGGGTAACGGGGTGTTGCCAAGAATGAGGTCGGCCGCCTTCTCGGCCAGCATCATGACCGGGGCGTAGATGTTGCCGTTGGTGACGTACGGCATCGCGCTCGCGTCGACCACGCGAATCCCGTCCAGGCCGTGCACCCGCATGGTCTCCGGGTCGAGTACGGACATCTCATCCGTTCCCATGCGATTCGTGCACGACGGGTGCAGCGCGGTCTCCCCGTCCCTGGCCACCCAGTCCAGAATCTCGTCATCCGTCCGGACCCCGGGGCCGGGGGAGAGCTCGCCCGTGCTGAACGGCTTGAGCGCCGGCTGCTCCAGGATCGATCGCGCGACCCTGACGGCTTCCACCCATTCGCGGCGGTCCTGCTCGGTCGACAGGTAGTTGAAGCGCAGCGCCGGATGTTTCCTGGGGTCGCTCGTCGTGATTTTCACCGACCCGCGGGAGTCGGAGTACATCGGCCCGACGTGCACCTGATATCCGTGCCCGCCCGCCGGAGCCGACCCGTCGTACCGCACGGCCAGCGGCAGAAAGTGGAACATCAGGTTGGGATAGCGAACTTCCTCGTTGCTCCGGACGAACCCGCCCGCCTCGAAGTGGTTGGTCGCGCCGGGCCCGCTCCGCAGGAACAGCCACTGCGCCCCGATCCACGGCCGATGCCGATATTTCAGGTACGGCTGCATCGACACGGGCTGCCCGCATCCGTGCTGGATGTAGACCTCAAGATGATCCTGCAGATTCTCGCCCACGCCGGGCAGATCATGCACGGGTGTCACGCCGACGGCGCGCAGCTCCGCCGCGTTGCCCACTCCGGAAAGCTGGAGCAACTGCGGCGAGTTGATCGCCCCGCCGGACAGGATGATCTCCTTGCCGTGGATGCGCTCACCATTGCATTCCACGCTGACCGCGCGGGTCCCCTCGAACAGCACCTTCGAGACGAACGCCCGCGTCCTGACCGTCAGATTCTTCCGCTTCCGCGCCGGATCCAGGTACGCCCGCCGGGCCGACCACCGCCGCCCTTTCCGGATGTTCCGGTCGAACGACGCGAACCCCTCCTGCCGGAACCCGTTCACATCATCCGTCAGCGGATATCCGGCCTCCTGCACGGCCTCGAAGAACGCCGGGAACAGCGTGCTCGACACTGGCCCGCGCTCCAGCACCAGCGGCCCGTGATGCCCCCGGAACTCGGTCCCCGGATCGCCGAGACAACTCTCCATCTTCCGGAAATAGGGCAGACAGTGCGCGTAATCCCAGTTCGCCATCCCCGGATCCGCGCCCCACCGCTCGTAGTCGAGCGGATTCCCGCGCTGGAAAATCATCCCGTTGATGCTGCTGGACCCGCCGAGGACCTTCCCCCGCGCGTGATAAATCCGCCGATCCCGCATGTACGGCTCCGGCTCCGACTCGTACTTCCAGTCGTAGAACCGGCTCCCGATCGGGAACGTCAGCGCGGCGGGCATGTGAATGAACACGTCCCACGGATAGTCAGGCCGCCCCGCCTCCAGCACGAGCACGCGCGTCCCCGGATCGGCCGACAGCCGGTTCGCGAGCGCACAGCCGGCCGAGCCACCGCCGACGATGATGAAGTCATATGTCATGACCCCTCCACTTTTGCCGAATCGTAGCGTCATGCGCACCACGTTTCACTAGTAGCAACAGAGATTTAATCGTTCTTGTACGGCGGCTACAGTTGCGCCATGGGCAACGAAAGCGGGGGCGTCCAGTCCGTGGACCGCGCCATCTCGGTAATGGAGATCCTCGCCCGCAAAGGCGAAGCCGGCGTCAGCGAGATCGCCGCCGAGATCGACGTCCACAAATCCACCGCGTTCCGCCTGCTCGGCGCCCTCGAAGCCCGCGGCCTGGTCGAACAGGCCGAAGACCGCGGCAAGTACCGCCTCGGCTTCGGCCTCATCCGGTTGGCCGCCGGCGTCGACACCCAGCTCGACATCGCCCAGCGCGCCCGCCCCACCTGTCACCGCCTGGCCGAAGAACTCGGCGAAACGGTCAACATCGCGGTCCTCCGCTCGGTCTACGCCGTCAACCTGGACCAGGTCCGGGGCCCTTCCGCGGTCACCGCGCACAACTGGGTCGGCCAGCTGACCCCACTGCACGCCACCTCCAGCGGCAAGATCCTCCTCGCCCACGCGGACCCCGCCCTCCTCACCCAGATCACCCTCGAACGCTTCACCACACGAACGATCACGTCTCTCCCCGACCTGGAGAAAGACCTCACGACCGCCCAATCCCGCGGCTACGCCACCACCCTCGAAGAACTGGAAGAGGGCCTGAACGCGGTCGCCGCCCCCGTCCGGTCCTTCCACGGCGAGGTCGTGGCCGCTGTCAGCGTCTCCGGCCCCGCGTACCGCCTCACGGAACAGCGCGTACACGAGATGGCTCCGGCTCTGATCGAGGGCGCCAGGGAGATCAGCACCCGCCTCGGCCACGCTCAAGTCAGCTGAGCTTCTCAAGCACCCAGTCGTGAAAAGCGCCGATGTGGTGTTCGCTCGGTACCAGGACGCCGCCCTTGGCGTACAGACGGGAGCTCATTCGGGGCTGGCAGCGTTCGCAGGCTTCGAAGTCCTGTTCGTTGACCCGGTGGAAGAGTTCGACGGACTTGTCGAGGTCCTTGCCGGTGGTGACGACGTCGGCGGTGTAGAGCCAGTCGCATTCGACGATGGTGCGGTCGGCGGCCAGGGGATACATGCGGTGCAGGATGATGTGGTCGGGGACGAGGTTGATGAAGACCTGGGGTTTGATGGTGATCGCGTAGTACCGGCGGTCCTGGTCCTCGGCCAGGGACGGGATGCGGTCCAGGCCGGGGGAGCCGTCGACGGTGAAGCCCTGGATATTCTCGCCGAACAGCGCGCCATGGCCCACGTAGTACTGCGCCGCGTAGCCGTCCGCGAATTCGGGCAGCACCTCGACCAGTTCGGGGTGGATCGTCGCGCAGTGGTAGCACTCCATGAAGTTCTCGACGATCAGCTTCCAGTTGGCTTTCACGTCGTAGACGATCCTGCGCCCCAGCTCCAGCGCGTCAGCCGAATAGTTGTCGATCAGTTCCAGCGCGCCCAGCCGTTCGGTGACCGCCCCGAGCACGGTCTCCTCGAACGACGGCGGCTCGTCGGCCAGGCACACCCAGACGTACCCGAGCCACTCCCGCACGTGCACCTTCGCCAGCCCATACTCAACCCGATCCAGATCCGGCATCGCGGACATGTTCGGCGCCGCGATCAGCTTCCCGTCCAGGTCGTAACTCCACGCGTGGTACGCACATGAGAACGCCCGCTTGACCTGCCCGTACTCCTCGACGCACAGGGTCGCCCCACGATGGCGGCACACGTTGTAGAACGCCCGCACCCCCGCCCGGCTCCGCGTGATCAGGATGCTCTCGCCGCCGACCTGCACCGTCCGGAACGCCCCAGCCGTACCGACGTCGGAGGACCGCGCGGCGCAGAACCACATCGCCTCGAAGATCCCCCGCTGCTCGGCCGCGAAGACATCCGGATCGGTGTAGTAGCGGCCGGGAAGTGTGGGAATCACGCTGCTCACCACTGCACCCCTGTTTCGCGAAACGGAACATCATGCGCTATGCGCAACAAGCGTGAAGCCGCCCGAAACGGATGTCAAGGGTTCATTCGCGGCGTACGAGCAGGTTGTAGCGCCAGCTCAACTGAACAGCGAGTGCCCGTCTCCCCGCTTGACCCGCTTCTGCGCGAGCACGATCAGATTCACCACCGCGATCACCGCGATCGCCCACAGCGCCACCGCCGGCACGAACCACCCCGCCAGCCACGACAGCACCCCGAGCGCCGCGCTCACCACCAGCCCGAAGATCGCCAGTGCGATCCGCAGGTTGAGCGCCGTCTCCGGCCGCTCCATGGTCGGTGAGACCTCCCACCAGAACCGATCACGAATACGATGCGCCTTGCTCATCCGCGCCACCCCCAAACGACACGTTGTACGCCATCAGCCGATATCCGTCCTGCACTCCCCGCCAGCTGGTGATCGACCCGTTGTCCGCGAGCCCGCCCGCCGCGATGGCGAGCACCTCGTCGTCACCCAGCCCCTCCAGGATCTGCCGGAGGAACAGCACCACCGCGTCATGCGCCACGATCAGCACCCGCCGATGGCCGTCGGCTTCGATCTCCGCCACGACCTCCCGTAACCGGTCGGCCACATCCCGGAACGACTCCCCGTCCGGCGGCCGATACCCGAGCTGATCGCGATCCTCCGCCTCGGCCTCCGCCGGAAACCGCTCCCGCACCCAGCGCGACGGAATATGCCGGAACCTCCCCCGATCCCGATCGCGAAGCCGTACGTCCACCTGATGGCAGGGCCGCTCCCGCCCGGCGGCGACGAGTTCCCGCTCCACCCCCGCCCAGGTCTGCTCGGCCCGCAGATACGGCGAACACCACACCATGTCGGGCACGTCACCGGCGTCCAGCCCCGCCAGCCACTTCCCGACCGACTCCGCCTGCCGCCACCCCAGCTCGGTCAGCCCGATCACCAGGTCATCGTCGGGAATCACCGTGCCGGACTCCGTCTCGGCCGCGAGGAAGGCGACATTCGACGTGCTCTGCCCGTGCCGGACCACGTACACGAACTCGACGGCCCCGGCGTGCTCCACATGCGGACAGCTCATCCGGACACACCTCCCCACCGGTAGAACGCCCGAATCCCGCCGCCCATTTCGGAAGCGGCACCCTAAGGTTCGAGACAATCAGGCAACGAGTCCGAAGCCCCCGCCGGCTGCTGCGTCCACCCGGACGGATCGTAGATCTTCACCCATTTGACCGACGAGAACTGCTTGAGCGTGGGGATGATCTCGTCCGCGATGGTGAACGTGGAGCCGCCGCTGCTGCACGCACCGGTCAGATAGACCCGCGCGATCCCGTTCTTGATGGTCACCTTGCTGAACCCGGTCGCGTGTGACGCCTCGAAATGCAGCCACTTCGCCGCCTCGCCCGGCGTCGGCCCCGCGAACAGCCGCTGCAACGCCCCCGCCGCCGACCCCGACACCGGCACCGGCCGCACCACTCCCTTCGTGTACGGCTGCCGCCCCACATTGAAGTTCGCGTTGTTCATGAAATACGTCTTCACATTCACCGTCCGGTACGGCGTGCCGATCTCCACCACCACCCGGCTCGGATTCTTCAACGTGTACAACCGGATCGGCGCCTTCCTGCTCACCCCCACTCCGAACGACAGCACCGCCTCGAAATCCCCGGTGTTGACGACCTGGATCAGCCCCGGCAGCGCGAAAGCCCGCCGCGCCGGCCCGTACGTGATGCCCCCCGCGCTCCCATGCCCCGTCGCCCCGCCGAACCGCACCAGCAGCCGCGCGTTCCCCACCACCGGCACCGGCAGCCCCGACCCGTCGGCCACCAGCCGCGTCACGTATTCCGCGCTCCGCTGCGCCGGCAGCCCGCCCCTGAACTCGAACACGAGCCGATCGAGCCCCGGATGATGCGCCGCCCGAATCGCCACCAGCGTGGGCACCGCCCGCGCCTCGGCCGGACTGATCGCCATGCCCGCGACGACGACACCTGCCACAACCCCGGAAACCAACGCGCGCAAGGAGCCCATGGCCCTCCGTCCGATGTGTCGAACCCCCATCGTGACGGCCCTAAACCCAATGTCAACCGCCTGATTCCCACTGCCGGAAATCCAGATGAGCCCACCGGTCCCGCCTCACTAGGCTGCCTGGATGACCACCAAGGAATCCCCTTCCAACGTTCTCCACCGTTTCCTCACCCACGGGCGGCTCCTCACCATCCCCGCCAAACAATCCAAACGCCGCGTCATCCTCGACCACATCGCGGGCTCCTTCGAACCAGGCGTCCGCTACCCGGAAACCGAGGTGAACGAGATCCTGCTCCGCTTCCACGACGACTTCGCCGCCCTCCGCCGCTACCTGGTGGAAGGCGAATTCCTCACCCGCGAGAACAGCGTCTACTGGCGCAGCGGCGGCTCCGTCACGTAGGCGAAGCCGTCCGGCGGATTCCGGGAAAGCTCCAATCCAGACATTCCGCCCGCGATAGCATCCGGCGGTGCGTCAAATGCGGATGGTTGTCCTTGTTGTCGCTGGCATTCTCGGTGCCGTGCTCGTCCCGAGCGGTCCGGCTGCGGCCGCGCCCGGAAACCCCGGGGGACGGGCGTACGTGCCGGCGGAGGCGCGGGCGGTGAACACCTCGCGGCCGGATCGGGTGGTCGGGAACGGGACGCCTGCCAGCTGCACGTCCAGGGCCGTGGTGGCGGCGGTGGCCAAGGGCGGGGTGATCACGTTCAACTGCGGGCCGGGGCGGGTGGTGATCCGGATGACCGCGACCGCCAAGGTGCGCAACACCAGCGCCCGGGTCGTCCTCGACGGCGGCGGCAAGGTGACGCTGAGCGGGATGGGGAAGCGGCGGATCCTCTTTATGAACACCTGCGACAAATCGCTGGTGTGGACGACGTCGCACTGCGACGACCAGGCCCAGCCGCAACTCGTGCTCCAGAACCTGACGTTCGCCGACGGCAACTCGACGGGGGAGCGCCTGGAGGGTGGCGGCGGTGGTGCGGTGTTCGTCCGCGGCGGCCGGGTAAAGGTGGTCAACTCCACATTCGTCCGGAACCGGTGTGACTCGACCGGCCCTGACCTGGGCGGAGCCGCCCTCCGGGTGCTGAGCCAGTACCGGAACCTGCCGGTTTACGTGGTGCGCAGCACCTTCGGCGGGGCTAAGGGTCAGGGCGGGGTGTGCTCCAACGGGGGAGCCGTTAGCAGCATCGGGGTCTCCTGGGTGATCCTCAACAGCGTCATGTCGTACAACAAGGCGATCGGCCGGGGCGCGAATCCCTCCCGCGGCGGCACGCCCGGCGGCGGAAGCGGCGGCGCGATCTACACCGACGGGAACCGCTTCACGGTCCAGCTCTCCGGCTCGATCATCCAGAACAACACCGCCCGCGAAGGCGGCGGAGCCGTCTTCTTCGTCAGCAACGACCTGACCGGCACCCTCCGCATCGACAAGTCCCGCCTGCGCAACAACCCGAGCGCGGGCTTCGAAACGCAGGGATACCCCGGCATCTTCTACCGCGGCGCCGGAAAACCCAAGATCACCGCCTCCAGCCTCAGCTGAGCCACTCTCTAATCACTGCGGGACAGACGGTCGGCCAGACGAATCGGTTCAGGCAGCCGAAAGGACGGCGTCGTGCGGAGGACGTGAGCGCAGGCGTTGTCGAGGCTGACGCGGTGCCCCTGGGAAACGAAGACCGGCTTAACGTTGTCACGGGTACGAAGGGCCCGACCGACCACCTCATGGTCGAGGATGATCGGAGCCCAACTGCCCCGGCCAGCGTCGGGCTCCTCGTGGCTACCGACGAAAGCGGTCTTGGCCACCCCGATCGTGGGCAGCCCCGTCAGCACGCCCAGATGGCAGGCGAGACCAAAACGACGCGGATGAGCCAGGCCATACCCATCACAGATCAGAAGATCGGGAGCGACCGTCAGCCGATCCAACGCCGCAAGCAGAGACGGCAACTCCCGGAACGCAAACAACCCCGGAATATACGGAAATTTCGCCTTTTCTCGGGATATCGCTTGGTCAACGATTCGCAGAGCGGAATCGAGAACGACGATGGCACCGGTCACTTCATCACTGTCCGGGGCGTACCCCACATCCAGCCCCGCCGTGAACTTCACGCCGACCGGCCCGGTTTCGGTCAGCTCGACCAGCGAACGCAGCCGTTCCTGGACAGCTTCCGCCTCGGCGGCCGTCCGCGGCCATGGCTCCCCGATCTCCATCCTCGCCAGTCTGTCGTCCTCGTCGTCCGGACGCGAACGGATATCCCACCAACTCAAGTGCGCCCCTGGAAATGGTGGGGATCACGGAGTATCTGGTCGACGTCGACAGCATCGCCGACCGGGCCGGAATCAATGCGGCGGCTGTCTCCCACTGGAGATCATCTGGCGAAGGTGAATCCGCCTGGGCGGTTGTTGCGGTCGGCGATCAGGCCGGCCAAGGTGGCGATGGCGATTTCGGGTGGGGTGCGGGAGCCGATGTCGAGGCCGATGGGGCGGTGTACTCGGGCGATTTCTGCTGGGGGTACGGAGAGGTCGGTGAGGGCCTGGATGTGGGGGCCCTGGTGGCGGGGGCTGCCGATGATGCCGATCCAGCGGACGGGGTGGGCGAGGATGTCGCGCAGGATGGGGCCGATGCCGTCGCGGTGGTGGTCGGTGATCACGACGTCGGTGGAGTCGTCGAAGTCGGCGGTTGGTTCGGTGACGCGTTTTGTGTCGGGGAGGTCGGGCAGGCGGTTTGGGCCGGGCTCAAGCAAGATCGTGCGGTAGCCCAAGTCGGTTGCGTATTTCAGGAGAAATCCGGCCATGGGGGAGGCGAAGACCGCGACGAGTGTTCGGGGCTGCTCGCTGGGAGCGGCCTCTCCGTGCGCCACGGCGCAGGACGCATCGTGAACATGGCTCATGCCATAACCCCCTACCGGAATCCTCTCCCTTCACCATAGGGCCGCCACGATCGAACGGCTTCCATCAATGCGACGCCGGGTGATTCCACTGCCACCCGATCATCGAGTGAGCCTCATCCGGGGACGTGGCCGACTTCAAGACCCCAGCCGCCCCACATGCATCCGCCTCACCTATTCCGCGTTTCCGGGTGAAATCGGATAAATGTAATACAATTGCGAATTGTCCGCCTGGGTCATTTTGGCTTATTTGTTGCGCCCGAATTAATCTCAACCATCGGGAAATATTGGGATATATGGCATTGACCATTCATTGGAGGAATGAAAGACTTTGGCGACCCGGTTGGATACTCGCTGGAGTGGCTTGTGGACGGAAAGTTCATCAACGAAGCCGAATTCCACCCCGATGGGGACAAAACCCCACGAAGGATCCCCGCTGGTACCTCATTCACCTTCGCCGACGGCGTACCCAACGTCAAGAATGGAACGGTCCGAATCAGGATCGGGAACACGACAGGCACGGTGAACGCGGCGGATGTGGTCGCCGACGAGGACGTGGCCAAAGTGGCCGGCCTGGTCGCCGCCGGCTCCACGGCGGAGATCCAGAACGTCACGAGCCTGGCGGCGTTCGCCGGTCAGTACGAAACGGCCACCCTGGCCCTCACCCACGTCACCGACGACTACGCCGGAAAAGAGCACCTCATCCAGGGCATCCAGGCTCACCGCGACCAGCTGAAGACCTGCCTGTGGTCGGTCGGCGCCACCTACAGGGTGGCCGAGGCCGCCGTGCTGTACTTCGCCTCGGAGAGTAGTTCGGGCCATTGGCCGACGCTTCTGCGACTGTGGGCCGAACGCCCGAAAGCGGCAAGGAAGATCGCGTTCGCCGAGCTTCCCGCCCCGATCAAGTCCGTCTTCACCGACCTGGTCCAGACGTATGTGGACGGATTCGTACCAGACGCGGAGGACCGGGACCCGGACCACACCGAGCTCTCCTTCAACTACCGGTACGCCATCGAGTCCTTCACGCTGATCGTGGGCTCCGGCCTGAACGCCGGGACGAAGGCGGTCTGCAAACCGATCGTGCTCGGGACGCCGAATATCTTCGCGACCGTAAAAGGTCTCATGGCCCAGTTACCGGAGCTCCAGATACCCAGGCACCTGGTCGTCCACTCATCGGACATCATGCTCGACCAGCCGGTCGACGTTCCCGACGAGAAGCTGCCGACCGTGGTGATGGTCACCGCCAGGAACCGGCTGTGGCTGGCGAACGGCCCGAGCGCCGACGACGTCTGCCAGGGCGAACTGGGCGACTGTTTCTTCCTGGCCCTGCTCGCCGCCATCGCCTGCCACGATCCCGCCCAGATCAAGCGGCTGGTCAAATGGGCGGACGGCAAATACGTGGTCACCTTCACCCGCACGATCAGCCACCGGAACCGCGACTTCCGCGTCCCGCAGCCGGTCGAGCTGACCGAGATCTTCCCGCACAACGACCAGAACGTCCTGCTGGGCGCGCGCCCCCGCGTACGCTGCGGCGATCCCGTCGTCCGGCGGCGCAGGACGCTCGGCGGCGACGCCTACCTGGAGCGGGCCTTCGAACTGGAGACCGCTCTCTGGGTGCCGGTCGTCGAGCGCGCGTTCGCCGCCCTGGTCGGCCGGTTCGGCCAGTACGCGAACACCGTCCCCGCCGGCGACGCCCAGCCGGACGACGGCTACGCCAAGATCCGCGACGGCAGCCAGTCCGGCGAGATGATCTTCTCCTGCCTGTACGGCCACCGCTACCGCCGCAACCGCTCGGTCCGGGTGAGCTACCTGTGCGAGGCGATCGCCAAACCGCCCAGAGAACTCGACCCGCCCAGCGCCGAACTGCTCAACCTGCTGCTCATGGTCCACGACCAGGCGGCCGGACTGTCACCCTGCCTGGCGCTCCCCACCGCGTCGGTCGGCTGGCGCGCGGTCGGCACGAAACTGCTCGGTCTCGGCAAGCAGCACACCGGCCCTCTTTCTCCGCACTTCACCCTCATCGGCCAGCTCCTTCAGCCCATTCTCGACCGGCAAGAAGACACCTTCGCGACCCTGGACCTCCATCAGGAGTTCCAGGACGCGTGCACGCAGATCACGAAGACACTGCTACCGCTCCGGCCAAAGGACCCCTGGGCCGGCAAGGTCGTCAAACTCGTCACCTCCCTGGCTCCGCCGCTGACCACCCAGCGACCCCGTCCGTACGTCTACGCCCGGCACGAGTACGCCGTCGGCGCAGTCCACCTCGTGTTCAGCGAGCCCCTGCCCGCTCCCGACTACCTGACCGACCCCGCGCTCGGCCGCCCGCCGGTGAACAGCGCGGCCCTGGTCAAGGCGCTGACCACGCTCGACACCCACATGTCGACCATCGCCCTGATCAACCCGCACCACAAGAATTCCCCCAACCTGGACGGAACGCTCCCCGCTGAGGCGGACACCGGGTCGTTCGTCCTGCCCTTGGCGGAGTTCCTGGAGTTCTTCACGTATGTCGGTTACGCCGTCGTCAGCCGCCACGCGTGAAAGCGCACCCCGCCGACCGTGATCAGCCCGTCGGAGACTGAGACCTCCGGGTCGTCCGTGCCCGGCACGATCACGGTCAGCACCGCTCTGGCCGGCGCGGACAGCACTGTCGTCGTGTCGGCTTTCCGCAGGTAGCCCGGGGAGACCGTCCCCGGGCGCACCTCCGGTTCGCGCGCGGGCAGCTGGATCATGGTCGCCCGCCAGTTCCCGTCCGCCAGCACCACCCGCCCGTCGCGGTTCGACACCACCCGCAGCGACGGCGCCAAATGCCACAGACTGCGCACCTCCGCCCCTGCGGGCACCTCGTCCAGCACCGCCATCAGATCGGGACCGTGATTGACCAGAACCGACCGGGTCCGCACCACGCCGTACGCGTCGTCGGCCAGCCGGAACGTCTGCCGGGCAGGTTCGACACCGACGTGCTCCAGCCGCGTCGCCGTGCCCTCGCGGAACTTCGCGCCGACCACGATGGGGATGTTGTGCGCCTCCGGCGAGGTCGTCCACTCCCGGTAGGCGGTCTTCTCGTACGAGTGAAAACCCGCCTCAACCAGGATGTCCCGGCCATGGGCGTGATACGTCACGCCCAGATGATCCTCATGGCCGTGATGCCTACGCCCCGGCCCGAACCTGATCGAGTAGTACGCGGACTCGCGGTCATTCCATCGGGTACGGCCGAACACGTAACCACGATCGAATACTTTGACCGTCTCCTCCTGGTTCCGGTAGCCCGCCGGGCGCGTGTCGGCCGGGCTGTCGCCGATCGGCACCAGACGGCCATCCGGCTGGGTGGCGTGGCTCACGTACGCCTCCAGGGATCGGCGGCGTTCCGCCAGGCCCTCGGGAACGGCGGCGCCGCCCTTGCGGATCGCGTCCAGGGCGATGCCCAGCCTCCGATGCACGTAGATGCCGTATTTGGGGGCCTGCTCGTGCAGCGCGCCCTGATCGTCGATCGCCGCCGCCGCGGACGCGCCCATCCGGTTGACGGCCAGCTCCGTCCAGCGTCCGCGGCGGAACCGGCAGCCGATCGTCAGCAGCGCGATGTCCTGATCCAGGCCGTGATTGTGCCCATGCCGGTAACGCGAAGGATCGGACAGAAGCCGGGCGTGCTGGACCAGGCTCGCCGACAGCCAGCCGGCCTGGACGTGCGCGCTCAGCCGCACCAGCGCGGGAGCGCGCAACGCGACCGGATGCTCGGCCCACGCCCACGGGCTGACCCCGGCACCCCGCCCGGGATTCTTCCGCACCCAGTCCTCGGCGATCTCGGCCGCCCGCTCCAGCAGGGCCCGATCCCCCGATTTCTCGTACGCGACGACAAGCCCGCCCATCCACCGCAACGCGTGCAGATTCATCGCCCACGACCGATTCCGATGCGGATCCATCCGCCAATCGATGTCCCGCCCCAGCTCAACGGGAGGAAGCCCGACGAAACCCGCACGTCCGGCCATGACCTCACTCACATCGATCGGGACCGATCCTCCTGTCCCACCGACGACCGGTCCGTCGATGACCAGCGAAAGACGTGACTCCACCATTCTGTTCAAGGCCATCCGGGCATGCCGAAACAAGCGATTGCTCCAAACGAGGGTAAGTGCGGTCCCGGCGACCGGGACAGGCACTGGGTTATGGGAGGGCGGTAGGCCGGGCCGTCACGGAGTTCCCGTGGGCAAGGCCGCCTCCGGGGCCGTTGGCCTCTCGTCCGTCCAACCGGCTTCCAGCACCAGTTCGACCTGGTCGTGCTGCACGCCCGGCGCGTCGGTGGTGGAGGAGAGCACCTGGGAACTGCCCGTGTCGATGATCAGCGTCCGCCGGGCGGCCGGGACGCCCAGTTCGAACGAGAACGCCGCCCCCGTCCGGCCGGATTCGTCCGTCCGCCGGCCGAGATATTCGACTTCCGGCAGGTCGGCGAGGGCCCGGTAGGCCGCCGCCCGCACCTCGGGCGGGGAAGGCTTGCTCCAGAGCAGCCCGCTCAGCGCGTCCGCCACGACGCCCTGATCGGGACCCGAGGCCGCCCGCACCGCCTTCGCGACGTTCTCGCGGAGAGCGACAGGGTCGGCCGGGAGAGCCCTGATCTGCGCGAACGTCATCGTCTGCCCCGCCATGCTGAACGCGACCCCGCCGGGGACATCCGTGAGCGTGCTCCGGCCGGGCGCCGTGGACAATCCGGGCCACTCGCCGGGGGAGCCGTCCCGACGCCAGGCCGCCTCGTCGGTCCGGGTGGCGGGTTCCGCCCCCAGCGTGACCGTCCCGGACCAGACCCTCCCCCCCCGCGACACCCACTGCTCGGAAACCCGCGGCTCGATCATCCAGTACCGGTTCGCGCCCCCGCCCAGCATCTCCGGATGCCGCTCCCGCACCAGCTTCCTGACCCGCCAGTACGCCCCCGCCCGCGCGTCCCCCGACTCGGCCCGCACCGCGGCGGCCAGCAGAATCGACCGCCCCTCCGAGCCGGAAGCGAGGTTCCCGCCCGGCAGCGCCACGACCACCCCCGCCGCGACGGCAGCCGCCACCAGCGCGGCCGTCCACGGCATCACCCGCAGCCGCCGCCGCGCCTCGGCTTCGATCAGCGCCCCAACCCGGGCCTTCAGGGCGGGATCGGGGCCCGGCTCGCCGTACAGGTCGCGGACCCGGGTCAGGTCATCCATGGCCGTTCTCCCTCGGGTCGCGCATCGGGTTGGTGTCGCCCAGCGCCGCCCGCAGCTTCCGGCGGGCGCGATTCAGCCGCGACCCCACCGTCCCGTACGGGATGCCCAGCGCGGTGGCGATCTCCTCGTGGCTGAGCTCGGCCAGCGCCACGAGCAGCAGGACATCGCGATCCCGCTGGTGCAGCTCCGCGACGGCGGCGGCGATGTGCGGGCGCAGGCTCTCCGCGCTGACCTGCACGGACACCTCGTCCTCATGTCCTGGAAAATCGGGATCGGGGCCGTGGCGGCCGAGCGCGCGCAACGCGCGCACCTCCGTGCGGTGGTGGCGGCGGATGAGGTTGGTGGCGATGCCGTACAGCCAGACCCGGACGCTGGCGCGCGCCGGGTCATACCGCGCCCGCTTCCGGAACGCGGTGAGGAACGTCTCCGCGACCACGTCCTCGGCGCTGTCGGTGCCCAGCCGCTGGGCGACATACCGGTGGATCTCCCCGAAATACGTGTCGAAGATCACGCTGAACCGCTCGGCGTCGGCCAGCGAGTGCCGCACCGCCTCGGCGTCCCCGGCCCGATGAGCGGCCCAGGACACCGTGGTCACGATGGTCTTCCCGTCATGCGTGTTCCTTCGGCAGCGAGCAGCGGACACCCTATATCGCCCGATCCGCCGATCCGCTTTCACGGGGATTCAACACTTTCGCCGTCGACGCCGTCTGAGAGGTGGCGGACTGTGAATGGTTGAAACACTTGAAGGACGACTCCCGGTTCGCGGACTTCGTCGCCGACCGGGCCGACGCGCTGCTGCGCTACGGCTACGTGCTCAGCGGCAACCCGCACGACGCGGCGGACCTGACCCAAGAGGCGTTGATCAGGCTGCATCGGGCGTGGGACCGGGTCCGCCGCAAACAGGACCCGGAGCGCTACACCCGGGTCATCATGGCCAGACTGCACATCAGCGCCTGGCGGCTGCGGCGGCGGGAGTATCTCGCCTGGGATCCGCCGGAGGGCGCGCATCTGGACGCGCTGCCGTCCGACCTCGAAGAAGGGCTCTGGCAGGCCCTCTACGACCTGCCGCGCAAGCAGCGGGCCGTGCTCGTGCTGCGGTACTACGAACAGCTGTCCGACGCCGAGATCTCCGGCGTGCTCCGGATCTCCCGGGGCACCGTCCGCAGCCACGCCTCGCTCGGCCTGAGCAAACTCCGTACCACCATCGCCGGCCGTACGGCGGCGAACGGGAGCGCCCGATGAACCACGACCTGGAAGCCGACCTCCGCCGCGCCCTCGGCCGCGCCTCCGGCCGCGCCCCCCTCGCGCCGGGCGGCCTGCCCGCTCTCATCGTGACGCGCTCGCGGCGGCGGCGTGCCCGCGACCGCCACGCCCACTGCGACCGCCAAGCTGTCGGCCGTTCCCCCGCCCGTCGAAAAGGTGTGGCCCGACGCAGTGTGGAAGATCCCCGCCAAACGTGCGGGCGGCGGCACCCTCCGCCCGAAGCTGTTCATCGACGACCGCACCCTCCTGCTGGAGACCTGGTCGAGCTTCGAGAAGGCCAACGCCCTCTACGCCTACGACCTGACCGCCCGGCAGTCACGCGAGATCACGGACATCGCCACCCCGAAGGGGGTGTACGCGTCCGGGTACGCCGTGGGCGCCGGCTCGATCGTCTGGCAGACCATCGAGGACGTCGACGGCAGGATGGCCAGCAGGTTCTGGTCCGTACCGATCTCCGGCGGAGAACCCGCCGAGATCCGCACCGACCGACCCGCCCCGGGGCGCGGCGACGAGCTGACCGTGGCCGGCGACCAGCTGATCTTCTCTGTCAGTGAAGGCGGCGTCTTCTCGGTTCCCCTCGGGGGCGGAACCGTGACCGCCGTCCCCGGCGCCGACCGGCACCACCTCCTGCGCTGGCCCTATGTCGGCTTTCCCGGCGAATACACCCCCAACAACGAGACCAGCTTCGAGGAGATCCTCAACACCGAAACTGGCGCCATCAGCAAAGCGGTGATCAACCCCGGCGAAACCATGGTCCGCTGCGGCGTCACCATCTGCGTCGGCGTCCGCCCCGACAGCAGCTACTTCTCCCGCCTCCGTGACGGCTCCCAGGAACGCGACCTTCCCGAATGGGCCCCCATGGGCCTCGCCGTCGACCGCTTCATGACCATCGGCCTCCCCAACCGGCGCGGCGAAGCCCTCCACGACCTGCAAACCGGCAAATCCGGCGTGTCATCCGCCGAACGAGCCGGGGTTGAGGGGCACGCCAAGAGAGCCAAGGGCCAGGGCGCGCGAAATGGGCTTGTGTTAGGGGCGCGGAGTGGGCCGGATGGGGTGCAGGCCGAAAGAGGGGCACGGCGGGTGCCGTACCCCTCTATTGGGTTAGCGGCCTACGGCGAGGCAGGTCGACGTGGACTTCTTGGTGGGGTCGCTCTCCGAGGTGGCGGTCAGCTTGACCTTGGCGAGCAGTGCGCCGCCCTTGGCCCGCAGGACGTGGACCGGGACGGTGACCTGCTTGCCGAACTCGGCGGTGGTGAGGTGGTTGGGCATGGAGACGGTCCAGCCGCGGCCTTCCACCGTGGTGGTCAGCCGGTAGACGTCGTTGTTGAGGTAGGCGGACACGTCCTCGGGGTGGGTGCCCGCGGGGGCCGCCTTCTTGCCGGTGTTGAGCACCGGGAACTTGCAGGTGGCGACGCTGTCGCCGGCGGTGATGCCGAGCGCGGGCAGCACCTGGACGCCGCGCTTCTGCGGGCCTGAGCCGTCCAGCGAGCGGACCGCGACCTTGTACGACAGCACGCCCTTGCCGGAGCGCTTCACGTCCAGGACGTAGAAGTGCAGCCGGTTGGCCTCGTCCGTGAACTCGTACTCGCTGCCCGAGTCCGCGCCCGCGTGGAACAGCGCGTCCGAGAGCTGGCGGTAGTCGCCGATGGTGATCGGGACCTGGGTGCCGTCCGGCAGGACGTAGTCGGTCATGCCGATGTCCTGCGGGTTGGCGTCGATGACCCACTCGAACGGGGCCTGGTCGGCGTTCTTGGTCTTGGCCAGCAGCACACCGGAGTCGGGCGTGAACGAGTCGGCGCCCATCCGGTCCACGACCTCGACCGTGTAGTTGTTGTAGCGCCCGCCGTCACACAGCGGGTCGGTCTGGAAGGTGCAGGCCGGGCTCAGGTCCGCGCCCATGGCGATGTTGACCCCGGTCAGGCCGGTCGCCCCCGGCTGCACGGCGCGGGCGGTGACCTCGGCCACCACCAGGCCGGACTCGTCCAGCGCGTCCCGGTCCAGGCGCAGCACGTTGGCCTCGTCCACCATGTTCAGCTTGATCTTGTTGCGGAGCATGTGCTGGGCGCCCATCGAGCCGCCGGAGGTCGGCGGGATCAGCCAGCGGCTGTGCGGGCCGCCGGGGCCGTTGAAGCTGCCCCGGCTGAGCATCTCCCAGATGCCGGTGTACGCGCGGCGGACCGGGTTCGCGTACGGGTTGTTGTAGTTGTCGGCGATGCCCATGATGTGGCTGAGCTCGTGCGCGTACACGCCCATGCCGGAGCTCTCCGCCTGGACGGAGTCGACGCCGAAGCGGGCGTTGGGCCAGAAGGTGGAGCCGGCCTGCCAGGAGGTCCACTCCACGTAGCGGGTGGGCGACCAGTTCGGCAGGGCCGGGTCGTCGGGGCCCCACTCGTCGGTGACGTCTTCCTTGGTGGGGAACTTCATCATGCCGAACTCCTGCCAGGTGGACGACTCGTCCTGGCCGGCGCTGACGTAGAAGATGAAGTCGTACTGGGCCGCTGTCTCCGGGCCGACGGCGGTCAGCCAGGCGGCGTTGCCGTCGCGGCGCAGGTCCTTGTTGCAGACATCACCGGCCGGGCAGGAGTTGCGCTGGTACTCCAGGGCGTACTCGTGGTCCTTGCCCGGCATTGTGTAAGGGCCGAAACCGGTGAGGTCCACGCCGTAGCGGCCCTGGGAGTCCTCCATCCAGTATTCGTGGATGGTGTGACCCCGGTTGAGGTCGTTCGGGGTGTTGAGGAAGTCCTGGTAGAACTTGGCGACCTGGTCGCGGGGGACGTCGTGCGCCTCGGCCGTGGGGTTCTTGAAGGCGGTCGAGCCCTTGGGCTGGGTGACGACGAAGGGCTGGTTGGGGTAGTCCAGCAGGACGAGGGCGCCCTTGAAGGTCCGTACCGAGCCGGGGACGGAGGGGTCCGCCCAGTTCGTGCCCGGCACCTTCTTGTAGTCGGCCCACGTCATGTGGTCCGGGTTCTTCCAGGTCTGCGGGTCGATCGGGGTGGGGTGACCCTGCTGGCCGCCCAGCGTGCGGAGCTGCGCGGCCTGGGAGGGCTGGTCCTGCTGCCACGGCTGGGTCTGCGGCCAGTGGTCGTAGCGCCAGGGGAGTTCGGGGTCGGCGGCGGGCTCGGCGGAAACGGGGCTCACGGGGAGTAACGAGAGCGGCACCAGCGCCGCGGCTGCGACGAGTAACCTGAGGGGGCGGTTCATACTATGTCACGTTATATAGCGGTGTTTTGGTAGATCAATTGACACTCTGTCAGTACTAGTATGTGACATAGTTTCGTGGTCGGTTCGTCACCCTCCGCTACGGGATTGCGTCATCCGCCGCGGGGATGACATGCTGTCATCCGGCAGGGTGATGACAGCTTCACCTGCTGAGCAAGCAGATCAGGGCTGGACGACCTCGGGCGAGGTGGAGTTGACGCGTTGATTTCCACTGGCGTTTCTTCCTGGAAATCGCCGTCGCCCCCGCTGGATCGGGCCGGCGGAGAACCTTGATTTGTCAATGCCCGCCGTAAAGAGAAACCCGCTCGTCCACGGTGAGTTCGAAGGTCCCGGCGACGAAGAGATCACGCTCCCACGGCGCGTTGGCGATATTGACCGTCCACTGTTCGTAGTACCACTCGATGCCGTATCCGCTGAAGCGGAAATTGGCCCGGTAACGCGCCCGTACGCCCGGCTGGAGCAGGAAAACCTGCCCGGGATGGCGGGCATTCGGGTAGGCCGCCCACACCGGAGTGCGCGTCACCCGGACATCCGATCCAGCCACTTCGTAACGCAAGCCGTTCAGCTGCGCCGGCAGCGACAACCCGTCCACGGCGACCGCCGGTTCGTAGCCGGTCCGCTCCTCGGCGAGGACGTCATGGCAGGCCAGCGGCGCATCCGGCAGCGGAGGCAGAGCGAACGCGGCGGGGACCGCGCTCCGCAGCGTCGCCTGCGGCCCGCCACGCGCCTGTTTGGTCCAGCGCGTCACGATCCGCTGGACGATCAGCATGGCGGGCGCCGCCACGGCAGCCGTACGGGCTCGGCCAGGACCTCGCCCGCGATCAGGCGCGGAAGCAGCCCGGGAAGGCCCAGCGGCGTGATCAGCTCGCTCGTCGCGGCGAGCTCGGGAAGACTCCACCAGTGGTAGGCCGAGATCTGGCCGCGCTCCATCTCCTCCTGGCCGGACGTGTCGATCACATGCCCGTCGACCTGCACGAAGAAGAACGAATCCGTCGCCTCCACCAGCCGCTCGCCCAGCTCGGCCGGCCCGGACGTGACAGCGACCAGCGGCCCGAGCCGGTCCGGCTCCAACTCCAGCCCGATCTCCTCACGAAGCTCCCGAATCGCCGCCACCGCCAGGCTCTCCCCCTCGTCCACACCCCCTCCGGGCGTCACCCAGAAGTACGGAATCCTCCAGCTGACCGGCGCCGGAAACCGGAACAGCAGCAGCCGCTCGGCGGCGTCCACCAGCAGGACCCGGGCGCTGTGGCGAATAGCGACGTTCGTCATGACCTTGATCGTAGAAGAGCCTCCGGCGGCACGTCCGCCCAGGCGGGGAGCGGCTCGCAGCGCTCTACCCAGCTGGGCGGCGGGGCGGCCCGGGTGGCGATGACGCCGCCGACGATGGCGCAGGTGGTGTCGATGTCGCCACCCGCGGTCGCGGTGGCCCAGAAGGCCTGCTCGTAGTCGTCGAGATGCCGGGCGGCGGCCCACAGGGCGAAGGGCACGGTGTCCTGGGCGGAGACGGCGCGCCCATTGCCGAGCGCCCGGGCGGCCAGAACCGGATCGGAGATGGTCAGCAGCCGCCGGGCCTGGACGAGCCCGGCGTGGACCAGGCCGGCCGGGGTGAGCGCGATGACCTGGTCGAGGAAGTGCCCAGGCCGCAGACCGGGCTGCCCGGCGGCGACGGCGGCGGCCACGGCAACCGCGATCGCGCCCGCCACGGCTTCCGGATGGGTGTGGGTGACCTCGGCGGACGCCCTCGCCTGGGGTACGGCCAGCGCCGGATCGTCGGCGAACCACGCGCCCAGCGGCGCGACCCGCATCGCGGCGCCGTTGCCCCAGGAGCCGTTGCCGTCGAACAGCCCGGCGGCCAGGGCCCGCCAGTCGCCGCCTTCGCGGACCAGGCGCAGCATGCGGTTGGTGGCGGGGCCGTAGCCCCGGTCGAAGTCGTGGCGCACGGCGAAGCTCGTGGCGAGTCCGTCCTGGTCGATGGCGCCGTGCGAGGTGAGGACGCGGTGCACGGAGCAGGCCATCTCGGTGTCGTCGGTCCACTGCCAGGGGCCGGGCGGCAGCAGGCGCTCGGTGAGGGCGCGGCGGTTGGCGGGGACGAAGAACTGGGAGCCGAGCGCGTCGCCCAGGGCGAGGCCGTGCAGGGCGGTGGTCGCGTGGGATCGCGGGGTGGTTGGCATTTCGATCATTGTGGCACTGGTCGAGTGTTGAGATCATTTAACGCTGGCGCTTGGGGTGGGTGGTGGGGATACTTAGAGTCGTAAAATTTCACGCTACGTCGTAGAGAAGCGCCAGCGAACCCTTCACAACGCGCTTAACAGAACTTAGTTCGTTTTGTCATAAAAAAGGTTTCTTATTAGACCTGTGGGCTAATATTTCCGTAAAAGTCATGTAACGGACCCCACCCCTGCCGCGATGATCTCTGTGACGCCTCATCAGTCCCGCCTGCCCCGCGTGCAAACTTCTTCAGCCTTATAACAATTGCCACGTTCCGGCCGTTTTGTGGCGCGATGCCCCGTAAATTCTCTCTGTCTGTGAAGGGCTAGCTTGCCCAGTCGTATCTGGGCATATGGGGGCAAACCGCCCAGGAGGATCCGTGGCGTCAGATTCGAATTGGCTTGATGCTGCCTATGAATGGGTCGTTGCCGCCAGTGCCAACGGGACCTGGCGGGACCTGATCCCGCTGGGTCTGGCGGGCCTGCTCGTCTGGGGCCTGTGGCTCTACCGCGTCGTGCTGTCCCGGCTCGCCAAACCGGTCGTCAACAGCTACCGCACGACCGTCTCCGTCGTCGTCCCCTCCTACCGGGAGGACGCCGAGATCCTGGTCCGCTGCCTGGCCAGCTGGCTGGCGCAGGACCCGTACGAAGTGATCATCGTGGTCGACGTGGGCGACACCGAGTGCCACGCCAAGCTGCACGAGGTCGTCGACCCCAGGCTCAAGGTCCTGGTCTACGAGCACTCCGGCAAGCGTTCCGCGCTCGGCGTCGGCATCCGGGCGGCCCGCGGCGAGGTCGTGGTCTTCGCCGACTCCGACACCTGGTGGCAGCCGGGCCTGCTGGCCGCTGTCCAGATGCCGTTCGAGGACCCCTCGGTCGGCGGGGTGGGCACCCAGCAGAACGTGTACCAGCGGACCAGCAGTATCTGGCGCCGGATCGCGGACTGGCTGGTCAACCTGCGCTACTACGACTACGTGCCGGCCATGGGCAGCCGGGGCGGGGTGGCATGCCTGTCGGGGCGGACCGCCGCCTACCGGCGCGCGGCCATCATCCCGGTGGTGCACAACCTGGAGAACGAGTTCTTCCTGGGCCGCCGGTGCATCGCCGGCGACGACGGCAGGCTCACCTGGCTGGTGCTGGCCTCCGGCTACAAAACCGTGCACCAGTCCTCGGCCCGGGCCATCTCGATGTTCCCCGACTCCTTCCGCGCCTTCGTCAAGCAGCGCGTCCGGTGGAGCCGCAACTCCTACCGGTGTTACCTGACCGCGCTGTGGAAGGGGTGGCTGTGGAAGACGCCGCTGGTCACCAAGGTGACCGTGCTGCAGATTCTGCTCACCCCGGTGACCATGGGCGTCACGCTCGCGTACATGTTCTTCAGCAGGCTGGAGCTCACGACCCTCGGCATCAGCCTGGTCGTCGGCTGGCTGCTGCTCGGCCGGGGCATCCGCGGCTGGTCGCACCTGCGCCGCCACCCGGCGGAGATCCTGCTGCTGCCGCTGCTCTGCCTGGTGGTCATCATGATCGCCCTGCCGATCAAGCTGTGGGCGTTCGTGACCATGAACAAGCAGGGCTGGCTGACCCGTACCTCCGACCAGGTCGGCGGGGCTGGCCAGAGCGCCTCCACGCTCAAGGGGATGGCCTGAGATGGCAAGGTTCGTCCCATTGGCTGCCGCGTCGCTGACGCTGGCGTTCGGGCTGGGCGTGGCTCCCGCGGCAGCCTCCCCACCCACCTCCTGGGAAGAACCTGGCCCGGCTCCGGTGTCCGCCGCGGAGGCCGAGGCTCAGTCGACCCTGGTGGACATGGAGGACCAGCGGCTGGTCCAGACCCGCGCCGCGCTCACCGCCCTGCTCCAGACCGGCGGCGTCGAGGCGGCCCAGCGCAAGCAGCCCCAAGTCTTCGTGTCGGCGCACGGCCGGACCCTGGTGCTGCCCGGGCGCGACACCAATGCGCCGTACACGCTCAAGGATCTGGCGGCGATCGAGAAAGGCCGGTACGTACGCCAGCTGAAGGACGGCTCCTACCTGCTCGGCATCCACGTCTTCGTGGCCGACGGGGCGCGGCTGCAGCTGCGCGGGCCGCTGACGCTGCGGATGGGCAGCCTGCCGGGCTCGTTCAGCTCGATCATCGCGTTCGGCGGCGGCATCGAGATCAAGGGCAGCCCGGGGAAGCTGGTCAAGATCAGCAGCTGGGACGTCAGAACCGGGCGGCCGGACCGTTCCACGGCCGATGGCCGCGCCTACATCCGCGCGGTCGGCGGCCAGTTCGAGATGGAGTACGCGCAGGTCTCCAACCTGGGCTTCTGGAGCGGGCGCACCGGCGGCATCGCGCTCACCGGCACCGAGCGGCCGGCCAGCGCGTACCGGCACAGGACCAAGGATCAGCGCCACCAGGACAAGGCGGAGCGGCTCGCGAACCCCGGCGGAGAGAAGAGCGGCGGCAACTTCGGCGACGTGGAGACCATCCCGGTCGGCCCCGGCACCGCCTCCCACCTGCTCGGGGACGAGCTGGTGTCCGGCTCGATCAAGCACAGCGTGATCACCGGCGACGCGTACGGGCTGTTCGTCTCCGGCTCCAACCAGACGCAGATCATCGACAACGAGATCGTCGACAGCCTGGTGCACGGCGTGTTCATGCACCGGTTCGCGAAGAACGCCACGATCGAGTCGACCCGGGTGCGGGGCAGCGGCGGCGACGGTTTCGTGCTGTCCCGGGCCACCGAGAAGGTGCGCGTCACCGACTGCATCGCCCAGGGCAACGGCCGCAACGGCTTCACCCTCAACGGCCGGGCGCTCGCCGTCGGCCCGTCCGCGAGCGGCGAGTCGCTGGCCGTCTACGGCGACAGCTCGGTCAACAACAGCGTCGCCCGCGACAACGGCCGGTACGGCATCGAGGTGCTCGGCGGCAGCCGCCTGGCCGTGCAGACCAGCCAGATCATCGGCGGCGACATGGGCATCGTGGTCCGCGAGGGCGCCAGCGGGGTGCAGATCTCCGGCAACCAGCTGTCCAACCAGCGCCGCCAGGCGATCGCGCTGCGGGACGGGACCACCGGCGCGCACGTGGCCGGCAACACCATCAAGGGCACGCCCACCGGCATCTACATGCGCGACTCCGACGCCACCGTGGTCGGCAACAAGATCACGACCAGGACCGAGCCGAAGGCCCACGGGATCACCGTGATCGGCGACGCGCGGGCCTCCGAGATCACCCGCAACACCATCGTCGGCTCGGGAACCAGCGCGATCAGCGTGGCCCGCGCCGCCGGCAAGGTCAACAAGCACAACAACGACGAGGACAAGTGGGTGGACACCTCGTCCTTCTGGGTCCAGGCCAAACGCTACGTCAAGCCGATGAACGTGATCTGGGCCGGTGTCTTCCTGCTGGTCATCGTGTCGGCGATCCGGTCCCGCGGGGTGATGGAGCGGCAGCGTAAGCGCGGCACGCTCGGGAACCCGTACGAGCACCAGCAGGCGCTGGTGGAGAAGCCGCTCATGCTGCTCCGGCACGCCGGGGCGCAGCAGAACGGCCGCCCGGCCCACAACGGGAACGGCCAGTGGCATCGGCAGTCGTCGGTGCCGATGCACGCCGGAACCACGCCCACGGCGGGGGGCCGGGGATGAGCCGCCGGATTCTGATCGTCCTGGTGGTGCTGATGTCCGCGGCCGGCAGCTGGTTCTACCTGTCCTGGATCGACGCGCCGGCGCCGGCGCCGGCGGTCAACGAGGTGTCCGCGGCGGACGCGCAGCAGCAATCGACCCTGGCCGACCAGGAGGATCTGCGGATCATGCAGACCCGGGCGACCCTGTCCTCGGCGGTGGCCCGGGGCGGGCCGCTGGCGGCGGCGGCCCGGGTGCCGCACATCTCCAGTTCGGCCAACGGGCAGACGCTGGTGCTGCCGCAGCGGCGGGAGCCGTACCGGGTGGCGGACCTGGAGAAGCTGGGGCTTGATCAGTTCCAGAAGCAGGACGACGACTCCTACCTGCTCGGCATCAACGTGTTCCTCGGGCCGGGGGCCAAGCTGGTCCTGCAGAACGCGACCGGCCCGCTGGTGATCCGGATGCGCAGCGAGCCCGGCACCTTCGTGTCGATCGTCGGTTTCGGCGCGAGCATCCGGATCAACGGCTCCGCGCAGAACCCGGTCCGGCTGACCAGCTGGGACCCCCACACCAGGACGGCCGACAGCAAGGTCGCCGACGGGCGCAGCTACATCCGCGCGGTCGGCGGCGAGCTCAAGATGAGCTACGCGCAGGTCGAGCATCTCGGCTTCTGGAGCGGCCCGACCGGCGGGCTCGCGCTGACCGGCAGCGACCGGCCGACCGAGAACGCGGAACTGGTCCTGCCGCCCGGCGGGCTCGCGCAGCCCTCGCCCGGCGTGTCGGCGCCCCCGGGTTTCC
>NZ_BLAD01000035.1:100575-148370 GCF_009687845.1 Acrocarpospora corrugata
TCGGCGCCCCGGTTTCCCCCGCCACACCCACCGTCCCCTCGCCCACCCCCACCCCCACCGCGGGCCAGCGGATGCTGCTCATGCCGAACGGCACCCTGGTGCCGGCCGGCGGCGGCGACGACTCGATCGAGATCACCAACGGCAGGGGCGCCCAGAAGGTCGCCTACCGGCTGCCGGAGGCCAACCTGGTGACCGGGTCGATCACCGACACCACGATCACCGGCAACGCGTACGGCATCTTCATCACCGCCTCCAACGAGACCAGGCTCACCAACGTGCGGGTCTCCGGGAGCCTGGTGCACGGCGTGCTGCTGCACCGGTTCGCCCGCAACGCCACGATCGAGAACACGACCGTGCGGGGCAGCAGGGGCGACGGGTTCGTCCTGTCGCGCGGCACCCAGAACGTCACGATCACCGGCTCCGAGGCGGCGGGCAACGGCGGCAACGGCTTCACCATCAGCGGCCTGCCGCTGGCCCGGGGCCCGTCGGCGTCGGGGGAGTCGCTGCGCAGCTTCGGCGGCAGCTCGGTGATCAGCAGCACCGCCCGGGACAACGGCCGGTACGGCGTGGAGATCCAGGGCGGCGTCAAGCTGGCCGTGCAGACCAGCGAGGTCATCGGCGGCGAGATGGGCATCGTGGTGAGTCAGGACGCCACCGGGGTACAGGTCTCGGGCAACCGCCTCACCGACCAGCACAGTCAGGGGATCGCGCTGCGGGACGGGGTCAAGGCGGCCCGGATCAGCGGCAACATCGTGAGCGGCACGCAGACCGCGATCTACCTCCGGGACGCCGAGGCCACCATCTCCGGCAACACGGTCCAGTCCGCGTCGCTGCACGCGATCTCCCTGCTGGGGGCGGCAGACGGCACGAAGATCACGGGTAATACCCTGGGCGGCGCGGGCCGCAGCGCGATCGACACCGGCCGCGCGACCGGCCCGACCACCGTCACGGGCAACAACATGGACGGCTGGCAGAACACCGCCGGGCTCATGACCATGGTCAAGCGCATCGCCAAGCCGATGAACCTGATCTGGTTCGCCGTGCTCGCCCTGATCGTGATCTCCGCGCTCCGGGCGCTGCGCAGCGACGGCCCCCGGGTCGGCCGCCGGTTCGTCAATCCCTACGAGAGGCAGACAGTGCTGGAGGAGCGTCCGGCGACGGTTCTGAAGACCGCCGCAGGCCGCGCCCCGGCCGGGAGGAGCTGACACGATGCGCCTGGAAATCGACCGGAAGACGCTGGTCGGAATGCTGGCCGGAGCGGTCCTCACCGTGCTGGTCGTGGTTGTGGTGCGCGGCCTGTTCGGCGGCGGCGGCGACCCGGCCATGCGGGTGGAGGACATTCGGCCGCAAGCCGGAACAACGGAACCCGGCGACCAGTCCGGCACGTCTCAGCTACTACAGGACGAAGAGGACGAACCAGAACAAGTGGAAGAAAGGGACGATGACGTGGTCGAGTTCACCCCCCTGCAGCAGCCGCCGGCCATCCCCGTCCCGACCGGCGAGGGGCTGATCGAATGCCCGTCGCCCACGGTGACCGTGACCGACGCGGCCGGGCTCACCGAGGCGCTGGAGGCGGCCGAGCCGGGCGCGGTGATCAAGATGGAGCCGGGCGTCTACCCCGGGAAGTTCGTGGCCACGATCCCCGGGACCGAGAGCGACCCGATCTTCCTCTGCGGCCCGCCCGAGGCGATCATCGACGGCGGCGGGGTCAAGAAGGGCTACGCCCTGCACCTCAACGAGGTCAGCCACTGGCGGCTGATCGGCTTCACCGTGCGCAACAGCCAGAAGGGCGTGATGGCCGACAAGACCAACCACTCGGTCATCCAGGGCCTGACCGTCCACCACATCGGGGACGAAGGGATCCACCTGCGCAACTTCAGCAGCGACAACATCGTGCAGTACTGCATGGTCTACGCGACCGGCCTGCGCCGGGAGAAGTTCGGCGAGGGTGTCTACCTCGGCACCGCCCAGAGCAACTGGGCGACCTTCTCCGGCGGGCAGATGGACCGCAGCGACCGCAACGTGGTGCGCGGGAACGTCCTGCGCGGCACCGCGGAGGCGATCGACATCAAGGAGGGCACCTCCGACGGCCGCGTCATCGGCAACATCTTCGACGGCTCCGTCCTCGGCGGTTCCAAGCACAACGACTCGTGGGTGGACGTGAAGGGCAACGGCTACCTGATCGAGGGCAACACCGGGAGCAACACCAACGGGGACGGCTTCCAGACACACAAGATCGTGGATGGCTGGGGCGTCGGCAACACGTTCCGGGCCAACATCATCGACCTCGGCAACTCCGGCGGTGTCGGCATCAACGACACGGTCGGCGATAACAAGATCGAATGCGACAACAAGGTCACCGGCGGCTCGCTCACCAAAAAGGGTGGCTGTTCCTGAGCCCGGTGCTCATCGACATTTTTTGAAGGGAAGGATTTTGAACATGGGCGAAGCCGTACTCCCCCGGCTGACCGTGATCGGAACGGGTTACCTCGGGGCGACGCACGCGGTCTGCATGGCATCGCTGGGTTACGACGTCGTCGGCCTCGACGTGGACGAACGCAAGATCAAGAAGTTGCAGTCCGGCGAGGTGCCCTTCTTCGAGCCGGGCCTGCCCGAGCTGCTGGCCAAGACGATGGAGTCGGGACGGCTCCGGTTCACCACCTCCGTCGAGGAGGCCGCCGCCCACGGCGACATTCACTTCGTCTGCGTCGGCACCCCGCAGCAGCCCGGCTCGGACGCCTGCGACCTGAGCTACGTCGACGCCACCATCCGCGGCCTGGCTCCGCACCTGACCCGGCGCTGTCTGGTGGTCGGCAAGTCGACCGTCCCGGTCGGCACCGCCGCCCGGCTGGCTGAGCTGCTGCGCGAGCTGTCCCCCGCCGGGGACGAGGTGGAGCTGGCCTGGAACCCCGAGTTCCTGCGCGAGGGCTTCGCCGTCGACGACACCCTGCGCCCGGACCGGCTGGTCTTCGGCGTCGCCTCCGAGTGGGCCCGCGAGCAGCTGGCGGCGGCGTTCCAGCCGATCCTGGAGCTGGGCACGCCGACGGTGGTCACCGACCTGCCCACCGCCGAGCTGGTCAAGGTGGCCGCCAACTCGTTCCTGGCCACCAAGATCTCCTACATCAACGCGATGGCGGAGATCTGCGAGGCCACCGGAGCCGACGTACGCGACCTGGCCAAGGCCCTCGCCTACGACGACCGGATCGGCGGCCGGTTCCTCCAGCCCGGCCTCGGCTTCGGCGGCGGCTGCCTGCCCAAGGACATCCGCGCCTTCGCCCACCGGGCCGAGGAGATCGGCGTCGGCCAGGCCGTCTCCTTCCTCCGCGAGGTCGACGCGATCAACCGCCGCCGCCGTTCCCGGACCATCGACCTGGTCAGGGAACTGCTCGGCGGCCAGTTGGACGGCAAGCGGGTCGCCTGCCTGGGCGCCGCCTTCAAGCCCAACTCCGACGACATCCGCGACGCCCCCGCCCTGGACGTGGCCCGCACCATGCACGGCCTGGGCGCCAACGTCCGCGTGTACGACCCGGCCGCCCTGGACAACGCCCGCCGCGCCTACCCCGAACTCCGGTACGGCACCAGCGCGATGGACGTGGCCCAGGACGCCGACGTGGTCGTCCTGCTCACCGAGTGGGCCGAGTTCCGCGAGATCCAGCCGTCGGCGCTGGCCCAGGTGGTCAAGCACACCCGCATCGTGGACGGCCGGCACGCTCTCGACGCGGAGGAGTGGCGCGCGGCCGGCTGGGAGTACCGGGCACTCGGCTGCCCCTGACCGCGAGGCCCCCGCGGAGCCGGGTCAGGCGCAACTGGCCTGGTACGGCTCCGCGGGGAGATAAGCCCGCCACTCGGCGGCCGGGAGGTCGTGACCGACCTCCCGGCAGATCCGCGCCCTGGCCTCCACTGCCGACAGGGACCAGCGGACGACCTTCCCGTCCTCCCCGCCGGAGACCAGCTCACCGTCCGGCGTGAAGGCCAGCCCGCGTACGGGCGCGTCATGCCCGGTCAGCACGGCGCTCCGAGTCCAGGTGACGGTTTCCCAGGTGCTGATCGTGTGGTCCTCGCCCGCCGCGGCGAGGGTCAGCCCGTCCCGGCTGAAGGCCACCACCTGGACGGCCGCGGTGTGCCCGGTCAGGGTGGCCACCGCCGCGCCCGACCTGACGTCCCAGATCTTCACCGTGCGGTCGGCCCCCGCGGTCGCCAGCAGCGTGCCCGCCGGGTTGAGCGCGACGTCGCGGACCTCGCCCTGGCCGGTGGTCCAGTCGGCGCGGCGGGTGTCGGTGACGGTGTCCCAGACCAGGACGCTGCCGGCGGGGCTGCCGGACACCAGCAGCTTCCCGTCCGCGCTGTATTCGAGCGTGGTGGCGATGTAGGGCAGCCCGGGGATCTGCCTTTCCTTCATGGCGGGGGTGTCCCAGCGGAACCGTCCCTGGGAGGCGGTGACGACGGCTCCGCCGCCGGGGTGGTGGGCGATGTCGGTGGAGGCGGCCAGTCCCGCGTACGGCACGGTGGTGATCCGCTCGCGGCCGGCCAGGTCCCAGACGGCGATGGTGTGGTCGCGGGTGAGGGCCAGCAACCGCTGCCCGTCCGGGCTGAAGGCGACGGCCTCCACGTGGTCGGAGTGGCCGCCGAACACGGCCAGCTGCTGTCCGGCCGGATCCCACAGCCGGACGGTTTCGTCGGATCCTGCGGTGGCGACATATTTCCCGTCGCGGCTGATCTCGACGTCGTTGACGGCTCCGCTGTGGCCGATGAAGGGCGGCACCGCGTGTTCGCGGATCACGATGGTGCGGCCAAGACCGGCGGAGGCGAGCATGTTGCCGTCCCGGCCCAGCGCCACCGCGCGCGCCTCGGCGCGGCCACGATCGTGGTAGGTGGCGAGCGGCTGCCGCCGGGCCACATCCCAGATCGTGATATTTCCGTACTCGTTGGCGATGGCGATCCGGCCGTTAACCGGCTGCGAGACCACCCAGGCGAGCGCTTCCTGCGGCGGGATGTCGCCGAGCGGCGCGATCTTCTTCCCGGTCACGTCCCAGAAGTCGACGCCGCCCGCGTTGGTGCTGGTGGCGAGATGGCCGGTTTCCGCGTCGAAGGCTACGGTGTGCGTGTGCGGCACCGGGATGGTGGCGACGCGCTTGCCGGTGGCGGCGTCCCACAGGGTGCCGCCCTCGCCGTCGGCGGAGGCCAGCAGCTTCCGGTCCGGGCTGAACGCCAGCGAGATGACCCGCTTCCCGGCCGGGATGGCCAGCGTGCCGCCGCCGGCGACGGCGCGGAGTTCGATGCCGTCGCCGGTGCCGACCGCCACCGTGGTCCCGTCCGCGCTGAACGCCATCGCGCCAGACAGCAGGGCGTAGGGCTGCTTGAACAGCGCCCGCTTGGTCCGCACGTCCCAGACGATCAGCGATCCCGGGCTGGCCCCGACCGCGGGCCCGCTGGCGATCGAGGCCAGCAGGGTGGAGTCGGCGCTGAAGGCGACCGCCCTGGCGTAGTGGTCAACGTCGTCGGCGTGGCCGGTCAGCGCGGCCAGCTTGGTCCGCCGGGCGGGATCCCACAGGCCGATGGCGCCGTCCCGGCCGGCCGTGGCGGCCATCGTCCCGTCGGGGCTCAGCGCGATGCCGAAGACCGGCGTGCCGCCGACGTTCAGGTCGATCCGGCGGCGGGCCGCGGCGGCGGCGCTCAGCAGCGCGCCCAGGGTCTGCGCGTCGGGGTTGAGGCGGCGTGCCTCGATCGCCAGCAGCCCGGCCCGGTCGGGGTCGCTGGCCAGCAGCTGCCTGGCGGTGAGGGCGAGCTGGTGGGAGCTCTCGATCAGCCGCTGCCGCCGGGCCTCCGCGCCCTGCCGTACGGCGGCGACGCCGCCCGCCACCGCCAGCACCAGCATGACGGTCAGCCCGGCGGCCAGGCGTTTGAGCTGGCGGGCGCGGCGCCGCGCGGTGCGGTGCTCGGTGTCGGCCAGCGCCAGGCCCGCCGCCAGGAAGGCGGTCTCGCGCTCGTTCAGCTCCTGCGGGTTCTCCTCGGCCCAGCTCGCCGCGGTGAGCAGCCGCAGCCCCCGGTGGAGCGCGCCGGGGTCGCGGCCGAGCTCCTCCCAGGCGTGGGCGTCGTCGGTGAGCCGCCGGTGCGTCAGCAGGTCGGCGCGGTGGTCGGTGAGCCAGCGGTGCAGCCGGGGCCAGGCCCGGATCAGCGCCTCGTGGGCCACTTCGACGCGGCCGTCGTCCCGCACGATCAGGCGGGCGGCCGTCAGGGCGTCCAGCACGCGGTCCACGGTCTCCGGCCCGGCGAGGCCGTCGAGTTCGGCCCGGTTCACCGGCCTGCGGGTGTCCTCGGTGCCCTCGCCGAGCGCGGTGAGGCGGACGAAGATCCGGCGGGCGACGCGGCGGCCGGTCTGGTCGAGGCGGTCGTACTCGCGTTCCGCGGTCTGCGCGATGGCGCCGCGGACGCCGCCGCCGGCCTGGTAGGCGGCCAGGGTGAGGGTGGCCCCGGTGCGGTTGCGCCAGGTCTCCAGCAGCGCGTGCGACAGCAGCGGCAGCGAGCCGGGTTCCGAGCCGGTGTCGGTGAGCAGGGTGGCCAGCAGGTCGGCGTCGACGGTCAGCCCGGCCCTGGCGGCGGGGCGGACGATCATGTCGCGCAGGTCGGGGAGGGCGGGCGGGCCGACGAGCAGGGTGGCCTCGTCCTCCAGGGCGTGCAGCAGGGGGCCGTACTGGGAGAGGTGGGCCAGGAAGTCGGCCCGCACGCCCAGCACGACCGTGGTCCGCCGCTCCTCGCCGAGGGCCGCGTCGAGCAGGGCCCGGATGAACAGGTCGCGTTCCCCCGGGGAGGCGCAGAGGGTGAAGACCTCCTCGAACTGGTCCACCA
Organism: Acrocarpospora corrugata; assembly: GCF_009687845.1. Classification (GTDB taxonomy): domain Bacteria; phylum Actinomycetota; class Actinomycetes; order Streptosporangiales; family Streptosporangiaceae; genus Acrocarpospora; species Acrocarpospora corrugata. The sequence continues at coordinate 107,422 of NZ_BLAD01000035.1, forward strand.
CCAGCAGCGCCCGCGTCTCGGGCGGGCCCCCGGCCAGCGCGTTCCTGACGGACACGTCCAGCTGGGCCGGGTTCTGGGCGAGGTCCTCGCGGAGCCGGGCGGCGTCCAGGTCGGCCAGTTTGGCGACCTGGCCGGCCAGCGCCTCCAGCGGGTGTTCGCCGGGCGTCAGCAGCATGGTCTGCCAGCGCGGGTCCCGGCCGGCCTGGCCGAGCAGCCCGGCCCGCAGCAGCGAGGACTTGCCGCTGCCCGAGGCGCCGAGCACGCTCACCAGCGGCAGCCGGTCGATCCGGTCCAGCAGCCGCCCGACCAGCAGGGCGCGGCCGAAGAACCAGCCCTCCTGTTCCGGGCTGAAGGCGCGCAGGCCCTGGAACGGCGGCTGGGCCACGTCCGGCGGGGGAGCTGGCTGGCCGCGCTCGGGTAAGGACAGGCGGCGGTCGCCGCGCAGCACCGCCTCGTGCAGCCGCTGCAACTCCGGGCCGGGTTCGACGCCCAGCTGGTCGGCCAGGAGCGCCCGGGTCCGCCGGAAGACGTCCAGCGCCTCGGCCTGGCGGCCGGAACGGTAGAGGGCGACCATCAGGTGCCCGCGCACCGACTCCCGGTAGGGGTAGGTGTCCGACAGCGCGTTCAATTCGGCGACGACCTCGGCGTGGCGGCCCAGCTTCAGGTCGGCCAGCACGCGTTCCTCGGTGGCGCGCAGCCGGGACTCCTCCAGTTTGAGCGCCGCCTGCCTGATCACGGGCGTCTCGGCGAGGTCGCCGTACGCGGGACCGCGCCACAGTGCCAGCGCCCGGTCCAGCAGGGCGCGGGCGGCGGCCGGATCGTCGATGAGCGCCCCTGCGGCGGTCACGTCCCGGTCGAACCGGTCCGCGTCCAGCTCGCCCGGGCCGACGTTGAGCGAGTAGCCGTAGGTGTCGCGGGTGATGCGCTCGCCGTCGGCGAGGGCGCGGCGCAGCTGGTAGACGTACAGCCGCAGGTTCTCCGCGGCCGAGGCGGGGGGCCGCTCCCACAGCGCCTCGGCCAGCTGCCGGGGCGGAACGGGGGTGTTGGCCTGGCTCAGCAGCACCCCCAGCACGATCCGTTGCTTGGCCGACCGGAGCGGGAGCGCGGCTCCGTCGATCTCCACGCCGAGCGGGCCGAGCACGCGGAACTCCACAGTGTTTTCCCTGTCGTCGAGAGCGGGGGCGGAAGGCGTCGCCGCACGTTATCGACTCGATGTACGCCGGACAAGGCCCGATATACGGGCCATATACGCCCGCTCCACGCCGCCCCGCCGACACTGAACCCCGCAGTCACGAAACGACTACGGGGAGCACCAATGAGGTTGGCGACGGCGGCGTGCGCGAGCGCGCTGGGGCTGCTGCTGCTCGCGATCGGCGCACCGCCAGTCGCCGCGGCGGCGCGAACGGGGGCCGGCACGAACGTGCTGGCGGACGAGACACGCAAGTTCACCGGCGTCCGCCAGCACTGGAACGTGCTGCGCAAGCAGAGCGGCGGCACCAGCTACTACGACCGGCCGACGATCAACAGCGACGACGCCACCAGGGGCGTGCTGCGCGCCGGATACGCCTCGGACGACGGCGGCAGCACGGCCAGGACCCTGCTGCAGCTGGACACCTCGCGGGTGGCCAGGACCCACATCCTCTGGGCCACGCTGCGGCTGTGGCAGGCGTGGTCGTCCAAGGACTGCGGCAACGGCAACGAGTCCGGCGGCGCGGTGGACGTCTACCAGGTGCCCGCCTTCGGCTCGGGCACCACCTGGAACGCGGCCTGGAACTCCACCGCGTGGGGCAGCAACCTGGGCGGCAACAGCCGCGCCGTCCGCCGCACCGGCGGCGGCTACCAGGGCCGCTGCCCGGCCGACTACGTCGCCTTCGACGTCACCGGCGCGGTCCGCGGCGTCGCGGCGGCCGGCGGCACGTCGATCTCGCTCGGGCTCAGGGCCGAGAACGAGAGCGACGAGTGGAGCTGGAAGCGCTACCTGATGTTCGCCACGGCCAACGCGAAGAACCCCAGCCTGGACATCGGCTACAACACCATCCCCGGCGCGCCCGCCGCCCTGGTCACCGAGGACGACTCGGCGCCCGGCGACGCCACCGACGACACCCTCTGCGTGACCGGCCCCGCCCGTCCCGCGGTCACCTCGCTGACGCCGACGCTGAGCGCCCAGATGAAGGACGGCGACGGATCCACCCACGCCGAGTTCGAGTGGTCCCAGGTCGGGGCCGCCCGGGTCGGCGGCCTGCAGACCGGCCTGGTCGCCGACGGCGCGAACATCTCCGCCGTCATCCCGGCCGGCCAGCTCCAGGAGGGCGGCACGTATTCGTGGCGGGTCCGCGGCTACGACCTGCTCGGCTCGTACGGCACCGACTACGGCCCCTGGTCCCGCTCCTGCGAGTTCACGATCGAGACCCCCGGCCCGGCCAACAGCCCGCCGCTGCCGACCGTCACCTCCGCCGACTTCGTCAGGGACGACTTCGGCCCCACCCCCGCCGGCGTCCCCGGCACGGTCACCTTCGCCGGCCAGGACGTGGTCGCCTTCCGGTACGGCTTCCGCCAGGACGCCCTGGCCATGACGGTCCAGGCCCGCCCCGACGGCACCGCCGAGGCGCCGATCACGATGACCCACGACAACCCCGCGGAACTGTGGGTCCAGGCCGTGGACCGGGCCGGGAACAAGAGCGTCGGCCCGGACGGCGACGCCGCCACCGGCATCGCCCGCTACCCCTTCCAGGCGGCCACCGGCAGCGGCCAGACCCCGCACCTGCGCGGCGACCTCAACGGCGACGGCCGCGCCGACGTCACCGTGCTGACCGACGGCGGCGGCCGGGCCCAGGTGTGGAACGTGGCCGGGGCGAGCCCGGTCAACGTGTTCGACGCGGGCGCGTTCCCGCTGGCCAAGGTGAAGAGCGCGGCCGGGGACTTCGACGGGGACGGCCGTACCGACCTGGCGATGTTCCGCGACGAGGGCAACGGCCGCACCACCCTGCACCTGCTCCGCTCGGACGGCAACGCGCTGGCCGGGACACAGGTGTGGGAGTCGGCCACCTGGAACTGGGCCAAGACGCAGGTCGTGGCCGGAAACTTCGACGGCGACGCCGCGCGCCGCGACGACCTGGCGGTCCTGTACGACCTGGGCGGCGCGACCATGGACCTGCGGGTCTTCCTCGGCACCGCCGCCGGTTTCGCCGCGCCCGCGACCTGGGCGAGCGCCGCCAGGGACGCCACCAAGATCAAACTCGTCGCGGCCGACTTCGACGCGGACGGCGACCACGACCTCGCCGAGGTCAGGGACCTGGGCTCCCGGATCGGCGTCTACCTCCTGCCCTCCACCCGGACCTCGTTCGCCGCCCCCGCCACCTGGTACGACGACCCCAGCCGGGGCTGGAGCTGGACCGGCAGCAAGTTCGTCGCCGCCGACGTGTCCGGCGACGGCCGCCCCGAACTCGCGGCCTTCTACCGGTACGGCGAACTCGCCCACACCGCCGTCTACCTGTTCGCCAACCACGGCGGCGGGTTCACCAACCCGCCGCTGCAGCCGCTCTGGCAGTCCGGCGACCACGCCTGGGACTGGAATCTGGTCGACCCGTCGGCCGGCGACCTGGACGGCGACGGCGACGAGGACCTGGTGGCCGCCTACGGCTGCTGCGGCCCCGGCCAGCACGCGCTCTGGCGGTTCACCGCCGGCGGCGGCACGGTGGCCGCGCCCCAGCCGTACTGGCGGGGCTCGCTCAGCACCGCCGGCAGGGCCGGCGTCCAGATCGACCCGGCCGCGACCTACCAGCTGATGGCCTCCCACTCGGGCCGGTGCCTGGCCGTGTCCGGCGCGAGCACGGCCGACAACGCGCCGATGATCCAGTACGACTGCGGCAGCCAGCGTTTCCGGGTGGTCGCCACCGGAGCCGCCCAGTTCATGCTGCAACCGGCCCACGTCACCGGCAAGTGCGTGTCGGCCGGTTCGGCCACGGCCGCGGGGACGAAGGCCTTCCAGTACGTGTGCGGCCCGCCGTACGGCGATCAGGCCTACCGGCTCGACTACGTGGCCGGTTCCGGTGACGACACCCTGGTCCGGGTCCGCCCGATGCACTCGGGCAACTGCCTGGACGTCGAGGGCCCGAGCCTGCTCAACAACGCGCTGATCCACCAGTGGACCTGCCTGAACACCGCCAGCCAAGAGTTCTACCTGCGCCGATCCTGACGCGAGCCCCCGACCTCCAGGAGAAGATCCCATGAAGCGCTGGCTCGCGCCCGTGATCGCCTGCCTACTCGTCGTGACTCTGGTGCCCGCGCGGGCCGCCGGGGCCCTGCCCGTGCCCGAGGACCTGACCGCGCCCACGGTCCAGCGGGAGAAGTCCGTGCCGGGCGCGAAGATCCTGCCCGCGATCCCGTCGCCGCTGCCGAAGGTGCCGGAACTGTCCGGGGCCCGCCAGGTCAGCTGGCCCAAACCGGGCGTGACCAGCACGTTGCCGATCTCGGCGGCGGCCAGGGACGCGTCGGCTCAGGTCAAGGTGGAGGTGCTGCCCAAGACCCGGGACGGGCTGGTGTTCCGCGCGGCCAGGGCCGACGCCGCCAAGTCGGCGCTGGCCCTTCAGGTCGACTATTCGGGCTTCCGCGGCGCGTTCGGCGGGGACTGGGCGTCCCGGCTGGAGTTACGCGCCGTGCCCGAGTGCGCGCTGACCACGCCGGGCCTGCCCGGCTGCCGCGGCGTGGCCGTACCGGCGAAGAACGACGTCGCGGCCGGGAAGATCAGCGCCGAGGCGGCGGGCGGCGGGCTGTTCACGCTGGCCGCCGCGCCCTCGGGCAGCGCCGGCACGTTCGCCGCGACCGGGCTCTCCCCGTCCTCGACCTGGGGCGGCGGCGGCTCGACCGGCGACTTCACCTGGAACTACCCGCTCCGGGTGCCGCCAGGCTCCGGCGGGCCGAGCCCGTCGATCGCGCTGTCCTACTCCTCCGGCAGCGTCGACGGCCGGACGGTGGCCACCAACAACCAGCCCTCCTGGGTCGGCGAAGGCTTCGAATGGTGGCCGGGCTTCATCGAACGCCGCTACAAGCCGTGCGCCGAGGACGGCCACGAGGGCGTCGGCGACCAGTGCTGGGAGACCGACAACGCGACCCTGTCGCTCAACGGCGGCGGCAGCGAACTGGTCAAGGACGACGCCACCGGCGTCTGGCGGCCCCGCCAGGACGACGGCTCCCGGATCGAACGCCTCACCGACCCCAGCCTGGTCAACGGCGACAACGACGGCGAATACTGGCGGGTCACCACCACCGACGGCACCCAGTACTACTTCGGCCGCAACCGCCTGCCCGGCTGGACCTCCGGCAAACCGGAGACCGGCTCCGCCTGGACCCTCCCGGTGTACGGCAACGAGAACGGCGAACCCTGCCACGCCGCCACCTTCGCCGCCGCACACTGCCAGCAGGCCTGGCGGTGGAACCTCGACTACGTCGTCGACACCCACGGCAACGTCATGACCTACTGGTACGGCCAGGAGAAGAACCGCTACGGCCGCGACGCCGACCCCAACCAGGCCACCGAGTACGTCCGCGGCGGCACCCTCACCCGCATCGACTACGGCCTGCGCACCGGCCAGGAGTACGCCGGAACCCCCGCCGCCCAGGTCGTCTTCACCGCCGCCGACCGCTGCCTGCCCGGCACGACCTGCGACCTCACCAAACCGGAGCAGTGGTCGGACACCCCGCTCGACCAGCGCTGCGCCGCCGCGCCCTGCACCGACGTGCTCACCCCGACCTTCTGGACGCAGAAACGCCTGGCCGCCGTCACCACCCAGATCTGGACCGGCGCCGCCTTCGCCCCCGTCGACACCTGGACGCTCCGGCACACCTACCCGGACCCCGGCGACGGCACCCGGGCCGGGCTGTGGCTGGCCGGACTGACCCACACCGGCACCGGCGACGCCGCCATGCCGGAGATCAAGTTCACCCCGCAGCAGCTCGACAACCGCGTGGTCGGCCCCGACGGACGCCCGCCGATGCGCTGGCTGCGGATCGGCGCGATCGAGAACGAGACCGGCGGCGACCTGCGCGTCACCTACTCGGCCAAGGACTGCGTGTCCGGCAGCCGGATGCCGGCCGCCGCCGACGCCAACACGCTCCGCTGCCACCCCGTCAAGGGCGCCTACCCCGGCCAGCCCGACCGGCTGGAGTGGTTCCACAAGTACGTGGTGACCGAGGTCGCCGAGAACGACTACGTCGGCGGCGGCGCCCAGGCCCGCACCTTCTACACCTATCCCGGCGCCCCGGCCTGGCACTTCGACGACGCCGACGGCCTGGTCGCCGAGGAGGACAAGACCTGGGCGCAGTGGCGCGGCTACGAGGTCGTCCAGACCACCCGCGGCGTCGCCCCCGACGTGCGGACTTACGAGCAGAGCCGGTTCTTCCGCGGCATGGACGGCGACCGCACCGCGTCCGGCGTGCCCAAAACCGTGAAGATCCGCGACTCCGAGGGCGTCGAGGTGCCCGACCACGAACGCTTCGCCGGGATGGTCCGCGAGCACATCAGCTACAACGGCGTCGACGGGCCCGAGGTGTCGGCGACGATCTCCGACCCGTGGCTGCGGGAGACCGCCACGGCGGTCCACCCGTGGGGGACGGTGACCGCCTCACTGGCCGACGTCGCCTCCACCCGCGTCCGCACCCCCAAAGCCGCGGGCGGCAAGCGCACCACCAGGATCGACAAGAGCTACGACGCACAGGGCCTGCCCACGCAGGTGCACGACCACGGCGACACTGCCGTCCCCGGCGACGAGGAGTGCACCACCTTCACCTACGCCCGCAACGAGGCGCTGTGGCTGCTGTCGGCCACCAGCCGGGTGCAGAAGTACGCGCTGCCCTGCGGCCATACCCCCGGCTCCGGGCAGCTGATCTCCGACGTGCGGATGCGGCACGACGCCGCCACCGCCTGGAACACCCCCGCGACCAAGGGCGACGTCACCCTGGTCGAGGAACTCAAGACCTGGCCCGCCACCTACGTCACCACCTCCAGGTCGGCCTTCGACGCCTACGGCCGTGTCACCGACACCTGGGACGCCGCCGGGGAACACTCGACCACCGCCTACGAGCCCGCCACCGGCGGCCCGCTGCGCGCCTACGTCACCACCAACCCGCTTGAGCACGCCACCCGCACCGAGCTCAACCCCGCCTGGGGGCTGCCGACCAAGACCGTCGACGCCAACGGGCGCACCACCGAACTCGCCTACGACGGCCTCGGCCGCCTCATCAGCGGCTGGGAACCCGGCCGCAGCAGCGACCAGCCGCCCAACGTCCGCTACAGCTACGACATCAGGGGCAGGACCGGGCCACCCGCCGTCACCACCCGATCCCTGCGCGCCGACGGCGGCTACACCGTCATGATCGAGCTGTACGACGGCCTGCTGCGCACCCGGCAGACCCAGATCCCCGGCCCCAACGGCGGTCGCATCATCGCCGACAGCCTCTACAACTCCCTCGGCCAGTCGCACAAGCAGAACGGCGCGTACTGGAACGCGGCGGCCCCCGTCGCGGAGCTGTTCGGCGTCAAGGACAAGGACGTCCCCGGGCAGAACCGGTCCACCTTCGACGGCGCGGGACGGGTGACCGCCGAGGCGCACCTGGCCTTCGAGGTCGAACGCTGGCGCAGCACCACCGCGTACCCCGGCGCCGACCGCTTCGACGTGACCCCGCCGGCCGGCGGCACCGCCACCTCGGCGATCATGGACGCCGAAGGGCGGACCACCGAGCTGTGGCAGTACCACGGCGCCACCCCGACGGGTGCCCACGACGTCACCGCGTACGTCTTCAACGACGCCGGACGCCTGGAGACCGTCACCGACCCGGCCGGGAACACCTGGCGGCACGCCTACGACCTGCGCGGGCGGGAGATCAGCACGGACGACCCCGATCGGGGGGTGACCGAGTACACCTACGACGACGCCAATCGCGTGGTCGCCACCAAGGACTCCCGGGGGCAGATCCTGGCCTACGCCTACGACCGGCTCGGGCGGCGCACCGCCGTCCACGAGGGCACGCTGAGCGGGCCGAAACGGTCGCAGTGGGTGTACGACACGCTCGCGGCCGGGTTGCCCACCTCGGCCAGCCGCTTCTCCGGCCAGGCCGAATACCGCACCTCGGTGACCGGGTACGACGTCGGCTACCGGCCCACCGGGACCAGCGTGGAGATCCCCTCCACCGAAGGGGGACTGGCGGGGACGTACACCTACGGTTCCACGTTCAACCCCGACGGCACCCCCGCCACCTCCAGCGTTCCCGGCGTCGGGTCCCTCGCGGCGGAGACGCTCACCCACGGGTATGACACGTTCGGCAACCCGCTGACGCTGTCGGGGCAGTCGGCGTACGTGTCGGGGACGGCGTACAGCGACATGTCCGAACTCGGGCAGCTGACCCTCGGCGCGGGTGGCAAGCGGCTCTGGGTCACCTACAACTACGAGGTCGGGTCGCGGCGGCTCAGCGGGATCCACACCAAACGGGAGGCCGCCGGGGCGGTCCAGGGTGACGTTGCCTACACTTACGACCCCGCCGGAAACGTCATCAAGGTCGCCGACACGCCCGCAGCCGCCGGGGTGCCCGCCGACACCCAGTGTTTCGACTACGACCACCTGCGTCGGCTGACCGAAGCCTGGACGCCCGGTGGCGGCAGCTGCACCGCCGCACCCACCGGCGTCAACGTGGGCGGGCCCGCGCCGTACTGGACGAGCTACGGCTACGACAAGACCGGTAACCGCACCTCCGAAGTCCGGCACGCCGTCGCCGGCGGACCGCAGACCAGCAAGGACTTCACCTACCCCGCCGACGGCCAGCCGCAGCCGCACACCCTGCGCGGGCTCTCCGTCACCGACTCGGCCGGCACCCGAACCCTCGCCTACGACTACGACAAAACGGGCAACACCACCACCCGCCCATCCGCTTCGGGCACACCCCAGTCGCTGACCTGGGACGCCGAGGGCCGGCTGAGCAAGATCGAGGAAGGCTCCGCGAAGACCGAGTTCCTGTACGACGCGGACGGCAACCGGCTCATCCGCCGCGACGCCGGCGGCTCGGCCACCCTCTACTTGCCCGGCCAGGAATTGCGCGCCAAGGGTTCCGCCAAGACCGGTACCCGCTACTACAGCCATGGAGGCACCGCCATCGCCGTCCGCACCGACGACGGCAAACTGTCCTGGCTGTCCGCCGACCGCTTCGGCACCGCCCAACTGGCCTTCTCCGCCACCGACCTCGCCGTCAATCGCCGCAGGTTCACCCCGTTCGGCGAAGCACGCGGAGCGGGTACGGCGTGGCCAGGTTCGGCCGGCTTCGTAGACGGCGTCCAGGACCCAACCGGCCTGACCCACCTGGGCGCCCGCGAATACGACCCTCTCACCGGCCGATTCTTATCGGTAGACCCCCTCATCGACGTAGCCGACCCCCAGCAGATGCACGGCTACGCCTACGCCAACAGCAGTCCCGTGACCTTCACCGACCCTGACGGCCTGATGCTGATGGCCGAAGACGGCGGCGGTGGTGGCGGTGGATCCCCCTCGAAGGACCCCGGACCGACCGACGACGAAATCAAGGAGGCCGAGGAGATCCAGCGCAAGGACAAACTGGACGTCGCGCTCGAAGTCGGCCGCGACATCCTGCTCGAAGTCCTGGGCGTCAACGACATCCGCAACTGCTTCACCAAGGGCGACGTCGTCGCCTGCGTTTCGATGGTGGCCGGCATGCTCCCCATGGGGAAACTCCTCAAAGCTCCGAAGATCGCCAAGGCGCTGCATCGGGCCTACGAGGCATACCGGGCCTTCGACCGCAAACTAGCCGCCGCCCGCGGCGTCCTGGCCCGAGCCGCCCGCAAAGCCGACGAAGCAGCCGAAGCGGTCGCCGAGACCACGGCCAAAGCCGCCGACGACACGGCGGAGGCCGCGGCCAAACAGGCCGACGACGCCGTCGACGCCGCAGCGGAGAGCGCCGACGACCTAGGCGGCTCCTGCGCCATCTCCAACAGCTTCGTCCCCGGCACCCTGATCCTGATGGCCGACGGCACCCGCCGCCCCATCGAGGACATCGCCCCCGGCGACCAGGTCCTCGCCACCGACCCCCAAACCACCACCACCCAGGCCAAACCCGTAACCGCCACAATCGAGGGCACCGGCACAAAGACCCTGGTCAACATCACCCTCACCAACGGCACCAAGATCACCGCCACCGACGGCCACCCATTCTGGACCGACCCTGCCCGTGCAGACACCGCCCGTGCAGACACCGCCCGTGCAGACACCGCCCGTGCAGACACCGCCCGTGCAGACACCGCCCGTGCCGGTTCCGCCCATGCTGACTCCGCCTGGGTCGACGCGGCCGACCTGGAACCCGGCGACCAACTCCAGGACTCCCACGGCCGCCCGGTACGGGTGACCGCGCTCACCATCCACGAACAACCCGCGACCGTCCACAACCTCACCATCGCCGACACCCACACCTACTACGTCGCCTCCGGCCAAGCCGACGTCCTGGTCCACAACTCCGGCAAGGGCAAGAGCCGCTGCGGCGGCGGCAGCAATCACAAGGCCAACGCCACCCAAAACAAACAGGACTACACCACCAACAAGGCCGGCCAACGCCCCATCGCCGGCGGCCCCCCCATGCGCGTCGCGCCGAAGATCGTCATCCAGATCCCGGCCGAAGCGGCCCCCACCGCCGCTCTCCTCGCGGCCCGCAAATCCATCCCCGCCAAGATCCGCGCTTTCGTCATCGTCAAGGTCCCAGAGAAGATCGTCGGCTTCAACGCCCAGAGCCGCGGCCCCGCGAACGCGGTAGAAACCATCTCCGACATCGTCGAAGCGGTATCCACCTTCATCGGCCGCATCACCTAGTTCGCAGCGTTCCGCGCCCGTCACCAACCAGGTGACGGGCGCGGTGCGCTGTCAGCGGGCTGGGGTCAGGGACCTACGCGGCCCGGTGGCACCCGATGTAGTTCTGGCCGCTTCCCGCCGGGCAGGCGTTCCGCGGCGCGGGTGATGTTGCGGGGCATTCGGCCGAAGATCAGGCGATGGAATGGTGAGATTCCTCGCCAGTAGAGATGTCCGAGCAGCCCGCGTGGGTGGAACAGGGCGCGTTGCCGGTAGAGCGTCTGGCCTGGTTCGGGGCCCGGTTCGGTGGAGAGTTCGAGCCAGGCGAGGCCGGGGAGGAGCATTTCGGCGCGGAGGCGGAGCAAGTGGCCTGGTTCGACTTCTTCTACGCGCCAGAAGTCCACCGCGTCGCCCGCCCGCAGGCGGTTTGGGTCGCGGCGGCCCCGGCGCAATCCGACGCCGCCCATCAGGCGGTCGATCATGCCGCGCAGGCGCCAGGCGACCGGGAGGGAGTACCAGCCGTTCGCGCCGCCGATTCCTTCGATCACTCGCCAGACGGCTGCCGGTGAGGCGGTCGTCTCGCGGGTGCGTTCGTCGGCGTACAGGCTGCCGCCGGCCCAGTCGGGGTCGGTCGGGAGGGGGTCGCTCGGGGCGCCGGGGGTGGAGGCCGAGGACCAGCGGGTGGCGACGTCGGCTTCCTTGATGCGGCGCAGCGCCAGGCGTACCGACTCGTCGAAGTCGATCAGGCCGTCCGGCGGGTCGGGGACGAAGGAGGATATGTCGTGTTCGGCGCAGACGGCCTCGTGGCGTAGTGACTCCACCAAGGGCCGGGCGAGGCGGGACGGGACGGGGGTGACGAGCCCGACCCAGTGGCTGGACAATCCCGGCGAGAGCGCCGGCACCGGGATGATCAGCCGAGGTGGCAGTCCCGCGACCGCGGCGTACCGCCGCATCATGTCGCCGTAAGTCAGGACGTCGGGGCCGCCGATGTCGAAGGCGCGGTTCACCTCGCCGGGGACCGACGCGCAGCCGACGAGGTAGCGCAGTGCGTCGCGGATCGCGATCGGCTGGGTCGGGCTGTTCACCCAGCGCGGTGTGGTCATCACCGGCAGCCGCTCGGTCAGGTGCCGCAGCATCTCGAACGACGCGGACCCCGACCCGATGATCATCGCCGCCCGCAGGACCACGGCCGGAGTGCGGGCGCCCAGGAAGATCTCCCCGACCTCGGTCCTGGACCCCATGTGCGGCGAGAGCCGGCCGTGCGCGTGCGTCAGCCCGCCCAGGTAGACGATTCTCCTGACCCCGGCCCCGGCCGCCGCCTCGGCGAAGGTCATGGCGGCTTGCCGGTCCCGCTCCGCGAAAGCCGGTCCACCCGCCATGGAATGAACCAGGTAGTAGGCGACTTCGACGCCGTCCAGAGCCCAGCTCATCGCCTCGCCGTCCGCCACATCCCCGGCCGCTATGCAAACCCTCCCGGCCCACGGGACATCACGCAAACGTTCCGGCCGCCGGACGACACACGTGACCTCATGTCCCGCGGCGAGCAATTCAGGCACCAACCGGCCACCCACGTAGCCAGTCGCCCCCGTCACCAGCACGTTTCCCATAGAACAAGCTTCGCATCCGGCCTCTGCACGGTTGCGTCCGGCCTGTCGCGGAGGGTGACGATCCAGGGTTTCAGCGGGCTTTCTGCCAGCGGTCAGCCGGTTAAGCGTCGAGCCGCTCGCTGGCCTGCCGGGCCGCAAGAATCGCCGGCAAATACTGGGAGCTCCAGGCGCGTACCGCGTCGATGAGGAGGAGCATGCTGCGGCCGAGCTCGGTGAGCTCGTACTCGACCCGCGGCGGATTCTCGTCGTAGGCGGTCCTGGTGACCAGGCCGTCGCGGCGCATGGCGCGCAGGGTCGCGGAGAGCACTTTGGGGGTGATCGCCCCAAGCGGAACCCGCAACTCGGTGAAACGCCTCGGCCCATCGGCCAGGCAGATGACGATCATCTCTGTCCATTTGTCGCCGATCTGGAAGGGCAGCGCGCCGGACGGGCACATGGCGTCGAACATGTCCGCGTCGAGTGGCTCGGTCATTTGGGCGGTACGCGGCGGCAAAGACAACTTCGGCCTGGTCGTGGGCATGGAAGTCGACCTGTTCCCGGTCCCTCGGCTGTACGGGAGCGGACTCTACTTTCCGGGCGAGGCCACCGCCGAGGTGCTGCACGCCTACGCCGACTGGAGCCGGCACGCGCCCGAGGAGATGTCCTCCTCGGTGCTGCTGGCCCAGAACCCCGACCTCCCCGGCGTACCTGAGCCGCTACGCGGGCGCTTCGTCACCCACCTCCGTTTCGCCTACAGCGGCGCCACGGCAGAAGGGGAGCGCCTGGTGCGGCCGCTGCGCGACCTCGGCCCAGCCCTCCTGGACACCGTGCGGGACATGCCCTACGCCGAGGTCGGCACGATTCACCACGAGCCGACCGCCGTGCCGTACCTCGCCTACGACCGCAACCTGCTGCTGAGCGAGCTGACCGGCGACGCCGTCGACGCGATCGTCGCGCTGGCCGGACCGGGGGCGCCGTTCATCACCGAGCTGCGGCATTTCGGCGGCGCCTACGCCCGCCCGCCGAAGCTCCCCAACTGCGTCGGCGGACGCGACGCGACCTTCTCGCTCTACACCGGTGCCATCCCGGAGCCCGGAACCCTCCGGCGGCGCGATGACCTGCTGGCCCGGCTGCGTCCCTGGAGCACCGGAGGAACCAACCTCAACTTCGCCGGCGTCGAGAACACCGGCCCAGACCGCGTCAGCGTCGCCTACGCCCCGGCCGACTACGACCGGCTGAGGACCCTCAAGGCCCGCCACGACCCCGACAACATGTTCCGGATCAACTTCAACATCCCACCGAAAGCCGGCCCGGATCGATCATGGCTTGATTGAGGGCTGAGCTGGGCAGAGAACCGGAGAGTGATCGTGATCCCGCTGATAGTCCGAGCGATCAAGGCACGGGAAGCGTGGAACCCAACCTCCTCCCCGAGGCCGGAGCTGGGGCCTCGTTGAAGGAGAGATGTTGAAGACTATCGACGACGATATGCGGCGGATCGTGGAGACCGCGCGGTTGTCCTTCGTGGCCACCGTGTGTTCCGACGGCTCGCCCAATCTCTCGCCCAAGGGATCGATGCGGGTCTACGACGACGGGCACATCGCCTTCATGGACATCGCGTCCCCGAACACGGTCGGCAACCTCCAGCACGATCCGCGAATCGAGGTCAACTCGATCGACTTTCTGCGCAGGCGGGGCTACCGGTTCAAGGGCGTCGCGGAGTTCCGCGACCCCGGCGATCCCGTGTACGAGTGGCTGCACGCATGGCTGCTCGACCTGAACGGCCCCGGCTACCCCGCCAATCGCGCGATTCTGGTGCACGTGGAGCGAGCGCTGCCGATCCTTTCTCCGGCCTACACCTTCGGCGGCGCCGAGGAGGGGGATCTCAGGCAGTCGTGGGCGCGCACGTACCTCGCCGACCTGGAAGAGGACTGATGGACGACCGGGAGACCATGACCGCGGCGTACATCACGCGGCCGGGTCCGGCGGGCGAGATACGGATCGGCCGGTTGCCGGTGCCCGAGCCCGGCTCGTCGGAGGTCCTGGTGAAGGCGCGGGCGCTGGCGGTCAATCGTCCGACTCGCCGCAGCCGCGGGAGCGCGGGTCGTCGCGACCGCACGCCCGGACGACTTCGACTGGTGCCGGCAGCGCGGCGCCGACGAGGTCGTCGACTAACACGACCCGGATGTGTACGCGAAGATCGCCGAACTCGCTCCCGACGGAGTCGACGTGTTCTGGGACAACGCCGGTCGGCACCACCTGGAGCAGACCATCCCCCTGCTCGCCCACGGCGGCCGGATGATCATCATGGCCGGCCTCGGCGCCACCCCCGTGCTCCCGGTCGGACAGCTCTACACCCGCAACGCCAGCCTCCGCGGCTTCGTGATCAGCAACGCCACCGCGGCCGAACTCGCCGAGGCGGCTACGGCGATCAACCACCTCCTGGCCCGCGGCATCCTGCTCTCCCGGATCGGCACACGGCTGCCACTCACCGAAGCCGCCCGCTCCCACCACCTCCAAGAAGGCACCGAGCCGCAGCGTTCGCGCGGGCGCACAGTCGTCCTTCCATAAACGGGGACGGGCCCAGAGGGCCTCCTCGGCGGGTGGCGTTAGAAGACGTTGTGGCGGGTGAACTGGTGGCCGCAGACGCGGCCGTCGATGCGGGTGCGGCAGATGCTCGGCGGGTTCGGGGCGTGTGGGTGGGTGGGTGCCGGGGGAGCGGTGTAGGCGGGGCAGTCGCATTGGGCGACCTTGCAGAAGGTGTCGTCGGGGTCGGGCCACGGGATGTCGCTGGCGCCGCCCATTTCCGCCAGCTTCGTGCGGGCCGCGATGGCGATCTGCGCGATCGCGTCCTCCGCCTTGTCGATGATCATCTTTGCGTCGGCCACCGGCCCGTGCTCTCGGGTTTCGGACATTTCCCCGCCCTTCTCTGTGCTCGTCGTCCACCTTCCTTGCCAGCAAAAACCGACGCCACGCCCATATGATCAATCACTTGCCCAAACTAGGCATTGGGTACATTGACCAGCACAGTGGAATGATCACGTACATGACAGGACTGAAATCGCCTCGGACGATCTGTGTGACCGGCGCGGCCGGTGTCGTGGGAGTCGCCACCGTTCACGAGCTGCTGGAGCACGGCTACCGCGTCAACGCCACCGACGTCTCCGCGCACCCCGCGGCCCTGCCCGCGCAGTGGTCGCGGGCGGACTTCCAGTACACCCGCGCCGACCTCACCGACTACGGCGACGCCGTCGACGTGCTGACCGGCGCGGATGCGGTGGTCCACATCGCCAACATCCCGGCGCCGACGCTGCTGCCGCCCGCCCGCACCCTCAGCGCCAACACCACCATGAACGGCAACGTCTTCCTGGCGGCGGCCGCCCTCGGCATGAGCCGGGTCGTGTACGCCTCCAGCGAGACCACCCTCGGCCTGAACTTCGAGGTCCCGCCCCGGTACGCGCCGCTGGACGAGGACCACTATCCGTACCCGACCACGACCTACTCCCTGTCGAAGGTGCTCACCGAGACCATGGCGGACCACATCTCCGCCTGGAGCGGCATCCCGTTCGTCGGCCTCCGGTTCTCCAACGTCATCAAGCCCGAGGACTACCAGCGCTTCCCGTCCTACTGGAAGGACCCGGCGCCGCGCAGCTTCAACCTGTGGAGCTACATCGACGTGCGGGACTGCGCGCTGTCGGCCCGGCTCTCCCTGGAGGCCGACGTGACGGGCTCCAGCGCGTACATCATCGCCGCCGCCGACACCGTGATGATCACCCCGTCGGCGCAGCTCATGGCCGAGAACTTCCCGACCGCGGAGATCACCAAGGAGCTGGGCGAGTTCGAGACGCTGATGACCAGCGAACGCGCCCGCGCCGCGCTCGGTTTCGAGCCGCGCCACAGCTGGCGCTCACACGTCCAGATATCCCAGAGTTAAATGAAACAAGGCTGAATTCCGGTAACCCTGTTTTATTCCGGATGAAACCGTTCGGTAATCGTATCGCTCTGAAATCTTAGGCACACGACCGATTCTTCGGTGGAGGTGCGAGTGCCTGAGATGTATTTCCGGGTGCGTTGGCCGGATGGTTCCTTGCAACGCTGCTACTCGCCCTCCCTGGTGGTCGAGGAGTACTTAACCCCAGGTCAATCCTACCCGGTGCCCGACTTCGTGGCCCGCTGCGAAAACGCGCTGAAAATCGCGAGCGACCGGGTCGCGGCCAAATACGGATTCGCCTGTACGGCCGCCTCCCAGCAACTGACCGAGATAGTGGAGAAAGCCGCCGGTCAGCCCGGCGAGGTGCTCGTCGAAGGATTCGAATAATGAATCTGGACGGCGCGCACCACCCGGTGGCGATCATCGGCGCCGGGCAGGCGGGACTCTCGATGAGCCACTGCCTGACCCGGCGCGGCGTCGGCCACGTGCTGCTGGAACGCGGCCGGGTGGGCGAGGAGTGGCGGTCCCGGCGCTGGGACACCTTCTGCCTGGTGACGCCCAACTGGCAGTGCCGCCTGCCGGGGTACCCGTACCAGGGGGAGGACCAGGACGGTTTCATGCTCCGCGAGGAGATCGTGGACTACCTGGAGGGGTACGCGGCCTCGTTCGCGCCGCCCGTCCTGGAGGGGGTCACCGCGCTGCGGCTGACCGCGGGGGAGCGGTTCGAGATCGTCACCGACCGGGGCACGATGACCGCCGACCAGGTGGTGGTGGCCACCGGGCCGTACCAGACGCCGTACCTGCCGAGGATCGCCGAGCGGATCGCGGTGCCGCACCTGCACTCGGGCGAGTACCGCAACCCGGCCGCGCTGCCGCCTGGCCCGGTCCTGGTGGTGGGCAGCGGCCAGTCCGGCAGTCAGATCGCCGAGGACCTGCACCTGGCGGGCCGGCCGGTGCACCTGGCCGTCGGCGGCGCGCCCCGGGTGGCCCGCAGGTACCGGGGCAGGGACGTGGTGGCCTGGCTGGACCTGATGGGCCACTACGACCGGCCGATCAGCGAGTTCGACGACCCCGACGCGGTCCGGGCCCGCGCCAACCACTACGTGACCGGGCGGGACGGCGGGCGCGACATCGACCTGCGCGCCTTCGCCCGCGACGGCATGCGCCTGTACGGCCGCATCGTAGGCGTCACCGGCACGACGCTGCGCTTCGCCGACGATCTGGGCCGCAACCTAGACCACGCCGACGCCGTCTCGGAGGGCGTCAAGGACTCGATCGACACCTTCATCACCCTCAACGGCGTCGACGCCCCCACAGAGGCGCGGTACGTCCCGGTATGGGAGCCACCGGACGGCCCCGGCGAGCTGGACGCCACCGGCCTGGCCGCGATCATCTGGTGCACCGGCTTCCGCCGCGACTACGGCTGGATCCGGGTCCCCGTCTTCGACGGCACCGGCTACCCGGCGCACGAGCGCGGCGTCACCCGCTGCCCCGGCCTGTACTTCCTGGGCCTGCCCTGGCAGCACACCTGGGGTTCCGGCCGCTTCGTCGGCGTCGGCCGCGACGCCGAGCACCTGGCCAAGCACATCGCCTCCGCCGCCCCGCCCAGCAAGGCCGTCCCCGCCTACTTCGTCCACCCCGAACTGCTGGGGACGTGATGACCGCCGACGCGCACCGGCACCTCGGAGTGCTGCCCAGCTACCCCTTCTACGGCGGCCCGCCGGTCAACCCCGACATCGGCGCCCGCGCCACCGTGACCGAACTGCTCGCCGACCTGGACGCGGAAGGAACAGAACGCGCCCTGGTCATCCCCAACTACGGCGTGCCCGACCCCGCGATCGCGTTCTCCTTCAACGAACTCTGCCTGGAAGCCGCCGCCCGCGACGACCGCGTCCGCGCCGGGCTGTGGGTCTCCCCCCGCCCCGCCGACCGGACCCGCACCGAGGCCGCACTCGCCCTGGCCGGCGAACCGGGCGTGCGCGCGCTCAAACTGAGCTTCCTGCTCGGCGGCCGGGCCACCGACGCGGACTGCCGCCCCCTGCTGGACCAGATCTTCGCCACCGCCCGCCGCCACGACCTGGTCGTGCACGTGCACACCTCACCCGGCGCGGCCTCCGACATCGACGAGATCGGCCACCTCGTCGACTGGTACGCCGACAGGGTCGCCCTCCACCTCGTGCACTTCGGCGGCGGCGCCAGCGGCCACATCAAACTCGCCGGGCACCGGTTCTTCGACTGGATCGAAGCCGGCAAACGCGTCTACACCGACCTCTCCTGGGCCATCGGATTCACCCCCCGCTGGCTGGTCCGGGAGATCGGCCGCCGTGGCCTCGGCCACGACCGGCTGCTGTTCGCCAGCGACGAGCCCTGGGGCGACCACCCCGGGGAGCACGCCCGGCTCCGCGCCGCCGTCGGCGACGGCGAGCTGTCCCGGCTGGTCTTCCGCGACACATTCGAGAAGCTCTACGGATAGGAGAACCCCCATGGCCGACCTCACCGAGCTCGAGCAGGCAAGCCTCACCGAGATCCCGCACCCCTCCCTGCCCGAAGGCTCCAGCCTGTACGGCGACACCAAGGTCTTCCCCGACTACAAGGCCGAGGACGGCGAGACCTACTTCACCCTCGTGCACGGCATCGCGCACGAGTCGTCGGTCAGCTTCGTGGCGATCCTCCAGGCCACCCGCGCCCTCCGGAAGGGCTTCGAGTCGGCGATCTACTTCTACGGCCCCGGCTCGCTGAACTGCCTGGCCACCCGCGGCTTCCCGACCACCGGCAACTCGGCCTTCCCCGGCGAGCACAACATCAACAACTCGCTGAAGACGTTCATCGCCGAAGGCGGCAAGGTCTTCTGCTGCCGCTTCGGCCTGTCCCTGCACGGCGCCCGCGAGGAGGACCTGATGGAGGGCGTGATCCCGACGCACCCGCTGGACGTCCAGGACGCGCTCATCCATTACGCCCGCAAGGGCGCGATCATCAACTCGACGTACATGTTCTGATGGACCGGATGGGAACCCGGGTCGACGTCGCCATCCGCGGCGTACGCCTCGACGCGCCGGTCCGGCGGACGGGGGGAGCCGGGCCCAGCGACGACGGCCACCTCGTGGTCGACGGCGCCAGCGCCGCGATCCCCCTCAACCCCGACAGCCCGTACGTGGTCCGCGACGGCCGCCTGTACCTGGGCGGCACGGACATGGGGCTGGCCATCCGGCCGGTCCGGCGTCCGCGCTTCTACGACCTGGTCACGGCCGACGGCGTGCCGTACGAGAAGATCGCGAAGCTGCACGGCGCGGACGTGCTCGCCACCACCGTCGTGCAGACCTGCGTCCGGTACGGCGAAGCCGACCGCTGCCGGTTCTGCGCGATCGAGGAGTCGCTGCGCTCCGGCGCGACCGTCGCCGCCAAGACCCCGGCCCAGCTGGCCGAGGTCGCCGAGGCGGCGGTCCGGCTGGACGGGGTGCGCCAGATGGTGCTGACGACGGGCACCACCGGCGGGCCCGACCGGGGTGCGCGGGTGCTCGTCCGGAGCGTGCGCGCGGTGCTGGCGGCCGTGCCCGGGTTGCCCGTCCAGGTGCAGTGCGAACCGCCGGAGGACCTGGCCTGGATCGGCCGGTTGCGCGAGGCGGGGGCCACGGCGATCGGCATCCACGTGGAGTCGCTGGACGACGAGGTCCGGCGGCGGTGGATGCCGGGCAAGTCGACGGTGCCGCTGGCGGCGTACGAGGCGGCGTGGGACGAGGCCGTCCGGGTCTTCGGGCGGAACAGGGTCTCCACGTACCTGCTGGTGGGGCTGGGTGAGGACGCCGACGAGCTGGTCGCGGGCGCGGCCCGGCTGATCGAGCGGGGCGTCTACCCGTTCGTGGTGCCGATCCGGCCGATGGCGGGCACGCTGGCGCGGCGGGACGGCGTCACCGCGCCGCCCAGGGAACTCGTCAGGGACGTCACCGAACGGGTGGCGGCCCGGCTCAGGGCCGCCGGGATGACCGGCGCGGATCAGCAGGCCGGCTGCGCGGCGTGTGGCGCGTGCAGCGCGCTGGCGATGGCGGGAGGGTGATGGCGACGTCGGTGTGCGACACCCTGCTCGGGGTCGCGGAATGGCAGCCGGAGCCGTGGCCGGTGGACGTGCCCGCGCTGCTCGGCTCGGGGAGCCCCCGGCTGCCCCGGCCGTTCACGATCGGGCGGGCCGCCGACCGGGGCACCGTGTTCGCCTACCGGATGCTGCGGCGCCGGGTGTTCGTCGAGGACCAGGGCCTGTTCGGCGACAGCGACCTGGACTTCCACGACGACGACCCGCGGACCGTGGTGCTGGTCGCCCGCGACCCGGCCGGGACCGTGATCGGCGGGGTCCGGCTGGGGCCCGCCGGTGACGGGCCTGACCTCGGGTGGTGGCGTGGCGGGCGGCTGGTCGTCGCGCCTGGGCAGCGCGGCGCGCCCGGCGTCGGGCCCGCGCTGGTCCGGGCCGCCTGCGGGTACGCGGAGAACGCCGGGGTGCTCAGGTTCGACGCCGACGTCCAGGTCAGGCACGAGTCGCTGTTCGTCAGGCTCGGCTGGCGGCGGGTCCGGCCGGTGGACGTCCAGGGCGTGCCGCACGTGCTGATGCGCTGGCCGATCGGCCGGGTCGCGGCGGCGGCCGAGGGGAAGGCCGCGCTCGGGTCGCTGCTGCGCGGGCTCGCCCCCGGCGGGCGCGGCTTCGTCGGCGACGACGGCGCGCCGGTGCCCGGCAGCGACCTGGTCGCGGCCTGCGACGCGATCCTGCCGTCGATGGTGGAACGCGACCCGGACTGGGCGGGGTGGTGCGCCGTCCTGGTCAACGTCAACGACCTGGCCGCGATGGGCGCGACCCCGGTCGGCCTGCTGGACGCGCTCGGGGCGCGGGACGCGTCGTTCGCCGCCCGGGTGCTGGCGGGGCTGCGCCGCGCGTCCGACGCCTACGACGTGCCGATCCTGGGCGGGCACACCCAGTTCGGCGTCCCGGCCGCGCTCTCGGTGACCGCGCTCGGCCGGACCGCCCATCCGGTTCCCGGTGGCGGTGGCCGTCCGGGGCATCGGCTCCGGCTCACCGCCGACCTGGGCGGTCGCTGGCGTCCCGGCTACACCGGCCGCCAGTGGGACTCCACCTCGATCCGCTCCACCGCCGAACTCCGCGCCATGCTCGGCGCGGTCGGCACGGCCAGGCCGGCCGCCGCCAAGGACGTCTCCATGGCCGGAATCGCCGGCACGCTCGGCATGCTCGCCGAGGCCGGCTCCTGCGGGGCCGTCCTGGACATGGCCCGGCTGCCCCGCCCGCCGGCCGCGACCATGGGCGACTGGCTGACCTGCTTCCCCGGCTTCGCCATGATCACCGCCGACGCCCCGGACGCGCCCGCTCTGCCCGCCGGTCCCGCGACCGGCGCGGAATGCGGCGAACTGACCTCAGGCCGCGGTGTACGGCTGCGCTGGCCGGACGGCGAACTCACCGAGGTCCTCAGCGGGCCCGTCACCGGAATGGGCCGGGCGTGATCAGGATGGCCGCGGTCGCGGCGCCCTTCGGACGGGACATGGAGGACTGTTTCGCCCGGATCGCCGACCTGACCGGCCGGGCCAGAGCCGACGGGGTGCGGGTGCTCGCCCTCCCCGAGGCGTGTCTCGGCGGTTACCTGGCCAACCTCGACGGCGACGCGGAAGGGCCGCCCGCGCTCGCCGCCGACGGGCCCGAGATCAGGCGGCTGCGGAGCCTCGCCGGGGACATGATCGTGTGTGCCGGGTACTGCGAGTCGGAGGCCGGGCTTCGTTACAACAGTGTCGTGTGCGTGACCGGGGACGGGGTGCTCGGTCACCATCGGAAGGTGCATCAGCCGCTCAGTGAGGACAGCTCCTACGCGGCCGGGGACGGGTTCGCCGCCTTCGACACGCCGGTCGGGCGGCTGGGCATGCTGATCTGCTACGACAAGGCGTTTCCCGAGTCGGCCAGGGCGCTGGCGCTGGACGGGGCCGAGATCGTGGTGTGCGTGTCGGCTTGGCCGGCCAGCCGTACCAATCCGGCGCCGGACCTGGCCGACGACCGCTGGACGCACCGGTTCGACCTGTTCGACCAGGCGCGGGCGCTGGAGAACCAGGTGGTCTGGCTGTCCGCCAACCAGTCGGGGACCTTCGGCGACCTGCGCTTCGTCGGCCGGGCGAAGATCGTCGGGCCCGGCGGGGAGATCCTCGCGATGACCCCCGTGGCGGGCGGCATGGCCGTGGCGGAGCTCGACGTCCAGGCGGCACTCGCCGCCGCCCGCCGGTCCATGGGCCACCTCCGCGACCGCCGCCCCGAGACGTACGCGGCCGCGGTGGGAGGATTCTGACCGTGGCAACGCTACGGATCGCCGCGGCCTCCGCGCACTTCGGCCGCGACCTGGAGTTCGACCTGCTCCGGATCGCCAAACTGGTGTCGGACGCGCGCGAAGCCGGTTCCGCGCTGCTCGTCCTGCCCGACGCGGCCCTCGGCGGCTACCTCGCCGACCTGCGCCACCCCGACCCCGACGCGCTGCCGCCCGCGCTCGACCCCGACGACCCGGCCCTCAAACAGGTCGCCGAACTGGCCGCCGAGATGGTCGTCTGCGTCGGCTACCGCGAAGCCGACGGCGACCGCCGCTACAACGCCGCCGTCTGCGTCACCGGCGACGGCGTCCTCGGCCGCCACCGCAAAGTCCACCTGCCCGCCGGCGAAGCCGCCGCCTACGATCCCGGCGACCGCTTCGACGCGTTCGACACCCCCGTCGGCCGGGTCGGCATGCTGATCGACTACGACAAGACCTTTCCCGAATCGGCCCGCAGCCTGGCCCTGGACGGCGCCGAAATCATCGCCTGCCTGTCCGCCTGGCCCACCAGCATCACCAACCGCGCCCCCCGAATGGCCCAGGACCGCCAATCCCGCCTCTTCGACCTGTACGACTGCGCCCGCGCCGCCGAGAACCAGGTCGTGCTGGCCTCCTCCAACCAGACCGGCGCCCTCGGCGGCATGCGCTTCCTCGGCCAGGCCAAGGTGGTCGGCCCCGGCGGCGACATCCTCGCCAGAACATGGTCCAAGGCGGGCCTCGCGATCGCCGAACTGGACGTCGCCGCGGAAATCGCCAGCGCCCGCCGAGTACTGAAACACATCGACGAACGCCGCCCATCCAGCTACCGGGCCGCACTCCCGTGAGGATTGCGCTGCTCAGTTTTGTGACTGTTGGCTGGGGTGATTCCGGGTGAGGATTGTCCCACTCAGCTACCTGACCAAGCTGTGGTCATTTGGCCGGGGTGGTTCTCGGTGAGGATCGCCCTGCTCACGTACTCGACGAAGCCGCGTGGTGGGGTCGTGCATACCCTCGCGCTCGCCGAGGCCCTGGCTGAGTTGGGCGCGGAGGTTACCGTGTGGTCTCTCGGCCGGGGCGGTGACCTGGGTTTCTTTCGCCCGGTGGATCCCCGGGTCCGGGTCCGGATCGTGCCGTGCCCGGATGTCGACGGTGAATCCCTGGGAGTGCGGGTGCTGCGCTCGATCACGTTGCTGGGTGACGCCTTCGATCCCGCGTCGTATGACGTCGTCCACGCGCAGGACTGCATCAGCGCCAACGCGGCCGGGCCCTGTATCCGGACGGTGCACCACCTGGACCATTTCACGACGCCGGAACTGGCCGCGTGCCATGAGCGGGCCATCGTGCGGCCATGGGCGCATGTCTGCGTCTCCGGCGCGGTCGCCGGCGAACTCGCCGACGGGTGGGGGATCACGGCCACGGTCATCCCGAACGGCGTCGACGCGGCCCGGTTCGCGGCGGCTTCGGGTTCGGATTGGCGGGCCCGGTTCGGGTCCTACATCCTCACCGTGGGCGGGATCGAGCCGCGAAAGGGCTCGATTGACCTTCTTGAGGCATACGCCCTCCTGAACCCGGCCGAGCATCGGCTGGTCATCGCGGGCGGCGAGACCCTGTTCGACTACCGCGACTACCGAGCGGCCTGGGAAGCCAGAGCGGCCGAACTCGGCGTGAGTCCCGTGGTCCTCGGGCCGGTGGCCCACGACGACCTGCCCGGACTCGTCGCCGGTGCCGCCGCATTCGCCTTCCCCTCCACGAAGGAGGGCTTCGGGCTGGCCGCCATGGAGGCCCTGGCCGCCGGAGTCCCCCTCGTCACCCGCGACCTCCCGGTCTTCCGCGAAGTCTTCACCGGCGCCGCATTGTTCGCCGCCGACACCCCCGCACTCGCCAGGGCCCTCCGGGAAGCCGCTCTGACCCCGGACCTGTCGCGGCGCGCAGCTGGACGCGATCTCGCCTTCCGGCACAGCTGGAAGACGGCCGCCCAATCCCATCTCGACCTGTACACCTCGCTACTCGGCACCAGCCGCTGAACCCCACGGCGCCCGCTGGGCAGGGGGACTTCCTACCATCCCGCCGCTCGGGTCGTCCTCGATTGGCGGTCGGCACCGCGTCGGCCAAGCGGGACTCCCTAGGATCCCGCTGCTCGTGGGACGAAGTCGACGTCGTCGAGGGGCACGGCTTGGCCGGATTCGTCGACGAAGGCCACTTCGAGGCGCTGGGCGGTCGTGCGGCTGCGGCGTTCCATGGAGGGGGAGTCGCCGTTGAGGCGGTGGGTGTCGCCCCATTGCTGGAGTGCGCCGAGGACGACGCGGAGTTCGGTGCCCGTGGGGGTGAGGAGGTAGCCGTACCGGGTGCGTTTGCCTGGTTCGGAGTAGGGGCGTTTCTCCATGACGCCGGCCTCGACCAGTCTGGCCAGGCGGTCGGTGAGCAGGTCGGTGGAGATGCCGATGGCGGTGACGAGATCACCGAAACGCGTTGTGCCCAGGAACGCCTCCCGCAGGACGAGCACCGTCCAGGGGTCCCCGATCACTTCGAGACTGCGCTGGATCGAGCATTCGCTGTCCCGCAGCGCGCGCCGAGTCGTGCTTCTCACGGCCACAGGCTACCCCCTCACTTGCCTAATCCAAGTTTGACGCTAACTTGGTTGTTCCAAGCTAGATGCGATCCGTAGGTTCGTGTCCGGCGGTCAATCGAAAGGAACACCATGAAGATCGAGAATTCCGTGGCCATCGTGACCGGCGGCAACCGAGGTCTGGGCCGGCACTTCGTCACCCAGTTGCTCGAACGCGGCGCGAAGGTCTACGCCGCCGCCCGCAGGCCCGAGACCGTCGAGGTCCCCGGCGCGATCCCCCTCGAACTCGACATCACCGATCCCGAATCCGTGGCGAAAGCGGCCAAGGCCGCGCCCGACGTCACCCTGCTGATCAACAACGCGGGCATCTCCACCCACACGAACCTGCTGGCCGGCGAGTTCGACCAGATCCGCCTGGAGATGGAATCCCACTACTTCGGCCCGCTCGCCGTATCACGCGCCTTCACCCCGATCATCGAGAGCAACGGCGGCGGCGCGATCCTCAACGTGCTGTCCGTGCTCGCCTGGGTGCACGTCCCCGACTACGGCGCCTACTCGGCGGGCAAAGCCGCCGCCTGGGCGATGACCAATGCGCTCCGCACCGAACTCGCCCCCAAGGGCATCCAGGTCGCAAGCCTCCACGTCGGCTACATGGACACCGACATGGCCGCCTACGTAGCCCCCGAGAACAAACTCGACCCAGCCGTGGTCGCCGCCCTCTCCCTGGACGGCATCGCCAACGGCACCCCGGAAATCCTCGCCGACGACCTGAGCCGCACCATCAAGCGCACCCTGTCCGAGCCCCCCGCCTCGATCTAATCCGTCCTGGGATGCGGCGGGCACAAAGTCCGGGTCGGCCTGACCGTCCTAGGATGTGGCCGGACGCATCCAGATCGAGGTTGGAGTCGAACCTGTGGCCAGTGACCCGGTGCCGGACGCATTCAGCGACCTCTGGTCAAAGGAACGCGACCGCCAGAACGCCGCCTACGACGCGATGATGCGCACGACCGCCCAGCCGGTTCCCTGGGCCTACGACGTCTGGGCCGAGGTAATCGGCAACCTCGGCCACACGGACAACCACAACCGGGCGATCGCCTCGCAGATCCTCTGCAACCTGGCGGCCAGCGATCCGGAGAAACGGATCCTGAACGACCTCCCCACACTGCTCGAAGTGACCAGAGACAAGCGGTTCGTCACAGCCCGCCACTGCCTGCAGTCGCTCTGGAAGATCGGCCTCACCGGCCCCGAACAGCGAGCAGCCATCGTCACCGCCCTCGCCACCCGCTTCAAAGACTCCGAGCCCGAAAAGAACTGCACCCTCATCCGGTACGACATCGTCATCGGCCTACGAAACCTCCACAAAGCCACCGACGACGAGACGATCGCACAGCAGGCACTGTCCCTCATCGAGACCGAGCCCGACCTCAAATACCGCAGCAAATACACCAAAGGCTGGCGTCAGTAACCGTCCTCTGAGCCCGCCGACCGTCTCCGCGTCCGTCAACGACCCTCCTCCCGCTTCGGCCTACGATCACCTTCGGCGTGCGATCACCCTTCCCGCGTCCGCCGACCGTCTCCGCGTCCGTCAACGACCCTCCTCCCGCTTCGGCGTGCGATCACCTTTCCCGCGTCCGCCGACCGTCCCCGCGCCCGTCAAGCGCCCCGCACCCCAACCTCCGGTGCGCGCTGATCGCCCGTGCGCGCTGATCTCCCGTGCCCCAACCCGCTCGTCGGCCATCCCCGCGTCCGCCGCGAGGATGACCCGTTTCCGCCCGTGCGGGGGATGATCTCGGACAGGCCGAATCCCTAGGGTGTGCGCGACATTTACGCGTACTGAAGGGGGATGACGCCATGCGGCGCGTCGCGGAGCGGGGAACGTGGCTGGCCATTGGGGCCATGGCGGGGTTGCTGGCCGGAGGGGCCGGGGTGGCGGTGGCCGTAACTGAGGCGCGGGACCTTCAGATCGTGGCCTGCGTCGGGCCGGACGGCGTGCTGCGCCTTCCGGGTGATTCGGGTGAGACCTCGCTGGCGACGGGCAGGCCGGTGCCGTGGCCGACGTCCGGCCCGGTCGGGCGATGCCCGGTGGGTCACCGCGAGCTGACGTGGAACGAGACGGGACCGATCGGTCCTGTCGGCCCGCAGGGAGCCATCGGCGAGGCCGGTCCCGCTGGTTCCAGAGGCGAGACCGGCGCGGCCGGCGAAAAGGGCGCTGCGGGAGAAAAGGGCGCTGCGGGGGAGAAGGGCTCAACCGGGGAGCGAGGACCGGTCGGGCCTCAGGGTCCGGCTGGGGAGAAGGGTCCTGCCGGGCCGCAGGGCCAGACCGGGCCCGCTGGTCCCGCCGGTCTCACCGGGCTGGAGCGGATCACCAACGTCCGCACCTTCCCGCCGGGGAACGGCGGCAGCGGCCCGACCACCTGCCCGGCCGGGAAGTTCCTGGTGAGCGGCAGCCACCGGGTCGACTCCTACGATCTGATCAACCCCAACGACATCATGTGGGGCCAGGCCATGAACGCCCGGGGCGGCGCGCTGGACGACTCCTACGGATTCGTCCTGCCGGAGAACAAGAGCCACCGGGACATCAAGGTCACGATCACCATCCTCTGCGCCCAAGCCTGACCCTCACCCACCCGCCGAGGCGGCCACTCGTTCACGAGCCGGCCGCCCGGCCCCGGAGTTACACGACCCGGCCGTCGGAATGGGTGAGTCGGCCGTTCGGCCGTGATGCGCGAGCTGGCCGTTCGGCCGTGGGTCAGGGCGAGTTGGCTGTCCGGCCGTGATGCGCGAGTCGGCGGTCTGGCCGTGGGACAGCGCGAGCCGGCCGTCCGGCCGTAGGGATTGACAGGCGTATCGCCTCGCGTTACGAATACGGCCGAACCTCCAAATCACCACGGCGTCTCGGTGGTGGTGAATGTTAGCGCAAACATTCTCCTCAGTCCCAGGACAAGGACAGTCCCATGCGCGATCCCAGGAGTCACCGGCCCCGGAACACCGCAGCCGGGAGGGTCCTCGCCGTCACCCTCGCGCTGTTCGTCGCGGGCATCCTCCACCCCGTCGCCGCCCACGCCGCCGGGCCGGTCCCGCACTACCTGATGACCGCGTTCACCAACAGCAGCGAGTCGAACATGTACGTCTACGACTCGTTCAACGCCACCAACTACAACCTGGTCCGGGCCAACGCGTACACCCCGCCATCAGGCCTGATCCGCGACCCGAGCGTGATCCGGCACACCGACGGCTACTACTACCTCGTCTACACCACCAACTGGACCGGCAACACGATCGGCTTCGCGCGCAGCGCCGACTCGGTCAGCTGGACGTTCCTGCGCAACGTCGTCGTCGGCCTCAACGGCGCCACCGGCAGCACCTGGGCGCCTGAATGGTTCAAGGATTCCGACGGCAGCGTCCACGTAATCTTCTCCGCGTCCACGACCGGTACGGCGGGTCAGTTTCGCCCCTACCGGATCACCGCCACCAACACCGCGCTGTCGACCTGGACCGCGCCGGTCGCACTGGGCATCCCGGCCAACTACATCGACAGCTTCGTGGTCAAAGTCGGCGGGACGTACCACAACTTCCTCAAGAACGAGACGAGCAAATACATCGAACACGCCACCGCCATCTCGCTGACCGGGCCCTGGCAGTTCGTCGGGACCGGGAACTGGGCGGGCTGGGGCTCCGGACTCGAAGGGCCGGCCTTGACGCGGCTGCCCGACGGCCGTTGGCGGCTGTACTTCGACAACTACACCGGCGGCCGGTACTACTACGCCGACAGCACCAACCTGTCATCCTTCGGCGGACGCGTTGAACTGTCCGGCCTGTCCGGCGTCGCCAGGCACTTCACCGTCCTGCGCGAGGACGTCGGCGACACCACGGCCGTCCTCACCGGCAACCGGTCCCTGCGATCGGCCAACTTCCCTGACCGCTACCTGCGCCACCGGAGCAACCTGGCCTACATCGACCCGCTCAGCGCCACCAGCCCGCTCGCCGACCGCCAGAGCGCGACCTTCACCGTCTCCGCCGGACTCGCCAACTCCGGCTGCTACTCCTTCCAGTCGGTGAACACACCCGGCTACTACCTGCGCCACTCCAACATGGCCCTCACCCTCCAGCGCGACGACGGATCCGCGCTCTTCAAGGGCGACGCCACCTTCTGCGGCCGGACCGGCCTCGCGGGCGGCGGCACGACCTCCTTCGAGTCCTACAACCTCCCCGGCCGCTACCTGCGCCACTACAACTACGCGATGCGCCTCGACCTGAGGGAGTCCACTTCGGTGTTCGCCTCGGACTCCTCCTTCACGGTGACCTCACCGCTGGCCTGACCCCGCCGAAAGACGAGTCCCCCTCCCGCCGCAAGGCCGGATGGGTGGACGCTCCCGCCGCCAGGCCGTCCCCCTCCCGTCGCCAGGCCGCCTCCCTGTTCGGCGCCCTTCTGATCCTGCTGCCGCCCGGTTACGGTCACCGCTCTTGGGCGGGATCGTGCCGGGGCTGGCGCTCATCTCCGGTGCCTGTGCTCGGGCTTGGCTGAAGCGCGAGCGTTGCGAGGTCAGCTTGCGGAGGGCCGCTGCGTGGCGTCGCGGCGCAGGCCGTCGAGGAGGACGGCGACGATGCGCTGGTTGTACCCGGGCGGGCGCCCGGGTACGGGCTGGCACAGCTGAGTGAGGGCGTGCAGGAGATCCTCGGCGCTGATGTCATCGCGAACCGCGCCGTCGGCCACCGCAGCGTCGAGCATCGCCGCGAGAGCGGGGCCGAGCCGCTCCAGGAAATAGCCGGGCAGCCCCTCGAACGCCGGATCACCCGAGTGCAGTGCTGAGGCGAGTCCGCGCTTGGTCGCGAGCAGTTCGGTGAACCGGTGGATCCACTTGATGAGCGCTTCCGCCGGCTTGTGCTCGGCACTCAGCGCGGGGCCCGCGTCGGCGACGGCGTCGATCCCGCTCTCCACCACGGCTTTGACCAGGTCAGAGCGCTGCGGGAAATGCCGGTAGAGCGTGCCGACCCCTACGCCGGCCAGGTCGGTGATCTCCTTCGCCGGCGCGTCCACGCCGGAGGTGGCGAAGACGGTTCTGGCGGCCTCGACCAAAGCGTCGACGTTGCGTCGCGCGTCGGCGCGCCGCCGCCGTGCCGGTTCGCCGCCGCCCGGTTCGCCGCCGCCCGGCTCTGCGGAGCCGGGCGAGGAGACTCCGGCCGGCGTTCTGTTCTGAGACACCACATCACCCCCTGCTTGCGTAACCGGAAAAGCTTTCCGTATAGTTCGGGAAAGATGGTTCCGGAAAGATTTTCCGTTTATCGCAGAGTAGCGGCATCCACCCGGTGCCGACCACCACAGGGAGAGATTCCATGCAGTACCGCACCCTCGGCCGGACCGGCATCCAGGTCAGCCCCTACGCCCTCGGCACCCTGATGTTCGCCACCGCCATGGGCAACACCCCCCAGGACTCGGCCCGCATCATCCACAGGGCGCTGGAGGCCGGCATCAACTTCCTCGACACCGCCGACGCCTACGGCGACTCCGAGGACGTCCTCGGCAAGGCCCTGGAAGGGCGCCGCGACGACGTCGTGCTCGCCACCAAGTTCAGCCGCCCGACCGGGCA
The DNA here is from genome assembly GCF_009687845.1 of Acrocarpospora corrugata. Classification (GTDB taxonomy): domain Bacteria; phylum Actinomycetota; class Actinomycetes; order Streptosporangiales; family Streptosporangiaceae; genus Acrocarpospora; species Acrocarpospora corrugata. The sequence continues at coordinate 138,242 of NZ_BLAD01000035.1, forward strand.
GGACCCCAACCACCAGGGCGCCTCACGGCGCTGGATCGTCACCGCCGTGGAGAACTCACTGCGCCGCCTGCGGACCGACCGCATCGACCTCTACCAACTCCACCGCCCCGACCCCCGCACCGACATCGAGGAAACCCTCTCCGCGCTCACCGACCTGATCCGCGCCGGCAAGATCCGCGCGATCGGCACCTCCCAGGCCCCCGCCTCCGACATCGTCGAAGCTCAGTGGGTCGCCGAACGGCGGGGCCTGGCGCGATTCCACACCGAGCAGCCGGCCTACTCCATCCTCAACCGCGGCATCGAACGCGAGATCCTGCCCACCATCCAGCGCTTCGGCATGGGCGCCCTGGTGTGGGGTCCCCTCGGCCAGGGACTGCTCACGGGCCGCGTCCGCAAGAACCAGGGCAACGACCTACGGCGCGCCGGCCTGTTCCAGCATCTCAACGACGAGCGCCGCCTCGACGCGGTCGAAAAGCTCGTCCCCCTCGCCGCGGAGGCAGGACTGCCCATGACCCACCTCGCGATGGCCTTCACCATCGCCCACCCCGGCGTCACCAGCGCACTGATCGGCGTCCGCACCATGGACCACCTCGATAGCCTGCTCACCGGCCTGGACCTCACCCTCACCGACGACATCCTCGACCGCATCGACGAGATCGTCCCTCCCGGCACCGACATCGGCGCCCTCGACCAGGCATACCAGCCCCCAGCCCTGGCCACCCCGAGCCTGCGCCGCCGCCTCCCGGCCGCCCGCGGCGCAGCCTGACCACAGATCCCGCGCATCAGCATCAGAAGGTTCCGACCGCGCATCGGATGAGGGCGAGAGCGCGTCCCAGGGGAGAGGCGGGTCAGCTGCCGCCCGAGGCTGGGGTCACCGGGTCACCGGGTCAGCTGCCGCCCGCCAGAGGCCGAGCCCATCGGGTGAGCTGCCGCCCGCCAGACGCTGAGGTCATCGGGTGAGCTGTCAATCGCTAGAGGCCGAGCTCATCGGGTCAGTTGTCGCCCGCCAGAGGCCGAGTTCACCGGGTGAGCTGTCAATCGCTAGAGGCCGAGCTCATCGGGTCAGTTGTCGCCCGCCAGAGGCCGAGTTCACCGGGTGAGCTGTCGCCCGCCCGCGACGGACAGGATTTCGCCGTTGACGTGGCCGTTGGCGGCTGAGCCGAGGTAGGCGACCGCGGACGCGACGTCTTCGGGGGTGCAGATGCGGCCCGTCGGCGTCTGCGCTGACTCGGCGTCGATGGCGCTTTGTCCGAATCCGGGTGTGTTCAGCGCGCGGTCGGTCAGGGTGAAGCCCGGTCTGACGACGTTGGTGAGGATGCCGTGCCGGGCTTCCCGGACGGCGAGGACTTTCGCGGCCGTCTCCAGCGCGCCCTTGACGGCGGGGTACGCCATGGCGGCGGGCATCGGCTGGTCGACCACGTCGGATGAGATCAGGACCAGCCGTCCCCAGCCGGCGCTCCGCATTCCGGGCAGGACGGAATCGATCATCGAGAGCGTTCCGGCGGCGTTGGCGGTGAAGCTGGCGGTCAGGATGTCCCATGTGTCCGGCTCTCTCGGTGGCCAGGAGACCGCGTTCGCGACGAGGACGGCGATGGGACCGAGCTCGCGTTCGACCTGCCGTAGGGCCGCCTGGGTTGATTCATGGTCGCTCAGATCGATCTGCACCTCCACGGCCTTTCCGCCGGCTTCGGTGATCGAGTCGACGACCGTACGGGCCTGGGCCTGGTTCTGGTGCCAGCCCGCGGCGACCCGCGCGCCCTCCGACGCGAACGCGCCGGCTATGGCGCGGCCGATCGCGCCGGACGCTCCGGTGACCAGCACGACGCGACCGTCGAGTCCGAGATCCATCGCTCCTCCAATAGTTAGCCGACTATCTATTAGCCGACTATATACCCGATAGGATGGAGGCGTGGAAGCCGCCGAGGTGATGCGCGTCAACCGGGCGCTGAACAAGATGAGCAAGCTCTACCGCGCCGCCAAGGCGCGCAAGCTCGCGGCGCTCGGGCTGCACCCGGGCCAGGATGTGCTGCTGTGGCTCCTGGCTCAGCGGCCCGACGGGATGACGGTCTCCGAACTCGCGGCGAGCATCGGCATCGAACCCCCGACCGCGACCCGCAGCCTCGCCCGGCTGGAGGCCGGCGGCTGGTTCCGCCGGGAACCGGTGGCTTCGGACCGCCGCCAGGTGCGCATCGTCGTCACCGACGCGGGGCAACGATTGGTGCCGGGAATCGAGCGTGCCTGGGCGGAACTCGCCGAAGAGGTGATTGGCGAGGTGAGCGAGGACCAGCGCGAGACCGTGGTCACCGTCCTCGAACAGGCCAACGACCGCCTGCGCGCTCTCGTCGACGAAGCCGTACTGACCGAGGAGTGACACCGTGGCGTATGGGAGTGTTCATGACGTCGTCTCCGCTCACCTGCCCGGCTACCGGATCGACTCGGTGGCGCTGCTCGGCGAGGGCGAGGACAACATCGCCTACGAGGTCAACGGTGAGTTGATCGTGCGCTTCGCCAAGGAGCCCGATCCCGCGGAGCGAGCCGCGCGGGTGACCGGCGAGGCTCGCCTGCTCGCGGTCGTGGCGGAGATTTCGCCGCTGCCGGTCCCCGAACCGGCTTTCACCGTCGCGGAACAGGGCTGCCTGGCCTACTTCAAACTGCCCGGCCTGCCACTGATCGACGCACCCGCGGAACGACGCTCGGTCCGCGGCATCGCCGGCGCGCTCGGTGAGCTGCTCGCCGCACTGCACCGGGTTCCGGTCGCGCGAGTGGCCGGCCTGGTGGACACCGACGACCAGCCGAAGGAGTTATGGCTGAGCGAGGCCGCGGACACCTACGCGGTCGCGGTGGAGCGAATGCCGCCGGCGCACCGCCCGGTCGTGGAGGCGTTCCTCGGCGCGCCACCCCCGTCTGACGGGTACGCGCAGGCGTTCTCCCACAACGACCTCGGAATCGAACATGTCCTCGTCGACCCCGCCGCGTGGACGGTGACCGGCGTCATCGACTGGAGCGACGCCGCGATCGTCGACCCCGCCTATGACTTCGGCCTCCTCTACCGCGACCTCGGCCCCGCCGCCCTCCGCGAGGCCCTGAACGCCTACGGGACCGACGACGGGGAGGCGCGCGCGATCTTCTACGCCAGGTGCAGCGTCCTCGAAGACATGGCCTACGGGATCGAGACAGGCCAGGACAAATACCTAGATAAGAGCCTTGCCGCACTCAAATGGTTGTTTCCAGCGTAGTGCTGAATGTGCCCTGCGGATCACACATATGATCACACGGCGACTGCCGATACTCCCCCAAATGCGCATCGTCAATCCGGCGATGTCGTCCTGCTTCTGGGGGAATCCTTGAGAACCAAAATCACGGCCGGCTTAACCACGGGCCTGCTGGCCGCCGCGCTCACCGCGTCGCCCGCTCAGGCGGACGGAAACGTGACCGCGACGACTCTGCATTTCGGCAAGGTGGCCTCCCAGCAGACCATGTCCTACTGGTACGCCAACGACCAATACCACCTGCGCGAGGCCACCCCCTACGGCGAAGGCGCCACGGTCGCCATCACGCCCAACCCCCTCGGCGCCTACCCGGACGGCCCGCCCGGCATCGTGGAACCGGTCACCCTGCCGGGCGCACCCCCCGGGAACACGGGCAGCAAGTCGGTCAGCCTCGCCCTCGGCCACGGAAAGGCGTACTTCGTCGACGCCGGCGGCAATCCGCGGTGGTGCAGCGCCTTCTCGGTGTCCTCGCTCTACCGCAACATGGTCGCCACCGCCGGTAGTTGTGTGTTCGGGGCCAACGCGGCGCACTCGAACTGGGTCTTCGTCCCCGCCCAGATCGCACTGTCGCCGGACCCGTCCTTGCTGGCGCCCTACGGGGTGTTCGTCGGATACCAGGCGTTCACGCACGCCTCCTTCGCCGAAAACAGGAGCCGGGAGCGTGACTTCGCCTTCGTCGCCGTCTGGAACGGCGCCGAGCGCATCGCCACCGGCGCGCGCGACACCGGCAGACTGGCCGACCGGGTCGGGGGCCAGGGCCTGACCTACAACCAGCCGGTCGATGAACCGCGGTTCATGTTCGGCTACCCGGCGGGCGCTGACCCGGACGGCAACTACGCCTACACCGGTAGAACGCTCAAGTGGAGCTACGGACGAGGGATCGCCGAGCGGTCGGTGACCGGGATCTCCCAGCGGCTCCTGGGGCTGAAGTCCTCGTTCACCGGTCAGGGCAGCTTCGGCTCGGGGCTGCTGCACGAGTACGAGCGCTACTCCCGGCAGGGCTACCTCAACGGCGTCAACGCGGGCGTCTCCGACACCGACGGCAACGGCCGTATCGACACGAGCGTCTCGTCCTACTTCGACCGCCAGACCTTCGAGGTGTACGACGCCGCCTGGCACGTGGTGACCGGGTCCATCCTCGGAGGCATCCCGATCCCCCAGTAGACGGCGTCTCACCTCGGTCGGTACCCCCATCGAGGCGACCGAGGGACCGGCACGGTCTGTCCGTGCCGGTCCTTCTTCGCGTATGAGCAGAACAGGGTAACCAGCCCGGCGACGGGTCGTGAGGGCTTGGCTACGCCGAATTAACCAGGGCCGACTTGTCAGGAAATAGCGCCTCTTTAACGTCCTCGGCATGGATACAGGTCTGTATACAGAACGGGATCCAGCCATCAAGCTGCGGCGGGACCAGGTCTACGGCGAGTTGCGCCGCAGGCTGATGATCGGCGACTACGCCATCAGGGCCCGCCTGGTCGAGGAGCGGGTGGCGGCCGAGCTCGGGGTCTCCCGCACACCGGTGCGGGAGGCGCTCGTCCGGCTGCTCGCCGACGGTTTGGTGGAACGCGGGCCGGACGGCGGCTACTACGTCGCCCAGCCCGACCTGTCCGACCTCAGAGATCTCTACGAACTGCGGATCACCCTCGAACTGCGCGGGATCAGCCGCGCGCTCGACCCGGACGTGCGTGGTCACGACCCGGCCATCCTGGAGCCGTTGCGCGACCAGTGGCGGGCCCTGCGCGACGACCAGCCGGAGCCCGATCCGCAGTTCGTCCTGATGGACGAGGATTTTCACGTCACGATGAGCCGCGCTTCGGGGAACGCGGCGCTCACGAGCACCCTGGCCGCGGTCAACGCGCGGATCCGGGCGGTGCGCATGTACGACTTCCTCACCGAGGACCGCATCACCCTCACGATCCTCCAGCATCTGGAGATCGCCGAGGAGGTCCTGGCCGGCCGGCACGACGAGGCGCTGACCGCGATGCGCCGGCACGTGGGGGAGTCGATGGACGTCGTGGAGCGGCGAGCCGCTCGCGCGATCACTCAGATGGCCCTCAACCGAGGCAGGCGCCATGACTTTGACCGACCCGCGAACCGGGGCAAAGACTGACATACCACTGCTCGCCGTACGTGGCCTGACCCGCCGGTTCGGCGAGGTGCTCGCCAACGACGCGGTCGACTTCGACGTACGGCCCGGCGAGGTGCACGCTCTCGTCGGCGAGAACGGCGCGGGCAAGAGCACCCTGCTCAAACTCGTGTACGGCGTGCACCGCCCGGACTCGGGCGACATCTCCGTCGAGGGGTCGCCGGTCACGGTCGGCTCCCCGGCGCAGGCGCGCTCACTCGGGATCGGCATGGTCTTCCAGGACCTGCGGCTGGTCCCGGCCCTGAGCGTGACCGAGAACATCGCCCTGGCCGTACGCGGCGTGAAGGCTCGCATGATCGCCGACGCGGCGGCCGAGCACGGGCTGGCCGTCGATCCGCAGGCGCGGGTCTCGCACCTGTCGATCGGCGAGCGGCAGCGCGCCGAGATCCTCAAGGTGCTGATGACCGGCTCCCGCATCGTCATCCTGGACGAGCCGACCAGCGTCCTGGCGCCGCAGGAGGTGACCGCTCTGTTCGCCGTGGTGGAGCGGCTGCGCGCGACCGGCTACGGCGTCGTGATCGTCACGCACAAGCTGAACGAGGTGCGCGCGATCGCCGACCGGGTGACCGTGCTGCGCGGCGGCCGGGTCATCCTCGGCGGCGTCGATCCCGGCAACTACACCGACGCCGAGTTGGTGGAGGCGATGGTCGGCAGGGCCGTACCGAGCCTGCCGTCGGAGCGGCCGGCGCCGCCGGACGGTGCCGCGGCCGTGCTGGCCCTGCGCGGCGTGAGCGCGTACGGCGAGAGCGGCGTGATCCGCCTCAAGGACGTGACCCTGGAGGTGCGGCCCGGCGAGCTCGTCGGCGTCGCGGGGGTGGCCGGGAGCGGGCAGCGGGAGCTGTGCGAGGTGGCCTGCGGGCTGCGCCCGGCGTCCTCCGGGGTCGTCACGGTGGCCGGGGTCGAGGTGACGGGCCCGCGGCAGGCGCTGGCCGGCGGCGTCTGCGACGTCCCCGAGGACCCGCTGGCCGACGCGGTCGTGCCCGGCCTGACCATCGTCGAGCACATGGCGCTCGGCCTGCCCAAGGTCCCGCGCCGCCGCGCGAACGTGGACTGGGCCGACGTGCGCCGGATCACCACCGAGCTGGAGGAGCGGGTCGGCCTGCAGATGGCCGCCGGGCACCGCAAGGTCGCCGAACTGTCGGGCGGCAACGTGCAGCGCGTCATGCTCACCCGGGCCCTGGGCCGGGGCGACAGCGTGCTGGTGGTCGCGGCCTATCCGAGCCGCGGCCTGGACATCGCCACCACCCGGCGCACCCAGGAGCTCCTGCTGGAGCGCCGGGCCGCGGGCGCCGCCGTGCTCGTCGTCTCCGAGGACCTGGACGAGCTCATCTCGATCAGCGACCGGATCGCGGTGATGCACGACGGCCACCTGGCCGGGATCGTCCCGGCGCGCGGCGCCGACCGGCAGGAGATCGGCAGCCTGATGCTCGGAGGAGCCCGATGACCACGCAGCTCACGCCGGACCGGGTGGCCTCGCCGCTGCTCGCGCCCAAGTCGGGGTTCGGCCCGGCGCTCGCCCGCTGGGTCGGGGCGCTGGCCGGGGCGATCGCGATCTTCAGCATCCTGCTCCTCACCAAGGGCGCGGACCCGATCGCCACCCTCGTCGACATGGTGGTCTCGACGACCACCGGGGCGAGCATCGAGCAGATCGTGATCAAGGCCGCGCCGCTGGTGCTGGCCGCGATGGCGGTGGTGCTGCCGGCCCGGGCCGGGCTGGCCAACGTCGGCGGCGAGGGCCAGGTGATCATCGGCGCGGTGGCCGGGGCCGGCGTCGGGCTCGTCGTGTCCGGCCCGGCGGCGCTGCCGCTGATGCTGATCGGCGGCGCGCTGGGCGGGGCGCTGTGGGCCGGGCTCGCCGTCGCGCTGCGGGTGACCGTGGGCGTCAACGAGGCGGTCACCACCCTGCTGCTCAACTACGTCGCGCTCGACGTGATGCTCTACCTGATCTACGAGCCGTGGAAGGACGCCAACGGCTCCGGCCAGCCGGCCACCCCGCCGCTCGCCATCGAGCAGCGGCTGCCGCTGGTCGGCGGCACGGCGGTGCACATGGGCATCGTCCTGGCCCTGGTCGCCGCGGCGGCCGTCTGGCTCACCCTGCGGCACACCTCCTTCGGCTTCCGGCTCTCGGTCGTCGGCGGCAACCCGGAGGCGGCCCGCCGGGCCGGGCTGCCGGTGGCCAGGCTGCTGGTGACGGCCATGCTGCTGGGCGGGGCGCTGGCCGGTCTGGCGGGCGTGATCCACCTGGCCGGGATCGAGTTCAAGCTCAGGCCGGGACTGACCACCAACATCGGCTACATCGCCTTCCTGGCCGCCTGGCTCGCCCGGCACAACCCGCTGCCGGCCGTGGCGGCGGCGTTCATGCTCGCCGCGATCACCGTCGGCGGCGACAGCCTCCAGCTCGACAGCGGCCTGCCCGCCGCCACCGTCAACGTGCTGATGGCCCTCATCCTGCTCGCCGTACTCGGCTGGACCGCCAAGAGGAGCACGTCATGAGTGACCTGGTCGTGGACGTTCTCACCGGAGCAGTCCGGGGCGGCACGGCGATCATGTTCGCCGCGCTGGGGGAGACGCTGGCCGAACGGGCCGGCGTGGTCAACCTGGGCACCGAGGGATCCATGCTGGTCGGCGCCCTCGCCGGGTACGCGGTGGCCGCCGAGACCGGAACCCCCTGGGCCGGGCTGGCCGCCGGGCTGGTCGCCGGCGGGCTGCTCGCCCTGGTGCACGCCGTGATGGTGGTCTGGCGGCGGGCCGACCAGTTCGCCACCGGCCTGACCGTCATGTTCCTCGGGCTCGGCCTCACCTCGCTGTTCGGCGCGGCCTACGTCGGCCGGGCGGCGCCGGGATTCGACCCGGTGGCGGTGCCGCTCCTCAGCGACCTGCCGGTGCTCGGGGAGGTCCTGTTCCACCACGACCCGGTGACCTACCTGTCGTTCGCCGCGGCGCCGCTGATGTGGTGGTGGCTGCGGGGGACCCGGGGCGGGCTGCTGCTGCGCACCGCGGGGGAGCGCGCCGACGTCCTGCACGTGCACGGCTACCGGCCCGGCCTCATCCGGGGCGCCGCCGTCGTGGCGGGCGGCGCGCTGGCCGGGGTCGGTGGAGCGCAACTCGCCACCGCCTACGCGCACGCCTGGTTCGAGGGCATGACCGCCGGGCGCGGCTTCATCGCCGTCGCCCTGGTCATCTTCGCCGTCTGGCGTCCGCTGTGGGTGATGGCCGGGTCGTACCTGTTCGGCGCGGCCCTCGCCCTCGCCCCGGCCCTGCAGGCTCGCGGGCTCTCGCTCAACCAGTTCGCCCTCGACGCGCTGCCCTTCCTGATCACCCTCGCGATCCTGGCGATCCTCGGCCGCCGCACCCTTCGTGCCGCGCCCGAGGAACTGCGCCGCGTGTTCACCTAGGAGACAACCATGCGAAAACTCGCCGCTCTGGCCGCCCTGCTCACCGTCCCGCTGATCGCCTGCTCCGCGAACACCACCGGCACCGCCACCACCGGCACGACGTCCGCGTCGCCCGGCAAGGACTCGACCGCGGTCGGCTTCATCTTCGTCGGGCCCAAGGACGACTTCGGCTACAACCAGGCCGCCTACCAGGGCAGCCAGGAGGTCGCCAAGGCGTACCCGAACCTGGAGGTGATCACCGCCGAGAACGTGCCGGAGGACGACAACGCCGCCCGGGTGATGAACTCCATGATCGCCAAGGGCGCCAAGATCATCTTCGCCACCTCGTACGGTCACCTGGACGCCGCGCTCAAGGTCGCCGCCGAGCACCCCGACGTCGCCGTCGTCCAGCAGGGCAACCTGATCACCACCGCCGTCCCGAAGAACGCCGGCACCTTCTTCGGCACCGTGTACGAGCCGGTCTACCTGGCCGGGATCGCCGCCGGCAAGGCCACCAAGTCCGGCAAACTCGGCTACGTCTACGCCTTCCCGATCACCCAGACCATCGACAACATCAACGCCTTCGAGCTCGGCGCCCAGTCGGTCAACCCGGCGGCCCAGACGTTCGCGGTCAGCACCTCGTCCTGGTGCGACCCGGCGAAGCAGGCCGAGGCCGCCGCGAACCTGCTCAAGCAGGGCGTCGACGTCATCACCCAGCACCAGGACTGCACCGCCACCGTGATCAAGGCCACCGAGGCGGCGGGCGCGTTCACGGTCGGCTACCACGCCGACGCCTCCGCGATCGCGCCCAAGGGCTGGCTGACCGGCTCGCAGTGGAACTGGGGCCCGCTCTACACCGACATCGTGAAGACGGCGCTTGGCGGCGGCTTCACCGGCTCCAAGTACAACGACAACTTCCGGGTCGGCTACCGCACCGGCGAGAACCCGTTCGTCCAGTCCCCGTATGGCCCGCTCGTCGACGCGGAGACCAAGGCCGCCATAGAAAAGGCCCGCGACCTGCTGAAGACCAGCTCCCCGTTCGCCGGCCCGGTCACCGACCAGGAGGGCAAGGTCCGCATCCCGGCCGGCACCGTGCCCGACTACACCACCATCGAGAAGATCGACTACTTCGTGGCCGGCGTGGTCGGCACCCTGCCCAAGTCATGACCACTCCCTACCCCTGGCCCTGGGACGGCCACCTCGATCCGGTACGGCTGGCACTGCTGGCGGTCTCCTGCCCGCAGCCGGCCGACCGGGGCGAGGCTGTCGAAGCCCTCGCCGGGCGGGTACGGCAGGCGGGCGGGCTGATCGTCTCAGTCCGGGTCCGCCCGCCGTCCCACCCC
>NZ_BLAD01000035.1:148707-391416 GCF_009687845.1 Acrocarpospora corrugata
GGGCCCCCCCCCCCTCCCCACCCCCCCGCCCCGCCCGCCGACGCCGCCCCCCTCAAGCCCGACCAGGTCGTGCACGCCGCGGGCTGGGACGGCTTCCACGGCAGCGACCTGGACTCCGTGCTCCGCGCCGCCGGCCGCGACCTGCTGCTGCTGGCGGGCTGCTGCCTGGAACTCGGCGTGCACTCGACCATGCGCGCCGCCAACGACCGCGGCTACGAGTGCCTGCTGGTCGAGGACGCGTGCGCCGCCGCCGCCCCGGACCTGCGCCACGCCGCCCTGTCGACGATCGAGATGTCCGGCGGCATCTTCGGCGCCGTCGGCTCCACCACGGCCGTCGCCACCCTCATGGAGCGATCATGAAATTTCCGGCTATGAACGCCGAACCCTACGACTGGCCCTACAACGGGCAACTCGACCCCGCCACCACGGCCCTGATCAACATCGACTGGCAGGTCGACTTCTGCGGGCCGGGCGGCTACGTGGACATGATGGGCTACGACCTGTCCCTCACCAGGGCCGGCCTGGAGCCCACGGCGGTGGTGCTGGCCGCCGCCAGGGAACACGGCCTGCTGGTGATCCACACCCGGGAGGGCCACCGCCCCGACCTGTCCGACCTCCCGCCCAACAAGCTGTGGCGGTCCCGCCGGATCGGCGCCGGCATCGGCGACGCGGGACCGTGCGGACGGATCCTGGTCCGGGGCCAGCCCGGCTGGGAGATCGTCCCGGAGGTGGCGCCCATCGACGGCGAGCCGATCATCGACAAACCCGGCAAGGGCGCGTTCTACGCCACCGACCTCGACCTGCTGCTGCGCACCCGCGGGATCACCCACATCATCCTGACCGGGATCACCACCGACGTCTGCGTGCACACCACCATGCGGGAGGCCAACGACCGGGGCTATGAGTGCCTGCTGCTGACCGACTGCACCGGCGCCACCGACAAGGGCAACTACGAGGCGGCCCTGAAGATGGTCACCATGCAGGGCGGCGTGTTCGGGGCGATCGCGCCGTCCGCCGCGCTCCTTCGCTCGCTCGGCGCGTCGTGACGGTCGGCAGCCTGCAGCTCGCGGCGCTCAGCCGAGGCTACGCGGCGGGGGAGTTCACCCCCGCCGACGTGGTCGCGGAGGTGTACCGCCGGATCCGCGCGCGCGGCGACGACGGCGTGTGGATCACGCTCCGCCCGATCGAGGAGGTCCTCGCCGCCGAGATCCCCCGGGGACCGTTGTACGGCGTGCCGTTCGCGGTCAAGGACAACATCGACGTGGCGGGCCTGCCCACGACCGCCGCGTGTCCCGGCTTCGCCTACGTTCCCGACGCCACGGCTCCGCTGGTCGAGCGGCTGCTCGCGGCGGGGGCGCTGCTGATCGGCAAGACCAATCTCGACCAGTTCGCGACCGGGCTCTCCGGCACGCGCAGCCCGTACGGCGCGTGCGAGTCCCCGCTCGTGCCGGGGCTCATCTCCGGCGGTTCCAGTTCGGGTTCGGCGGTGGCGGTCAGCGCGGGGCTGGTCAGTTTCGCGATCGGCACGGACACGGCGGGCTCCGGCCGGGTGCCCGCCGCCATGACGGGCGTCGTCGGCCTGAAACCGTCGCGCGGCCTGGTCTCCACGACCGGTGTGGTGCCCGCCTGCGCGTCTCTCGACTGCGCCAGCGTGTTCGCCCTTTCCGTCCCCGACGCCGCGGCGGTGACCGGTGTCATGGCCGGTTCCGGGTTGCCCGCCGAGGGTCCGGGCGTGCGACTGCGGGTGGGGGTGCCCGACTTCTTCGGCGACGAAGGGGCGCGCGCGGGGTTCGCGGACGCGGTCGCCGGGCTGGCCGCACTGGGGCACGAGATCGTCGCCGTCGGCCTGGCTCCGTTCCTCGCGGCGGGACGGCTGCTCTATGAAGGCCCCTGGCTGGCGGAACGGCTCGCCGGGATCGGTGACTTCGTCGCCAAGCACCCCGCCGAGATCCATCCGGTCACCCGGGACGTGCTGGCGGGCGGGTGGGACGTCACCGGGGTCGAGGTGTTCCGCGGCCTGCGCCGGCTGGCCGAGCTGACCGAGGAGACGGCCGCCACCTGGGCGGAGATCGATGTGCTCGCGGTTCCGTCGGTGCCGACCACGTTCACGCTCGCCGAGATGGCCGCCGATCCGATCCGGCACAACTCCACGCTCGGGTACTACACCACGTTCGCGAATCTGCTCGATCTGGCGGCGGTGGCCGTACCGGCCGGAATGACCGCGACAGGACGGCCGCACGGGATCACCCTGCTCGGCCCGTCCGGCTCGGACGCACTGCTCGCCGGTCTGGCCCGCGCCTTCCACCAGGCCGCCGGCGGAATGACCGGCGCCACCCGGCAGCCACTGGAAGGAACCGCCCCGGAGGTTCTGCTGGCCGTCGTGGGAGCGCATCGGACCGGGCAGCCGCTGCATCCGCAGCTGGCCGCGCTGGGCGCGCGCTGCCACGAGGTGACCGCGACGGCGCGCGCCTACCGGCTCTACGACCTCGGGGACCGGCCCGGCATGATGCGCGTCCCCGACGGCGAATCCATCGAGGTGGAACTCCACCACCTCGCCCCCGAGGCGCTCGGCCGCCTCCTCGTCCAGATCCCGGCGCCGCTCGGCCTCGGCACCGTCGAACTCCTCGACGGCCGCCTCGTGCACGGCTTCCTCTGCGAGTCGTACGCCGCCGCCGACGCCAAGGACATCACCGAGTTCGGCAGCTGGCCCGACTACCTGCTCCGGATCAGACCCGCACCGTGACGGCCGCGGTCAGCAGGGCGGTCACGGCGAGACCGCACGAGGTGACCGTGATCGCGTGCGCGGACGGGGTCAGGCTCAGGAACAGCGTGCCGAACGCGGCCACGCCGACGACCTGACCCAGCTGCAGCATCATGGCGAGCAGCCCGCTGGCGTCGGGCGCGTCGGCGGGCGCCACCTTGGCCAGCGCCCGCGTCATCAGCGGGCTGAACGACCCGCCCATGCCCACGCTGATGACGAAAAGCACGATCGGAAAGTAGGGATCGCCGTGCTCGCCCCCGCTGAGCACGGCCGCCAGGGCCAGGAATCCGGCACCCACCACGAGCGAACTCGCGACGATCATCGTCCGGTGCAGCCGGGCCGGAACGCGCTTCCAGTTCAGGCTGGCCAGCGCGAACCCGATCCCGGCCGGCAGGAAGTAGAGCCCCGCCCGCAGCGGGCTGTCGCCCAGCCCGCCCTGAAGGTGGAGCGCCGTCGAGAACAGGAAGCCGCCGTAGCCGACCATCACCAGGAAGATCGACGCCGCGCCCGCCGCGAGGCCGGGGGAGCGGAGCAGGTGGCCGGGCACCAGCGGATGGGCGGCCCGGCGCTCGACCAGGAGGAAAGCCGCGAACATCGCGATCGAGGCGGCCATCGACAGCCAGACCCAGGACGGCCAGCCCTGCTCGTGGCCGAGCACCAGCGGCACCACCAGCAGGGACACCGCGCCCGACAGGGTCACCAGGCCGGGGACGTCCACCCTCTGCTCGCGGCGGGTGTGCTCCGCGGGGAGGAGTCGTGCCGCGGCCACCAGCAGGAGCAGCCCGATCGGGACGTTGACCAGGAAGATCGGACGCCAGGCCGTGCCAAACAGATCGGCCGAGACCAGCAGGCCGCCCAGGATCTGGCCGGCCACGGCGGCCAGCGAGATGACGGCGGCGTAGAGGCTCAGCGCCCGCATCCGGGCCACGCCGTCGAACGTGAGCTGGATCAGGCTCAGCACCTGGGGGACCATCAGGGCGGCCCCCGCGCCCTGCAGCAGCCGGAACACGATCAGCGGACCCGCCGACCAGGCCAGGCCGCACAGCAGCGAGGCCACGGTGAACAGAGCGAGGCCGGACAGGAAAACCGGCCGGTATCCGGCCAAGCCGCCCGCGCGAGCGCCGGTGACCAGGAGCATGGCATAGGCGATCGTGTAGCCCGACACGATGAGCTGCAGGCCGGAACCGGTGGTATTGAGATCGGAGCGGATGGTGGCGGCGGCGACGTTGACGATGGAAACGTCCAGGATCGCCATGAACTGGCCGGACAGGATGACGGCCAGCAGCCATCCTGTCCCCCGCCGGGAGACGACAGTGGTCATGTCATTGACGATCCGGCAAGTCCGGTACCAGTAACGAGAGCCTGCTCATCCTGGTATCGGCAGCACCTGGACCCTGGTGGGTGAGAATGGATCCGTGACGGTTCTGGAGGCGCCGCTGCGGCGGAGCATGCTCGCGTCGTTCCTCCGCAGCAGGCGCGAGAAGATCACCCCGCAGGACGTCGGCCTGCCGCCCGGGACCAGGCGGCGCACCCCCGGCCTGCGCCGCGAGGAGGTCGCCCTGCTCGCCGGCGTCGGCGTGACCTGGTACACCTGGCTGGAGCAGGGCCGCCCGATCAACGCGTCTGTCCAGGTCCTGGACGCGATCGCGCGCACACTCCGGCTGGACCCGGCCGAACGGGCACACCTCTACCGCCTCGCCGACGTCCCCGGAATGCCGGAACCCGACGGCGTGGACGTGCTGGCACCGGAGGTCCGCACCATCCTGGACAGCCTCGACCCGCTCCCGGCCGCCGTCTACAACGCCCGCTACGACCTGCTCGCCTGGAACGAGACCTACGCCGCCCTCTTCTCCGCGCTGGTACGGCAGCCGCCCGCGTCACGCAACGCCCTCTACCAGCTGTTCACCGCGCCCGACTGCTGCACGGCCGTGTACAACATGGACGAGGAGCTCCCGCACATGGTGGCCGGGCTGCGCGCCTCCTCCGCCGGGCATCTGAACGAGCCCGCGTGGACGGACTTCATCGGCCGGCTGTCCCGGGAGAGCGCGGAGTTCGCCCGGATGTGGGCCACCCATGACGTGGCCGGGCCCGGCGTCCGGGTGAAGCTGTTCAAGCACTCCGCGGCCGGTCTGATCCGGGCGACCTCCACCAGCCTGGCCCTGCCGTCGCCGCCGGAGACGCGGCTGGTCGTCTACACGCCCGGCGACGACGAGAGCCGGGACAGGATCGCCTGGCTCCGCGCCCACCCGTACGAAGGGCATGTGCACTGAGCCGTATCGTATAGATCGCCGAAATGGTCCGAGGAAGGAGCGGGATGCCGGATGTCCGCCCGCTCCGGCTGGGCGATCCCGAACGGATCGGCGCCTACCGGCTCGTCGGCGTGCTCGGCTCCGGCGGCCAAGGTGTGGTCTACCAGGGGCTCGACGACGCGGGGCGCGAGGTCGCCGTCAAACTGCTGCACAGCCACCTGAGCCGCGACTCCGACGCCACCAGGGGCTTCTTACGCGAAGTCGAGGCGGCGCGCCGGGTGGCCGCGTTCTGCACGGCCGCCGTGCTGGACGTCGGGATGCTGGACGAGCAGCCGTACATCGTGAGCGAGTACGTTCCCGGCGACACCCTGCAAGCGCTGGTCCGCTCCACCGGCCCCCGGTCGGGCGGGGCGCTGGACCGGCTCGCGATCACCACCCTGACGGCGCTGGCCGCCATCCACGAGGCCGGGATCGTGCACCGCGACTTCAAACCGGCCAACGTCCTGATCGGCCCGGAAGGCCCGATCGTGATCGACTTCGGCATCGCGAAGGCGTTCGACTCGACGACGCTGGCTTCGGGGCCGATCGGGACACCTACCTACATGTCGCCAGAGCAGTTCAAGGGCGAGCGGATCGGGCCCGCGTCCGACATCTTCAGCTGGGCGGGCACGATGGTGTTCGCCGCCACCGGCCGCCAGCCTTTCGCGGGGGACACGGTGCCGGCCATCGTGCACGGCGTCATGAGCGGGACGCCCGATCTCTCCGGCGTGCCGTCCCATCTGGCGGACTCGATCCGGGCGTGCCTGGCCAAGGACCCGGAAGCCCGCCCGGCCGCGACCGACCTGATGCGCCGGCTGATCAGGCAGACGGGCCCGAGCGCCAGGCCGTCCCCATGGCCGGAGGCCGCGCCGGATCCGGCCGAGTTCAATGCGGGGACGCTGCCGTCCTCGGGCGGGACTGCGCCAAGCTCAGGTGGGCCTCATCGGGAGGCCCTGCCGCGCCCGGCGAGGCGGATCAGCCGCCGGGTCCTGATCGGCAGTGCCGCCGCCGCGGGCGCTGCGGCGATCTCCGCCTTCGTGATCTTTCGGCCGGGAGGCACGTCGGGTGGCGAGCAAGGATCCCAGCCCGCAGGCGGCAAGCGGGACAGTGGCGCCTCCCGCACTCCTTCGCCCACCGTTTCACCGACCCCAACCGCGCCGGCAGAGCCCTTCGGCGCGCTGGCCAAAGGGCCTGTCGCCCTGACCGCGGGGACCGGCGACCCGACGGCCATCGCCGCCGCCGGGGCCGTCGTCGTCTCCGGCACGTCCCAGGGGACCGTATTCGGATGGGACATGGACACGGCCACGACGGTCACCCGGCTCGGAGACGGTGGCGGGGCGGTCACCTCGGTGGCGGTCGGCGACAGTGGCGGGACGCCCGTCGCGGCCACCGGCCACGCCGACGGCCGGATGCGGCTGTGGAGCTTAACGGGCGAAGGGCTCGCTTCACGCCGGGCCGGCGACCCCATCGTCGCCGTCTCGGTCGGCGACAGGACGGTCGGCGTCTCCGAGAAGTACGACAGCCTGCGCGACCTCCACAGCGTCGTACGCCTCTGGGACATCGCCACCGGCAAGCAGATCGGCGCCACGATCACCGACCACTTCCAGGGCATCAACGGCCTGGCGTTCGGCCGGCTCGGCCAGGACGACGTCCTCGTCACCGGAGACGGCGACCAGCGAATCCGCGTCTGGAGGCTTTCGACGGGAAAGTTGACGCACTCGTTCCGTACCGGCGATATCGGAGGGATCGAACGGCTCGCCTGCGGGCAGCTGGGCGGCAAGACGGTCCTCGTGTCCACCCATTTCGACGCCACTCTCCGCGTCTACGACCTCGCCACCGGCAAACGCCGGAAGAAGTGGCCGTTCAGCGCCCAGAGCCCCGACGACCGGGGCACCGCAGCCCTGACCGTAGGCCGGCACGCCGGCACGCCCATCGCGGTCGTCGCCCACAACCCGGCGGGCGCGCAGCCCACCGCCCGCATCTGGAACCTCGACAACGGCGAGACCATCGGCGTCCTGGGCTCCGGCCCCGACGGCGCGACCAGCACCCTGACGCTGGCCGGGCTCGCTGACCGATCCGTGGTCGCGGGGGCCGGCCAGGACCGGATGCTGCGCGCCTGGAGCCTCGGCCGCTAGACCTTGTCGAACTGGGGGATCAGCTCGGTCAGCACCCACAGCGCCAGCCCGAGCCCGATCAGGTTGACGCGCGCGCCTCCGATATTGAACGCGGCCAGCAGGAAACAGGCGAGCGCGAAGATCAGCAAAACGAGAGTGAGCATGGGGATTCCTTCCGATTCCGGTGGGGCGGACGTGGACTACCCGTGATCAACACCGTCATGCGCGAATCCGGAGCCGGTACGCCCATGAGTTCGGGCGGCCGCAGTCACGCCTGCGGGCGCTCAGGCCTCAAGGAAGCGCAGGATCCGGGCGTTGACCTCCGTCGCGCACTGGCCGGCGATCGAGTGAGTGGCGTGCGGCCACAGTTCGGCCTGGACATTCGGGATGAGCGCGCGGGCGCGGTCGAAGGCCCTGCGCGGGTTGTGGATGACACTGCGCCCGCCGACCAGGACCAGGGCGGGGACGGTGATGGAACGCAACTGGTCGTCGGAGAAGTACGCCGGAGGCGGCAGCGCGACCCGGTAGTGCTGCAAGTTCGCGCTGATGACGCGAGCCACCGGGTCATCCTCGGGAACCGGGTCGCCACCGTTGACCCACTGCAGGAAACGCGGCATCGCCCAGGAGGAGGTGACGGGCAGCAGAGCCGGGATGGTGCGCAGGAACAGCCCGGCGGGAACCCGGCCCAAGGTGTTGGCCGGGTCCAGCAGGCTGATGGAGGCGACCCGCTGCGGAGCCCGTACCGCCTGGTTGCAGGCGAGCCAGCCGCCGATCGACACGCCCACCAGATGCGCGGCCGGGAGGTCGAGGTGTTCCAGCACGGTGGAGAGCCAGGTGGCCTGGTCGGCGGCGCCGGTGATGGGCGCGGTCTGCACGCTGAGCCCGCCCTCGCCGAGCAGGTCGAGCGCGTAGACGCGGTGGCGTTCGGCCAGAGTGGCCAGGTTGGGCAGCCACATGACGCTGGTCGCGGCCCGGCCGTGCAGCAGGACGATCGGCGGTCCGGAGCCGTCGCCGAAGCGGTAGGTGCGCACTCGACCGAAGTCGGTGGGAACGTCCCGTATTTCGGCCGGTGTGGGCAGCTCGGTCAGTCCCTGCTGGTAGACCTTCTCGAACTCCGCCTCGGCGGCGGGCGTCACGAATCGGCCGACTCGCTTACTGGGCATCGCAGCCTCCTTTTTGCAATATGATTGTATGGTAACCGAGTGAGGAAGACATCCGATGCCCAAACAGGTCGACCACGAGCAGCGGCGCAGGCAGATCTCCTCGGCGCTGTGGCGCATCGCCGCTCGTCGCGGGCTGGAGTCGGTGAGTATGCGCGAGGTCGCCGCCGAGGCGGGGATGTCCGTCGGGCTGGTTCAGCACTACTTCGCCAGCAAGGAGGAGATGCTGGCGTACACGAGCACGCATCTGCGCGAGCGGCTCGAACAGCGCGTCCGGGAGAGCATCGCCGCGCTCGGCTCGCCCGCCACCCCGGGGCAGCGGCTGCGGGCCATGCTGGTGGCGTTACTGCCGACCGATCCTGACAGCAGGGACGAGACCCTGGTCGGCATGGCGCTGTTCATCCGGGCACTCAACGACCCGGCCCTGGCCACTCGCTACCGCCACGGCCGTACCCAACTCACCACCGCGGTCGCCGCCCAGTTGGCGGAGTGCGGCGTCCACGGCGACGGCGAGGTAGCGGCCGACACACTGCTGGCCTTGATCGACGGCCTGGCCTCGGACCTGCTGCTCGGCCACCACACCCCTGCCCAGGCACTACGCGTCCTCGACGACCACCTCGCCAAAACGACCCGGCCCGCCATCGGCTGATCGGCGTGACGCGCGCCGCCCGATACTCGGACCATGCCGAGCAGCGCGATGACTGCATACGCGCAATGGCCCCCTTGATGCCTTGGCCTGATCTTGGGGTGAGTGTGCCGACATCGCGGGAACAACGACGTGAGCAGCGGTGCGCTGCCGCGCCTTTTCCTGCTGGGGGAGTCATGACATCGCTGCCACCGCTGCCACCCTTCACCCGGGAGAGCGCGATCGAAAAGGTCCGCTTCGCCGAGGACGCCTGGAACACTCGGGACCCCGAGCAGGTGGCGCTCGCTTACTCCCTCGACAGCTGTTGGCGCAATCGGGCCGAGTTCTTCAACGGCCACGCGGAGATCGTCGCCTTCCTGACCCGTAAGTGGCACAGGGAACTGGACTACCGCCTCATCAAGGAGTTGTGGGCGTTCACCGATAACCGCATCGCGGTTCGGTTCGCGTACGAATGCCGTGACGACTCCGGCCAGTGGTACCGCTCCTACGGCAACGAGAACTGGGAGTTCAACGAGGAGGGCCGGATGGTGCGCCGCCACGCCAGCATCAACGACCTGCCGATCATGGAGTCAGAGCGCAAGTATCACTGGCCCATTGGCCGCCGTCCCGATGACCACGTCGGTCTGAGCGCTCTGGGTCTTTGACATCCTGCCCCTCGCGAGAGGATGGTCGGTTAGCTCACTCGCTTAGCTGGAGCAGTGAAGGTGTTGCAGGCCCCCGGGGACCAGGTGTCGTAGCCGCGAGTTGCCCAATAGGTGCGGTTCTTATCGCTTCCCTGTCCTGCGCCGATGGTGGTGTTGACCAGCACGTACAGGACGTATTCGGAGTCGTGATCGGCGGCGGTGTGGCCCAGGGAGTCCCACACGCTGCCGAGGAAAGCGCCGGTGAAGCAACTCGCCTGGAGTTCGAATCTTTTACGCTGGGCGAGCAGGCCACGCTTCGACAACTTCTTCTCGACCTTGCGTTCCTGGTCGACGATGCCGGTCAACTGCTGGACGTGGTAGGCGTACGCACGGGCCAGGCTCAGCAGAATTGTCGGCCGGTTGAGCTCGTTCTTGAGCGCCCGGTCGGGGATGACAGTGTAGATCGTCTTGTTTCTCGGACAGTACATGCTGAACGTCTCGTAAGTCGTGCCGGAAAGCCCGCATGTCTTGACGCGGTCTCCGCCCTTGACGACAAAGCGGGGCCTGGGGAACGAGAGTTTGGCCTTGGCGAACTGCGGACGCCATGCTCGATCCAGGCAGTCGGCGACGTTGTCGACGTACAACTCGACGGAGTCGAATCGCGCGGGATTGAACATCTGCTCCTCGCAGGTGACCTGCGGCAGCTTTCCGGTCGCGTAAATCGGGTTCTTCGTCAGGGCGCCGGGCCCCACCGGTACTGGCACCGCGACCGAGACGGCGACCACGACATTCAGCAATGGATTCACAACTGGCGATGGTAACGGCAAACAGCATCGAAAGGATCTTCGTTCCTAACCGTGGTCAGAATGTGGCGATCGGGTTGACCGGGCTGCCGGACGTACCGGCGAAGCGGACCGGCGCGACTGCGAGGTGGAAGTCCCACTGGCCGAGCTCGGCAGCCGTCCTCGCGCACACCTCCAGGTCGCAGTTGTCGAGCATCCACAGACCCATCGCGACGAGGCTCACGGCGTGAACCGGCATCAACACGTCGTCGTACCCCGACGGCTGAACGTCCTGGGGGGTGTCAGCTCCGATCAGCGCGACCCCCCGTTCATGCAGCCACGGCAGGCAGGACGCGTGCCAGCCGGCCTGCGTGAAGCCGCTGGCCGCACCGGCCTCGTGCCGGACGCGGCCGTAGCCGGTCCGCAGGAGTACCGCATCGCCGGATCGCACCCGCACACCCTGGCGACGCTCGGCCTCCTCGAGATCGTCGGGAAACACACCCTGCCCCGGTTCCAGCCACGGCACATCGCGGACCCTGGCAATGTCCAGCAGGACACCACGCGTGATGATCCCGTTCGCCGCCGCCGTGACGGCCGCCCACGCCGATCCCGTTGCGGCGTCGACCAACGAGTGCGACCGCCCGTTGTACATCGTGCCGTCCCAGAAGATGTGGCACGGCGAGTCGAGGTGGGTGAGGGTGTTGCCGTGGAACGTGATGCCGAGCCGCTCGGACGAGAAGCCCCAGCGCCGGTCGTTGTGGAATCCGGGCACCGGCATGTTCTCGGCACCCGGCATGTCGGCGGCGCACGGGCACGTCGTCGTCGACCGCTCCATGTCCTCCGGTACGGCGACCTCCCATGCGCACGACACGCTCCTGCCGTGGCGCACGGCCCGCGCCGCCGCCAGCCGGACGTCGTCGGTGATGTGGTTCAGCGTGCCGAGCTCGTCGTCGTCGCCCCACCGTCCCCAGTTCGACAGCGTGTCGAAGTACCCGAGCACGTCGTCCTGTGTGGGCATCGGTCGCCCTGCCGTCATCCCAGCATCGACTCCTCCGGTCACGTGGTTGCAGGCACCGCAGGCAGGGTATCCCGCCCTCTCATCGCGCTGGTAACCGATACCCATCAAACCCGAGCAGCCACAAAATAGCTCTCAGGCACACCGCCAAATGCCACGTTGCGGCAATCACTCATTCGGCATATGGACAAGGCGAAAAGATCGGCTATCACCGAACGTGGTGATGGCCACAGCCAAAACCTCCTGTGGCTGGAGAACGACCCGAGCGCCGACGACGTCTCCCAAGGTTCAGGGCGGCGGTGTTTCGGTATTTAAGAAGCACCAGGACCTGTGCATGAATAGCGGCACCAACAGGATCTCGGATGACCACCGCATCGGCAGTCCAATTCTGGAGGTAGGCATGGTCCCAGACCGTGCGGAGATCAAGGTGACCTTCGACGGCTCACAGATCGAACGCGCCCTGACAGCGTTGGCCCCCCTGCCATCGGCCGTAAAACGGGACGTCTACTTCTGCGAGGACGTCACCCAGGGCATGCCGACCGCCACTCCACTCCTGGACATCGGGGTGATCCTTCGCATCCGCCAAACGCCCGGAGGCAAAACCGAGTCGACGGTCAAACTCCGGCCCTGCCGCCGATCCCAGTTCCCTGGCAGCTGGCTCCGCTCGGCCTACGACGACGATCCGACAGTCAAACTGGAGCTGGATTGGGCCGGCGATCGCAGAGTCCTGGCCGCCTCCTGCACAGGAGAGCCATCGGAACAGCTGATCGAGGCGGTGTCCTCAGGGGATGAATCGGTAGGCCGCCTCTTCAACGATGAGCAGGAACAGTTCCTCCAGGAATGCGCCATACAACGAGTCAGCCTGCGCACACTGACCCTGCTCCCTTCCTTTATCGGCACGCGCTGGGGCCCCTGGCAGCCCGACAACCTCCCCTACGACGGCGAGATCGTGCTGGAACGCTGGACATTGAACGCGGCGCTGGACTTCCTCGAAATCTCTGTCCGAGTACGCCTTGACGACGCAACGCAGGAAGACACCGCCTTGCGAACCGCCCTCCACGAACTGGGCCTGGATCCGGAATCCGCCGCCGGGACCAAGACCGCCCGCGTCCTCCACCACCTGATCGAGCAACAGCTGACATCAGGCCCCTCGTGACCTGGTCTCACCACATGAGTTGTGTTCCCTAGCTGCCAGGATTTGGGTGGTGCAGTGGGGTGACGAGGCTGATGGTCTGCGCTCTGCTGGGGGTGTGGGCGATAGCCGCCCGGCTGGGTGTTGCCCCGGGCACTGTTCACCGCATTGATCACCGCGGGAACGCGCTGACCGCGGGTGGGCCGGAACGCTCCCGAACCGATGGCACCTGTCATGTCGTGACGCTGGACTCTGTGGGCTCGGGGTGCTTGTGCGCCGGAAGGAGGAAGGCGAGGAGGAGCGGGATGGCGCTGAGGCCGAAGGTCCACCAGAACGTTTCGGAGAAGGCTGTGATCCCGTCGGCCGGCGTGGTGGCGCCGTTGAGCAGGCTCTGCAGGATGACGGCGATGACCGCGACGCCGAAGGGCGCGCCGACGCGCTGCACGACGCTGAAGGCGGCGCTGCCGCGGGGAGCCTCGTCGTGGCTCAGGCTCGCGAGGGCGAGCGTCATCACCGGGAGGGTGGTGGCGCCGAAGCCGATGCCCTGGACGAACTGCGCGGCCAGCAGCAGGGCGGTGCCGCCGTGCGCATCTGCGAGGGTGAACGGCACGATCCCGATCATGGTCAGCACCACACCGGATGCGACGACGAAGCGGACGTCGAGCTGCGTGACGAAACGGCGCGCGAGTACGAAGAACAGCATCGTGCCGAGCCCCTGCGGGATGAGCAGCAGGCCCGTGTTGAGGACCGTCTCACCGCGGACCTGCTGGTAGAACAGCGGGAGCAGGAACATGAGGGCGTAGATCGAGAACCCGCCCATGAAGGTGATGACGCTGCTCAGGCCGAAGCTGCGCCGTGCGAACACGCGAACCTCGATGAGGGCGGGACGGCGAGCTCGCAGCGAGTGGATCGCGAACGCGGTGAGCAGCGCGGCGCCGACGACGAGCGGAAGCCAGGCGGCGACCGCGGCGAAGCCGTCGGTTCCGGCGGCCTGGCTGATGCCGTAGGCGATGGCGACGACGCCGGGCGTGAGCAGCACGAAGCCGAAGACGTCGAACCGGTGACCACGCTGCCCGGCGGCGGCGGGCAACAGCCTGGGGCCGAGCACGAGCGCGGCCAGACAGATCGGCACGTTCACGAAGAAGAGCCAATGCCAGCTCCAGGATTCCAGCATCGCGCCGCCGAGGACCGACCCGAGGATCGGGGCGAGCGGAATGGGGAGCGCGATCGCGATCATCGCGCGATCGATCCGTTCCGGTCCGGCCGCGCGCGTGAGGATCGAGATCGAGATCGGCATCACCATGCCGCCGCCGATCCCCTGCAGGACCCGGAAGGCGATGAGTTCGGGCAGGGAATCTGCGAGGCCGCACAGGATCGAGCCGATGAGGAAGGCGCCCACGGCGAACATCCACGCGTTGCGCGCGCCGAACCGTTCCGAGACCCATCCGCTCATCGGGATCATCGAAACGAAGGCCAGCAGATAGGCGGTCGCGACCCACTGCGTCTGACCGACCGAGGCGTCGAACACCGTGTGCAGGCGGTCGAGGGCGATGTTCACGATCGTGGTGTCCAGGAGCGTCGTGGACGCCCCGAGGACCAGCACGAAGCTGATCAGGTTCAGCCGGCGCTTCGTCACCGGTACGGCCGTCGCGGCCGCCACACTTGAGGTCATAGAGGCACACTACACCGTGCAGTGTAGTGCTGTACTGATCGGTGTAGGCTAGGTTGGGAGGCGTGAAGAGCGCTGTGAGCACGGAGAAGACGCTGCGCGAGGGGTCCCTGGCGAAGCGGACGGCGATCCTCGCCGCCGCACGCGAACTCTTCGTCCGCCACGGTGTGGACGGCGTCAGCATGGACGCCGTCGCCGCGCGGGCTGCGGTGTCCAAGCGCACCGTCTACGACTACTTCGGCGACAAGCGGCGCCTGTTTCTGGCCATCCTGGCGGACGCGTCCGAGTCCATGATCGCCTCGGTGCGCCGGGCACTCGACGAGCACCTCGCCGATGGCGCGGGGATCACGACGGTGCCACAGCTGGAGAAGGCGCTCACGGCCTTCGCGATCGACCTCGGCACGACGATCGTCGGCTCCGCCGACTACGCCGCCGCGTTCGCCCTCGTCGCCCAACAGCGCATGCAGACACCGGCGACCGAGGACGACGTCGTGACCACGGCAGCGGAGGAGGCGCTCGTGGAACGCGTCGCTCACTTCGCCGACGCAGGACTCCTGGACACCGAAAACCCGCCCCTGGCCGCCGCCCATTTCGGCGCCCTGACGATCCTGCTGGCCTACAACGACCAACCGGACCCCGCCACCGCAGACCCCGACCGCGTCCGCCAGACCATGATCGACGGCGTCCACGCGTTCATCCGCGCGTACGCCACCCGCTAGCCAGGGGCTGGTCGGGCACTCGGAACACCGTCAGCGCAGGAATTCATCTGGGGGTGGCTGAATGCGTTCGCGCCTCTTCCGGGCGGGGCGGCCAGTCCCGGAGCGGCAGGTGAACGACGCGCCAGAAGACGGTAGGCGCGAAGACCAGGGCTCCGTAGATCGGAATCAGATACATCAGGCCGTCCCTGGCCCGGTAGGAAACACGGCGAGCCAGAATGGCCAGGACCGGAACCGGAATGAGTCGCAGACTGATGCTGATGAGGTCCTGCATCCACACCTCGCGCCCGTCGACCGGTTCGAGTGCCGGAATGTCGTAGACCTTGCTCCCGAGGAAGTTCGGGAGTCCGCAACAGAGAATCCACAGGCCGAAGGTGGCGCAAGCGCGGGCCGTCCGGTTGGTCAGACGCATCGAACCTCTCAACTCCCTCGATGCCGAACGCCCAATCGCGTATTGGTGAAGCGTGTCACGGCTAGGGTCAGGTCAACCCTTGCCAGGGCCGGAACTGGACCGGGCCGGGCTTGACCCGGGCGAGCTACCGCGGCGGCAAGCCGTACGGCCATAGGAGCCAGAGGACTCCGGCCAGAGGATCATGGCCCTGTATCTGTCGGAGCATCTGGGAGGAATCCGGCGCGAGGGTCGTAAGATGCCGCTGTGTTGTCAGATTTCATGATCCGTCGCGCTGGTGCGTCCGATGGTGAAGCCGTAGGGGAGATCCACGCGGAGTCCTGGACCGTCGCATACGAGTCCTTCTTCGCGCCGGAGTTCTTCGCCCGAGCGGTCGCGCAGCGGCGGGGGAAGTGGCACGCGGTGCTCGCCGCGGGGGAGGACACGGTGCTGCTCGCCTCGAAGGACGGGCGGCCGCTGGCGTTCGCGTACTTCGGCGGGTCGCCGTCGCGCCCCGGTGCGGCTGAGATCTTCGGCTTCTACAATCACCCGGCAGGCTGGGGCACCGGCGTGGCGGTGGCGCTCATGGCCGCCACCATCCCGGCCCTGCGGGAGGACGGCTTCCGGCACGCGCACCTGTGGACGTTGCGCGACACGCCTCAGGCACGCCGGTTCTACGCCAAAACCGGCTTCACCGAGTCGGGCGAGCACCGGCGGCACGACTTCGGCGATGGTGTCCTGGTCGACCAGGTGGAGTACGAAGCCACGTTCTGATGCCTACGAGGCCGCACCGATAAATGCGTCTCCCGCCGGCGAACTCGCCATTGATCTGCCGCGCGGAATTACGACCGATGACACCGTGACCTGCTCAACCCACGGGTGTTTCATGCGCCAACCTAGGCGATGCCACATGTAGCGCCTATCCATCCGGCTCAGTTCGATGCGGGGCCGAACCAGGTGGCGAGTGCGCCGTCGAGCCCGTCGCGCTCACCCACCCAGGCGACATATCCGTCAGGGCGGATCAGCATGGCTTTCGCATCCCCAGCTGTGACATCTCGGGCCACGTGCACCCGGTCGCGGTAGCCTGCGACATCCTCGGGCCCGCCGCAGAGCTCGGGCCCGCCGCAGAGAAGGAGGCCGCCTCCGTTTCTCAAGAGTCCGGTGATCGTGCTTCCATGCGGCTCCAGGCGTGGGGTGAAGCGGCCGACCAGCGGATCGGCCGAGTCCGGGGCGTAGTCGACGTCCGTGCCGTCGGCCATCGCGACGAAATGGCGCTTGGCGTCCGGGAAGGCCAGTACCTCCGAGATGATCTCCCGCAGTGCGTCCACCTGTGGTCCCGGCCGCATCAGGGCGACCTGGGCGCGGGTGTTGCGCAGCACTCTGGCCGCGACCGGGTGGCGCTCCGCGGTGTAGGTGTCGAGCAGGGTCTCGGGGGCCAGGCCGCGGGCCACGAGGGCGAGCTTCCAGCCGAGGTTGAACGCGTCCTGCAGGCCGAGGTTGAGGCCTTGGCCGCCGATGGGGGAGTGCACGTGGGCCGCGTCTCCCGCGAGCAGGATCCGATCTTTGCGGTACGTATCGACGTGGCGGGTGTTGTCGCTGTAGCGGATGCCGGTGTCCAGGCGGGTGACGACCACGTCGAGCCCGGTCACCCGCCGGAGGCTGGCCTGCAACTCCGTGGCGGTCACCGGCGCTTGACGGTCGCCGGGGGCGGTGTCGAACTCGATGGTGGCGATCTCGCCCGGCACCAGCGACAGGTTCACCAAGCCGCCGGGGTTGCGCAGTGACGAAACGATCGCCTTCGGGTCGGCGAGTTCGGCTACCGCGGTGCGTCCGGTCATGGTCGGGGGCGTACCGGAAAAGGTGAAGCCGGATCGTTTGCGTACCAGGCTTCGGCCGCCGTCGCAGCCGACCAGGTATTTCGCGTGGACGGTCCGCCCGTCGGCCAGTGTGGCGACCACGCCGGACTCGTCCTGGGAGACGTCGGTCACCTCGCAGGACTGGCGGATCGGCACTCCGAGTGTGGCCGCGCGTTCGGCCAGGACGTTCTCCAGCAGGTGCTGCTTGAGGATGAGGCACTCGGCGCGGCCCTCCTCGTCGAACAGGGGCAGACCGCTGAAATGCCCCCTGACCCGCCCTTCCTTGAGCAGGCCCACCATCATGGCGACCACGTCGCCTTCGCCCGGGTCGCGCTGGGCCGCCAGTTCCTCGAACAGTGCCCACTGTGCTTCGGCGAGGGGTTCCACCAGGCCGCGCAGCGCCAGCGACTGCACGCTGCGCGCGTTGATCGAGCGCATCCCAAGGCTGCGCGTCCTGCGTTCCTCGCCGGTCGCCGCCTCCAGGACCAGCGGTTCCGCGCCGGTCAGCTTGAGCTCGCAGGCCAGCAGCAGGCCAACGGGCCCGCCACCGACGATGATCACATCGGTCACTTCGTACTCCCTACTTACGGCGTATGCTTACGCCGTAAGTAGAATACATACAGCGTAAGCTTGTCAATCGACCAGAGCATGGAGAGGGGCACTGAATGGCCCGGCGCGAGCCGCTGAATAGGGAAAAGGTCCTGGACGCGGCCCTGGAACTGGCTGACGCGGAGGGCCTGGAAGGCCTGTCCATGCGGCGGCTGGCCAAACGGCTCGGCGTTGAGGCGATGTCGCTCTACAACCACGTCTCCAACAAGACCGACATCCTCGACGGCATCGCCGAACGAGTGTTCAGCCAAGTCGAGCGTCCGGACCCGGCGCTGCCGTGGCAGGAACAGGTCCGCACCGTGGCGCTGAACATGTACCGGGCCTTCAGCCGTCATCCGATAGTTCCGCTCGCGCTGGTCACCGACCAGTCCAACCCGACTTCGGCGCGGGCGCTGGAACCGCTCGACGGCCTGGTCGGGGCGCTGTTCCAGGCCGGTTTCGATGACTTGGGGGTACGGCGGGCGCTGGGCGCGGTGAACGGCCTGGTGCTCGGCTCGTTGCTCCAGGCCACCGGCGGGTTCACCGAGGCCCTCCGTACCCACGCGGATGAGCAACAGGTCGACGCCTATATTCGCCACGTCGACCCGGCTCGGCTGCCGAATTTCAGCAGGCTGCTGCGTCACACGCGCGAGGGAGTGGACCCCGAGGCGGACTTCGAGCAGATGCTGGACCTGCTGATCAGGGGCCTGGTCGCGTCAGCCCCGTTGCACGAGGTATAGCCCAGCCAGGTGGTCGCGCTAGCCGCCGGTGAGCCAGACTTCTACCGCGATGCCGGTGGAATCGCTCATCGGCTGGGCCGAGAGCGTGGCGGTGCGGCCATTGGAGAGGGTGATTTCCAGCACCGCTCTCCGGCCCTGCGCGACCAGCCTCACGGCGGCGTCCTCCAGGGCGAGCCGATCGCGGCGGCACAGGTTCCGGGGCGCGGAACGCAGTGCGGCATTTCCGGCTCTGACACCCTTCGTCCGGAGGAACTTCTCCATCAGTGCGCGCTCGTGTTGGCTGCTCAGTTCGAGTAGTCGCTGCTCGACGGCGGTCGCCGACCGCTGGGCCAGGGCTGTCATCTCCATGCTCGCCCTGTCGTTCGGGCAGGTGACGCTGATGACGCCGGCAACGCGCCCGCTGAGCGGATTCCGGATCGGTGTGGCCACTGCGGTGAGCCCGTGTAGTTCCTCCGCGAAGTGCTCGTTGCCCGAGACCCGGCAGGTTCGCCGTTCCACCAGCGCCGAGCCGAGGGCGGTGGTGCCGATGTCCGTCTCGGCGTAGCTGAAGCCGGGCGCGGAGCCGACCGCGTCCAGTAGCGTGCCCTGGGCTGGTTCACCCACGTTGCGCAGGAATATCACGCCATTCGCATCGCCCAGGAACATGCCCGCCGGGGTGCCCATGACTGCGGTTCGCAGCCGCTCGAACACGGGCCGGGCCGCGCGCACCACCTCGCAGTCGAAATCGAGGTCGTGAAACAGGCGCGGGCGGGCGTTGTCGGGGGTGAGTCCCGCCGCCTGACAACGCAGCCATGAATTCAAGATCGGAGCGCGCAATTCGCCCCCCGTCAACTTTCCATCCAGGAACCGCCCCATGATCTCGTCGGCGGGCTGCCGTCTCCCGTCCAAGACATCTGCCATCTGGCTCGCTCCCAAAGCTCCCTCACTACTAAGCTTGCGATTTAACCTCCGTTCCGTCACTCTCGGTGCTCGTTGTTGGCCGGGGCTGTCTTGCGATGGGGCGGTCTCCTGGGTTTTGGCTGGTTCTTTGACCCTCGGGGGCGGCCGGGTCCGGGCCGGGTGGGTTTCGGTGAGCCGGCGGGAGTTCCGAGCTTTGCGCGGAGACGGCGAAAGCCGAGGCGGACCCGGTAGGGCGTGAGCGGCGTACCCGGTGCGGGTCGCGGATGCCAGGGACGGCGAAGATCGTCAACGTGTGGGCTGGCCAGCCTCAGCTGGGCGTAGGCGGCCATGATCAGATGCATCCATCGGTCGGTGGCCTGTGCGGAGTCCAGGTGGGCGCGGGCCATGCCCAGGTAGACCTTGGCGAAGCGGTGGAAGTGTTCTTGGTCGAAGCGACGCAGGTAGGCCTTCCACAGCAGATCCACCAGGTTCGCGTCGACCTCGGCGGGCCCGGCATGCCACAGCCAGAGATCTTTTGTCGGTTTGCGGCCGTCGGGCAGCCTGTCGACGACGATCTGCAGGACGGTTCCACGCACGATGGGCAGGCGCTTATCGGCGGGATGGCCGGCCCAGCGGCCGATACGGGTGAGCTTTTGGTGCAGGCCCTTCCAGGCGCGTACGGTCACGGTCCCGTACCGGGGCGAGTCGGCGGCCATCTCGATATCCGGGCGGTGCCGCTTGGCTGGATCGGAGCAGGAGAACTCGCGGCCATGGCGCTCGCCCGCGCCCATTTCGCCGGGTCGGCGGGGGTCGGGATCGGCGTAGAAGACGCGGGTGGCACGCAGCCGGACCAGCACCTGAACGTGCTGCTGGGCCAGCGCGTGTGACAGGTCGGTGGCATAGTTGCCGGCGTCCAGCATCACCAGCGGCGCCACATCCCCGTCGGCGAGCTTGCCGCCCGTCCGCAGGGCAGCCAGCAGGCCGGTGATCTGCTCGACGGTGACATCGGTGTGCTCTTCGCCGGGTCGGATCCGCCTCGCCTGGATCGGGTCCACCCATGAGGAGGCTCCCCACTGCACGCCGACCAGCGGACTGTAGGGCCAGCCGGGCAGGAACTTGTCCCCGCCCTTGCCCCCGCCCTTGCCCCTGATCTGCACCATCACCCGCTCGTCGGCGTACTCGGCATCGGGCCGGGCATGCGGTGTGACATCCAGGGCGAACATCAGCGGCTCACCCGGCCGGGCCGCAGCCGAGACACCCAGCAGCAGGCGCCGTAGTCCTGCCTCCTCGATCCGCCCTTGATCCAAAGCGGCGTAGAGCGAGCCGTGTCCGC
The DNA here is from genome assembly GCF_009687845.1 of Acrocarpospora corrugata. Classification (GTDB taxonomy): domain Bacteria; phylum Actinomycetota; class Actinomycetes; order Streptosporangiales; family Streptosporangiaceae; genus Acrocarpospora; species Acrocarpospora corrugata. The sequence continues at coordinate 169,398 of NZ_BLAD01000035.1, forward strand.
GCCGGAACTCCGGTTCCATCGACAACTCCACCGGCGAGCGCACCGGGCCCTGCGCGCATAGCATCGCATCGGTCAGCTCGAACAACGCATCCGCCCGGCGCCACAACAACCCATACAATCCGGCACGAAAGTCGATCAGGGGACGAAGATGTGACGGACCGGCTGCCCCGAGATCCTCCACCACCTCGCGCACGGCTGCGATAGTGAACATCTGCGGCCACCTTTCGGTCTCCGGCGTCTCTCAACACCGAAGATGGAGGGGTGGCCGCTCACCACGTCCGCGACACGCCGTGCCGCAACGGTCACAGTCCGATACATCGTGCTATCTGGTGATACGCCATAGATCAGGCGCTACCTGTCGCCGCCGACACCAATGCCCGGACCTGCTTAAATCCCAAGCTAAGCGCATCTGCCAATAATATGGACAAACGGCATCATTATTCTCATTTCCGGGCAAAGAGTGATCGATTTCTGCCTGACCGGCGGGGCTGAGTCGCTGCTGGAAGAGGCCGGCCAGAACCTGGATGACCACTCCGACGAGATCAAGACGGCCCGGGACGATCTGAGCATCGCGCAGGACTTCACCAAGCTGCCAAAGTGCCTGAAGCAGAATGGGGACAAAGCGAGCATGTTGCGAGCGAGGCGATTGGCGGGCCGATGAGCGAACCTGTGCGAATGGCGCTCATCGGGTGCGGTCGCATCGCGCAGGTGGCGCACCTGCCGGCTTTGGAGAAGGCCGACGGAGTGGAGTTGGTGGGCGTCTGGGATCCCAGCGCCGAGGTGGCGCGAGGTGTGGCGCGGCGCTACAACCTGGCCAGGGCCGGTACGGATCCGGCGGACATCTGGGCCGATGACACGGTAGAAGCGGTGATCGTGGCGGCGCCCGACCGGTTCCACTACGCGCTCGCCGCCGAGGCACTCAACGCCGGCAAGCACGTCCTGGTCGAGAAGCCGCTCGCCTCCACCGCAGGTGAGGCGGAGGCGCTGGCCGAGCTTGTGGCGCGTACCGGGCTGAAGCTTCAGGTCGGCGCGATGAAGCGACACGACCAGGGCCTGCAGTTCGCGCGACGATTTGTGGCGGAACGGCTGGGGCAAGCCCGCACATTCAACGCCTGGTATCGAATCGGCGACCTGCGCCCGGGTATCGAGGCCACCCTGTTCCCGTACGTCTACGCCGACGCCGCGGCCGGCCGGCACGAAGCGGGCTTCAAGGCCGACCGCGGTCGGTACCTGCTGGCCACGCACGGTGCCCATATCTTCGACACTGTCCGGTTCCTCCTCGGTGACGTGGCCTCCGTGGTCGCCCGGCATCGCGAGGACGGCCGCGACCAGGCGTGGCAGATCCTCATGACGACGGCGACCGGCGCGATCGGCACCGTGTCGATCGCGGTCGACGTTCCCGGCCTGCCCGCGGAGGGCGTCGAGGTGTTCGGGGCGAATGGCTGGCTTCGAGCCGACATTCCGTTCCCGTTCCAGCGGCAGGCCTCAGCCGTTCGCGCGTACGCCGACGGTGAGGTGATCACTCCGGTGCTCACCGACGGAGACGCTTATGAGCGCCAGATCGAAGACTTCGCCCGCGTCATCCGCGAGGACGGCCATCCCGTTCCTGACGTCCGTGACGGTCTGGCAGCGGTTCGCCTGATCGAGAGCACCGCCAAAGCAGTCGAGACCGGCGGTGAGGTGAAGCTGTGACCGGCGCGAGTGATCTCCCGGCGCGCCTCGGGATCTTCGCCCGGACGTTCCGCCGTACGACACCTGATGAGGTCGCCCGCGCGGTCGCGGCCGCCGGGTACGCCCTCGCGCACTGGAACTTCGCCGCGATCGGCCGGCCCACGCTGGACGCCGAAGCCGACGTCGGCTCGGTTCGCGAAGCCTTCGACGCGGTGGGATTGGGCATTCCCAGCGTCTCGGCGACGTACAACGTGATCCACCCCGACACGGACCTGCGCGCGGCGCAGACCGCGCAGGCCGTCCGCCTGATCAGCCGGACGCCCGAACTGGGCGCGGATGTCGTGACGCTGTGCACGGGCACGCGCGACCCGCGGAACATGTGGCGAGCGCATCCGGACAACACCTCTTCCCGGGCGTGGTCGGATCTGCGGCGCACCCTGGACCCCCTGCTCAAAGCGGCGCGCACGGCGGGCGTGCGGCTGGGCGTCGAGCCCGAACCGGGCAACGTCGTCGCGGACGCGCCTCTCGCGGCACGGTTGCTCGACGAACTCGGGGCCGGCGCCCCGATCGGCATCGTGCTCGACCCGGCCAACCTGCTCTCGCCGCAGACGATCCCCCATCTGGACGAGATTCTCGACGAGGCCGTCGGCCTGCTGGGGGAGCGGGTGATCGGCATCCAGGCGAAGGATGTCGTCGCGGCCGGCTACTCGGCGGCCGGCGCCGGGCTGATGGACTATCCCGCCGTGTTCCGGCAGTTGTCGCGCATCGGGCCGGTTCCCGTGATCGTGCAGGACGCCGATGAGACGGACGCGGCGCGGGTACGCGCCGATCTGATCCGCTGGTACGCCGAGGCGAAGCTCCCCTGAGCACGACGATTGACGCACTGTCTGGTGGGCCCTGGAAGCGCGCGCGGGTAATCCGCGATGCGCATCGATTCGGAAGGCCCGGAATAAATGGCATTAATGGAATTTTTCATCGCTGTTTCTGGTAATGGCAGGGCTGAAATAACACCCTAAATGACCTCCACGCGGCGGTCTTTCTCGAATGGTGGGTGCCACTCATACTGGACTTCCTCTCAGTGAACGGAAGCCCACCATGAGTCATCGATACGGCCGCGCCCTCTGGGCGGGGCTGGGGGCAGTCGCATTACTGCTGGGCATCTTCCAGCCCAGCGCCCAGGCGAGCGAACCCACCTGCGCCGACGTCTACTTCTTCGGGTTACGCGGCGCGGGGGAGCCGCCATCCTCGGAAAATATACGGAACGCCACGCCCGAACAGCTCATGGAGTACGCGGCCAGCCGGGAAACGCTGGGCGGCCTCGTCGCGCGAACCCTCGACGAGTTCGTCCAGGGCGCCGAGGGAATCGGCCTCACGGTCGCCTGGGAGGCGATTCCCTACCCGGCCGAATCGGCTGAGCCCCCGCCGATGCCCGCCGGACTGGTCAACAAGGCGGCCGCGCTCAAGAAGAAATGGGCCGACCTGAACGACAGCGTCTTCGACGGGGCGGGGCGGCTGTACGCCCGCGTCTCCACCCAGGCCGCCGCCTGCCCCGACCAGCGGTTCGTGATCGCCGGCTACAGCGAGGGCGCCTGGGCCACCCAGGACGGACTGCGGCTCCTGGACAAGCCGACCCTGCGCCGCACCCGCCTCGTGCTGTACGCCAGCCCGCTCTTCACCGACGCCGATTTCTGGCGGCTGGGCGACTTCGGTCTTCCCCGGGCCCCGGAGGGTATCCACGGCATCATCGGCGCCCGGCAGATCCCGCCGTCGATCCCGGCTGCCCAGACGTACTGCGACGACGCGGACATGGTCTGTGCGGCCGAAACGGATTACACGCCGATCACCGGCAACATCTCGGATGTCCTCACCTGCGGCGACAATCCTGATTGCGTCCACCGCAGCGCGTACGACGACTACATCACCCCGGCCGCCGCCTGGCTGGTCGGCCAGTTCGCCCGGCCCGACCTGAAGGCAGGCCCGATAACCGGGATTCCCGAGGTGGTCTGCGCGGGTTCGTCGCCGACTCTCCGTACCACCGTGACGAACGCCGGCTGGGCCCCCACCCCCGGTTTCCCCGTGCGCTGGAGCGTGGACGGCGTCCCCCAGGATCTCCCGGAAGCAGCCGTGAACGGCCAGGAGACGATCACCAGCTCCGGCTTCCAGCTCCACAACCTGGCCAAGGGCAATCACACGATCGAGGTGACCCTGGATCCCCAGAACCAGGTCAGCGAACTGAGCGAGGAGAACAACACGGCGAGCCTGCGCTTCCGTGCCGTCTCCTGCGGCACCCCCCTGACCATTGACCTGGTGGTGTCGGGGATCGAGGACCTCGGCCGCGTCCCGCTCTGCCCCGGCCAGGCTCCGACGTTCCGCGCCCACCTCAGCAACAACGGCACCACCGAGACCGGCTTCTTCAACATTCGCTGGCTGGCCGACGGCGAGGTCTTCGACGGCGGCCACTTCAGCATCCCCGCCGGCGAACCCGACACCCATGACCACATCTGGCACAACATCACGGCCGGCGAACACACCCTGACCTTCATCGCCGACCCGGACGGCGGAGTCCCCGAGTCCAGCGAGTCCAACAACGTCCTCACCCACACGTTCACGGTCCCCGACTGCGGCAGCTGACGTTCCTGGGTACGGCGAAGCACACGAGGGCCACTCCGGTCGGGGTGGCCCTCAGGTTTACCTGGCCCGACGTCGGGCTGGTTCTCGAAGCGCAGAGGTAGACCCCGCCCGCGACGACGTGGCCATCGCCGGGAGACCATGTGACCCGGCAATTCATGCCGAGCGCGCTTTTGTTGCTGACGCGGCGCACCGACAATTCCTCGCCGCCGGTGGACGAACCACGAGCCGCCGGATCACACTGGCGCAATGCCGACCGTATATAAGAACTCACGTGGTGAACGCGCGGTGCGGCAATGGTGTTCGGAAGCCTTGGCGCGAGCGGACTTCCCAGTCAGTAGCGCGACCTTGGACACCAGCGTCGGCCGAGTGCAACTCACCTCCGCCGGAACCGGACCGCCGCGGGTCGTCATGGTGCCCGGGACCGGCTCCAACGCCGCGGTGGCTCTGCCGTGGCTCCAGGCGCTGTCGGCCCACTGGGCGACCACAGTGGTCGATCTGCCGGGCCAGCCCGGACTCAGCGATCCGCACCGCCCTCGCCGGGCCCGGCTGGCCTGGTACGGCCGAGTGCTGGACGAGATTCTGGCGGCCATGGATGCCGACCGGGTTGTGCTGGTGGGCAATTCACTGGGAGCCGCCGTGGCCCTGGCCGCCGACTCGCCCCGAATCGGAGCGCGGGCGCTGATCTCACCCGCCGGCTTCATCCGTCTCAGCGTGGACCCGAGACTGGCCTTCGCCTCGGCCGTTTGGCTGCTGCGCCCCACCGCCGTAAACACCCGCCGCATGCTCCGGCTGTTCGTCGCCCCAGGCGAGGACCCGCCCGAGACCGAGGTGGAGTGGATGGCCCTCATGGCCGCCTGCTGCCGCCCGACTCTCGCCCCACCGCCCCTGCCCGCCGAACTGCTGGCCCGTCGCGCCGAGCGGCCGTGTGTAGTCGGTGTCGGAGAACATGACCGGTTCCTGCCACCTCATCGACTCGCACCGGCAGTGCGCCGAACCATGAACCTCGACGTTCGGGTCTTCTCCGGTCTCGGCCACCTGACCACCTCGGCCCACCTCGACGAGGTGGTATCCCTGGTGGCCAAGGTCGTCGACCCGCCGGCCAGGTGAGCCCATGCCATCAAATGACGAATCCAGCGTCAGATTCGGCGACCATTTCTGGATCTTCTAATTGGAAACCAGAAAGCGCTCGGCGGATTGCCAGGAGCCGACAAAGGCGGGACGGTCGGCAGCGCTCCAGCCGTTAATTGGCATCGGGAAACGAGCCGTCGCCGAACATTGCATCGTGTGAGCCCATCCGTAGCGAAGGGATCAATCCTGCGATGGTGCCCGACGCCCGATAAGTGTGCTGGTGGCAAGCCGACCCCGTGCAAGGGGCATCCAAGTGCGATCACACCCGGGCACAAGTCGTAGATGGTGCACTGCGGTGTCCGTACATTTCGCAGGAGGTTCGATGTCGCGACTGAAGAAGCAGCTATCAGCGCTCGTGGTGGGGTTGGTCGCCGCCACGGCTCTGAGCGCCACCGTTGCCGCGCCGGCCCAGGCGATGCCGAGAGAAGTCGGCGTCTTTGAATGGTGCTACATCTGGGAGACGGGCTACCTCGGCCAGTGCCTCCGCTGGCTGTAGGACCCGCGACGTCGCCGGGCAGATTGGCACCAAGCCCGGCATCGGGTCTGACTTCTGCAAGGGGAAGATAGGCGCCTCTGCCATAGCCTGGCCAGACATGACGACGCGTCCCGTCCCCTCCAGCGTGAGGGGACGGGCGACCCCATGAGACTCGCCCTGCAGCCGACAGGAGAAGTCCGCCTGAGGGGCTCCCCGTTTGGCTCCCCACGGCCTTCGAAGATCGAAAAAGGGTCCCGGAGGAGCTCCGGAACCCTGGTTGACCTGCTGGAATATGGTGGACGATACAGGGATTGAACCTGTGACCTCTTCCGTGTCAGGGAAGCGCTCTCCCGCTGAGCTAATCGTCCGGGAACTGCGAGCGGAAGACGGGATTCGAACCCGCGACCCTCACCTTGGCAAGGTGATGCTCTACCACTGAGCCACTTCCGCGTGATCTAGCCGGAACGAGCCCGGCCTCACGGAGAGAACACTAGCGAATCCTGGCTGACTCCCCAAATCAATAGTCGTGTAAGGAGCTACCATGCTTGACGATGGTTACCTCCGGAGGGTGAAAGTGGACGGGTTCGTTGCGGTTGGGCCTGAGGCGTTGGGCTTCGCGGATGTGGTTCGAGTGGCCAGGGATGGGACCGAGGTGCGGCTGACCGAGGTGGCCGTCGCCGAGATGGTCGCGTCGCGGGGGAAGATCGAGGAACTGGCCGAGGGGGAGACCCCGGCCTACGGGGTTTCGACGGGGTTCGGGGCACTCGCCACCAGGCACATCGATCCCGCTCTGCGGGCGCAGTTGCAGCGGAGTCTGGTGCGGTCGCACGCGGCGGGGTCGGGCGCCGAGGTCGAGCGTGAGGTGACCCGGGCGCTGATGCTGCTGCGGCTGCGGACCCTGGCCTCCGGACATACGGGGATTCGCCCGAAGACGGCGCGCGTGCTGGAGAGCCTGCTCAACGCGGGTATCACGCCGGTTGTCCATGAGTACGGCAGCCTGGGGTGTTCCGGGGACCTCGCCCCCCTCTCCCACGTCGCGTTGACGATCATGGGGGAGGGCGTCGTCCGGGACGCGGACGGGGTGCTCATGGACGCCGCCGAGGCGTTGAAGCAGGCCGGGATCGAGCCGGTCGAGCTGGCAGCCAAGGAAGGGCTCGCGCTGATCAACGGGACCGACGGGATGCTCGGGATGCTGGTCCTCGCCATCGAGGATCTGACCAGGCTGCTGAAGGTCGCGGATATCAGTGCCGCGATGAGCGTGGAAGGGCTGCTTGGGACGGATCGGGTGTTCGGTGCCGATCTGCAGGCGTTGCGCCCGCATCCGGGGCAGGCGGCCAGCGCGGCCAACCTCCGGCGGTTGCTGGACGGCTCGGGGATCATGGAATCCCATCGGGACGGCACCTGCACGCGCGTACAGGACGCCTATTCGCTGCGGTGCGCGCCCCAGGTGGCCGGCGCGGCCCGGGACACGGTCGCGCACGCGGCGATGGTGGCCGGGCGTGAGCTGGACAGCGCGATCGACAATCCGGTCGTGCTCGCGGACGGGCGGGTGGAGTCCAACGGCAACTTCCACGGCGCTCCGGTGGGGTATGTCCTGGATTTCCTGGCCATCGCGGTTGCGGATCTGGCGTCGATGTCCGAAAGGCGTACCGACCGGTTCTTGGATGTGGCGCGGAATCATGGGCTTCCCGCGTTTCTGGCGGATGACCCGGGGGTGGACTCGGGGCACATGATCGCGCAATACACCCAGGCGGCCATCGTGTCCGAGCTCAAGCGGCTGGCCGTGCCCGCGAGTGTGGACTCGATTCCCAGTTCCGCCATGCAGGAAGATCACGTGTCGATGGGCTGGTCGGCCGCGCGGAAGTTGCGGCGGGCGGTTGACGGGCTGAGCCGGGTGCTCGCCGTCGAGGTGCTGACCGCGGCGCGGGGGATCGAACTGCGGGAGCCGTACCGGCCGGCGGCGGGTACGGGCGCGGCCGTGGCGCTGTTGCGCGAGTCCGTGGCGGGGCCGGGGCCCGACCGGTTCCTCGCGCCGGAGATCGAGGCGACGGTACGGGTCGTCGCCGACGGATCACTCGTCGCGGCCGTCGAGGCCGTCATCGGGCCGCTGGCCTGAGAGTTCGGTCAGGGCCAGCGCGATCGTCGGACCCACTTCGCGTACCGTGCCCAGCGCGGACAGAACGTCGCACGGATTCGGCCGATGGCGGCCGGGCCGATCGTGGACATCTCCACCACGAGGGTGCCGGGGCGGAGGGCGGGCAGGGCCGCCGTGAGCCAACCCACGGGTGCGTACGCGCTCGGAAGGGGCTGGGAGAATGGCGGGATGTACGACGCATTCGCCCATGTTGGCGGCCGGTTGGCCACCGGCCTGCGGGATGTGACCACGGACCTCGCGGCGCTCGACTCCGAGGGCTGGTGGGCGGTCGTCGTCGGTTTCGAAGGAAAGGTCACCTGCGCGCGCTTCGACCAGGTACGGCAAGCGCCGCTCCCCACCCCCCTCCGTCCATGGCGGGGACCTTCTCCAGGCTCGTGGCGTTCGTCCCTCGACCAGAAGGGGTACGAGCGGGCCGTCCAGGGCATCCGTGACGAGATCGAACGCGGCGAGGTGTACCAGGCCAACCTCTGCCGGATCATGTCCGCCCCCCTTCCCAGCCACCCGGACCCCCTCGCTCTCGCCGTCCTGCTGGCGGAGGGCAACCCCGCTCCGTACCAGGCCGTGATCAGCGTCCCCGGGCTGGCCGTGATCTCCGCCTCCCCAGAGCTCTATCTCGGTAAAAATGGCGACATGGTTGAGTCACGTCCGATCAAAGGAACCGGTGCGACCCCGGACGACCTGCTCGAAAAGGACTACGCCGAGAATGTGATGATCGTCGACTTGGTCCGTAACGACCTGGGCCGGGTGGCCGAAGTCGGATCCGTGACCGTTCCCGCGCTTTGCGAGGTCGAGGAGCATCCGGGGCTCGTGCATCTCGTCTCGACCGTCCGGGCCAGGACCACCGCGGGCTGGCCGGAGCTGTTCGCCGCGACCTTTCCGCCCGGTTCTGTCACCGGGGCTCCCAAATCCTCGGCCCTCCGCATCATCAATCGGCTCGAACCAGAGCCGCGCGGGCCGTACTGTGGGGCGGTGGGCTGGGTGGACGCCGATCGGCGCGAGGCCGCGCTGGCGGTCGGCATCCGCACCTTCTGGATCTCCGGAGAAGAGATCCACTTCGGCACCGGAGCGGGCATAACCTGGGGCTCCGATCCCCGGCTGGAGTGGCGGGAGACCGAACTGAAGGCCGAACGGCTCATCGGTCTGGCGTCCTATGGAGGTTAGGTAATGAGTGTCCCCATCTGGGTCAACGGTGACCTGCTGGCACCGGAGCAGGCGGTCGTCTCCGTTTTCGACCACGGACTGATGGTCGGCGACGGCGTATTCGAGACGATCAAGTGCATGAACGGGCAGTCGTTCGCGCTCACCCGCCACCTCGACCGGCTGGCCCTGTCCGCGAAGCGGGTCGATCTCCCCGAACCCGACCTCGCCGCCATCGCCGACGGGGTCCGGCAGTGCCTGGAAGCCGCCCCGCAGTGGGCGCTCGGCCGCATTCGCGTCACTTACACCAGCGGTCCTGGCCCGCTCGGCTCCGACCGGGGCGGCGACGGCACCAACACGATCATCATCGTAGGCGAGCAGAAGCCGTTCCCGGCCGCCGCCGAGGTCGTCGTCGTCCCCTGGCCGCGGAACGAGCGCGGCGCCCTGTCCGGCGTCAAATCCACCTCCTACGGCGACAACGCCAAGGCCCTCGCCTACGCGAAGGAGCGCGGCGGCGGCGAGGCCATCTTCGAGAACCTGGCCGGAAACCTGTGCGAGGGCACCGGCAGCAACATCTTCCTGGTGATCGGCGGGCGGCTGATCACGCCGACCCTCGCGTCCGGCTGCCTGGCCGGAGTGACCCGGGCACTCACCCTCGAATGGTGCGGCGGCGTCGAAGAGGACATCTCCCTCTCCGCGCTGTACGACGCCGAGGAGGCCTTCCTCACCTCGACCACCCGCGACGTCCAGCCCATCGGCTGGGTCGACGGCAAGGCGCTGCCGCAGGCGCCGGGCCCGATCACGCTGGCCGCCATGCAGGCCTTCGCCGCGCGTTCGGCGGACGATCTCGACCCGTGAGAGCGGCCGTCGCCCTCGCCGCCGTGCTCCTCGCCGCCTGTTCGGCGACCACGCCGGAAACGCCGCTGATCGCCGGTTCCGGCGCGCCGGTGGTGGTGCCGAGCGGGCCCGGCGGCGAGGGCCGTACGGCGTCGCCGGGGGAGCGGGTCGGGACGAACGAGTCACAGACGACCGGCGCGGATGTCCGGTTCGCCGAAATGATGATCCCGCATCACCGCCAGGCCCTGGAGATGGCCGGGCTGGTCCCCGACCGTACCGCCGACGCCAGGATCACCGCGCTGGCCCGCCGCGTCGAGGCGGCCCAGCGCCCGGAGATCGCGGTGCTGACCTCGTGGCTCACCGCGCTGGGCCGCGCGGCCGCGCACGATCATCCGGATGGGTACGGCATGGCCACCCTGCCGGAGATGAACACCCTCAGAACGTCCAGGGACGCCGCCTTCGACCGGCTTTTCCTCACCCTGATGATCAAGCATCACGAGGGCGCCCTGACCATGGCGGCCGAGGAACTCCGCGACGGCCACGACCGCCTGATGCGCATCCTGGCCACGGACGTCGCCCGCGGCCAGCGCATCGAGATCGCCAGAATGCGCGATCTGCTCTAATACGACCGCTGGCTCTGCGCGTTGAGTTCGGTCATCTTCACGGCTTTGGCCGGATCGGTCAGCGGATCGGTGATCTCCAGCACGTCCAGGCCCTTGGTGATGTCACTGGAGTAGATGTAACCGTTGTAGTAGTACGCCGACCATGACCCACCGAGCGGCTTCCCATCGGGTAGCGGCCCGCGCTCGAAGTATCCGATCTCGCGAGGCTTGTCCGAGTCGGTGAAGTCCCAGATCGAGACCCCGCCCTGGTACCAGCCCTGCACCATGACATCCTTGCCCGGCACCGGGATCAACGACCCGTTGTGCGCCACGCAGTTCTCGTTGGCGGTCTGCGCCCGCGGAATCTTGAAATATCCGTGCTTTTCGAGCTTCCGGCCGTCGACGATGTCGTAGATCGCGTTCGCGCCCTGCTTCGAATCCACGTTCTTGTCGCAGGTCGGAGCCATGCCCCCGCCCAGCTCGTCACCGAAGACGACCTTGGTGCCCTCGTTGTTGAACGTCGCCGAATGCCAGATCGCGAAGTTGTCGTCCCGGACGACCTGCAGCGTCTTCGGCAGTAGCGGGTCGCTGATGTCCAGCAGGAAGCCGTCCCCGAAGCACGCCGCCGCCGCCAGTTTCCGCTCCGGATAGACCGTGATGTCGTGACATCCGGCTGGAGTGTGCTCGGAATCCGCTTTTGCGCCCGGCCGTTCCTGGAAGACATCCGGCTTCGCGGCGACCCGGGCGGCCTTGGGGTTCTGCACCGGAACGTCGACGATGGTCAGGTTCTGATGCGGTGGCGGGCAGTTCTCCGGGTCCGGCGCGGAGGTCGGCGACGACACGTACACGTACACCGACGTCTCACCAGGAATCACCGTATGGGTGTGCGACCCGCAGTCGGTCCGTACCGAGGTCACGTATTCCGGCTTGGCCTTGTCGGAGATGTCGAAAACGCGGATCCCCTCCCAGGCCGTCGGCGAACGCGGATCCGTCGCCTGCCCCTGGCAGGTGTCGTCACTCCGGGCCGAATCCACCGAAAGGAAGAGGAGGTCCCCGACTACCGAAATATCGTTCTGCCCGCCCAGGCAGACGGTCCGCGACAGCACCTTGGGCTTGGCCGGATCAGCGATATCGAAAACCGTAAAGCCCTCATAGTTCCCGACATATGCGTACGTGCCCTGGAACGCGAGATCCGTCCCCCATGCCTGCGGCCCGTCGAACGGAGCCTCCAGGGGCACGTTGGCGATCAGCTTGACGTTGTCGCTGTGCTTGATGTCGTCGACCGCGGGCGCGTCGCCCGTTTCGGGGGGAATCGTGTCGGCGGTGGCGATCGGGGGCTTCGGCGGCGGATCCTCCGACGCCTGCGTCGCGCACGCCGTCAGCAGTAACGCCGCCACGAGCAGAGTTCCGCCCATGCCACGACCCATGTTGGTGCCCCCTATCTCCAGACAGGACGCTATGTCAGCAAAGCAGGGGTCGTGTCGGGAATAGGTAACAGTTCAGGAGCTCCACAGCATGTTGGTCAACTCTTCGTCCAGGTCCATGAAGTCGACTTCACGCCCGGCGGGCACCAACTCGTACGTACGGTGAAGGAACTCGGTCAAAGGCGCCAGCGGCACCTCGAACAGGGCCTGCCCGAACGGCGAGGTCAGGCTGATGTTGAGCGTGCGCTCCCCATCCGACCGCGCCGGCCAGACCTGGACATCCCCATCACCCACCCGCCGCACGATGCCGACGGTCAGCAACTCACGGGCGAAGATCCACTCGACCGGCTCGTCGTTCCCCACGTGAAAGGCCATGCGTATGGCGTACGGATCCTCGGCGGTGTAGCTGAGACCGGCGAGCAGGGGGACGGTAGTACGGTCAGGGACCACAAGCCGAAGGCCCAGCTCGGCAGAGACGGTGGTGCTGTGCATCGTCAGCCAAACCTTTTCGTCGTCGGGTCCCCTCAACGGGGCTTTCACTGCTCACACGGACTACGTCCCGAGCTATGACGCGGAACGAAGGAACCTGTAGGAAAGATTCCGCTCTCAGGCCCTTCTGTAACGCAGTTCACAGCTAGACATTTAGGCAACTACCTGCACAAACGCTCACCAACAGGTGCATGTTTGCAAGGGTTTTGCGTGTCCGGGGGACGGGTGTATCAGTCTCAGGTGGTGCGTATTGGTCGAGTGTGGGGCATCACGATGCTATGACAACACACCGCCACGCCGCCGCACTCCAGAGAACCTTTCGGTGACGATGCGCCCCAACTAGTGGTGTGCTGCCCCTCACACCGCCAGAACCGGCCACATTCCACCGCTCCGCGACGATCCCCTCACCCACAGCCATCCCTCTACCCATCCCACAGCCTTCGCCACCACCCACCGAAGTGCGGTATGGTTTTCCACGTCGGACCAACGGTTCCGACCATCCCGGGCGATTAGCTCAGCGGGAGAGCGCTTCGTTCACACCGAAGAGGTCACTGGTTCGATCCCAGTATCGCCCACACGCAGGTCAGAGGTCGTTTCCCACGCTGGGAGCGGCCTCTTTGTGTGTCCAGGATGTCCGATTCTGGGAGCGAAGCAGGAGTGATCTTGCTTATCCGGCACGAGCGGCACTTCCGCCCGGATTGATGCGAGAACTTCCGCGTTCTCCCGCCAAGCCACGGCATGGCCTGCCGACACCACCGCCCTGTCCCCTGCGGCGCTCCAGTTCCGCTTGCCGCATCAGCGCCTGCTGCGTTCGGACGGCCTCACTGAGGGTGATCCATGTTGGTGGTGATCCGTGACTGACGAAAAGGGCGAGACCATGTTCGAGGTGGCAATGCGCGCGATGGCTGATGGCTCGCTCGACGATGTTCCTGATGACAGGCCCTACGTTCGCGGTGTGATCGTGCGCTGGCTGCCGGAGTTCGATCTCGTGCTCCGGCGCATAGAGGCCGCTGCCAGCGCTGAAGGTCCTGGCACCTTTGTTTCCCTCGCGTCATACATAAGGGTCGTCGCAGAGGATCTCTTTCAAGCAATCGAAGACGATGACATTCGCCGAATCGAGATCATATCTTCGTTGCTGCTTGAGTTGCTGAGCTCCAGCATCAGCTTTGTGACAGAGGTCGTGGAGGAGGGTGTCCTGGAAGGACTTGCCCACTATTACTCTGACATTTCGGATATGCTCCCGCTCGGTCTCCGTAGGGAAGTGGAGAGCCGCCTGGTGCGGTTTGGCGGACCCGAACCGCGCGTGTCGTAGGGCTGATGGAGTCGCGCGGTAGGTGGTGCGTCAGGGGGTCAGGACGGTTTTGCCGGACAGGCGGCCGGTGACGGCCTGGTCGTGGACGGTGGCCAGGTCGGTCAGTGGTCGTCGGTCGGACACCTGGATCTTCAGGTGCCCGGCGTCGACGCGGGCGACCAGTTCGGCGAGCTGGGCGGCGTCGTTGCGTACGAAGACCTGTGCTGTTCGGATGCCGCGTCCGGCGTTCTCCGGGCCAGGGGTGGTGGTGCTGACTAAGGTTCCGCCGTCGGTGAGCAGGTTCACCAGTTGTGCGGTCTCCTCCGGGCTGTTGCGTACAAGGTGGAGCACCACGTCGAACCGCTGCTCGGTCACCGCCTGCAGGACGGGGGTGGCGGTGTAGTCGATGATCCGGTCGGCGCCGTTGGAGCGGACGCGGTCGAGGCTGCGCGGGCTGGCGGTCGCGGTCACGGTTGCACCGGCCCGTGCGGCGAGCTGGATGGCGTACCCGCCCACCCCGCCGCCCGCTCCGTTGATCAGGATGCTCTGGCCCGGCTTCAGGTCGGCGTGTTCGAACAGTGCCTGCCAGGCTGTCAGCCCGGCCAAGGGGAGTGCCGCGGCGTCGGCCAGTGCGACGGTGCGGGGAGCGGCGGCCAGGACCTCCGCGGGTGCGGCGGCGTACTCGGCGGCGGCGCCGGGCGCGGATGCCGGCAGGATCGCGACCACGGCGTCCCCTGTGTTCCAGCCGCGCACGCCCTCGCCGAGTTCGGTGATGACGCCTGCCATGTCGCAGTTCGGTACGTGCGGGAAGGTCACGGGGACGGTTTGCCGCAGGATGCCCGCGCGGATCGCGACGTCCAGCAGGTTCAGCGAGGTGCCGGCCACCTGGACCACCACCTGCCCGGCGCCCGCGACCGGCCGGTCCGCCTCCTCGTAGACCAGGACGTCGCTGTCGCCGTAGGAGTGGTAACGCACTGCCTTCATGCTCTCTCCTCAGTTAGTGCTTCGAAGTTGAAGCATGTGGAGAGAATAGCTTGCTTCGACTTTGAAGCATCACTCCTTGGGTGAGTGACGCTCGTCACAGTGCTTTGAATTCGAACCGGTACGTTGGGGGAATGACCGGCAACCACCCCGACACCGACGGCACACAGGGGCTCGATCCACAGCAACTGGGGACCTACTTCGTGCTCATGGAGGCCGTCAGCCTGCTCCAGCACCACGTCGAACAGCAGCTACGCGCCGAAGGCGACATCAGCTCCGTGCAGTTCCAGCTCCTGGCCCGCCTCGCCGCCGACGACGGCCAGCTGACCATGACGCAGCTGGCCGACGGCGTCGTCTACAGCCGCAGCGGTCTGACGTACCAGGCGGGCCTGCTGGAGAAAGCGGGCCTCATCACCCGCGGCTCCAGTCCGGACGACGAACGCGCCACCCTGGTCACCATCACTGAAAAAGGGCTGGCCCTCGTCGGTGGCCTCTTGCCCGGGCACATTCAGGTCGTCCGCCGCCTCCTGCTCGACCCCCTGACCGATGATGACCTGCGCCAACTCGGCGACATCATGACCCGCGTCCGCGACCACATGCGCGCCCAGCCACCCCGCTCCGCCGCCCCCCGCAAGCGCCCCGCCGGCCCCACCTCCCCGGCTCCGGCCACGACGCAGCACTGAACCGGGCGGGGCGGTTCGAAATATCTTCCTATACGACGGATATACGGGGTTTATACCGACGTAGATGACCTTGGAGGCGAACAGCGCGGCAGGTATGCCGTGACCTCGAGCCACAAGGGAGACGCCTTCAGTGTCAGGGAACTCGCTCAGCAGGAAGATGGCTGTCATCGGCGCGACGGCGCTCGCCGCCCTGGTCGTGACGACGGGCCCGGCGACCGCGGCCAGCAGCTGGTGCCGGATTGTGGTCTCTTCCTGCAAGACGGGCACCATTGCGCCCAGCAGTAACCACGAGATCCACATCGAGGCCCGCGGGAACAACATCTGCGCGGGCGGCTGGAAGGTCTTCGACACCGGGAACGGTGCTCAGGTGGGCTCCGGCGTGGTCGCCCTGGGCCAGGTTGTCACGAAGACGATCCCCGGGCTGTACGGCCGGTACTACCTCAAGATCACCGGGTGTCTCGGCCACACGGGGACGATCAAGAACTGAACCGGCACGTAGCTGAGGCGGAAGCGGCTCCGTGATCGTGTAGGAGCGGTCACGGGGCCGCTTCCGTGTCCGTCGCCCCGATGTCGCGATCTTGTCACAACAGAGTGGATAGGTCTTACTGGGTCTGTCGGATCGGGCGAGTGCGGTTCACCGCAATGGGCGGAAATCCTCCCGTTCCGTCCAGTAAGAGGAGTCCATATGGGGTTATCCCCTCGTAGAGGCCTGGTGCGTACCGTCACGATCGGTATGGTGCTGGCGCTTCCCGTCGCCCTCGTCTCCCCGGCTCAGGCTGCCCCGTCGCCGAGCTCGTCCGAGAAGAAGCTGATCTCCTCCATCGGCTCGTCGCCGGTCAAGAAGCACCTGCAGGCCTTCCAGTCGATCGCCAACGCCAACGGGGGAACCCGCGCGGCGGGCACCAGCGGGTACGACGCCTCCGCGAACTACGTGGCGGGCAAGCTGCGCAAGGCCGGATACAACGTCCAGATGCAGCCGTTCGACTTCGCCTACTTCGAGGAGAAGTCGACCGCGGCCCTGCAGCAGCTCTCGCCCGATCCGAAGGTGTACGCGCCGACCCCGCCGGACGGCTCGGTCGTCGGCGAGTTCGCCACCATGACCTACTCGGGGTCCGGTAACGTGACCGGCACTCTGCAGAACGTGGACCTCGTCCTGCCGCCGGGGCCGACCCCCAGCACCTCCAACTCCGGGTGTGAGGCGGCCGACTTCGCCGGATTCGTGGCGGGGAACATCGCGCTGCTCCAGCGTGGCACCTGTGACTTCGTGGTCAAGGCGCAGAACGCCCAGGCGGCGGGAGCGTCCGCGGTTATCATCTTCAACGAGGGTCAGCCCGGCCGTACCGCCACCTTGCAGGGCAATCTGGGTACTCCGGTGACGATTCCGGTCGTCGGGACCAGCTTCGCGGTCGGTGAGGAACTGGCCTCCCCGGCCGGTACGGTGCTGCGCGTCAGCACCGACACGATCAGCGAGATCCGCACCACGCACAATGTGATCGCCGACTCCAAGTGGGGTGACCCGAACAAGGTCGTCATGTCGGGCGCTCACCTCGACTCGGTGACCGCCGGGCCCGGCATCAACGACAACGGATCCGGCAGCGCCGCGATCCTGGCCGTGGCCGAGGCGCTCGGGAAGATCCCGACCAAGAACCGGCTCAGGTTCGCCTGGTGGGGCGCGGAGGAGCTCATCCTGCTCGGCTCCGAGCACTACGTGACCACGCTGGCCCCGGCCGCGCTGAGCAAGATCAAGCTCTACCTGAACTACGACATGATCGGCTCGCCCAACTACGCGCTCAAGCTGTACGACGGCGACGACTCCGACGCGACCGGCGCTCCCGCCGGCCCGCCCGGATCCGATGAGATCGAGAAGCTCTTCGAGGGCTACTTCAACGTGCTGCGCCAAGGCCACGTCGGCACCGACTTCGACGGGCGCTCCGACTACGGACCGTTCATCGCCGTGGGCATCCCGTCGGGTGGCCTGTTCACCGGCGCCGAGGGAGTGAAGACACCCGAGGAGGCGGCACTCTTCGGCGGCACCGCCGGCGTCGCCTACGACCCCTGCTACCACGCCGCCTGCGACACGATCGCCAACATCAGCGACAAGGCACTCGCCCTGAATACCGGCGCGATCGCCACCGCCGCCGTCGTGTACGCCTTCAGCCGCGACCTCCCGGGCCCGGACACCGCGTCCGCCGCCCGCACGGCCGCCAAGACGGCACCCGCGGAAGCGGACGCGCACGGCGAGCTCCGCCGCTAGACCCACGGCAGACCCGACGCGCTCGACACGGAACAGCACGATCGTGCGCCCGCCACCCCCGCGGGCGCACGATCGATGTCGGCTGACGGCGGCCATGGCGGCGTTGGTATCAGCTGAGGTTCGCCACTTCGGCGCTGGTGTCGGCCGAGGATCGCCGTGGTTTCGTTGGCGTCAGCCGAGGACCGCCATGGCCGCGTTGTGACCAGGAATGCCGCTCACCCCGCCGCCCCGGCGGGCGCTGGCGCCGCAGCGGAGGATGCGGGGGTGTTCGGTTTCCACACCCCACGGGCCGTGATCGTCCTCCGCGTACGGCCAGGAGAGGTCCCCGTGGAAGATGTGCCCGCCGGGCAGGGCGACCTCGCGTTCCAGGTCGGCCGGTGTCTTCGCCTCCAGGCAGGGCTCGCCCGACGGCCCGGCGAGCAGGCAGTCCTCGATCGGTTCGGCCAGCACGCTGTTGATCGACGCGAGGGTCCTGGCCACCGCGAGCTCCTTGTCCGCCGGAGTGCTGAACAGCCGGGCGGGCATGCACAGCCCGAAGAGGGTCAGAGTCTGCGCGCCGGTGCCGCGCAGGGACGGCCCGAAGATCGAGTCGTCGGTCAGCGAGTGGCAGTAGATCTCGGAGGGCGGCAGTTCGGGCATCAGCCCGCGCGCGGCCTGCGCGAAGGCGGCCGCCAGCTGGGAGCCGCTCTCGTTGACCCGGAACGTGCCGGTGAACGCCGTGACCGGGTCGACGTGCGGGTCCTTGAGCCGGGGCAGGCGGGACAGCACCATGTTGACCTTGAGCTGGGAGCCCTCCTGCCGGGCGTCGGGAGGCATGTTGACCAGGACGTGCCCGCCGGAGACGACGTGTTCCGCCGTCCCGTCGGTGAACGTGACCTCGCCGCCGGGGTCGACGTGCAGGACTTCGCAGCCGGTCCTGATCTCGGCTCCGGCGGCGCGGGCGGCTCCGGCGATCGCCCCGGACACCGCGCCCATGCCGCCCACGGGGACGGTCCACTCCCCGGTCCCGTTGCCGATCACGTGGTAGAGGAAACACCGGTTGGCCAGCAGGTCATGGCCGGGGTCGGCGAACGTGCCGGTCAGCGCGTCGGTGAGGATGACGCCGCGGATCAGGTCGCTGCGGAACCGGTCGCCGACCACCTGCCCGATGGGCCGCTCGAACAGGTCGTGCCAGGCCGCGTCGTCGTCGACCGCCTTCCGAAGCGCCGACCGGCCGGGCAGAGGTTCGAGCAGGGTAGGGGCGACCCGCGCGGCGACCCGGGACAACATCCCGTGGAACTCGTTCCACGCGTTCAGGTCGGCGGACCCGACCCGCGCGAACGACGCGGCGGTCCGCTCGGGCGAGTCGTTGTCGACCAGCAGGCCGGTCTCGCCGGCCGGGGTGTAGGAGGCCACCCGCCGCCGCCGGAGCTCCAGCGAAAGCCCCAGATCATTGACGATCTTCGTCGGCAGCAGGCTGACAAGGTAGGAGTAACGCGACAGCCGGGCGTCCACGCCCGGGAACGCCTCAGCCGAGACGGCCAGCCCGCCGAGATGGCCTAGCCGTTCGAGCAGCAGTACCCGCCGCCCGGCGCGGGCCAGATAGGCCGCCGCGACCAGGCCGTTGTGCCCGCCTCCGGCGATGACGACGTCGTAACGCATGAATTGGTCCTCTCCTGGGATTCGTACGGGTCACAGGAGTCGAGTCAAAGGCCGGTCTGCCAGTGGCACTCAGGGCACGTCATGCCGGGGACAGTATCGTGCGCGATGTCGTATTCCAAGCATACAATCCATGGTCATCTACACCAATCCTGACTGAGCGCTCAATTGGGATATTGACGGCGAGGGGTTCCCGGGGAGATCGTCTTGAGGTATGTCCCCCTTGCGTGCGGTCGCGGTCATCGCGGCTTTCATCGTCGGTCTCGGCTCCCTCACCCCGCCGGCGCTGGCGGCCGACCGCGCGCCGATCACGGTGGGATCGCTCACCCTGCCACCGTGCGACACCTCCGCCCTGGCCTGGTGCACGACCATCCAGGTGCCCTTCTCCTACGGCGACCCCGCCGCCGGAACCACCGGAATCTACTTCGAATGGTTCCCCGCCACCGAGAACGCCCAGGGAACCGTGTTAGCCGTCCAAGGCGGCCCCGGATACTCCTCCACCGACTACCGCGACGACTACCGCGACATGCTCGGCCCGCTGACCAGAACCAGGAACGTGCTCATCGCCGACCTGCGCGGCACCGGCCGATCCGACCCGGTCCGCTGCCCGCGACTGCAGAACACGACCACGGCCGACGGCAACCAGGCCTACATCGACGCGGTCGGCGCCTGCGGACGCCGCCTCAACCACACCAGGCAGCGCCCCGACGGCTCCTACGTCCACGCCAGCGACCTCTACACCAGCGCCAACTCCGCCCGCGACGTCGCCCGCCTGCTCGACCTGCTCTCCACCGGCCGCGTCGACCTGTACGGAGACTCCTACGGCACCTACTTCGCCCAGGTCTTCACCTCCCGCTACCCGGCCAGACTGCGCTCGGTGACCCTGGACGCGGCCTACCCGGTCCTCGACGCCGACCCCTTCTACCCGGACGCCATCGAAACCGCCCGCACCGCCTTCGACGTGGCCTGCGAACGCTCCACCGGCTGCGCCGGCTGGGCCGCGGTCGAGGAGATGGTCGCGGCGGTCCGCGACACCCCGGTGACCGGGCAGACCGAGAATCCGGACGGCACGCTGGTCCAGGCCACCGTGAACGTGGACACCATGGCACAACTCGTCATCGCCGCCGGACCCGACAGCGGCGTCTACCGTGAACTCGTCCCGGCGATCCGCGCCTACCTCGACCGGGGCGACGAACGCCCGATCCTCCGCCTGACCGCCCGAAGCATCTTCCCCAACGACGACTCGGGGCCGACGGCGGAATTCTCGGCCGGTCTGTACTCCGCCGTGTACTGCAACGACTACCCGCAGCCGTTCGCGTACACGGGCAACCGCGTCCAGCAGTACCAGCAGGCCGTCGACGCCCTCCCGGAGGGCATGTTCGCCCCCTTCACCGTGGCGGAGTGGACGAGCAGCGGCGCCGAGGAGTTCGACTCCTGCCTGGAGTGGCCGAAGCCGCTGGTGGACGACCCGCCGATCGTGTCCGGCACGCCGATCGCGCCTCTGTCGCTGCCGGTGCTGGTGCTCTCCGGTGAGCTGGATTCGCTCACGACCCCGGCCGACGGGCGGCGGGTCGCCGAGCAGATGGGGCCGCACGCGCAGTGGGTCCAGGTCGCGAACATGATCCACGTGTCCGCCATGGTGGACTACGTCGGCTGCGCCGAAGGGCTGGTGCGCAAGTTCATCCGCCAGCCGGCCCAGCTCCTGGACGCCTCCTGCGCGGCCGGGATGCCCGAGATCCGGCTGGTGGGCGGGTTCCCCGAGAGGCGGGCGCAAGCCGTACCGGCCGTGGCGGGGCCGGGGAACCAGGCAGGGGCCGCCGCGCTCCGCCTGGCCACCATCGGCGCGGCGGTCGTGGAGGACACGATCTGGCAGTGGTACTACGTCTCGGTCGACAGCGGTGTCGGCCTGCGTGGCGGGACGTTCCGCGTCGAAGGCGACGACCCGGTCTATTCGCTCACGTTCCGCAATGTCCGCTGGACCAACGACGTCAAGGTGTCCGGATCCGGCAAATGGAACCGTGAGACCGGGCATGTCACGGCCACCCTCGATGTGGTCGATGACCAGGGGCTCACGGCGACCGTGACTGTGACATACGACGACTACGAGCCGGATGCGGTGATCGCCCTCACCGGATCTTCGGGCGGGAAGCGGATCGCCGCCACCGCGCCCTGATCCTCATCCCGGGGCAAAGAATCGCCGCGACATCCCCGCCCGCGGGTGACGCGGGGGGCGGTTCCGGCAGGCTGGGTGGAAATGGCCAACATCAGGAGTCCCCAGCAGGACGAGTACGAGCCGGGACAGAACCCCCACCGCTGGCAAGCCCTGGCCGTCTGCCTGGTGGCCGGATTCATGACCCTGCTGGACATCAGCATCGTCAATGTGGCACTGCCGTCCATCCAGGCGGGATTGGGCGCTTCGGACAGCGCGCTGCAGTGGGTTCTGTCCGGGTACGCCCTCACGTTCGGCCTCACCCTGGTGCCGTCCGGGCGGCTCGGGGACGCGCGCAGCAGGCGGGCCGTGTTCATGACCGGGGTCGTGCTGTTCACCCTGACCAGCGCGGCGGCGGGGGCGGCTCAGCACGAATGGTGGCTGGTGGTGGCCCGGCTGCTGCAGGGTGTGGCCGGCGGGCTGATGACGCCGCAGGTGTCCGGGTTCATCCAGGAACTGTTCCTGGGCGCCGAGCGGGGGCGGGCGTTCGGCCTGTTCGGGGCCGTGGTGGGGCTGTCGACGGCGATCGGGCCGCTGCTCGGCGGCCTGCTCATCCAGGCGTTCGGCGCGGCGAACGGCTGGCGCTGGGTCTTCTACGTGAACCTGCCGATCGGGCTGGCCGCCCTGCCGCTCGCGCGCCGCCTGCTCCCCGGGCATCCGCGCCGGGTCACGCCGGGCGCGGAAGCGCGCAGGCCTGGCTTCGATCCGCTGGGCACGCTGCTGCTCGGCGCGGCCGTGCTCCTGGTGCTGCTGCCTTTCCTGCAGGAGCGGATGTGGCCGGGCTGGCAGAAATGGCTGCTGGAACCCCTGGGCGTGCTGCTGATCGTGGTGTTCGTGTGGTGGGAGCGGCGGGCCGCCCGGCGGATGGAACCCCTGGTTCACATGGACCTGTTCCGCCTTCGCGGGTACTTGCTGGGGGCGCTGCTGTCGTTCGTCTACTTCGCCGGATTCACCGCGCTCTTCTTCACCTACACGCTCTACCTGCAGAACGGACTGCGCTATTCGGCGCTGCTCGCCGGGGTGGCCTCCACGCCGTTCGCGCTCGGGTCGGCGCTGTCGGCGGCCGTCGGCGGGCGGCTGGTGCTGCGGTTCGGGCGGGCCATGGTGGCGTTCGGGCTGGTGCTGGTGGCGGTGGGACTGCTGGCGACGATGCTGGCCGTGCACCAGGTGCCGGGCCCGCACGCCGGGTGGGCGGCGGCGGGGCCGCTGCTGCTGGCGGGGCTCGGCAGCGGCCTGGTGATCACGCCGAACCAGACGCTGACGCTGAGCGAGGTGCCGGTGATCCGGGCGGGCAGCGCGGGCGGGGTGCTCCAGACCGGGCAGCGGATCGGCTCCGCGGCGGGCATCGCGACCGTCGGCGCGGTCTACTTCGCCCATCTCGCCGCCACCGGTGGCGACTGGGCGGGCTCGTTCCGGCTGGGCGTGCTGATGTGCTCGGGTTTCGTGCTGGCCGCGCTCGTCGTCGCCCTGTACGACCTTTACGGCCCCGGCTCGCAGCGGTACGCCGATAATCATTAGGGTGAAGCGTTTAGCGTTCCAGGTCGCCGTCGGGCTGAGCGTGCTGGCGATCGCGCCCATGACGTGGGCGTGGCTGGTGAGCTCGCCGTACCGGACGGACGCGGTCACCGACGACTGGGTCGGGCGGGTGCCGGCGGCGCCGGTCGCGCTCGTCCTCGGCGCGGGCGTCACCAACGGCCAGCCGACGGCGATGCTCCGGAGCAGGCTGGACCTCGCGGGCACGCTCTACGCCCAGGGCAAGATCAAGGCCGTGCTCGTCTCCGGCGACAACCGGATCAAGGAGTACGACGAGCCGACCGTGATGCACGACTACCTGATCACCAGAGGCGTGCCCGAGAACAAGATCGTGCTCGACTACGCGGGCTTCGACACCTGGGACTCCTGCGTCCGGGCCAAGAAGATCTTCGGGGTGAGCGCGGTGACCGTGGTCACCCATAGTTTCCACCTGCCCCGGGCGGTCGCACTGTGCCGGACGGCGGGGCTGGAGGCGTACGGGGTCGGCGACGACTCCACCCGCGACTTCCGCGGCACCACCTACGTCTACGCGGTCCGCGAATTCCTGGCCGCGGGCAAAGGATTCCTGGATTCCGTGGTGCTGGGCTCAGACCCGCAGTTCCTCGGCCGTTACGAGACCTCGCTCGATCAGGCGCTCTCGTCCCCCTGACCGCTGAGCAGGCGGGTGCGGGGGGTCGTCAGCGCGGTGAGGCCCAGCCGCTCGTGCGCGGCCAGGGCGCGTTCGGCGTGGTCGCGGGCCAGGTCGCGGTCGCCGAGCACGTCGGCCAGGTCGGCCAGGATCTGGTGGGTCACGCCCCAGCAGACGACCTGGCTGCCCATCACCACCAGCTCGTCGCCGCGCGGCAGCAGCCGGTCGTACATCACCTGAGGGTCGGGAACGCCGAGGCGGGCGGCGACCATGCCCCAGCCCGCCGAGACGAAGCCGGTGCTCCAGTCCGACGGCTGCCAGCCCGCCCAGCGGCCGGTCAGCCGCCGGGCCGCCGCCCCGTCGCCGGCGTCGCCGGCGTCGATGGTGGCCAGCACGGCCATCGGCCGCATCGGCGCGTGCACCGGGTCCTCGGCGGTCGCCGCCAGGTCGGCGGCCAGCTCCCCGGCCGAGCCGCGAGCCCGGCGGGCGGTGAACAGGGTGGACAGGCGGCAGTCCTCCAGGCCCCACATGGTGGTCCGGCGCAGCAACTGCCCGTAGTCGTCGGTGAACCGCTCCGACTCCTCCCACTGCCCGGCCATCGCGGCCCGGGTCGACTCGGCCAGCCACACCATGGCCAGCAGGTCGGGCTGCTGCACCTCGGCGGTCAGCCGGCGGCAGTGTTCGAGCTCGGCGTGCCACTCGGCGACCTCGCCGAGTTCGAGCAGGGCGACCATGCGCATGATCCGGGCGACCAGTTCGGTCGACCGGGTCAGCCGGGGGAGGGCGAGCATCTCCTCGGCGGCGGCCAGCCGTTCGTGTTCGCCGCCGGGCACCCAGCTGGCGTTGATGTAGTTGTTCAGCGTTCTGGCCCGGAGCACGGGCTCGCCGGTCCCGCAGGCCATGGCGACCGCCTCGGCGGCGTGGCGGGCGCCTTCGGCGCGGCGCGGGCGTAGTGCAGTTCGAGGCTGAGCGTGCCCAGCAGCGCGGCCCGCTGGTGGTCGGGGAGCTCGCCCGCCAGCAGATCCTCCAGGACGGCGACCATGTGGTCGTCGACGGTGCCGTAGAAGCGCCAGTTCCACACCGTCACGCCGCCGAAGACCATCGCGGCCTCGGCCATCGCGGCGCGGTCGCCGATCTTCGCGGCCAGGTCGATGGCCTGGGCCAGGGTGGTGTGCGCGCCGGTGACGTCGCCGGTCGCCCGGCGGGCCCGGCCCAGGTCGATCAGGAGGGCGCAGCGTTCTGCCGGTTCGCCCGTGCCGTACGCGGCGGCCGCCTGTTCCCACAGTTCGACGGCCTCGTCGAAGGCCAGCTGGGCGGTGGCCTGGCGGGCGGCCAGGACCGCGTAGGAGACCGCCCTGGCCGCTCCGCCGACCCGGGCGCGGCCAGGGCGAAATGGTGGGCCAGCACCGGAAGGGGGGCGTCGCCGCCGGTCGATTCCAGCGCCTCGCCCGCCCGCAGGTGCAGCCGCGCCTTCGCCAGCCGGTCGAGCCCGGCGTACAGGGCGTCGCAGACCAGCACGTGCGAGAAGCGGTAGTCGAAGCCGTCGGGGTCTCGGCCAGCAGGCCGGTGGCCAAGGCCGGCGCCAGCCGGGCCATCACCTCCTCGGCCGGGGTCGCGGCGGTGGCGGCGAGCACGTCGAGCCGGACGTCCCGGCCTAACACGGAGGCGGTCCGCAGCAGCTCCTGGGTGGGCTCCGGCAGCCGGGCCACCCGGCGGAAGATCACGTCGCGGACGGTCTCCGGGACCTGGTCGAGCCCCTCGCTGTCCAGCAGGCGCAGGAGTTCGCCCAGGTAGAAGGGGTTCCCGCCGGTCCGCCGGTAGAGGTTCTCGGCCAGCGCGGGGTCGCCGCCGCCCAGGTAGGCGGCCACGTCGCGGCGGCTGAACGGGGGCAGCCGGAGGCGTTCCGTGCCGGGTTCGCGGGCCAGCGCCGCCAGCGTGTCGGCCAGCTGCTCAGGCTCACGTCCCGGTTCAGGGCGGAGCGTGGCCAGCACCAGCATCGGCCTGCGGTGCAACTCCCGCGCCGCGTGCCTGAGCAGGCGCAGCGAGGCGGCGTCGGCCGAGTGCAGGTCGTCCAGGACGACCAGGACCGGCTCGTCGGACAGGGCGCGGAGCACCCGCTCGTGCAGGTCGAACAGGGCCACGTCGGGGTCGGCGGCCGAGTCGCCCGAGCCGGAGGTGAGCGGCTCGGCCGCGCCGGCCGCCCGCTCGCCCAGCGCGCGCAGGGCCTGCAGCCAGGGCCAGAACGCGGGGACGGCGCCGGACTCCACGCAGCGGCCCCACACCACGCGCACCCCGGCGGCGTCGGCGGCGGCCTGCGCCAGGCAGGTCTTGCCGATGCCGGCCTCTCCGGCGATCAGCACCACCCCGCCCTGGCCGCGCCCGGCCGCGGCGAGCCGGTCGGCGATCAGGCGCAGCTGCGGCTCCCTGGCGATCAGACCGGCGGCGACCGCCTTCGGCGCGGCGTCCAGGGTCGCCGACTGGTCGAAGACCGCCCGCTCCACCCGGCGCAGTTCGGGGCCGGGCTCCAGGCCCAGGTCCTCGGCCAGGCGGGCGCGCACCCGGCGCAGCGCGGCCAGCGCGTCGGCCTGCCGCCCGGCCCGGTACAGCGCCTGCACCAGCAGGCCCCACAGCCGTTCCCGGTACGGGTACGCCTCCACCAGGTGCTCCAGATCCGCGATCGAGCCGGTGTCGCCGAGCGCCAGCCGGGCCTCGAACCGGTCCTCGGTCACGGCGGCGTGCAGCTCGGTCAGCCGGGCGATCACCGGCTGCGCGAAGCCGTACCCGGAGAATTCGGTCAGGGGCTGGCCGCGCCAGGTGGTCAGGGCGCGGTCCAGCGCCTGCAACGCCGGGCCGTACGCCTGCCGGGACAGCGCCTGGCGGCCCTGGTCGGCCTCGGTGGCGAAGCGGAACAGGTCGACCTGGGCCGGGTCGACGGCCAGGAGGTAGCCGGGTTCGCGGGTCAGCAGGATCGCCGCCGGGGTGCGCGGCGGGCGGCCAGGTTCCAGGGCGCGGCGCAGGTGCGAGATGTACGCCTGGAGCGTTCCGGTCGCGCTGGCCGGGACCAGGTCACCCAGAGCTCGTCGACCAGCCGGTCCGTGGACACGATCCGCCCGGGTTCCAGCGCCAGCAGGGCCAGCACCATGCGCTGCATGCGGGGGCCCAGGTCGAGGCGGACGCCGTCTGCCGATTCCACCTCGAATGGGCCGAAAGGCGGAAGGCCAGCGGATTCATAGCCAAAGCGTACGGCTGCTCGCGATCGGCTTGGAAGTGGCTTGGACAACGTCCAAGTCGCCTACATGAACCCTACAAACCGCCCGACGCACCCTGAAGTCATTCCAAAGACATTTCAGGGGAGAACCATGAACGACTTCAGCGCCCTCCGGTCCGAGCTGCGCCGCGTCGTGCGCGGACAGGTCATCGTCAGCGGCGACGCCGGCTTCGACGCCGCCAGAACGCCCTGGGACGCGGCCGTACAGCAGCGGGTCCGCGCCGTGGTCGAGGTGGCCGACGCCGCCGACGTGGCCGCGCTGGTGAGCTACGCCCGCAAGGCCGGGATCGGCCTGGCCACCCAGCCGCTGGGCCACGCCCCGGCCTCCTTCGACGACGCCATCCTGGTCCGCACCAAGCGGCTGAACGGCATCGACATCGATCCACATCGGCGAATAGCCCGGGTCGAGGCGGGCGCGCTCTGGGGCGACGTCCTGGCCGCGGCGGGCAAGCACGGCCTGACCGGCCTGGCCGGCAGCACGACCTACGTCAGCACGACCGGCTTCACCCTCGGCGGCGGCCTCAGCTGGTTCGGCCGCAAGCACGGGTTCGCCGCCAACAACGTGCGCGCGTTCGACGTGGTCGACTCCGACGGCACCCCGCAGCGGGTCACCGCGGACTCCGACCCCGACCTGTTCTGGGCGCTGCGCGGCGGTGGCGGTGACTTCGCCCTGGTCACGGCGCTGGAGTTCGACCTGCACCCGGCCCCGGAACTCTACGGCGGGCGCATCCTGTGGCCGGCCGCCCGCGCCACCGAGGTGATGGCCGCCTTCCGCGAGGTCACCGCGACCGCGCCGGAGGAGCTGAGCACCTGGTTCTCGCTGATGCAGTTCCCGCCGTTCCCCGAGCTGCCCGAGCCGCTGCGCGGCCTGTCCGCGGTCGCCATCGACGTCACCTACCTGGGCGGCACCGCCGAGGCCGCCGGACTGCTGGCCGCCTTCGACCGCATCCCCGGCGTGATCATGGACACGCGTGGCCAGATGGACATCGCCGACCTGGGTGACATCTGCGCCGAACCCACCGAGCCCACCACGGCGCTGCTGCACACCGAGCTGTTCGCCCGCTTCGACGAGGAGACCGCGTCGGCCCTGCTCGCGGCGGCCGGTCCCGGCACCGTCGCCCCGCTGGCGGTCCTCCAGGTCCGGCACCTGGGTGGCGCGCTCAGCCGCCCGGCCGAGACGCACGGCGCGTGCGGCCACCTCACCGAGCCTTACCTGCTGTTCATGCTGGGGGTGCTGCCCTTCCCCGAACTGGAGGGCCCGATCCTGGAGCGGCAGCGGTCCGTCGCCCGCGCCGTCTCATCGTCCCTCAGCGGCCGTAAGCCTTTCACGCTGCTCAGCCACGGCGTCCCCGCCGACGCCGCCTTCCCCGTGGAGACCCTCGACCGGCTTCGCGCCATCAAGCGGAGCCGCGACCCCGAGGGCGTCTTCCGTAGCAACCACCCGGTGCTGGGCTGACCCCGGACCCCGCAAGGGCGGGCAGGGTTCTCCCCTGTCCGCCCGCTAGATCCCTGCGGATCAGGCGGCCACCAGGCCGCGGTGCGGCGTCATCACGGTACGGTCGGGCATCAGCAGTCCGGTGTCGTCGAACAGGATGACTCCGTTGCACAGCAGGCTCCAGCCCTGTTCGGGGTGGGCGGCGGTGACATGCGCGGAGGCGCGGTCGGATGCGTACGGTGACGGGCAGTGAGGCTTGTGGTTACACATGGTCTTGGTCCTTCTCGGGTGTTGCGCTCCAGGGTGGTGATCAGTAGGGCAACGTGCGGCCCGATGGCGTGCGGAGGTCGGGAGTCGCGAGCCAGCTCGGCCTCTTCGGCCGGGGCCGGACCCGGATCTGTCCCATCCTCATCACGTCCTTTTCGGTGTTATTAGATCTTGTGGGACCGGACGTCCTCTTTAGATACTCTCAGTCCCCACCGACAATTTCGTCGTATTTTTGCGGGTTCTGGGCTGGTGTCCGGCCTCGCATGCTCAGCGTGCGCCGCGGCGCTGACAGTTCGCTTTCATCGCGCTTTCCATCCCCTTACCGGGGGTGGCGGGTGTGTTCACCGCCCTCGCGCGGTGCAGCGCGGCTCTCGGCCTGCGGCTGCTACCAGATTGAGTTGTCTACCTCTACTTGAACGGCATAGGGCTTGTCCGTAATCCCGCTGCTGGGGGTCAGGGCCCGGTCATTTAGGTAAAGGATCCTGCGCTTTGACGCAATGTCAGTCTATCTACTGGCAAGGGTTATAGAACCCCTTTTACCTGGCATTCTTTAAGATCTACCCTTTGAGCCGACATGATGGGCGCATGACCGCCTTCGAACTGATCACGCCGGGCACGCTGCCCCCGGCCAACGGCTACAGCCACGTGGCCGAAATAGCCCCTGGGAGCCGCATTATCTGGACGTCCGGGCAGGTCCCGATCTCGGCTGAGGGGGTGTTCGCCCCGGCCGGGGACTGGGCGGCGCAGACGCGTCAAGTCATGGTCAACGTGGGCGCCGCGCTCGAAGCGGGCGGCGCCGGCTGGCAGGACGTGTTCAAGCTGACCATTTACGTGGTGGACACCGCCGCGCTGCCCGTCGTCCGCGCGGTACGCGACGAATTCATCGACGTATCCCGGCCTCCGACGAGTTCCCTGGTGCGGGTGGCGGGGCTGTTCCACCCCGACATCCTGATCGAGATCGAGGCCGTCGCCGCCGTACCGGCCGGGTAAAAAGATCTCCCCCCGGCCGTCAGGCCGGGGGGAGGTCAAGGACGGGCTAGGTGCAGATGACCCCGTTGACCCGGAACAGGCCGGGGACGGGGTTGGCGTTGGTGTGCGAACCGTAGAAGCCGATGCCCTGGACGGAGCCGCCAGGGGGGATGCTCCCGTTCCAGGACGCGTTGCGGGCGGTCACGTTCGAGCCGGTCTGGGTCCAGGTGGCGTTGAAGCCGTTGGTCACCCGCTGCCCGGGGTCGGGGAAGGCGAAGGTGAGGGTCCACGAGTTGATCGCGATGGTCCCCACGTTGAAGATCTTGATCTGGCTGAAGAAGCCGGTGCTGTTGAAGGTGCTGGTGGTGTACTCCACCCGGCAGGCGGGCGGCACCGGGAAGCCGGGCCTGGCCACCACGGAGACCGGGTCGGAGATCACGCTCAGGTTGCCCGCCGCGTCCTTGGCCTGCACCCGATAGATGTAGACCTGGCCCGTGACCAGGCCGGGTTCGGTGAAGAACGGGAACGTGCTCGCGGGCCTGGTGCCCACTTTGACGAGACCGGCCGGGGTCTGCCGGAAGATGTCGTACCCGATGACGCCGACGTCGTCGGTGGACGGGTTCCAGCAGAAGGCCGTGCCGGGGAAGTCGGCGACGCAGTTGTCCCGCAGGCCGGTCGGTTTCGATGGCGGGGAGGTGTCCACAACGGCCAGGGCCGAGGGGCTGAGCGCGAGCGCGAGCACGGTCAGCACCGCGCCGGCCAGCACCCGCAGGGCGAGTCTCATGGTGTTCCCTTCTCAGGTCGGAAAAGCCGTCCCCGTATCCGCATGGATCGTCCAGCGCGCCCCGGGGGCGGTCAAAGGCTCCCCCTCGGTACGGCGATTCGCGCAGCTCAGCGGGGAGAACGGCTGAACATTTCAAGGAGGAGATCACGACTCAGGAGGTGGGCTGATGGCCCAGTACGCCGTGCTCGTCTTCGAACCGCACGGCGGTTCGGCCGATCCCGGGCCGGAGGTCATCCAGGCCTACGAGGACCTGCCTGAGCGCATCGCGGCGCAGGGCGGCCGGATCGTCGCCGGGCTGGCGATGAAACCGGTCGACCACGCCACCACCATCCGCGGCGGGGAGATCGTGCGGGGCCCGTTCGCCGAGGGCGGCGCGACGTCGCTGGCGGCTGTGTTCGTGGTCGAGGCCAATGATCTGGCGCACGCGGTGGCGCTGGCCAAACTGACCCCGGTCACGCGCGGCGGCGTCGAGGTACGCCCGCTGCTCGCTTTCGAGATCATCCAGTCGGGCTGAGCGGGGGGTCCGCGGCTATCGTGGGCTTTGGGAGGAATCATGGCAATCGTTTCGCGTGGCTTCTTTGGGCGGCGGGGGGAAGGTGACGTCAAACTCCCGCCGGGGCAGTACCTGACGCACGATTTCCCGGTGCTGTCGGCGGGGCCGACGCCCCGGATCGGGCTCGATCGGTGGGAGTTCACGATCGACACCGAACTGGGGGAGACGCATCGGTGGTCCTGGGCGGATCTGATGGCGCTGCCGTCCGAGACGCCCACGCTGGACCTGCACTGTGTGACGAAGTGGTCGAAACTCGGCACGGGCTGGCAGGGGGTGTCGCTGGACGTGCTGATGGAGGACGTCGAGACGGCCGCCGAGTACGCGCTGGCCTATTCCTACGGCGGGTACACCACGAACCTGCCGCTGGAGGACCTGCTCGACGGGAAGGCGTGGGTCGCCTACAAATACGACGGCGACGACCTAACTCCGCCCCACGGCGGGCCCGCGCGGCTGCTGGTGCCGCACCTGTATCTGTGGAAATCGGCGAAATGGGTGCGCGGCATCCGGCTGATGAACGAGGACTGGCCGGGGTTCTGGGAGACCGCCGGCTATCACAACTACGGGGACCCGTGGCTCGAGCAGCGCTATCAGGGCGACTGATGCGGCGGCTGCCGTGGCGTGTGGCCGAACTGGTCGAAGTCCGTCATGAGACGACCACCGCGCGCACGCTCGTCTTCGAGGTCCCCGGCTGGCCCGGTCATCTGGCCGGGCAGCACGTGGACGTGCGGCTGACCGCGCCGGACGGGTACAGCACCCAGCGCAGCTACTCGGTGGCCGCGCCCGAGCAGGGGGAGCGGGTCGAGCTGACCGTGGAGCTCGTCCGGGACGGGGAGGTCTCGCCGTACCTGACCGAGATCCTGGAGATCGGCGATCAGGTGGAGATCCGCGGGCCGGTCGGCGGGTGGTTCGTGTGGCGTCCGGAGCGGGTGGCGCCGGTGCTGCTGGTGGCGGGCGGCTCGGGGATGGTGCCGCTGATGGCCATGATCCGCGCTCGCCGCGAGGCGGGCAGTTCCGCGCCGTTCCGGTTGATCTATTCGGTACGGGAACCTGATCAGCGCTTCTACCTGGACGAACTGGCCAGCCCGGATCCCGGATTGGACGTCGCGTACATCTTCACCAGGAAGACGCCCGACGGCTGGGCGCGGCCTCCGGGGCGGATCATGCCACCCGACCTGGCCGGCGCGTCCACGGACATCGACAGTTTCGTCTGCGGCCCGACCGGGTTCGTGGAGGCCGCCGCCGATCAGCTGATCGCGCTCGGCCACGCCGCGGAACGCATCAGAACCGAACGTTTCGGACCTACGGGAGGGTGACATGTCCATCGACTATCTGGACGGTAACGCGCTGGCGGGGCCGCTCGGCGAGCTGTTCGCGGTCGATCTGACCGTGGCGGTCGGCACTTGTGCGGGGTGCGGTAACTCCGGGCCGGTCGCGGGCCTGCGGGTGTACGGCCCGGCGCCCGGTCTGGTCGGGCGCTGTGCCGGCTGTGAGGAGGTCATGGTGCGGCTGGTCAGAACCCCGGACGCGGTCTGGCTCGACCTGCGCGGCACCCTCTCGTTGCGGATCCCGATGCCGGACGACCAGCAGGGCGGCTGATCCACTGCCTCTTTGCGGCAAGTGGCTCTGTCGGGGTTCCTGCCGGGCGGGTTCGATGGTGGGGCGTCCCGGCCTCGAACCCCACAGGAGCCGTTCCATGTCGTGGAGAACCTCACAAGTAGGCGGGCTGGTGCTCGTCATGGTCCTGCTGGCGAACCCCGCGTCCGCGGCCCCGGCTCCCACCGTGGGCTGGGGGTTGAACGTGCTCGGCCAGGTCGGCGGGACCGCGTCCGGGCATCCGGCGCCGGTGGCGGCGGCGGGCGGAAGGCAGTTCACCAAGATCGCGGTGGGGCAGTCGCACGGGCTGGGCATCGCGGCCGACGGCACGGTCTGGTACTGGGGGGACACCGATCCCCGTCACTACGCCTTCCTGCAGACCTTCGTCACCGAGCCGTTCCAGGTGCCCGGACTCACGAACGTGATCGCCGTCGACGGCGGCGAGGACACCAGCGTGGCGCTGCGGTCGGACGGGACGGTCTGGGCCTGGGGGGCCAACGAGGTCGGGCAGCTGGGCGACGGCACCAGGACCAACCGGACGACTCCGGTCCGGGTGACCGGCCTGACCGGTGTGGTCGCCGTGTCGGCCGGGCGCACCCACGGGATGGCCCTGAAGTCGGACGGGACAGTCTGGACCTGGGGTAACAACCGGGGCGGGGCGCTCGGCGACGGAACCCAGACCGATCGGCTGACTCCGGTCCGGGCGGGGACGCTGACCGGGGTCACCGGGATCACCGCCGCGGCGCATTTCAGCCTCGCGATCGGCGCCGACGGGCGGGTCAGCTCGTGGGGCGAGAACGGGCACGGGCAGCTCGGGAGCGGGATCGTGTCCCCGTTCCGGGCGACACCCGGGCCGGTGGCCGGGCTCACCGGCGTCGCCTCGGTCGCGGCGGGGCAGGAGTTCGCGCTGGCCCTGCGCGCCAACGGGGAGGTCTGGAGCTGGGGGATGAACTCGTCCGGCCAGCTCGGGGACGGCACGACGACACAGCGGCTGCTGCCGGTCAAGGTTCCGGGGCTGGGAGCCGTCCAGGAGATCGGCGTGGGCTCGTTCTGCGCGGCCGTCCGGGTGGGCGGATCGGTGTACACGTGGGGGAGCAACAGCGGGAACCAGCTCGGGGACCCAGGGGTGACGGAACGGGCCACGCCGGGTCTGGTACCGGGGCTGAGCGGAGTCCAGCAGCTCGCCGTCGGCGGCCCGTTCATGGTCGTACGGACGGGCTGACGTCGCGCGCTGGTTAGGAGCGGTTTCGGCGGATTACTTCGGCGAGGGGCGTGGCGGGATGGCCGGTGATGTCGGGGATGGCGCTGCCGACGCCGTTCATCTCGCCGGCCGCGATCGCCGTGTATGTCGATACCCAGGCGTCTACCAGCCAGCTGGGTGCTTGGTGGGACGAACGTGATTCGTATGCCTCCGTGACCGTTTCCTCGTGGTAGCGGACGGGGGTGCCGGTGACGTCGGTGATGATTTGGCACATTTCGGTGAGGGTGAGTGCCGCTGGGCCGGTCAGGTCGTGGGTTAGGCCGGTGTGCGGGGCCGGGTCGCGGAGGACGACCGTGGCCACGTCGGCGATGTCGTCCTGGGCGACGACCGACGCTCTGCCGGTGCCGGCGGGGCCGCGGAGGACGTCGTCGGGGCCGACCATCATGGGGATGAAGTCGGCGTAGAGGTTGTCGCGGAGGAAGGTGTGCGGGAGGCCGGTGGACTTGATGTGGTCCTCGGTCGCCCAGTGGTCGCGGGCCAGGGTGAACGTGGACGCGGGGCCGGCGCCGTAGAAGGAGATGTAGACCAGGTGGCCGACGCCGGCCTCTGCGGCGGCGTCGACGAAGGTGCGGTGCTGGGAGAGGCGGTCGGCGTCCTCGGCGGCGGAGACCATGAGGACCGTGTCTCCGCTGGTCAGGGCGTTTCGGCAGGCGGTGGCGTCGCTGTATTCGGCGGTGGTCACGGTGGCGCCGTCCAGGAGGGGCGCGCGGGCCGGATCCCGTACCAGGAGGCGCTGCGGTATGCCCGCGGCGGCCAGGCGGCGGGCCACCCGGCCGCCCAGCCGTCCGGTGGAACCCGTTACGACGATCATCCCCATGGGGTCATCATCGCATCAGGGAGTGGTGAGCGAGTTCAGTGCGGTGCGGTAGTCGGCGTCTACGTAGTAGTCGATGTGTCCGCGGATGGGCGAGTCCGGGGGCGGGGAGATGGGATCCCAGACGGAGCGGTCGATGGCGTCGTCCACCGGGCCGCCGATGGGGTCGGAGTTGCGGTAGAGGTTCTGCCAGGGTGCGGCGGTTTGTACGGCTTTCAGAGTGGCTGTGTCGAAGTACGTGGGGAAGAAGCGGGAATACAGGCGGCGCAGGGGGGAGCCGTGGGTGAGCAGGCGGGTGGCCTGGCGGTCGGCGGGGTCCAGCTGGAGCACCACGGCGGCGGCGATCACGCTGCCCTGGCTGTGGCCGGAGATCACCACGGTGTGGCCGTCGGCGATGAGGCGGTTGACGCGGGTGAGCAACTCGGGGACGACGCGTTCGCTGTAGCAGGGCGGCGCGAACGGGTGCGTGGATCGCGGCCAGAACGTGCTGATGTCCCACAGGACGCCGACCGTGCGCCGTAACCCCGGATGCCGGTACGCCTGCCAGCCGACCACCATCAGCGCCACCAGGAAAACGATCAGAATGATCGCCCCGGTGACGACGAGAGGCGTCCACGGCTTTGTGTCCATGCGGCCGGTGAGGATCACGCCGACCACCGCCAGAGTCCCGATAGCCGTCAAAGCGATCGTGGCGAAGACGACCTGCGCCCTGTCGGTGAGCGCGGCAGCGGCCCACGCATTGCTCACCCGGCCGCGTTCCTTTTCCGGATAGTGCCCGACGATCACATCATTGACCGTGTTCGCGGTCCGCCGATAGGTAACCCACAGCCAGATCGCCAGCCCGACGAGCATGAGCACCGCGAGCGGAACCGCATACAGCGCCCACGCGAACGACTCCGGCAACACGATCGCCGTGGGCACCTCGAACCGCGAAAACGCCGGCGCCCCCACCAACTCCGCCGCGATGAACGCCGCCCCGATCGCCACCGCCGCCGCGTACGCCCACGCCATCAACATCGTCGCCGGCCCCGCAAGCCCCCACAACGCCCGCCCGTAACGCTGACCCCCTTGAGCGCCCCCACCCCGGGCCAACACCGCGACCCCGACCGCGACCATCGCGATCAACCCGATCTGCGCCCAGAAAACAATCTGCACCATCGGATCGAAGCCCGGCAACGGCCCCGGCGCGGCCTGCTTACCTGGACCCCCCAGCGGGACGATTAGGGCGGCCACATACACAAGCAGCCCAGCCCAACGCAGGGCTGTGCAGAACAGGGTCAAGGGGGATCTCCCACCCACCCGCCCTTTGGGACGCTCGCGCTCGGCCGCGTCCCGGGCGTCGCCCGACGGTGACTCCTCCGCCGGATCCAATCGCGTCGCCGCCTGCGGAAACGCGACCGTCAATACGATGATCGCCCCGATCACCGCCTCCGCCGTCAGTAACCACGCCACCGGCTCGGCCAAGGTCAGCGTCGCCGCGATCAGCGTGAAGCCGAAGCCCACATGCAACGAGCGCAACCGTCCCACCGGCGGTCCGCCGTTCCACATGCGGCGGCGGGCGAGGAGGGGGCCGCCGTGGCGGAGGTCGCCCTCGGGGACGGGGACCTGGTCGGTGGATTTCCAGGTGCGGCTGCTGAGGAGCCAGATGAGGGCCAGGGCGAGGGCGGGAAGGAGCGATGCGAGGGAGAGGCGGAGGGCGATGTCGTGGGAGTTGAGGGTGGCCAGCCAGGCGAGGGGGCCGCCGAAGGGGGTGTGGGAGGACTGCCAGGCGAGGATGTCGAGGTAGATGGTGGTGAAGCCGAGGAGGGCGGTGGTGGTGAGGGAGAGGGAGAAGAGGCGGTGGAGGGCGTCGATGGTTTTGCGGAGGGGTTTGTAGCGTTCCCGGGTGGGGTCGAGGCGGTGGGGGGTCATGAAGAAGGCGATGTTGGCCAGGGCGAAGGGGAGGAGCAGGAGCCAGAGGGCGCGGGTTTTGGCGCCGGAGGTGAGGCCGCCCCAGACGTAGGCCTGGCGGAGCCAGCCGGGGGTGGGCTGGGGGTCGGGGCGGTAGAAGCCGACGCCGTCGCGTACGCCGTCTTCTAGGAGTTTGCCGGGTTTAGCCGACCCGGGATAAAGGACAGAGCCGGGGGAGGCGCCTGCGACGCCGTGGATGCGTAGTTCGACCTTCATCGCGTGCCACTTCCTGCTGTGCCCCGATCATGAAAGAAACCTGGTGCCCCAGTGTCCGCGCCGGTCGCGGGTGGTCACAGTCTCCGCACAGTGCGTCCGCCGTACCCACCGTTATGGTGAACTTGACGTAACGATCAGTGGGAGCTCCAGGACGGGGGCATGGCAGGTGGGAAATCCGGCGGGTCTCGTGCGACACTCTGGGAAGGCCAGAAATCTGGTGAAATTGCTGCTTTGGAGCGAATATGCGCGTTGATCGGGCTGGAACCGATCTGCCCGACGTATCCGGCTTAGCCAGTCAGCAGGCCGGCCCCACGATCTTGCGCATCCTGGTCGGCGCGCACCTGCGGCGGCTACGCGAGGCCAGCGGGATCTCCAGGGAGCGGGCGGGCTACGCGATCCGCGGCTCGCACTCCAAGATCAGCCGGCTGGAACTGGGCCGCAGCAGCTTCAAGCTGCGCGACATCGCCGACCTGCTCTCCCTGTACGGCATCCGCGACGAGACCGAACGAGCCGGCCTCCTCGCCATGGCCGAGCAGAGCAACACCCCCGGCTGGTGGGACGAGTACAAGGACGTCACCCCCGAGTGGTTCGAGCCCTACCTGGGCCTGGAGCAGGGCGCGTCCGTGATCCGCGGCTACGACGTGCAGTTCGTGCCCGGCCTGCTGCAGACCGAGCACTACGCCCGGTCGGTCATCCGGCTCGGCCACCCCGAACTGCCGACCGCCCAGATCGAGCGCCGGGTGACCCTGCGGATGCGCCGCCAGCGGATCCTGGACCGGGTGGTCCCGCCCAAGCTCTGGATGATCGTGGACGAGGGCGCGCTGCGCCGCCAGATCGGCGACCCGGCCACCATGCGCGACCAGCTGCGGCACCTGACCGAGATGGCCGCGCAGTCGCAGGTGACCCTCCAGGTGATGCCGTTCGCGGCCGGCCACCCGCTCGGCGGCGGCCCCATCACCCTGCTCAGGTTCGCCGAGGACGAGCTGGACGATGTGGTCTACCTCGAACAGCTCGCCCACGCGATCTACGTCACCAAGGCCGCGGAGCTGGCGCCGTACTGGCACTTCATGAACCAGCTCGGCGTGTGCGCCCTGCCGCCGGACGAGTCCGTCGAGATCATCGAACGGATCATGGACGAGACCTGACGGTCTACTTGCGCCCGACCCCGCAGATCGCGTCGACCTCCACCGCGGGCTCGAACGGATCGGGGTCGGGCCGCCACATCGTGATCGACGCGATGCCCGGCTCCACCAGTTCGAGCCCGTCGAAGAAGTCCCCGACCTGCTCCCGGCTGCGCAGTGTGTACGGCATGCCGCCGCCCTCGTTCAGGCTCTCCTGGGCGTCGTCGAGCGCCTTCCCGGTGACCAGGTTGGCGCCGTCCCACATGGCCAGGTAGCTGCCCGGCGGCAGCGCGTCCATCAGCCGCTTGACGATGCCGCAGGCGTCGCCGTGGTCGGGCACGTAGCCGAGGATGCCCATCAGCATCAGCGCCACCGGCTGGTCGAAGTCGAGCGTGCGGGCGGCCGCCGCAAGGATGCGCTCGGGGTCGTTCAGGTCGGCGTCGATGTAGTCGGTGGCCCCTTCCGGGGTGCCGACGAGCAGCGCCCGCGCGTGGGTCAGCACCAGCGGGTCGTTGTCCACGTAGACCACCCGCGCCGACGGATCCACCCGCTGGGCGAGGGAGTGCGTGTTGTCCAGGGTCGGCAACCCGGTCCCGATGTCCAGGAACTGCCGCACCCCGGCTTCCGCGGCCAGGTACTGCACGATCCGCGCCAGCAGATGCCGGGAAAGCTGCGCGATTCGCACAATATCCGGAAACGCCT
Organism: Acrocarpospora corrugata; assembly: GCF_009687845.1. GTDB lineage: Bacteria > Actinomycetota > Actinomycetes > Streptosporangiales > Streptosporangiaceae > Acrocarpospora > Acrocarpospora corrugata. The sequence goes on from NZ_BLAD01000035.1 coordinate 208,097, forward strand.
CCCGGAACTGGTCACCGGCCAGGCGGTCCACCGGGTAGTGGTCCTTACCTCCCAGCCAGTAGTTCCACATTCGGGCCGAATGAGGCACCGAAGTGTCGATTTTGGGATCAGTCCCTAATTCGTCAGTCACGCGAGGCTTCTCCTAAGTCGTCACATCTGTCGATAACGACGAACTTAGTGGTCGCGGACCCCCGTACACGCGAAAAACGGGCACCCGGCCGGATGCCCGTTTTCGCGAGAAATCAGACGACGGTGACGCTGTACGTCGCCCCCGCCACGGTCGGGAAGGAGATCACGTCACTGGCCACGGTGTGGCTGATCGTGCCCGTCCCGACCCGGGTGACCAGGACGGTACGGCCCGGCCACGGATTGGCCAGCCGGACCTGCTTGCCCGTCCCGCTGGTGATGTCCACGTAGCCGACCTGCCCGCCGGAGCGCGCGCTGGACACCACGAACGCGTTCTTGGCCCGCAGCTTCACGAACGAGCCGTTCTTGCCGGCCGGCCAGACCGGGAAGACCCGCGTGACGCCGCCGTCGGTCTGCAGCAGCATGCTGTTGACCGCCTCGATCGCGCCCGCCTTCTCCAGGCCGTGGTTGGCGTCGTAGACCCGGAAGTTCTGCATCAGCTTGGTGCTCAGCTGCCCCTTCAGCTTGTCGATCAGGCTCTGCGCCGGGTAGCCGACCCTGGCCGCCTGGGTGAAGACCTTCGGGAAGCTGTTCTCCTGGCCCCAGGAGTTCATCTGGTCCAGGGTGGTGATCGCCACCTGCCGGTCGGCGGACGGGCTGCTGAGGCCCAGCACCTCGGCCGGGTGGATGAACTCCAGGTTCACGGTGTTGTCGCCGGGCCGGAAGACCCGGGTGTCGCCGCCGGTCATCGTGCCGGGGTCGGCCAGCGCGTACACGGTCTGCCCGTTGCTGGTGGTGCGCGGGATGGCCGGCAGCGCGTTGAGGATGTTCTGCCAGGTCGTCCGGTCGGCCGCGTCCACGTTCAGCTCGACGCTGGCGTTGACCAGGAAGGTGAGCACCTGGCGGAGCATGCCCACGTCGGGGCTGGAGTTACGGCCCCAGGTGCCCTCGTGCGGGCCCGCCCAGAGCCGGTGCCTGCCGCTGGCCGCGTCGAACTCCAGCCAGGACCGGAAGAAGGTCGCGATCTCCTTCAGGAACGGGTACGCCTTGGTGCTCAGGAAGGTCCGGTCCTGGGTGTACTCGTAGTAGGAGACGTACTGGGTGGCCGTGAACAGCGAGTTGGCGACCTGCTGGTGGTAGGAGCCGTCGGAGGTGTAGGTGAACGGCGTGATGCCGACCGGGAAGAGCACGCCGCCCGCGATGCCGTTCGGGAAACGCGCGGCCACGTAGTCCGCCTTGACCCGGTTCAGCTCCTGGACCGACTTGCGCCTGGCCTCCGGCAGGAAGGCGGTGACCAGGTCGTAGTAGGGGAGGGCCAGGTCGGCGCGGTTGCTGGAGTAGACGCCGTAGTAGTTGGCCGGCCAGTTGTAGTTGAGGTGCATGTCGCTGCCCCACTGCGGCCAGTCCGTGGTGGCCCAGATGCCGTACAGGCCGGAGGCGGTCCTGCCCTGGCGCAGCGAGGAGCCGAGCAGGTAGAGGGAACCGTAGTAGAAACGTTCGAGCAGGTCGTCGTCCAGGTCCACGTAGGACTTGAGCCAGTACTGCTTCCACCATTCGACGTGCGCGTTGTACTGGCTGTCCAGCGAGCCGGCGTTCTGGGCGTCGGCCAGGGTGCGGGCGGCCGGGGCCGGGTCGGCCGGGTTCATGCCGCCGCCGGCCACGCCGGTCACGAGGTGCGCGACCTGGCCGGCGGGCAGGTCGAAGACGATCCGCCCGGCCGCACCGCCCAGGTCGGCGCGCCGACCTGGGCGCCGCCGACCACGCGGGTGGCCAGCGAGGCCCGGGACACCGGGTTGCCGCCGGTCGCGGTCTGCCTGGTCGCCCAGACGGTGTTGCCGGAGACACCGGAGGTGCTGGTGAAACCGCCGCGCGCGTCCGGGGTGCCGGTCGCGGTCTCGGCCTGGAGGCGGACGGTGGACGAGCCGAGCGACTGGATCCTGGTGACCACCAGGTTGTCGCCGGCGCCGGTCCAGGTGCGCATCGAGACGGGGACGCCGCCGATGGTCATCGAGGTGTCGATGTCACCCTTGAGGATGTTCTGCTCCTCGGTGAACGGCCCGGACGGCTGGGTCGGGCCGCTGCCGTTGTAGAGCTCGAACTGGCCGATCCTGGCCCGCGGGTTGCTGGTCGAGTCCGGCGTGGTGCTCTGGGTCGGCTCGGTGATGTTCAGCCGCAGGTAGCGGACCGTGGTCGACGCGAGCGTCCGGTCGGTCACGTTGGCCGTGTTGTTGGTGACCGTGTCGACGGTGTTCCAGGTGGTGCCGTTGGTGCTGGTGGCCAGCGTCCAGTTCTTGGTGTTGTTGGCGGTCTCGGCCGGGCGGGCGGCCGCGTCGTGCCTGAGCAGGTAGCGGGTGAAGGTCTTGGCGGTGCCCAGGTCCAGGGTGAGGGTCTGCGGCTTGCCGATGTTGGAGACCCAGCCCTCGTAGCCCTGCGCCCACTGGCCGCTCACCGCGCGGTTCGCCGGGAAGGACGGGTGGCTGCTGGAGGCGGTCGCGGTCGCGCCGAGCGCCAGGTTCGAGGAGGCGGGGCCGCCGCCGACCGGGGTCAGCTTGACCGAGCCGAGCGCGACCAGGGAGTTGCCGCCGTTGACGGTCCAGAAGTTGCCCTTGGAGATGGCGAAGGTCTTGAAGCCCTCGCCGCCGCCGGAGGCGACCCCGATGTCGCCGTTGCCGAGCAGCGCGGTCTCCGGCATGGTGCGGCTGATGAATCCGGCGTAGTTCTGGGACGTCCAGCGCCCCTTGATGGCCCCGACCAGCTGCTGGACCGCGGTCCACTGCTGGTCGGGGGTCGGCGTGGCGGCTGCCGCGGGTTCGGCGGCCAGCAGGGTGGCGAGAAGTGCGGAGGCGATGGCGGCGGGTAAGAGCCCGCCCCGGCGTCGCTTCATGGTGCCTCTCTTCCGTGCTTCAGTGGCGGTGGGTGTGATCCGGGTGCCGAATATCCCCGGGGTGTTCGAATCCGGGCTGAAGGATCGCCCGCGCGCAGCGGGCGTCGGCCCACAGCGCGAATTGCCGGCGCCGCCGCGCGCCCAGCAGGGCCGCCCGGATGCCGGGAGACGCCTGCTCGTAGGTGGTTCCGCGATACCGATCCTGATTGTTCGCGAAATAACGAGAAATTTCGGTTTCTGGGATGGTCTGGTCGGCTGTCAGGGCGCGGTACAGCGCCTGGGCCAGCGGGCTGCCCGACAGGACGGCCGCCATCACGCTGCCGAGTTCGAGCCGGGCCGTCGGGGTGAGCTCCAGCGGCGGGCCGCCGGGGACGATCCCGCGCCGGGCCGCCTCGTCGGCCACGACCTGCTCGGCCACCAGGATCTGGGTGACCCAGCGGCGCAGCTGCCGTCCCTCAGAGGTCCCGTCGGCGGGCAGCAGTTCGCCGCGCGGGCCCTGGCGCAGCCGCCGTACCCGCCGCTCGACCGTCTCGACGGTGATCGGCGTCTCGCCGACCAGCGCGGCGATCACCGGATCACCATCGGCACGGCCGGAGAGTACGACACCCGCCCGAACCACATGCACTTGACCAGCAGCCACCAGGAGCCGGGACGGGCGTTGAGCGGCACGTCGAACTCGACGACCAGTTCGTCTGCGGCACCCGCGGCCACCGCGACCGGGTGTACGCCGGGCCCGGCCAGGTCCCAGGTGCCCCACGGGCTGATCACCTGGGCCTCGCCGCGGATGTCGAAGCGCGCGGTGTTGCGCAGCCCGACCACCCAGCGGGCCCGCTGCCCGGGGGTGAGCTCGATCGGCTGCACGTTCACCTGGAGCGCCCCCGCGCCGGGCTGGCCGCCGACGAAGACGACGTCCTCGTGCAGCTGGCCGTCGTGCTCCAGCTGGACCGCCACCGGCCAGGGGCCGGGTTCCGGTTCGCCCGGCGGGGTGAGGGTGACGTCGAAGCCGGTCCAGTCGCCGGGCGTCAGCCGGGTCACCTGGTCGGTGGGGGAGGCGTCCCAGCCGGGCGGCGGGATGACCTGGAGCTTGCCCTCGGTCGCGGCGTCGGTGCGGTCGCTGGCCAGGGTGACGTGCACGGTGTGGCCGTCCAGCCGGGCGTGCACGCTCATCGGCTGGTAGCCGATCGGGCCTGAGCCCCGGTTGTGCAGCCAGAACCGGCTGAACACCGGCTGCGCGGGCTCGGCGTCGCGCCCGAGTGCCGCGGAACCCTCCTCGTCGGTGTCGGCGCGCAGGACATAGGTGGCGATCTGGCTGGGGGTGAGCACGCCGTGCAGGACGCCGTCGCGGGTCTTGGCCTCGCCGGTCTCCACCTCCAGCACGTCGGCCAGGGCCGCCGCCGCGAACGGGACCTGTGAGCTCAGCCGGAAGGCGACCTCGCGGCCGTGCGGCTCGTACAGGCGGGCGGTGAACCGGCCCGGCTCGGCGGGGCCGCGGCCGTGCGCGGTCGGGTTGCCCGCCGCCTTGAACGCCGCGAGCATGGCCTGGCCGGCCGGTTCGACGGTCAGCAGCGACGCGGTGGCCGGGAGCGGGCCGTCGTGCGCGGTCTCGGTGACCGCGCGGAGCGGGTGGCTGAAGTCGTGCGCGCGGGCCACCACGTCCGCGTCCCGCCAGTCGCCCGCGCCGGAGGCCAGCGCGTACTCGAAGGAGTGGCTCCAGTGCTGGAGCTGGAAGCCGCTGCCGTCCGGCGCGGTCCGGCGCGGCGGGTCGATCCAGACCCCGGACGGCCAGCCGGTGCTGGAGCGCATCAGCGACAGGTGCAGGCGGCCCTCGACGTCGACGGCGAAGCCGGGGATGCCGCGGTTGAGGACGGCCACCGTGCGGTGCTCGGCCGGTTCGCCGGGGTCCACCGCGCAGGCGGCCCGCACCACCGAGTCGGCCAGGTCGTCCACCACCGCCGCGACGGCGGCCCGCAGGTCGGGGCCCGCGATGATCAGCACGGGCAGGTCGGCCGCCGACCGCACGTCCGCGTCCGGCCGGAACGCCTCGGCCGGGGTGCGCGCCGCCGGGATCCACAGCACGCCGGGCTCCCCGGCGGCCAGCAGCCGCGCCAGCTCCTCGCGGTGCCGCGAATCGGCCAGCACCTCGGCCGCGAAAACGTTATCTTCCGGCCCGCCGACAACGATCCTGACGTCCGGCAGGTTGGAGTCGAAGGAGAGCAGGCCGTAACGGGTGCCCTCGGCGTGCGTGCAGGTCGCGGTGACGCCGGACTGGGCGAGCCGGAGCGCCAGGTCCCGTCCCAGCTCGGCGGTGTCGGCCTCGCGCGGCACGATGATCTCCGCCACCCCGAAGGTCGCGCCGGTCGACACCCGCGCCATCGAGCTCAGCCCGAACCACTGGTAGGCCGGGTTGTCCAGCGTCCACGGATGCTCGGCGGCGTCCACGTCCGGGTGCGCGAAAGGCCGCCCCACCACGGCGTGCCCGACCTCGGAGACCGGCTTGGCCCCCGGGATCGCGCACGGCCAGCGCAGCCGCAGCAGCTGGTCGGAGCCCTCGAAGCCGTCCAGATGCGTCACACAGTCCACCCGGTCGACCCCGTGCCAGAGCGTGATCACCTGCGTGTACCTGATGGCGCCGAGCGCGCCCTCGACGGTGAGCCGCTCCCCGAGCGGGGACCGCTCCGCCCGCACCGACAGCGCCGGGACCGAGGCCGAGCCCGCCGACGCCCCGGTCGGCAGCAGGTGCCACGGGCCCTCCCGGAAGACCGGATGCTCGTGGTACTCCTCGTAGACCACGATCTCGTTGCCCACCTCGCCCGGCGTGATCAGCTCGTCCCCGGTCGCCATGTCGACCAGGCTGGCCACGCCGCCGCCGCGGGCCGGATCGACGGTCAGCCGGTGGTGGCCGTTGGCGATGGTGACCCGCTCCACCGCACGCCATCTGGTCGGGTCGACCGTGGCCGGGATCGGGTGCGCGGGTTCGGCCAGCAGGTAGGTCCGGTAGCCCAGCGAGGGCGCCTCCGCCACGAACACGATCTCGGCGTGCCCGTCGTCCGCGCCCTCCAGCACCGCCGGGACCGGCGTGCCGTGCTCGTCGGTCAGACCGCGAAAGGGCGCGGGCACCCGCACCCGGACCACGTCCGTGCGCGGCCAGGTCAGCGCGTTGAACACGGTCACCCGGTGCCCGTCGCCGCCCGCCCGGTTGTCCACCCGGGCGGCCAGATGGCGCAGCGCGTCCTCGTGCACCTCTTTGGCCAGGTCGTACGCCTCCCGCCACCCCGCCAGCAGATCCAGGTACACCTGGTCGGACTCGGTTCCCGTGATCGCGTCATGGTGGGCGCCGTACACCAGTTGCCGCCACGCCTTGTCCAGCGCGGCCTCCGGATACGCGGCATCCCCCGCCAGGCAGGCCAGCGCGGCGAACTTCTCCGCGTCCAGCAGCTCGTTCTCGGCCGCCCGCTGCGCCTGCTTGGTGTCGATGTAGGAGACGTCCTTGCCGGTGTAGATCGGGTTCATGTCCCGGCTCTGCGGCGACAGCCGGGCTCCCGTCTCGGCCAGCTCCGCGGACACCGAGGTGAAGAAATCCCTGGGCAGCGCGCACAGGAACTTCGGCCACGCATAGCGGGCGTTCCAGTCGCGGTGGATCTCGGTCAGCCACTTGTTCGGCGGGCTGTAGTCGGTGCCGACCGGGACCAGCACGTTCCTGGTCGCGGCGACGGTCTTCATCCGCAGGAACAGGCCGTAGACCGACTCCTCCGCGTCCGGCAGGGTCTGCGCCGAGTCCATCGACCAGCCGGCGCTGTAGTGCGCCGCCATGTAGTGGGTGAGCAGGCCGCGCCCGCTCGGCGAGATCCACTCGAACTCGCTGCGGAACTGCATGCCGGACGGGTCGCCGTGCGGGGTGTCGTAGGTGCCCATCTGCAGCATCGGGCCCCACTGGTGGAACGGCCCGCGCGCCCACGCGCTGGAGGTCAGCCCCGCGTCCGCCATCAGCCCCGGGAACTGCGGGTCGTGCCCGAACGAGTCCAGCTGCCAGGCCGTCGCCGGGGCGCCGCCCAGGATGTCACGCTGGAACCCGACCCCGTAGACCGCGTTCCTGATCGTCGTCTCCGCGCCGGTCAGGTTGCTGTTCGGCTCGTTGTAGGTGCCGCCCATGATCTCCAGCCGGCCCTCGTCGACCAGATTCCCGATGATCTCCCGGTTCTCCGGGAACGCGTCCCAGTACGGCTTCAGGTAGTCCACCTCGGCCAGCACGAACCGGTAGTCGGGGTCCCGCCTGGCCAGCTCCAGGTGCGCGTCGATCAGCTGGAACGCGGTGAACTGGAAGCTCATCCGGTCACCCTGGGCGTCCGGCAGGGCGTCCCACTCGCTCGCGTACCCGGCCTGGGTGTTCCACCACACGGGGTCGTAGTGGAAGTGCGACACCAGGAACACCGTCCAGCCGGGTTCGGCGACGGTGAGGGTTCCGGAGGCGGTCGCCGTACCGGCGGCGCCCGAGGCCTCGACCACGACGGACAGAACAGTGCCGGGCGGCGCGCCGGTGGTGACCGGGATCTCGTGCAGGCCGGTGCCGGGGACGCCGGTCAGGCGTCCTTCGGCCTCCCCGGAGACGCGCAGGTCGATGGGCGAATCGGCGGAGGTCCGGACCCGGAGGATCTGGCGCGGGGCGTCGTCGGGCCCGGCGAACAGCTCGGTGGACTCGACGGCGTCGATGGTCAGCATGGAGAGCCTTTGCAAGGGGGAGCGGGAACGGGACGGCGGCGGCGGTCAGCCCTTGACCGCGCCGCCGGTCAGGCCCTTCACGAAGTTCTTCTGCAGGGCGAGGTAGAAGATCAGGATCGGGAGGGTGGCCAGGAACATGAAGGCGAACAGGTCTCCGAAGTCGGACTCGTACTGGCCGATCGCCCGGTAGACGCCCACCGTCACCGTGGTGCCGCTGTCCGGGCCGAGCACGATCAGCGGGGTCAGGAAGTCGTTCCAAATCCATACCCCGAGGAAGATCAGCACACTGGCCGAGGCCGGGCGGAGCAGCGGGAAGACGACCTGCCAGAAGACCCGGATCTTGCTCGCGCCGTCGAGTTCGGCCGCTTCCTCCAGTTCGCGCGGCACGCTCTTAACGAAGCCCATGAACAGGAGCACGCCGAATGGCACGTAGTAGCCGACGTTCACCAGTACCAGGCCCTGGAGTGTGGCCATCAGGTCGAACGCCTTCAGCACCGAGGTCATCGGAGAGAGGATCACCGGGATCGGGATCATCAGCCCGCACAGCAGGACGACCAGCAGCAGCTTCGAGAACAGCCGCGTCGAGCGGGCCAGGTAATGGCCCAGCATGGCCGACAGCACCGTCAGGATCGTGATGGACAGCGCTGTCACCGCGATGCTGTTGATCAGGCCGAAGGTGAACAGGTTGTCCTCGCGGGCGAACACCCCGCTGATGTTCTCCAGCGTCGGCGGCAGCGGCAGACTGGCCGGACTCGGCAGGATCTCATCGCCCGGCTTGAAGACGTTCACCAGCATCAAGTAGAGCGGCAGGAAGAACGCCGCGCCCACGAAAATGGCAACCAGCGGCCGCAGCCAGGCATGCGTGCGAGCGTCGATCATTGGGTCACCTCGCGTCGCTGGAGCACCCGCAGCACGACCACCGAGACGCCCGCGACCAGCGCGAGCATCACCGCGGCCAGCGCCGAGGAGTAGCCGATCCGGTTGCCGACGAAGGCCTCCTTCACGACCTGGAAGGCCATGGTGGCGGTGGCCCCGGTGCCGGGACCGCCGTTGGTGATCACCTGGATCTGGTCGTACGCCTTGAAGCCGGTGATCAGCAGCATCACGGTGTTGATGGTCAGCGCCGGGGCCAGCATCGGCCAGGTCACGTTCCTGAACCGGGTCAGGCCGCCGGCGCCGTCGATGGCCGCCGCCTCCTGGAGCTCCCGGGGCACGCCCTGCAGCCCGGCCAGATAGACCACCACGCAGAAGCCGAGCATCTGCCAGGTGATGATCCACGCGATCGAGTACAGCGCCAGATCCGGGTCCGACAGCCACCCGGGCGGGCTTTCCACGCCCAGGCCGCGCAGCGCCGAGTTGAGCAGGCCGTCGTCGGTGAGCACCGCCCGCCAGATGACGCTGATCACCACCGAGCTGAGCACCACCGGGGTGAAGAACACCCCGCGCAGGGCCACGTAGAGCTTGGACGGCCGGTCCAGCAGCAGCGCGATCAGCAGCCCGCCCACGTTCGCCAGCACGGTCACGATCAGCGTGATGATCACCGTGTTGGTGAGCGCCTGCAGGAACTCCGGGTCGCCGGCCAGCGTGACGTAGTTGCGGAACCCGACGAACTCGGTCGGCGGGTTGAACGGGTTGCGGTTGGTGAAGCTGTAGTAGCCGGTCATCAGGATGGGCAGCAGGACGAACAGTCCGTACGCCACCAGGCCGGGCAGGGCGAACAGGGCGAACCGCCCCAGCTTCGGGGTCAGCCGGGCTCGGCCAGATCGCCGGGCCCGGGATGTGCGCGGAGGCGTGGCGAGCCTGGGCCCGCCACGAACCGCGTGCTTGGTATCAGTCATGAACCTTGGCTTACTGGGTTGCCTTGGCGTACTGCTCGTCCAGGTAGGCCGCGAACTCCTCGGCCGTCTTCTTGCCGGTGATCAGGTCCTGCACGGCCAGCGCGGTGGCGTCGGCCAGGCCCGGCGGCAGCGAGGCGTCGCCGGCCTCCTGGGAGAAGGCGTTGGTGATCGAACCGTCCTTCATGCCCTGGTCGTAGATGGCGACGGTGGCCTGGTAGACCGGGCCCATGTCGGCCGGCGGGACGTAACCCTTGATCGCCGGGATCGAGCCGTCGGCCTTCACGAAGGCGTCGTTGTTCTCCTTGTCCTCGTCGAAGGCGAGCGCCCACTTCTTGGCCAGGTCGACGTTCTTCGCCGAGGAGCTGACCAGGGTGCCGCCGCCGGTGAAGGTGGGCGTGACCGGGGAACCGTCGTCGGACGGCCACGGGAACGCGCCGATCTCGAAGCCCGGCTTGTTGTTGTCGGCCGAGGTCGCGAACCAGGAGCCCATGGGATACATGGCGCCCTTGCCGTCGCGGAAGGCCTGCTCGCCGTCGGCGTAGGAGCGGCTGAGGCCGGTCTTGTCGATGTAGCCGTTCTTGGCCAGGTCGGCGATCTTGCCGGCCGCCTTCACGAAGTCGGGGTCGCTGAACTTGACCTCGCCCGCGCGGCGCTTGACCAGCCAGTCCGGGGTCTTCTTGTAGACATCGGTGGCCACCGTACCCGTCAGCGGGTACATGTCCGCCCAGGTGTCCGCGCCGCCGCCGCTGACGATCATCGCGGTGAGCCCGGCCCGCTTGAGCTTGGCCGACGCGTCCAGCAGCTCCTGGTACGTCTTCGGCGTCTCGGCGATGCCCGCTTTGGAGAACTGGTCCTTGTTGTAGTAGACAACCGGGATGACCTGCGTGTTGTACGGCAACTGGTACACCTTGCCGTCAATCGCCCCCGCCGTCGGCGCGGTGAAGTTGGCGAGCTCCTCCGGCGTGAACGGAGCGAGCTTGCCCGCCTCGGCGAACCCGGCGGGGTTGACCGACTGCAGGATGTCCGGCAGGTTGCCGGAGGCGTCGAGCTGCTTGGCGTACGCGGTCCGGTCCACGTTCGGGGTGACCAGCTTCTTGATCTTCACCCCCGGCACCTTGGCGGTGGCGCGGGCGATGGCGGCGTCCCAGAACGCCGAGTTCAGGTTGGGCGTCTCGAAGACCAGGAAGGACAGCTCGACCTCGGCCGCCGCCGCGCCACTGGACGCGGGCGTGTCGGCCGGTTCCTGCGTGCCCATTCCGCAACCTGCGGTCACCAGCATGCTGGTCACCGTTAGTGCTATTGATCTGCGCACAAAAGTGGATCTGCGCACTGCACAGCCCTCCTTGCTCCAGTTCGGCTCCCCGGAGCCGGGGTGAGATAACGTTATCCCGAAAGGTAGAGTGTTACTGCGAGGTTTCAAAGAGCGAGGATGGCAACGAATTGGTCACATCGCCCGGATGGCCAAGAACGGCGATCATGAGAATGATGGGCACATGCACGGTGAGGTGAACAAGCGCCGCAAGAACCGGCGGCCGACGATGGTCGACGTGGCCCGGGAGGCCGGCGTCGCGTTGCGCACGGTTTCCCGGGTGGTCAACGACGACGCCACAGTCGGGTCCGAGCTGGCCAAACGGGTGCACGACGCGATCGCCGCGCTCGACTACCGGCCGGACGAGCGGGCCCGCCACCTGCGCCTGGGCGTGACCGGCACGCTCGGCGCGGCCGTCAGGCAGCTTTCCCACGTCAACCCGGTGCTGCGCGCGGTCGAACGGGCCGCCCGCGCGGCCGACCTGATGGTGCTGGCCGCCTCCACCGAGGACGACGAGCGGCTGGAACGCCGGGTGGTCGAGTCGATGTGCCGCCGCCGCTTCGACGGGATCGTGCTGGAGCCGATCGGCGCCGACCACGGCTACCTGCTGCCGGAACTGGCGGCCGGGCTCTCCCTGGTCGCGGTGGACCGGCCGGTGCTCGGCCTGGAGGTGGACTGCGTGATCTCCGACAACATGGCGGGCATCCAGGCGGCGTACGGGCACCTCACCGCGCACGGCCACCGCCGGATCGCCTACATCGGCGACGACGAGCGCATCTTCACCGCCCAGGAACGTGCCAGCGCCTTCCGCGCCAGCGTGGCCGGGGCCGGCGGCGGGCTGGACGGGATGGTGCACACCGGCCCGATCGAACCGGGCCGGATCGCCCGCGCGCTGACCACCGCGCGGGCCGGCGGGGCGACCGCCGTCATCACCGGCAACGCCACCATCAGCGTCGAGGTGGTGCGCGGCTCCGACGACAGAAGGATGGCCATAGTCGGATTCGACGATTCCGAGCTGGCCACCCTGTTACGCCCCGATCTGACGGTGGTCGCCCAGGACGACCAGGCCATCGGCGCCACCGCCATCGACCTGCTCAGGTCCCGGATCGCCGACCACGGCCGCCCGGTCACCCGGGTCACCGTCCCGGTGGAGCTGCTCGCCCGGGGCTCGGGCGAGCAGCCGCCGCCCTAGACCTGCGCCTCCTGCTTGCAGACGAACCCCTTCTTCGGCGTCTTCAAGGTGATCAGGTAGGTGTCGATCACCTCGGAGGAGCAGAAGGAGTTGCCGTAGGCGGTGTGCCCGTCGTCGTCGTTGGTGAGCAGCACGCCCGAGGTCAGATGTTTGGCCAGGGCGACCGCCTCGTGGTACGGCGTCGCCGGGTCGCGCGTCGTGCCCACCACCAGGATCGGCGGCGCGCCCTTGGCGTGCATCGACCGGGGCACCGGGGTGACGGCGGCCGGCCACAGCGAGCACTCGTCGAACTTGTTCCGCTTCGGGCGCGGGTTGTCCAGGCAGTTGATGGCCCGGAACGCCGGATCCGCGTTGGTGTAGGTGCCATTCGCGGCGCGCTGGAAGTAGAGGTCGGAGAACTGGATCAGGCCGGTGCCGTCGCCCCGGAACGCCTGGGCCAGCGTCACCCGCAGCTGCGGCCAGCTGAACTTGCTGTACAGCGCCGACCGCCAGCCCCACAGCGCGACGTTCAAGGTGACCCTGCGGTCGTCGACGGTGGTGCGGAACGGCGTCTTGTCGGCCTTGAGGAACATGGCGTTGGTCCGCTCCACCGCCTTCGTCAGGTCGGCGTCGGTGCCCCGGCCCCTGAACGGGCAGTCCTTCCGCTTGAAGCAGTCCTTGAGGAAGGAGACGTACGCCTCGGCGAAGCCGTCGCCCTGGCTGGCGCCCTGCTCGGCCTGCGACTTGGTCGGGTCCATCGCGCCGTCCAGGACGAGCGCGCGGATCCGGTTCGGGAACAGGTGGGCATAGACGGTGCCCAGGTAGGTGCCGTACGAGAAGCCCAGGTAGCTCATCTTCGGGTCGCCGAGGGCGGCCCGCAGGATGTCCATGTCCCTGGCGGCGTTCATGGTGCCGATGTGACCGATCAGTTTCGGCGAGCGGGTCCGGCAGGCCCGGACGAACCGGGTGGCCGTGTTCTCGATGAACCTGATCTCCGCCTTGGTCTCGGGGGTGATGTCGGCCGCGATCTCGGCGTCGCGCTCCTTGTCGGACAGGCAGTCGATGGGCGTGGACACGTTGACGCCACGCGGGTCGAAGCCGATCACGTCGAAGTCGCGCCGCAGGCGCTGGAAGAGCGGCGCGCTCCCGAAGACGAACTCGACCCCGGAGCGGCCGGGGCCGCCGGGGTTGGTCAGCAGTGATCCGATCTTCTCGCCCTCGCCGGTGGACGGCAGGCGCAGGACGGCGATCTGGATCTGGTCGGCCTCGGGCCTGGCGTAGTCGAGCGGGACCGTCAGCTTGGCGCACTGGACGCCGCGCTCGCAGTCGGTCCAGATCAGCTGCTGGGTGTAGTAGCCCTCCAGGCCGGCCGGGGCGGGCGGCATGTCCTCGTCGCCGCGGGCCGGCTGGTCGCCGGTCTCGCTCGCGGGCGGCTTGCCGTCGTTGTAGGTGGGTGGGACGTCGGCCAGCGCTGCCTGGGGGAGAACGAGTGCTGCGGCCAGGATTGCGACAGCTAACGTGGTAGTAGTGCGGGCGGCGCGTCCCATGGGTGTCTTCCTTGCTTATGCGACCGTTTCTCGGGTTCCCCCGTATTGCCGCATTTGCGAGTAGACGCGCGCTTGCAAGGCGCTATCAGCCCTTGATGGCCCCCAGCAGGCCGTTCACGAAGTAGCGCTGCAGGAACAGGAACAGGGCGATCACCGGCAGCACGATGATCAGCGAGGCCGCCATCACCTCGTTGTAGCGCGGCACCTGGCTGGAGATCAGCGTCTCCAGGCCGAGCGGCAGCGTGTAGAGCGAGGGATCGTTGATCGACACCCGGGTGAGCACGTACTCGTTCCAGGTCGGCACCGCGGTCAGCACCGCGATCGTGATGTGCGCCGGCCGGGACAGTGGCAGGTAGACCGACCAGAAGATCCGCGCCTCCCGCGCGCCGTCGGCCCGCGCGGCCTCCCGCAGCTCCTTCGGAATCGACCGGTACGCCCCCGTCAGCAGCAGCACCGTCAGCGGCGCCGTCCCGTTCACGAACGGCAGCACCAGCCCGAGATGCGAGCCCAGGATGCCCAGGTTCTTCTCCAGGATCACCACCGGCAGCAGCATCGTGATCCCGGGCACGAACAGCAGCGACACGAAGAACCAGAACAGCGCCCGCCGCCCGGGGAACTCCAGCACCGCGAACGCGTACGACGCCAGCGAGTACACCACCAGCACCCCGAGCACGGTCAGCCCGGTCACCACCAGGCTGTTGCGGAAGTACTCCACGAAGTGCAGCTGGTTCCAGGTGGTCACCAGGGTGTCCCAGGTCGGCAGCCGCGGGATCAGGTGCCCGCCCGCCAGGACCTCCTCCCGTGTCTTGATCGCGCCCGACACCATCCACAGGAACGGGTAGACGCTGATCACCGCGTAGACGGTGAGCACGGCGTACCCGGCGATCCTCCCCACTTTCATCGCACTCTCCTCAGCAGCCGCGCGTTGACCAGCGTCAGCAGCAGCGCCCCGGCGAACAGCAGCCAGCCGAGCGCGCTGGACACCCCGAGCGTCGCCGCCAGACCCTTGAAGAACGCCAGCCGGTAGGCCTGCAGCCCGAGCACGTCGGTGTGCCCGCCGGGCCCGCCGCCGGTCATGATCAGGAAGATCTGGAAGCCGTGCAGCGAGTCCCGCACCCCCAGCAGCACCACCCCGGCCGTCAGCGGCGTCAGCAGCGGCCAGGTGATCCGGCGCAGCACCTGGCGCGGGGCCGCGCCGTCGATCCTGGCCGCCTCGAACAGCGCGGGATCGATGGCCTGGAGGCCGGTCAGGTAGAGCAGCGTCGCGATGGGCACGCTCGACCACACCAGCACCACGATCAGCGTCGGCAGCGCGGTCGACGGATTGCCCAGGAATCCCTGCGGCTGCGCCAGCGTGCCCAGCCCGAGCGAGCGCAGCAGCAGGTTGATCGCGCCGTCCGGCTCCAGGATGTACCGCCACGCGTAGTAAACGGCGATGCCGCTCGTCACGTACGGCAGGAAATAGACCGACCGCAGCACGGCCCGCAGCCGCCGCACCGAGTTGAGCACGACGGCGAGCGGCAGCGAGATCGCCACCGTGAGGAGCGGCACCAGCACCATCACCTGGACGGTGTTCCAGGAGGCCGCGCGCAGCGGCGGAGCCAGCGAGGGATCCGCGTAGATCAGGTCGAGGTAGTTCTCGAAGCCGACCCAGATCCAGTCCGGGGTGAAGCCGTTCCACTTGGCGAAGCTGAGCGCCAGGCCGCTGCCGATGGTGTACACGCCCATCACCGCGAACAGCGCCACGGCGGGGAAGACGAACGCGTACCCGGTCAGAGCGGCCCGCCACCGGCCGGGCGGCCTGACCCGCCCGGCCACGTGCTGGGTGGTCATTCCGATGATTTCCACATCGCGCCGAAGATCTCGTCCAGCTCGGCGCCGGCCTGGGCCGGGGCGCGCTCCTTCAGCGGGCTCAGCCTGACCATCGCGTCACCGGGCTTGACCTGGTCGTAGTCCGGCGGGAAGAACGTGGTGTCGGCCGCGTCGTAGGAGCTCTCCGGGGTGCCGGTGAAGTACTTCTGCAACGCCGCCAGGTCCGGGCCGACCAGGCTGGCCGCGTCCGCGCCCAGGTCGGTGGCCGGCAGGTCGAGCGAGGCCGAGGCGATGATCCCGGCGCCCTTGGCGGAGGTGGCGAAGTCGATCCACTTGATCGCCGCCTCCCGGTTCTCAGCGGTGGCGGTGACGCCCAGCGAGGTCAGCGCCAGCGGCGCCATCGCGATCTCCTTCTGCTGCCCGGCGGCGGACGGCGGGATCGGGAAGGCGAGCACCTTGTCGGGGGACATGCCGTTCTGGGCCAGGAAGGCGAGCGTGAAGGTGCCGCCCACGTTGAAGGCCGACTTGCCCTGCGCGAACGCGATGTCCGCCTCGTCGATGTTGAGCGTGGTCGAGCTGGGCATCCAGTACGGCGTCAGCTGCCCGTACAGCTCCAGCGTCCTGACGCCGTCGGGGGAGGCGAAGCCCTGCGCGGCCCCCTTGGCGAACAGCGCGTGGAACCGGTCCCGGCCCAGGTAGGAGTGGGCCAGTGGCTGGTACACCCAGTTGAAGCCGGTCTGGCTCACCTTCAGGCCGAGCGAGAGCCCGCCCGCCTCCGGCTCCTTCCCGGTGGTCGCCTTGAGCGCGGCCACGAACTCCTCCCAGGTCTTGGGCGGCGTGTCGGGGCTGAGCCCGGCGGCCTGGAGCTTCGCCTTGTTGGCGTAGACGATGCCGAACGCGCCGGCCGTGAACGGCACGCTGAACAGCGTTCCCGGCTTGACCTGCTTGATCGGCGAGTCGGGGGCGGCCCGGTCGATGACGGCCTGGCTCATCAGCCCGGCCTCCCTGGTGGTGGGCAGCAGCCGGTTCAGCCACTCGGCGCCGACGTCCGCGGACAGGTCGGCGAGCAGGCCGGAGGCGCCCAGCTCGCGGTCCTCGCCGCCGGCGTGCACCTCCAGCACGTCGGGCAGGTCGCCGGTCTGGGCGGAGCTCTGCACCTTGGCCACGAACACGTCGTCGGGGGTGACCGCCTCGACCACGACGCTGATCCCGGTGTCGGTCTTGAACTGGGCCGCCGCCTTGTTCAGCGCGTCGGCGTGGGACTGCTTGAACGTCCACATCCGCAGGGACGGGCCGGTGGCCTGGCCGCCGTCGGCCGGGGCGGACGGCTGGGTGCCGGTGGAACACGCCGCGGCCAGCACTCCGCACAGGGCCACCGTGAGGATTCGCGCTCTTGAAGTCATCTGGACCCTTCCGAATGGGGATGATGACGCAAATCGTTAAGACTGACCCTGGAATCTACACGTGTGCAATCGCGTGTCAAGGGTTACGCGGACTCGCGCTCGACCAGCCGCGCGGGGATCACGATCTCCATCGGGATCAGCGCGGCCGGCTCGCCGGACAGCCGCTCCAGCAGCCGCATCCCGCAGGCCCGCCCGATCTCCCTGGCCGGGTTGGCCATCGTGGTCAGCCTCGGCCGGACCAGGCTGGCCGCGTCGATGTCGTCGAACCCCATCACGGCCAGGTCCCCCGGCACCGCCAGGCCGCGCCCGCCGGCCGCGTCCAGCGCGCCGATCGCCATCAGGTCGTTGGCGCACAGCACCGCGTCGGGCGGCTCGGCCAGATCCAGCAGCCGGGACACCCCTGCCCCCCCGCCATGCCTGCTGAAGTGCGTGTACGCGACCAGCTCGGGCCCGGCCGCGACCCCGGCGGCGGCCAGCGCGGACCGGTAACCGGCCACCCGCTCGGCCGCCGGGCCCTCCGCGCCTGGGCCGCAGACGAAGCCGATCCGCCGGTAGCCCCGGCCCAGCAGATACCGGGTCGCCTCGGCGGCGCCGCCCTCGTCGTCGCTGTGCACCAGGTCGACGCCGTCCTGGACCAGGGTGCCGCCGAGCCGGACCACCGGGATGCCGGCCTCGATGGCCGGGCGCAGGTCCTCGGCGTGGGTGTGGAAGACGGCGAAGGCCAGGCCGTCCACCTGGCGGGCGATCATCTGCTCGATGGCGGCCCGCTCCCGGCCCCGGTCGCCGTCGGTGTTGCTGATGATCTCGTCGTACCCGGCCGGGCGGAGCACGTCCTGCAAACCGCGGGCCAGGGCCGGGTAGAACGGGTTGGTGATGTCCGGGATGACCAGGCCGACGGTCTGGCTGCGGTTCGTGCGCAGGCCCCTGGCCAGCACGTTCGGGCGGTAGCCGAGCTGCCGGATGGCCTCAAGGACGCGGTCCCTGGTCTCGGCGGCGACCGGGCGGCGGCCGTTCAGCGTGTGCGAGACGGTGGTCGCGCTGACCCCGGCGACCCGGGCCACCCTGACGATGCTGACCCGCTCGCGCGGTGCGGGTCCCGGCGGGTTGAGCAGGTCGAGGGTTTCCGGCGGAGTGCTTCGCGGGCGGCTGGTCCTGACCGGTGCCCGGCTGCGGGAGAGCAGGTCCAGGGCGTTCATCAGGCTGCGCCGGCCGTGCGCCGCGGCGTCCCCGGGGTTCTCCTTCTCGGCCAGCATCAGCAGCGCGGACTCCCACGCCTCCCGGACGGCGGCGAGCAGCAGCGCGGCCATCACGCCCGGCGAGGTGGCCAGCTGACCTGCTTCGATGGCACGGGCAAGGGCGCTCTCCCTGGCCGCGAAGGCCGCTCTGGCGTGGGCGCGCAGCAGCGGGCTGTCCCGGTAGACGGTGGCCCGCCGGTCGAGCGCCGCCGCTGGAGTGGCCAGCGGCGCGGTGGCACAAGCCCACTCAGCCAGGCCCTGGCGCAGCGTCTCCGGACTGGTCCACGATGCGTCCGGCAGGTCCGGCGGCAGCAGGCGGGGCTCGGCGTCGAAGAACAGCTGCTCCTTGGCCGGGAAGTAGTTGAAGATGGTCTTGGTGGCCACGTCCGCGGCCACCGCGATCTCGGCGACGGTGACCGCCTCGAAGCCGCGCTCGGCGAACAGCCGCTGGGCGGTGTCCGCGATCGAGCGCCGGGTCAGCGCCTTGCGTCGCTCCCGCCGATCGGGCACCTGCTCGGGCATGGACCGATCTTATATCGAGACACTCCTTACATCGGCTATAAGTTCATGGGGCCTCGATGCCGCCGTCCGGGCGGCGGACCCGGGCCGACCAGCGCTCGTGCTGGTGCGCCACCGGCGGGTGCTCGGCGGCTTTCGCCTCGTCCAGGTCGACCCCCCAGCCCGGCGCGTCGTTCGGGTACAGATAGCCGTTGACCGGGTGGATCGTGCCGGGGAAGACCTCGTGCACCGCGTCGGCGTACACGTGGCCCTCCTGGATCTGGAAGGCCGGCGAGGTCACGTCCAGGGCCACGTTGGCGGCGGCGCCGACCGGGGAGACGTCGGCGGGGGAGTGCCAGGCCGTGCCGACGCCCATCAGCTCGCAGAGCGCGGTCAGCTTGCGGGCAGGGGTCAGGCCGCCGACCGCGGACACGTGCAGCCGGAGCAGGTCCACGCCGCCGCCGGTGACCAGCCTGGCCGCGTCGGCGACCGAGCTGACCTGCTCGCCCGCCGCGATCGGCATCGGCGCGGCGGCGCGCACCTCCGGCAGCCGGTCGTACAGCTCGGGCGCGATCGGGTCCTCCAGGAAGAACAGCCGGTACGGCTCCAGCGAGCGGGCCAGGCCGATCGCCTGCTTGGGGGTGAGCCGCGAGTGCACGTCGTGCATGAGCCCCGGCTCCGCGCCCAGCTCCTGGCGGGCCCGCTCGAACAGCAGCGGCGTCTCGCGCAGGTAGCGCTGCACGTCCCAGCCGTCCAGGTACGGCGAGCCCGGATAGCCGCCGCGGCTGCCGGGCGCGCCGTAGTGGCCCAGGCCAGGGGCGCCGGTTTGCAGCCGGACGTGCCGGTAACCGGCGGCCAGCAGGGCGCGGGCCTGGTCGAGGGTCTCCTCGACGGTGGCCGCGCCCGCGTGCAGGTAGGTGTCGGCGGCGGCCCGGACCCGGCCGCCGAGCAGCTCGTAGACCGGCATGCCCGCGCGTTTGCCGGCGATGTCCCAGAGGGCCTGGTCGACGCCGGACAGGGCGCTGTTGAGCACTGGGCCGCCGCGCCAGTACGAGGAGTAGTGCACCATCCGGGTGATGTCCTCGATGTCGGCCGGGTGGCGGCCGGTCAGCATCGGGGCCACGTGCCGGTCCACCGCGGCGGCCACGGCGTGGAAACGCTGGGTGAAGGTGGCGCAGCCCAGGCCGTACAGACCGGGCTCGGTGGTGTCGACGCGGACCACCACCAGCGGCACGCCCTCGGGGGCGGTGACGACGGCGCGGACGCCGGTGACGCGCAGTCCGTCGCGGGGGGCCCAGGGCGCCTGGGTCTCCTCCATCACGGCGTGTACAGGTGCCGGGCGGCGAAGCCGAGCAGGTCGGCGGCGACCGCGAGGTCGACCGGGGCGGTCCGGCCGGGGAGCGGGGAGCGGCGTTCCACGCCGGGGTGGTAGCGGCCGAGCAGTTCCTCGGTCGGCTGCGGGGCGAGCGTCGTCGGCGCGGTCACGAAGATCGCGTGGTAGCCGGTGATCGGGCGGGTCAGCGCCTGCCAGCCGGCCAGCGCGGCGTCCCGGCTGTCCAGGTAGGTCCAGAGCTCCCTGGCGCCGGACTCGGGGGAGACCGCGTACCGGGCCGCGGTGTCGGCGAACTTGTCGCCGGGGCCGCCGAGCAGCGGGAAACGCAGGGCGACCACGGTCATCCCGTGCCGGCGCGCCATCATCGCGGCGGTGGCCTCGTCGGCCTGCTTGGACAGCCCGTACGGATCCTCGATCTGCAGCGGCAGCGCCTCGTCCACCGGCACGTACGCCGGATGCAGCCGCCGGGCGGCCCACGGCAGCCCGAGCACGGACAGGCTGCTGGCCACCACCGCCCGGGTCACCCCGGCCCGCCCGGCCTCCTCCAGCACCACGAAGGTGGCCCGGGTGTTCCCGCAGTAGACCGCCTCGGGGGTGTCCAGCGTGGGCGCCGGGATGGCGGCCAGATGGGCCACCGCGTCCACGTCCGCGAGCGCCGCGCGCACCGTCTCCGGGTCGCCCGCGCTGCCCACCACGATCCTGTCCGCTCCGGAAATGCCGCCCGGGTCGCGCTGGTCGAGCGCGGTGGCCGCGACGCCCATGGACGCGAGCAGGCCGAGCGTGGCCCGCCCCAACCGGCCCGCTGCCCCCGTGACCAGGACCCGGCGAGGGACCTCCGCCATGCACTGCCCTCCATTTCGCGGTCGCAAAACGTTTTGCCATCGTAGGGTGACCCGATCCAACCGGCATTGTCAATGCTCAGCCGCTAATGATCTTGCATTCGATGGCGAGATGTTCCAGATAGTAACGATCTTGATACATCCGATGAATGCACAGATTGTTGCCAGCAGTTTCAGCTGCACTTCGACAAAAATCGCCGCAGCTCGCCCCTGGTGTCGGGCATTCCTGATCGATTTTGTTGGATAAGTAGACAGCCAGCAGGCTATTGACGCCTCAAAGACATCCAATGTTAACTGCGCCTGACAGTCCCGAACTGGTGTTGGTGCGATGGCCTAGGCCGCTGATCACCAGTGGTGCACATCGGGTCTGTGCTGCGCAGAGGGGCCTTCGGGCCGTACCCCGGTCGCCGATTGCCGGGCGTGCGGCTCGTGGCCCCTCTGCCAGGCTCTGCGTCCCCCCACCCGATCGCCCAGAGTCACGCATTGCGGCGCCAATTCGTGCACGACCCCGCAACCTTTCGCTGGTCGCGAGGAAGCGAGATCATGTCAATGAGGCTTCAACGAATCCTGCTGGTGTCCGTGCTGGCCGGTGGTCTGGGGTTGACGGGCGTGTCCACGCCGGCCGTGGCCTCCACCACCGACCACGCCTTCGACCAGGCCGGCGGCACGCTCAATGTGAACTACGCGGCTTACATGGCCAAACACGACCTCGTGTACAACCGCCCCAACACCAACCCGGCGCACGGGCTCACGGTCGGCAACGGCAAGACCGGCGCGATGGTCTGGCAGCAGAACGGCCTCACCATGCAGGTCGGCGGCGTGGACCTGTCCCAGCAGTCGGCCTTTGGGGCCGGCACCCTGAATCTGCGGACCACCCCCGCGATGGACGCCGGCTACAGCACCTACCAGCAGCGCCTCTCGCTCTACGACGGCACGCTGACCACCAAGTACGACAACAACCGCACCGTGACGGTGATGGGCTCGCCCAACTCCGAGGTGATGGGCATCCACGTGGACGACAGCCGGACCGGGCTGTCCAACATCACGTTCGAGCTGAGCATGTGGGACCCGAACACGGTCCAGAACATGGCCGACGTGCCCGACCTCAACACCTGGCGGAACATCACCTCCTTCGCGGACGCCACCGCCGGCGGGATCAGCCGCGGTCAGACCGACGCGAACAACTTCGGCTACACCCTGGCCGCCAGCGTCGAGGGCGCGAACTTCACCACCCAGGCGGTCAACAACCGCACGGTCCGGTTCACCGTCACCCCGACCGCCAGCTACACCATCTGGTTCACCGCGGCCAGCCGGATCAACTCGCCCGGCCTCAACTCGGTGACCCAGGCGCGCAACCAGCTGACCGCGGTCAAGTCCACCGGCTACAACACCACGTTCACCAATTACAAGAACTGGTGGCACGCGTTCTGGGCTAAGTCGTTCGTGCAGTACTCCAACGGCTCGCGGGACGCGGACTACATGGAGAACGTGTACTACCTGAGCACGTACATGATCGCGTCCGCCGGTTTCGGCAACTACCCGGCGCATTTCATCAACGGCGTGTTCCGGTCGACGCAGGATCAGACGAAGTGGAGCAACGCGTACTGGTACTGGAACCAGCGCGACGTCTATTACTCCTTCCTGGCGTCCAATCACACGGACATGTACAACGTGTTCAACCGGTTGCAGAGCCGGAATTACAACGCGCTGAAGGCGTTCACCCAGACCCGGTACGGCATCGACGGCCTCTGGGTGCCCGAGACGATGGGCTGGGACGGCAACGCGCGCGGCACCATCAACAGCGACTACACCAAGAACATCTTCTCCACCGGTCCCGAGGCCGCGTACAGCATGTACCTGCAGTACCGCTACACCAACGACCTCAACTACCTGCAGACGGTCGCCTACCCGTACATGCGCGAGGCCACCAAGTTCTACAAGTCGATGCTGTCCTTCGACAGCGCGACCGGTAAGTACTACATGGCCAACTCCAACTCGCACGAGACCTACTGGAACGTGCGGAACGCGATCACCGACCTCACCTCGGTGAAGATGCTGTTCCCGCTGACCATCGCGGTCAGCCAGCAGCTGGGCCTGGACGCGAACCTGCGCGGCGACTGGCAGAACATCCTGAACAACCTGGTCGCCTACAACATCGCCAACAACGCCTACCAGCCGCACCAGCCGCCGATCTCGCAGACCCGCAACAACGAGAACGTGGCCGCGGAGATCATCTGGCCGTACGACCTGACCGGCATCGGCTACCCGGACTACCAGACCGCGCTGAACACCTGGAACGTCCGGCCGCACCCGTACGGCAACGTCTGGGCCAACGACGCCGCGCAGGCCGCCCGCCTGGGCCTGGGCGACCAGACCTACAACGGCATGAAGACCATGCTGCAGAAGTACCAGAACTACCCGAACGGCATGACCAACAACACCAACGGCGTGTTCGAGTACCTCGGCGTGCACCTGGTGGCCATGAACGAGGCTCTGATGCAGAGCTACAACGACAAGATCAGGGTCTTCCCTGCGGTCCCGGGCGACTCCACCTTCGTCGGCAAGTTCACCCTGCTCGCCAAGGACGGCCACCTGGTCAGCTCCGAGCGCGAGGGCGGCGAGATCAAGTACGTCGGCCTCAAGTCCCTGTACGGCAAGCAGGCCACCGTGGTCAACCCGTGGGGCACCCAGCAGGTCCGGGTCCGCCGCACCTCCGACAACGCGATCATCACCACCAGCTCGGCCGCCGAGATCAGCTTCGCCACCGCGGCGAACACGGTCTACGTGGTGGAGCGCACCGCCAAGCTGCTGTCCGCCTACAGCTCCACCCAGCTGACCGGCACCGCCAACCAGGTCGCCAAGGCCCTGTCCGGCACCGCCTCCACGCTGGGCCTGAACGGCACCGGCACGCCCGGCCTGATCAACAACACCCAGCTCACGTACGACGCCAACTGGCACCTGACCACCGCCCGCGGCTACGGCGACTACAACGACGACACCCACCACAGCAACACCGTGAACGCCGCCGCGACCTACACCTTCACCGGCACCGGGATCGAGATCCTGTCCGAGCGGTTCAGCGACATGGGCAACATCGACGTCTACATCGACAATGTGTTCCAGCAGAACGTGAACCTGAACGCCTCCGGCGCCCGCCAGGTGCAGCAGGTGGTCTACGCCAAGACCGGCCTGACCAACGCCCAGCACACCCTCCGGGTGGTCAACAAGACCACCTCGGTGGGCATGATCGACGCACTCCGGGTCACCACCGGCGGCACACCGACCGGCACGGTCGTCGCCCTGCGCGCCCGCGCCAACAACCTGTACGTCACCGCGGCCGAAGGCGCCTCCCTGATCGCCAACGCGAGCACCGTCGGCACCGGTCAGCGGTTCGAGCGGGTCGACCTGGGCGGCGGCAACATCGCCCTGCGGGCCCTGGTCAACAACCAGTTCGTGGCGGCGGAGAACGCCGGCGCGGCACCGCTGATCGCCAACCGCCCGTCGGCCGGCTCCTGGGAGACCTTCGCCCTGGTCACCAACCCCGACGGCTCGGTCAGCCTGCGGGCCACGGTCAACAGCATGTACGTCTGCGCGGACGGGGGCGGCGCCCAGCCGCTCATCGCCAACCGGGCAGCCATCGGACCATGGGAGCAGTTCGACCTGATACCGAGCTGATACCCGCACACATCTTCAAATCGTCTAATGTCCGACCGGCGGTGGTTTTCCACCGCCGGTCGGCGGCGTTCCCAGGGGTTCACGCCAATAGTCATCCGATGTATTCTCGACCCGCCTCTTGACGTAACTCCGTAGTAAACGGCATGATTTAGAGACGAAACATCGGATGTATGGAGAGTCTCTGTGGAGCTGCTGCGTGCCGGACCGGCGACCGCCGGTCAAGCGTCAAGTGCCGAAATGCTCGTGGACGGTGGCCAGAACAGCGCACTCCGCGAAGTAATCGGATCTTTTCCCGATCGTGTCTGGAAACGTGACCTGAGTTTCCCGTATCGGAACGCGCGGATAAGTCCGATGTATCGGGCCGGAACCCGATGAGGGTCGTCGCGCTGGAGACTCACGACATCCGGTTCCCGACCTCGGCCGAGCTGGACGGCTCCGACGCCATGAACCCCGATCCGGACTACTCCGCCGCCTACGTGGTGCTCCGCACCGAGGACGGCGACCGGGGCCACGGGTTCGCCTTCACCATCGGGCGCGGCAACGACGTGCAGACCACCGCGATCAAGGCGCTGGAGCCGTACGTGGTGGGCCGGGACTGCTCCGACCTGGGCGCGGTCTACCGCGACATCGTCGGCGACTCGCAGCTGCGCTGGCTGGGCCCAGAGAAGGGCGTCATGCACATGGCCATCTCGGCCGTGATCAACGCCCTCTGGGACCTGCGCGCCAAGCTGGCCGGCAAGCCGCTCTGGCTGCTGCTGGCCGAGCTGAGCCCCGAAGAGGTCGTCGACCTGATCGACTTCCGTTACATCACCGACGCGCTCACCCCGCAGCAGGCGCTGGAGATCCTGCGCGCCGCCGAACCCGGCAAGCAGGCCAGGATCGAGAAGCTGCGCGCCGACGGGTACCCCGCCTACGCGACCTCGCCCGGCTGGCTCGGCTACGACGACGACAAGCTGCGCCGCCTCTGCAAGGAGGCGCTCGACGACGGCTTCACCCAGATCAAGCTGAAGGTCGGCGCCGACCTGGACGACGACCTGCGCCGGATGCGGATCGCCCGCGAGGTCTGCGGGCCCGGCTTCCCGATCGCCGTCGACGCCAACCAGCGCTGGGACGTGGACTCCGCGATCGAGTGGGTCCGCGCGCTGGCCGAGTTCGAGCCGTGGTGGGTGGAGGAGCCGACCAGCCCGGACGACATGCTCGGCCACGCCACCATCGCCAGGGAGATCGCCCCGATCCCGGTCGCCACCGGCGAGCACGTGCAGAACCGGATCGTCTTCAAACAGCTTCTGCAGGCCAACGCCATATCCTTCCTGCAGCTGGACGCCGCGCGGGTGGGCGGCGTCAACGAGAACATCGCCATCCTGCTGCTCGCGGCCAGGTTCGGCGTGCCGGTCTGCCCGCACGCGGGCGGGGTCGGTCTGTGCGAGCTGGTCCAGCATCTGGCCATGTTCGACTTCGTCGCGGTGAGCGGTTCCATGGAAGGCCGTGTCATCGAGTACATCGACCACCTGCACGAGCACTTCGTGGATCCGGTCGTGATCGAGAACGGCAGCTATGTCGCTCCCCGCGCGCCGGGGTTCAGTTCGGCCCTGCGGGCGGAGTCGCTCGCCGAGTTCGCGTACCCGTGGGGCCCGGTCTGGAACACCGCCAATGAATCACCCCCCATTTCCTGAAAGGCAAATCGGCATGAAAAACCTATCTGTCGCGGCGAGCGTCACCCTGCTCGCGCTCGCGCTCGCCGCTTGCGGGTCCTCGGACCCCGCTCCCACCACGGCGGGCGATGGCGCCTCCGCGCCGGCCGCTGCCGCCGGAGGGAAGGTGGGCGTGGACTTCCCGCGCGCCGACTCCGACTTCTGGAACTCCTATAACAAGTACGTCCCGGAGATGGCCACCGAGGCCAGCCTCGAACTGATGCCCCCCACCAACTCGCAGAACGACATCGCGAAGCTGGTCGCCAACACCCAGGCGCTGGTCAGCCAGGGCGCCAAGGCCATGATCATGGCCCCCCAGGACACCGGCGCCATCGCCGCCACCCTGGACCAGCTGGCCGAGAAGAAGATCCCGGTGGTCACCGTGGACACCCGCCCCGACAAGGGCAACGTCTACATGGTCGTGCGCGCCGACAACAAGGCGTACGGCACCAAGGCCTGCGAGTTCCTCGGCGAGCAGCTCGGCGGCAAGGGCAAGGTCGTCCAGCTGATGGGCGCGCTCTCCTCGATCAACGGCCGCGACCGGGCCGAGGCCTTCCGCGACTGCATGAAGACCAAGTTCCCCGGAATCACCGTCTTCGAGGAGCCCACCGAGTGGGAGGGCACCAAGGCCGCCTCCATGCTGCAGACCCGCCTGGAGCAGCACCCCGACATCAAGGGCATCTACATGCACGCCGGCGGTGTGCACCTGGCCCCCACCCTGCAGGTGCTGAAGGCCAAGAACCTGCTCGTCCCGCCGACCGACCCCAAGCACGTCTTCGTGGTCTCCAACGACGGCATCCCGCAGGAGTTCGCCGCCATCCGGGCCGGTGAGATCGACGCCACCGTGTCCCAGCCGGCCGACCTCTACGCCAAGTACGCGGTCTTCTACGCCAAGGCGGCCGTGGAGGGCAAGACCTTCCAGCCCGGCCCGACCGACCACGACAGCACGATCATCCAGCTCCCCAACGGGCTGGAGGACCAGCTGCCGGCTCCCCTCGTCACCAAGGACAACGTTGACGACCCCAACCTCTGGGGTAACCAGGTCAAGTAATGACATCTACTGAATTGGCGGTGGTCGAAGCGCGCGGTATCACCAAGCGCTTCGGCCCCACCGTCGCCCTCGACAACGCCGGCATCTGCATCAGAGCCGGTGAGACCCACGCCCTCGTCGGCCGGAACGGGGCGGGCAAGTCCACCCTGGTCTCCATCCTCACCGGCCTGCAGCGCCCCGACCTGGGCGAGGTGCTCTTCGCCGGGGAGCCCGCGCCGCCGCTGGCCGACCGGGACGCCTGGCGCAGCCGGGTCGCCTGCGTCTACCAGCGCTCGACCATCATCCCGGCGCTCACGGTCGCGGAGAACCTGTTCATCAACCGGCAGACCGAGGGCCGGCTGATCAACTGGCGCGGCCTGCGGGCCCGCGCCCAGGCCGTCCTGGACCAGTACGGCGTCGCCATCGACGCCGGCAGCCAGGCCGGGGACCTGAGCATCGAGCAGCGCCAGCTGGTCGAGATCGCCCGCGCCCTCTCCTTCGGCGCGCGCTTCATCATCCTGGACGAACCCACCGCCCAGCTCGACGGCCCGGCCATCAGCCGCCTGTTCGACCGGATGCGGGCCCTGCGCGAGCAGGGCGTCACGATGATGTTCATCTCGCACCACCTGGAGGAGGTCTACGAGGTCTGCCAGACCGTCACCGTGTTCCGGGACGCCAGGCACGTGGTCACCAGCCCGGTGCCCCAGCTCCCGCACGACGCGCTGGTCACGGCGATGACCGGCGAGGCCACCGCCAGCTACGAGGCCCGCGTCCGCAAGGTGCCGGCCAAGGCGCCGGTGGTGCTGGCCGTCTCCGGGCTCGGACTGGCCGACCGCTTCCGCGAGGTGGACCTCAAGGTCCGGGCGGGGGAGATCGTCGGGCTCGCGGGCTCGGGCAGCAGCGGCAAGGTGGGCCTGGCCGAGAGCCTGGTCGGCCTGCGCCGCCCGGACACCGGCACGATCACCGTCAACGGCGTGACCCCGCGCCCCGGCGACGTGCCGTCCGCGCTCAAGGCCGGCCTCGGGTTCGTCCCGCAGGACCGGCATCATCAGGGCTTCGTCCCGCTGCTGTCGATCGCCGAGAACGCCACCATACCGATCGCCCACAAGCTGGGCCGGTTCGGGACGATCTCGTCGGCGCGCCGCCGTACCACGGCGGCGGGCATGATCGAACGACTGGACATCAAGACCACCGGGCCCGACCAGCCGGTCGGCGACCTGTCCGGCGGCAACGCGCAGAAGGTCGTGCTGGCCCGCGCGCTGGCCGACGACCCGTCCGCGCTGGTGGTGATCAACCCCACCGCCGGGGTGGACATCAAGGCCAAGCGGGCGCTGCTCGGCTCGGTGGAGGACGCGGCGGCCCGCGGCGCGGGCGCCATCCTGGTCTCCGACGAGCTGGACGACCTGCGCATCTGCGACCGGGTGCTGGTCATGTTCCACGGCAGAGTGACGAAGGAATTGCCACGAGGCTGGACCGATGGCGAACTCGTGGCGGCGATGGAAGGTATCGACTAATGACGGACTCAGCCATGCCCGACACGCGGGCCCTCGCGCGCCCGGGAGGCGGGCTGCGACTGGGCAGGTTCCGCGACCTCACGCTGGTCCCGGTGATCGTCGTGCTGCTCATCGCCGGCTCCTTCGTGGACCCGGTCTTCCTCACCGGCGGCAACCTCACCAACGTGCTCCAGCAGCAGTCCGCGCTGGCGCTGGTGGTGCTGGCCGAGGCGCTCATCCTGATCGCCGGCAAGTTCGACCTGTCGCTGGAGTCGACGGTCGGCATGGCCCCGGCGGTCTCGGTGATGCTGGTCATCCCGGTCTCGGCCGGGGGCTTCGGCCTGGGCGTGCCCGGCGCGCTGGCGATCCCGCTGTGCCTGCTGATCGGCGCCGCGATCGGGGCCTTCAACGGCTTCCTGATCCTGCGCTTCCAGCTGTCGGCGTTCGTCGTCACGCTGGCCATGCTGATCGTGGTGCACGGCCTGCAGCTCGGCCTGACCGGCGGCAAGAGCCTGTTCGAGCTGCCGGAGTCGTTCACCTACCTGGGCGGCGCGTCCTGGTTCGGCCTGCCCGCCGCGGTCTGGATCACCGGCATCCTGTTCGCCGCCGGCATCGCCGCGCTCGGCTACTTCCGGGCCGGCCGCTCCCTGTACGCCATCGGCGGCAACGCCGACGCGGCCAGGGCGGCGGGCATCCGGGTGGAGCGCGTGGTCTGGGTGGTCTTCATCGTCGGCGGCACCCTGGCCGCGCTCGCCGGCGTGCTGGAGACCGGCCGCCTGGGCGGCATCAGCGCCAACCAGGGCGTCGGCTGGATCTTCATGGTCTTCGCCGCGGCCGTGATCGGCGGCGTCAGCATGGACGGCGGCAAGGGCACCATCCTGGGCGCGCTCACCGGTGTGCTGGTGATCGGCCTGGTGGAGAACATCCTGACCCTCAAGGGCGTGCCCGGCGAGTGGAAGCAGCTCGTCTACGGCGGCATCATCCTGATCGCCCTCATGATCAGCCGGTTGGCCGGCGGACGAGCTCAGGACTAACCCTTGATGCGAATTCGTGATATTTCATGGGGATGTCGGGTGGAACTCGCTCGTGTTATAACACGGTTAATTATTCTCCGATAAATACAAAGAGGGGAGTGACGTGTCGCAGCAACCCCCCATCCGGACCGCCGGTCTCCGGACCCAGGCGGTGGGGCACGCCTCTCTTCGCCGCGCCAATCTCGCCCTGGTGCTGCGGCACCTGCGGGACGAAGGGTCGTGTTCGCGCTCGGATGTGGCGGACGCGACCGGTCTGCACCGGGCCACCGTCTCCAGCCTGATGGCGGAGCTGATCGAACGCGGCCTGGTCCGCGAGCTCGGCACCGCCCGGGCGGGGGCCATCGGCCGCCCGCGCCGGGCGGTCGCGCTGGACGGCTCGCACGTGGGCGCGCTCGGCATGGAGATCAACGTCGACTACATCGCGGTGCACGGCATCGACCTGGGCGGCCGGGTGCTGGTGGAGCGGCGGATCGGCTTCGACGCGATGGGCGAGGGCCCGGACCGCTCCCTGGTGGAGCTGGGCCGGGTGGCCAGGAAGGCCATCGCCGAGATGCGCAGGGCCGGGGCCGCCCCCGGCGGGATCGTGGTCGCGGTCCCCGGCCTGGTCGACATCGGCCCCGGCGTGGTCACGCTGGCCCCGAACCTCGGCTGGGACGACCTGCCACTCGCCGAGCGGCTCCGCGCCGAACTCGGCGGCTTCCGCGCCCCCGTCGGCGTGGACAACGACGCCAACCTGTCCGCCCTGGCCGAGTTCACCTCGGGCGTGGCGGCGGGCACCCCCGACATGGTCTACCTCACCGGTGAGGTCGGCGTCGGCGGCGGAATCATGGTGGGCGGCCGGCTGCTCCGCGGCGCGGACGGCTTCTCCGGGGAGGTCGGCCACCTGCCGGTCAACCCGGCGGGCCGGCGCTGCGGCTGTGGCCGTACCGGCTGCTGGGAGACCAAGGTGGGGCTCGCCGCGCTGGTGCGGGCCGCCACCCCGGAACGGGCGTACGAGCTCGGCGCGGCAGCGTCGCCGGACCCCGAGGTTCGCATGAAGGAGATCTCCAGAGCTTTGGCGGCGGGCGAACCGCGCACGCTGGCCGCCGTCGCGGAGGTAGGCCGATGGCTCGGGCTCGGCGGCTCGATCCTGGTCAACCTCTTCAACCCGAGAGTGATCGTGATAGGCGGATACTTCGCCCGGCTGGCCGAGCGGCTCATCCCGCCCGCGCAGGCCGAGCTGGAACGTCTGGTGGTGGCGGGCCCGGCGGCCCGTTGCCGGTTCCTCGCCTCCAACCTGGGTTTTGGCGCCGCCTCCCGCGGCGCCGCGAGCATGGTTGTCGATCACATCATGGACGATCCCGCCGCGATCGGCTTCGGGCCGGCCACTGCGCGCTCGTCTGTGGGCAGTCTGTAAGTTTGCAGTACTGCCGGCGGCGGCACCCCGTCCGGCGACCGTGGTATCCGCATGACCGCAGCACCCGGCAACAAGCGCGTCGGCGCGCGCCTTGCCTGACAGATCGACTCATGTCAGGAAGGAAGTTCCATGTTTCCTCACGTTTCCTCATTCCCTCAGTCGTCATGATGGTCGGGATCTGGTTGATCGGGGCGCGAGGCTCAGTAGCGACGACGGTGGTCGCCGGCGCGGCAGCCCTCCGGGCCGGACTGGCCCCTCCGATTGGATGTATCACTGAATCACCCGACTTCCGGGGCGCTGGCCTGCCCGGATTCGGCCACCTGGTGTTCGGCGGCCATGACGTCACCAGCACGCCGCTGACCAAGCGGGCCGAGGAGCTGACCCGGTCCGGGGTGATCCCGCCCCCGCTGGCCGAGCTGGTCCGGCCCGCGCTGGACGCGGCCGACAGCGAGATCAGGCCCGGCGCGACCGAGGGCGGCTCGCAGGGCGCGGTGGCCCGGCGGCTGATCGGCGACCTGGCCGAGTTCAGGGAACGCCGGGGCCTGGCCCGGGTGATCGTGATCAACGTCTCCTCCACCGAGCCGCCCGCGGCCCCCGACCCCGCGCATCTGAGCCTGGACGCGCTGGAGCAGGCGCTGGAGGGCGACATCCCGGTGCTCCCGCCCAGCTCGCTGTACGCCTACGCGGCGCTCAGCGCCGGTTGCCCGTATATCGACTTCACCCCCTCCACCGGCGCCCGCTTACCGGCCCTGGACGAACTGGCCAGGCGGCGCGGCCTGCCGTACGCCGGGAGTGACGCCAAGACCGGCGAGACCCTGGTCAAGACCGCGCTCGCGCCGATGTTCGCGGTGCGCGGGCTGGCGGTGCGGTCCTGGTCGGGGACCAACCTGCTGGGCGGCGGGGACGGCGCCACGCTGGCCGACCCGGCGGCCGGGGAGAGCAAGCGCATCTCCAAGGACCGGGCGCTGGCCGAGATCCTGGGCCACCAGGTCGAGGGCCGGACCCACATCGACAACGTGCCGCACCTGGGCGACTGGAAGACCGCCTGGGACCACATCACCTTCGAGGGCTTCCTCGGGGTGCGCATGTCGATGCAGTTCACCTGGCAGGGCTGCGACTCGGCGCTGGCCGCGCCGCTGGTCCTGGACCTGGCCAGGCTGATGGCCCGCGCGCACGAGCGCGGGGTGGCCGGCCCTGTGGCCGAGTTCGGCTTCTTCTTCAAGGATCCGGTCGGCAGTAACGAGCACCGCCTGCACGCCCAGTACGAGTCGCTGCGCCAGTGGCTCGGGCAGGGGGCGTGAGATGGATCTCGCCTCGTTAGTCCAGCTGGTCCGGGCGCCGGCCGCGCTGACCGTGCCGGGCGACACGGTCGCGGGCGGGTCGGTCCGGCCGGGCCTGGCCGCCTCGTCGGTCTGCCTGTACTGGGCCGGGATGGCGCTGAACGACTACGCCGACCGGGAACTGGACGCGCGGGAGCGGCCCGAGCGGCCGATCCCGTCCGGGCGGATCCTGCCCGGGCAGGCGCTCGCCGTCGCCGCGGGGCTGACCACCGCCGGTGTGGCGCTCGCCGGGCTGTCCGGCGGACGCCGTGGCCTCGGCGTCGCCGCCGGCCTGGCCGGCATGGTCTGGGCCTACGACATGGGCCTGAAGAACACCGTGCTCGGGCCGGTCGCGATGGCCGCCGCGCGCGGGCTCGACGTGCTGCTCGGCGGCCCGGCCAGCAGCCCGCTGGCGGCCGCCTCGGTGGCCGCGCACACGCTCGGCGTCACCACGCTCAGCCGGGGCGAGGTGAACGGCGGCTCGGCGGTCCGCTCCGCCGTCACCCTGGCCGCGACGGGCGTGGCGGCCGGGCTGGCCGCCTGGCACATCGCCAGAGGCGGCGACCGGGTGGCCAAACTGGCCGGATTCGGGCTGCTCGCCGGGTACGCGGCGCTGGTCGGGCGGCCGCAGCTGGCGGCGGCCCGCAGCCGGGACGCCAAGGTGACCAGGTCCGCGGTCGGGCGCAGCATCATCGGGCTGCTGCCGCTGCAGGCCGCGCTCACCGCCGGGAGCGGGCGGCTCGCCCCCGCCCTCGCCCTGGCGGCCGCGCATCCGGTGGCGGCGAACCTGGCGAAGAAGGTGTCGCCGACATGAGGTTCGGTTACGGCACCAACGGCTTCGCCAACCATCGGCTGTCGGACGCGCTCGTCGTCATCGCCGACCTGGGCTACGAAGGGGTGGCGCTCACCCTGGACAGCGGCCATCTCGATCCGTATGGGCCGTTCCTGTCCCGGCGGCTCGCGCAGGTCGGCCGCTGGCTGGACCGGCTCAACCTGAGCCTGGTGATCGAGACCGGCGGCCGGTACGTCCTGGATCCGGTGCACAAGCACCACCCCACCCTGGTCCATCCACCGGACCAGGCGGCCCCCCGGGTCGACCTGCTGAAACGGGCGGTCCGGGTCGGGGCCGAACTCGGGGCGGAGGCTGTCTCCTTCTGGAGCGGCACCCGCCCCCCCGGCGTTTCCGACGGCTGGGACAACCTGGCCAAAGGCGTCGAAGCCGTCCTGGTCGAAGCCGAGACGTGCGGAGTCACGCTCGGCTTCGAGCCGGAGCCCGGCATGCTCGTCGACGACATCGCCGGCTACGAGCGGCTGCGCGGCATGCTCGGCCAGCCCGCCCGGCTCGGGCTCACCCTCGACATCGGCCACTGCCGGTGCAACGAGCCTGACCCGGTCCCCGACAGCGTGCGGCGGGCCGGGCCCTACCTGGTGAACGTGCAGATCGACGACATGCGCCGGGACGTGCACGAACACCTGGAGTTCGGCGAAGGGGAGATCGACTTCCCGCCCGTGCTGGCCGCCCTGGCCGAGACCGGCTACCAGGGCCTGGTCAGCGTCGAACTGCCGCGGCACAGCCACGCCGCGCCTGTTGTGGCCGAACGTTCGCTGCGTTTCCTCCGAGAGGCGGTGTCATGATCCCCACCATTCGCCCGCACCTGACCGGCGACGGCGTCAACTGGCTGGACGCCGCCATCGACAAGATCCACGCCGACGCCGGGACGATCTTCGCGATCTTCCCGGCCGCCGGCCGGCGCTGCGGCCGGGGCCCCCTGGACGACGGATGGACCGTCGACCAGGTCGTCCGGGTCGCCCTGCTGCTGGAACTCCCGCTCGACGGCGAGCCGCTCGGCACGCTCCTGTTCGATCTGTACGCGCACGGCGACGCGGGGGAGCGGCTGGCCGTGCTGGCCTCGCTGGCCGCCTTCGACGACGCCGGCCGCCTCGGCGACGCCGGCCTGCCGATCGTCAGGGACGCGCTGCGCACCAGCGACACCCGGCTGATCAGCGCCGCCATGGGCCGGTACGGCGCCGCCCGCCTGCCCGCCGACGCCTACCGGCAGGCCGTCCTGAAGTGCGTCTTCACCGGTGTGCCGCTGGCCGCGGTCGCCGGTCTGGACACGCGCGCGGACCGGGAGCTGGCCCGGATGATGGCCGACTTCGCCAAGGAGCGCGAAGCGGCCGGGCGGGTCGTGCCGCCCGACATCTGGCCGATCCTCACCAGCCACCCGGACCTGCTGGCCGGCCTGTCCTCCGACCCGAAGGGTGCGTCGTGATGCGAATCTTCGACCCGCACATCCACATGACCTCGCGGACCACCGACGACTACCGCCGCATGTACGACGCCGGCGTGCGCGCCCTGGTGGAACCCGCGTTCTGGCTGGGCCAGCCGCGTACCTCGCCGGACACCTTCGCCGACTACTTCGACGGGCTGCTCGGGTGGGAACCGTACCGGGCCGCGCAGTACGGGATCGCGCACCACTGCGCGATCGCGCTGAACCCCAAGGAGGCCAACGACCCCCGGCTGCGCGGCGTGCTCGACCTGCTGCCGCGCTACCTGGCCAAGGACCGGGTGGTCGCGGTCGGCGAGGTCGGCTACGACGAGATGACCCCCGCCGAGGACGAGGTGCTCCAGGCCCAGCTGGCGCTCGCGCTCGAACACGAGCTGCCGGTCCTGGTCCACACCCCGCACCGGGACAAGGCGGCCGGAACCATCCGGACTCTCGACGTGGTGAAGGACTCCGGGCTGCCGCCTGAGATGATCCTGGTCGACCACCTCAACGAGATGACCGCCAAGGCGGTCGCCGACAGCGGCTGCTGGTCCGGCTTCTCCGTCTATCCGGACACCAAGATGGACGTGCACCGGATGATCGCGCTGCTCCGCCTGTACGGCACCGACCGGGTCCTGGTGAACTCGGCCGCCGACTGGGGTCACAGCGACCCGCTCAAGACCCGCGCGGTCGGCGACGCCATGCTCGCCGACGGCTTCACCGAAGAAGACGTCGACAAGGTCCTGTGGGCCAACCCCGTCGCCTTCTACGGGCGGAGCGGCCGGCTCGAACTCGACGAGGTCAGCCCCGCCGCCGACTACGCAGGGAACACCATCAAACGGGGCGTGGCGCCGTGAGGTTCCGCCACTCCGACGGCTCCACCGTGCACCTCGCCTACTGCACGAACGTGCACCCGGCCGAGGACCTGGCCGGGGTGCTCGCCCAGCTCCGCGACTACGCCGGCCCGGTGCGCCGCAAACTGGGCGTGCGCCGGCTCGGGATCGGGCTCTGGCTGTCCCGCCCGGTCGCCGACGCGCTGATGTCCAGCCCCGCGGAACCGGTACGCCTCCGCGCGGCCCTCGACCGGGAGGGCCTGGAGGTGGTGACCCTCAACGGGTTCCCCTACCGGGGCTTCCACGACGAGGCGTCCGCCAAGCTGCGCGTCTACCAGCCGGACTGGACGTCGGACGAACGTCTCGACTACACCCTCGACCTGGCCAGGCTGCTGACCGGGCTGCTTCCCGATGACGTCGTCACCGGGAGCATCTCCACGTTGCCGCTGGCCTGGCGTACCCCGTGGTCGGCGGAACAGGCCGCCACGGCCGCGCGGAACCTGGACCGGCTGCGAGACGGGCTCGCGTCGCTGGCCGAGGCGACCGGCCGGACGATCAGAGTCGGGTTCGAGCCGGAACCCGGCTGCGTGATCGAGACGACCACCCAGGCGGCCGAACATCTGACCGGCCTGGATCCCGCCTATCTGGGCCTGTGCTTGGACGCCTGCCACCTGGCCGTCGGGTTCGAGGACCCCGTCGAGGCACTCGGCCGCCTGGACGCCGCCGGGCTGCCGATCATCAAGATGCAGGCGTCCTGCGCCCTGCGGATCGACGACCCCCGCGTCGCCCACGACGAACTCGCCGCCTTCGACGAACCGCGCTTCCTGCACCAGACCCGCGAACAGGGCACACCGGGCACAGACGACCTCGGCGAGGCGCTGGCCGGCGGCCTGCCCGGCACCTCGCCGTGGCGGGTGCACTTTCACGTGCCCCTGCACTCCGCGCCCACCGCACCCCTCGGCTCCACCCAGGACGTCCTCGACGGCACATTCCGGGCGGTCCTCGGCGGGCCGATCGCCCGAACCCACCACATCGAGGCGGAGACGTACACCTGGCAGACCCTCCCGCCCGACCGGCGCCCCCACAACCGTGAGGCGCTCGTCGACGGGATCGCCAGCGAACTCGCCTGGATCCGCGACCGCCTGATCAACCTCGGCCTCAAGGAGGAAGCGTGAACTCTCTGGTGGCCAACCCCGGACTTAAGGAGGAGGCATGACCGTGAAGCCTCTGGTGGTCATCGACGTCGTCGGGCTCACCCCCCGGCTCCTCGAGCACATGCCCAACCTGCGCAGACTCGGCGCCCCTGCCACCCTGGGCACCGTGCTTCCCGCCGTGACCTGCTCCGTGCAGTCGACCCTGCTCACCGGCAGACCGCCGCGCGACCACGGCATCGTCGGCAACGGCTGGTACTTCCGCGACCTCGGCGAAATCATGCTCTGGCGCCAGCACAACGGCCTCGTCGAAGGCCCGAAGATCTGGGACGACGCCCGCGCCGTCAAACCCGGCTACAAGGTCGCCAACATCTGCTGGTGGTACGCCATGGGCGCCGCCACCGAGATCACCGTGACCCCCCGGCCGATCTACCACGCCGACGGCCGCAAATCCCCCGACTGCTACACCACCCCACCCGAACTCCGCGTCGACCTCACCCGCGAACTCGGCCGCTTCCCGCTGTTCTCCTACTGGGGCCCGAAGGCCGGCCTCCCCTCCAGCAGCTGGATCATCGCCGCCGCCCGCCGCATCCTCACCACCGAACGCCCCGACCTCACCCTCGTCTACATCCCCCACCTCGACTACGACCTCCAGCGTTTCGGCCCCTCCGGCCCCGAGGCCATCGCCGCCGCCCGCGACGTCGACCAGGCCCTCGGCCCGCTGCTGGACGACGCCTCCGCGCTGGGGGCGACCACGGTCGTCCTCTCCGAGTACGGCATCGTCGACGTCTCCCGCCCGGTCGACATCAACCGCGCGCTCCGCGAGGAGGGGCTGCTGTCGGTCTACCGGCAGGCGGGCATGGAGTACCTGGACCCGTGGACGTCCCGCGCGTTCGCGGTCGCCGACCACCAGCTCGCCCACATATACGTCCACGACGAGGCCGACACCGCCGCCGTACGCAAGGTGATCTCCGCCATCCCCGGCGTGGACCAGGTCCTCGACGCCGACGGGAAGGCCTCTTTCGGCCTCGACCACGCCCGCTCCGGCGAACTCGTCGCCATCGCCGACCCGGACGCCTGGTTCACCTACTACTACTGGCTCGACGACGCCCAAGCCCCCGACTTCGCCCGCGGCGTCGACATCCACCGCAAACCCGGCTACGACCCCGCCGAACTCTTCCTCAACCCCAAAGACCCCTGGGTCAAAGCCAAAGCCGGCCTCGCCCTGGCCAAGAAGGAACTCGGCTTCCGCTACACCATGCCCGTCGTCCCCCTCGACCCGTCCTGCGTCCGAGGCAGCCACGGCCGCCTCCCCGACGACCCCCTGGACGGCCCGGTCCTCCTCAGCGACGCCTCCCTGGACCAGTCCACCTACGCGGCCACCGACGTCAAGGACCTACTCCTCCGTCTCGCCGGCCTAAAAACACAAAACTGAACAACAGTTCCCCACGGCGGCACCCCGCAGGAGTTCTTCCCGGAACTCCACAGCGGGGTGCCGCCGTGTCCGCAATGGAGTCGCGAGGTCCCCTCCACCACCATGACCGCAGCCTGGAGAACACAGATTTCCTAAACCTGGTGTCGTTCCTACCAGAGGCGTCTCTTGATCAGGCAAAACGCTTGTGTCGTTTGGGCTTTCCCGATGCAAGGCCGACTCTTCCAGGCGATCGTGGTTTGGCCAGTGCGGAGATGCGGGGCCAAAATGGGTGTCGATCCGGCGGGAATTGCGGCATGTCGCCGCTGTCACTCCGCGACCGGGCCCGGGATTCCATCGGCGGCTGTGGGCGCGGCGGCCAGGGCGTCCTCCCAGGCGCGCAGGTACCTCTCGATCGCGTTCCGGTTGCGTTGGAGGACGTCGATGCGGCGTTCGATGCTGCTGAGCTGATGTCGTAGTCCGTCCAGATCCTTGACCGTCGGGCACGCCGGGGCCGGCGTTTCTTCCTTCGCGGCCTCAAGGCAGGGCAGGACCTCGCGGATCATCTCCGTCGTGAAGCCGGTTTCGAGAAGTTCGCGAATCTGCAGGACACGGTCGATGGCGGGCTCGCCGTAGGTGCGGTATCCGTTGCCGGTCCGGAACGGGTGCAGGATGCCGACCTCTTCGTAGTAGCGAAGCAGCCGCGGCGCGACACCCGTCTTCGCGGCCAGATCTCCGATCTTCACGTCGCTCTCCTCAACCAGGTGGCCGGTGCGTCGTCGGCCGCTTGACCTTCACATTAATGAAAAGGTTTAGCTTCTCCACATTCCCACCTGCTGAAGCGGGTTGATCGAGACCGCGTCAACAAGAATGTGAGAGCTAGAGATGGGTTCCAGAACGAACGCAGGCAAGCCGGGCGGTGGTGGCTGGACAGCGGACCGGATGGCGGAACAGAAGGGCCGTACCTTCGTCGTGACGGGTGCGACCAGCGGGCTTGGTCTGGTGACGGCGCGCGAGCTCGCGGCGCACGGCGGCCGGGTACTGCTCGCCGTCCGTGACGCCGTACGAGGAGAAGAGGTGGCGTCCTCGCTGCGCAGGGCGTATCCGGGGGCTGAGGTGGAGGTGCGTCAGGTCGATCTGCTGAGTCTGAACTCGATTCGGCGGGCGGCGGAGGAGATCGGCGCGGAGGAGTCCGTCGATGTGCTGGTCAACAACGCGGGCATCTCCATGGTCGGGCACTCGGTGACCGCGCAGGGTGCCGAGCGTCATTTCGCCGCGAATCATCTTGGCCACTTCGCGCTCACGGCGTTGCTGGGACCGGCGCTGCGCCGGTCGCCGGCGCCGCGGGTGGTCACCGTGACGTCGTATATGCACGAGAAGGGCGAGCTCGATCTGGAGGATGTCGCGTGGTCGCGGAAGTACACGCCGCTCGCCGCCTACTCGGCGTCGAAGCTGGCCAACGCGGTCTTCGGGGTGGAGCTCGCCCGGCGCGAGCGGTCGTCATCGTCGCCGATCACCAGCGTTCTCGCGCATCCGGGCTACAGCAACACGCCGATGCAGAGCAAAGGCACCGGGATCACGGGGATCGTCATGCGCGTCTCCGGCAAGCTCCTCGCGCAGAGTCAGGAGATGGGAGCGCTGCCGCAGCTTTTCGCGGCGACCGAGCCCGATCTCGTCGCCGGCTCCTACATCGGGCCTGACGGCCGGGGCGGACGATCTGGATATCCCGCACTCGTGCAGCTGTCGGCGGCGCCTCAGGATCCGGAGCTCGGCCGTCGCCTGTGGGAGCGCTCGCAGCAGCTGACCGGAATCCGCTGGCCCACCGCCGCAGCCTGACCGCGCCGCCCGCAGGACGGGCCTTGAGGCGGGTATGCCTCAGGGCCCGGAACATCGAGAGCGGTCAGCGCAGGTAATCCTGCCAGGGGCCGGTGATGGCCAGGGTGATGCCCGGGACCTGGATGTTGACGAAAAGCACCTTCCCGTCCGGGGAGAACGTCGGGCCGGTGAACTCGGAGTACGTCAGGGAGCCGTTGCTGGTGCCGTTGCTGAGCTGGTTGCGGGCGATCGCGTAGGTGGGGCCGCCCGGGATGGAGCTGAGCACGTGCGAGTGGCGGACGCCGTCCTCGGCCAGGACCAGAGTGCCCCACGGCGTGACGGTGACATTGTCGGGGCTGTCGAAGGTCATGTCCGCGTACTTCGGGGACGGGCCCTCGCCCTCGGCGAACGGGTTGTGCGGGAAGTACGTGACCAGGGTGATCGTCTCGTCCTTGTAGTCGTAGAACCACACCATGCCGTCGTGCTTGGCCGCGTCGGCCGGCAGGTCGTTGGGGGCGAAAGCGAAGCTGTTGACGATGTAGCAGCCGTCGCCGTTGCTCCACACGCCCTCGAACTTCTTGCCCCGGGTCACCGTGCCGGCGGCGAACTGATTGCGCACCGGCGTGGTGGTCGCCTCCCGGTCCGGCACCGCGATCCACGTCACGTTGAACGGACGCCCCAGCTGCGCGGAGGTGATGTAGGCGACATCCGGCACGATGCTGCCGTCGTCCAGGCGGATCTGCATCGCCTCAAGGGTGCCCTCGGTGTCGCCGAGCTGGTTGGCGATGCCCTGCTCAAGGCGGCCGGCGCTCGCGGTCCACCGGTAGAACAGCCCGTTCGGGCCGCTGGCGTCCTCGGAGAGGTACACCCGCCGCATCTTCGGCTCGACGGCGAGGGCCTCGTGGTCGAAGCGGCCGAACGCCTTGATCGGCTTGGGCAGCTGGTGGTCCGAGTCGCCCTGGAAGACCTCGAAGACGTAGCCGTGGTTCTTCTGGTACGTGCCGGTAAGGCCGCCGCCCGACCAGGTGGCGCCCGCGGTGATGAAGGTCTCCTCGCAGGTGAGCCAGGTGCCCCACGGCGTCACGCCGCCCGCGCAGTTGCGGACGGTGCCGGAGATGCCGACCCACTCGGCGGTGGGGTTGCCGTTGGGGTCCGTGGTGATCACGGTGCAGCCGCCCGCGTTCGGCGCGCCCGGGTCGTAGACCGTCCCGGGGATGAGCGGGACGCCGTACTGCGTCATGTGCGGCGCCATCTCGTGGTTCTGGATGATCGTCAGGCCGGCGTGCTTCATGGCCACGACGCCGGTCCCGTCGTGCCAGCCGGGCGTCTTGCCCTGGCCGAACGACATATCGGTCAAACCCTCACGGGTAACGATTTTGTACGAGAAGCCATCGGGAAGGGCGAGGATCCCGTTCGGGTCGTCCTTCAGTGGCGGGAACGGACGCAGCGGACGCCCGCCGTTCGGTGCGGCTGCGGCGTTCGCCGGGGACGCGGCCAGACTGGGCAGCACACCGGCGACGGACAGGCCGACGGCGGCGGCGCTTCCGGTGATGGCCTGACGACGAGAAATGCTCATACGTAACCTCCTGCGATACGGCCAGAAAAGTGGATCCCCCGACCTGAGGAGAGCCTTGGAGTCCTATCTGAACCGCAGGCCAACACTTCATTGCCGCAAAATGTTCATCGGACCAGCACCTGGCGTGTCCGCGCCCTTCAGGCGGAGTAGACGTGGTCGCTGATCAGGCGAGCCGCTCCCACGACCCCGGCGATGTCCTCCAGTTCCGACAGCACGATGGGCAGGTTGCCGGTCGCCAGGGGGAGTGACCGGCGGTAGACGACGCTCCTGATCTCCGCGAGCAGCAGGTGGCCCAGCCGGGCCACGCCGCCCGCGATGATCACGAGCCCCGGGTTGAAGAAGCTGACCAGCCCCGCCAGGACCTGGCCGACGCGGCGGCCCCCGTCCCTGATGAGCTGGACCGCCACCGGGTCACCCTGGGCGGCGGCCGCGGCCACGTCCTCGGCCGACAGCCGCCCGGCCGCCAGCAGACGTTCCGCCAGGTAGGGCGAGGCCCCCGAGCGTGCCGCGGCCTGCGCCTGGGCGGCCAGGGCGGCGCCGCCGAAGTAGGCCTCCAGGCAGCCGGCGTTGCCGCACGCGCACAGCGGGCCGAGCTCGTCGACCCTGATGTGCCCGATGTCGCCCGCGCTGCCCGAGACGCCACGGTAGATCTTGCCGTCGACCACGATGCCGCAGCCGATGCCGGTGCCGATCTTGACGAGCAGGAA
This sequence comes from Acrocarpospora corrugata, assembly GCF_009687845.1. Taxonomy (GTDB): domain Bacteria; phylum Actinomycetota; class Actinomycetes; order Streptosporangiales; family Streptosporangiaceae; genus Acrocarpospora; species Acrocarpospora corrugata. Next base: position 250,206 of record NZ_BLAD01000035.1, read on the forward strand.
GTCGTGGACCTGGCGGGCGACCCCGGCGTGCAGTTCCCCGAGGGCCATGATGTTGACGTCGTTGTCCAGCGTGGCGGGGCAGCCGAGCTCCTGGGTGATCATCTCGCGCAGCGGGTAGCGGTCCCACCCCGGCATGAGCGGCGGCGCGACCGGGATCCCCTCCGCGAAGCTGACCGGCCCGGGGATGCCGATCCCGGCGCCGTGGAGCTGCGTGAACAGGCCCTGCTCGCGCAGTTTCCCCGCGAGGGCGAGCACCCGGTCCAGTACGTGCGCGGGACCGAGCCGTATGTCGCACGCCTCGCTGACGTGCCCGAGCACGCGCAGTTCGCCGTCCGTCACGGCGACGTCGACCGAGGTGGCCCCGATGTCGATGCCGGCGAAGCGGGTGGCGCGCGACAGCCGTACCCGGCCGGAGCGGCGTCCGCCGCGGGAGGCGGCGAGCCCGTCGGTCTCGACCAGCCCGAGCGTGACGAGCCGGTCGAGTTCGGCGTTGAGCTTCGACCGTGACATCCGCCATGGGTGCGGGTACGCGGCTCCGGGTGGCAGCACGGGGGAGCCCGCGGAGGCGGTGGGTTCGGCCGCTATGGCCGCCAGCTCCGCGCGCGAATGTGGCCCTTCTCGCAGCAGGCGCAGCAGCGCCGCCTGGTGCGGGTTCTCCGGCCGGTTGGTCTTCACCCGCGACTCCTCAGGCAGCGCTTGTCCGGTGCGACCGCTCGCGTGGAAGGTACTCCAGCCGCTGCCACCACGGGAAGACTTCTCACCACCGGGTCCGAACTTTCGCCACGATCAACGAAAGTTGAGCTTACTTCAACGTAACATCTAGACACTTCGAACGTAACATCTTAGCCTTCGATCAAGACGCAAACCTCGTCTTCTCTGAAGTGCGTAGGAGGTGCCGCGAGATGACGCCTTGAGCCGATCGCCGCTCCGACCGTCTGTGACCTGCGGAAATGGCAACTTCCGCAGCTCGTCCGTCAGATATACATCTTGTTTACGATCCAAGACGGATACCTGTTGACTCTTTGACAAACGGGGCTCACAGTGTGTCCGGAATGAAGTCGCGGAGGACTCCTGTGCTTCCGCGGATTGTCGGCGTGATCGGCGCACACGCTGTCTGCACTCTTCTGGCAGGAAGTGAGATCAACCGATCATGTTCCGAAGACTGGCCTTATGCGCTGCCATGATCATGGCCGCCATCGGCTTCACAGTCCCGTTGACCGCCCCGGCGCAGGCCGCGCCGGGCTACGTCCAGGTGACCCTGGCCAAGGGCGCGGCCGAGACCGGCGAGCCCATGGGCCTGACCGTGCTCCCCAACCGGGGCGTCCTCCACACCTCGCGTGACGGCACCATCCGCTACACCGACGTGCTCGGCAACACCAAGGTGGCGCTGACCATCCCGGTGTACACGCACGACGAGGAGGGTCTGCAGAGCATCAAGGCCGACCCGAACTTCGCCACGAACCGATGGGTGTACGTCTACTATGCCCCGCCGCTGACCACCCCGGGCGGGGACGCTCCCTCCGACGGCACGGCGGCGCAGTTCGCCCCGTTCAACGGGGTGAACCGGCTGGCCCGGTACACGGTCAACGCCGACCACACCCTGAACGCGGCCTCGCAGGTCACCATCCTCGACGTCCCGACCTCCCGTGGCATGTGCTGCCACGTCGGCGGTGACATCGACTTCGACGCGGCCGGCAACCTCTACCTGTCGACCGGCGACGACACCAACCCGTTCGCCTCGGACGGCTACACGCCGATCGATGAGCGGACCACCCGCAACCCGGCGTTCGACGCCCAGCGCACCTCCGGCAACAGCAACGACCTGCGGGGCAAGGTCCTGCGGATCAAGCCGGGCGCGACCGGCGGCTACACCGTCCCGGCCGGCAACATGTTCGCGGCGGGCACGGCCAACACCCGGCCCGAGATCTACGCGATGGGCTTCCGCAACCCGTTCCGGATGAGCGTCGACAAGGCGACCGGCGTGGTCTACCTGGGCGATTACGGGCCTGACTCGGGCACCGCCAGCGCCAGCCGGGGCCCGGCGGCCTCGGTCTCGTTCGAGCGCATCACCCAGCCCGGTTTCTACGGCTGGCCGTACTGCTCGCAGTTCAACGTGCCGTATGTGGAGTACACGTTCCCGTCGGGGCCTTCCAGCGGGGCATACAACTGTGCGGGCGGGCCGACGAACAACTCGCCGCGGAACACCGGTATCACCACGCTGCCGGCCTCGCGGGCGGCCTGGCTGCCGTACGGGGTCGGGCAGGATCCCGCCAGTCTCTGCTGCGGCAGCTGGTCGCCGATGGGCGGTGTGGTCTACCGCTACAACGCCGCGCTCGCCTCCTCCGTCAAGTTCCCGCAGTCGATGGACGGCAAGGCGTTCCTCGGCGAGTTCGGCCGCCGGTGGATCAAGGCGGCCACGGTGACCTCCACCGGCGGAGCCGGCGCGATCGAAGCCTTCCCCTGGTCCGGAACCCAGGTGATGGACATGGAGTTCGGGCCGGACGGCGCGCTCTACGTGCTCGACTACGGCACCGGCTGGTTCGGCGGTGACGCGAACTCGGCGGTGTACCGCATCGAGTACAACTCGGGCACCACCGGCTCGGCCCCGATCGCCGCGGCCAGCGCCAACCCGACCAGCGGCAACGCGCCGCTGACCGTGCAGTTCAGCTCGGCCGGGACCAGCGACCCGGACGGCAACCCGATCACGTACGCGTGGGACTTCACCACGAACGGCAGCACCGACTCGACCGCGGCCAACCCCTCGTTCACCTACACCGGCAACGGCCAGTTCACGGCGACGCTGACGGTGACCGACAGCACCGGCCTGCAAGCCACGGCCAGCGCCGTCATCAACGTCGGCCAGGCCACGGTCACCCTCAGTCAGCCGGTCAACGGGCGGGTGTTCAACTTCGGCGACGCGATCCCCTTCCAGATCAGCGTCAGCGATCCGAACTCCCCGACCATCGACTGCAGCCGGGTGAAACTCACCTACATTCTCGGCCACGACAGTCACGGCCACCCGTTGACCAGCGCGACGGGATGTTCCGGCACCATCCAGACCACGGTGGACGGTGAGCACGACGCCAACGCGAACGTGTTCGGCGTGTTCGACGCCGAATACACGCCGGTCGGCTCGACCACGTCCGTCCACGCGACGCAGGCCGTCACCCAGCCGCGGGCCCGCCAGGCCGAGCACTACAACGCTCAGCAGGGCGTGACGATCGTGACCAAGGCGTCGGCCAACGGCGGCCGGGCCATCGGGACCACCGAGAACGGGGACTGGATCTCGTTCACGCCGTACAACCTGACCGGGGTCACCTCGTTCACGGCCAGGGTCGCGTCGGCGGGCGTCGGCGGGACGCTGACCATCCGGAGCGGTTCCGCGACCGGGCCCGTAGTCGGCACCGCCACGGTCGCGCCGACCGGTGGCTGGGAGAACTGGGTCAACGTCACCGGCACCGTGACGCCGCCGGCCGGGACGGTCAACCTGTTCCTGGTGTTCACCGGTGGCGCGGGCGCGCTGTTCGATCTCGACTCGTTCACCTTCGCCAGCGGCACGCCGCCGACGGGGACGAACCTGGCCCTGAACAAGCCGGCCACGGCGTCGAGCGCGGAGTCGGGCACCTACCCGGCCTCGGCCGCGGTGGACGCCTCGGCGACCACCCGGTGGTCCAGCCTCTTCTCCGATCCTCAGTGGATCCAGGTCGACCTGGGCGCCACTTACACCATCAACCGGGTCCGGCTGGTCTGGGAGGCCGCCTACGGCTCGGCGTACCAGATCCAGACCTCACCCAACGGCACGACCTGGACGACGGCCCGATCCGTCACCGGCGGCAACGGCGGTGAGGACGACAACACCGGCCTTAACAACTCCACCAGATACGTGCGCATCTACGGCACCACCCGCGGCACCGCCTGGGGGTATTCGCTGTTCACCTTCGAGGTCTACGGCAGCTGACTCCAATTCCGCAGCAACTGGAGGATCCATGCGCAAACTCTTAACCGGTGTGGGTGCCGTGATCGCCCTCGCCGCCACCACGCTCCACGCGACACCGGCCGCGGCCGCTGACGCGCCCTACGACGTCCTGGTGTTCTCCAAGACCGCCGGCTTCCGGCACGACTCGATCCCGACCGGCATCCAGGCGATCCGGGATCTCGGCGCCGCCAACAGCTTCACCGTCACCGCGACCGAGGACGCGAACGCGTTCACCACGGCCAACCTCGCGCAGTACGAGGCGGTCGTCTACCTCAGCACCACCGGTGACGTGCTCAACGCGGCCCAGCAGACCGCGTTCGAGTCCTACATCCGCGGTGGCGGCGGCTACGTGGGCGTCCACGCCGCCGCCGACACCGAGTACGCCTGGCCGTTCTACGGCCAGCTCGCCGGAGCCTGGTTCGCCAGCCACCCGGCGATCCAGCAGGTCAACTCGAAGACCGAGAACCGGGCCCACCCGGGCACGGCGCACCTGCCGCAGACCTGGACCCGCACCGACGAGCTGTACAACTACCAGACCAACCCCCGCGGTACGGCTCGCGTCCTGGCCACCCTGGACGAATCCTCCTACTCCGGCGGATCGATGGGCGGCGACCACCCGATCACCTGGTGCAAGACCATCGACAGCGGACGGTCGTTCTACACCGGATTCGGGCACACCCAGGCGTCCTACGCCGAGGCCAACTTCCGCAGCCAGCTGCTCGGCGGCATCCGGTACGCGGCCAAGCGGGCCAAGGCCGACTGCAGGCCCGAGACCGGCTACACCACGCTCTACAACGGCTCCACGACCGGCTGGTCGCAGTCCGGGCCCGGCAGCTTCACCAACACCGACGCCACACTGAGCTCCGTCGGCGGCATGGGCCTGTTCTGGAACAGCGCCAAGCAGTACACCTCGTACTCGCTGAAGGCGGACTGGAGGCTCACCGGGGACAGCAACTCCGGCATCTTCGTCGGCTTCCCCAACCCGGGCGGCGACCCGAACGTCGCGGTGAACCAGGGCTACGAGATCCAGATCGACGCCAGCGACGCGGCCGACCGGACCACGGGCTCGATCTACACGTTCAAGTCCGCCGACATCGCGGCACGTGACGCCGCGCTCAACCCGCCAGGGGAGTGGAACTCCTACGAGATCCTCGTCGAAGGCCAGCGCATCCGCGTCTACCTCAACGGTTCGCTGATCAACGACTTCACCAACACCAATCCGGCCCGCAACCTGGACGGGTACATCGGCATCCAGAACCACGGCGCCGCCGACCAGGTCGCCTTCCGCAACATCCGGATCAAGGAGCTCGGCACGCAGCCGACCGAGTCGAACCTGGCCCTGAACAAGCCGGCGACGGCGTCGAGCGTGGAGTCGGGCGCTTATCCGGCCTCGGCCGCGGTGGACGCCTCGACGACCAGCCGCTGGTCGAGCCTCTTCTCCGATCCTCAGTGGATCCAGGTCGACCTGGGCGCCACTTACACCATCAACCGGGTACGGCTGGTCTGGGAGGCCGCCTACGGCTCGGCGTACCAGATCCAGACCTCACCCAACGGCACGACCTGGACCACGGTTCGAACCGTCACCGGCGGTAACGGCGGTGAGGACAACAACACCGGCCTGAACAACTCCACCAGATACGTGCGCATCTACGGCACCACCCGCGGCACCGCCTGGGGGTATTCGCTGTTCACCTTCGAGGTCTACGGCAGCTGATCACCAAAGGCCGGCGGGGTGCTAACCCGCCGGCCTTTCGGCTGCTAGAAAGTTACGGCGAAGCGGTCGACGAGCATGTAGGTGCCCGATCGTTTGACGGCGCGCAGGGTGTGGGTTCCCTGCGGCAGTCCGCGGGCGCTGTAGATGACCTGCTGGGTCAGGCGGGCGCCGCTGGTGGTGTCGGCGGTGGTCTGGAGTACGCCGTCGAGGTACACCTCCACCTGGCCCTGATCGGAGTAGCGTTCGGACAGGAAGTCGATGCCGGTGCCGGTGCCGGTGAAGGTGAACGACGCGCCGTTGGTGGTCGTGTAGCGCACGTCGTCGTTGTAGTCACCGAGACCGCGGGCGCCGCTGGTGGACCAGCCGGTGCCGTAGGTGGCCACGCTGTCGTTGAAGCGCCGGGTCGTGCCGGCTGTGGGGTGCAGCTGCGACTGCGGCACGATCTGGGCCGGGGTGCTGGGGCTCTCCAGGAGAGCTTCATGAACGCCTCGCTGCCCCGTTCTGTCTGTTCCAGGCGGATGTCGTAGCGGCGGCCCGCGACGAGGGTCACGCTGCCCTGGTCGACCGCCGCCGTGTGCGGGGTGGCGTTGTCGATGACCAGTTGCCCGTCGATCCACAGCCGCACGGTGTCATCGGACGCGGTGGTGAAGGTGTAGCGCTCGGAGTACCGCGGCTGGATGGAGCCGGTCCAGCGGCTGGAGAAGTTGTCGGTGCCGATCGACGCCGCCGGGGAGCCGCTGAAACGCCAGGCGTAGTTGACGGTCGGATCCGTCCGGGTGACCGCTGGTGTGCCGGTGAACGTGGTGTTGCTCCAGAACTCCGCCTTGAGTCCGGAACCGGTGCCGGCCGCCGCGGGCGTGGGGGTGGTGATGTCGGCCTCGATGACGGTGGCGATGGCGTTGGTGGCACTGCCGCTGGGCAGGAAGTCGTTGCCGTCGCCGGCGGCTCGCACGGTCACGGGTGAGGCGCTGCCGAGCACCCGGGCGCCGGTGACCGTGAACGGTGAGCGCAGGCTGAGGTGCAGGGTGCCGGCCCAGGCGTTGACGACCAGGTAGAGCTTGTTGCCCTTACGGGTGACGCGGCCCCAGCTCGGCTGGGCGACCAGGCCGGTGTAGCCCGCGCCGGTGATGGCGGCGCTGTTGGCGGTCATCCAGGTTCCGATGCCGCGCAGTGCGTCGGCCTGCCCGGCGGAGACCGCGCCGGTGTCGGTGGGGCCGATGTTGAGCAGGAGGTTGGCGCTGTTGCTCGTCAGGTTCGCCAGGTCGCGCACCATCGTGGTCGGCGACTTGAAGCTGGTGTCCCAGGAGGTGTACCCCCAGGTGTTGTTGATCGTCATGCAGGATTCCTAGAGCTGCACCGAAGGCGGGGCGCTGGCGAGCGACTGCTCCGGGGTGCCGAATTCGCCGTCGACAGGGCGGCGCTTCACCACCCGGTTGTTGGTGATGATCTGCGGTGAGATGCCACGGATGAACCGCTCCAGATCCTCGCCGTTCTGGGCCGTCCACGGGTTGGTGGGGTTACTTTCGGTCCATTCGCCGTCGAACCACAGCACCGCGGGGTCGTAGCTGGTCACGAGCTCCTGGAGTTGCGCCGTCATCTTGGTGACGTAGGCAGGGAAGTTCGAGACGAAGTCCGGGTCGTGCCAATCCCAGATGGAGTAGTACACGCCGAGCTTGATGCCGTTGGCGGTCGCGGCGTTCTTGAGTTCGCGCAGGATGTCGCGGGTGAAGCCGGAATGGTCGCGGAGGTTCCACCGGTTGACGCGGGTGGGCCACATGGCGAAGCCGTCGTGGTGCTTGGCGGTGATGACGATGTACTTCTGGCCGGCCTGCTTGGCCAGCTGCACGATGGCGTTCGCGTCGAACGAGGCGGGGTTGAAGGTGGCGGCCTTCGCCTCGTACTCGTTCCACTTGATGTTGCACTGCCGTTTGATCCACTCGGCGTCGCGGCAGGTGCCGTACTGGCCCTTGTAGTTGGAGTACGCGCCGAAATGGACGCTAACCCCGGCCGATCTGGTCATGGCCTAGGCGTCAGCCGTGACCATTGCCGCTGAACTGCGGATACACATCGGATGTCTTCGCTATGACTTGGTGGAACGCAGCGGTGTCGTCCGGGCGGCTTGGACGAAAGATCCACGCATCAGGCGGGGTCGGGTGCCGACAGCGCCACAGCGGCCTCGCCCGCGTAGACCATGAAGGTCAGCGTCTCCTGGAAGTACAGCTGGACGCTGGCGGCGTCGTGCGCGAGATAGCCGATCGAGACATCCTGGCCGAGGTGCAGTTCGAAGTCGCCGCCCCGGGTCGACAGCAGGAAGGCTCCGTCGATGGCGGGGGCCCAGATGTGCTCGCTGCCCACCATCCGGGTGATGTGCTCCTGGATCGGGTAACCCTGGTCGGCGGCCTCGCTGACCGCGGTGTAGGCGTCGGCGCCGAGCGCCAGCCGGTACGGGCCGTTGACGCCGGCCAGCCGCAACGCCGTCATGGCCTGGCCGATGGCGGTGGGATAGTCGCGCACGTGCGGCGGCAGGGCGACCGCCGGGTTGGTGGCGGCGGCGCGAAGACCGGTGATGCCGGCCGCGCCGTACCCCTCGAAGATCGCGCGGTCCTCGGCGAAGGCGATCTGGCGGGCGGCGTCCTTGACCGGCTGCCAGTCCGCGTCCCTGGCTCCGCGCTCCACGTCGTCGACCTGCTGCCGGTCGACGGTGAAGGGCACGCGGAGTTCGACGACCGGCTGGGAGCGGCGGATCCGGGCGATCACGCCCTCCGAGTGGGAGTCGACGTGCTGCAGGTGCCCGGTGCCGACCGCCGACAGCAGCACGCCGTCCGGGCCGGCGACGTCGACGATGCGACGGCCGGCCACGTGGCGGCGGAAGGTCCGCCCCGCCTCGTTCTCCAGGTCGGCCCAGGCGGCCGCGCAGATGGGCGCGAGTTCCCGATGCAGGTTGTTCATCAGACTTCGCTTCCTCTGAGATCCCCGATCCCCAGGGATTCCAGCGACCGCCCGGCCGCGACGCCGGGCGGGTCGGGCAGGTCGTCGAGGAAGTCGGCGCTCGGGACGAAGAACAGATTGCCGGTCACGGGGACGGAGAAATCCAGGATCCGGTCATGCCGCGCCGGCGGATCGCCGAGGAACATCCGCTCCAGCATCCGCTCGGTGACCGCCGGAGTACGGGCGTAGCCGATGAAGTACGTGCCGAACTCGCCGCGCCCCACCGAACCGAAGGGCATGTTGTCACGCAGGATCTTGTGCTCGGTGCCGTCAGGATCGGTGATCGTGGTCAGCGCGACATGGGAGTCGGGCGGCTTGACGGCGTCGTCGAGTTCGACGTCGGACAGTTTCCGGCGGCCGATGACCATCTCCTGGGCTTCGACCGGCAGGGCGTTCCACGCCTGGAGATCGTGCAGATACTTCTGGACGATCACGTAACTCCCGCCGGCGAACGGCGGGTCCTCCGCGCCGATCAGGACGGCGGCGCCGGCCGCCGCGCCGACCGGATTCTCGGTGCCGTCGACGAAGCCCAGCAGGTCTCGCACGTCGAAGTACTTGAATCCCGGCACCTCGTCGCGGACCGTCACCACGCCCCGGATCCGGTCCATGATCTCCGAGCCCAGCGCGAAGCACAGGTCAGGCCGCTGGGCCCGGATGTGGAACAGCAGATCACCCGGGGTGGCCACCGCGTGGTGGACCGGGCCGGTGAGTTCGCGGAACGGGTGCAGCCCGGCGGGACGCGGCCCGGCGAACAGCCGGTCCCAGGCCCGGGAACCGATCCCGGTGACGCAGCTGAGCCTGCCCTCCTGCGACCGGAAACCGACCGCCCGCTCCAGGCCCGCCAGCTCACCGAGCAGGTCCCGGACGCGGGACTCGCCTCCCGGATCGATGGTCACCACGAGGAAGAGGGCGGCCCTGGTCAGCGGGCTCAGCACCGCCTGCGGCTCCGCCATCGCCGTTCACCCCCTGGTGGCACCACCCGAGAAGGCTTGGGCAGTAGTCACTCCCCGCCATACCCACTCACTCACCGTCTACGCGGAGTGCCTCTTCAGGGGGTGGGGGCCTTGCTGCCGTAGCCGAACTCGGAGACGACGGCGCCACCGGGGTCCCGGAGCTTGGCCGCGTCGCCCTTGTCGTTCCAGATCGGGCGCCTGCTGTTGTAGGTGTAGCCGCCCCACTCGGGGTGGACCTCATTGGTGTAGATGCGGATCTTCTGGCCGGGCTGCAGGACGGTGCCGGGCGGGAAGACGAAGTCCTGGCCGACGTCGTCGGCGCCCAGGGTCCAGCCGGAGATGTTGGCGGCGACGGTGCCCCGGTTGATGATCTCGACGAACTCGTCGGCCTGGGTGTACTTCACCTCACCCTTGTGGCGGACCGTGGTGATGTGCACGTCGGGCTCACCGGCGCGGGCGAAGATGGCGACCACGTCGGCGCTGTTGGAGCCGTTCTCGGGGCTGATGAACTGGCGGACGACCTGGCCGTTCTGCTTGAAACCGCTGATGACCACGCCGTAGGTCTCGCCGTCGATGGTCACGGTCTGGGGGGAGACGAAGGTGGGCAGGTCGACGATGTCGTCGGGGGCGGGGCCGTTGTTGGGCGTCTCGTTGTGGTGGAAGCGGAAGCTGAAGTCGGCGTTGGTGCCGTCCTCGAAGGTCACGTTGACGGTCAGGTCGACGTCGAACTGCGGTTGCGGCATGGCCTGGATCGGGAAGTTCTCGTGGGTGAAGGTGCCCAGGGTGAACTCGGTCCCGTCGGTCCGCACCGGGACGGCTCCGCCCCGGAAGACGTAGCCGCTCTTGCCGCCGCCGACGGGCTGTCCCCAGGTGACGTAGTCGGTGCCCACGCCGCTGAGGTTCGGTGGGTTCGTGCTCATGGACGGCCACGAACCGGCTGTGGTGGCGGTGCTCATTGAGTGGTTCCCTCCTTCAAGTATTGCGATAAGTAATTATGTGAACACCGAAAGTGATTGGTAAAGGGCGCGGCTGACCACAAGTGGCCGCTCCCCGCCCATTGACTTCGAGTGACTTTCAGCTACTGAAAGTAGTGACCCCTGGTTACTTCGGTGCGCGGGCGGCCAGGGTGAGCAACTCGGCATCGACAGCACGAGGGTCGCCTTCGCGCCGTAGCGGACGACCAGGCGTCCGCCCAGCGGTGCGGTGACGATGCCCCCGGCGGTGCCGGGCAGCAGGTAGACCAGGCTGGTGGCGAGCACGGTCGCGCCGAAGCCGTACCCGCCGATTTCGGGCGGTGTCTGGACGAAGGCGAGACCGACAGGAAGACGACGAACATCGAGACGCCGAGGAACAGCCCGGCCACGTTGGCGAGGACGATCGGACGGTAGGTGAGCATCCGGGTGCTGACCAGCGGCTGGCCGATCCGCCGCTCGAACAGCACGAATACCGTCAGAACGGCGACCGCGCCGGCGAGCGAGGCCAGGATCCCGGCGGAGGCCCAGCCCCACGTGTTGCCCTCCTGGAGTGCCAGCAGGAGCAGTACGAGACCGGTGCCGAGCAGGACCGCGCCGGTCCAGTCGATGCGTCCGGTGGCCACGGCCGCCCGGCGCGGCAGCATCCACGCCCCGGCGAACCCGGCGGCGGTCATCAGCGTCGCCAGCCAGAACAGCCGGTGGTAGTCGCCGCCGGATCTCATGAGCAGGCCCGTGATCACCAGCCCGACCCCGGCGCCGACCGCCAGCATGCCGCTGACCAGCGCCATGGCGCCGGTGAGGCGATTCGGCGGCAATTCTCCCCTGAGCATGCCGATGGACAGCGGGAACAGCCCGAAGCTGGCGGCCTGCATGACGCGCCCGAGCAGCAGGAGCGGCAGATCGATGGTCGTCGCCGCGATCACCGAGCCGATCAGGACGACGGCGAGCACACCGAGCATCACCGGGCGGCGCCCCCGCAGGTCGCCGAGGCGGCCCAGCAACGGGGTCAGGACGGCCGCGGCCAGCAGGTTGGCCGTCACCACCCAGCTGACGGCAGAGGCCGAAACGCGGAGATCTGCCTGGATGTTCGCGATGACCGGGACGACCAGCGTCTGCAGCGCGGAGACCAGGAGCACGCTGTAGGCCGCGACCGGCAGCACGAAACGGGAGGGTGGCGACGTGTGCGCGGCCTCGGCGAGCTAGCCTCCCTGCTTGCGGCGCTGTGTCCGGCGTTCCCAGCTGTTGGGGTGGCGGATGACCACGCCGCCCGCGCCGCCGGTGCCGGTGAGGCGAATCAGCGGCGTCCTGGGGAGCCGATCCGACGTGGTCTTGTCCCAGAAACCACCTAGGCCAGGCTCCATCGCGGTGGTCTCCGCCACCCACCCGTCAGGGATGATGATCGTGACGCTGCCCATCTGGCCGTGCGCCTCTATCTCGATCTCGGGCAGCCGGCATTCGGTCTGGGTGAAATCGAGCTTGGCGCTGCCCATGCCGCCGGACACGGTGATCCGCGCGGGCACCCGCCAGCGCCCGGTACGTGTCGCGCCGGTCAGGCCTCCGTCGAGGACCAGCGGCTGGACCGGATCCGCGGCGAACTCCGGCGGCAGATCGGCCGTGAGAGGCGCCAGATCGGCGTAGGTCCTGGCGTTCAGCGCCAGGTCCAGTCGCACGTCGAGCTCGCTGAGATCGATGCGACCCTCGGCCGCCGCCGCGGTCAGCCGCTCCACCACGGCATCACGCTCGTCATGTGAGACGCGCAGCTCATTACGGCGGACGGGTTCCGGAAGCCCAGCAGTCATACCTCAATGGTACGGAAATACGGGGAAAGCGGCGGCCGTCGGCTTGCGTAGCGGGCGGAATGACGTGCCGTCGAGAGCTGTCGCGTTCGGGGACCTCCATTCCGGTGCCGGAGCGAATAACCTGATCTCGTGACAGAGCGAAGCGCCGGTGAACTCCACGGGACTCTGCGAGCCTCAGACGCGGACCGCGAGGCGATGTCGGAGCGGCTGCGGGTGGCCGCCGGCGAAGGCCGGATCACTCTGGACGAACTGGACGACCGGCTCGAAGGCGTGTACGCCGCCAAGACCTACGCCGAGCTTGACGCGCTGGTCGTGGATCTTCCGCAGAACCGGTCGGCGGCGCCCGACGGCAAACCGCTGGTCCTTGAGACCCGTTCTGGCTCGATCAAGCAGGTGGGTCGCTGGGTGGTGCCCGAGCGGATCACGGCCAAGGTGACGATGGGCAACATCACGATCGACTTCACCGAGGCGGAGTGCCGTCATCGGGAGGTGCGCCTGGACGGCACCTGCGGGTCCGGCCGGATCATCGTCATCGTGCCGCGCGACTGGATCGCCGTCGTCGACGGGGTCGTCACGGGGACGGGCCACGTGATCAACAAGGCGGGCGGCACCGCCGACATGGATGTGGTGACGACACTACTGGTGACCGGCAAGGTCGGCATGGGCCGTATCAGGATCAGGTATTCGGCCCGCTGACAGGCCGGACGGGTACGGATGGGGTTTCCGCCATTCGGCGGGTGGTTTCCGCCGGGTGGCGCTCGATCGGGAGGCGGGGCGGGATCACGATGCTGGTAGGCGGTGATGTCAGCCGCGCGTAACACCCTCGACATCAAGGAGCCGATCATGAGCGTACCCACTCCGCCTCCGTTCGATCCCGAGCTGGCGGCGGCGCTGGCCGTGATGGCGGAGTTCATCCCGCCGTCCCTGACGCTGGAGACGCTGCCCACGCTGCGCGGGGCAGACATCGGCGGGATGGAGGAGGACCTCACCCGGGGTGGCGCGATCGACGTCACGGAGCTGACCGTCCCAGGACCGGCGGGCGAGCCGGACATCTCGCTGCTCGTCCTGCGCCCGGCCGGCGAGGCGGGACCGGTGCCCGCGCTGTACAACATCCACGGCGGCGGCATGATCATGGGCACCAACCGGCTGATCCCCACCGAGATGCTCGACATGATCGTGGAGTTGAAGCTCGCGGTCGTCTCGGTGGAGTACCGGCTCGCGCCCGAGCACCCGCACCCCGCGCCGGTCGAGGACTCCTACGCGGGCCTGGTGTGGACCGCGAAGCACGCCGGCGAGATCGGCGTCGACCCCGCGCGCATCCTCGTGATGGGCGCGAGCGCGGGCGGCGGGCTCGCGGCCGCCGTGGCGCTGCTCGCCCGCGACCGGGGCGGCCCCGCCCTGATCGGCCAGCTGCTGCTCTGCCCGATGATCGACGACAGGAACGACACCGTGTCCAGCCACCAGATGGCGGGCCTGGGCATCTGGGACAGGATCTCGAACGACACCGGCTGGACCGCGCTGCTCGGTGACCGGCGCGGCGGGCCCGACGTCTCCCCGTACGCCGCGCCGGCGCGGGCCACCGACCTGTCCGGCCTGCCGCCCGCGTTCATCGACGTCGGCTCGGCCGAGACGTTCCGGGACGAGGACGTCGCGTACGCCACCCGCATCTGGCAGGCGGGCGGAGTCGCCGAGCTGCACGTGTGGCCCGGCGGGTTCCACGGATTCGACATGATGGCGCCGCACGCCGCGATCTCGCAGGAGGCGAAGGCGGCGCGGCTGAGGTGGCTGCGGCGGATCCTCGGCGCCTAGTCGCCGTACCCGGCGGGCTGAGGCAGGATGGCATGGTGAGAGAGCTCGCCGGCAGGCTGGCCGCGCTCGACCCGGACGCCAGCGCCGCGGTACAGGTGATCGTCTACTTCGACCGCCTGGTGGAGGCCAGAGCTGGGCTGGAGGCGATCGTCCGGGGCGCGGCGGTGCTGGCGGGCTGCCCGGCCCGTCTCATCGATTCCGATCACCGGGTGAACGTGCGGGTCCTGGGGGACGGGCGGCGCGAGGACGCCGCGGCGTCGCCCGACCCCGCTTGGTTGCACACGCCACTGGGCTACGAGCACGCCGTCCTGTGGCTGGAGCGGCCAGGACCCGCCGGTGCGGTCGACCTGATGGTCCTCGAACGGGCCGCCGGCGTCGCCCGCGACGCACTGGAGCGCACCCGCGGCCGGGCCACCCCGGTCGGCGACCCCGCCTTGGTCGAGCTCCTGCTCGACCCGTCCGCCACCGAGGCCGACCGCCTGCACGCGGCCCGCCGGCTACGCCTCCCGGAGACCGGCCTCTGGGCCGTGGCCATCGCGGGCGGCCCACCGATGATCGAGCACACCGGCACGCGCGGCCGCGTCGACGACCGCCCCAAATCGGGAGCAAGGCGGGCGGGAGTCGGACCCGCCGGGCGAGTGGTCGATCTTCCCAGGTCATGGCTGGCGGCGAAGACCGCACTGCGGTTCGCGGCCGACGGAGACGAACAGGATCCGGGCCCAAGAGTGGTACGAGCCGACGACCTGGGCGGACTCATGGTCCTGGCCGCAGCCGTGGCCGCCGACAGCGAGCCGGTGCCTGACGTGAAAGCCCTCGACCACGCGGCCACCGCGGCCCCGTGGATGCTGGCCACCCTGCACGCCTCCGCATCCGAACCGAGCCTGCGCACGGCCGCCGCAACACTCACCCTGCACCATTCGACCCTCCAGGATCGCCTCACCAGGGCCGAACACCTGCTCGGCTGGAACGTCCGCGAACCCCAGGGCCGTCTCCGCCTGCAACTCGCCTTCGCCCTGAGACGCCTGCACCGGCATCCCCCCACGTGACCACCGCGAGGCATCGAGGGAACCTTCACCGCCCGCCGCTCTTTCCCGAGTTCTCCGGGATCTACCGCTGTGCCGGGTCAGCGGAACAGGGCGATGGGGCGGAAGAGTAGGCGTGCCGTGATCGGGTCCCAGCTTTCCACCCAGCCCAGGCAGCGGCCGAGCATTGGGCCTTCGCCTTCTGGCATGTTTCGGATGTATCGCCTGGCGCAGGTGATTACGACTTTGGAGCCGGTGGCTGGGTCGGTGTTGCCGTAGGGGGCCTCGGAGATCATGGAGGGGCTGTCGGGGGGTGACAGATCGTCGCGTCTCCAGAATTTTCCGTACAGGAGGACGAAACCGCCGGTGTCCGATAGCTGGACCTTGTCGGGGAGGTTGTCGCGGAGGTCGTTGCGGCTGGCGGCGAGGGCTGGCCGCCGGTGACCTGTTCGCGGACCAGGTCGACTCGGACGATCTCGTCGGCTTTGTCCAGGCGGTCGAGGATTCCGCCGAGCAGGGCGGCCGGTTCGGAGCTCTTGCGGAATCTGCGGCGGACCTCGCGGCTGACCAGGCGCCGGGTTCGCGCGCTCAGGCGTTTGACTCCCGCGGTGCCGTCGTTCTCCATCTGCTCGGAGCCGCCCTCCTCTATCTCCTCGTCTTCGGCCTCGCGCAGTTCGAGCACGAATTTGTCGTCGAGGTAGATAGGGATTCCGCGATGGCTGCGGTGGGTGATCAGGCGATGGATGCGGCGATGCCGCCAGGCGAGCACCGGGAGGGCCGCCAGCGAGCAGACGGTGATGACCCACACCAGTAATTCCGGCCACCAGTAAGCCAGCCATTCCGAATCAGAAACAGCCACGGGTCTCCTTGAACGCCTCTGACAATGACCGGGAGGTGGCGTCGATCAGTTCGCCGCCGGTTCGCTTCGCCACGCGGCTGAGTTCCGCGGCGTCGGCGGCGCCGAATCAGATGGCGGGGTTGATCGGCCGCCGGGCCGTCCTGTCCATGATCCACCGCTGGGCCCGTTCGCCGCGGAGCCACTCGACGACCTTGTCGTAGGACGGTCGATGCTCGGGTTTGAGCAGCAGCAGGGGGTAATCGGACAGCACGATCCCGTCCGCCGGATAAATGATCCGCAGCGGGTCCCGCGATCCGCGCGCGGCGTTGGGGGACAGCAGGACCGACTCATTGGTGATCAGCCCATTGATGCCGCCCTGGGCTGCGAGGAACTGGCGGGCGGCCTCGTCGGCATTGTCGGTGACCGCCTTGTGGCCGGTCCGGAATCCGATCAACCGGTCGCAGCGGACGTCCTCCAGCCGGAGTGCTCGGCCGGTTCCCGCCGCGGCGGTGGCCACGCCCACCAAGGCGGCCTGGCCGCTGCCGCTGTGCCGGGGATCGCCCATCGCGAAGCGCAGCCGGCCGGCGGCGGCCTGGTCGGCGATATCCGCCCACGTCACATCCGGCCCGTCGGCGGTGAGCCGGTCGGCGATATCGGGGGTGACCCCGACCACCAGCGGCGAAGTCATGATCGAGACGCTCAGCGGCGTGGCCTGGACCGGGCGTTGCTCGTGCAGCCGCACGTCCAGATAGCGGTTGGAGGACAGCCAGGCCAGGTCGTAGGCCGGATCGCCGCGCACGATCGTCTCGCTGGCGTCGATGGTGCCGCTGTAGTCGAGCGTGAGCTGCACTCCGGTCGCCACGCGAAGGTCGTCCAGCAGCGGCTCAAGGTCACGGAGTTCGGAACTGGCAGCACGCGCAGCCGTACCGGCTCGTCTCCGGCGGTTGAGCACCCGCCCGCCGTACCGAGCAGGATCACCACGACGCAGAGCGCCGCGTGCAGTCGGGCGGCCATGGAGCGGGTCATTGGCCGGGTTTCGGGCATTCGCGGATTCCGGACAGCACTTCAGCGATCATCACTTCGAGTAGCGCCCCGTCCGGCAGGTCGGCCTTGGTGGTGTGCGGATTCAGGACCGGCATGGCACTCCCTTGCCGCGAAGATATTGGCCCAGGCTCGCGCTGCTGTTGATGCCGCCGTCCCCGACCACACGGAAGCCCAGTTCCAAGCCCCGGCGTTGGATCTCGACGTCCGTGTCCATGACCTCGCCGAGCCTGCGTCCTTTGTCGGTCAGCGACACCAGGCGGGGCTGGGTCAGATGGCTCGTGCTGGGGTACAGCAGCACCCGGTCTCGATCCAGGCTTCATTCCTCTGTACGGCTCCGACCTGGTAGGCCAGGAACTGGTGCTCGTACAGCACGATCAGCGGCCACTGCCGGCCCTCGTCCACGAAATAGAGAGGGTGCAGTTCCTGAGCCGCCATTCCCCGGGCCAGCAGCATCGGGCGGATCCGGCGGGCCACGGCGCGCGCCTCTTCGCCCGTGGTGACGACTCGGCCATTACCGTCGGGGCCCTTGTTCTCGGTGAAAGCCAGCAGCCCCAGATAAGTGGCGGCGTGGTTGGCGTCACACAGATCCGAGGTCTGCGCCAAGATCAGGTTGCGCTTGGACAGCGTGGGTCCAGATCGGACCACCTGGTGTGGTCGCGCATCAGCTCGACGAATTTGTCAAAGTTCAGGTCGTAGTAGATCGGGGGTCCGCCGCTCTGATCAACCTGCTGGGGGGTGATCAATCCTTCCCGCTCCAGCACGTTGGCATATTAACGATAGGTGCCGAGCCCAATCGGGCTGACGAACAATTGCTTGTGTTCGCGGGCGGGCGGCATGTGCCGCCCGCCCGTCTCGCTCAGTGCGGGTCGCCGGTGAACGCGGCGAAGAGTTCGGGCAGCCGGTCGAGGGCGGCGGCGACGGCGAGCGGGTTCTGGTACTCCCGCCAGTGCACCGTCTGGCCGTCCCTGACCCGCAGGACGCTGACGAACGGCGCCGAGGCCCGGTGTCCGGTCGTGGTGACGACCCCGGCGAGCGTGTACTCGGCCACGATCACCTCCGGGTCGGCGGTGTCGTGGATGACGACGTCGCGGACCTCCTCGAAGCGGACCGGGAAGTTCTCCCGCTGGGGGGCGGCGAAGGCCAGGAACTCGGCGCGGCCCTCGAAGCGCCGGGGCCGTCCCGGCGGGGCGAACGGCGTCTCGATGACGACGTCTTCGGCGAGCAGCCGGGGGTCGCTGTCGATCTGCCCCAGCCACGCCTGCCGCATGAGCGCGAATACCTCACGGGGGCCGAGGAAAGCGGAAACGGGCATGGTCATGTCCTTCCACGAGACGGAGACTATGATGAGTCGCGACTCACATTCATGATGATGAGTGGTCACTCATGTTGTCAATCGCGAAGAAGGGCCGACCGTGACCGGTGCGCAGGACTCCTCGCCCGCCTCCAAAGGGCTCCGCGCGGACGCGCGCCGTAACCGAGAGCGGATTCTCGCCGTGGCCGAGGCCGTCTTCGCCGAACACGGCCCCACCGCCTCGACCGAAGAGGTCGCCGCCAGGGCGGGCGTCGCGGTGGGCACGATCTTCCGCCACTTTCCGACCAAACAGAGCCTGCTCGCGGCCCTCATGAAGGACCTCCTGGAGCGCCTCACCGACGAGGCGCAGGCACTCGCCGGCGGCGACTCGTCCACGGCGCTGTTCACCTTCTTCGCCGGCGTCGTCGAACAGGCGGCCCGCAAGAAGACCGTTGTCGAACTACTCGCAGGAGACGGCGTCGACGTCCAGGTCGCCGACTCCGTGGCGGCCCTCCGCCAGGGGATCGCCATCCTGCTCGACCAGGCTCAGCGGGCCGGCGCCGTCCGGCGGGACGTCCGTGCCGACGAGGTGCTCGCCCTGCTCACCAGCAGCTGTCACGGCGCTCTGCACGCCGGCTGGGACGACGACCTACGCCGCCGCACGCTGACGATCATCTTCGACGGCCTGCGAGCGGGTCACGGGACGACGTAGTCGGCGTCACGCGCGTCCGTGATCGCCATGTGGCCGGGCGCGTGCCCGATCGCGAACCTGACGCCGCTGGCCATCACGGCCGCCTGGGTCGTCACCCCGCAGGCCCAGAAGACCGGCACCTCGCCCGGCCGTATCTCCACGGGATCGCCGAAGTCGGGCGCCTTCAGGTCGCGGATGCCGAGCTGCTCCGGCTCCCCGACGTGGACGGGCGCGCCGTGCACCGCCGGATAGCGTGACGTCACCCGTACGGCCGTCGCGACCAGAGCCGCCGGGACCGGCCGCATCGACACCACCAGCGGCCCCGACAGCGCGCCCGCCTCCCGGCACAAAAGCCCGGTCCGGTACATCGGCACGTTCGACCCGGTCTCCTGATGCCGCACGGGAACACCCGCACGCAACAGCGCGTCCTCGAAGGTGAAGCTGCACCCGAACAGGAACGGCACCAGATCGGCCCGCCAGAATGGGGTGACATCGGACAGTTCGGCCACCGCGACCCCGTCCTCGTACACGACATAACCCGGCAGATCCGTACGCAGATCACCCGGGAAGATCGACGTCCGCACGGCGCCCTCGTCGCCCACGTCCAGCACCGGGCACGGACGCGGATTGCGCTGCGCGAACAGCAGCAGGTCATACGCGTACGCCCGCGGCACCGCGAGCAGGTTGGCCTGCGTCCAGCCGGGACACAACCCGGCGGTCGGAACCCGCAGCCCACCCCGGAACCGGGCCCGCGCCTCGGGCGGAGTCATCGCATTCACGACTCAGACATACCCGAAAGCACGGGCCCCTCTGCCGGCGTCAGCTGGCGTACGCCTCCAGTTCGAAGATGCGGGCCGCGGTGTCACTGTCACTCGTCGGAGTGATGACGTTCAGTCGTATATATCGGGCGGACGTCGGAGTGAACGTGTGCGTGGTCGTACTGGCCGTGTTGTTTCGGACCGTCGCCACATTCGTCCAGGTCGTGCCGTTGGTGCTGATCTGGACGTCGAAGTCCTTGGTGTTCCACGAGGTCTTCTCGCCACCCGCGCCCGCGTGACGGAGGACGACCTTGCCCACCGTGGTGGCGGACTGGAGGTCGACCCGGAGCCACTTCGACGCGCCAAGCGAGCACCACTTGTCGGCCAGGCCGGCGTTGTAGGTGCCGTTGACGGCCTTGGCGGGCGCCTCGTTGGCGGCGCACTGGCTGTCGGCGGTGGCGGGCTTGTTCAGGGCCAGGTTGGTGGGGGCGCCGGTCTGCGGGACGTACAGGCGGAGGTCGGTGAGGCTGGCGCTGCCCTCGTACACGTTGGTGTAGAGGTCGCCGATCACGAAGTAGTCGGGGTAGGAGGAACCCGCCGGCCACTGGTTGGGCCAGGTGGTGCCGCCGCCGGGCTCGTTCTGGAAGAGGCTGGCGTTGTAGCGGCCGTCGTACTCGCCGGGGGCGGTGTTGTAGTGCCAGATCGGCGCGTTGTTGACGATGAACGGCCGGTGCATCCGGATGGTTCGCTGGCCGGAGCGGGCGAAGTTGCCGGTCACCTCAAGGATGTAGCCGGTCGCGTCCCGCTCGATGGCGAAGGTGTAGAACTGGTTCGGCATCAGCTCGGGCTGGAGTTCGGCCGCGGACGAGAGCTGCTGCTCGGCCACGCCGCCGGAGCACGGCGTCATGAACCACTGCGAGTTGCCGGCCAGGCCGCCGGGGCCCGGGTTCCAGTTCGGCAGCCCGCTGATCCACATGTTGACCGTGTTGAAGTTGCCGTCCCGGTAGTTGTAGTACGTGTTGTTGGCGGCGTTGCAGACCCGCCCGCCGGTCCCGGAACCCACCCGATCCGGGTGCTGGGAGAAGGAGTCCATCAGCACCTTGCGCCGGTAGTGCCAGAAGTGGTTGTTCCGCGGCGCGGGATTGGCGAAGTCCACGATCGCCATGAAGTGGAACCCGTTGTACCCGTAAGGCCCGGACCGGACATCCTGCCACTCGCAGTACGGAGCCGCCGCGTTCCCGGTCCACCCCGGCGAACGCGACCCCTCACCCCACGGATGCTGGGTCTTGCACCCGGTGTTGCTGTACCCGTTCGTCCGGTTGTTGTAGGTGATCGACCCGTTCCGCTTCCCGCCGAAGTCCAGCGTCTTGAGCTTGTACTCGACCCGATACCGGTCGGGCAGCCGGCTCGACGGCCGCAGGATCACGCCGCCGGTGTGGTCGGGCACGTTCATCACGGCGACGCTCTCGGCGCCGAGCGGCTGGGTGGTGAGCGTCGGCGGATTCTCGATCACGCCGTCCTTGTTCCAGTCGCGGGCCGACAGCGAGGCGGTCAGCCAGCCGTTCTGGCCGACCGGGAACTCCTTGCGGTAGGTGTTGAAGGAGTTGAGGGCGGTCGTCCACGCGGCGCCGTAGTCGTTGCGGTACCACTGCCCGGGGTCGTCCATGATCGTGTCGAACGGCTGGGCGTAGGTGTCGCGCGTCCAGGGCGCGTTGCCCGGGTTCAGCGCGGAGGTGAAGGTCTCGTTGTAGAGGAGGGTCCAGCCGGGGCGGGTCGGATCGTCCGCGACCGCCGCTGGGCTGGTCGCGACCGTTCCGGTGAGGAGGAGGGCGGAGGCGGCCGCGGCGATGGTCGCCCGGCGCATGAGGGTTCTCTTCATTGATCCTTCTCGGGAAGGGGGGCCCGGGTGGCGTCGCCGTCCGCCACCGGGCCGCAGGGGGCTCAGCTGTGGGCTTAGAAGCTGCCGTCGGGGTTCATGAACTGGGCTGCGTTCTCCTTGGTGACTCGGGGGGACGGAACGACCGTGTCCTTCTCCACCTGGGCGCCGCCCAGGATCTCGACCGCCCGGTCCAGGCCGAGCGCGCCGATGATGTCGGCGTCGTTGAGGCCGGTGACCAGGTAGTTGGTGCCGTCCATGATCGCCTTCAGCGCCTCGGCCTGGCCGTCGACGCCGGCGATGATGATCTGGTCGGTCTTGCCGGCGTCCGCGATCGCCCGCTGCGCGCCCAGGCACATCGCGTCGTTCTCGCAGAACACCGCCTTCATGTCGCCGTTGGTGGCCAGCAGGCTCTCCATCACGGTGAGGCCGCCGTCCGAACCCCAGTTGCCGAAGTCCGGGGCCTCGACCAGGGTGATGTTCGACTTGGCGGACAGCACCGACTTGACGCCGTTGGTACGGGCCGAGCCGATGGTGTTGTCGGCGGGGCCGCCCTTGATGATGCCGACCTTGCCGCCGTCGGCCAGCTTCTCGGCCAGGAACTCGCCGTTCTGCCGCCCGATGGCCTCGTTGTCGGGGCCGATCCAGCTGGTGTACTCACCGGTCTGGAACTTGCGGTCCACCAGCACGACCGGCTTGCCCGCCGCCTTGATGGAGTTGAGCACCGCGGGCGCGGACTCCAGCGGGCCGCCGGAGATGATGACCGCGTCCACGTTCTTGCTCAGCAGGTCCTCCACGTTGGAGGCGAGCTTGGCCGCGTCCCCGTTCGCGTCCGTGCTGATGATGTCGACGTTGCCCTTCTTCTTGGCCTGCGCGGCGATGGCCTTGTCCATGCCGCTGAAGTACGGCCCGCCGAGCATGAAGTTGGCGACGCCGATGGTGTATTTGCCGTCGCCGGACGCCGACGCGGCCGGGGCGGCCGTGTCGGGCTCGGACGAGCAGCCGGTGACGACCAGGGCGAGCGCGCCCGCCAGCAGCAGGCCGCTGAGCTTTCTCGTGATCATGGTGACTTTCTCCCAGGGGTTAGCCGCGCACCCGGTTGGTGCGCTGGACGAGGATGACGGCGATGATGATCAACCCCTTGAGCACTTGCTGCCAGAAGCTCTGGACGCCGTACAGGTTGAGCAGGTTGTTGATCAGAACCAGGACGAGGACGCCGCCGAAGGTGGCGCGCGCGGAGCCGCGCCCGCCGGCCAGGCTGGCGCCGCCGATCACGCACGCGGCGATGGCGTCCAGTTCGAACGCCACACCCACGCTCGGCTGCGCGATGCCCACCCGGCTGGCCAGGATGACCCCGGCCAGACCGGCGCAGGCGCCGCTGATCGTGTACGCGAGCGTCACGTGCCGTGGCACGTTGATGCCCGCGAGCCGGACCGTCTCGGCGTTGCCACCGATCGCCACGATGGAACGCCCGGCCGGAGTACGGGTGAGGAAGATCCCGCCGGCCACGAAGACGGCCAGCATGATGAGCGTGCTGACCGGGAGCGGCCCGGCCATCGCCGAGCCGAGGGTGAAGAACGCCGGGTCCTCCGGCGCGATCGGCACCTCGGAGTAGACGAAGGCCAGGCCGCGGATGGTGGTCAGCGAGGCGAGCGTGACCACGAAGGAGGCCAGCCCGAACCGGGACACCAGGGTGCCGTTGATCAGCCCGAAGCCGACGCCGGCCAGCAGCCCGGCCAGCATGGCGACCGGGATGGGCAGGTCGGCCACCAGGCCGGCGGTGAGGATGCCGGAGAAGGCCACCACCGAGCCCACCGACAGGTCGATGCCCCCGGTCAGGATCACCACCAGCATGCCGAACGCGAGCAGCCCGGTGGTGACCATCTGCTTGAGCAGGTTGGTGAGGTTGGTCTGGGTGAGGAAGGTGTCCGAGGTGACCGCGGCCACCGCCACCAGCAGCACGATCAGCGTCACGAACGCCGCCGTCACGGTGACGTCCCGCCCGCCCACCACCAGGCGGGTCATCCGGATTCTGGCGATGTGCCCGGTCATGCGGCCTGTCCGATCGCGTGCGCGAGGATCTCGTCCTCGGTGGTGGACTCCGAGCGCAGGTCACCGGCGAGCCGGCCGTTCCGCATCACCAGCACCCGGTCGGTCGCG
Source organism: Acrocarpospora corrugata (assembly GCF_009687845.1). GTDB lineage: Bacteria > Actinomycetota > Actinomycetes > Streptosporangiales > Streptosporangiaceae > Acrocarpospora > Acrocarpospora corrugata. Next base: position 274,099 of record NZ_BLAD01000035.1, read on the forward strand.
CCGAGCACCTCGGTGAGGTCGGAGGAGATGAGCAGCACGGCGAGACCCTGCCGGGCCAGGTCGTCGACCATGCGGTAGATGTCGACCCGGGTGGCCATGTCGACGCCCCGGGTGGGTTCGTCCAGGATCAGCACCCTCGGCCCGGCCAGCAGCCACTTCGCGAGCACGGCCTTCTGCTGGTTGCCGCCGCTGAGCGCGGCCACCGGCATGGTCGCGCACCGGCCCGGCTGGATGCTCAGCCGGTCGATCATCTCGGTGACCCTGCGCTTCCGCCCGGCCATGTCGATCAGCGGGCCGCGCCGGTTGGCGCGCATGGTGGCCAGCGCGATGTTGTCGAGCACGGTCATGCCGAGCACCAGCCCGGAGCGTTTGCGGTCCTCGGTGACCAGGGCGAGCCCGGCCGCGATGGACGCGGCGGGGGAGCGGTAGGCCCCCGTGCCCTTCGTCGGGGGTTCCGCGCCGAACACGCACCGGGCCATCTCGCTGCGCCCCGAGCCGACCAGGCCGAACAGCCCGACGATCTCCCCGGCGCGCAACTCGAAGGAGATGTCCTCGAACTCACCCTTCCGCGAAAGTCCGGAAATTTCGAGTCTTGTCTCGGCGGGGGCTTCGCGGCGGGCCGGGTAGATCTGCTCCAGGCGGCGACCGGCCATCAGGCCGATCAGCTCGGCCTCGCTGGTGTTCGCCGGTTCGGTGGTGGCGATGATCAGGCCGTCCTTGATCACCACGATCGAGTCGGCCAGTTCCATCACCTCGGCCAGCCGGTGCGAGACGTAGACGACCAGGACGCCGCGCTCCCGCAGCCGGCGGATCAGCGCGAACAGCGACTCCAGGTCGCTGCCCGCCAGCACCGCCGACGGCTCGTCCAGCACCAGCACCTTGACCTCGCCGGCCAGCGCCTTGGCGATCTCCACCATCTGCTGCCTGGCCACCGACAGGCGGCCCGCCAGCATCCGCGGGTCGATCGCGCCGAAACCGGCGCTGTCCAGCAGCTTCTTCGCCCTGCGGTGCGCCTCCGGCCAGTCGATCAGGCCGCCGCGCCGCCGTGGGAACGCGCCCATCAGCAGGTTCTCGGTCACCGACAGGCCGCCGACGATGGACAGCTCCTGGTAGACGGTGCGGATGCCCCGGGCGTGCGCGTCGTGCGGCGAGCGCAGGTCCACCCGCTCGCCGTCGACGCGCAGCTCGCCCGAGGTCATCCGCTGGGCCCCCGCCAGGATCCGGATCAGCGTGGACTTGCCCGCGCCGTTCGCGCCGACCACGGCGAGCACCTCGCCGGGCCGGCCGGTGAGGTCCACGCCGTGCAGGACTTCCACGTCGCCGTAGCTCTGCCGTACGCCCCGGAGTTCGAGGCTCATCCGAACGCCTCCATGACGATGATCGTCTTCTGCCGGGTGAAGTCGAGGACGGTCTCGTGCAGGCCCTCGCGGTAGCCGCCGGTGTCCTTGGTGCCGCCGAACGGCAGGTTCTCGGCGCGCAGCGCGGTCGAGCCGTTGATCACCACGCCGCCCACGTCCAGGTGCCTGGCCAGGGTGAAGGCGCGGGAGACGTCGCGGGTGAAGACGGCGGCGTGCAGGCCGTACGGGGACTCGTTGGCCATCCGGACGGCGTCCAGCGGGTCGGTGAAGCGGGCCACCGGGGCGACCGGGCCGAAGATCTCCTCGGCGAAGGCCGGGCTTTCCGCCGGGACGTCGATGAGCACGGCCGGGTCGACGAAGGCGCCCCGCCGGCCGCCGCCCGTGACGAGCTGGGCGCCGTCCTCGACCAGGCGATCGATGGCGGCGCACACCTGTTCCGCGGCGTCCTCGGTGATGAGCGGGCCGACGTCGGTGGACTCCTGGAGCTGGTCGCCGACGACGAGTTTGGCGGTCTGGGCCAGCAGTGAGGCCAGGAACGCGTCGTGGATGCCGTCTTGTGCGTACACGCGCTTGACCGCGCAGCAGATCTGGCCGTTGCCTCGGGCGAGGCGGCCGAGCACGACCGCCTTGGCGGCCTCCTCCGGGTCGGCGTCGTCGCAGACGATGAGCGCGTCGTTGCCGCCGAGTTCGAGGAAGACCTTCTTCAGGGTGCCGGAGGCGAGTTGCGCGATCGCGCGCCCGGCGGCGGTGCTGCCGGTGAGGGTGATCGCGGCGACGCCGGGCAGGGTGGCCAGCGCCTGGGAGACGGCGACGCCGCCGGTGACCAGCTGGTGCGCGTGCGCGGGCAGGCCGACGGTGGCGATCAGTTCGGCCACCCGGGTGAGCGCGAGCGGGCACTTGGCCGGCGGCTGCACGACGACCGCGTTCCCGGCGGCGAGGGCGGCGGCGGCTTTGTGCGCGTACAGCTCGACCGGGTAGTTGAACGGCACCAGCGCGGCGACCACGCCCAGCGGCTCGCGGGTGGTCACCGCGAGATGCCGCTCCAGGCCGGGTACGGCGTCCAGCGGGATCTGGCGGCCGAACAGCCGGGTGGCCTCGCCCGCGTACCCACGGAAGATCCGGATCGCGGCCTCGACCTCGCCTCTGGTCTGCGGGATCGGCTTGCCGTTCTCGGCGGCGAGCAGCCCGGCCAGGTCGTCCAGCTCGGCCTCGATCAGGTCGGCGATCTTCAGGAGCAGCGCGGCGCGCCGGTGCGCGGGGAGCGCGGCCATCGCGCGCTGGCCGTCCTGCGCCCGCTCGACGGCTTCGGCCACCTCCCGCGCGTCCAGGTCCGGCACCTCGCCGAGGTGCTCTCCGGTGCCGGGGTTGCGGACGGCGATGGGCATCTGGGCACTCCTATGGTTGTGGTTCATATCGGCCGGCTGCCGTTCTTGACGGTGGGGCCGTAGCCGAGTCGGTGGCTGATGTCGGTGGCCATGGCGAGGGCGCGCGGGGCGAGGCGGTGGCAGTCGTCGATGCTGAACCGGCCCGCCGGGGCCGACACGCTGAACGCGCCGACCGGCTGGCCCGCCGAGTTGCGGATCGGGAGCCCGACGCAGCGGACGCCCTCCTCGTTCTCCTCGTCGTCGATCGCGAAGCCCTGACGCCGGATCAGCGCCAGCTCGGCCAGCAGGTCGTCGCCGGTCAGCGTGCGCGGCGTGCGGAGATCGAGATGCTCGGCCAGGACCTCGTCGATGGTCGGCGGGTCGAGCAGCGCGAGCACGGCCTTGCCCATCGCGGTGCAGTGCAGCGGCGCCCGGTTGCCGATCCTGGACACCAGCCGGACCGACTTGGCGCTCTCCACCTTGTCGATGTAGACGATCTGGTGCCCCACCGGGACGCCGAGGTGCACGGTCTCGCCGCTGAGCTCGACCAGTTCCGCCAGGTACGGCTGCGCGACCGCGCGCAGTCCGTCCTCGTCGAGGTACTGCCCGGCCAGCATGATCAGGGTGACGCCGAGCCGGTAGCAGCCCGCCTGGTCCCGATCCAGGACCCGCAGTTCCAGCAGTGAAGTGACATATCGGTGAGCTGTGCTCACCGCCACGCCGGCCCGGGCGGCCAGGGCGCCGAGCGTGATTCCGCTCCGCCCCGCCTCGGATACGGCGGCGACTATTTCGAAAGCCTTGTCAACGCTCGACGACTTCCGTCCGCTTCGCATTCGAGTTACTCGAATCTATTTTCATATTCCTGCAACACAATTGCGAGAGTTCCATCAGCGGTTGGTCGTGTCAAGAGTCCAGGGCATGCGGAAGGAGGTGCCCTGTTCCTGCTTCAAAGCATCTGATAGTGACGTTTTGTGGACTTAATGGTCCGATGTATGTATCGAAGGGAGATTTATTGCGCGATTCAGTGAGTTAATTGCGCGATAGTTTGTCTATTCTGCGTCTAGTGGGCAAAGGTCGTGGATCTTGCCCGAGCAGGCGGCCGTGTCGGCGCGATGACGTGCGCGTGAAGATCCTGGGCGGGCGAGTCGCCCGCCCAGGAGGGATTACTTCGCGGTGGCGGTGCGCTGGGCGAGCAGGGAGTCGCGGATCTCACCGGCGCGGATCGCGGTGGTGGACAGCAGCGTCGAGGTGATGCCGTGCGAGTGCTCGGTGCCGCCCTGCAGGTAGATGCCGGCGGTGACCTGGGTGGAGACCTGGACCCGGTGGTCGCGGTCGACGCGGATCGCGTCCTCGTCGTCGCGGAGGCAGAGCTTGCCGGTCTCGCCGAGGAGGGCGCCGAGGTCCTGCGGGCGGTAGCCGGTCGCGTGGATCAGCAGGTCGGCGTCGAGGAGTTCGTGCTCGCCGGTGGGCAGGTACTCGACGGCCACGGTGAGCCCGTCGTCGTGCTCGCGGACGTCCCTGATCCGGGAGACGTTCAGCATGCGCAGGCGCTTGCGGCCGTGGACCTGCTCGCGGTACATGGTCGCGTACAGGGCTTCGATGAGCTCGGAGTCGACCACCGAATAGTTGGTGCTGCGGTGGTACTCGAACAGGGACTGCTTCACCTCGGGCGGGGAGGTGTAGTAGACGTCCACCGCCTCGGGGTCGAAGATGCGGTTGGCGAACGGGCTGTCGTCGGCGGGGGTGTAGCCGTACTTGGCGAAGACGGCGCAGACCTCGGCGTCGGCGAAGACGCGGTGCAGATAGTCGACCGCCTCGGCGGCGCTCTGGCCCGCGCCCAGGACGAGCGCGCGGCACACCGGCGTGCCGCTGGCGGCCAGGTCGGCGACCCGGGGGATGAGCTGGCTGGTGTGGCAGATCCGGTCCGACAGCACGGTGCCCGGCGGCAGATGCGGCTCCATGCCGACGGCCACGCAGATGTTCCTGGCCCGGCGCACCACCGTGCGGCCGGGGTCGCCGGGGTCGCGGCTGGTCACGTCGAACCAGCGGATCTCGCCGCCCTCGGCCCGTACCGGCTCGACCAGCAGCACCTCCGCCGCATACTCCACCAGGTGCCGCATCCGGGCCGCCGCCCACTCGAAGTAGTCATGGAACTCGGCGCGTAACGGGAACAGCGTCTTCTGGTTGAGAAAGTCCACAAGACGGCCACGTTCCTGCAGGTAGCACAGGAAACTGAAATCACTGGCCGGGTTCCGCATGGTGACCAGGTCCTTCGGAAACGACACCTGCATGGTCGCGTCGTCCAGCAGCATGCCCCGATGCCAGCCGAACTGGGGCTGCCGCTCCAGGAAGCCGGCGGTGATCACGTCTCCGGACGCGTGGTTGTGCTCCTCAATCGCGATGGCCAACGCCAGATTGGACGGCCCGAAGCCGATCCCCAGCACATCGTAAACAGCTTCCGGCCCGGTGCGCAGCGTGGTCACCGCGACATCGCCTCCTTCATCGCTCGTATGGTAAATAAGGTTAGCCTTACCTTGCAACAAGGTCGCGATGGAGAGGAAGCCACACCATGCGGGTAGTCATGTTCGGCTATCAGACCTGGGGACACCGCACGCTGCGGGCGCTGCTGGACTCCCGCCACGAGGTCGTGTTGGCGGTGACGCATCCGCGGAGCGAACACGCGTACGAGAAGATCTGGGATGATTCGGTGGCTGACCTGGCGGCGGAGCACGGTGTGCCGGCGCTGCTCAGGAACCGGCCGACGGATTTGGTGGACGTGGTCAGGGATCTCGCGCCCGACCTGATCGTGGCCAACAACTGGCGGACCTGGTTACCGCCGGAGCTCTTCGACCTGCCGGCGCACGGCACCCTGAACGTGCACGACTCGTTGTTGCCCGCGTATGCGGGGTTCTCGCCGCTGATCTGGGCGCTGATCAACGGGGAGAAGGAGGTCGGGGTGACGGCGCATCGGATGAACGCCGAACTCGACGCGGGCGACATCCTGGTTCAGCGCGCGGTTCCCGTCGGGCCGGCCGATACCGCCACGGATCTGTTCTTCCGGACCGTCGACCTGATCGCTCCGATCGTTCAGGACGCCCTTGAACTGATCGACTCAGGCGAGGCGCAGTGGATTCCGCAGGATCGGGCCGCGGCCAGTTTCTTCCACAAGCGGGCGATCGAGGACAGCAGGATCGACTGGAGTTGGCCTGCGGAAGATCTGGAACGGCTGATCCGGGCGCAGTCGGACCCCTATCCGAACGCTTTCACGTTCCATCGCGGGGAGCGGTTGCGCATCACGTCCGCCGGTGTTTCCAGGGCCCGGTACGGCGGGACGCCCGGACGTGTCTTCATCCGCGAGGGAGATGGCGTGGTCATCGTCGCCGGGGCCGCCGCGCGCACCGGGCAGCGTCCGGGCCTGCTGGTGGAGCGGGTCAGGACGGACGACGGCATCGAACATGCCGCCGTCGACTATTTCCGGACGATGGGTGGCTACCTCACTTGAGGCGCTGTCGCGTGTGAGGTTGGGATCACAATCCGGCTCCGCCCGTGGCGTCGATCACCCGGCCGGTCACCCAGCGGGCGTCGTCGCCGGCCAGGAACGCGACGATGTCGGCGATGTCGGCTGGCTGCCCGACCCGGCCAAGGGCGGCCAGTGACGCGGCGTGCGCCTCGGCCCGCGGGTTGCCGCGCAGCCACCCCGCGTTGACGTCCGTGTCGACGATGCCTGGGGCCACCGAGTTCGCCGTGATGCCCCGTGGCCCCAGCTGGCGGGCGAGGTTCAGGGTGAAGGTGTCCAGGGCGCCTTTGGTGGAGCCGTAGGCGATGATCTCCGGCATGGCGAGGCGGGCCGCGCCGCTGGAGATATTGATGATCCGCCCGCCGTCACGCAGTCGCTTGAGCCCTTCCCGCACGATGAAGAACGGCGCCCGGACGTTCACCGCGAAGACCTCGTCGAAGCCCTCCTCGGTGAGCGACGCCAGATCCGCGCTGCGCCCGATGCCGGCGTTGTTCACGATGATGTCGACGCCACCACCGGGCGCGTGCGCGCCGATCCGCTGGTCGAAGGCGGTCCAGAGCGCGATCGCGTCACCGTGCCGGCCCAGCTCCGCCTGAATCGCGAACGCCTCGCCGCCGTCGCCGCGGATCCGCTCGACTACCTCGGTCGCCGCGGTGTGGTCCCGGGCGTAGGCGACGGCCACGACAGCGCCGTCTCCGGCGAGCCGCCCGGCGATGGCCCGGCCGATTCCCCGGCTACCCCCGGTGACCAGCGCGACTTTACCTTCCAGCGGGTACATGGTTCCCCTCATTTGTTGAGTGATCCTCCAACAAATACGCTAGCACGATTTGTTGGAGGATCACTCTAGAATTGAGGGCATGGGTAAGGCAGCACGCGGGCGTCCGCGCACGTTCGACCGGGAGACGGCGCTCACCGCGGCCATCCGGCTGTTCTGGGAGCGCGGTTACGAAGCCACCTCCGTCGGCGAGCTGGGCGAAGTGATGGGCATCAGACCGGGCAGCCTGTACGCGGCCTTCGGCGACAAGAGATCCCTGTTCGAGGAGGTCGTGCGCACCTACGGACGCTCACCCGTCGGCGCTTTCATCGGGGTGGCCCTGGCGGAGGAGCCCACGGCGTACGCCGCGGTCGCCAGGATGCTGCGCGAGGCCGCGACGATCTACCCGGATCCCTCGCACCCGGCCGGATGCCTGACCATCAGCGCCGCGACCAATGTCACCGACGCCGAGGTGGGCGCGTTTCTGCGCGACCTGCGCAACGCCAATCTCGCCGTCCTCCGGGACCGCCTCCGTACCGCACAGCAGGAGGGCGAACTACCCGCGGAGGTGCACATTCCCGCGCTGGCCGGTTACTTCGCCGTGGTCATCCAGGGAATGTCCCAGCGCGCCCGGGACGGAGCCGACGCCGCCGAACTCGCCGAAGTCGCCGAACTGGCCTTGGCCGCGTGGCCGGTCTCTCCGTAAATGTACTTTTGGCGCTGCTTTGTTGCTCGTGAATCGTGCCCGGAGAGACGATGGCCAGACCGCGCGAAACCCTAAATCACCTGGGGAAACCGTACATTCTCCAGCGAGAGACAACGGGAGATGCCGATGAGCCACCGCACCTTCGCGGAAAGCGCCGACGGGGGGTACGTCACCGCTGAGGGCGGTCTGGCGGTCCTGGACAATCCGCTGCTGAACAAGGACACGGCCTTCACCCACGCGGAGCGGGCCGACCTCGGCCTGGACGGGCTGATCCCGCCCGTGGTCGAGACCCTCGACGAACAGGCCGGCCGCGCCTACACGCAGTACCTGGCGCAGCCCACCGACCTGCTCAAGAACGTCTACCTGACCGCGCTGCAGGACCGCAACGAAGTGCTCTTCTACCGGCTGCTCTCCGACCACCTGCGGGAGATGCTGCCGATCGTCTACGACCCCACGGTCGCCCAGGCGATCAAGAACTACAGCCACGAGTACCGCCGCCCGCGCGGCGTCTACCTGTCCATCGACGACACGGACGGCATCGAGCGGGCCTTCCGCAATTTCGGCCTGGAATCCGGCGACGTGGACCTGATCGTCGCCTCCGACGCCGAGGAGATCCTGGGCATCGGCGACTGGGGGGTGGGCGGAGGCGCCGGCATCGCCGTCGGCAAACTCGCCGTCTACACCGCCGCCGCCGGCATCGACCCCGCCAGGGTCATCGCCGTCGCCCTGGACGTCGGCACCGACAACGAAGCCCTCCTCAACGACCCCCGTTATGTCGGCGAGCGGCACGCCCGGGTGCGGGGCACCCGCTACGACGACTTCATCGACGCCTACGTCACCGTGGCCACCCGCCTGTTCCCGCAGGCGATGCTGCACTGGGAGGACTTCGGCCCGTCCAACGCCCGCCGCATCCTGGAGAAGTACACCGGCAGGATCCCCACCTTCAACGACGACATGCAGGGCACCGGCGCGATCGTCCTGGCCGCCATGCTGGGCGCGACCCGCGTCTCCGGCACGCCGATGCGCGACCAGCGGATCGTCATCTTCGGGGCCGGTACGGCAGGCATCGGAATCGCCGACCAGCTCTGCGACGCCATGGTCCGCGACGGCCTGGACCGGGAGACGGCCGTCCGCCGGATCTGGGCGATCGACCGGCAGGGCCTGCTCACCGACGACCTGCCCGACCTGCGCGACTTCCAGGTCCGCTACGCCCGCCCGGCCGCCGAGGTCGCCGGCTGGGGCGGCACCGCGCTCGGCGATGTCGTCGACCAGGTCAAGCCGACCATGCTGCTCGGCACCTCCACCGTCCACGGCGCCTTCACCGAGAAGATCGTCCGCGCCATGGCGGCGGGCGTGGACCGGCCGATCATCTTCCCGATCTCCAACCCGACCGACCGGATCGAGGCGATGCCGGAAGACCTGATCCGGTGGACCGACGGCCGGGCGCTGATCGCCACCGGCATCCCGATCAACCCGATCACCTACCACGGCGTCACGTACGCCATCGCGCAGGCCAACAACGCCCTGCTGTATCCCGGGCTCGGGCTGGGCGCGGTCGTGTCACGGGCCCGGCGGGTCAGCGACGGCATGCTGCAGGCCGCGGCCGACGCGGTGGGCGGCCTGGTGGACGTGACGACGCCCGGGGCGTCGCTGCTGCCCCAGGTGGAGAACCTCCGCGAGGTGTCGGCGACGGTGGCCGTGGCGGTCGCCAGACAGGCGAAGAAGGAGGATCTGGCCAGGGTCGAGCTGCGTGACCCCGTCCAGCAGGTCCAGGACGCGATGTGGCAGCCGTACTACCGGCCCGTACGGGGGGAGTGAGGATGCATTCGATCCAGGACCTGCCGATCGGGCTGGACGCCACCGGCACCCGGACCGAGAGCGACTCGCTCGGCGAGATCCAGGTGCCCGCCGACCACTACTGGGGCGCGCAGACTCAGCGATCACTGATCCACTTCAACATCGGCGACGACCGGATGCCAAAGGCCGTCTACCACGCATACGGGTACATCAAGAAGACCGCCGCCATCGTCAACGGCCGCGCCGGGCGGCTGCCCCAATGGAAGGCCGACCTGATCAGCCGGGTCGCGGACGAGGTCATCAGCGGCGATCTGGACAGCGAGTTCCCGCTGTACGTCTGGCAGACCGGGTCCGGGACGCAGTCGAACATGAACGTGAACGAGGTGATCTCCAACCGGGCGATCCAGCTGCTCGGCGGGGAACTCGGCAGCAAGAATCCGATCCATCCGAACGATCACGTGAACATGGGGCAGTCGTCCAACGACACCTTCGTCACCGCCATGCACATCGCCGCCCTGCTCGCGATCGACGGCCGGGTGCTGCCGGCGGTGACCCGGCTGCGGGACGCCGCCGAGGCCAGGAGCAAGGAATGGGAGAACAAGGTCAAAATCGGCCGTACCCATCTAGAGGATGCCACCCCGCTGACGGTCGGCCAGGAATGGTCCGGGTATGTCGCCCAGCTTGACGACGCCGCCGACCATCTGAGGCACACCAAGACCGGGTTGGCCCGGCTGGCCATTGGCGGCACGGCCGTCGGCACCGGCCTCAACGCGCCGCCCGGCTTCGGGGATGAGATGACCGCCCAGATCGCCGAGCTGACCGGGCATCCCTTCGTCAGCGCGCCCAACAAGTTCGCCGCGCAGGCGTCGTGCGACGCGCTGGTCCGGGTGTCGACGGCGTTGCGGGCGCTGGCGGTTTCGCTGTTCAAGTTCGCGAACGACATGCGCTGGCTGGGGTCGGGGCCGCGTACGGGGTTGCACGAGCTGATCCTGCCGTCCAATGAGCCGGGTTCGTCGATCATGCCGGGCAAGGTCAATCCGACCCAGGCTGAGGCGATGCTGATGGTGGCGATCCAGGTGATCGGGGAGGACAGCGCGGTGTCGATGGCGGGCGCCGAGGGGAACTTCGAGCTCAACGCGTTCCGGCCGGTGATCATCAATAATGTGCTGCATTCGGCGCGGATTCTCGCGGATGTGATGGATCACTTCCGGATGTATCTCGTGGCGGGGGTGCGGCTTGATGATTCGCGGTTGAAGGACAATGTCGACCGGTCGGTGATGATGGTGACGGCGCTCAGCCCGGTGATCGGGTACGACCAGGCGGCGCGGATCGCGCATCGGGCGCTTGATGAGGACCTGACGTTGCGGGATGCGGCGCTGAGGTCGGGGGTTAGTGAGGCGCTGTACGACCGGGTCGTCGACGCGAAGCGTCTCACCAGGCCTGGGGTGGCGACAGGACGGTAGCGTGGGCGTGACGAACATCGACGGCCCGGGCACCCGCCCATCCCGCGCCGTGCACCGGCAGATCCGGGGCATCTTGACGCCCCCGCGTGGATCGCACCCGGCGAGCCCGCCCGCCATCGGCACCCGAGACCGGACCCCGGGCCGCTTCCTGTGCCGCCGTGATAGCGCACTGTTGTAGCGCATCCATGCCGGTGACACGCTGAATGCGTGGGGACCAACGTGGCGTCAGATGGTCTGTTCGGCCGAAGGTCGGTTGCCGTTTGGACGGTTCTGGGGAGTGTGGCCACTTGTCGGATGGCCGACTGCGGAAAATTCTCCCGCAGTCCCCTCGTTCCGGGCGCTGCCCTTCGGCCGTCCGCTGACCGGACATGCCAGCTGGATCTCGGCGGTGGAGGTGGCGCAGCTGGACCGCAGAACCCTAGCGATCACTGGCGGCGGCGACGGCAGCCGGGACGGCACGATCCGGACCTGAGACCTGGCCTCCAGCCGCCAGTTGAGCAAGCCGCTGGCCGGGCAGTACTCCGTCACCGACATGTCGGTGGGTCGGCTGGACGGCAAGACCGTCGCCGTCACCGGCGGCCACGACGGCACGGTACGCGTCTGGGACCTGGCCGCAGGACGCCAGCTGGGCGAGCCCCCTCACCGGCCATACAGGCGGCGTCTATGCGGTCGCGGTCGGCGGAAATGACGGCCGTACCATCCCCGTTTCGGCAGGTGAAGACGGCTTGGGCCGGATCTGGGATCTGCCTGAGGCGTCACCGGTGCCCAGACCGAGGCGCGTTTCTCCCGCGTAGGCTCGAGCACTGCCGAGTTTCTCTTGTGCGGCCTATTTCGCCGCCCATTGACGGTCGTTGTCGCCGGTGTGATGCCGGCCGATGGGGATGATCAAGGGGGTGTCGCTGACCGGGTCGTTCGTGATCTGGCAGCGCAGGCCGAAGACCTCTTCGACGGTTTCCGGGGTGATGACGTCGGCGGGCGCTCCTTCCGCGACGATCCGGCCGGACTTCATCGCGATGACGTGGTCGGCGTAACGGCAGGCCTGATTCAGGTCGTGCAGGACCATGACGATGGTGCGGTTCTCGCGGCGGTTCAGGTCGGTGATCAGGTCGAGGACGTCCACCTGGTGGGCCATGTCGAGGAAGGTCGTCGGCTCGTCCAGGAGCAGGACGGGAGTGCCCTGCGCCACCGCCATCGCGATCCAGGCCCGCTGCCGCTGCCCGCCCGACAGTTCGTCGACCGCGCGATCGGCCAGGTCCGCGATCCCGGTGGCGTGTAACGCGTCCTGCACGGCCTGCTGATCCGCTTTGGACCACTGCCGCCACCAGGTCTGATGCGGCGACCGGCCACGCGTGACGAGATCGATCACGGTGATCCCCTCGGGCGAGACCGGAGCCTGCGGAAGGATGCCGAGACGCTGGGCGAGTTCCCTCGTCGGGATGGCGTGGAGGGCCCGGCCGTCCAGCCGTACCGTGCCCTGACGGGGCGTGAGGAGGCGGGCGAGCGCGCGGAGCAGGGTGGATTTGCCGCACGCGTTCGCGCCGACGATCGCGGTGATCCGGCCTGGCGGGACGGCGACGTCGAGACCCTCGATGACCGGGCGGTCGTCGTAGGCCAGGTGCAGGGCGGCTGCCCGCAGGTCTGGGTCGTACATGCCGTTCAGCCTCCTGATCCCGCGCGGTTGGCGCGGATGAGCAACCAGAGCAGAACCGGCGCGCCGAGCACGCCGGTGACGATTCCGACCGGCAGTTCCGCGCCGGGGATCAGCCGGGCGGCCACCACATCGGAGACCAGCACCACCAGCGCGCCGGTCAGGCCGGAGGCCAGCGTGGGCGGCCAGGCGGTCCCGGCCAGCCGCTGCGCGATCTGCGGGGCGGCCAGCGCGACGAACGCGATCGGCCCGCCCGCCGCCGTGCCGAAGGCGATCAGCCCGACCCCGGTCAACATCAGCCCCAACCGGGTCAACTGAACCGGCGTCCCGAGCCCGACAGCCACGTCGTCGCCGAGCTGCAGGGTACGCAACAGCCGCCCGAACAGCAGCGCCACCGGAATCAGGACCAGGCAGGCCAGCGCGAGCGGGACCACCTGCGGCCAGTCGCGGCCGTTGAGATTGCCGACCAGCCAGCCGACGGCCGCCTGCGCCTGGAACTGGCCGCCGCGGGCGATCAGGTAGTCGGTCGCGCTGGTGCACATCCACGACACACCAATCCCGACCAGGATGATCCGATAGCCGGTGGTGCCGCGTTTCCAGGCCAGCAGGTACACGACCACGGCGGTGATGAGCGCTCCCGCGAGGCCGATGGTCTGGGTGGCCAGGCCGCCGGTCCAGCCGAGCATGATGCTGGCGACCACCGCCGTACCGGAGCCCTGGATGAGGCCGATGACATCGGGGCTGGCCATCGGATTGCGGGCCATGGTCTGGAACAGCGCGCCCGAGATGCCGAACGCGAGCCCGACGAGCAGCCCGGCGGCGGCGCGCGGAAGCCGGAGTTCGCGGACGATGAGCAGGTTGCCCGGATCGCCGTAGCCGAACAGCGCCTGGACGACCTCGGGCAGGGTGATCGGGTAGTCGCCGACGGAGAGTAGCCAGCAGAACGCCGCGAAGATCCCGACGGAGAGTGTCAGGCAGACTGCGATCAGCCTCGGCCGCAACGTGCCGGAGACCGGCGGTATCGCCAGCCGGAAGTGGCGTCTGCCGCTCAGGCGGGGATCGGCTTCTGGGGGGTGGATCATCTAGATCTCCGCGAGACGGCGTCGGCGGACCAGGGCGATGAAGAAGGGACCGCCGATGAAGGCGATCAGGATGCCCGCCTGGATCTCGGCGGGCCTGGCCGCCATCCGGCCCAGGATGTCGGCGGTGAGAAGCAGGCAGGGGGCCAGCGCCGCCGAGATCGGCAGCAGCCAGCGATGATCGGGACCGAGCCCCACCTGCTGCGCCAGCACCCGGGCGACGTGCGGCACGACCAGGCCGATGAACACGACCGGCCCGATGACGGCCACCGCCGCACCGGTGAGCAGCATGATGGCGACCACGCCCTGCACCCGGATGAGCCCGACCTTCCGCCCGAGTGAGACGGCCACGTCGTCACCCATCGCCAGGCTGTTCAGCGCGGGCGCGCAGGCCAGCGCGAGCACCGTCCCCGCGATGATGAACGGGAGAATCTGCACGACCACGTCACCCGTCTGCCCCGCGAGCGAACCCGCCGACCAGAATCGGTACCGGTTCAGCGACTCCGGATCGACCAGCACGATCGCGTGCGTGATCGAGAACAGTAACGAGGTGACGGCGATCCCCGCGAGCGCGAGCTTCACCGGCGTCAGCCCCGACCGGCCCGCGCCGGCCAGCAGGTAGACGACGACGCTGGCGACCAGCGCCCCCGCGAGGGCGAACCAGATGAAGCCGAGCATTGAACCGACCCCCAGCAGGGCGACCGAGCCGACGATCGCGAACGACGCGCCGGCGGTCACGCCCAGCAGGCCGGGGTCGGCGAGCGGGTTCCGGGTGAGGGCCTGCATGAGCGCGCCCGACAGTCCGAGAGCCATGCCCGCGGTCAGGCCGAGCAGCGTCCTGGGGACGCGCACGGACCAGATGACGTTCTCGACGGTCCGATCCACCGGGGTGCCGAACAGAGCCTGAACGACCTGGTCGACGGGGATGCTGAGGGCGCCGAGCGCGAGCGAGAGCAGGCACAGCACGACGAGTGACGTGCCTAGTCCCACCACTAACAGGGCTGGGCCGAGCCCCTTGTACCGAGTCAATCGAGCCGTCTCCACCTTCATGATTTTAGGTTAGGCACGCCTAATTTCTATGCTTGTGGACTTCCCATCCACTTAGGTAATGCTTACCTTAGTACGCGGCATGGATCTCTGGCCCGTTTGGGGTCATTCACCACAGTCTGGGAGGCTCGGTCTTCGGTGTCCGGTATCGACGAATCGATGGAGTCCTGGCGTCGACAGCTCATCCGTACCCCGAAACGGGACGAAGCGCTTGCGGCGTACGCGGCCCTTCTGCACCGGTACGGCGGCAGCCCCGACCTCACCATCGAGCACGACGGCTCGCCCTTATCCGTGCACGTCAACCCCCTAACCACCTTCGCCGACCTGGTCGCTCAGGTGCGCGGCGGACACGGGGACACGGTCGGCGCCGGACTCGTGCTGAAGCCGGGCGAGGGAACCCGGGGATTCGCGGCCCTGGACATTCCGCTGGAGGTCGGCCCGCACGAGGTCAGCCTTCGCGCCGCGCCGGATCGGTTCGAGGAGCCGGCGGTCAGCCACCTGCTCGGCCACTACGTACGCCTCCTGGCGGACGGCCAGGATCGCCCAGAAGCGGTGATTGGGGACCTGGAACTCCTGAGCCAGGAAGAGCGGCAGCGGATCCTGCACGACTGGAACGACACCGGGC
This sequence comes from Acrocarpospora corrugata, assembly GCF_009687845.1. Classification (GTDB taxonomy): domain Bacteria; phylum Actinomycetota; class Actinomycetes; order Streptosporangiales; family Streptosporangiaceae; genus Acrocarpospora; species Acrocarpospora corrugata. The sequence goes on from NZ_BLAD01000035.1 coordinate 289,457, forward strand.
ATTCGATCCCGTCGCTCACCTGGCCGGAGATGTTCGCCGAGCAGGTGCGGCTGCGGCCGGACGCGGTGGCGCTGGTCTTCGAGGACACCCGTCTCACGTACGCGGAACTGGACGAGCGGGCCAACCGGCTGGCCCACGCGCTGATCGCGCGGGGAGCGGGCCCGGAAAAGGTCGTCGCGCTGGCCGTGCCCCGGTCGGCCGAGCTGATCGTGGCCGAGGTGGCGGTGCTGAAGTCCGGGGCCGCGTACCTGCCGCTGGACACCGACTACCCGCCGGACCGGATCGCCTACATGCTGGGCGACGCCACCCCGACCTGCCTGGTCACGACCACGGCCGTGCTTGACGACCTCCCGTGCGCCGACGGTCTGCCCGCCCTGGTGCTCGACGCGGCGCCAGAGCTGGCGACCGGCCCCTCCCACGATCCGTCCGAAGCCGACCGCGGCCGGCTGCGCGTCAGCAACGCCGCCTACGTCATCTACACCTCCGGCTCCACCGGCCGTCCCAAAGGCGTCGTGCTCTCGCACGCCGGAGTCGCCAAACTGGTCGCCACCCAGAGCGAACGCTTCGGCATCGGCCCCCACAGCCGGGTGCTCCAGTTCGCCTCGCCCGGCTTCGACGTCGCGTTCTGGGACCTCTGCCTGGGCCTGCTCTCCGGCGGGCGCCTCGTGGTCGTCCCCGCCGAACGCCGCGTCCCCGGCGCGCCGCTGGCCGACTACGCCGACGCCAACGGCATCACCTTCATGATCCTCCCCCCGGCCCTGCTCGACGCCATGCCCGACGGCGTACACTTGCCGCCGACCGCCACCCTGCTCGCCGGAACCGAACGCGTCTCGCCCGAACTCGTCGCCCGCCACGCCCGCGGCCGCATGATGTTCAACGCGTACGGCCCGACGGAGGCGACCACCAACTCCACGCTCGGCCTCTGCGACCCCGACATCGCCCCCGGCTCGATCGTCCCCATCGGCATCCCGGACCCGGGCACCCGGGCGTACGTGCTGGACGCCCGCCTCAAGCCGGTCCCCGCCGGCGTCACCGGCGAGCTCTACCTGGGCGGCGACGGCCTGGCCCGCGGCTACCTCGGCCGCCCCGACCTCACCGCGGAACGATTCGTCGCCGACCCGTTCGGCGCGCCGGGAGAGCGCCTCTACCGCACCGGCGACCTGGTGCGCTGGCGGCAGGACGGACGGCTGGAATTCCTCGGCCGGGCCGACTCCCAGGTGAAGATCCGCGGCTTCCGCATCGAACCCGGCGAGATCGAATCGGTCCTGCGCGCCCACCCCGCCGTCGACCAGGCCGCCGTCGTCGTCCGCGAGGACCGCCCCGGCGACCGCCGCCTCGCCGCCTACGTCGTGCCCGCCCTGCACGGCCCCGACGAGTCCGAACGCGTCGGCGACTGGAAAGACCTGCACGAACTGCTCTACCAGGCGGCCGGCACCGAGAACTTCCAGGAGAACTTCGCCGGCTGGAACAGCATGTACGACGGGCTCCCCATCCCCGTCGAGCAGATGCGCGAATGGCGAGACGCCACCGTCGCACGCATCACCGAACTGCGCCCCCGCCGCGTCCTGGAGATCGGTGTCGGCAGCGGCCTGCTGCTGTCCCGCCTCGCTCCCGCCTGCGACACCTACTGGGGCACCGACCTGTCCGCCGAAGCGATCAACGCCCTGCGCGCCCAGCTTCCCCCCGGCCTGGCCGGCCGCGTCGAACTCCGCGCCCAGCCCGCCCACGACCTGACCGGCCTCCCGGCGGCCTCCTTCGACACCATCGTGATCAACTCGGTCGCCCAGTACTTCCCCAGCGCCGACTACCTCACCGAGGTCATCCAGCAGGCCGCCACCCTCCTGACCCCCGGCGGCACCCTTTTCATCGGCGACGTCCGCAACCTCCGCCTGCTCCGCTGCCTCCGCGCCGCCGTCGAATCCCGCCGCGCCGGCGACCGAACCCCCACCGACAAGCAGGCCCTCCGCGCCGCCGTCGACCGCTCGGTCACCTGGGAAGGCGAACTCCTCCTCGACCCGGACTACTTCACCACCCTCCCCGGCTTCACCCCCGACATCCAGATCAAACGCGGCCACCACCACAACGAACTCACCCGCTACCGCTACGACGTCTCCCTCCGCCTCGCCCCGGCCACGCAACCCGCCCACGGCACTGACGGAGGTTCTCGTCCCGGCCTTGGGCAGCCCGCTCACGGTATTGATGTGGGCTCTCGCCCTGGCCTTGCCGGGCAACAGGCTCACGGTGTTGACGCAGGCCCTGGCGGACAGCCCATTCACGGCGTCGATGAAGGCTTCCGCGGTGGCCATGCCGGGCAACACGTTCACGGTCGCGCCGCGCATTTCGGTTCTGGCGCTGACGGGCAAAACGGTCATGATCTCGACCGAGAGACCGCCGCGCCTGCCCTCACCAGCGAAATCACCTGGACTGCCCTCGGTGGTCTGCCCGCTCTCGAAGCCCGCCTGACCGCCCAGTCCTCCCGTCTTCGCGTAACCGACATCCCCAACGTGCGCCTGGCCGACGACCTGGCCGCGCTCGCCTCCATCGAGGACGGCAGCCGCTCCACCATCACCCTTCCCGCTCCGGACCCCGAAACCCTCCACACCCTCGCCACCCGGCTCGGCCACCACCTGACCCTCACTTGGACCGGCCACGCCGACGACGGCAGCCTCGACGCGATCTTCACCTCGGTGACTGCTCATCCGGCGCGTGTCGAGACAAAGGTGATTGGCGGGGACACCACGCCCAGCGGTGACCTGAACGCCAGCGGTGGCCTGAATCCAGGCGGTGCCGCCATCGGCGACCTGAACCCTGACGTCGCCGCCAGCGATGGCCTGAACGCAAGCGGTGCTGCCAGCAGTGACCTGAACCCAAGTAGTGCCGCCAGTGGCGACCCCGACCTGAACCCAAGTAGTGCCGCCGCTGGCGACCCCGACCTGAACCCAGGTAGTGCCGCCAGCGGCGACCCCCTGACCCTTGGCGTTGCCGCCAGCGATGGCCTTAACCCAAGTGGTGCCGCCAGCGGTGGCTTGAACTCTCGCGGTGCCGCCAGTGGCGACCCGGAGCGCGAGGTGGTCGCTGAGGAGCACTTGGCCGTTCGGCTGTCGGCTTATCGGCGCAGCGGCGTCGTGGCGCTGGCCAATTCGCCGGCGCCGTTCCGTGATGTCGCCGCGTTGATGCGGACGTTGCGGGCGTATGCCGCCGAGTGGCTGCCGGATTACATGGTTCCGGCGGCGTTCGTGCCGATCGATCGGATTCCGGTCACCGCGAGTGGCAAGATCGACGCGTCGGCGCTGCCGGCTCCCGACTATGGGGCGCTCAGCTCCGGGCGTGCCGCGCGCGACCCGCGCGAAGAGTTGCTGTGTCGGTTGTACGCGCAGGTGCTCGGCGTGGAGTCGGCCACCATCGACGACGACTTCTTCGCCCTCGGCGGCGACAGCATCACCGCCATCCGGCTGCTGGTCGGAGCTCGCGAGGCCGGACTGAGGCTGACCTCCCGGGACGTGTTCCGGCATCGCACCGTGGCCGCGCTGGCTTCCGTCGCGGTGGACCGGATCGACGTTCAGGAGGCCGCCGAGCCGCTGACGCGGTTGCCCGCCGCCGAACTCGCCCGCGTTCAGGGCGATCAACCGGTGGCGGTTGAGGAACTGCTGCCGCTCAGCCCGCTCCAGGAGGGTTTCTTCTTCCACTCCCTGGTCGACGGGGCCGACGCGGACGCCTACGTCGTCCAGCAGGTCATCGAGCTGACCGGCACCTTGGACGGGCAGACTCTGCGACGGGCTGCCCAGCGGCTGCTGGAGCGGCACGCTCCGCTCCGCGCATGTTTCCGGTTGAGGCCGGACGGCCTGCCGGTCCAGATCATCGCCGCAGGGCTGGAGCTTCCTTGGCGTGAGGTCGAGGGAGTCCCGGTGGACGCGGTCGTGGCCGAAGAACGGTCGACGCCGTTCGATCTCGGTCGGCCGCCGCTTGTCCGGTGCGCCCTGGTTCGAGTGGGACCCGGCCAGCACCGGCTCGTGCTCACTTTCCACCACATCGTCGCGGACGGCTGGTCGTTGCCGGTCCTGCACCGGGAACTGCTGGCACTCTACGGAGACTCGGCGGACCTGCCGGAAGTCACGCCCTACCGGGCGCATCTGCGGCGCTTGGGGGAGCGGGACAAGGATTTCGCCCGGGAGGTGTGGAAGGGCGCGCTCGCCGGAATCGACGAGCCCACCCGCATGGTCACGACCCCCATCGTCGCCGGCGCCCCCAAACCCGGCCAGGTACGCGTGGAACTGGGCGAGGACGTCACCGCCCGGCTCGTCGGCCAGGCGCGGGAACACGGCGTCACCCTCGGCACGGTCGTCCAGGCCGCCTGGGGACTGCTGGTCGGCCGCTCGGCGGGCCGCGAGGACGTGGTGTTCGGCACCACGGTCTCCGGCCGGGACGCCGAAGTCGAAGGCATCGAGTCCATGGTCGGCCTGTTCATCAACACCCTGCCCACCCGCTTCCGCTGGCGACCCGCCGCCACCCTGGGCGACCTGCTCGAACTCCTCCAGGATGAGCAGGCTGCCCTGCTCGACCACCAGCACCTCGGCCTCGCCGAACTCCACCGCCTCGCCGGGCACACCGGCGGCGGCGACCTGTTCGACACCCTCGTGGTCTTCGAGAACTACCCGGCCGAATCCGGCCTCGCCGACGCCTCGGGAACCGTCCGGATCACCGGCCACGACTTCCACGACACCGTGCACTACCCGCTGGCCCTCATCGTGAAGCCGGGCCGCCGCCTCGACCTGGTCCTCAAATACCACGCCCAGCGCCTCGACCCCACCACCGTCCATGGCATCGCCAACCGCCTGGTACGCATCCTCCGCGCACTCGCCGCAGACCCGTCCCAGACCGTCGCCACCCTCGACCTGCTCGCCCCGGACGAACTCGCCCGCGCACACCCCACGGGCACGCCGGCGGACGTTCCGGAAACCACCCTGGCCGCCGCGTTCGAATCCCAGGCAGCCAGAACCCCCCACGCCACCGCCGTCATCTACGAGGGCGAACACCTCACCTACGCCGAACTCAACTCCCGCGCCGAGACCCTCGCACACCACCTGCGAACCACCGGAGCCCGCCCCGAACACGTGGTCGCGGTGGCCATCCCCCGATCGCCCGACCTGATGGTCGCCCTCCTCGCCGTCCTCAAATCCGGCGCGGCCTACCTCCCCCTGGACCTGGACTACCCCGCCGACCGAGTCGCCCACATGCTCGCCGACTCCGGCGCCCGCACCATCCTGACGACCACGGCCGCGCTCCCCAAACTCCCCGAACCCACCGGCCTCACCCGCCTCGTCATCGACACCCCTGACTTCGTCGAATCCACCACGCCCCAAGTCCCCGACTGCCGCAGCCAGACAAGCACCGAGCTCAGCACTTCCGAACACACCCAGGCCCGCCACCCGGAGGGCACCGAATCCGAGATCGCCGAAGGGCGACCGGATCATCCCAAAGCCAAAGCCAAAGCCGGCGTTGGAGTTGGAGCGGAAGCCGAAGCCGGAGCGGAAGCCGAAGCTGGAGCTGGAGCTGGAGCGGAAGTTGGAGCCGAAGCCGGAGCGGAAGCGGAAGCCGAAGCTGGAGCGGAAGCTGGAGCTGGAGCGGAAGTTGGAGTGGGAGCGGAAGTTGGAGCTGGAGCGGAAGTTGGAGTGGGAGCCGGAGCAGGAGGCAACGTCGGAGTCGAGTTCGACGGCGGTGCGAATGCCGACGCTCGATTTGAGGTCGCGGGGCCGGATCATCCCGCGTATCTGATTTACACCTCGGGATCGACCGGGCGGCCCAAGGGTGTCGTCGTCACGCATCGGGCGATTGTCAATCGGCTGGCGTGGATGCAGGCTGAATACCAGCTGGGCGCGGACGATCGGGTGTTGCAGAAGACTCCGGCCGGGTTCGATGTGAGTGTCTGGGAGTTCTTCTGGGCGTTGTGTGAGGGCGCTGCCGTGGTGTTCGCCAAGCCGGGCGGACATCAGGATCCCGCGTATCTGGCGGGGCTCATTCGTGACGAGCGCGTCACCACGATGCATTTTGTGCCGTCGATGCTCGAAGCCTTCCTGGCCGCCGACGAGATCACCGCCGAGCCGGGCTGGGCCGTGAGCCTTCGCCGGGTGTTCAGCAGTGGTGAGGCCTTGCTGGAGTCCGCCGCCTCCCGCTGGCTGGCTCTGACGGGCGCGCCCCTGCACAACCTCTACGGCCCAACGGAAGCGGCGGTGGACGTGACCTACCACCCGTGCGCCGCGTCCACCGGCAGCCCGGCGGCCGTCGTGCCCATCGGCCGCCCGGTCTGGAACACGGGGCTTCGCGTTCTCGACCTGTGCCTGCGCCCTGTCCCCGCCGGAGTTCCGGGTGAGCTCTATCTCAGTGGCGTGCAACTCGCCCGCGGGTACCACGCCCGTCCGGGGCTGACCGCAGAGCGTTTCGTCGCCGACCCCTTCGGCGAACCCGGCAGCCGCATGTACCGCACCGGCGACCTGGTCAGCCGGCGAGAAGACGGCACCATCGACTACCTCGGACGCACCGACCGGCAGGTCAAACTGCGCGGAAACCGGATCGAACTCGGCGAGATCGAGGCCGCCCTGGTCCGGCTGCCGGCGGTCGCTCGCGCCGCGGTGACCGTCCAGGGTTCGACTCTTGTCGCCTACCTGGTTCTGGCCGGTGGCGAACGACCGGACGAGACCGTCCTGCGGGAACGACTGGAAGCCGCGCTTCCCCCGGCCATGGTCCCCACCGCGTATGTGCTTCTTAAGGATCTGCCGCTGACGCCGAGCGGCAAACTCGACCGTGACGCACTGCCCGCCCCCCAGGCCGTCAAGGCCGGGAGCAGAGCCCCGAGCGGCCCGCGCGAACACCTGCTCACCGAGATCTTCGCGGCCGTGCTGAAGCTGCCCGAGGTCGGCGCCGACGACGACTTCTTCCTGCTCGGCGGCGACAGCATCACCTCGATCGGCGTCTCCAGCCGGGCCCGCCGGGCCGGACTCGATCTGAGCCCCCGCGACGTCTTCGAGCACCGCACACCGGCCGCCCTCGCGGCGACGGCCCCCGTCGTGACGCAGGCCGCGCCCGCCGCCGACACGTTCGCCCTCACCCCCGAGGAGATCGAGCGCGTGCACCGGCTCGGCTCGGTGGCCGACATCTGGCCGCTGGCGCCGCTGCAGGAAGGCCTGTTCTTCCACGCCACCTACGACGACAGCGCCCTGGACGTCTACACCGTCCACGAGTCCTTCGACTTCGCCACCCCGCTCGACGCCGGCCGCCTGCGCCAAGCGGTCCGCGCCCTGCTGGACCGCAACCCCAGCCTGCGGGCCGGATTCACCAGCGAGGGACTGCGCCAGCCGGTGCAGTTCATCGTCGCCGACCCGGAGATCCCGCTCGACGTCGTCGACCTGTCCGGCCTGCCCGAGGCCGAGCGCGATGCCCGGATGGCCGAGGTGATCGCCGAAGAGCGCACCCGCCGGTTCGACCTGGCCCGTCCGCTGCTGTTCCGGCTGCTCCTGATCCGCCTCGGCGAAGGCCGGGGAGACCGCCTCGTCGTCGGCCGCCACCTGCTGCTGTGGGACGGCTGGTCGGCCTGGCTCTTCTTCGGCCAGCTGCTCGCCCTGTACGCGACCGGCGACGGCCACGCCCTCCCGCCCTCCGGCAGCTACCGCGACTACCTCACCTGGCTGGCCGCCCAGGACACGGCCGTCGCCACCCAGGCGTGGCGGGCCGCCCTCGACGGCCTCGCCGAACCGACCCTGCTGGCCGAGGCCGGCCGGGAACCGGTCATCCCGGAAAGCCTCGACGTCACGCTGCCCGAAGCGCTCGCCGATCGGCTGCGCGCGGCCACCCGGCGCAACGGCCTGACCCTCAACACGCTGCTCAACGCGGCCTGGGGACTCGTTCTCGCGAGCGCGACCGGCCGCACCGACGTGGTGTTCGGCACGACCGTGGCGGGCCGCCCGAGCGAGGTGCCCGAGGTCGAGAACGTCATCGGCATGTTCCTCAACACCGTCCCGGCCCGCGTCGCCTTCGACCCGGCGGAACCGGTGCTCGGACTGCTGCGCAGGATCCAGGGCGAACGCCTGGCCCTGATGCCGCACGAGTACCTCGGCCTGGGCGTGCTCCAGGCGGAGACCGGCCACCGGCGCCTGTTCGACACCCTGTTCGTGCTGCGCGACGGCGACACCGAGGACCGCCTCACCGACCTCCACGACCGGTACGGCGCGACCGCCGTCGCCAACGTGGACGCCACCCACTACCCGATCAACCTCATCGTGACCCCGGGCCGCCAGATCAGGGTCACCCTCACCCACCGCCCCGACCTGATCGACCACACCCGGGCGCAGACCCTGCTCGACCGCTTCGCCGTCCTGCTGGAACGCCTGACCGACGACCTGAACGCCCCGGTCGGCGGCCTCGACCCCCTGCTCGCCGCCGAGCGCGCGGCCCTGGAACTCGAATGGGAACCCACTCGCGTCCCCATGCCCGAGGAAACCATCGCCGACCTGCTGGCCGCCCAGGCGACCAGAACCCCCGGCGCGCTCGCGCTCGTCTTCGGGGAACGCACGGTCACCTACGCGGAACTGGACGCCCGCATCAACCGGCTGGCCCGGCTGATGCTGGCGAAGGGAGCCGGGCCGGAGCGGATCGTCGCGCTCGGGCTGCCACGCTCCATCGACATGGTGGCGGCCCTGTTCGCCGTCCTCCGCACCGGAGCCGCCTACCTGCCCCTGGAACTCGACTATCCGGACGACCGGCTGACCGCGATGCTGGCCGACGCGCGGCCGCAGGTCCTGATCTCTACCACGGCGGTGTCGGCGCGGCTGGCCGGAGACATGCCGCGCGTCCTGCTCGACGAGATCGAGGCGGACCTGGCCGCGCTGCCCGCCGGGCCGATCACCGAAGCCGACCGCCCGGCCTTCAGCCTGGAACACCCGGCGTACGTGATCTACACCTCGGGCTCCACCGGGCGGCCGAAGGGCGTCGTCACCCCCTACCGGGGGCTGACGAACATGCAGCTCAACCATCAGAAGGAGATCTTCGACCCGGCGGTCGCGGCCGCGGGCGGGCGGCGGCTGCGGATCGCGCACACCGTCTCGTTCGCCTTCGACATGTCGTGGGAAGAGCTGCTCTGGCTGGTCGAGGGCCATGAGGTGCACGTGTGCGACGAGGAGCTCCGCCGCGACGCGCAAGCCCTGGTCGCCTACTGCGAGGCGCACCGGGTGGACGTCGTCAACGTCACCCCCACCTACGCCCATCTCCTCATCGAGGAGGGACTGCTGGCGGGCCACCGGCCCCCGCTCGTACTGCTCGGCGGCGAAGCCGTGCCGGAAACCGTCTGGACCCGGCTCCGCGACACCGAGGGCACCTACGGCTACAACCTGTACGGCCCCACCGAATACACGATCAACACCCTCGGCGGCGGCACCCACGACAGCGCCACCTCGACCGTCGGCCGGCCCATCCGGGGCACCCGCGCGCACATCCTGGACGGCTGGCTGCGCCCGGTCCCCGACGGCGTGCCCGGCGAGCTGTACATCGCGGGCATCGGCCTGGCCCGCGGCTACCTCGGCCGCCCCGCCCTGACCGCGGAACGTTTCGTCGCCGACCCCTTCGGCCGGCCGGGCGAACGCCTCTACCGCACCGGCGACCTCGTCCGCCGCCGCCCGGACGGCAATCTCGACTTCCTGGGCCGTACCGACGACCAGGTGAAGATCCGCGGACATCGCGTCGAGCCTGGCGAGATCGAGACTGTGCTCACCCGTCGCCCGGGGGTCTCCCAGGCCGCCGTCGTCGCGCGCGACGACCCGGCGGGCGGGCAGCGGCTCGTCGCCTACCTGGTGCCCGCCGAGCTGACCGGTGACGAGCGGGAATCCGCCGAACTCGCCCAGATCGGCGAATGGCAGGAGATCTACTCCGACGAGTACGAGCAGATCGGCACCGCCGTCTTCACCGAGGACTTCGCCGGCTGGGACAGCAGCTACGACGGCACCCCCATCCCGATCGAGCACATGCGGGAGTGGCGGGCGCAGACCGTGGCGCGGATCAGGGAGCTGCGCCCCCGCCGCGTCCTGGAGATCGGTGTCGGCTCCGGCCTGCTCCTGTCCCAGCTGGCCCCGGACGCGGAGGCGTACTGGGCGACCGACCTGGCCGCCCCCGTGATCCGGAAGATCGGCGAGGACCTGCGCCGCGACCCGGGCCTGGCCGCCAAGGTCACTCTGCGCTGCCAGCCCGCCAACGCCACCGACGGCCTGCCCGCCGGCTACTTCGACACGATCATCATCAACTCGGTCATCCAGTACTTCCCCAGCGTCGACCACCTGACCGAGGTCATCTCCGGCGCGATGCCCCTGCTCGCCCGCGGCGGCGCCCTGTTCATCGGCGATGTCCGCGACCTGCGGTCGGCCGGCACCTTCCACACCGCGATCCAGCTCGCCCGCGCCACCCCGGACGCCGCTCCCGACCAGATCCGCCGGGCCGCCGGGCGCGGCCTCGCCCTGGAGAAGGAGCTCCTGGTAGACCCCGACTACTTCACCACCCTCGGCCACGCCGTGGACCTGCGCACCAAGGGCGGCCACCACCACAACGAACTCACCCGATACCGGTACGACGTCGTCCTCTACGACGACACCCCCGACCTCCGCCTCGGCGACGAGCCCACCCTCGACTGGCAGACCCTCCTCGAACTCCGCAACCCGGCGACGGCGGAGCCGGGCCCACGCTGGCGTGAGCAGCTGGCGGCGCTGTTGCGGGCGTGGCGGCCCGGGGCGGTTGAACACGCGGACATCGTGCATGCCGCCACCGACAAAAACGCGCTGCGTCTGACCGGCGTCCCGGATGGCCGGATTGGTACCGAGCGAGGTGTCGGCATTTCGGGGGTTGAGCCCTATGAGCTGCGGGAAGTCGCCGCCGCGGAGGGATATCAGGTGCTCACCACCTGGTCGGGTGAGATCGGGCGATTCGAGGCTGTCTTCGTCCGGGGCGAGGTTCGCGTCACTTCCGGGCTCTATCGGCCAGGGGGCGGCATGGCTCCCTACGCGAACGCTCCCGTCGCGGCACGGCAGGCTGGCGGGCTGGTCGCCCGGGTTCGGGAGGAGCTGCGGCGGGAGCTACCCGATTACATGGTTCCCAGCGCTTTCGTGGTGCTTGACCGGCTTCCGATGAACGACAACGGGAAGCTCGACGTGGCCGCGCTGCCGGACGCCGAGCCGGTGGTCGCCTCGCGTGGGCGCGGGCCGCGTACGCCGCAGGAAGAAGTGCTGTGCCGGCTCTTCGCCGAGGTGCTCGCGCTCCCGGCGGCCGGAGCCGAGGACAGCTTCTTCGATCTCGGCGGGCATTCGCTGCTCGCGACCCGGCTGATCAGCAGGGCCAGAGTCGAACTCGGAGCCGAGCTGGCGATCCGCGACCTGTTCGAGGCGCCGACGCCCGCGCTGCTCGCGGAACGGGCGGATGGCGGCAAACCCGCGCGCCCGCCCGTGGTGGCCGTCGCCAATCGCCCGGAGCGGATCCCGGTGTCGGCCGCGCAGCGGCGGTTGTGGCTGGCCGAGCGGCTCAGCGGCGGCGACGCGTACCATTTCCCGCTCGTCGTACGGCTGCGCGGGGAGCTCGATGTCGACGCGTTGCGGCGGGCGCTGGCCGATGTCGCCGTCCGGCATGAGGCGCTCCGGACTGTTTTCGTGGAACACGACGGCGAGCCGTACCAGCTGATTCTGGACGGTGAGCCGGGCTTCGCGGTGCTGGACTGTGCGCCGGAGCTGCTCGGCGAACGGGTGCGGGAGGCGGTTCAGCGGCCGTTCGATCTCGCCGCGGAGCTGCCGGTTCGGGCGGATGTGTTCAGGGTCGCGGCCGATGACCACGTGGTCGCGATCGTGCTGCATCACATCGCCACCGATGAATGGTCGGATCGGCCGTTCCTGGCGGATCTGGACGTCGCGTACCAGGCCAGAAAGGGCGGCGAAGGGCCGGAATGGGCGCCGTTGCCGGTGCAGTACGCCGACTACACGCTCTGGCAGAGCGGGCTGCTGGCCGCAGACGGTGAGCGGCAGCTCGGGTTCTGGACGCGCGCGCTGGATGGGCTGCCCGAGGAGATTCCGCTGCCGCTCGACCGGCCTAGGCCGGCGGAACCGGATGGGCGCGGTGGCCTGGTACGGGCGGAAGTGCCCGCCGATACGGCCGGAGCGCTGCGGGCGCTCTGCGCGGAAACCGGGACCAGCATGTTCATGCTGCTCCAGGCGGGTGTCGCCGCGCTTCTGCACCGGATGGGCGCGGGAGACGACATTCCTCTCGGCGCGCCGATCGCCGGACGAACCGACGAGAACCTGGACGACCTGGTCGGGTTCTTCGTGAACACGCTCGTCCTGCGCGCCGATCTGTCCGGCGATCCGACGTTCGCCCAGCTGGTGGCCAGGGTCAGGGACGCCGATCTGACCGCGTTCGAGCACCAGGATCTGCCCTTCGAGCGGCTGGTCGAGACGATCAACCCGCCCCGCGTGCCGGGACGTAACCCGCTGTTCCAGGTGATGCTGGGCTATCACTACCGCCCGGCCGGAGACCCGGACGTGCTGGGGCTCGGCACCCAATGGTGGCCGACCCGGATCGAGACCGCCAAGTTCGACCTCGACTTCACTTTCGTCGACCATCTCTCCGAGATCACCCTGCTCCTGGAGTACGCCACCGATCGGTGCGATCCGGGCACCGCGCAGGCACTCGCCGAACGCGCCGTCGCCCTGCTCGGGCTGCTGGCGGCCCGGACCGACATCCCGATCAGTAAATTCTCGGTGCTCACCGCCGAAGAACGCCTGAACAGCTGCAACGACACCGAACGCGCGATCGAGCTCCGCAGTGTGCCGGAATTGTTCGCCGAAGCCGCCTGGAACAAACCCCACCAGACCGCTCTGGTGGCCGGCGGCAGGCGGATGACCTTCGCGGAATTGTCGGTCCGCGCTGACAGCATCGCCCGCATGCTCAAGCAACGGGGGATCGGGTTCGAGGACGTGGTCGGCCTCGCGCTGCCCAGATCGGAGATGGTGCCGGCCATTCTCGGCGTTCTCGCCGCAGGAGCGGCGTATCTCCCGCTGGACCCCGCATATCCGGCGGAACGCCTGCGGTACCTGCTCGACGACACCGGAGCCGCATGCGTCATCAGCACGCCTGACCTGGACCTGCCCGGCTCGGTCACACTCGACGACCTCCCCGTCGGCGGACGGCTCGCGCCCGTTCCGGTGCCACCGGACTCGGCCGCGTATGTCATCTACACCTCGGGTTCCACCGGAATGCCCAAGGGCGTCATCGGCACCCATCGCGGCCTGAGCAACCTGTTCGGCTCCCATCGGACCGACCTCATCGAACCGGCGGGACCGGGCGTGCTCCGAGCCCTGCACGCGGCGTCGTTCAGCTTCGACGGATCATGGGAGCCGCTCCTCTGGCTCCTCGCCGGGCACGAACTCCACGTCGTGGACGAACACACCATGACCGACCCGGCCGCGCTTCTCGATCACATCGCCGAGCACGAGCTCGACTTCGTCGACTTCACCCCCACATACCTGCAGGAACTCATCCACCACGGTTTCCTGGACGGCTACTTGCCGAAGGTCCTCGCGGTCGGCGGCGAAGCCACCTCCGCCGAACTCTGGGCCACGCTGCGCGCGCTCCCCGGCACCGTCGTCCACGACCTGTACGGCCCGACGGAATGCGCCGTCGACGCCTACGGCTGGCACGGACCCCAGGAATGGGCGGCCCCCATCGCCAACACCCGGGCACACGTGCTGGACGCGGCCCTGCAGCCGGTCCCGATCGGGGTGCCCGGTGAGCTCTACCTGTCCGGCGAAGGGCTCGCGCGCGGCTACCTCGGCCGTCCGGGCCTGACGGCGGAACGATTCGTCGCCGACCCGTTCGGCGAGCCGGGCGGACGCCTCTACCGCACCGGCGACCTGGTCCGCCGTCGCGCCGACGGCACGCTCGACTTCCTCGGCCGGGCCGACGACCAGGTCAAGCTTCGCGGCTTCCGGATCGAGCCCGGCGAGATCGAGGCCGTCCTGCGCGGCCACCCCGCCGTCGCCCAAGCCGCTGTGGTCATCCGCGAGGACACCCCGGGGGCGCGGCGACTCGTCGCATATGTCGTTGGCGCACATGTGGACCCCGCGGAACTGCGCGCCCACGTCGCCGCCCGGATGCCCGAGCACCTCGTGCCCGGAGCCTTCGTCGAACTCCCGGCGCTGCCCCGGTCGATCAGCGGGAAGCTGGACAGGAGAGCGCTGCCAGCCCCGGAGTCGCCCGTGTCCGCCGCCGGCCGGCGGCCGAGGGATGCCCGTGAGGAGATCATGTCCGAGCTGTTCGCCGCCGTGCTCGGCGCGGAGCGGGTCGGCGTCGCGGAGGACTTCTTCGCGCTCGGCGGGCATTCGCTGCTGGCGATGCGGCTGGTCAGCCGGATCAGGGCGGCGCTCGGGGCCGAGGTCTCCCTTCGTGAGGTCTTCGAGGCCCCGACGCCGGAACGGCTCGCCGTCCGGCTGCGGCAGGCGGGCGAGGTCAGGCCCGCTCCCGCGCGGCTGGAGGCGCGGCCCGAGTTCCCGCCGTTGTCGTACGCGCAGCAGCGGTTGTGGGTGTTGCATCGGCTGGAGGGCCCCGACCCCGCTTACAACATTCCGATGGCGTGGCGGTTGTCCGGGGAACTGGACGTGGAGGCGCTTGAGGCCGCGGTGCGGGATCTGGTGGCGCGGCACGAGAGCCTGCGGACGGTGTTTCCCGATCGGGACGGGCAGGCGTATCAGCTCGTGCTCACGCCCGAGCAGGCCGATGTCGGCTTCCGGGTGGAAGACGTCGAGGAGGGGGATCTGGCCGGGAGGCTCGCCGAAGCGGCCGGGCGCGGGTTCGAACTCGATCGTGAAGTGCCGATCCGGGCGTGGGTGTTCCAGGTCGGGCCGCGGGAGCGGGTACTGCTGCTGGTCGTGCATCACATCGCCGCCGACGAGTGGTCCGATCGGCCGCTGCGCCGGGATCTCGCCGAGGCGTATCGAGCCAGGTGCGAAGGACGGGCGCCGGACTGGGCGCCGCTGCCGGTGCAGTACGTCGACTACACCCAGTGGCATCGGGAGTCGCAGGAAGCCGGTCAGGCGGGTCAGCTCGACTACTGGCGGCAGGCACTCGCCGGGCTTCCCGAGGAGCTGCCGCTGCCTGCGGATCGGCAGCGGCCCGAGGAGAGTAGCCACCAGGGCGGGGCGGTCGGGCTGACCGTCGAGCCCGAGCTGGCGCGTGGGCTGCGGGCGCTGGCGCGGGCGCATGGTGTCAGCATGTTCATGGTCACCCAGGCGGCCGTGGCCGCGCTGCTGCATCGGCTCGGCGCGGGCGACGACATCCCGATCGGGACGCCGATCTCGGGGCGTGGCGACGAGAAGGTGGAAGAGCTCGTCGGTTTCTTCGTCAACTCGCTCGTGCTGCGTACTGATATTTCTGGCACGCCTACTTTTGGTGAGCTGCTGGGGCGGGTTCGCGAGACCGATCTGGCCGCGTATGAGCATCAGGATCTGCCGTTCGAGCGGCTGGTGGAAGCGGTCAACCCGGCCCGGTCGCTGGCTCGGCATCCGCTGTTCCAGGTCATGGTCGTCTATCTGACCGACCAGGACGGCACGCTCGATCTGCCCGGGATGACGGTCACCCCCGAGCCGCTCGGGCAGGAGACCGCCAAGTTCGACCTCAGCTTCGACTTCATCGAGCGGGGCGACGCGCTGGAGGGCTGGATCGAGTTCAGCTCCGACCTGTTCGACGAGGCGACGGTCGAGCGGATGGCCGGGCGGCTGGTCAGGTTGCTGGAGCAGGTCGTGGCCGAGCCGGGGCGCCCGGTCCGGGATCTGGAGGTGCTCGCCGACGATGAGCGCGCGCTGGTTCTGACCGGATGGAACGACACCGTTCGGCAGGTGCCGGATACGACGCTGCCCGAGTTGTTCCGGGCTCAGGTGGCCCGGACGCCGGACGCGCTCGCGCTGGTCTCCGTAGACCAGCGGCTGACGTACGCGGAGCTCGACGAGCGGGTGGAGAAGGCCGCCCGGGTGCTGGCCGGGCTGGGCGCGGGTCCGGAGCGTACGGTCGCCGTGGCGTTGCCACGTTCGGTCGAACTGGTCGTGGCGTTGCTGGCCGCGCATCGGGCGGGGGCGGCGTACCTGCCGCTTGATCCGGAGTATCCGGAGGAGCGCTTGGAGTTCATGCTTCGGGACGCCGAGCCGGTCTGCGTGATCCGCGACGGCATTCCGGGTGGTCCGCTGGGTGAACTGCCGGACCGGTACGATCCGCGGCACCCCGCGTATGTGATCTACACCTCCGGTTCGACCGGGCGGCCGAAGGGCGTGGTCGTCCCGCAGGAGGGGATCGTCAACCGGCTGCTCTGGATGCAGGACACCTACCGGCTGACGGCGGACGATCGGGTCCTGCAGAAGACGCCGTCCAGTTTCGACGTGTCCGTGTGGGAGTTCTTCTGGCCGTTGATCACCGGTGCGGCGCTGGTCGTCGCCAGGCCGGAAGGCCATCGGGATCCGGCCTATCTGGCCGCGCTCATCCAGGCAGAGGGGGTCACCACCACCCACTTCGTGCCGTCGATGCTGCGCGCGTTCCTCGACGAACCCACCGCGGCCGGCTGCACGGGCCTGCGGCGGGTGATGTGCAGCGGTGAGGCGCTTCCGGCCGGTCTCGCCGCGAGGTTCCACCAGGTCCTCGACGCCGGGCTGCACAACCTCTACGGCCCGACCGAGGCCGCCGTGGACGTGACCGCCGTCGAGATCCGCCCCGGATCCGCCGCCGTCCCGATCGGGCGGCCGGTGTGGAACACCCGGACATACGTGCTGGACGCCGGTCTCCGGCCGGTTCCGCCGGGAGCCGCGGGGGAGCTCTACCTGGCGGGCGTCCAGCTAGCGCGCGGGTATCTGGCACGTCCCGGCCTGACCGCCGAACGCTTCGTCGCCGACCCCTACGGCCCGGGGGGAAGCCGGATGTACCGGACCGGCGACCTCGCCCGCTGGAACCTCGACGGCTCGCTCGACTACCTCGGCCGCGTCGACGACCAGGTCAAGATCCGCGGCTTCCGCATCGAACTCGGCGAGATCGAAAGCGTCCTGGCCCGGCACGAGGCCGTCGCCCACGCCACCGTCATCGTCCGAGATGAGCGCCTGATCGCCTATGTGGTGCCCATGGCCACCCCACAGGTCTCTGCGGACACGCCGGAAATGTCCGCCAGCGGCTCCGGGGCGCAGGATCGATCCGCGGGCGTAGCTGAGGTCGTGCCCGGTCGCTCTGAAGGTGTCGCCGGAGCCGGGTCCGATCAGTCTGTTGGCGTCGCTGGAGTCAGGTTCGATCAGCCCGTTGGCGGCACCGGGACACCCACGAGGCCGGCCTCCGATATCGCCGGGGTCGCGCGGGGATCGGGAGTCCAGAGCTCTGGAGGAGTGTCGGGTCTTCGGGCGTTTGTGGCCGATGTTCTGCCGGATTACATGGTGCCGGCGGCGTTCGTGTTCGTGGACGCGCTGCCGTTGACGCCGAGCGGGAAGCTCGATCGGAAGGCGCTTCCCGCGGTGGACTTCGCCGCCGAGGTGAGTGAGACCATGCCGCGGACGCGGCAGGAGGAGCTCATCGTCGGGCTGATCGCGGGTGTGCTCGGCCTGGACCGGGTCGGGGTGGAGGACGACTTCTTCGCACTCGGCGGGGACAGCATCGTCGCCATGCAGCTGGTCAGCAGGATTCGCGGGACCGGGCTGACGATCACGCCCAGAGACGTCTTCCGGCATCGGACGGCGGCGGGCCTGTCCCGGGTCGCCACCGTGTCCGCCGCCGAGGACGACCATGGCAGCCTGCCGGGGGACGCGCTTGTCCAGCTCTCCGCCGAGGAACGGGCTGAGATCCCCGCCGGGGTCGAGGTTCTTCCGGTGTCTCCGCTCCAGGCTGGTCTGCTGTTCCATGCGTCGCTGGACGCCGGGCCGGATGTCTACACCGTGCAGGTGTCGTACGACATCGAAGGGCCGCTGGATGCCGAGCGGTTGCGGGCGGCCGGTCAGGAACTGCTGGACCGGCACGAGAATCTGCGGGCCGGATTCCGGTACCTGTCCAGTGGACGGCCGGTTTCGGTTGTCGCGCGGGAGGTTACGCTGCCCTGGCGGCAGGTTGATCTGTCCGGGTCGGATGAACGATGGGATGAATATCTCGCCCAGGAACGGCGCCGATTCCGGCCGGAGGCGCCGCCTCTGCTGAGGTTGCTGCTGGCCAGGGTGGGGCCGGAACGCCATCGGCTCGTGCTCTCGCATCAGCATCTTCTGCTGGACGGCTGGTCGGTGCCGCCGCTCATGCGGGAACTCGCCGACCTGTACGCGGGAGCCCGGCCAGCGCCGGTGCCGCCCTACCGCGACTACCTCCGGTGGCTCGCTCGCCAGGACGCGGAGGCTTCGGGGGCCGCTTGGGCGCGGGCGCTCGACGGGCTGGAGGGGCCCACCCATCTGGTGCCCGGCGATCCGAACCGCGTTCCCGCCGTCCCCGAGATGATCACTACGCTGCTCACCCCCGAGCTCACCGAGGCTCTGACCGCGCTGGCCAGAAGCCACCGGGTCACGCTCAATACCCTCGTTCAGGGCGCATGGGGATTGGTGCTCTCCCGGTTCACCGGGCGCGACGACATCGTGTTCGGCGCGACCGTGGCCGGACGCCCGCCGGACCTGCCCGGGGTGGAGGCGATGATCGGCCTGTTCATCAACACGGTTCCGGTCAGAGTCCAGCTCAGGGAACGTGAACCACTCGGCGAATTCCTCACCAGGATCCAGAACGAGCAGTCGGCACTCATCGAGCACCAGCACCTCGGGCTCGCCGACATCCAGCGGAAGGCCGGCCTGGGCGAACTGTTCGACACGCTGATGGTCTTCGAGTCCTACCCGGACAACGGAGGACCAGAAGACGGCCTGCGGCTGACCGTCCGCGATCACCAGGACTCGACGCACTACCCGTTCACCTGGGCGGTCGAGCCCGGGGAGCGGCTGTCATTGACCGCCGAGTACCGGCCCGACCTGCTCGACCGCACCCAGATCGAGAAAATGGGCGCGGCCATGCTCCGCGTCTTCGAGGCGATGATCGCCGGCCCGGGACAGCCGGTCGGCCGAGTCGACGTCCTCACCCCGGACGACCGGCACACCATCCTGGAAAGCTGGAACGACACCGCCATCCCCGGCGAGCCCAGCACCGTTCCCGCCATCTTCGAGGCCCAGGTCGCGGCCTCGCCGGACGCCGTCGCCATCGTGGCGGGGACCACCATGTGGACGTTCGCCGAGCTCAACGAACGAGCCAACCGGCTGGCCCGGCTGCTGGTCGATCATGGCGCGGGCCCGGAGCGGATCGTCGCCCTGTCCCTGCCACGCACCGCCGACTACATCCTCGCCATCCTGGCCGTGCTCAAATCGGGGGCCGCCTACCTTCCGGTGGACGCGGACCTTCCCGCCAGCCGCGTCCGGGACATGATCGACGACGCCCGGCCGTCGCTGGCCCTCACCACCGCCGATTCCGCACTGCCGGACGACCTGCCGCAGATCCGGATCGACGCGCTCGACACCAGCGCCGGCGATTCAGCGGGGCTCTCGGAAACTCCCGGGCACGATCTCGCCGTGCCGCGCGATCCCCGGCACCCCGCGTACGTGATCTACACCTCGGGGTCGACCGGCAAGCCCAAGGGCGTCGTGATCAGTCACGGCGGTGTGGTCAACCTCTTCCACAGCCACCGCCGCATGCTCCACGACGTCGCCAAGCGCCGCACCGGCCGACGCCATCTGCGGGTCGGCCACGCATGGTCGTTCTCCTTCGACGCGTCCTGGCAGCCGCAACTCTGGCTCCTGGACGGCCACGCCCTGCACGTCATGGACGACGAAACCCGCCGGGACCCGGACCTGCTGGCCGCCGCCATCCGCGCCGAGGAACTCGACTTCATCGAGGTCACCCCGTCCTTCCTCGCCCAGATGGCCGAATCGGGCCTGATCAGGGACGGCGAATGCCCGCTGGCCATCGTCGGCGTCGGCGGCGAGGCCGTCCCCGACTCGCTCTGGTCGGAGCTGGCGCAGCTCCGTGCCACCGAGGCCGTGAACCTGTACGGCCCGACCGAGGCCACCGTGGACGCCCTGATCGCCCGCGTGTCCGACAGCGACCGTCCCACCGTCGGCCGCCCGGTCGGCAACACCCGGGCGTACGTGCTGGACGCCGCCCTCCGCCCGGTCCCGGCCGGCGTGACCGGCGAACTCTATCTGTCCGGTCCCGGACTGGCGCGCGGCTATCTCGGGCGTCCAGGACTGACCGCCGAACGATTCACCGCCGACCCGTACGGGCCGCCAGGACACCGGATGTACCGGACCGGGGACCTGGCCCGATGGAACGCCGACGGTCAGCTCGAATACGGCGGCCGGGCCGACGACCAGCTCAAGATCCGCGGCTTCCGCATCGAACCCGCGGAGATCGAAGCCGTCCTCGACCGGGACGACTCGGTCGCCCAGGCCGTGGTCATCGCCCGCGAGGACCGCCCCGGCGTCCGCCACCTGATCGCCTACGTCGTCCCGAACGACGGCCGGGCCGTCAACCCGGCGGAGCTTCGGGCGGCGACTGCCGCCGTGCTCCCCGATTACATGGTCCCGGCCGCCGTCGTGGCGCTGGACGCGCTCCCGCTGCTGCCCAACGGAAAACTCGACCGCAACGCGCTGCCCGCGCCCGACTTCACCCTCGCCGGACGCCCCGCCACCGGGGAGACCGAGCAGGCCCTGGCCGCGATCTTCGCGGATGTGCTCGGCCTGCCCGGCATCGGCGCCGACGATGACTTCTTCGCCCAAGGCGGAGACAGCATCGTCGCCATGCGCCTGGTCAGCCAAGCGCGCGCCGCCGGTTTCGCCATCACCCCGCGCCAGGTCTTCCGGCACCGTTCGGTCGCCGCCCTGGCCGCCGTCGCCACCCGGGACGCCGAGCAAACCGTCCCGCTGACGCCGATCATGCACGCCCTGCTCGAGCGCGGCGGCCCCATCGACGGCTACCACCAGTCCGCCCTCCTCCAAACCCCTCCGGACCTGGACGAACCCCGCCTGGTCGCCATCCTGCAAACCGTGGCCGACCGCCACGACATGCTCCGCGCCCGCCTCGACCGCTCGGGCACCTGGTCTCTCCGCGTACCCGAGAACAAGAACGCGGCCACCTGGCTCACCCGCATCCCCTGCGAATCCATTTCCGCCGCCGACCTCACCGCACACGCGGAACAAGCCAGAGCCGCCCTGAACCCCGACACAGGGGACATGGTCCGCGCCATCTGGTTCGACGCCGGCCCAACCCAGCCGGGACGCCTGCTCCTGCTCATCCACCACTTCGCGGTCGACGGCGTCTCCTGGCGCGTCCTCCTCCCCGACCTCGCCGAAGCCTGTCAAGGCCAACCCCTGGAACCGGCGACCTCATTCCGCCAGTGGTCGCAAGACCTCGTCGAACGCGCCAACGACCCGGCGACAGAAGACGAACTGGCCTTCTGGACATCGGTCCTCACCGGTGGTCCGGAGGTGCCCGGCAGCGCGGATCAGCCGAACACTGCGGATTCGACAGGCGACTCAGGTCGGTTCGAGAGCCCAGCGTTGGCAGGTGACATGGATCTACCCCCCGCTCCTGATGGCGAGCTGGGTCTGTCGGTCCTCGATACTGCGGCTACCGCTCGCAGCGTCTCGGTCACCCTGCCCGCCAGATGGACGGAACCGCTGCTCAGCCGGGTCCCCGCGGAACTGGGCGCGACCGTGAACGACGTGCTGCTGGCCGCGCTCGCACGGGCGGTCACGGAGTGGCGAGGCAGTCGGGACGTTCTCGTCGACTTGGAGACCCACGGGCGGCTCGGCGACGCCGACCTGTCGAGAACCGTCGGATGGTTCACCGGTGTCGTGCCGGTCCGGCTGGATCTCGATGGCCTGCCAGTCGAGCGGGGAGTCGCCCGGATCAGGGACGGCCTGGCCGCGCTGCCTGCGGGAGGGGTCGGCTTCGGCCTGCTTCGCTGGCTCAACCCCGGAACCGGCCCCGAACTGGCCCGCCTGCCTCAGCCGTCGATCCAGTTCAATTACCTCGGCCGATTCGGACTCCCCGAGGCCACGGACTGGTCCTGGGCCCCCGAGAACGTCGAACTCGGCGATCACCCCGACCTGCCGATGTCCCACGCCCTCACCCTCAACGCCCTCACCGAGGACCGGATCACCGGCCCCGAACTGACCGCCACCTGGACCTACGCCTCCCGCCTCCTCTCCGAGGAAGCGGTCACCGACCTCGCGCAATCCTGGTTCCGGGCACTCGAAGCCCTGGTGGACCACATCCAGAAGGAAGGAAACCCCGCATGAGCAGCAACCCCTTCGAGGACCCGGACGGCGTCTACACCGTCCTCGTCAACGACGAAGGCCAGCACAGCCTGTGGCCCGAGTTCGTCGACGTCCCAGCCGGCTGGACCGTCGTCCACGGCCCGGGCGAACGCCAGGCATGCCTCGACTACATCGAGACCAACTGGACCGACCTCCGTCCCAAGAGCCTGATCGAATCCTGAGCACGCGAAAAGGGCCGGGACACCACTCCCGGCCCTTCGCGTACCCGGCGACATCAGCGCCGGCCGACTACCGGGTCGACGGCGGTCGCGCTGGACGAGCCGCCGGACGCCGTCGTCGCCAACAACCCGATGGCGCTCGACGCCAACGCGAAAGGGCCGGGTCAGATGACCCGGCCCTTTGGTGCGTGTCAGGAGCTCGGCTGCTCCACCTTGGTGGCCGCGTCCCCGTCGATCGCCGCCGCCAGCTGCGGGACCAGGCGGTCGATCACGTACGGCAGGCTGAGCACCGTCACGAACGAGAACGCGACCCCGTAGTCACTGGCCTCGGCGATGAACACCTCGCGCCCTTCCGACACAACCGACATGTCGGCATAGAGCTTGTCCTTGTGCAGCGTCTCCACGTCCTTGACCAGGTCGGGAACCGTCCACACGGCCACCTTCTGGTCGAGGAGGTCGGCGCGTTCGCGGCTGATGCTCGTCCCGAACTGGTTGCCGATGACCTGGTCCAGATCGGACGGCAGAGTGAGACCCAGCGAGGTCAGCGTCCGCGACCGGGCATCCTGGCTGCCGTACACGAAGAAGCCCTCATACGGGGTGGCCACCACGGCGGACGCCCCGGCGAACTCCGGGTGCTCGGCCTTGGCCGCCGCGAACTTCGCGTCCACAGCATCGACCAGCGCCTTCGCCTCGGCGTCCTTGCCGAGCGCCTTGCCCGCGAGCAGGGTCTGGTCCTGCCACGGAATGCCGTAGTCGTTGAACTCCTTCGGCTGCGCGACGACCGGCGCGAACTTCGACAGCGTCTCGTACTGCTCCTTGGTGAGGCCGGAGTACAGCGCGATGATCAGGTCCGGCTTGAGCGCGGCGATCTTCTCGACCTGCGGCCCGGTGCCGGTGTCCTCCAGCACGGTCGGTACGGGCGAACTACCCAGCTTGTCCTTCGCCCACGGCCCGATGGCCCCCGGGAAACCGCCGAACCACTCGGTGGTGCCCACGGGGACGACGCCGAGCGCCAGCACCGCGTCCTGGTCGGTCAGGCCGACGGTGAATACCCGGGCCGGGGCGGCCGGGATGGTGGTGGTGCCGAATTTGTGGTCGATCGTCACGGGGAAGACGGCCGCCGGCGCGGACTCGGCGGGAGCGGAGGCCGCGGGCGCGGACGGGGCTGCGGTCTCCTGCCCGGAACCGCAAGCGGTGGCGAGGAAAAGCAGGGCGGCGGCGACCACAGCGGCGGGCCGACCACCCTTCATGGAGCGAAACATGAAAGATCCTTCGCAGATCGGGATTTGTCAGAACTAGCGACGGTCAGATGGACATGTCGGTATAGGGCCGGGGGATCCCAGCTACGCGGATAGGTCATTCAGGGACAGGCGGGTTGGAGTCGGGGATGTCGGTTACGCGGAGGCCGGTCCAGGTCGTCCACAAGGTCGCGTAAGGGCCGTCGGTCGCGCAGAGCGCGGTGTGGTGGCCGATCTGGACGATCCGGCCGTCGTCCATGACGACCACCCGGTCGGTGGTGGCCGCCTGGCTGAGGCGATGGGCGACGATCAGCGCCGTCCGTCCCGCGATCGCCTGGTCGATGGCCTTTTCGAGGACGCGGGCCCCGGCGCTCCCGGCTTCCGCGGTGGCTTCGTCCAGGACGGCGATCGGCGGGTCGGCGAGAATCAGCCGGGCCAGGGCGACCTGCTGAACCTGCGTCGCGGTGAGCCGGTGCCCGCCTTCGCCGACGATCGTCCCCAAGCCGTCGGGCAGCGTGTCCGCCCAGGTCAGGGCATCCACCCGGGTGAGCGCCTCGCGCAACTCCGCGTCCGTGGCCTCGGGCCGGGCCAGCCGCAGGTCATCGGCGAGGGAACCGGCAAAAACATGCACATCCTGGGTGATCATCGCCACTCGCTCACTCGCCCCGAACCGCACCGAACCCCCGGCCGGGACATGCACTCCCGCGATCAGCCGGGCCAGCGTCGTCTTGCCCGCGCCGCTGGCGCCGACCAGCGCCACCCTCTCTCCGCGCCCGATGGTCAGGTCGATGCCGTGCAGAACCGGCCGACCCTCCTCATACGCATGACGAAGCCCCGCCACCGCGACCGCCTCCTCCGGCGTGGCCGTGACTTCGGCCGTGCGCGCGGGGGGTTCCGGCTGATCGATGACCCCGATCAGCCGGGCCAGGCTCGCCGCGGCCGACTGGGCGTCGTCGATCAGCACGAGTGCGGTGTTGACCGGTCCGAACAGGCCGTGGAAGTAGAGGGCGGCGGCGGTAGCCGTACCGATGGAGACCAGTCCGCCGCGGACCATGAGGAAACCGGCGATCAGGACGGCGGCCAGGCCGATGTACTCGGCGACGTGCAGGCGGCTGTAGAAACGCAGCACCAGCCAGACGCCGCGCATGGTCAGGTCGACGGCCCGCTGCGATCGTTCGGTGACCCGCCCGGCGTGCTCGTCCTCGATCCGGAAGGCGCGCACGGTGGACGCGCCGCCGATGGTCTCCAGCAACTGCTGCTGCTGGGCGCCGCCCGCGATGCGCTGCCGGGCGTACAGGGGGACGGCGTCGCGCACGTACCACCGCGCGGTGTGCGCCTGGAACGGCACCGCGAGCAGGGCCGCCAGCAGGAACCGCCAGTCCACCACGGCCAGCGCGAACATGGTGAGAATGATCACCAGCACCGACCTGGCCAGCTCCGGCAGCGCGGTCCGCATCGCCTCGGCCACCTGCGAGACGTCGGCGGTGACCCTGGCGGTGAGGTCGCCGGAACCGGCCTTCTCCACCTGCTCAAGCGGCAGCCGCAGCGCCCGCCCGACGAACCGTTCCCGCAGCCTGGCCAGCACGGTCTCACCGAGCCTGGCGATCAGCGACAGCCCCAGCCCGGTCGCGCCGCCCTGCACGACGGCCACGATGACGAGGAACACCACGGGCAGGGTGAGCGCGTCGAGCGCGCTCCGGGAGTCGACCAGGTCGACGATGTGCCCCAGCAGCGGCTGGGTGAGCAGCCCGATCGCGGTGGCGCCGACCATGACGGAGAAGCCGGCGATCGCCAGCGCCCGATGCGGCCGCAGCAGTTCGAGCACCGCGGCTCTGGTCCGCGCCGGAGTGGCGGTGGGCAGTAGCTCCCGGCTCATGCCAGCACCACCGCCCGGTAGACGGCGTTCCGCCGTACCAGTTCGGCGTGGGGGGCCAGGTCGGCGACGCGGCCGCCGTCCAGCAGCACCACCCGGTCGGTGACCGCCAGCAGCGCCGGGCTGGTGGTCACCACGAGGGTGGTACGGCCCTGCCGGATCTCCCGTAACCCGCCCGCGATCCGCGCCTCGGTCACGGTGTCCACCGCCGTGGTCGGATCGTGCAGCACGAGCACCGCCCGGTCGGCGGCGAGCGCACGCGCCAGCGCCACCCGCTGCCGCTGCCCGCCCGACAACGATCGCCCGCGCTCGATCACCGGCGCGTCGACGCCGAGCGGCAGCCCGCGCGCGACCTCGTCCACACCGGCGGCGACCAGCACCCGGTCCAGCACGGCCTCCTCGGCCGCCACATTGGTACGCAACGTGCCCTCGAACAGGTCCGCGTCATGCTCGGCGACCAGAATCGCCAGCCGGAGATCGGCGGGGTCCACCTCGGTGAACGGCACCCCGTCCAGTTCGATCACTCCGGCCTCGGGGTCGGTCTGCCGCCCGAGGCAGCGCAGCAGCGTGGTGGCGTGGGCCGGATCGGTGGCGACGACACCGACGATCTCGCCGGGGGAGACCGCCAGGTCGAGCGTCAACCCGTCACAACGCACGTCCCGAAGCCGCAACTCGCCGCGAACCGGATCGGGGAGAGCGCGTGTGCCCGTGCCAACGGCCGGGGGAGTGGCGAGCACTTCGGCGATCCGGCCCGCCGACGCGCGTCCCTGGGCCAGTTCGGCGTTCACCCAGGAGAAGACCTCCAGCGGTCCGAGCAGGAAGAGCGCGAGGCCGACCGCCGACACCAGCTGGCCGAGGCTGATGTCTCCCTGCAGGGCGAGCCGTCCGCCGATCAGCGCGACGACCGCGATGAAGCCGCCGGTCAGCGCCAGCACCATCCCGTACTGCCAGGACTCCGCGCGCGCCGCCCGCAGGGTGGCCACCAGAGATTCCCGGCTGGTGAGCCGGTAACGGGCGACGGCGGCGGATTCCGCGCCGATGCCTTTGAGTACTCGCAGCCCGGTCACCAAGTCGGTGGCGACGCCGGAGGCGTGGGCGGCGCGTTCCTGTTCCGCCTCGCTGCGCCGTTCCAGCGGTTTGCTCAGGAGATGCCCCGCGAACAGCAGCAGGGGTGTGCCCAGCAGGACCAGCAGGCCGAGCGGCAGCGAGATCCACAGCAGCACGACCGCGCCCACCAGCACTCCGAAGAGCGCGCCGATTCCCATGATCGCGGCCATGTTCACGGCGCCGACCCGTTTGGCGTCCTCGGTGGCGATCGTCGTCAAAGCCCCAGGTAAGCGCCCTTGTTCGGTGCCGCCGCGGGGATCGAGGACGCGGCGTACGAGCTGTAACCGGAGTTCGTGGCCGGTCTGTTCCGCGGCGCGTTCACCGGCGCGGGCGCCGTACCGGAAACTAAACGAGAGGCTGACATATACGGCGGCGAGCGCGGCGAGCCAGCCGAGCAGCGCGGTCAGGTCGCCCCGGGCGACGGCCTGGTCGATGACGACGCCGATGAGGACGGGGACCGCCACCTCGCCGGCTTGATGCCCTGCCCCCAGCACGGACCCGAAGAGAACGTCGCGCCGTTGCCCGCGGACCGCTCCCCACAGGACATCTCGCCCCGCACTCACCTAAATCCTCCGAATCATCCGACAAATTTAGGTAAGGCTACACTAACTAAGTCTTCCCTAACCAGAGTGCGGGTTCCCGGGCACGCTCACGCCTACTCACGGCGCGGAACGATCGTCAGCGTACATCCTCTGACGGGCCAAGATCTCTTCAATCATTAGGAAACTTTCCTATTGACACCGCCAGGCAGGAAGGGGTTATATCCGGGTTAATTTAAGAAGTGAACAACCGGGAGAGACGAACATGCCCCTTCAGCGCCCCCGATTAGCGCGAGTCCTGGCGGCCGGAGCCGTCGCGCTCGCCCTCGTCGCGACCGGTGTCACGCCCGCCTCGGCGGCGACCGGTCAGATCACCGGATTCGGCGGCAAGTGCGTGGATGTCGCCGCCGCCAGCACGGCCAACGGAACCCAGGTCCAGCTCTACACCTGCAACGGCACCGGCGCCCAATCCTGGACGACCGGCACCGACGGCACCATCCGCGCCCTCGGCAAGTGCCTGGACGTCAACGCCGCCAGCAGCGCCAACGGCACCAAGGTGCAGATCTGGGACTGCAACGGCAGCACCGCCCAGGTCTGGACCGCGCAGAGCGACGGCACCCTGCGCGCGCTCGGCAAGTGCCTGGACGCCACCGGGAACAGCTCCGCCGACGGCACCCCGCTCCAGATCTGGGACTGCTTCGCCGGCGCCAACCAGCGCTGGACGCTGCCCACCGGCACCACCCCGCCCCCGCCGCCCCCGCCGCCCGGCAAGATGCCGGGCGCGCCGTATCTGTACATGGGCTGGGGCAGCCCGCCCAACGCCGCCACGGTGATGAGCCAGACCGGCGTGCGCTCCTTCACCATGGCGTTCATCCTGTCCGGCGGCGGCTGCGTGCCGCGCTGGGACGGCAGCAGGCCGCTGACCGGCGGCGTCGACCAGTCCACCATCAACTCCATCAAGGCGGCCGGCGGCAGCGTGCAAGTCTCCTTCGGCGGCTGGTCCGGCAACAAGCTCGGGCCGAACTGCTCCACCCCGGCCGCGTACGCCGGCGCCGTGCAGCAGGTCATCAACGCCGTCGGCCCGGCCGTGGTCGACTTCGACATCGAGAACACCGACGAGTTCTCCAACTACACGGTCCAGGACCGCATCCTCAACGGTCTCAAGATCGTCAAGCAGAACAACCCGAACGTGAAGATCGCGGTCACCTTCGGCACCGGCCTCAACGGGCCGACCGGCGACGGCATCCGGCTGATCAACCAGGCCCGGGCGCTGAACGTGCCGATCGACAACTACACGATCATGCCGTTCAACTTCGGCGGCCACGGCAACATGTACCAGGCCACGGTCAACTCCTCGGAGGGCCTGAAGAACGCGCTCAAGTCGGCGTGGGGCTGGACCGACGCGCAGGCGTACGCGCGGATGGGCATCTCCGGCATGAACGGCAGCTCCGACCAGGGTGAGATCACCACGACCGGGGTCTGGACGCAGATCCGCGACTGGGCCCGCGCCAGGGGCCTGACCCGGTTCGCGTACTGGTCGGTCAACCGGGACCGTCCCTGCGCAGGCGGCCTCACCGAGACCTGTAGCGGCACGCCCCAGGCCAACTGGGACTTCACTCGCATCACGGCCGGCTTCTAAGGAGTCCGGATGTCCATCAGGAGCGCCCTGATCGCCCTGGTGCTGGTCGCGGGGTCGCTGATCGGGCTGTCCGGCCCGGCGCAGGCGGCCCCGCCGACCGGATTCACCACAGTGGTGAACAGGGCCAGCGGCAAGTGCGTCGACGCCCGCGCGGCGGCGTCAGCCAACGGGACCGCGGTCCAGCAGTACACCTGCAACGGCACGACCGCGCAGTCCTGGCAGTTCCAGCCCACCAGCGGCGGCTACTTCCGCGTCAACAGCGCGCTCAACGCCGCCCAGACCTGGGACGTCACCGGCGTCTCGGTCGCCGACAGCGCGCCCATCCAGCTCTGGCTGTACGGCGGCGGCAACAACCAGCAGTGGCAGGCGGTGGAGGAGCCGGGCGGCTTCTACCATTTCGTCAACCGGCACAGCGGCAAATGCCTCGACATGCCGGGCGCCGCCACGGGAGACAGCGTGCAGTTCCAGCAGTACACCTGCAACGGCACCACCGCCCAGTCGTTCACCTTCGGCGGCGGCCCGCCCCCGACCGGGCCCAACCCGGATCTCGGGCCGAACGTGAGCATCTTCGACCCGTCGACGCCCGCCGCGACCATTCAGAGCCGGTTGAACACCGTCTTCAACCAGCAGCAGACCAACCAGTTCGGCGGCAACCGGTTCGCGCTGCTGTTCCGGCCGGGGTCCTACAACGTGGACGTGAACGTCGGCTTCTACACGCAGGTGCTCGGGCTCGGCCTGTCGCCGGACAACGTCACGATCAACGGGCCGGTGCACGCCGAGGCGGACTGGTTCCAGGGCAACGCGACCCAGAACTTCTGGCGTGGCGTGGAGAACATGTCGGTCAATCCGCCCGGCGGGAATGATCGGTGGGCGGTTTCGCAGGCGGCGCCGTACCGGCGGATGCATCTGCGCGGGAACCTGCAGCTGGACGACGGCGGCTGGTCGAGCGGTGGCCTGTTCGCGGACACCAAGGTCGACGGCCAGGTCCGGTCGGGGTCGCAGCAGCAGTGGCTGACGCGGAACACCGAGATGGGCAGCTGGACGGGTTCCAACTGGAACATGGTGTTCGTGGGGGCCACCAACGCGCCGGCCGGGAACTTCCCGAGCCCGCCGTACACGAGGGTGGCGACCACGCCGGTGGTGCGGGAGAAGCCGTTCCTCTACATCGACCAGGCGGGGGCCTACCAGGTCTTCGTCCCGGCGGTGCGGACGAACTCCACCGGCACCAGCTGGTCGGGCGGCTCCCCGGCGGGGACGTCGCTGCCGATCAGCCAGTTCTTCATCGTCAAACCGGGGCACACCGCCGCCAACATCAACGCGGCGCTGGCCGCCGGGCAGGACCTCCTGGTGACCCCGGGCGTCTACCACCTGAATGACACGATCCGGGTGACCCGCGCCAACACCGTGGTGCTCGGGCTGGGTCTGGCCACGTTCATCCCCGACAACGGCGTCACCGCGATGACCGTCGCCGACGTCGACGGGGTCAAGGTGGCCGGGATCCTGTTCGACGCGGGCACCGTCAACTCGGCGATGCTCATGCAGGTCGGCCCGGCCGGCTCGGCGGCGTCGCACGCGGCCAACCCGACCTCGCTGCACGACGTGTACTTCAGGGTCGGCGGCGCGGCGGTCGGCAAGGCGACCCAGAGCCTGGTCGTGAACAGCCACAACGTGATCGGCGACCACACCTGGATCTGGCGCGGCGACCACGGCAGCGGCATCGGATGGAACTCCAACACGGCGGCGAACGGGCTGACCGTGAACGGCAACGACGTCACGATGTACGGCCTGTTCGTCGAGCACTACCAGCAGTACCAGACGGTGTGGAACGGGAACGGCGGGCGGACCTACTTCTACCAGAACGAGATGCCCTACGACCCGCCCAACCAGGCCGCCTGGATGAACGGCAGCACGCAGGGCTACGCGGCGTACAAGGTGGCCAACACCGTCACCAGCCACGAAGCGTGGGGTCTGGGGAGTTACTGCTACTTCAACGTCAATCCCGGCGTGATCGCGGCCCGGGCCTTCGAGGTCCCGAACACGCCTGGCGTGCGGTTCCACAACATGGTGACCGTGTCGCTCGGCGGTGTCGGGACGATCCGGAACATCATCAACACGACCGGTGGACCCTCGAATTCATCCACCAACGTCGCGAACTGGGTCAACTACCCCTGACCTGATCTCACCCTGCCCGCCGCCCGAGCAACCCTCGCGCGGCGGGCAGGGTGCGCTCCACCCACCATCCCAATTCGTCCCCACATTTCGACCAGCCAAGCTGGACGAACCCTCCCAGCAAGGCCAGTTCCAGCTGTCGTTTCCACCAGCTTTTCGTTGGTACGCCGTGCAGTTCCAACGCGTCCCGGTACCGCTCGATCGCCGACTCCTTGGGTTCGGGCAGCCGGTCGCAGTTCACCGCCAGGTAGCGGGCCAGGTCCACGCACGGCCCGTCCCGCCCCGGCCAGGCCCAGTCCAGCAGGATCGTCCGGCCGTCCGGGTGGGAGCCGAGATTGCCGGTCCGCCAGTCGCCGTGCACCAGCGTGACCGGGGTGTCCGCGAGCGCGTCGGCCAGCGGTTCCGGGTCGGCGGCCAGCGCCAGCGCGTACCCGGCCGCTTCCGGGGCCGCCTCCTGGAGGGCCTGCCAGCCGCCGGGGATCTGGCGGGGCACCGGATCGGCGTGCCGGGATTCGGCCTCGTGGCGGGCGCTGGCGGGGGAGAACGCCTTGCACCGGGAACCCGGGGGCATCAGCCCGAGCTGGTCCTCCTGCGCCAGGCCCAGGAAGGCCGCGTGCAGCGCCGCCATGTGGTGGAGGAAGGCCGCGTGCTGCTCAGCCGGCAGTTCGGCGTCCCCGGGCGGGACCAGGCAGGCCGAGACGTCCCGCATCAGCAGCGCGGTGAGGTTGCCCTCGTGGGCCACGCCGACGATGGTGTGGTCGATCTCCTTCGGCAGCCGGGCCAGCACGCCCGTGCGCCACAGGTTCAGCACCCGGCAGCTGACGTCGGAGGTCGCCCGGGTGATCCAGTCCAGGTCCCAGGACAGGTACTTGAGCACGTAATGGCCCTCGTCGATCACGACGCGCTCGAAGTTGGACCCCGACATCGAACCGGGCCGCCTGCTCATCGGCTCCCGGGCGGTGGCGCCCTTGACCAGCTCCTCGATCGAGGCGGCGACCTCAGGCATCGCGGCCGAACGCCGCCAGGAGCCGGGTCTGCTGGTCGGCGTCCGCCGGCACGCCCACTCGCGGCGCGATCAGCCCGGCGTCCCGGTAGAGGTTTTCCTCGTCCGCGAACCAGGCCGCGCAGGCGGCCACGAGTTCCGGATCGAGGCGTTCGTCGCCGTGGGCGGCCCTGGCCAGGTCCCAGCTGTGGATCAGGATGTCGGCGAAGAGCTGGGCGGCGTACTCGGAGCCGGGGACGTCGCCGAAGGACAGGTGCACGGTGCGGTCCATCGCGCCCGGTTCGTGCATGGCCATGACGGCCTGCTCGGCGGCGGCGTCGAACGCCTTGACCGGGTCGGAGCCGAGCAGATCGCCGTCGAAGGCGTCGCCCATGTCGGCGATGGTCTGCCCGGCCATCAGCGGAGCCGTCCACATGTTCTCGCCCGTGATGTGGTTCACCAGCATGCGCACATTCCAGTCGGAACAGGGCGTGCTGAGGCGCCACTGGTCCTCGCCGACGGCGTGGACGCGTTCCTCGAATCCGGCCATCGCGCGTTGGTGAAGTTCTGGAGTATCCATATCAAACCCCTCCCCAGATGTCTTCCCCAGAACCTCGCAATAGCCATATACATGGACAAACCTCAGGGAGATTTCTACGTATATATGGCGTTTTATGCCGTATTAATTGGGTTTGGGGCTGCCGGGGCGCGTGGTACACGGATGTGTCCTGCGGGTTGGGGTCCGGAGGTTGCGCGGGATGCACATTGGGTGCAAGGGTCGTCACCGCGAGTACGTGTGGTCCGGGGATCAGACTGGGGGATCTTTCGATGCAGGCGTTCACTCTGCCCGACTTCTACATGCCGTATCCGGCCAGGCTCAACACGCACGTGGAACGTTCCCGCGTGCACAGCATGGCCTGGGCCAAGGAGATGGGCATGCTGGACGCGCCGAAACCCGGCGGCGGGGTGGTCTGGGACGAGACCGCGCTGGCCAGGATGGACTACGCGCTCATGTGCGGCTACACCCACCCGGACTGCGACGGGCCGGCCCTCGACCTGATCACCGACTGGTATGTGTGGGTGTTCTTCTTCGACGACCACTTCCTGGAGGAGTTCAAGCACTCCCGCGACCTGGTGGGCGCGCAGGTGTACCTCGACCGGCTTGAGCTGTTCATGTCCGACACCCCGCCGGAGGTGACGAATCCGGCCGAAGCGGGTCTCAAGGATCTGTGGGAGCGCACCGTACCGGCCATGTCGGACGGCTGGCGGGAGCGGTTCATCGTCAGCACGCACAACCTGATGGTCGAGTCGATGTGGGAACTGGAGAACATCGACCGCGGGCGGATCGCCAACCCCATCGAGTATGTGCAGATGCGCCGCCGCGTCGGCGGCGCGCCCTGGTCCGCCAACCTGGTGGAGTACGTCTCCGCCGAGATCCCCGAGGCGCTCGCCGGAGAACGGCCGATCACCGTGCTCACCGACACCTTCTCCGACGCCGTGCACCTGCGCAACGACCTGTTCTCCTACCAGCGCGAGGTCCAGGAGGAGGGCGAGAACTCCAACGCGGTGCTGGTCTTCGAGCGGTTCTTCGACTGCACCACCCAGGAGGCCGCCGAACTCGTCAACGACCTGCTCACCTCCCGGCTCCAGCAGTTCGAGAACACCGCGCTCATCGAGGTGCCCGGCCTGATGCTCCGGCACGGCGTCCCGCCGCACGAGCAGGCCGCCGTCGGGGCCTACGCGAAGGGCCTGCAGGACTGGCAGTCCGGGGGGCACGAGTGGCATGCGCGGTCCAGCCGGTACATGAACGAGGGCGCGGTGCCCGAAGGGCTGCCGTCCGGGCCGACCGGGCTGGGCACCGAGAGCCTGCGGCAGCTGCTCACACCCGGGAAACTGGGGCTGCGGCAGCGGGTCAGGCAGCACTCGCACGTGCCGTTCCAGCCGGTCGGGCATCTTCCGCTGCCGGACTTCCACATGCCGTATGCGGTCAGGACCAGCCCGCATCTGGCGGCGGCCCGGCGGAACGCGGTCGGGTGGGCCAGGGAGATGGGCTTCTTCGACTCCACGCCCGGGGTCGAGGCCGGCGGGCTCTGGGACGAGCGGCGGTTCATCGGCTTCGACTTCGCGCACTGCGCCGCGATGATCAACGCGGACGCGAGCCCCGAGCAGCTCGATCTGTCCAGCGACTGGCTGGCCTGGGGGACCTACGGGGACGACTACTACCCGGTGGTGTTCGGAGCCTCCCGCGATCTCGTCGGGGCCCGGCTCCTCGGTGAGCGGCTCCGCCAGTTCATGCCGATCGACGACGACGAGCTCATGCCGATTCCCGCCAATCCGGTCGAACGCGGCCTCCAGGACCTCTGGCGGCGTACGGCGGGGCCGATGAACCTGCGGAGCCGGCAGCTGTTCCGCGTCGCCGTGGAAAAGATGCTCGACAGCTGGGAATGGGAACTGGTCAACCAGGCCCAGCACCGGATCCCCGATCCGATCGACTACGTCGAGATGCGCCGCAGCACCTTCGGCTCGGAGATGACCAGCGCGCTCGCCAAAATGGCCACGATGGACGTGATCCCGCAGGAGATCTACCAGTCCCGGGTGCTCCGCGAACTGGAGACGGCCGCGATGGACTACGCCACCTTCACCAACGACCTGTTCTCCTACCAGAAGGAGATGCAGTACGAGGGCGAGGTCCACAACATCGTCCTGGTCGTGGAGAAGTTCCTCGACGTGGACCGCGTCACGGCCCGCGACGTGGTCGCCAATCTGATGACCGCGCGGATGAGCCAGTTCGAGTATCTGGCCGACCACGAACTGCCCGCCCTGCTGGACAGCCGGTCCGACCTGTCAGCCGAGGCGAAGGCCGCCCTCACCCGGCAGGCGGACGACCTCAAGGAGTGGATGTCGGGCATCCTCGAATGGCACCTGCGCTGCGTGCGCTACACCGAAGCGGAACTCGAACGGGTGCACAACGCTCCCCGGTCCATTCCCGACCATCTGCCCACCGGTCTGGGGACCTCGGCTCTGCGCGCGCATCTTCCGGCGGCCAGAGTGCCCGGATAGTGGCCGGTTGTTCAGGTGATCAGTTTCCGGTGGTCCCAGGCGAGGGTGAGGCAGGCTTGCGCGGCGGGGAGGGTGCTGGGGGAGGTCGCGTAGTGGCGGATGGTCTCCTCCTCGAAGGGGAGGTCGTTCAGGAGTTCGCCTTCCGCGGTTTCGGTGGATATGCCGGCGAAGAGCTGGTCGAAGGCGGGGACGTCGAAGACGCAGGCGATGAGGATCTCTGGTTTCCAGGTCAGCGGGGAGAGGCCGATGCCGAGATACCAGGCGGAGGCGGCTCCTGAGGCGAACGTCTGGTAGATCGCCGCATGTGGGGCGTCCCGGGTGATGTCCACGGGGGTGGTCCGATCCTCGTGTGCGCCGAGTAGTTCCTCCGCGTATTCGCGGATCATGGTGTTGCGGAGCCGGAGTTCCTGGTCTGGGCGGGGGTCGTAGTCCTGGGAGGGCTGGAAGTCTCCTGCCGGGACGACGTGGGTCGTGCCCATCGCCACGGCCACCCGCCGCCGGTTCATGAGCTGAAATGTCGGTGTATCGGCGTTGCGGATGGTCAGCGCGTTGACGCCGGGGATCGCGTACCGGCGGGACAGGTCGAAGGGGTCCGCCAGCCAGCGGCGGTAGGGGCCCTCGATCGTGCCCGAGCGGTGCCACTCCTTGGCCGCTTCGAACTGCAGGGCCTCGCCGGTGTCGAACTGGTCCCAGTAGCGCGTCGCCGTGAACGTCAGCACCGGGTCCGCCTCGACCAGCCGATACGACAGGCCGTTAAAGAAATGTGAGGGCCGCTCCAGATTCCTCACCATTTCCGAATAAGTCGATCCGGGCCAATAGTGGGTCAGCCAGGACCGCGCTTCTTCCGCGCGATCCGCGTCCGGATGTTGCCGCCATTCGAGCGGGACATCGTCCAGCGGAATCGGAGCCGCCGGGATCCAGCCCGGCCGGGTGAGCAGCGGAATCGTGGGATCCGCCCGTGGCAGCGCCAGTGATGCCCTGATGAGGTCCGCTGAATTGGCGGACATAATTCGCCGGATGTTCTTGAATTCGACCGCATCACGGATTTCCCGCACCACAACCCCCGTGCCCCCATTGCCGACTGCCCATGTTAACCGGTGACGTACTCAACGGGGGGTATTCGTCGGATTCTCGCCTGGACGTGCCATCGTCCGGTCGGCATAATTGCCGGTCTATGCGCTGGATTATCTTTGATTTCGCCGGAGTAATAGGGCGGCATCAGCCGCAGTCCGCCCGGGATGGCATGGTCGCCGTCGCCGGGGTCGAGTCCGGCCGCTTCTGGGCGGCCTACTGGGACCATCGAGACCCGTACGACCGGGGGCTGATGACCGCCGGCGACTTCTGGTCGGCCGTGGCGAAGACGCTGGAAGCCGACTTCCCGGCCGAGACGACCGAGGAGCTCATCCGGCTCGACATCACCAGCTGGCTCACCCCCGACCTGGCCACCGTGGAGCTGATCGCACGCCTGAAAAGCCGGGGCCTGGGTCTGGCCCTGCTGTCCAACGCCCCGCACGAACTGGCCGACGCCCTCGAAGACCTCCCGTGGATGGCCGACCTGGAACATCGCTTCTTCAGCAGCAGAATGGCCACCTCCAAGCCCAGCCCCGAGATCTACACGGCGGTTCTGGCCTCGCTCGGCGCAGCCGCCGGAGACTGCGTCTTCGTCGACGACCGGCCCCCGAACGTGACCGCCGCCGAGGCGGTCGGCATGCGGGCGCTGGTATTCACGGACGCCGGGCGGCTCGACGAGGATCTCGCCCGGCTGCTGCGGGAGCGCTGAGGACCACCAATCGGCGTGGTCGGAGCAGTGGGCCACTACTCGCCTCTTCTGCGTGGGCACTGGTCCTGGTGGGCGCTCCGGCGAGTCGCTGAGATGGGAGCACGCACTCCCGTGCGAACCACGCCAGGAGGGGTGAACTTTGAGCTCTCGACGCGTCCTTCGCTGGGGATCAGCGCTGCTCGTTGTCGCCACAAGTGTCGTCATGCCGCCCGCGGGACCGGCCCACGGAACGACGCCCGACGTGCCGACCCAGCTGATGGGGTGGGGCTCCAACAGCGCCGGACAGGTCACTGCCGGGCCCGCCGTGCTGCCGCTCCCCGTGCCGGTGCCCGGCGGGCTCGACTTTGTGGACGCCTCCACGGGAACCAACCACAGCGTGGCGCTCGCCAAGGACGGGAGGGTGTGGTCCTGGGGCGCCAACAACTCCGGCCAGCTGGGCGACGGCACCGATGTTTCCCGTACGGAACCGGCCCCTGTACCCGGGCTGACCGACATCGTCGAAGTGAGGGCCGGTTCCGTGTTCAGCGTGGCGCTGGATTCCCACGGGCGGGTGTACTCCTGGGGCGTCAACACGTCCGGACGGCTTGGTCTGGGCTCGGTCGACGCTGGGCGATCCACGCCGACGCGAATCCCCAGCCTCGGGGAGATCGCCCAGATCGATGTGTCCCTCGCCCATGTCCTGGCCCGGCGTTCCGACGGCACGGTGTGGAGTTGGGGGTCGAACCTGGTCGGCGAGCTCGGCTACGGCACCGCCCCATACTCCGCGTTCCCGACCATGGTTCCGGGTTTGGCCGACGTCGTCGATGTGGCTGCCGGAGATGTTTTCAGTCTGGCGCTCCGGCGCGACGGGACCGTATCCGGCTGGGGCAGCAATGCTGAGCGGCAGCTGGGCAATGCCGACGCCGGGGAGATCCGGTTGTCGCCGGGCTACGTCGCAGGTCCGATCTCAGGCGTCGCCGATCTTGAGGCGGGCGGGGATTTCGTCATGGTCCTGCTCAGCGACGGCACTCTGCGCACGTGGGGTTCGAACGTGCGCGGCCAGTTGGGCATCCACTCGCCGGTGGGGAATGCAGGGGCTCCGGCCAAGCTGCAGATCGCGCGGGTAACCCAGATCAGTGCTGCGCGCCGGTCGGCTCTCGCGCTGACTGACGACAGCCGGGCGTACTCCTGGGGAGTCAATGCGCTCGGCATTCTGGGTATCGGCGATCTCCCGACGGAGATGAGGGCGCCGACGGAGATCACCGCCTTGCCGGGCGGCACTGTCGCACTCGCGTCCAGTGGTGTGGGGGGTCACATGCTGGCCTTGCGCACGGACAGCCCGCTGTTCCAGGTGAAGCTGAATCCGGCGGCCGGAACCCTGGTCCTCCCTTCGGGCCTCGCTCCGGCCGGCGCTCAGGCCAATACCTGGGTGTCGATCGCCTCCGTCGGGAGTTACCGGGGGTCGGTGACGCTCAAGGCCACCGGGTTGCCGCCGGGAATCAAGGCGACCTTCTCCCCGCCCATCGTGTCATCGGGCGAATCGGCGCAGCTCACGCTGAGCGGCGTGAGCCTGGAGACCGGGCCCTACACCATCGCCGTCACTGGCACCAGCGCGTTCCCGCTGAAGCAGGTATCCGCCACCTACACGCTGACCCTCGCCGACAGCCCGCCGCCGGCACCGGACGGGCCTGCTGGTTGATACGTCTATATGTCATGACAAACTATTGACTCCTTTCCGGGGGTTGAATTAGAACTGAAAGCCCCCGGACAAGGAGTTTCGTCATGCGTGTGGGTTTGCTGGGTCTTGGCAGGATCGGTGCGTTTCATGCGGGGACGCTGGCCGGGCTGGTCGAGGATCTGGTCGTCCATGATGAGAACGGAGAACTGGCCGACCGTATGGCGGTCGCGCTCGGTGCCAGGACGGGGGATCCGTTCGACGTCGACGCGGTGGTGATCGCGACGCCCACCGGGACGCATGCCGAGCTGCTGATCGAGGCGTGCGCGCGTGGGGTTCCGGCTTTCTGCGAGAAACCGGCGGCGCCGGATGTGCCGGAGACGCTGAAGGTGCTGGAGGCGGTGCGGCGGAGTGGCGTGCTGGTGCATATCGGGTTCCAGCGGCGTTTTGACGCGGGGTATCTGGCGGCGAGGGAGGCGTTGCTCAAGGGGGAGTTGGGGCGGCTGGATCGGGTGCACATGATCACCGGCGATCCGGCGCCGCCGCCGGCTGCGTACATCGCCAAGTCTGGGGGGATATTTCGGGATTGCCATATCCATGACTTCGATGCCCTTCGGTGGGTCACCGGGCGGGAGGTGGAGACGGTTTATGCGATCGGGTCCAATCGGGGTGCTGGGTTCTTCGCTAAGTACGGCGATGTCGATAACAGTGCGGCGGTGCTGACGATGGACGACGGCACGCTCGCCACTCTGCAGGGTTCCCGCTACAACGGCGGCGGGTACGACGTGCGGATGGAACTCGCCGGAACCACCGCCACCTGGGCCATCGGCCTGGATCCCCGGGTACCCCTAATCAGCACAGAAGGGCTTCTCCCGTCAGGCGACCCCTGGCCAGGCTTCCAGAGCAGATTCGAAGCCGCCTACAAAGCCGAGCTGATCGCCTTCCTCACGGCTGTCCGGGAATCAGGCGAAAGCCCCTGCTCGGTGGACGACGCCCTGGCCGCTCTCTACATCGCCGAGGCCGCCGACCTCTCCAGAAGCGAAGCCCGCGCGGTCCGGCTGGCCGAGGTGATGTCGTGAAGATCGCTGAGGCCGCCGACTCCAGGGGCGAAGCCCGTCCGGTCCCGCTGGCCGAGGTGATCGCGTGAAGATCGCCGCCGCCCCGATCTCCTGGGGAGTCTGCGAGGTTCCCGGCTGGGGCTACCAACTAGACCCCGACCGCGTCATCACCGAGATGCGCACCCTCGGCCTCACCGCGACCGAACTCGGCCCCGACGGTTTCCTATCACCCGATATCCTGAAAAATCATGATATGCAGGCTATTGGGGGCTTCGTGCCTGTTGTTCTGCATCGGCCTGGGCATGATCCCCTGCCGGAGCTGAAGGAACTCGTCGGGAATTTCGCGGAGGAGACGGTCGTCGTGCTCGCCGCCGTCACCGGCGAAGACGGCTACGACGCCAAACCCGCGCTCGACGCCGACGGCTGGCGCACCCTGCTCGGCAACCTGGACCGAATCACCGCCGAACTCCCGCGCGCGGTCACCCTCCACCCACACGTCGGCACGATGATCGAAACCGCTGCCGAAGTCCGCCGCGTCCTCGGCGGCAGTCACATCAAGCTCTGCCTCGACACCGGCCACCTCCTCATCGGCGGCACCAACCCCCTAGACCTAGCCCGCGACGAACCCCACCGAATCGCCCACGCCCACCTCAAAGACGTGGACACCTCCCTCGCCACCCAGGTCCAAGCCGGCACCCTCAGCTACACCGAAGCCGTAAAGAACGGCATATATCGCCCCCTAGGCCAGGGCGACGTGGACATCGCCGGCATCATCACCAGCCTCACCGCCGCCGCCTACAACGGCTGGTACGTCATGGAACAGGACGTCATCCTCACCACCGACCCACCCCCAGGCACCGGCCCGATCACCAACGTCCAAACCAGCCTCACCTACCTGCGAGGTCTTTCATGACTGTGATCGCTCTGGTCAACGCGGGTCGTGAGCACACCGGCATCCGGTCTCGGCCCGCGGAGCCGACTGAGGCCGACAAGTCCGTGATCGCTTTGATCGATGCGGGTCGTGAGCACACTTGCCTCCGGTTTCGGCCCGCGGAGCCGACTGTGACCGACAAATCCGTCATCGTTCGGACCAGTGCGGGTCGTGAGCGCATCCCCATCCAGCCTCGGTCGACTATGCAGGCCGAGGCCGACGAATCCGCCGTTGCTCGGACCAATAGGGCCGCGAGCCAACCCTCCCTCGACCTGCGGAGCCGGTTGTGACGGAAGTGCTGACGATGGGCCGCGTCGGAGTGGATATCTATCCCCTTCAGATCGGTGTCTCGCTTCGCGAAGTTGAAACCTTCGGGAAGTATCTGGGGGGTAGTCCGACCAATGTGGCGGTCGCCGCCGCCCGGCTGGGGCGGTCGAGTGCCGTGATCACCAGGACGGGTGCGGATCCGTTCGGGGCGTTCGTCCACGATGCGCTCCGCGAATACGGCGTTGACGATCGGCACGTCAAGTCCGTCGCTCATTTGCCCACGCCGGTGACGTTCTGCGAGATCCATCCTCCGGATCATTTCCCGCTCTACTTCTATCGCTTC
Organism: Acrocarpospora corrugata; assembly: GCF_009687845.1. Lineage (GTDB taxonomy): Bacteria > Actinomycetota > Actinomycetes > Streptosporangiales > Streptosporangiaceae > Acrocarpospora > Acrocarpospora corrugata. The sequence goes on from NZ_BLAD01000035.1 coordinate 330,640, forward strand.
CCCAAAGCCCCCGACCTGGAGATCCACCCGGACGAACTGGACCTCGCGGAGATCGCGGCCGCTGACCTGTTCTGGGGGACAGTGACCGGACTGTCCCAGCAGCCGTCCCTCGACGCGCACCACACTGCCTGGGAGGCGCGGAACCGGCGCCGGTTCACCGTCCTCGACCTCGACTACCGGCCGATGTTCTGGAGTGATCTGCACGTGGCCCGGGATCGGGTGCGGGACGCGCTCCGGCAGGTGACCGTCGCCGTGGGCAATCTCGACGAGGTCGAGGTGGCGACCGGCACGCGCGAGCCGTACCGGGCCGGGAAGTTGCTGCTGGCGGCGGGGGCGGAGATCGCGGTGGTCAAGCAGGGCGGGGGTGGGGTGCTGGGGATGACCTCGGATGAGGTGGTCGAGGTGGCGCCGGTGCCGGTCGAGGTGGTCAACGGGCTGGGGGCGGGGGACGCGTTCGGCGGGGCGCTCTGTCATGGGCTGCTGGCGGGGTGGCCGCTGGCCAGGACGCTCAGGTACGCGAACGCGGCCGGGTCCATCGTGGCCGGGCGGCTCGCGTGCGCGCCGGCCATGCCGACCGTCGCGGAGATCGAGTTCGCCCTCGGAGAGGCCGCCCATGCGTGACCAGGACTACCGCGACCTGCTGGAGCTGCGGGCCTGGCAGCCGGAGCGGCTGGCGGAGCTGGCGTCCGTCCGGCGGCGGCGGTCGTTGCGTCCGGACGGGAGGCAGTTGCTGATCATCGCGGCCGATCATCCGGCCCGGGGGATGATCGGGGTGGGGGCGCGGCCGATGGCGATGGCCAGCCGGGCCGACCTGCTCGATCGGCTGGCGACCGCGCTGTCCAGGCCGGGCGTGGACGGGGTACTCGGCACGCCGGACGTGATCGAGGATCTGCTGCTGCTCGGGCTGCTGGACGACAAGATCGTGATCGGCTCGATGAACCGGGGCGGGCTGCAGGGCAGCGTGTTCGAGTTCGACGACCGGTTCACGGCGTACACGGCGGAGGCGATCGCCCGGATGGGGTTCGACGGCGGGAAGATGCTCTGCCGGATCGGGGTGGACGATCGGGCCACCGCGGACACTTTGGAGAGTTGCGCGCGGGCGGTCACCGAGCTGGCCGGGCGGGGGCTGATGGCGATGGTCGAGCCGTTCTGGTCGCGGCTGGTGGACGGCGCGGTGCAGCATGATCTGTCGCCGGACGGGATGATCCGGGCGATCTCGGTGGGTCAGGCGCTCGGCGCGACGTCGGCGCATACCTGGTTGAAGCTGCCGGTGGTGCCGCATATGGAGCAGATCCTGGCGGCGACCACCATGCCGACGCTGCTGCTGGGCGGGGATCCGGTGCACGCACCCGACGAGGTGTACGCGTCGTGGCGCAAGGCGCTGCGGCTGCCGCAGGTGCGGGGGCTGGTGGTGGGGCGGGCGCTGCTCTACCCGCCGGACGACGATGTGGCCGCCGCGGTCGACACGGCGGTGTCCCTGCTGGAGGGGTCATGACGCATATTCCGTTCGGTACGGCCGGGGCGGGGCAGTGGGCGGTGGAGATCACGCCGGAGTCCGCCGGGTGGACCTATTGCGGGCTGCGGATCGCCGACGGCCCGGTGGAGTTCGAGACCGGCGAGGAGGAGATGCTGGTCCTGCCGCTTTCGGGTTCCTTCGACGTGGTCGCGGACGGGGTGAGCGTTTCGCTGCACGGGCGGGAGTCGGTGTTCGCGGCGGTCAGCGACTTCGTTTATGTCCCGATCGGTGCCAAGGTCACGATCACCGGGACCGGCCGGGTCGCGTTGCCGTCCGCTCGGGCCACCCGCCGTTTCCCGGTCCGGTACGGCCCCGCCGCCGACGTTCCCGTCGAAATCCGCGGCTCTGGACAGGCCAGCCGTCAGGTGAACAATTTCTGCGCGCCGGACGCGTTCGCCTGCGACCGGCTGCTGGCTGTCGAGGTGCTGACGCCCGAGGGCAACTGGTCGTCGTACCCGCCGCACAAGCACGACGAACTGTCCGAGCGTGAGGCGGTTCTGGAGGAGATCTACTACTTCGAGGGCGGGCCTGGGTATCAGCGGGTCTACGGCACGCACGAGGTGCTGGCCGAGGTGTCGGCCGGGGATGTGGTGCTCGTTCCGCACGGGTATCACGGGCCTTCGATGGCCGCGCCCGGGTATGACCTGTACTACCTGAATGTTCTGGCCGGTCCCGCCGACGAGCGGTCGATGGTGTGCTGTGATGATCCGCGGCATGCCTGGATCCGGGCGTCGTGGGCCGATCAGGCCGTGGATCCGCGGGTTCCGATGACGAAGGCGGCTCGATGAGACTCACCGTGGCGCAGGCGCTCCTGCGATTCCTGGCGAATCAGTGGTCCGAGCGGGACGGGGTGGAGCGCCGCCTGATCGCGGGCGTGTTCGGGATTTTCGGGCACGGGAATGTCGCGGGGATCGGGCAGGCGCTGGCCGAGCGGGGGGCGGGGACCGGCGACGTGTTGCCGTACTATCTGGCCCGGAACGAGCAGGCCATGGTGCATACGGCGGTTGGGTATGCGCGGACTTTGGATCGGCTGTCCACGTTGGCGTGCACGACCTCGATCGGGCCCGGCGCCACCAATCTGGTCACGGGCGCGGCTCTGGCCACGATCAACCGCATTCCGGTGCTGCTGCTGCCGGGGGACGTGTTCGCGACCAGGGTCGCCAATCCGGTGCTGCAGGAACTGGAGGACCCGCGTTCGTACGATGTGACCGTCAACGACACCCTTCGTCCGGTGTCGCGGTTCTTCGACCGGATCAACCGGCCCGAGCAGCTGCCGTCGGCGCTGCTGGCGGCGATGCGAGTGCTCACCGATCCGGCCGAGACGGGCGCGGTCACGCTCGCGCTGCCGCAGGACGTGCAGGCGGAGGCGTGGGACTGGCCGGAGGAGCTGTTCGCCCGGCGTGTCTGGCATGTCGCCCGGCCGGTGCCGGAACCGGCCGCACTGGAACGGGCGCTCGGCCTGCTCAGAGGTTCGCGGCGACCGCTCATCGTCGCGGGCGGCGGGGTGATCTACAGCGGGGCCTGCGCCGAACTCGCCGATTTCGCTGGCCGGTACGGGATCCCCGTCGCCGAAACCCAGGCGGGCAAGGGATCCCTGCGCCACGACCACCCGTGCAACGTGGGCGCGATCGGCCACACCGGAACGGCCGCCGCCAACGCCCTCGCGCGCGAAGCCGACCTGGTCGTCGGCATCGGCACCCGCTACAGCGACTTCACCACCGCCTCCCGGACGCTGTTCGGCCAGGCCAGGTTCCTGAACGTGAACGTGGCCGCCTTCGACGCCGCCAAGCACGCGGGCACGATGCTGGTCGCGGACGCGCGGGAGGCGCTTCGAGAGCTTCGCCCGGATGGCTGGCGTGCTTCGTGGGGGTTCGAGCGTCCTGAGCGTGCCGTGCTGACGGGGTTCACGCAGGCGGTGGTGCTGGACGTGGTGAACGACGCGGCGGGGGAGGACGGCGTCGTCGTCAACGCGGCCGGGTCGATGCCCGGAGATCTGCATCGGCAGTGGCGGGCGGCCGGGCCGCACTCGTATCACGTCGAGTACGGGTACTCGTGCATGGGCTACGAGATCGCGGGCGGTCTGGGGGTGAAGCTGGCCGCGCCGGAGCGTGAGGTGTTCGTGCTGGTGGGGGACGGGTCGTACCTGATGATGGCGCAGGAGATCGCGACCTCGGTCCAGGAGGGTGTGAAGCTTGTCGTGGTGCTGGTCGACAACCAGGGGTTCGCGTCGATTGGGGGGCTTTCCGAGGCGGTGGGGGCGCAGCGCCTGGGGACGTCCTACCGGATGCGCGGGCCTTCCGGCGGGCTGGACGGGGAGCCGCTTCCGGTCGATCTGGCGGCCAACGCGGCCAGTTTGGGGGCGGATGTTCTGCGCGCGGGTGATCGCGATGAACTGGTCTCCGCGCTGGCCAAGGCCAGGGAGGCGAACCGCACGACCGTCGTCTATGTCCGGCCTGAGCCCGGGTCCGGTGCGGAGGCAAGCGCTTGGTGGGATGTGCCGGTCGCGGAGGTCGCCGAGAACCCGGAGTCCCGCGCGGCGAGAAGACGATACGAGGCGGCCAAGCGGGAGCAGCGCGACTACCTGTGAGAATCCGGGTGCAGCGCGACTAGCCATGAGCAGCGCGGCTACCTGTGAGAACCCGGGTGCAGCGCGGCTATCGGTGGATGCGCGCTTCGGCCTCGGCCCAGTCCTCGCCGCGCGGTTCGTAGTAAGTCAGGTTCTGCGTCGCCGCCACCAGGGCTCGCATTTCGGGCAGGCCGCCGATCTCGCCGGCCGCTCGCGCCTGAACGAGGACGTTGCCGAGCGCGGTGGCCTCGGTCGGGCCCGCCACCACGGGCAGCCCGCACGCGTCGGCGGTCAGCTGGCACAGCAGCGCGTTCCGGCTGCCACCCCCGACCAGGTGAATAGTGTTCACCCGCTGCCCGGAGAGCTCGATCGCCTGACGTATCGCCATTCGATGCCCGAGGGCCAGGCTCTCCAGCACACATCTCACGAAACCCGGCAGATCCCCGGGCGGTTCCTGGCCGGTCCGGCGGCACTCCGCCGCAATCCGGGCGGGCATATCGCCCGGCGGGAGAAATATCGGCGTATCGGGGTTCACGAGCGCGGCGAACGGGGGAGCCTGCGCGGCGGCGGCGAGCAGTGGCCCCAGCTCTGGCTGACCCCAGGCCCGCAGCGACTCCTGCAGCAGCCACAACCCCATGACATTCCGCAGATACCGCACAGTCCCGTCTATCCCCGCTTCGTTCGTGAACCCGGCCTCGCGGCTCTCCGCCGTGAGCACGGGCACCCGCAACTCCACCCCCGCCAGCGACCACGTCCCACACGAGATATACGCAAAATCCGGATATGTCGTAGGAACCGCGGCTACGGCTGACGCCGTGTCGTGTGACGCGACCGCCGTCACCGTACCCGCCCACCCGATGTCCTCGGCCACCTCCGGACGAAGCCGCTCGGAATCCCCCGGCACCCGCAAAGGCGGCAGAAGCCCCGGCGGCAGCCCAAGCCGATCCATCAGCGGATACGCCCAGTTCTGAGTCCGTACGTCCAGCAGCCCGGTGGTCGACGCGTTGGTCAGCTCGGCCCCGATCTCACCCGTGAGCCAGTAACTCAGCAGGTCGGGAATGAGCAGCATCGTCTCGGCATCCGCCAGCTGATCGGCCAGCAACTGGTAGACCGTGTTGAACGGCAGAAACTGCAATCCGGATATGTCGTACATATCCGCAGATCCGATGTCGGCGAGCACCCGTTCCCGCACGCCGGTGGTCCTGGCGTCCCGGTAGTGCACCGGGTTTCCGATCAGTGCCCCCCGGGCGTCGATCAGGCCGTAGTCGATGGCCCAGGAGTCGATTCCGATCGAACGCGCGGGTCCCGCCAGGCGCAAGCCGTACAGGATCTCGCGGTGCAGACCGAGAATGTCCCAGTGCAGCGTGTCGTGCACGCGCACCGGCCCGTTCGCGAATCGGTGTGTTTCGGTCAGGCTCAGGCCGTCACCGAGCTCGCCGACCATGACCCGGCCGCTGGACGCGCCCAGGTCGACGGCCGCGAACCGGCTCACCGGGTGGACTCCCGGACCACCAGCTCCGGCTGGAACATGATCTGCTGATGCGCGTGCGTGCCCGGATGGTCGCATTCATCCAGAAGCAACTCCGTCGCCACCCGTCCCAGCTGATGCGTCGGCTGCCGGATCGAGCTCAGCGACACCGCCGACGCGGCCACGAAATCGATGTCGTCATAGCCGATCAGCGCCACGTCCTCCGGCACCCGGATACCCGCGTGCATCAGCCCGCGCAGCACGCCCAGGGCCAGTAAATCGTTCGCACAGAAGATCGCGTCCGGCAGCTCTCCCTCCGCGATCATCTTGGCCGCCGCCTCCTGCCCGGCCCGGGGCGTCATCGCGGGCATCTCGGTCACCCGCAGCGGCACCGCCCCGCCCAGCGCGCGCTCGGCCCCGGTCCGGCGGTCGATGCACTGGCGGATGGTGAGCGGGCCGGTGACGTACCCGATCGAGGTCGCGCCGCCGGCGCGCAGGTGATTGACGGCAGTGGTGCCGCCGACGATGTCGTTGACCGCGACCGAGCACTGGTCGGGGCGGTGCGCGGGATGGTCGACCAGGACCACGCTGATGCCGCGCTCGCGCAGCCGGTCCAGCCGGGTCGGATCCTCGTCCGACGGGGTGATCAGCACGCCGCGCACCCGCTGCTCGGCCAGCACCAGCAGGTTGCGCTCCTCCTTCGTCCGCGAACCCGCCGAATTGCAGAGAATCACCGCGTACCCGAGCTCGCTGGCGACCTCCTCGACCCCCGCGGTGACATCGGTGAAGAACGGGTTGCCGATGTCGATCACCGACAGGCCGATGGTCTTGCTGTGCCCGGCCCGCAGGGTCGACGCGGAACCGTGCCGGACGAATCCGAGCTCCCGGACGGCCGCCTCGACCTTGGCCCTGGTCTCCGCCGACACCTTCTCCGGCCGGTTGAGCACGTTCGAGACGGTGCCCGGCGACACGCCGGCGCGCTGGGCGACGTCCCTGATGCCCACGGGGCTCTGCATAAGGGTTGATTAAAACGTAATAACCGTACTTCAGGCAAGAACGGCCCCTGGTGAGGTGGGTTGTGGCCGGGGAAATGGCACGTTCATCGGCTATTGACGGTCCCGAAACAGTGACCTACTCTCCCCACAACTTTGAAACGTTTTTCTACGTCGGGAGGGTGCATGGCCGACTCGCCGCCGCCCGTGCTGGCGCTCCGAGAGGTCAGCAAGTCCTTCGGCGCGGTACGCGCGCTGCGTGAGGTCTCCCTGTCGTTGATCGCGGGAGAGGCCCTCGCGCTGGCGGGCGAGAACGGCGCCGGCAAATCCACCCTGGTGAAGATCCTCTCCGGCGTGCACCGGCCGGACGCGGGCCGGCTCCTGCTGGACGGCGAGCCCGTCGAGTTCCACGGCCCCGCCGACGCACAGGCCGCCGGGGTGGCGGTGATCTACCAGGAGCCGACGCTCTTCCCCGACCTGACGGTGGCCGAGAACATCTTCATGGGCCGCCAGCCGCGCGGCAGGCTGGGCCGGATCGATCGGCGGGCCATGCGCGCCCAGGCCGCAGCCCTGTTCACCCGGCTCGGCGTGCCGCTCGACCCCGAGCAGCCCGCGCGCGGCCTGTCCATCGCCGACCAGCAGCTGGTCGAGATCGCGAAGGCGCTGTCCCGGGACGCGCGCGTGCTGATCATGGACGAGCCGACCGCCGCGCTCTCCGGCAACGAGGTCACCCGCCTGTTCGGGGTGGCGCGCTCGCTGCGCGAGCAGGGCTGCGCGGTGCTGTTCATCTCGCACCGGCTCGACGAGATCTTCGACCTCTGCCAGCGGGTCACCACGCTCCGCGACGGCGGCCACGTCGCCGACGACCGGATCGCCGACATCATTCCCGACGACCTGGTCCGGCGCATGGTCGGCCGGGAACTCGGCGCGCTCTTCCCCAAACAGGACGCCGTCCCCGGCGAGGTGGCGCTCCAGGTGCGGCGGCTGACCCGCGAAGGCGTCTTCACCGACGTCTCCTTCGAGGTCCGGCGCGGCGAGATCGTCGCCCTGGCCGGCCTGGTCGGCGCGGGCCGCAGCGAGGTCGCCCGCGCGGTCTTCGGCGTCGACCGCTGGGACGCCGGCTCCGTCCAGGTCGGCGGACGCGCCCTGCGCCCCGGCAGCCCGGCCGCCTCGATGGCCCTCGGCCTGGCCCTGGTCCCGGAGGACCGCCGCCAGCAGGGACTGGTCATGGAACTGTCGATCGAGCGCAACATCGCCCTGGCCGGTCTCGCCGAAGTACGGCACGGCCCGCTGATCTCCCGCGCCGCCGAACGCGTCCGGGCCGCCGACTGGGCGCAGCGGCTCCAGCTCAGGCACCGCAGCCTCGCCGACGCCGTGGACGTGCTCTCCGGCGGCAACCAGCAGAAGGTCGTTTTGGCGAAGTGGCTGGCCAGGCAGCCGTCCGTGCTCATCGTGGACGAACCGACGCGGGGGATCGACGTCGCCACGAAAGCCGAGGTGCACCGGCTGCTGTCCGAACTGGCCGTCGGCGGGATCGCGGTGCTGATGATCTCCTCAGAACTGCCCGAGGTGCTCGGCATGGCGGACCGGGTGCTGGTCATGCGCGAAGGACGCCTGGTCGCGGAGATCCCGCGCGGGACGGCGACCGAGGAGACGGTCATGGCCGCGGCCACCGGCATCGGAGGGGGAGGAGCGTGACCATCACCGCCAAACGCCCGGGAGCCACCCTCCGCGACAGCGGCCGGGGGCTCGTCGAACGGGTGGCCCGGGTCCGCGAACTCGGCATCGTGGTCGCGCTGGCCGTGCTGTTCGGCGTGACCGGAGCGGTCAATCCGGAGTTCCTGGGGCTGGACAGCCTGCGCGACATCCTGCTCAACTCCGCCATCATCGCGATGCTGGCGGTCGGCCAGACCCTCGTGGTGATCACCAGGAATGTGGATCTGTCGGTCAGTTCGGTGGTCGGACTGTCGGCGTTCGGGGGCGCGCTCGTCCTCGCCGACAATCCCGGCCTGCCGATCGTGGTGGTCATCGCCGGATGCGTCCTGCTCGGCGCGGCCTGCGGCGCGATCAACGGCCTGCTCGTCGGAGCCGCCAAAGTGCCAGCCCTGGTCGCCACTCTGGGCACGTTGTACGCCTTCCGCGGCATCGATTACGCCTGGGCGGGCGGCAGGCAGGTCAACGCGGCCGACATGCCCGACTCGTTCCTGTCCCTCGGCTCCCGGCCGGTGCTGGGCGTTCCGCTGCTCGCGCTGGCCGCGATCGCGGTGCTGCTGGCGGTCGGCTGGATGCTGCGCAACCTGCGCTCCGGCCGCGAACTGTACGCGATCGGGTCCAACCCGGCGGCAGCCGTACTGGCCGGAATTCCGGTACGGAAACGCGTCATCACCGCCTTCGTCGCCAGCGGCGCCCTGGCCGGACTGGCCGGCGCCATGTGGGCGGCCAGATTCGGCACCGTCGACGCCGCCGCGGCCACCGGCAAGGAACTCGACGTCATCGCCGCCGTCGTCGTCGGGGGCGTGGCCATCTTCGGCGGCAGCGGCACCGTGTACGGCGCGGCCCTCGGCGCCCTGCTGCTCACCGGCATCAGCAGCGCGCTGGCCGTGCTCCGGGTGGACGCACTCGCCCAGACCGCCATCAACGGGGCGCTGATCATCGCCGCCATCGTCCTGGACCGGCTCCTCGCGCTGCGCGTGGCCGCCGCGCTCCGCCGAAGGAGGTACCGCGATGCCCGCTGACCGTTTCTCCCTGCTGCGCCGGTGGGAAGGCCTCATCCTGATCCTGCTCGTCGCGGTGACGACCTGGGCGTCGCTCGGGGTGGACGGGTTCGCCAACAGCTCCAACGTGTCGTTCCTGCTGCTGGACGTGACCGAGATCGCCCTGATGGCGCTCACCATGACCCTGGTCATCGTCGCCGCCGAGATCGACCTGTCGGTGGCCTCCACGCTCGGGCTGTCCTGCGCGGTGCTCGGGTGGCTGTGGAACGCGGGGCTGCCGATCGAGGCGATCATGCCGATCTGCCTGGTCGCCGGGGCGCTGTGCGGCGCACTCAACGGCTTCCTGGTGACCAGGCTCGGCCTGCCGTCGCTGGCCGTCACGATCGGCACCTTCGCCCTCTATCGCGGCCTGGCCTACGTGATCCTCGGCGACCAGGCCGTGGCCGATCTGCCGCCCGCCTACACCAGCCTGGCCACGGCCACGCTCGGCCCGATCCCGGTGGTGACCCTGCTGGTCGCGGTGCTCGCCGTGCTGTTCGTGGTGATCCTGCACGCCACCGCCCTCGGCCGCGCCATCGTCGCCCTCGGCTCCAACGAGGAAGCCGCCTACTTCGCCGGAATCCGGGTCAAACGCATCCGGTTCTGGCTGTTCGTCGCCTCCGGCGCGATGGCCGCGCTCGCCTCCCTCGTCTTCACCTTCCGGTACGCCTCCGCCCGGGCCGACAACGGCGGCGGCCTCGAACTGGCCGTGATCGCGGCCGTCCTGCTCGGCGGCGTGTCGATCTTCGGCGGGCGTGGCACCCTGCCCGGCGTGCTGGCGGCGGTGCTGCTCCTCGGCGTGGTGCGCAACGCGCTCATCCTGGCCGACGTGGCCAACGAAGTCCTCAATTTCGTGACGGGCCTGCTGCTCGTCGCGTCCGTGCTGGCGCCGAATCTCGGGGCGGTCTGGCGGCGCCGTACCTCACCTCCACTCGAAGGTTCACTCGAAGGGAAATCGGCACTATGACAACGATGTGGCGTCCCATTGCGCTCTTCGCCGGTCTCGCCCTGCTGGCCAGCGCCTGCGGCGGGACAACCAGGGACGATGTGGCCCAGCAGGCGTCCGCGTCGGCCGCCGCGCCCGCCTCCTCGGCGGCCGCGGACCCGAACGCCCCCCTCAAAGCCGGATTGAAGATCGCGTTCCTTCCCAAGCAGGTCAACAACCCCTATTTCACGATCGCTGACGCCGGCGGCATCGAAGCCGCCAAGGAGTTCGGCGGCGAAGGCAAGGAAGTCGGGCCGTCCGAGGCCAGCGCCTCCTCCCAGGTCTCCTACATCAACACCCTGATCCAGCAGAAACAGGACGCCATCGTCATCTCCGCCAACGACCCCAACGCCGTCGTGCCCGCGCTCAAGCAGGCCAAGGACGCCGGGATCAAGGTCGTCAGCTACGACTCCGACACCGCGCCGGAAGGCCGCGACCTGTTCGTCAACCAGGCGAGCGCCGAAGACCTCGGCCGCACCGAAGTCCAGCTCCTCGCCGAGCAGATCGGCCACAAGGGCAAGATCGCCATCCTGTCGGCCACCCCGAACGCGACCAACCAGAACACCTGGATCGAGTTCATGAAGGACGAGCTGACCAAACCCGAATACAAGGACATGGAACTGGTCAAGGTCGCCTACGGCAACGACGAGGACCAGAAGTCCTTCACCGAGACGCAGGGACTGCTCCGCGCCTACCCCGACCTGGCCGGCATCATCTCCCCGACCACCGTCGGCATCGCCGCCGCCGCCCGCTACCTGTCCGACTCCAAGTTCAAGGGCAAGGTCAAGCTGACCGGCCTCGGCACCCCCAACCAGCTGCGCAAATTCGTCAAGGACGGCACCATCGACGGCTTCGAGCTGTGGAGCCCAGGCGACCTCGGCTACCTCGCCTGCTACGCCGCCGCCGCGCTCGCCTCCGGCCAGATCACCGGCGCAGAAGGCGACACGTTCAAGGCCGGCAAACTCGGCGAATACACCGTCGGCGCCAAGGGCGAAGTCCTGCTCGGCAAACCGACCGTGTTCACCAAGGACAACATCGACGACTTCGACTTCTGACGGCCGGCGATGGAACGCGTCTGCTTCCTGCTGAAGGTGCGGCCGGAACAGCTGGCCGAATACCGGCGGCGCCACGCCACCGTGTGGCCCGAGATGCTCGACGCGCTCCGGGCCACCGGCTGGCGAAACTACTCGCTCTTCCTCCGCGACGACGGCCTGCTGGTCGGCTACCTGGAGACCGACGACTTCGCGCGGGCCCGCGCGGGGATGGCGGCCACCGAGGTCAACGCCCGCTGGCAGGCCGAGATGGCGCCCTACTTCGAAGCACTCGACGGGCGGCCCGACGAGGACATGCGACCACTGACCGAGGTGTTCCACCTTGACTGAATCGGGGACGACTGTGGACGTTAAGGCTCTCCTGCGAGCTCAGCACATTGAGACGCCGTCGTGGGCTTTTGGGAATTCGGGCACCCGGTTCAAGGTGTTCGCCCAGCGTGGGGTGCCGCGCGATCCGTACGAGAAGCTTGCCGACGCGGCGCAGGTGCACCGGTTCACCGGCGTCGCGCCCACGGTCGCCCTGCACATCCCGTGGGATCGCGTCGACGACTACGCCGACCTGGCGCGGCACGCCCGCGACGTCGGCGTGGGCATCGGCGCGATCAACTCCAACGTGTTCCAGGACGACGACTACATGCTCGGCAGCGTCACCCACCCCGACGCGGGGGTCCGCCGCAAAGCGATCGGGCATCTGCTCGAATGTGTCGACATCATGGACGCGACCGGCTCCGGCACGCTCAAACTGTGGTTCTCCGACGGCATCAACTACCCCGGCCAGGACGACATCCGGGCCCGCCAGGATCGGCTCGCCGACGCGCTTTCCGAGGTGTATGCGCGGCTTGGGCCGTCGCAGCGGTTCCTGCTCGAATACAAGCTCTTCGAGCCCGCCTTCTACGTCACCGACGTTCCCGACTGGGGGACCGCTTATGCCCACTGCCTCCGTCTCGGCCCGCAGGCCCAGGTCGTCGTGGACACCGGGCACCACGCCCCCGGAACCAACATCGAGTTCATCGTCGCGTTCTTGCTCCGCGAGGGGAAACTGGGCGGCTTCGACTTCAACTCCCGCTTCTACGCCGACGACGACCTGATGGTCGGCGCCGCCGACCCGTTCCAGCTCTTCCGGATCATGTACGAGGTGATCCGCGGGGGCGGGTACGGGCCAGATGTCGCCTTCATGCTCGACCAGTGCCACAACATCGAACCCAAGATCCCCGGCCAGATCCGGTCGGTCATGAACGTCCAGGAAGCCACCGCGAAGGCCCTCCTGGTGGACCGGGCCGCCCTCGGCGACGCGCAGTCCTCGGGTGACGTGCTCGGTGCCAACGCCGTCCTGATGGACGCTTACAACACAGATGTCCGTCCCCTTCTGGGTGAACTTCGGGAGGAGATGTCCCTCGCCCCCGACCCCATGAAGGCGTACGCGGCCTCCGGCTACGCGGAGAAGATAGTCGCGGAGCGGGTGGGGGGAGCTCAGGCGGGCTGGGGTGCCTGACCCTCTTTCCCGCGGTCTGGGTAGCGCGGGAAGGCGTAGATCTTGCGTGCTTGATCTTCTTGCGCGCGGATGGGTGGGACGAAAAGGCGTAGATCATGCGTGCCTGATCTTCTTGCGCGCGGATGGGCGGGGGTGCCGGGAGATCTGCGAGCAGAGGCACAGGGGCCTTCTGCACCCGGCGGCCCGCGCGGAGCCGCGCCGGTGGCGCGCCGAGGTGGAGCACATCGCCGAGGGGCTGGACGCCATGCGTGGATGAGCGGGATGCGCCTGGAGATCGGCGAGCAGATCCTCCGGTGCGCGGATGAGTGGGGTCGGTGCCACTCATCCGCGCACAGGCGGACCTGGTGCACACCGCGAAAAGAGATCGGGCCCTCAGGTCGGTGCCACTCATTTGCGCACAGGCGGACATGTGCGTGATGTCATCTATTTGATGAGCAGTGAGGAAATGTGATGGACCTTGTCGTCGAGGAATTGCTTGGACGAGCCCACGCGCTGGGGGCGGACCCACGCAATACGAACTACGCCGGGGGGAACGTCTCCGCCAAGGGGGAGGCGGTTGATCCCGTCACCGGCGGCGACGTCGAGTTGATGTGGGTCAAAGGGTCAGGGGGCGACCTGGGGACGCTGACGGAAGCCGGGCTGGCCGTGCTGCGGCTCGATCGGCTCCGGGCGCTGGCCGGGGTGTATCCCGGGGTCGAGCGTGAGGACGAGATGGTCGGCGCCTTCGACTTCTGCCGGCACGGTCTCGGCGGGGCGGCCCCGTCGATCGACACGGCGATGCACGGGCTGGTGGACGCCGCGCACATCGATCACCTGCATCCCGACGCGGGGATCGCCATCGCGGCCGCCGCCGACGGCCCAGCCCTGACTCGGGCGATCTTCGGTAACCGGGTGGTCTGGGTGCCGTGGCGACGCCCCGGATTCCAGCTCGGGCTGGACATCGCCGCCGTACGCCGCGACAACCCCGAGGTTATCGGCGTCATCCTCGGCGGCCACGGCATCACGGCCTGGGGCGACACGTCCGCCGAGTGCGAGAACCACTCCCTGGAGATCATCCAGACCGCCAGCACATATCTGACCCAGCACGGCAGACCCGAACCCTTCGGTCCCACGCTCTTCGACCCCCTCCCCGACGCGGCCAGACGCGAACGCGCGGCCGCGTTGTTCCCGCTGGTCAGAGGCCTGGCCAGCACCGACGCCTCGATGGTAGGCCACTACACCGACAGTTCCGAGGTCCTCGACTTCCTGTCCCGCGCGGAACACCCGCGCCTGGCCGCCCTGGGCACCTCCTGCCCCGACCACTTCCTCCGGACCAAGGTCTCCCCCCTGGTCCTGGACCTGCCCCCCGACGCACCTCTCGACGACGCGATCGCCCGCCTGCGCGAGCTGCACGCCTCCTACCGGGACGACTACGCCGCCTACTACCACCGCTACGCGACCCCGGACTCCCCGGCGATGCGCGGCGCGGACCCCGCCATCGTCCTGATCCCCGGCGTCGGCATGTTCTCCTTCGGCCGCGACAAGCAGACCGCCCGCGTCGCCGGCGAGTTCTACCTCAACGCCGTCAACGTCATGCGCGGCGCCGAATCCGTCTCCTCCTACGCCCCGATCGAGGAGTCGGAGAAGTTCCGGATCGAATACTGGGACCTCGAAGAGGCCAAACTCCGCCGGATACCCCCGCCCCGGCCGCTCGCCACCAGAATCGCCTTCGTCACCGGCGGCGGCTCCGGCATCGGCGCCGCCACCGCCCGCCGCCTCTCCGCCGAGGGCGCCTGCGTCGTCATCGCCGACCGCGACCTGGCCGCCGCCGAGAAACTCGCCGCCGAACTCGGCGAATCCGCCGTCGCCGTCCCCGTCGACGTGACCTCGGAGGATCAGATCCGCACCGCCGTCAGTACGGCCGTCCTCGCCTTCGGCGGCATCGACCTGGTGGTCAACAACGCCGGCCTCTCCCTGTCCAGCTCCCTCCTGGACACCACCGCCGCCGACTGGGACCTCCAGCACCGGGTGATGCCCCGGGGTTCCTTCCTCGTCTCCCGCGAAACCGCCCGCGTCATGATCACCCAAGCCATGGGCGGCGACATCGTCTACATCTCCTCCAAGAACGCCGTGTTCGCCGGCCCCAGCAACCTCGCGTACGGCGCCGCCAAAGCCGACCAGGCCCACCAGGTACGCCTCCTCGCCGCCGAACTCGGAGAACACTCCATCCGCGTCAACGGCGTCAACCCCGACGGCGTGGTCCGCGGCTCCGGCATCTTCGCCGCCGGCTGGGGCGCCAACCGCGCGGCCGTCTACGGCGTCCCCGAAGAACGCCTGGGCGAGTACTACGCCCAGCGAACCCTCCTCAAGAAGGAAGTCCTCCCAGAACACGTAGCCCAGGCCGTCTACCTCCTCACCCAACTCACCCACACCACCGGCCTCCACATCCCCGTAGACGCCGGAATCGCCGCGGCCTTCCTCCGTTGAGATCCTGTGCCGGCCGCCACGTCCTTCATCTCCTGGCGCAGGCCGGAGGATCCGTGGCATTCCTCCGCTGCCTCCCTCGCGGACATCGTCATCGTCGCGGCCTGCGAGGCTGGAACCATGTGGAGCGCGCCTCCTTGGCGCCGGTATGGCGCCAACCATCACCTGCGTGAACGGCGCCGGATAACGGTGATCAACCCGGCGATGCGTCCACCTGGCGTCGCCGGCCTCGCCGGTGATCGAGAAAGCAGTGCGATGGTTATCCACAGGTTGGATCCGGGTGGCGTTGCGGTCTCGTAGGGTGGGCGGGTGCTTCCCCCCGAGGGCGGGCCGATGGACGACGCCGAGGCGTCGGATCCCACGGCGAGCGCCGCCACCCATGTGCTGCGAAAAATCTTCGGCTACGACTCCTTCCGGGAGGGACAACAGGAGATCATCGAGCATGTCGTAGCCGGTGGGGACGCCCTCGTGCTGATGCCGACCGGCGGCGGCAAGTCCCTGTGCTACCAGATTCCGGCGCTGGTCAGAGACGGCGTCGGAGTGGTGATCTCGCCTCTCATCGCGCTCATGCAGGACCAGGTCGACGCGCTGACGGCACTCGGCGTGCGAGCCGGGTTCCTCAACTCGACCCAGGGGATCGACGAGCGCCAGGCCGTCGAAGCCTGCTTCGCCGCCGGTGAGATCGACCTGCTCTACCTGGCGCCGGAACGCCTCCGGGTCGACGCCACGCTACGGCTGCTCGACCGCGGGAAGATCTCCCTTTTCGCCATCGACGAAGCCCACTGCGTCGCCCAGTGGGGGCACGATTTCCGGCCCGATTACCTGGCCCTGTCCACCCTGCACGAACGCTGGCCCACCGTGCCCCGGGTCGCGCTGACCGCCACGGCCACCCCCGCGACCCACGCCGAGATCGCCGCCCGCCTGAACCTGGAGAACGCCCGCCACTTTGTCGCGAGCTTCGACCGCCCGAACATTCAGTACCGCATCGCGCCGAAGAACGAGCCCAGGCGCCAGCTCCTGAGCCTCCTGCGCAACGAACACGCCGGAGACGCGGGCATTATCTACTGCCTGTCCAGGGCCTCGGTCGACAAGATCGCCGAATTCCTCACCCAGAACGACATCCCCGCGCTGCCGTACCACGCGGGCCTGGACGCCCGGACCCGGGCCGCCAACCAGTCCCGCTTCCTCCGTGAAGACGGCCTGATCATGGTCGCCACGATCGCCTTCGGCATGGGCATCGACAAACCCGACGTCCGCTTCGTCGCCCACCTCGACCTGCCCAAATCCGTCGAGGGCTACTACCAGGAAACCGGCCGCGCCGGCCGTGACGGCCAGCCCTCCACCGCCTGGCTCGCCTACGGTCTTCAGGACGTGGTCCAGCAGCGCCGCCTCATCGAAACCTCCGAAGGCGACGACACCCACCGCCGCCGTCTCGGCACCCACCTCGAAGCCATGCTCGCCCTCTGCGAGACCATCGACTGCCGCCGCGTCCGCCTCCTCGACTATTTCGGCCAGAAAAGCGCCCCCTGCGGCAACTGCGACACCTGCATCACCCCACCCGAGTCCTGGGACGGCACCATCCCCGCCCAGAAACTCCTCTCCACCGTCCTGCGCCTCCAGCGCGAACGCCGCCAGAAGTTCGGCGCCGGCCAGATCGTCGACATCCTGCTGGGCCGCAAAACCGACAAGGTCCTCCAGCACGACCACGCCTCCCTCACCGTCTTCGGCATCGGCACCGAACTCCGCGAATCCGAATGGCGCGGCGTAGTCCGCCAGCTCCTGGCCCAGAGCCTCCTCACCGTCGAGGGAGACTACGGCACCTTGGTCCTCACCGACGCCAGCGCCGACGTCCTCCGCGGCAACCATCAGGTCCTCCTCCGCCGCGAACCCGAACGCACCAAACCCGCCCGCTCCACCTCCAAGTCCGACCCGAAGGCCACCGCCGCCCGCCTCCAGGCCACCGACCTCTCCGAGACCGAGAGCGCCACCTTCGAAGACCTCCGGACCTGGCGCGCCACCATCGCCAAAGAACAGGGCCTCCCCGCCTACATCATTTTCCACGACGCCACCCTCCGCGAAATCGCCACCCGCACCCCAGCCTCGCTATCCGAGTTGGGCCAAATAAGCGGCATCGGCGAAAACAAACTCGCCAAATACGGCCAGCAGGTCCTCGACGTCCTCCACCCTCAACAATCCGACCCAAACACCGAACCCACAGAACCGGACCAGCTCTAATCGAGACAGGGCCGACAGCATTCTCGGATGTTGAGACGGTGAGTGCCGGTTCTGCGGGTCACAGGTGGATCGCGTACGGCGTGGCGCAGCCCTGACATGCAACAAGACCCCATAGAACGGCGGTTACCACACCAAATCCGATCAACGGGGTCTCGTTGTCCGTGCAGTCTGCCATGCCGCCCGTCCTGTCCGCCATCACCACCATCGTCAGTGACGCCGACCAGCATGAAGACTCGGCTGCCGACAACGGGCCGAAGATGGATCTGACCGATCTTCGCCAGGTCTGGGCGCAGATCCCCGATCCCCGTGACCCGCGTGGGCGACGGCACTCCCTGGTCGTCATCCTGGCGCTGGTCCAAGCGGCGATCGTGTCCGGCGCCGTCTCCTACGCGGCGATCCGGCACTGGATCCGGAAAGCACCGCAACCGGTCCTGAACAACTCGGAGCCCGGCGTGATCAGCGGACCGGCCACTGCCAAGCCCCGCGTCCCGACACCGTGTGCCGCACGATCGCGCAGGTCAAGGCCGCACACCTCGACGCCGCCTACGCCGCTCACCGAGCCGCCCAGCTGGCCGGCCTCTACGACGATCCCGACGAGCTGATCCCCTTGATCGTGGACGGGAAGACCCAGCGCGGCACCGCCACTCATGACACCGCGGCCCGGCATCGGCTCGGCGCTCACCTCGCCCTGGACGGCCTCACCGTCGCCCACCTCGACGTCGGGTCGAAAACCAACGAGATCAAGGCTTTCCGGCCGTTGCTGGACCAACTTCCCAGCCTCACCAGCATGGTCATCGGCGCGGACATGATGCACACGCAACGTGCTCACGCCCGCTACCTCCACAGCCGTGACGCCTACTACCTCTTCCCCGTCGGGGGCAACCAGCCCGGCCTGTTCGACCAGCTCGACGCCTTGGCCTGGCACGAGATCCCGATCGGCTGGACAACCTACGACCGGGGCCACGGCCGGATCGAAATCCGCACCATCCAGGTCGGGCCCGCCCCGTCCGGGACACGGTTCCCGCATGTCAGGCAGGTCTACCTCGTCGAACGCCACGTCTATGACCTGGCCTGGAAGCCTCTGTCGAGCGTGGCGGTCCTGGGTGTCACCAACCTGCCCGCGGCCCTGGCCGGTCCCCGGCGACTCGCGCAACTGATCCGTGGCGAGTGGTCCATCGAAACAGAGATCATTATGTGCATGACGTGGTGTTCCGGGAGGATCACTACCGAGTCCGCACCGCCTCGGCCCCATCAATTCTGTCGACCATGCGCAGCTACGCGATCGGCGCGTTACGCCTGCTCAACTTCACCAACATCGCCGACGGAACCCGCTGGGCACGCGACAACTTCGAACACTCACTGATCGCCCTCGGTCTCACGATGTGAGAACGCATTCAGCCCTGCTAATCGAGACCACCCCACGCGCTACCGAGAAGAGCACACGGTTTAGGTTGGACTCCTGTCGGTGGCGACCAAAAGTGTGTCCGATCTCGTGGAATCCAGGTCAGAGCAATTCCTTTTGTCCGGCTGTAGGATTTCACGGCCCACATTCCAGGGGAGTCGCCCAACGGGTGAAGCGACGACGTCGTGGGATGGTAAGCGAAGCTCGCCCAGGACCCCCGGGTGGTATCAAGCGGTGGAAGCAAGAGTGGAGAATACCTCGACGAATAGATCGGACCCCAAAAATCCGGTACCCGGTACTACATTGGCGCAGAGCAACGCCGAGGTGCGCGGGCATTTGGACCAGGTGGAGGACCTGATCGTGCACGACGCGGTTGCCCTCGGCCACGACCCCGGGCCTTCGTAGATCGCAAGGCGGCGGGTCTCCAGGTCTTCGGTAATGGCTGGTCAGCGCTCGTGTCCGGTGCTGCCTAAGGAAGTTGGACCAGGTCAGGACGTGCTCGACCAGACATGCCGCAGGGAGGAACAGCCGGGCCAGGACCCCGGCGGATCTCGGCCAGAGAAGGATGGATAAGACGGGGAGGACTTACCCCGAAGGTACCCGGAGCGCCATCCCTTTTCCCTGCTTGTCCTCACGCGCGGCGGGGGCGTCAATGCCGGTCAGACGGGCGCGGGTGACAGCGAGAAGGCCAGCGCGAGCATCACGGTGGTGACATCGCGATGCCCCGGCGTCCACTCGCGGACCTGGTACCGGGTCGGGCCGAGCAGTCTTTGCCCTGCTCGTTGTTCTCCTCGATCTTCCAGCGCATCCCGGCGATGCGGATCAGTTCCCTGATCGCGGTAAGTCCAGCGCGTCGCGGAGGGCGCGATCGGCCTCGACGAGCCGGAGGCTGTCGATGAGGGACCAGATGAGGGTCGCCCACGCCCGGCACAGCAGGGAAGGGGACAACCGCAGGACTCCGGCGCAGCTCGTTGAAGTGCCAGCTTCCGGTGGCCAACTCGCGGACGATGAGGAGCGTCCAACGCTCGTCAAGCAGTTCCAAACGCCTTGGCGACAAGGCAGAACTGCCCATGCGAGAAACTAGTGCGACCAGGCTGGTCACCCTTCAATAGCAGGGCCATAAGTCAGTACAGATCTTGTACTAGCAGCGGAATCCGGGCGTTTTTTACCATCGACCTATGCGACGTCGTCGGCACCACCCGCTTGGGCGACGCGCCCGGCCAGCATGGCTGGCCGGAATTCCGGCGGGTCCTGAAGGAGAAGAACACATGAGCGCAAGGCGGATCGTACTGGCCGCGGCGGGCGTAGGAGCGGTGATTCTGGTGTCCACCGCGGCGCAGGCGTCGTCCACGTCGTCACCCGCGACGATCAAGGCGTGTTACCGACCGTCGGACGGTGCGTTACGGCTGGCCCTCGGGGCCAAGTGCCGTAAGGGCTGGAAGTCGATCGCATGGGACCGCGAGGGAAACGCGACAGGCGTGTCGGGGCCGCGCGGCCCTGAAGGCCCCCGGGGCCCCAAGGGTGATAAGGGTGAGCGGAGCGACGGCCTCGGCAAGATCACCCAGCGAAGTGGCCCGGCTTTCACAGTCGCGCCCAAGACCACCATCGCAGGAATCGCCTCCTGCCAGGCGGGGGAGGTTGTCACGGGTGGTGGGTGGGTTTCGGTGCAGGGTGGGGCATTCTTCGTCGACACCTCCCGACCAACCGCCCAGGAAGGCTGGAGAGTGCAGGTGACCAACCCCAATACCACCGACGTCGCTGCGCAGCCGTACGCGATGTGCGCCAAGGTCTGATCAACGCCCTGAATGCGGCGCGTGGGGTCGATGGAGCCTATCCCCGAGCTCGTAGAACGTGAAGTGGCGGTCCCCACCCGTTCAAGGCCGTCCCGAGGGCGATCATGGAGCGTGGCGGGCGTCGGCCTTCTGTACGTCTTCGCCGCCTACAGCCAGGTGGCTGGATACAAGCCGCTCGGCGATCTCGGCACCAGTGGCAGCCCGCTGGACGAACTGGCGGTGATCGGGCTGCCCGGCTGGTTCCGCCCGGTGCTCAGCCTCGGCGTCACCGCGTCGTTCTTCGCGGTGGTCGTCGCGCCGCTCGCCGAGCTCACCATCGCGGCGGTGTACGCCGTAGGCGTGGACGGCATCGAGAGATCTGGGGCGACCTGTGCGCGCTGACACGGCACGCCCGTGAATCTACGAATGTAGTACCGGCACGGCTTCTTGTGATCACACGCTTGAGCGCGATTCTGCACCGTGGCTGCGATCGCGTGCCCGAGCGCGACTCCGCACCTAACCATGACTTTTATGGTCTGATATGTGGGTTCGCCCAGAATGTTGGGTCTTGTCCGGCGTGGCCAGCTGCCGAAACGCGCAAGCAGACGGTGTTTGATTCCGCATGCACGCCAAGTGGTAAATCCATCGGAGGTAATCGTCCGTTGGGGCGGTCATCGGGCTCGGTGGCAGTGGCGGCCGTGGCCGCGCGCGGGTCGTCCCCCACCAGCTCCTTGAGCAGCGCGTTGCCCCCGGCGACCAGCGTCGCCAGCGCGGCGACGACCGCCGCCGAGGTCTCCAGCATCCGGATCAATCGGGCAAACCATGTCGGCCGATCCTCGCCGTCGGGCGGGACCGCGGGGCTCGCTCATGGTTCGCTCTCCCAAGGGCTCGTACGGCCCGGGGCGGCACTGATCACAGGCAGCCTCCATCCGGCCTCTTGGGGCGCATCGGGCAAGCGGTATTCAATCGACTGGTTGTAGGAGCGTCGCCGGGCGGCTTCGTCGGCAGAACCGGTCAGCGGAGCCGCCGATCCAGCTGGGCGGCGGTGGCGTGCCAGATGTCCGAGGCTGGGTCGATGACCGCGAAATGGTCTCCCGCCTGTTCGACGTGGGTCACGTCGTCGCCGGTCAGGTGGGCCTTCGCGACGTAGCGCCGGTTGAAGTCGATCAGGTCGAGATCGTCCTCGCATCCCTGCACGATGATCTGCGGTACGCCTGCCGGGAGCCTGCTCATCGGATCGGCGGACGCGTACACCTCGGGAAGGTCGGCCCGGGTGCCGCCGAGGGCGAGAGGGACGGCGCCCGTGCCGACCCGCCGCCGTTCTCCTTCGGTGAGGTCGACGACTCCGGCCAGCGAGACGGCGAGCGCGATCCCGGGGCCGTCGGCCGCGGCGCGCAGGGCGAGCTGGCCGCCGGCCGAGTGGCCGATCACCGCGACCCGATCGAGGTCGAGGGGGACGTCGGCGACGGCCGTCAGCGCGGCGATTCCGGCCGCGACGTCCTCGGTGGTGGCCTGCCAGCCGTGCCGGTCGGGGCGGCGGTATTCGAGATTCCACGCGGCGTAACCGCGGCGGGCCAGGTCGATGGCGAGCGCGTCCATCAGGTCGGCCGCCCAGATCGACCGCCAGTACCCGCCGTGCACCAGAACCGCCACCGGCAGCGCGTGGCCGTCGTGGTCCGGGGGCAGTCGAAGTTCGCCCCACTGTTCGGCGTCCTGGCCGTAAGCGATGCGGCGCGCGGGATGCCGCAGGCGGTGTACGGCGTGCCGGATCGCCCAGGTCAATCCCCAGAGGCCCCGGCCGGACAGATGCGACGATCCCGCGGCGAAAGCGACTGGTCCGACGTCGGCCATGTCATACCAGACGGTCTGGGGGCCGGGACGGGACAACAGCGCGCGGACGCCCGCGTCCGGCCCGGGCAACGCCACGATCGCGCAGGACCGGTCCCGGCCCGCCTCATGGAGCACCTCGCCGAACTCGCCCGCGCAGGTGACCGTCACCAGACGGCCGGGAACGCCCAGCTGTTCCCATTCGGCCTCGCCGACCTGCCGGAGGAGAGAGGGGTCGGCTACCAGCCCGGGGCCGGCCACAACCAGGACGTGCGCGGAGCTGGTCAACGGGTCGGCCACGGCCGGGATGTGTGCGGGGTCGGTTACCAGGCGGGGGTCGGCTGCGAGCGGGACGTGGGCGGGGTCAGTTGCCAGGCGGGGGTCGGCCGCGACCGGGATGTGCGCGGAGCTGGTCAACGGGGTGTGTGCGGGGTCGGCTACCAGGCCGGGGTCGGCCACCGCCGGGACGTGGGCGGAGTTGGTCGCCGCCGGGACGTGCGGTGTGGGCATCGGTGTCATCGGTTCTCTCTGCCGAGGAAGCGGAGCGCGTTGCCGGACAGGAGTTTGGTGCGCTGTGCGGGGGTCAGGAAGTCAGCCGTGCGTACTACCTGTCCGGCGGGGCGTTCGCCTAGCGGATAGGGGTAGTCGCTGCCGAGGAGTACCTGGTCCTCGCCCATCGTGTTCACCAGCAGTCGCAGCGCCGCCGGGTCGAACACCACGGTGTCGACGGAGAAGCGGTCGACGTAGTGGCTTGGGGGAGCGGAGGATCGGCCCCGTACCAGGTCGCCGCGGTGGTGCCAGGCGTTGTCCGCGCGGCCGAGCCAGAACGGGAAGCTGCCCCCGCCGTGGGCGAAGCACAGGCGCAGTGAGAGCGGCACGCGGTCCAGTACGCCGCCGAGGATGAGCGCCAGGATGGACAGGTGGGTCTCGGCCGGCATGCCGGTCAGCCAGCGCGCCATCCAGCGGTCCAGCCGAGGCCCGCCGGGCATGTCCCATGGGTGCACGAAGACCGGGGCGCCGACTTCTGCGCAGTGCTGGAGGAACGTCACGATGCCCGCGTCGTCGAGATCGCGGTCGCCGACGTGGTTGCCGATTTCGACGCCCGCGTGGCCGGCGGCCAGGCATCGGTCCAGTTCGGCGCAGGCCGCGTCGGGGTCCTGCAGCGGTACCTGGCAGAACGGCACCAGCCGGTCGCCGCCGCCCGCGGTCACCTCAAGGGTGAGGTCGTTGAAGATGCGCGCCACCTTGATCGCCTGGGCGGCCGGGCGTTCGTAGGAGAAGAACACCGGCGTGGGGGACACCACCTGGATGTCGATGCCGTCCGCGTCCATGTCGGTCAGCCGGGTGTCGGCGTCCCAGCATTCGGCGCCGACCGGGCGGAACTCGGTCTCGCCGACCATGATCATGGCGTGGCGTTCCGAGTCCACGCGCAGCCGGGGCCAGCCGGAGCCGCCGCACCGGGCGGACAGGTCCGGCCAGCCCTTCGGCACGACGTGGGTGTGCACGTCGACGACCGGTGTGGACATCAGCCCTTGCCCGGGTGGAGCGCGCCGCAGCCGGCGCAGGTGCGGGCGTTCTCGTCGGCGTAGAACGCCTGGAACACCGGCGGCAGGTCGGTCACGATGTCCCGCACCTGGAGTTCCACCTCGTGGAGCAGGTTGCCGCAGCTGAGGCAGTACCACTGGAACTTCTCCAGGGTTCCCTCCTCGCGGATCCGTTCGAGCACCATCCCGATCGAGCCGGCCTCGGGCCGCTGCGGCGAGTGCGGCACACCGCGGGGCAGCACCCACATCTGGCCCTCCCGGATGTGTACGGTCTGCGGTCCGCCCGGCGTCATCAGGTTGACGTGCATATTCCCTTTGACCTGGTAGAAGTACTCCTCGTACGGGTCGACGTGGAAGTCGGTGCGCTGGTTGGGGCCGCCCACCACCTGGACGATGAAGTCGGCCCCGCCCGGGAACATCTCCTTGTTGTTCACCGGAGGCTTGAGCAGGTGCCCGTTCTCCTCGATCCAGCCGGGAAAGCTCACCGGCTCCGCGGTATCGCTCATTTCCTGACTCCTTCCGGCAGCAAGGCCACGGCCTGTATTTCGATCAGCAGATGGGGATGGGGGAGTTGGTGCACGGCGACCGTGGTCCTGGTGGGACCGTCCTCGTCGAAATACTCGGCGTAGGTCTCGTTGTAGCCGCCGAAGTCATTCATGTTCACCAGATACGTGGTCACCTGCACCAGGTCGGGCAAACCTGCCCCGACCGCGGCGAGGATGTCGCGGATGTTCTCGATCACCGCCCGGGTCTGCACCCGGATGTCCAGCGCGGTGGTGCCCAGCGCGTCGACCTGCACGCCCGCGATGGTGTTGTCCGCCCGGCGACTCGACGTCCCGGAGACAAAGGCGAAGCCACCGGCGACCTTCACATGCGGGAAACGCCCGCGCGGAGCCGCCTTGCCCGCCACAATCCGCGATTCGCTCAGGGAAGCGCCCGTGACGCTCTGCGATTCGCTTGCGGGAGCGCCTGTCACGATCCGCGACTCACTTACGGGAGCACCCGTCACGCTCTGCGGCTCGCTCACGGGAGTGCCCGTAGTGACGCGGTGCCGAGTCCCTCGACCACCGCGCGTACGTGATCTCCGGGCCGGAAGGGCACCGCGGCGGTCGCGGCGCCGGCCAGGACGACCCAGCCCTCCTCCAGCCGCGCTCCCCGCCGGCCGGCCAGCCGGACCGCGGCGTCGAGGGCGCGGCGCGGGTCGCCGAGGATCGCCGCCGTCGAGCCCGTCTGCGTCACCCGGCCGCCTACCTCCAGCAGCACGCCGAGGTTGTCCAGCCCGGCCGGCACCGGCCGCCAGGGGCCGACGACGAAACCGGCCGCCGAGGTGTTGTCGGCGATCACGTCGGGCAGCGAGAACGCGAAACCCTCGTAGCGCGAGTCGATCAGTTCGAGCGCCGGGGCGACCGCCCGCACCGCCGAGGCGAAGTCGCCGACCGGCTCGTCCGGCTCCGGGCTGCGGGACAGCAGGAAGGCGATCTCGGGCTCGACCCGAGGGTGGATGTAGCGGCTCAGGTCCACCGAGCCGCCGTCGTCGAACCGCATCGCGTCGGTGAGCCGTCCCCAGATCACCTCGTCCACGCCGACCTGCGCCATCTTGGCCCGGCTGGTCAGCCCCATCTTCAGGCCCACCAGCCGCTCCCCGCGAGTGAGCCGCCGTTCGACGAGCGCCTCCTGGACGGCGTACGCGGCGGCGGGATCGAGCCCGGCCGCCGCGGCGATCCGCGGGATGGCCGTCGCCGCCTCGGCCGCCTCAAAAAGGCGGCCGGCCAGCTGCTCGACGTCGGGGAGCCGCACTTCTCCGATCACCGGGACCTTCCTTCCACGAGCGCGCCGTCAACGGTCATCGGGACTCGCCTCTTACGAGGTTGAGCGCGATTTCAACGCTCATCGGGACTTGCCTTCTACGAGGCGGGCGCAACGTCGATCGGGACTTGCCTTCCGGAGGTCGGACGCAACCTCGACGATCACCGAGAATTGCCTGTCGGAGGTCGGGCGCAATGTCTACGGTCATTGGGACTTGCCTTCTGCGAGGTCGAGGGCGACGTCGACGATCATGTCTTCCTGGCCGCCGACCATTCGGCGGCGGCCCAGTTCGACCAGGATCGCGCGGACGTCCACCCCGTGCTTCGCCGCCGCGCGTTCGGCGTGGCGGAGGAAGCTGGAGTAGACGCCGGCGTAGCCCAGGGAGAGCGTCTCCCGGTCCACGCGCACAGGCCGGTCCTGCAGTGGTCGCACGAGGTCGTCCGCGGCGTCCATCAGGGCGAAGACGTCGCAGCCATGCTCCCAGCCGTGCAGTTCGGCGACCGCGACGAAGACCTCCAGCGGGGCGTTGCCCGCACCGGCTCCCTGGCCGGCGAGGGACGCGTCGACCCGGGTGGCGCCGTGCTCGACGGCGGTGACACTG
Organism: Acrocarpospora corrugata; assembly: GCF_009687845.1. Lineage (GTDB taxonomy): Bacteria > Actinomycetota > Actinomycetes > Streptosporangiales > Streptosporangiaceae > Acrocarpospora > Acrocarpospora corrugata. The sequence goes on from NZ_BLAD01000035.1 coordinate 357,114, forward strand.
TTGGCGACGCCGAGTGACAGGTTGTGGTGGGCGTGGATGCCGACCTCGGTGCCTTCGTCGAGGACCTGCCGGTAGGCGTCGACCCGTTCGGCGACCTCGCGCGAGAGCAGCCTGCCGCCGGAGTCGGTGACGTAGACGCAGTGCGCGCCGTAGGACTCCATCAGCTTCGCCTGACCGGCCAGGCCGGCGGGGTCGTTCATGTGGGCCATCATCAGGAACCCGGACACGTCCATGCCGTTCTCCCGGGCCCAGGAGATGTGCTGGGCGGAGATGTCGGCCTCGGTGCAGTGCGTGGCGATCCGCACGCTGGTCACGCCGAGATCGCGGGCGGCCCGGAGGTCGGCGATGGTGCCGATGCCGGGCAGCAGCAGCGTGGTCAGCCTCGCGTTGGTCAGCACGGCCGCGGCGGCGGCGATCCACGCCGCGTCGTCGGCCGCGCCGTGCCCGTAGTTGACGCTGGAGCCCGCCAGCCCGTCGCCGTGGGAGACCTCGATGGCGTCCACGCCCGCGGCGTCGAGCGCGGCGGCGATCCGGCTCACCTGGTCGACGGTGTACCGATGCGCGATGGCGTGCATGCCGTCGCGCAGCGTCACGTCCTGGATGTAGAGCCCGCTCATCGGGACACCAGGCGTTCGGCCGTGCGCAGCGCCGCCGAGGTCATGATGTCGAGGTTGCCGGCGTACTCGGGCAGGTAGTGCCCGGCACCGGAGACCTCCAGGAACACGGAGACCTGAAGCCCGGCGAACGGCCCGCCCAGCGCGGGCACGTGGCTGGCGACCTGGTCGAACTGCACCTCCTGTTTGAGGCGGTAGCCGGGCACGTACGCGCGCACCGCCGCCGCCATCTCCGCCACCGACCGCGCGATGGCCGCCCGGTCCGCGCCGGCGTCGGGGCACAGGCAGTAGACGGTGTCCCGCATGAGCAGCGGCGGATCCGCCGGGTTGAGCACGATGATCGCCTTCCCGCGCCCGGCGCCGCCGACCACCTCGATGGCCCGCGCCGTGGTCTCGGTGAACTCGTCGATGTTGGCCCGGGTGCCCGGCCCCGCCGACTTGGAGGCGATCGAGGCGACGATCTCGCCGTACGCCACCGGGGTGACGCGGCCGACGGCCGCGACGATCGGCACGGTGGCCTGCCCGCCGCACGTCACCATGTTGAGGTTCGGCTCGTCCAGGTGCTGGTCCAGATTGACCGGCGGCACCACGTACGGCCCGATCGCGGCCGGGGTGAGATCGATGACGGTCTTCCCGTGGGCGCGCAGCGCCGCGTCGTTGCGCCGGTGGGCGGCGGCCGAGGTGGCGTCGAAGACCACCTCGACGCCGGCGAACTCCGGCATCGCGATCAGCCCGTCGACGCCCTGGTCCGTGGTGGCCACGCCCAGCCGGCGGGCCCGCGCCAGGCCGTCGGAGCCGGGATCGATGCCGGCCATGGCCACCATCCGCAGCGTCTTCGACAGCCGCAACACTTTGATCATCAGATCGGTGCCGATGTTGCCCGACCCGATCACCGCCACACCGGCGCTCACGCTTTCCCCTCCCGCGTACCGAAACAGGTCCGGACCGACCCGAGGCCGGAGACGCGCGCCTCGTACGCGCCACCCGGCGTCACCGGCACCATCGGCCCGAGCGCCCCGGACAGCACCACGTCACCGGCCCGCAGCGGACGGCCGGCCCTGGCCAGGGTCCCGGCCAGCCAGGCCACGGCGTGCGCCGGATTGCCGAGGCAGGCCGCGCCCGCGCCGACCGAGACCGGCTCGCCGGCGTGTTCGAGGACCGCCCCGCACAGCCGCAGGTCGACGTCGGCGATCCGCCGGGGCGTCGTGCCGAGCACGAACAGGCCGCTGGAGGCGTTGTCGGCGACCGTGTCCACGATGGAGATGTCCCACCCGGCCACCCGCGAGTCGACGATCTCGATCGCCGGCAGCAGGCAGTCGGTGGCGCGGATCACGTCCACGACCGTCACCTGCTCATGGTCCAGGCCGGCGCCGAGCACGAACGCGATCTCCGCCTCCACCCGCGGCTGCAGCAGCCGGCCGAGGTCGACCTCCGCGCCGTCGTTCACCGCCATGTCGGCGAACAGGACGCCGAAGTCCGGCTGGTAGACGCCGAAGGACCCCTGCACGGCCGGGTTGGTCAGGCCGATCTTGGCGCCGACCGGCCGCCGCCCCTCCGCCGTCCAGCGCCGCACCTGTGCCAGCTGCACGGCGTAGGCGGAGTCCACGTCCCCTTCGGGGAGCAGATCGCCGCGGAGGGGAGGGCACGGAGTCGCGGTGTCGCGGGCGTGGCGCAGGACCTCGGCCGCGCGCTCGATGTCGGCGTTCATGACAGATCCACACATACGTTGGTGAGCTCCGAGTAGAAGGCGAGCGAGTGCGCGCCGCCCTCGCGGCCGACGCCGGAGGCTTTCACGCCGCCGAAGGGGGTGCGCAGGTCACGCAGGAACCAGGTGTTGACCCAGACGATGCCGACGTCCAGCCCGGCCCCCGCCCGGTGGGCCCGGCCGACGTCCCGCGTCCACACCGTCGCGGCCAGGCCGTAATCGCTGTCGTTGGCGAGGGCGAACGCCTCCTCCTCATCGTCGAACGGCGCGAGGTGGCAGACCGGGCCGAAGATCTCCTCCCGGTTGGTACGGGCGTCAGGCCCGAGACCGGTCAGCACCGTCGGCCGCACGTACGCCCCGCCGTCCCGGGCGTCCCCGAAGACCGGCGCATCGCCGCCGGCGAGCACCGTGGCCCCTTCGGCGCGGGCCAGGTCGTAGTAGCCGAGCACCTTGTCGCGGTGCGCCCGGGAGATCAGCGGCATGGTGCCGGTCGCCGGGTCGGACGGCCAGCCGAAGGCCATCGACTCGGCCCGCTCCGCCAGCCGCGCGGCGAACTCCTCGAACACCGGCCGCTGGACGTACAGCCGTTCGGTGCACAGGCACACCTGGCCGCCGTTGGTGAAGGCGGACCGGACCGAGCCCGCCACGGCGGCGTCCAGGTCGGCGTCGGCGAAGACGAGGCCGGCGTTCTTGCCGCCCAGCTCGAACGAGACCGCCTTGACGCCGTCGGCCGCGGCCCGCATGATCGCGCTGCCGGTGGCCGACTCGCCGGTGAAGGTGATCGCGTCGACGCCCGGGTGCCGGGTCAGGAACTCGCCCGCCGAGCCGGGGCCGAAGCCGTGCACCAGGTTGAACACCCCGTCGGGCACGCCGGCCGCGGCCATCACCTCGGCGAGCAGCGTCGCCGACGCCGGGGTCTCCTCCGACGGTTTGACCACGACCGTGTTCCCGCAGGCCAGCGCCGGCGCGACCTTCCAGGTCAGCAGCAGCAGCGGCAGGTTCCACGGCACGATGACCGCGACCACGCCGACCGGTTTGCGCACGGCGTAGTTGAGCGCCCGCCCGCCGCCCGCCGTCGCCGTGGTGAACGACTCGGTCGGGGCGGTGGCGGCCAGCTCCGCGAAGGTCCGGAAGTTGGCCGCGCCGCGCGGGATGTCCAGCGTCCTGGCCTGAGTGATCGGCTTGCCGGTGTCCGCCACCTCGGCGGCCACCAGGTCGTCGAAGCGCCGGTCCAGCTCGTCGGCGACGCGGCGCAGCACTGAGGCCCTCTCCTGTTCGCTCATCCGGCCCCAGGGGCCGCGCAGCGCCCGGCGGGCGGCGTCCACCGCCGCGTCCACGGTGCCGGGGCCCGCCTCGGCCACTTCGAAGATCGTCTCGCCGGTGACCGGGCTGACCTTGGCGAACGTCTTCTCGCCGGGGACGAACCGGCCGTCGACGAAGTTGTTCAGCAGGCCAGTCGCGCCGACCGGCCGCCCGGCCATCAGCTCAGGCCGCCACAACGTCATCGGTTCCTCCTCAGGAGGACGAAGGCGGCGGCGCTCACGGCCAGGGCGAGTGCTCCCGCGCCGAGCATCCGGTGCTGGCGGCGCACCCGGCGCGCCACCTCCGCGTACGGCACGGTCGAGAACGAGACCAGCTCGTAGCGGGAGACGTACCGGCCGGGCAGGGCCCGTTCCAGCAGGTGCTCGGCCTTCTTGCCGAGCTGGAACATCGGCGAGGCCACCTTGTCGCGCATCTCCACGAAGTTGGCCAGCGCCATCCGGGCGATCGCCTCGGTGTTGTCCGCGCGCCGCGCCTCTAACAGCGGCAGCGCGGCCGTCCAGTCGCCGCCGGTCTCGGCCAGGCAGCGGTCCAGCTCGACCACGTCCTCGAAGGCGCAGTTGGCGCCCTGCCCGTAGAACGGCACGATCGCGTGGGCGGCGTCACCGATCAGCCCCGCCGTGCCGTTCACCTGCCAGGGCCGGCAGCGTACGGTGCCGAGCGTGCCCACCGGGTTGCGCCGGTAGTCCTCGACGAGAGTGGGGGCGAGCGGCCCCAGGTCCGGGTAGTGGGCGGCGAAGTGGCCCTCGATCGCGGCCGGGTCGCCGAGCGAGGCGAAGCTGCCGGTGCCGCTGGTCGGCCAGAACAGTGTGCAGGTGAACGAGCGGTCCGGGTTGGGCAGCGCGATCATCATGGAGGTGCCCCTCGGCCAGATGTGCAGCGCGTCGGGGGCCAGCGCGAACTCGCCGTCCAGCGGCGGGATCGTCAGCTCCTTGTAGCCGTAGTCGAGCACGTCGAGGCTCTCGGTCAGCCCGCCGTGCGCCAGCAGCTGGGCGCGGACCGCGGAGCCGGCCCCGTCGGCGCCGATCACGACGGCCGCGCACGCCCGGACCGGGCCGCCCTCGGTGTCGAACGTCATCTCGCCGGTCTTCGGATCGAGTTCGGTCAGCCGATGGCCGAAGGCGATCCGCACACCGGGTAGTGCCGCCGCCGCGTCGAGCAGGGCGTTGTTGAGCGCTCCCCGGCTGATCGAGTTGATCGCGCGGGCGCCGTCGTGGCTGTACGGCTGGAAGTCCGGCTCGCCCTTGACCGGGTGGATGACGCGTCCGCGCATGGGCAGCGCCTCCGCCATGACCTGCCGGTCCAGGCCGACCCGGCGGAGCGCGTCGAGCCCGCGCTCGGACAGGGCGAGGTTGATCGACCGTCCCCGCTCCGCCGTACCGGTCCGGGGGTCGGGGCGGCGCTCGTACAGGGCCACCGGCAGGCCGCGCCGGGCCAGGAAGCAGGCGAGCAGGCAGCCGGCCAGGCCGGCGCCGACCACCGCCACTTCGTCCGGGTCACTCATCGGACCTCCTCGATGGTGCGCGCGAGCGCGTCGGCGAAACGCCAGCAATCGTGATAGCTGGAGTAGAGCGGCACCGGCGCGGCCCGCACGATGTCGGGCTCCCTGGCGTCGGCGATCACCCCGTACTCGTGGCGCAGCCGCTTCGCCAGCCGGTGCGCGCTGCCGGTGCCGATCCGCACCGACAGCTGGCTGCCCCGCCTGGCCGGGTCGCGCGGGGTCACCACGGTGATCGGCCGGGCCGGGACTACCTCGTCCAGGAGCTGTTCCAGGTAGCCGGTGAGGCGTTCGCTGCGGGCCCGCAGCGCGGGCATCCCGACCCTGTCGAAGATCTCCAGCGAGGTGCGCACCGGGCCCATCGCGTAGATCGGCGGGTTGGAGACCTGCCACGCGTCGGCGCTGGCCGGGGGACGGGCGACCGGCGTCATCTCGAAGCGGGTCGCCGGGTCGGTGCTCCACCAGCCCTCGAACCGCTGGACCGCGGGATCGGCGAGGTGCCGCTCGTGCACGAACACACCCGCGAGCGCCCCCGGGCCCGAGTTCAGGTACTTGTACGAGCACCAGGCCGCGAAGTCGGGCCCCCACTCGTGCAGCGCCAGCGGGACGTTGCCGGCGGCGTGCGCGAGATCCCAGCCGACCAGGGCTCCGGCGGCGTGCCCGGCCCGGGTGATGGCCGGGATGTCCATGAGCTCGCCGGTCAGGTAGTTGACCCCGCCGAGCAGCAGCAGCGCGACCCGGTCGCCCTCCCGGGCGAGGTGGTCGACGACGTCCTCGGTGCGCAGCGTGTCCTCGCCGGGGCGGGGGCGCAGCCGTACCACCGCCTCGTCGGGGTCCAGGCCGTGGAAGCGCGCCTGGCTGCGCACCGCGTAGCTGTCGGACGGGAAGGCGGAATCCTCGATGAGGATCTGGGTCCGCGCGCCCCCGGGCCGGTAGAACGACACCATGAGCAGGTGCAGGTTGACCGTCAGCGAGTTCATCACGACGACCTCGGCGGGCAGCGCGCCGACCAGCCGGGCCGCGCCGCCGGTCAGCGACTCGTGGTAGGGCAGCCAGGGCCGGTCCGCCTCCAGGTGCCCCTCGACGCCGAGCCTGGCCCAGGCGTCCAGATCGCCGAGCAGGTCGGCCCGGGTGGCTCGCGGCTGCAGGCCCAGGGAGTTCCCGGCCAGGTAGGCGGCCTCGTCGTGCGGGCCGCCGTCCGCCGGTGGGATGTGGAAGAGCGCGCGGTGGCCGGGATCGGCCGCGTCGCGCCGCCGCGCGCCGGCTTCGGTGAAGGTCATCGTGGCCCCGCTCAGATGAAGGTCCTGGCGGACCAGATTTCGGGGAAGACCACCCGGTCCATGCTGCGCCGCAGCCAGGTCACCCCGGCCGAGCCGCCGCTGCCCGGCTTCTCGCCCATGGCCCGCTGCACCGCCTTGAGGTGCTGGTAGCGCCAGTCGCCGAACCCTTCGGCGAGCTCGGTGAGCGCCTCGCCGAGCATCCTGAGCTGGTTGCCGGGGCTGTCGTCCCGGTAGATCTCCACCCAGGCCGCCTCCACCGCGGGGTGCGGCTCGTGCTCCTGGGCCGGGTCGCGGACGAGTACGGCGCGCGGGATGGCGAAGCCGTGCCGGGCGAGCACCGCGATCACGTCGTCCCACAGGCTGGGCGCGCGCAGCGTGCCGAGCAGCTCCGCCTGGACCTCCGGCTGCCGGTGGAAGGGACGGATCAGCGCCGCGTTCCTGAGGCCCAGCAGGAACTCCAGGTGCCGGTACATGGCGGACTGGAAGCCCGAGGCCTCGCCGAGCAGGTCCCGGAACCGGTTGAAGTCGGCCGGCGTCATCCAGCGCAGCCCGCGCCAGGCCGCGTTGAGCCCTTCGACGTGCAGCGCCGCGCGCCGCAGCGGGCTGAGCGCGCCCCACACGTCGTCCTCGCGCAGCAGCCGCTGCGCCTCGCGCAGTTCGAAGCAGGTCAGGCCGAAGTACAGCTCCATGATCTGGCTGACCATCAGGAAGGACATCTCGCCGGCGTCCTCGCTCACCGGCTGCTGCAGCGAGTGCAGCGTGCCGGCGTGCACGTACACGTCGTACGGCAGCCCGTCGGCGAACTCCAGCGTGGGTTCACCGGCGTTGGCGGCCACCCTGACCGCACGCTCCCGCGCGCTGGACGGCCGCACCGTCGCGATGCTGCCCCGGTCGGTGCTATCCACGAGTCGGCTCCCTAATGGGCGTGACGTTTGTTCCCTGAGTGACTCAATCCTCTCTGAATCGGTCGCCGACCCGGAATGAGTACTTAACGGTACGATGCGCCATTAGCCTGTGGTTATGCGGCCAAAACGTCCAACCACTTAACGAACCGAAGGCAACCATGGACCATCTGGACTGGGCGCTCCTGCGCGAGCTGCAGGACGACGCCCGCCTCTCCTACAGCGAGCTGTCCCGCCGGGTGCACCTGTCGCCGCCCGCGGTGGCCGAGCGGGTCCGGCGGCTGGAGGAGACCGGCGTCATCACCGGCTACCACGCCCGCGTCGACCTGCCCAGGACCGGCTGGCCCGTGCTGGCCATCATCCGGATGTCCTGCTACGGCCCCCGCTGCATGCTGCGCGACCCCGCGGTGGCCGACTGGCCGGAGGTGCTGGAGATCCACCGGATCACCGGCGACGCCTGCTGCATCCTCAAGGTCGCCGCCCAGTCGATGGACGCCTTCGAGCGCGTCATCGACCGGCTCGCCCCCTACGGCCAGCCGTCGAGCACGATGGTGCTGTCCACCCCGCTCGCCTGGCACTCCGTCACCCCTCCGGTCACACCCGCGTAGCCGCGGGTTCGCGGCGCAGCGCCGGCAGCACCGCGGACCCGAGCAGTTCCACTCCGCGCCGGTCGCTGAGACCGTGCGGGGTGCCGAACTCGACCCGGCGGACCCCGGCGTCGATGAGGGCCTGCGCCTGCGCGGCGACCTGGTCCGGCGTCCCGGAGAAGGCGAACAGGTCGAGCAGGTCGTCGGGAACCAGCCGCCCGGCCGCCGAGTGCCGGCCCGCGTCGACCAGTTCCTTCACCCGGGCCAGCAGGTCCGCGGGGATCTCGACGGTCGGATCGAGACCGGCCACGACCGCGAGGTACATGGCGACCTCGGCGCGGGCCCGGTCCCTGGCCGCCGCGCCGTCGCTGTCGACCACGGTGACCGCGCCGAGCACGATCCCGACCTCCTCGGCGGCCCGGCCCGCGGCCTCCGCGCCCGGCCGCACCCGGTCCCTGATCACCGCCACCATGGCCGGGTTGGCGCTGCCGCCCACCTTGATCTCGTCGGCGATCCGCCCGGCCAGGGCCGCCCCCTTCGCGCCCCAGGCGCCGAGCAGCAGCGGCGGGTCGGGCCGGTGCACCGGGTAGCGCAGGGCGGTGCCCGGCGCCAGCCGGAACACCTTGCCCTGAAATCCCGCGGAGTCGCCGCGGAGCAGCCGGTAGACGACTCCGGCCGCCTCCTCCAGGGTGGTCAGCGGCTGCCGCTGGTCGATGCCGACCGCGTCCAGCCAGGTCCCCCTGGCCAGTCCCAGGTACGCCCGGCCCCGCGAGGCCAGATCGAGCGCGGCCACCTGCCCGGCGATCTCGTACGGCGCCATCGAGTACGGGTTGAGGCAGGCCACCCCCAGGCGTACCCGCTCGGTGGCGGCGGCCATCTCCAGCAGGGGGAAGATCGGCGGCTGGTACATCAGGTCGCCGAACACGGTCAGCACGTCGAAGCCGTGTTCCTCGGCGCTGCGCGCCAGCCGCGCGTAGTCGCCGGGCCGCTTGTCGCTCTGTAGCCCGAGCCCGATCTCCACGGCGGTCACGGCAGGTTCTCCTCGGGTGGGTCAGGTCAGGTCGGCGGAGTTGAGCCGGCGTCGGCGGGTGCGTTCCACCCGCATGATCAGCCGCTCCTCCGGGTCGGGGCAGGCGAAGTGGGAGTCCTGGGCCAGCCAGTCTCCCGAAGCCAGGTCTCGCTGCTTGGCGGCCAGGAACGGCAGCACGGACGCCAGCGCGTACACACAGAAATGTTGCCCCTCGGGGAGGGTCAGGTGGGCGCTGTTCGTCAGCTCGAAGTAGTCGCCCGTGCTCATTCCGCAGACCGACCGGCCCTCGATGCGGTCGACGCTGACCCGCAGGTCGTAGAGCTCCATGTCGCCGGGGTCGTCCACCATGCCGATTTCCTTCCGTCGCGACCGGCGCTCAGGGCGTCGGCGGGTTGATGGCCAGGACGATCTCCGCGGGCGCGTCGGAGGTGTTCAGGTAGCGGTGCGGCCGGGTCGAGTCGAGGGTGATGCTCTCGCCCGCGACGACCGTGTAGGTGGCGCGCTCGAACTCGACGGTCAGCGTGCCGCCGACCACGTACACGCACTCCATCGACGGGTGGCTCCACAGCTCCTCGCTGGAGACCTCACCGGGCGCGAGGACCGCGTGCAGCACCTCCAGCTGCCCGTTGCCGGGGGTGAGCCGCTCGTAGCGGATCTGCCCGTTGGGCGCGCCGAGGGTGGTCCGCTCGCCGGGGCGGCTGAGCCACACCGAAGGGGCGGCCGGATCCTCGAACAGGGAGGCGATGGACTCGCCGAAGACGCCGGCCAGCCGGCGCAGGGTCGCCAGGCTGGGCTCGGTGACACCGCGCTCGATCTGGCTGAGCAGCGTCGCGGATACCCCGGCCTGCTCGGCCAGCACCCGCAGGCTCATGCCCCGCGCGGTGCGCAGCTCGTGTAAGCGGTCTCCGATCACCCACGCCGTCCTTCCTACCATCGCTCTGTCACGTGCAGGTTAACTACACACGTGCCATGCACCGTAGGGGTGCGCGTGTTCGCCGTCAACCAGCAGGTCGAGCGCGACCCGGGTATTGACGCGGTCCCGCTCGACGGCCTAGCGTGCCCGGTCAAACGTGCAGTAAGACTGCACGTCCGGGTCGCGGTCACGTCGCCGCCGCACCACAGGAGAGTCATGACATCACCGCGCTGTTCCGAACGTCCGTAGTCCGGCATTGGAGACCCCCATGAGAATCCGGTCTGCCGGTTTGCTCGCCGCTCTGACCCTGACCAGCCTGCTCGCCGCGTGTGGCGGTGGCGGCTCGACCCCGTCCGCGACCGGCGCCCCGGGCGGGAAGACCGTCGTCATCGACACCGCGTTCCAGCTCAAGACCACCGACCCCGCCCGCATGTTCGAGCCGACCGGCCTGCTCATCGACCGGGCGATCTACGACACGCTGCTCACCTTCAATGGCAGCGACGTGACCAAGCCGGTCCCGGCGCTCGCCGAGTCCTACACCGCGGCCCCCGACGCCAAGACCTTCACCTTCAAGCTCCGCGCCGACGCCAAGTTCTCCGACGGCACGCCCGTCACCTCGGCCGACGTCGTGTTCTCGCTCAACCGGGTGAAGAACGTGAAGGGCAACCCGTCCTTCCTGATGGACGGCCTCACCGTCGCCGCCCCTGACCCGGCCACCGTGGTCGTCACCAGCGAGAAGCCGAACACGGCCGTTCCGTTCATCCTGCCCAACCCCGCGCTCGGCATCCTCAACTCCGCCGTGGCCAAAAAGAACGGGGCCAGCGACGCAGAAGGGGCCGACAAGGCCGACACGGCGGAGAGCTTCCTCAACTCCCAGTCCCTGGGCAGCGGGCCGTACATCCTCGACAGCTACAGCACCACCTCCCAGGTCGTGCTGACCGTGAACGAGAAGTACTGGGGCGAGAAGCCGGCCTACGCCAAGGTCGTCGTCCGCAATGTGCAGGCCAACGTGCAGCGCCTCAACGTGCTGAAGGGCGAGTCGCAGATCGCGGTCGACCTGTCGCCCGAGCAGGCCAAGGGCCTGGACCAGCTGCAGACCGTCAACGGCGCCTCGCCGAACGTGTTCTTCGTGTTCACCAACGACAACCCGGAGATCTCGAAGATCTCCTCGAACCCGAAGTTCCAGGAGGCCGTCCGCTACGGGATCGACTACCAGAGCCTCGTCGACCTCGCCGGTGAAGGCGCCGTCCAGGCGCCCGGCGTCGTCCCCTCGGTCTTCCTCGGCGCCCTGCCGGGCAGCGACGGGGTCGTCCGCGACGTCGCCAAGGCCAAGGCCGCGCTGGCCGAGTCCGGCCTGCAGAACCCGACCGTGAAGCTCAGCTACCCGAGCGACGTCCAGGTCAACGGGCTCAACTTCGGCGACCTCGCGGCCCGCGTGCAGGCCAACCTGAAGGAGGTCGGCATCAACGTGGAGCTGGCGCCCGCGTCGGTGCAGGCCGCGCTGGAGACCTACCGCGGCGGCACCGAGGAGATGGGCCTGTGGCAGTGGGGCCCTGACTTCCCCGACCCCAGCAACTACCTCAACTTCCTGCCGGGCCAGCTGGTCGGCCTGCGCGCCGGCTGGGCCGAGGGAGCCGCCCCGGCGCTGGAGGAACTCGGCACCAAGGCCTCGACGACCGTCGACGACGCCGAGCGGGCCGGTCTGTACGTGGACATCCAGCACTCGATGAACGAGGCGGGACCGATCATGCCGCTGATCCAGCCGGCCCAGATCCTGGTCGCCGCCAAGTCGGTGCAGAACGTGCAGTCCAACGCCCTCTGGCTGGTCAACGTCCGTGAACTCGGCTAAGCAGCCCCGCGGTTCCACCGGGGCGGGCCGGCGTCGTCCGGCCCGCCCCGGCGGGCCGCTGCTGTGGTTCCTCGGCCGCAGGCTGGTGGCCGCGGCGCTGCTGTGCGTCGGGATCACGCTGGTCGCGTTCGTGCTGACCCAGCTGGTCCCCGGCGACCCCGCCGCCGCCAACCTCGGGCAGCGGGCCATCGGCGACCCGGAGGTGGTGGCCGCGTTCCGGGCCAAGTACGGCCTGGACCAGCCGGTCCCGGTGCAGTACCTGACCTATATCGGCAACGTGCTCCAGGGCAACTTCGGGCTGTCCCAGCAGAGCCACCGCCCGGTCGCGCAGGACCTCGCCGAGTACGTCCCCGCCACCATCGAACTCGCCCTCTTCGCGATCGTGCTGTCGCTGCTGGTCGGCGTCGCCCTCGGCGTCGTCGCCGCCGTCAACCGGGACCGCTGGCCCGACCAGGTGCTCCGGGTGGTGAGCCTGGGCGGGGTGTCGATGCCGACCTTCTGGGTCGCGCTCGTCGCGTTCTACCTGCTGTTCTTCAAGTTCGGCCTGCTGCCGGGGGGCGGCCGGCTGGACCCGGGGATGAGCCCGCCGCCGTACGCCACCGGCTTCTACACGTTGGACGCGGCGCTGGCCGGTCAGTGGGACGTGCTGTCGTCGGCGGCCGGGCATCTGGTGCTGCCCTCCCTCGTGCTGGCCGTCTACACGGTGGGGATGCTGATGCGCTTCACCCGCGCCTCCGTGCTGGAGATCCTCGGCAACGACTACGTCCGCGCGGCCAGGGCCAAGGGCCTGCCCGAGCGGGTGGTCATCCTGCGGCACGTGCTGCGCCCCGCGATGGTCGCGATCATCACGGTGGCCGGTGTCGCCTTCGGCAGCCTGCTGTCCGGCGCGGTGCTGGTGGAGAACATCTTCTCCTGGCCGGGCCTCGGCCAGTACGCCTACCGCAGCGCCGTCAACCTGGACCTGCCCGGCATCATGGGCGTCAGCATCGTCGTCGCCGCCGTCTACATCCTCATCAACCTGCTCGTGGACCTCCTGTACGGGGTCATCGACCCGAGGATCAGGCTGACATGACCCGCAAGGACTCCCCGCGCGCCGCCCGGTCGCCGTGGCGGCAGCCGCTCGCCCTGGTGGGCGCCGCCTTCATCGTGCTCTGGGTGCTGGTGGCGCTGCTGGCGCCGCTGCTCGCCCCCCAGGGGCCGCTCGACCAGCTGTCGCCGAAGCTGCTGGAACCCTCCGCGCAGCACCTGTTCGGCACCGACGAACTCGGCCGCGACGTGCTCAGCCGGGTGATCTACGGCTCCCGGGTGTCGTTGCCGCTGGCCTTCCTGCTGGTGGCGTTCGCCGCGGTGCTCGGCTGCGCCGTCGGCGCCGTCGCGGGCTTCTTCGGCGGCTGGGTGGACGGCGCGCTGATGCGCCTGGCCGACCTGGTGTTCGCCTTCCCCGGCATCATCCTGGCGATGGCGGTGGCCGCCGCGCTCGGACCGCAGCTCCGCAACGCCGTCCTGGCGGTGGTCGTGGTGTCCTGGCCCTCCTACGCGCGGCTGGTGCGCGGCCTGGTGCTGTCGGCCAGGAACGCCGAGTACGTGGCGGCCAGCCGCCTGCTCGGCTCGTCGTCGGTCCGGACCATGCTGGTGGACCTGCGGCCCAACATCGCGGGGCCGGTCCTGGTGATGGCGGCGCTCGACGTCGGCAACGCCGTGCTGCTGCTGTCCGGCCTGTCCTTCCTGGGGCTCGGCGCGCAGCCGCCCACCGCCGAGTGGGGCGCCATGGTGGCGGCCGGGGCGGCCAACTTCGACCGCTGGTGGGTCGGGCTGTTCCCGGGGCTGTGCATTCTGACCGTCGTACTGGCCTTCAACTTCGTCGGGGACACGCTGCGGGACGCGCTCGATCCGCGTACCGCGCGTGCCATCAGGGGGTGACCATGGGAGCGCTACTGGAGGTCGAGGACCTCACCGTGTGGCTGGCCACCCGCCGCGGTCCGCGGATGGCCGTGGACGGCCTCTCGTTCCAGGTGGACAGCGGCGAGATCTTCGGCATCGCGGGGGAGAGCGGCAGCGGCAAGACGATGACCGCGATGGCGCTGCTCGGCCTGCTTCCGCACGCCGCCAGGACCAGCGGCCGGGCCATGTTCGAGGGCCGCGACCTGCTCGCGATGCGGCCCCGGCAGCTGCGTGACGTGCGCGGGCGCCGGATCGCGATGGTGTCCCAGGACCCGTCGACCAGCCTGCACCCGATGCTCAGCATCGAGACGCAGCTGACCGAGCACATGCGCCACCACCTCGGGCTGAGCCGGTCGGCGGCCCGCGGCCGGGCGGTCGAGCTGCTCGACACGGTCCGGATCCCCGATCCCGAGCGGGCGCTGGGCGCGCATCCCGCCCAGTTCTCCGGCGGCATGCGGCAGCGCATCGCGATCGCCGTGGCGCTGGCCTGCGAGCCGCGCCTGCTGCTGGCCGACGAGCCGACGACCGCGCTGGACGTCACCGTCCAGGCGGGCATCCTGCGGCTGCTGCACCGGCTGCGGGCCGAGCGGGACCTGGCCGTCGTCGTGATCACCCACGATCTGGGCGTGATGTCCGCCGTCGCCGACCGCATCTGCGTGATGTACGGCGGGCGCACCGCGGAGGTCGGCCCCCGCGAGCGCGTCCTGACCCGGCCCCGGCATCCGTACACCCGGGGCCTGCTCGACGCGCTGCCGCACCCGGAGGGCGGGGCGGCGACGCTCCGGCCGATCCCGGGCAGCCCGCCGTCCCTCGGCGAGGTGCCCGCCGGCTGCCCGTTCCACCCCCGCTGCGGGTACGCCGTCCCGGACTGCCGGACCGGACGCCCGGCCCCGGTCCTCGTCGGACCCGGGCACGCCGCGGCCTGCCCGCCCGACCCGCTGGAAGGTGACGCATGACCGCCCTGCTGGAGGCGACCGGAGTCTCGGTGGACTACCACCGGCGCGGCGCGCCCGCGCTGCGCGCCGTGGACGGCGCGGACCTGAGCCTGGCGCGCGGCGAGATCCTCGGCCTGGTCGGCGAGTCCGGCTGCGGCAAGTCCACGCTGGGCCGCGCGGTGGTGGGGTTGCAGCCCGCCGCGGGGGAGATCCGCTTCGACGGCCGCCCGGTGGTCCCGCTGGGCCGCCGCCGCCGTGACCCCGGCATGCGCGGGCTGCAGATGGTCTTCCAGGACCCGTACGCCTCGCTCAACCCGCGCAGGTATGTCGGCGACCAGGTCGGCGACGGCTACCTCCTCGGCGGAACCTCCCGGCCGGAGGCCCTGCGCAAGGCCGGTGAACTGCTCGAACGCGTCGGCCTGCCGGCGGACGCCGCCCGGCGCTACCCGCACGAGTTCAGCGGCGGCCAGCGCCAGCGCATCGCCATCGCCCGCACGCTCGCCGCCGAGCCGAGCTGCATCGTCGCCGACGAGCCGATCAGCGCCCTCGACGCGTCCGCGCAGGCGTCCGTCGCCAACCTGCTGGTGGATCTGGTCCGCGAACTCGACATGGGCCTGGTGTTCATCTCGCACGACCTGTCGGTGGTCCGGCAGATCGCCGACCGGACGGCGGTCATGTACCTGGGCCGCGTCGTCGAGGTCGGCCCCACCCGGGAGCTCTGGTCCTCGCCCGCCCACCCCTACACGCGGGCGCTCATCTCGGCGGTGCCCCGGGCCGACGGCGCGGGCGTGCTGCCGGTCGAACTGCCGGGCGACGTCCCCGACCCGGCGCGGCCCCCGGGCGGCTGCCGCTTCCACCCGCGCTGCCCGCTGGCCCTGCCTGAGTGTTCCCGCGACGACCCGCCGCTCGTCGCCCTGCGCGGCGGCCGGTCGGTCGCGTGCGTGCTGCAGACCCCCGGCGAGCCGGTCCGGCCGCTGGCCACTCGACGGAAGGACGCGACATGACCGACGCCGAGTCGGTACTCACCGAGCTGACCGAGCGGTTCTGGACCTGGCGGCTGGCCACGCTCCCGCGCACCCGCGACGACATCCCGAGGGTGGCCCGCCCGGACGGCTGGCGACCGGCCTGGGACGCCGCCGCCGTCGCGGCCGACCTGCGCTTCCTGGCCGGGGTCGAGGACGCGCTGCGCGCCGTCGCCCCGTCGCAGGGCACCGAGGTCGAGGTCGCTCGCCGGCTGCTCGGCTCGGCCACCGCCCGGGTGCGGTGGGAGCTGGAGATCGTCGCCAGCTGGCGGCGCGACCCCTGGTTCTACCTCGACCAGACCGTCGGCCACATCTTCGACGCGCTGCTCCCGCCCGGCCCCTTCGGCCCGGCTCGCAGCGCGGACCTGGTCGGACGGCTGAGTTGGATTCCCGCGACTCTGGATACCGCCAGGGACAACCTCGCCGACACCGCCACCCGCGAGTTCGCCGAACTCGCGCTGCGGGACAGCGTGTCTGCCCCCGAACAGCTCCAGACCGCGATCGCCAGGCTCGCGCCGCTGCTCGACGGGGACTGGGGAACAGCCGCGGTGACGGCCGCCGCCGACGCGGCGCGGGCCCTCGCCGACTGGCGGTCCTGGCTGACCGACCGGCTGCCCACCTTCGCCCCGCACCGGCCGGTCGGACCGGAGGCGTTCGCCTTCTTCCTCCACCGGGTCGCCCTGCTGCCCTGGTCCACCGCCGAACTCCTCGCCCTGTCCGCCAGGGAGCGCGACCGCGCCGAGGCGTTCGAGCTCTTCGAATCCGCCAGGTCAGGGCCGCCCGAGTGGCCGCCCCCGCCCGCTTCCGCGCAGGACCAGAGCGTCGCCGAGCGGGCGGCCGAACTGGAGGTGCGCGCGTTCTACGAGGAGCGCGGGCTGCTCTCCCAGCCGGACACGCTCCGGCACTACCGCAATCTGCCGCTGCCCGACCACCTGGAGCCGCTGCGCTGGCTGGGCGTCACCGACGACCTCACCGACGAGCACCGGCTCGACCAGGACGGCATCAGCTACGTGCCCCCGCCGGGGCAGGAGCTGCCGTACTTCTACCGGGCCAACGCCGCCGACCCCCGGGCCGGGATCATCCACGAGGGCGTGCACTACCAGCAGCTGGCGCTCACCTGGCGGCACCCGGATCCGGCGCACCGGCAGTTCTACGACTCGGTGCCCAACGAGGGCATCGCCTTCTACAACGAGGAGATGACACTCCAGGCCGGGCTGTTCGCGGACGCGCCGCTGACCCGCGCCATCGTCTACAACTTCATGCGGCTGCGCGCGATCCGGGTCGAGGTGGACATCCGGCTGGCGCTCGGCGAGATCGACATCGACGGCGCCGCGCGGATGCTGCGTGAACTCGTGCCCGTCGACCTGGAGACCGCCAGGGAGGAAGCCGCCTTCTTCGCGTCCGCGCCGGGGCAGGGCCTGTCGTACCAGGTCGGCAAGGCGCAGGTGCTGCGCCTGCTGGCGGACGCGGCGCGCCGCGACCGGGACGGCTTCGACCTGCGGGCCTTCCACGACGCGCTGTGGGCCGACGGCAACGTGCCGCTGGCCGTGCAGCGGCTGCAACTGCTCGGCGACCCGGGCGACCTGCTGCGGGCCGACGAACTCGCGGGGGCCGGGGTGGACATGCGCCGCTTCGGCGCGGAACTCCTGGACGCCATCACCTCAGGGGACGTGGCGCGGCTCGGCCTGCTCTACGCCGACGACGTCCGCGTGTGGCACAACTACGACGGCGTGGCGCGGGACAGGGCGGAGAGCCTCGACGCCGTCCGCCGCATCGGGGAGCACTACGACGGCTTCCACGCCACCGACGTCCGGATCGACCCGCTGCCCGACGGCTACGTGCAGCGGTGCGTCTACCGGGGCCGGGAGCGAGCCACGGGCGCGGGAATGGCGGTCGACGCGATGATGCGAGTAGAGGTCAGGGACGGCCGGGTCGTCCGGATCGAGGAGTACACCGACCCCGCGCAGGGCTCCGTCTCCGAGGAGGTCGGCGGATGACGTACTCCCTGCGGGTGAACAACGACCTCGACGTCGCGACCCTGGTCGATGTGGCCCAGCGGGCCGAACGGTACGGCTTCGACCAGCTGTGGGTGTCCAACGACCTGTTCCTGCGGTCGGCCCCGGTGCTGCTCGGTGTGCTCGCCGCCAAGACTGAGCGGATCAAGCTCGGCGTCGGGATCATGAACCCGTACTCCATGCACGTCTCCGAGATCGCCATGATGGCGGCGACCATGCAGGAGGCGACCGGCGGCCGGTTCCTGCTCGGGATCGCCGCCGGCTCCGCCGAGTTCCTCGCCTGGGCCGGGATCGACCGGCCAGGCCCGCTGGCCAAGACGGCGGAGACGGTCACCGTGGCCCGCGCCCTGCTGGGCGGCGACGTCCGCGGCACGCTGCCCGACTGGTTCGGGCCGCTGTCGCAGCTCCGCGTCCCGCCGGTCCGGCCGGTGCCCGTGTACGTCGGCGCCATGAGCCCGAAGATGCAGGCGCTGGCGGGACGGCTGGCCGACGGCGTCCTGCCGCTGCTCTACCCGCCCGAGCACTTCACCGCCGCCAGGGCGCAGGTGCTGCGCGGCACCGAGGAGGCCGGGCGTTCGCCGGACGAACTCGACATCCCGGCCTGCTTCTGGGTGTCGGTGGGCGACGACGTGGCCGAGGCCAGGCTGGCCATGGCCGCCAAGATCGCCTACTACGGTCCTTCCTTCGCGCCGTACCTGCTGACCAGGGCCGGGCTCGCGGTCGAGGACTTCGCGCCGGTGACCGCCGTGCTGGAGCGCGACGGCCTCGACGCCGCCGCCAGGCTGGTCGACGAGCGGATGCTGGCGCTGGGCATCACCGGCAGCGTAACCGAGGTGGTCGCGCGGTGCCGGTCGCTGCGGGCGGCGGGGGCCACCCACCTCTCGTTCGGGCCGCCACTCGGCCCGGACCTGCGCGAGGCGGTGGACATGCTCGGCACCGAGGTGCTGCCGGCTCTGGCCGGACGGGAGACACGCTGATGGAATCCGAGATCGTGCTGACCGGGTGCACGGTGGTCGACGGCCGGGCCCTGGCGGGTGTTCCCCCGCTGCCCGGCGCGGCGGTGTGGGTGCGCGGCGATCGCATCGCCGCGGTGGGGCCCGCCGCCGAGGTGCTCGCGGAGGCAGGTGACTGCCGGCAGGTCGACCTGGCCGGCGCGTACCTGACGCCGGGGCTGGTCAACATGCACACCCACCTGTCCCTGTCCCTGCCGGGCCGGGGCGGCGACGCCGTCAAGGGGCTGAGCCCGTACGAGCTGGCCCACTACATGGCCGACGGCGCGCGGCGCACCCTGCA
This sequence comes from Acrocarpospora corrugata, assembly GCF_009687845.1. Taxonomy (GTDB): domain Bacteria; phylum Actinomycetota; class Actinomycetes; order Streptosporangiales; family Streptosporangiaceae; genus Acrocarpospora; species Acrocarpospora corrugata. The sequence continues at coordinate 376,018 of NZ_BLAD01000035.1, forward strand.
CTGCGGCGTGACCACCGTCCGCTGCGTCGCCGAGAAGGACCACGCAGACTTCGCGCTGCGCCGCGCCATCACCTCCGGGCAGGCCGCCGGCCCCCGGATCTTCACCGCCGGGCGGGCGCTGGTCTGCACCGGTGGCCACGGCCACGAGGGCACGGACACCCTGGAATGCGACGGCGCCGACGGATTCCGGCGCGGCGTGCGCGACCAGGTCAAGGCCGGAGCCGACCTGATCAAGGTGATGATCTCCGGCGGCATCGCCGGCGAGCACGAGTCGATCCACACCCGGCAGCTGTTCGCCGACGAACTGGCCGCCGCGATCGAGACCGCGCACGCCTGGGGCCGCAAGGTCACCGCGCACGCCGGGCCCGCGCCCGTCATCGCCGAGGCCGTCGAGCTGGGGCTGGACTGCGTCGAGCACGGCTACCAGCTCACCCCCGAGGTGACCGCCCTGATGGCGGAGCGGGGCACCGCGCTGGTGCCGACCCTGCTGGTCACCCGCTGCAAGGAGTTCTTCGACGAACTGGGCGTGCCGGAGTGGATGCAGCGGCGCTCCCTCGGCGCGGGCCCGCGCCACCTGGAGAGCTACGCGATGGCCCTCGCCGCGGGGGTGGAGGTGCTGCTGGGGAGCGACATGCCCCCGTTCTGGCCGTTCGAGGGCACCAACGCCTCGGTGCGGGAACTGGAGCACATGTCCGAGTCGGGCCTCGGCCCGGCCCGCGCCCTCCACGCCGGCACCCTCGGCCCCGTGCGCTGGCTCGGCGCGGAAGCCGACCTGGGCACCGTCGAACCCGGCAAGTACGCCGACCTCATCGCCATGGACGGCGACCCCCTCGCGACGGCCTCGGCCTTCCGGGGCGTGCGCTGGGTGATGTCCGGCGGCCGGATCGTCCGCGACGACCAGGCAGGATGGAACGCGCCATGACCGGCAGAGAGGCCGTCGCGGCGGCCATCGACGACCTGTACGACGCCTTCCTCGCCGGCGACCAGCCCCGTTTCGACAGCCACCTGCACCCCGACGTGACCACCTGGGAGACCCACCTGCCGGGCCCGCTGCGCAGCCGCGCCGACCTCGACGCCTACCGGGCGAGCCGGGACGCCGCCGGCGCCCGCCCGGCCCTGGCCGCACTGGCGGCCCGGGAAATGCGCGTCGACGTCTGGGACGACACCGCTGTGGCCCGCTACGTCCTGGTCGCCGTCCCGCCAGGCGGCGAACCCGAGCACACCCGCGTCACCGACGTGCTGCGGCGTTCGGCGCACGGCTGGCTCATCGTCCACCACCACGCCGAACTACTCCGGCGGGACCAGGACTGACCGCCCGGCCTCACAAGGGTTGGCTGACTGTATTGACTTCGCCTGTCATAAATGCAAAGTCTCTTTCCTGAGAGCGCTCTCACGCCTCGTCCGTCCCCTACCCCCCAGAGGACCAGTCGTGAGACTAACCGTGTTGACCAGCGCCGCGGCACTCGCCGTCGCGTTCGTCATGCCTTCGGCGACCGCGCGGGCCGCGTCCGCCCCGCCACCCAGTCCCGACCAGTCCACCGCCCAGGAGGCGGTCCAGCGAGACCTCGGCCTGACCGCCACCCAGGCGCGGATCCGCCAGGCGCACGAAGCGGGCGCGTCCGTCGTGGAGCGGCAACTCCGCACCCGCCTGGGCGACCGGTTCGCCGGAGCCTGGTTCTCCGCCGCCGAAGGCCGCCTCAACGTCGGCGTCCTCAGCGGCCGGGACGCCGACCCCGTCCTGGTCGAACGGACCGAGCGGCAACTCGACGCCGCCAAGGCCACCCTGGACCGCGCGGCCGCCGCGAAGGGCGTGCACACCTGGCACGTCGACGTCACCACGAACAAGGTCGTCGTCACCGCGGCCGACCGCGAATCGGGCGACCGCTTCGTCAAGGCCGCCGGCCTCGACCCGGCCACCGTCCAGGTCTCCGTCAGCGAGGCCCCCCAACCCCTGTACGACCTCCGCGGCGGCGACCAGTACGTCATCAACGGCAACACCCTCTGCTCCGTCGGCTTCTCCGTGAACAACGGCGGCTTCGTCACCGCCGGTCACTGCGGCGGCGCCGGCAGCCCCACCCTCGGCTACAACAACGTCAGCCAGGGCAACTTCGCCGGCTCCTCCTTCCCCGGCAACGACTACGCCTGGGTGCGCACCAACGGCAACTGGACCCCCCGCCCCTGGGTCGACAACTACGGCGGCGGCAACGTCACCGTGGCCGGCTCCCAGGAGGCCGTGGCCGGCGCGTCGATCTGCCGGTCCGGGCGGACCACCGGCTGGCGCTGCGGCGTGATCCAGGCTGACCACCTCGGGCGGCGGCGGGACGAGCCGGCTGATCGGCTGGCAGGACAAGTGCATCGACGTGCCGAACTCCAACGGCGTGGAGGGGCAGCGGCTCCAGCTCTGGGACTGCAACGGCGCCAACGCCCAGAACTGGACCTTCCCCGGCGACGGCACCGTGCGCGCCTTCGGGCTCTGCATGGACGTGGCCTGGGGCTCCACCGCCAGCGGCGCGGCCATCCAGCTGGCGAACTGCAGCGGGAACCCGGCGCAGCAGTTCGTGCTGACGGCCGCGGGCGACCTGGTCAACCCGCAGTCCAACAAGTGCGTCGACGTGACCGCCTGGGGCGGCGCCGGCACCCCGCTCCAGCAGTGGGACTGCTCCGGCGGGGCCAACCAGAAGTGGCGGCGCGGCTGAGCTAGCGCCCGGCCGGGGCGGTGCTTGCCAGGCCGCCCCGGCCGTCGGCTACTGGGCGGAGAGCCGGTCGAACAGGGCCAGCGCGGCGTCGCGCACGTCTTCGGGGGAGATGCCGGAGAGGGCGTCCCTGGCCTGGCCGGCGTCGCGGGTGGTGGCGCAGGTGATGGCCACCGAGGCCGCGGCGGCGTGCTCCAGCGTCCCGGCGGGCTCGCGGTCGGCCAGGGCGCGGGCGCTGTCGGCGAGGTCCAGATTGTCGATGGTCAATGTGGTCTCCGGTCGGATGAGGTCACGGCGGCCTGCGCCATTGTGAGCCACTGACCGTATCAGGTGGGCCGTCGTCAGAGGGCGGCGGCCTCGCGGGCCGGCGAGGTCGTGTTGTTCAGCAGGAACTCCTCGATGACCAGGGTGGCCGCGCCCAGGGCGACCGCGTCGGGGCCGAGCCGGCCCAGCACGATGGAGGCCGTGGAGAAGGGCTGGGTGAGGCAGTTCTCTGCGGCGGCCTTCTTGATCTTGGTGAGCAGGTGGTGGCCGAGGGTGAGCCCGGCCCAGCCGCCGACCACGATGCGCTCGGGGTTGAACAGGTTGATCAGATTGGCCAGGCCCGCGCCCAGATACTCCACCGTCTCGTCGATGACCGGCGATCCGGAACGGACGAGTTCGGCCAGCTGGGCCTGCTCCGTGGCGGTGTCGAGGGGCAGCCCGGCACGCTCCAAAATGGCCTCGGCGCCGATGTAGGCCTCCAGGCAGCCGCGTCCGCCGCACCGGCAGGTCCGGCCGCCGAGCGCGATCTTGGTGTGGCCCCACTCGCCGGCGCTGCTGTTGGCGCCGCGGTAGGTGACGCCGTCGGTGATGATGCTGGCGCCGACGCCGGAGCCGATCAGGGCGATGACGGCGTTGCGGGAGCCCCGGCCCGCGCCGAACCAGAGTTCGGCCTGGCCCATCGTCTTGGCGCCGTTGTCGACGTACAGGGGGAGCGAGGTGCCCTCGCGCAGCAGGGCGCCGAGCGGGACCGCGTCCCAGCCGAAGGTCTGGGCGTGGATCAGCGCGTCGGGGCCGCTCTCCACGATGCCGGGCACGCCGACGCCGACGCCGAGGACCTGGCCGGGGGCCACGCCGCTGTCGGCCAGGACGGCCTCGATGCCGGCCAGGATGTGGCGGACCACCAGTTCGACCTCGTGGCCGCCGGGGCGGAGCGCGAACTCGGCCTTGGCCTTCTCGTTCATGTCCAGGTCGAACAGCTCCACCCGGACGTGGGTCTCACCGACGTCCACGCCGATCGCGTAGCCGTGCACCGGGTTGACGCGGAGCAGCACGCGGGGCCGGCCGCCGTCGGAGTCGACCAGGCCGGCCTCGACGATGACGTTGTCGGAGAGCAGGTCTCCGGTCACGTTGCTGACCGTGGCCGCGCTCAGGCCGGTCAGCGCGGTGAGCTCGTGGCGGCTGGTCGGCCCCACGAAATAGAGCGCGCGCAGCAGCACCGCCCGGTTCCCCTTCCGGAGGTCGCGTACCGTCCTGCGCTCGGGCCTTGCCATGATCTTCCTCCCCCATGTCTGGGCCCACGTTAGCTCAGGCTTTGAAATAAGTCATCTGAGGTCTCCACCTGGCATGAGGAGATCTAATGGTGACTTTTTTCAAGATATATACTATGTATTAGGGCAATCTTGAGAATGCGTTGATCCACGACGAAACGGAGTGAGCGTGACCATCGAGGTCCGCGACGGGGTGACCGTCATCGAAGGCGAGCCCGAGGCGCTCGTCACCGCCGACTATCCCTACTACCGGGACGACCCGGCGGTGTGGGCCGACCGGCTGCGCGCGATCCGGGACGATCTCGGCATCCATGTGATCAGCTGCTACCTGCCCTGGCGCCACCACCAGCCCACCCCCGACGGCCCGCCGGACTTCTCCGGCCAGACCCATCCCAGCCGGGATGTGGTCGGATTCCTCTCGCTCTGTCATGAACTCGGGCTCCAGGTCATCGCCAAGCCCGGCCCGTTCATCCACGCCGAGACCAACTACGGCGGCCTGCCCGACTGGGTCTGCCCGCGCACCAACCCGTCCATCGAGCCGCTGCTGGACGCCCGCGGCGAGGTGTCGGCCTGGCTGGGCGAGCCGCTGCCCGCCCCGCTCGGCCCGATCTTCGACCCGCTGGTCACCCAGTGGCTGGCCGCCACCGGCAAGGAGGTGCTGGAGGCGGCGACCTGGCCGGAGGGCCCGGTCATCCTCATGCAGATCGCCAACGAGGGCATCTTCACCAGCGGCGCGCTGCCGCTGTCGGCCTACGACTACAGCGCGTCGGGCCTCGGCTTCTTCCGCTCCCGCCTCCAGGCCTGGTACGGCACGCCGGAGGAGTACAACCGCACGCACGGCACCGCCATCGACGACTGGCAGGAGGTGGAGCCCCCGCGCGAGTGGTCCGCGCCCGCGCGTTCGGAGGAGCAGCTGGGCTACGCGGACTGGGGGCGCTGCCACGGCGAGTACCTGGCCGAGGTCTACCACCGCTGGGCGGCGGCGGTGAACTGCCGGGTGCCGGTGGTGGTCAACCTGAACCCGCCCGCCGAGCACCACCACTCCTTCGACGACTGGCTGGCCAGGGTCCGCCCCGAACTCTGGGACGGCATCAACTACGGCTTCACCAACTGGATGGGCGTCGTCTCCGCCAACCCGGACTCCCAGGCCAGGTACGTGCTCGCCGCCAAACGCGCCCCCGGCCCCAACCTGGAGGAGAACTGGGGCTTCTCCGAGCTGTACGACCCGGCGTACGCGGACGCCACCACCAGCTTCCACCAGTCGCTGCTGGCCCTGGCGGCGGGCGCGACCGGCTTCAACGTGTACACGGGCGTGGGCACCTCCGGCTGGCTGGAGGGCCTGGACTCGGTGCACGACTCGCCGTACCCGGACTCGGCGCCCATCGGCGCGGACGGCACGGTGACCCCCAAGGCCCACGCGGTCCGCTCGCTGGCGGACTTCTTCGGCCAGCACGGGGCCGAGTTCCTGGAGTCGGTCCCGGAGACCAGCGCGAGCTACGGCCTGTATCTGCCCTACGCGGGGATCGCCGCCTGGTCGGGGCCGGGGGAGGGCCCGCAGCTGGGCCGGTCGCTGCGCGCCTTCCACGACCGGATGCGCGCGGCGGGACGCGACTACCGGATCGTCGAGCTGGAGAGCGCCACCGACCTGAGCGCCCACCCGCGGCTCACCGTGCCCGGCGGCGCGTTCCTGCACCGCCATGTGCAACGCTTGCTGGCCGCGCACATCGAGGCGGGCCACCAGGTCGAGGTCGACGGCCAGGTCCCGGTCCTGGACGAGTTCCTCCGGCCGTGCCGGATCCTCGGCGAAGCCCTCACCGGCGCGCCGATCGAGCTGCCGGGGTCGCGGGTCAAGGTGGTGGACGGGCACGCGGACGCGTTCCTCCGTACCCACCCGGACCGGGACGTGAGCTACCTGACCGTGCTCACCATGAGCGACCACGAGGGAGCCGTCCTGATCGAATTGGACGGGCGCCCGATCGAGCTGATCACGGCCCGCGGCGGCGCGGCCATCGTCAGGCTGGTCGGCGGCGAACTCGACGACTTCCTGGTCAAGGGCGTGAACGGCTTCCTCGACTCGGCCGTCCCCGCCGGCGTCAAGGTCGGCGACGAGATCCTCATCGCCGACCATCCCGCCGACCTCGACCGCATCGCCGGAGAGTTCCGCGTCAGGTGAGGCTTGGCCGCGCCGGTGTCTGGACTGAGGAACGCAGGTCGCGGAGCGGCCGGAGTGACGAGGGAAGACACCGGCTAAGGGGCGGCCAAGCCCGCCGATCCGGAGGATCGGCCAATGTCACTATTCAGAGAGCCTCGTCGCCAGGGCGGCGCGGGAAGGGATGGCGAGTTTGGCCAGGATGTTGGTCATGTGGTACTCGACGGTCTTCACGCTCAGCATCATCTCCCTGGCGATCTGCTTGTTGCCGAGGCCCGCGACGGCGAGCCTGGCCACCACGTTCTCCTGAGCGGTGAGGCCCTCGCGCCGGTCCCCGGAAGTCACCGCCGGTGACCGGCCGCAGGCCTTCAGCTCCTGCGCGCACCGCTCCAGGTAGGGGAGCGCGCGCAGCTCATCGAACAGCGCGTGCGCGACCGTCAGATGAGCGGCGGCCTCGTTGCGCCGCCCGCCCCGCCGCAGGAACGCTCCATACCCGAACTCGGCCCTGGCCCGCTCGAACGGCGTCTCCGCCCGAGCCGCCCGCTCGAAGGCGGCCCCGGCCTCCGCGCTCTCCCCGCGCGCCGCGTGCAGCGCCGCCTGGGCCCGGTCCAGCGCCGCCAGCGCCGGCCGCCGCCCCCGCGCCGCCGCGAGCCCGGCATACCGGTCGTGTACGGCCTGCGCCTCCGCCGGCCGCCCGACCCCCGCCAGCGCCTCCACCAGCAGATCCGGCCACGGCAGCACGCCAGGCTCGGCGATCCCCGAGGCGTGCCTGATCCGGGTCAGCGGCCACAGCAGCGAGACCACCCGCTCGTGATCCCCCCGCACCGCCGCCAGGAACGCGGCCCCCGTGGCCAGATACCCGCCCGCCGCCACGCTCGGCTTCCTGACCTCCCGCAGCCGCGCCTCCGCCCGCGCGAACTCGCCCCGCGCCGCCAGCGGCCAGGCCAGCAGCGCCTGCACGTACGGCGTCAGCCAGTACTGCCCGCAGTCCTCCTCCAGCGACACCACCAGGGTGCCGTGCGCGAGCGCGTCGTCCCAGCGGCCCAGCCGCACCTCGGCCTGCGCCAGCAGCGCGGTCGCCAGCAGCCTGGCGCACATCCCGCCGGGCCCGGCCCCGGCCACCACCCCGGCCAGATCCGCGTGCGCGCCGGCCAGCTCGCCGCGCCAGGTCCTGATCGCGCCCCGGGCGATCAGCGCGTCCCGCTCCCCGCTGGTCGCGATCGCCGGATCGGGCAGTTCGCCCAGCTCGCTCCCGCGCCCGGACAGGAAGGCGCTGACCTCGTGCACGTACCCGAGCAGGTCGGTGCCGGGCACCGAGAACGCCCGCGCCCGCCCGGACCAGGTCAGCGCCGACCCGGCCCGGTCGTGCACCAGGTTCAGCAGCGCCAGCGACCCGGCGATCCGCCCGGCCAGCCCTGGCTCCGCGTCCGGGTCGCAGTGCCGCCAGGCCGCCTCCAGCAGCGTCAGCGCCCGCTCGTCGTCGCCGGTCGCCTGCGCCAGCGCCCCCGACACGAAGGCCCGCGCGGCGGGCAGCGCGATCGGCCCGGCCGCGATCTCCGACGCCCGCTGCACCTGGCCGGACTGGAGCAGCGCGTGCACCGCCTCCGCGTGGCACAGCGCCCGCTCCCGACGCGAGGTGGTGAGCTGGGCCGCGCAGGTCAGATGGTCGGCGGCGCTCTCCCACAGCCCGCCCGCCGCCTGCTCGCGCGCCATCGCGGTCATCTCGGCGGCCAGGCCGTCGTCGGCGCGCAGCACCGCCCGCATCCGGTGCCGCAGCCGGGTCGCGCCATCGGCCACCAGCTTGGCGGCGTCCCGGTGCAGCCGGGTCCGGTCGCGCGGGCGCAGGCCCTGGTAGACGGCCGCCCTGGTGAGCGGGTGCGGGAAGGAGACCACCAGGTCACCGGCGGCGAACTGGTGCGCCAGCAGCTCCAGGTCGACGGCCTCGTCCAGCAGCACGATCGCGTCGGCCGTGCCGGCCAGCCGTTCTGCCTGCCAGAGCGGGCAGGACTCGCCCAGCACACTGGCCGCCTCGACCAGGGCCCGGGTCTCCGCCCCCAGCTTCGCCAGCCGGTCGGCCACGTCCCCCGCGTACGGCCGGGGGGCCGGCAGCGAGCCCAGCGGGTCGGCCAGCACCTCGGCCGGAGCCTGGCGGAGCAGCGCTTCGGCGTAGAACGGGTTGCCGCCGGTGTGCGAGCGCAGCCGGGCCAGCGCGGCGGCGCTCAGCGTCCGCCCGATCCGGCCGGCCAGGTCGCCCAGCTCGGCCGCGCTGAGACCGGTGAGCGTGAGCCGCATCGCGTCGGCCAGCAGCCGGCGCAGGCCTTCCGGCAGCCGGGCGTCGGACTGGTCCCGGGTCACCACGATGACCAGCACCCGGTCGGCGCGCAGCCGGCGCAGCGCGAAGGTGAGCGCGTGCAGCGAGGCGGCGTCGGCCCAGTGCGCGTCGTCCACCACGATCGCCACCGGCCCGTGCTCCTGCAGCTCGCCGAGGATCTCCAGCAGCACCCCGCCCGCCTGGATCGGTCCACCGTCGGCCGCCGGCCCCGGCCGCCCCGCCGGCGCGAGCAGCTGGGCGGCCACCCCGTACGGCAGGGCGGTCTCCATCTCCTCGCCGCTGGCCGGCAGCACGGTGAAGTCCGGCGCCGCCGCCAGCGCGCTGCGGACCAGCGCGGTCTTGCCCATCCCGCACGGGCCCTCGACCAGCACCAGGCGCGGGCTGCCCGCCCGGGCGAGCGCGAGCTGGGCCGCCAGCTCGGCCCGCTCCTGGACCCGCCCGACGAGCGTCTCCCTCAGGTCAGCGAGGATCGTCACACTCTGTAGGAGCGGGGCCGGAGGCCGCTGATACATGGGATTCAGGCTTGCTCTTCCGCCAGTTTGGCGCGCAGCGCCTTCAGGCACCTGGCCCGGGTGGGGCCGATGCTGCCGATCGGCATGTCCAGACCGGCGGCCACCTCGGCGTAGCTGGGCGTCGGGGTGGCCAGCTGGACCCGGAGCAGGTGACGGCAGCGCCCGGAGAGCTGCTCGAAGGCGCCCAGCAGCCGCCCCATCCTGGCCTGGTCCAGCACGACCTGCTCGGCTTCCAGCACCAGGCGTTCCGGGGTGCGTTCGTCGGGGTTGGCGTCCAGCACGTACGCGTCGGCGGTCGGGGTGATCCGCCCGCCGGTTCTGGCCAGCCTGATCGCCTCCCGCCTGGCGGTGGTGGCCAGCCAGCCGCCGATCCGCTCCGGATGCTCGATCCGGTCCAGCTGCTCGGCCAGCTTGAGCCAGGTGGTCTGGCAGGCGTCGGAACGGTCGTGGTGGGACAGGCCGTAACCACCGGTGACGGCCCAGATCAGCCCGCCGAACCGGGCGACGAGAACGTTCCACGAGGAGGAATCCCCGTTCGCCGCTCCTTTGACCAGGTCGGCGGGATCGCCAGGGTCATTCGGAACGGTGGCGTCCATGGTGCTCCTTCGGAGGGGCGCGGCAGCACTTCGGGTCGATCCGACAGACGAGATCTAGCATCGATTCGGTTCACGGGAAAGCCGATCCACCGCATAGCTGGAACCCCGGCTGCTCCGGCCCGGAGAGCCTGGAACCCCTGATTTCCCAAGTGTCACAGGGGTTTCGCGCGCGGTTCCGGCGACATTCTGGAATGATCGCGTGGATATCCCCGTCGGACATCGAGGAATGACGGACTGATGCCACCTTTAGACCAACTCACCGCCTTCGTCGCCGCCAATCCCGTCGGAGCGGCCATCCTCGGCGTATTCGCACTGGTCGCCATATTCATCGCGCTCTACGCGCTGCGCGCCCTCTACCGGGCCGGCGCCCGTTTTGTCCGTGAGTACGTGGCCGTCCGCCCGGCCGAGGACATCCTCACCATCGTCGCCGCCAGCATCGCCACCGGCGTGTCCGCCCAGGGCATGTGGCGCTTCTCCGGCGACGTGCTGGGCTTCGACGGCCCGCTCCGGCTGCTGCTCTTCGCCTTCATCGAGGTCGCGGTCATCACCAGCGCCGTCCGGGCCCGCCGCAACATGCGGGAGAACTACTCGGCCGGCATCGACGGCATCGCCGTCTGGGCGCTGACCGGGCTCTCGGCCGTGCTGTCCAGCATGGACGCGCGCAGCCTGCCCGAGGCGCTGTTCCGGCTGGCCGCGCCGCTGGTCGCCGCCTGGCTCTGGGAGCGCGGCATGGCCATCGAACGGCACCGCATCACCGGCCGCGCCCGGATCCACTGGCGGCTCACGCCCGAGCGGGCCATGGTCCGCCTCGGCCTGGCCGAGGCCAGTGACCGCACCGCCTCCGAGGTCGACGCGCACCGCCGGCTGACCCGGGTCGCCCTCGCCGCCAAGCGGGCCCGCGCGCTGCGCGCCGCCGGCGCCTCGGACCGCCGGATGCGCGCCGCGCTGGCCAAGCTGGACCGCGCCATGGACCAGGCGGTGGAGCACACCGGGCTGGCCCTCGACCAGTCGCGCCAGGAGGCGCTGCTGTCCCAGATCGGCGCGCTCTACAACACCACCGCGCTGATCGACCTGCACCCGCCGGTGCCGTGGGAGCCGGAGGAGCCGGCCGCGCCGCCGATGCTCGCCCTGATGGCGCCGGACGACGAGGACGAGCGCCGCGAGACCCGGCAGGAGACGCCGGTCGACACCCTCCAGCGGGCCACCATGATCCGCACGGCGCGGGCCTACTGGGACGCGCAGATCGAGAACAAGTGGGTGCCCCGGGCCAGCGACATCGCCAGGGAGACCGGCATCCCGGTGGACACGGCCCGCGAGTACCGGTCGCTGTGGAAGCTCGAGGCCAAGGCGCACGCGCTGATCGAGGCCGCGTACCTGGAGCACGGCATCGTGGACACCGGGGCGTTCCCGGCGATCCCGCCGTCGGACCGGATCCTGTCGGTCAACGGGGCCGCGGTGAGCTGAACCACGTTCGAGAACAGCCCCTGACGCGCGCGCGTCAGGGGCTGTTTCATGTTCGGTAACGAATCCATGTCATTACAAAGTCCTGACATATCTCCATTCCGGGCGGCAAGAATCCCTATCACTCGGGGGGTTTTCCGTCGGTGAAGGGAGAACCAATGTTCCGACCGAAGCCGTTGGTCATCGCCTGCGCGCTGGCCGTCGCCGCCTGCACCAGCCCCGCGTCTCCGTCCGGTTCCACGACCACCACCGCCCCGGCCGCCGCTCCCGCCGCGTCCGGGGCCGCGACGTACGCCGTGGTCACCCATGGCGGGGTGGGGGACGCCTTCTGGGACGTGGTCAAGAACGGCGCGGAGACCGCCGGGACCGAACTCGGGGTCACCGTCACCTACGAAGGAGACGGCGACCCGCAGCGGCAGTCCCAGCTGATCGACGCCGCGGTGAACAAGAAGGTCAACGGGATCGTGGTCTCGATGGCCAACCCGGACGCGCTGCGCGCCTCCATCCAGGCGGCGGCGCAGGCCGGGATCCCGGTGATCACCATCAATTCCGGCCAGGACAAGTCCGCCGAGTTCGGCGCGATCACGCACGTCGGCCAGGACGAGCTGGTGGCCGGGCAGGGCGCGGGCGCCAAGCTGAAGGAGGCCGGGGTCGGCAAGCTCGTCTGCGTCGTGCACGAAGCCGGGAACGTCGGCCTCGAACAGCGGTGCAAGGGCGCGGGGGAGACCCTGGGCGGGTCGGTGGAGAACCTTCAGGTGGACATCAACAACCTGCAGGAAGCGCAGTCCACCATCCAGTCGAAACTCCAGGCGGACCCGTCGGTGGACGGGGTGCTGGCGCTGAACCCCGCCGTCGGCGCGGCGGCCGTCGGCGCGGTCAAGGGCGCCGGGTCGGCCGCGAAGGTGGCCACGTTCGACCTCAACGCGGATGTGATCAAGTCGGTGCAGGCGGGGGAGATCCTGTTCGCCGTCGACCAGCAGCAGTATCTGCAGGGCTACCTGCCGATCGTGCTGCTCAACCTGTACAAGACCAACCTGAACGTGGCCGGGGGCGGGCATCCGGTGCTGACCGGGCCCGGCTTCGTGACCAAGGAGAACGCGGCCCAGGTGGCCGAACTCACCGGCAAGGGCACGCGGTGACCGTAGGTCAGGACGCGGGCGGCCCGGTCCCGGCCGCCCGCGTGCGCGGGATGCTGGCCCGCCCGGAGATCGGCGCGCTGATCGGCGCGCTCGTCGTGTTCGTCTTCTTCGCCTCGCTGTCGGAGGTGTTCCGGAGCCCCGCCGGGATCGCGAACTGGCTGGATCCGGCCTCCACGCTGGGAATCATGGCGGTCGCGGTCGCGGCGCTGATGATCGGCGGCGAGTTCGACCTGTCGGCCGGGGTGATGACCGGTTCGACGGCGATCGTGACCGGGCTGGTCGCGACCCGGCTCGGCTGGAACATCTGGCTGGCGATCGGGGTGTCGCTGCTGTTCGCGGTGCTGGTGGGCTTCCTCAACGGATACCTGGTCATGCGGACGGGACTGCCGAGTTTCATCATCACGCTGGGCAGCTTCCTGATGCTGCAGGGCCTCAACCTGGGGGTCACCAAGCTGCTCACCGGCACGGTCCTGATCCGCGGCCTCGCCGACGTGCCCGGCTACCACAGCGCGTCGATGGTGTTCGCGTCCACGGTCTCCGTGTTCGGCGGGGCGTTCCGGGTCTCGGTGCTGTGGTGGATCGGGCTGACCCTCCTGGCCGTGTACGTGCTGCGCCGGACCAGCTTCGGGAACTGGGTGTTCAGCGTCGGCGGGGACGTCAGGGCCGCCAGGAACGTCGGGGTCCCCGTGGTCCGTACCAAGATCACGCTGTTCGTGACCACCGCCGTGGCGGCCTGGCTGGTCGGCACCATCACGATCCTGCGGCTCACCTCCATCCAGGCCAACTCCGGCATCGGCCAGGAACTCATCTACATCGTCGCCGCCGTCATCGGCGGCTGCCTGCTCACCGGCGGGTACGGCTCCGCCGCCGGAGCCACCCTCGGCGCGCTCATCTTCGGCATGGTGTCCCAGGGCATCGTGTACGTCGGCTGGGACGCCGACTGGTTCAAGTTCTTCCTCGGGGCCATGCTGCTGGTGGCCGTGCTCACCAACCAGTTCGTCCGCCGGTACGCGGAGGAGGCGAAACGATGAGTCCGCTCCTGGAGGTCCGCGGCATCGGCAAGCGGTTCGGCTCCGTGGTCGCGCTCGCGGAGGTGTCCACCCAGGTGAGCGCCGGGACGGTGACCTGCGTGCTGGGCGACAACGGCGCGGGCAAATCCACCCTCATCAAGATCCTCTCGGGCGCGCACCGGCACGACGGCGGCGAGTACCTGATCGACGGCGATCCCGTCCGGCTGAGCAGCCCGAGGGCCGCCCTCGACCTGGGGATCGCCACCGTCTACCAGGACCTGGCCATGGTCCCGCTGATGCCGGTCTGGCGGAACTTCTTCCTCGGCTCCGAGCCCACCAAAGGCCGGGGACCGCTGCGCCGGCTCGACGTGGCCCACGCCAAGGAGGTCACCCGGCGGGAACTGCTCGACATGGGCATCCGCCTCCGCGACCCCGAGCAGCCGGTCGGCACCCTGTCCGGCGGCGAACGCCAGTCGGTCGCGATCGCGCGGGCCGTGCACTTCGGGGCCCGGGTGCTGATCCTGGACGAGCCGACCTCGGCACTCGGGGTCAAACAGGCGGGGGTGGTGCTGCGATACATCGTGCGGGCGCGGCAGCGCGGGCTGGGCGTCATCTTCATCACCCACAACCCGCACCACGCGTACCCGGTCGGGGACCGGTTCCTGGTGCTCAAGCGCGGGCGCAGCATCGGGGAGTACGGCAAGGCCGACATCACCGTGGAAGAACTCACCCGGCTGATGGCCGGCGGCGCCGAACTGGAGCAACTCGGGCACGAGCTCGCCGGGTACGGGGACGTGACCGCACTGGACGGGCCCGTAAAGTCGGAGGATGAGCAACCTTGAGCCGGAGCCCCGGGAGGCCGTGTGCGGCGCGGAAGGGACCGGCGGGCCGACGTTCCAGATGCTGGCCGGGCGGGAAGTCGTGCTCGGCGGCCCCCGGGGCATGCGGGTCACCCGGACACTGCCCAGCCGGGGCCGGCGGATGGTCGGCGCCTGGTGCTTCGTCGACGCGTACGGGCCGGAACTGGCGGAGATGCGGGTGCCGCCGCATCCGCACACCGGTCTGCAGACGGTGAGCTGGCTGGTCGAGGGTGAGGTCCTGCACCGCGACTCGGTGGGCAGCGAGCAACTGATCAAACCCGGCCAGCTGAACCTGATGACCTCCGGGCGGGGCATCGGGCATTCCGAGGAATCGGCCTACGGCCGGATCCACGGCGCGCAGCTGTGGGTGGCCCTACCCGGAACCGACCGCGACGTGGCCCCCCATTTCGAGCACCACGCCGCCCTGCCCAACCTGACCTGGCCCGACGGAGCCGAAGTAACCGTCATCATGGGCGAACTGGCCGGCCTGACCTCCCCCGCCACCACCTACACTCCCCTCGTCGCCGCCGAGATCATCCTGACCTCCTCCCTGAGCCTCCCACTCCACCCCGCCTTCGAATACGCCCTCCTCGCCCTCTCCGGCGCAGCCGAGATCGAAGGCGGCTCCCTGACCCCCGGACCTCTCCTCTACCTCGGCTCCGGCCACGACGAACTCTCCATCCGCGCCCTCGAACCCGCCCGCCTCCTACTCCTCGGTGGCGAACCTTTCCAAGAGGAAATCGTCATGTGGTGGAACTTCGTCGGCCGCTCCCACGAGGACATCGTCACGTTCCGCGAGAACTGGGAAGCGGGCCACGGCTTCGGCGAGGTCACCGACTTCGACGGCCCCCGCCTGCACGCTCCCGCCCTCCCCGGTACCACCCTCCGCCCACGAGGCCGCGAACGCTGACGCGGCTTCGGACTCTCGAAGGAACGGCCACGCTGAAGACCAGGCCCACGATCCCGGAGGCCAATGCGATGGCCGGAGGCCACGACCCACGCCGAAAGCGGGGCCACAGCCCCGGAAGTCAGTGTGTTGGATGGAAGCCACGACCGCGCCGAAGGCGGGGCCACGGCCGAAGGCCGGAGGGGCGGCCGAGCGCAGCGTCCCAAAG
>NZ_BLAD01000036.1 GCF_009687845.1 Acrocarpospora corrugata
CCTCCACCCCCGGCACAGCCCCCAACGCCGCCCTCGCCAAACACTCCGCAATAGGCGACCGACAAATATTCCCCGTACAAACAAACAAAACCCGAAACCCCATCCGGCACCCCCACCGAAAAGATTACGAGCCCCACCCCGCCACCCCCGCCCCATAAGTCATATGTCCCGGCTTGGCCGCGCCTGTGTCTGGACTGACGAACGCAGGGAGCGCAGCGACCGGAGAGAGGAGGGAAGACACAGGCTCCCCAGCGGCCAAGCCCGCCGAGCCGGAGGCGCGGCCATAAGCACAGAACCCTCGCCGTCGGAGGGGGGAGACGGCGAGGGTTCGTTCTGAGGAGCTGGTCTTTAGCGGCCGATGTTCGCTTCGTGGCCGATCGAAAGGCCCGACTCGACGTCGAAGAAGTGCAGGTTGTGGGTGTCCACCACGAGTTCGATGTTCTGGCCGGGGCGGACGTGGCTGCGGGCGTTGACGCGGGCGGTCCAGAGGGACTTGTCGCCGGTCAGCGGGAGGGTGACCTCTTCCTCGTCGCCGTCGTTGGCGGCGGCGACGGTGTCCTTGTGCTCGACCGGCGGGGCGTCGATGGTGAACAGGACGTTGATCTCGGAGCCGAGTTCCTCGGTCACGTTGGCGCGGACGGGGATGCGCACCCAGCCGGTGGAGTTGCCGTTGGCGGCGACCGAGTCCTCGAAGTCGGACGGGCGGATGCCGAGGATGATGCGCTTGCCGATGTAGCGGTCGAGGCCGGGCTTCTCGGCGAAGGTGGAGTCCGGGACCGGCAGCTTGTAGCCGGCGAAGGACACGGCGGCGCCGTTGGCGTCCCTGACCATCTCGGCGGTGACGAAGTTCATGGACGGCGAGCCCATGAAGCCGGCCACGAACAGGTTGACCGGGGCGTCGAACAGGTTCTGCGGGGTGTCGACCTGCTGGAGCAGGCCGTCGCGCAGCACGCAGACGCGGTCGCCGAGGGTCATCGCCTCGACCTGGTCGTGGGTGACGTAGACGGTGGTGACGCCGAGGCGCTCGTGCAGCTGGTTGAGCGAGGCGCGCATGGAGACGCGGAGCTTGGCGTCCAGGTTGGAGAGCGGCTCGTCCATTAGGAAGGCCTGCGGCTCGCGGACGATGGCGCGGCCCATCGCGACACGCTGGCGCTGACCGCCGGAGAGGGCGGCCGGCTTGCGCTTGAGGTACTGCTCCAGGCCCAGCATCTTGGCGGCCTCGTTGACCCGCTTGGCGATCTCGGCCTTGGGCATCTTGCGGAGCTTGAGACCGAAGGCGAGGTTCTCCTCGACGGTCATGTGCGGGTACAGGGCGTAGTTCTGGAACACCATCGCGATGTCCCGGTCCTTCGGGGGCAGGTGGTTGACCACCCGGTCGCCGATCGAGATCTCGCCGCCGCTGATGTCCTCAAGACCGGCGATCATCCGCAGGGCGGTGGACTTGCCACATCCCGACGGGCCGACGAGGACCATGAACTCGCCGTCCTTGATCTCAAGGTTGAGGCCGTTCACGGCCTTCACGCCGCCCGCGTAGATCTTGTCGACGTTGCTCAGAACGATAGATGCCATGCCAGTCCTTAACGCTGCCCGAGGACCGGCACGGAACCCCCGAAGCCGGTCTCCACTAGGGGAAAAGTGGATACGTTTTCATGCATCTCACCCGAACCGGACATCCCTGTCAAGCGATTCCCCTAGTTTGCGCCTGTCATGACATTCCCGTTATCGAGTTGAGACTGGCGGTAACGATGGAATCCTGATGGAATCGTTTCCATGGGAAGTCCAGTGCAGCGCCGTATCACCATCAAGGACGTCGCGGAGATGGCCGGGGTCGGGGTGGCGACGGTGTCGCGGGTCCTGTCGGGCGGATCGGCGAGCGCCGAGACCCGGGAACGGGTGCTGGACGCGGCCACCAAACTCGACTACCGGCCGAGCGCGCTCGGCCGGAACCTGCGCCAGCAGCGGAGTGGCGGGATCGCGCTGCTGGTGCCGGACATCACCGACAGCTTCTACGCGCGCCTCACCGACGGCGTGCTCTCCTGCGCCCGTTCCTACCGTGAGCCGGTCACCATCGGCGTCACCGGCGACGACCCCGAGCAGGAGGCCGACCTGGTCGGCGCGCTGCTGGAGCAGAGCATGGACCGGGTGATCGCGGTGCCGTCGGGGGACGGCGAGATGTGGGCGCCCGCGCTCCGGGCCGGGCTGAGCGTGGTCTTCGCCGACCGGCGGGTCTGGCGCGACCCCGCCCCCGGCCAGCGCCGGGTGCTGGACGAGGTCCCGGCCGTGCTCGCCGACGACCGGGCCGGGGTCCGTACGGCGGTCGAATACCTGACCGGCCTCGGCCACCGCAAGATCGGTTTCCTGGCCCGGCACGGCCAGTCGTACCGCATGGAGGCGTTCCGCGCCGCCGTCGGGGACGCGCTGGACGAGGAGCTGGTGGCGCCCGCGCGGGCCAGCCGGGACTCCGCGTACGCCGCCGCGGCCGGGCTGCTCCAGCGGCGGCCGGACATCACGGCCGTGCTGACCGGCGACAACATGCTGGGCGAGGCCGCGGTGCTGGCCGCCAGGGAACTGGACGTGCGGATCCCGCGCGACCTGTCCCTGGTCATGTTCGACGACGTGCCGTGGGCCGAGCTGTGCGCGCCCCCGCTGACGGTGGTCGCGCAGCCGGCCCAGGACATCGGCTACCGGGCGGCGGAGCTGGTGATGCGCCAGGGCCGCCGCCCGCGCACGGTCACCCTGCCGACCCAGCTGATCATCAGGGGCAGCTGCGGCCCGCGCAGGTGACGGTGGAACGCTGCGGGCGCACCAGCGGCTGGACCGGGATGTTCGGCCGGGCCTCGCTGTAGGGCTCGCGCAGCTCGAACTCGATGGTCACGCTCTTGCGCGGGCCGATCTCGATCAGCTTGGAGTAGACGGGGTGGGTCCGCTCCGTCTCCATGATCATCTCGGCGGGCGCGCCGTCGATCCTGGCCGCCTGGAGGCTGGCGCCGACGGGCGCGTAGTAGGAGACCCAGAGCCGGTTCGTGCCGACGGGCGGCTGATTCTCCTTGGCGTCCATCCGGTAGGTCACGTATTTCGGCAGATCGCCGCCCGGCACGTCGTTGGTGAGCTTGATCCGGACCCGGCTGGTGCGCGCGTCGCCCTCCCGCGCGCCGAGGTCGTAATGGAGCTCGCGGTCCAAGTAGTAGTCGAGCTTGGTGCCGCCGGAATTGTTGACCACCAGACCGGCGTACGGGCCCCGGAACGGCGGCAGCGTCCCGCCCAGCGGGGTCGCGGCGAGCCGGGCCTGCTGGGCCTCGTGCCGGCTCCAGATCCGCAGCCGTCCCTCGTCCACCAGCTGGAAGAGCACCGGCAGGGCGTCGGCCCCGGACAGGTTGGTCAGCGCGTCGCTCACCGTCCGCGCGATGGTGACCAGGAATCGCTTGCGCTCGATCGGGTCCGGATAGCGGGCGTAGGCCGCCCGTTCGGTGAGATCGACGACGTTGGCGGCGGTGACCTGCTCACCGCCGGGCAGCGTGACCGGTCCGGCCAGGCCGAGCAGCCGGGCCAGGCCGACCGGGTCGGTCGCGATCGCGCCGTCCAGGCGGCGCCCGGTCTGCCGCTGCCACAGCCGGGTCCACGTCTCGGCCGCGTACGGGAAGTGCGGCGACAGGTTGGAGTTGGACAGCAGCTCCAGCGCGCTCGGGCCGTACCGGGCCAGGAAGGCGTGCCCGTGATCGGTCACCGGCGTGGTCGTGTTGGCCAGCCCCGTGTTGGCCGCCAGCTTCTCGATCGAAAGCTTGCCGCCACCGGCCGACAGGATGCCGAAGGCGCCGACCAGCCCGCCGGTCCCCCGGGCCTCGGCGTTGGTCTGGAACGCCAGGAAGTAGCGGCTGGGCTCGGTCCGCCCGAACAGCGCGGGAATCGTGGCGACGACGGCCGCCTTGTCGACCCACCGGCGCAGCTGGTCGATCTCCAGGATCGCGTTCGCCCGCGCGGAGTCGATCGACCCGATCCCGGTGCTCGGCACCCGGGCCAGTTCGGCCCGCGCCCTGGCCAGCCGGATCCTGGCCCGGTCCACCACCCGGCCGACGTCGATGCCGGTCAGCTTCGTCAGCAGCTCCGACAGGCCGCGGATGCCGCTCGCGTCCACGCCCTTCATGGCCACCAGGACGTGCTGCAGCTCGTCCAGGGCGGCGGTCAGCTCGTCGGCCGCCCGGGAGATCCCCCGGACCGCCGCCGCCTGGTCCCCCACCAGCGGCAGATGGGTGAGCAGATCCCAGTCGGCGCCGCCGGTGTGCTGCCGGGCCGCCGCCGCGTGCGCCCGCGCGTCCGCGAGCGCCGCGGCGAGGGCCGGCAGCGACTCCGCCAGCGCCCGCGACAGTGAACCCAGCGACGACACCCGCCCGGCGCTCGGCCGGGCGGGAGTCAGCGCCGCCGAGAGGTCCTCGTGGGCCCCGGCGAGCGCCGATCGGGTCTGGGTGAGGTGGTGCCAGGTGGTCAGCCCCAGGTAGGCCGACCACCCGGTGGCCAGGGCGGGCACCGCGCCGATGATCGCGATGCCCGCCAGCAGGCGGCGTTTGTTCACTGGTCTTACTCAGCTGCGGTCGTCCGGCGGCGGCGGACCGCGATCAGGGTGCCGGTGACGCCGGCGGCGAGCAGGCCGCCGCCGATCGCGGCCACGGCGCCGACGGGCGCGCCGGTCCACGGCAGCTGCGGCCCGGACGGGCCGGTGCCGACCCCGCCCGCGTGACCCCGGCCACCGGGTCCGATGAAGGGCCCGGAGTCACGGAAGTCCATGATGTCGCCGTAGTCGCCGCCGCCGTCGACGAAGTCACGGGGATCCAGGTCGTGGTAGTCACCGTGGTTGTGGTGATCGCCCAGGTCGTGGTGGTCCACGTCATGGTGGCGGCCACGACCGCCCTGGTCGCCG
The DNA here is from genome assembly GCF_009687845.1 of Acrocarpospora corrugata. Taxonomy (GTDB): domain Bacteria; phylum Actinomycetota; class Actinomycetes; order Streptosporangiales; family Streptosporangiaceae; genus Acrocarpospora; species Acrocarpospora corrugata. The sequence continues at coordinate 4,913 of NZ_BLAD01000036.1, forward strand.
TGGTCGCCGTGGTCGCCGTGGTCGCCGTGGTCGCCACGGTCCCCGCGGGGACCGAAGTCGCCGTTCAGGACTACCGGCCGCACCACGGCGGCGGCGGCGCCGCGGTCGCGATCCTCGGCGTCGTTTTCGTTTTCGTTCTTGTTTTCGTTTTCGTTCTTGTTGTCGTTCTTGTTTTCTTTGTCTTTGTAGTCACAGGGCTTCGCGGGTTGGCAGGTCGACTTGGGGTTCGGGTCGCGGCCCAAGAGGCCGTCCCGGAAGCCGGCCGCGGCACCGTCCCGCCAGCCCAGCAGCCAGCCGGCGACGTAACTGCCCGGGCGGCCGGCCGCGGCTCCGGCCGCGGCTCCGGCCGTCGCGGCGGTCGCCCCCGCCTCCGCGTCACCGTCGGAGTAGCCCGAGGCGTATCCGGCGGCGTAGCCGTCGGAGTAGCCCTCGATGAAGGTGCCCCCTGGCGGCGGCGTGGGCGGGTACGGCTGGGCGATCGCTGCCGCCAGGTACCCGGTGGTGGGTAGTGCCGCCGCGTTCGCCGCGGCGGTGATGGTAAATCCGCTCAGAGCGACGCCCACGGCCGCTCCGAGTAGAATGGTGATCTTATTTTGTGCGGCCATGTCCGACTCCCCGGCGCCTTATGTGCTGAGCCCCGCATTCGGGTCACATGGCCTATTCCACGGTGAAGTCAGCGGAAGAATCCGGCGGGACGCGCCCGCTTCACCTAAAGATCACTAACAGTTGACCCAGGTCAGAGGGTCTTCTCCAGGGCCGACACGAGCTCGGGGTCGTCCGGCTGGACCTTCGGCGCGAACCGGGCCACCACCTCGCCGTCCGCGTTCACCAGGAACTTCTCGAAGTTCCACTGGATGTCGCCGCCGTCGCCGACCAGCTCCAGGTAGAGCGGGTGCCGGTCCGCGCCGTTGACGTCGGTCTTGGCCAGCAGCGGGAAGTCCACGCCGTAGGTGGTGGAGCAGAACTCCTGGATCTCCGCCGCGGAGCCGGGCTCCTGGCCCATGAACTGGTTGCACGGCACGCCGACGACGGTGAAGCCGCGCTCGCCGTAGGCGCCCTGAAGCTGGACCAGACCGCCGTACTGGGGGGTGAGGCCGCAGCGGGAGGCGACGTTCACCACCAGGGCGGCCTTGCCGCCGAGTAGCTCGCCGAGGGTCGTCGGGACGCCGGCCAGAGTGGTCACAGGAATGCCAAGGATGCTCATAGGCCGACTCTACCCAGAACATGATTCGGCCTTCGCTTCCGGAGGCGTGTCCCGTGCTCGTCCCCGGGCCCGGATCTCAAACCCCATGGGCGGATCATCTTCCGGTCGGCCAGTGCCTTGATCGTCTTCGGGCCTCGCCTGGCAGGCCCCGCGAGACGGCACGTGTTCGGCCTCTGCTCGGCAAACATCCGCCCGCAGCGTGTCGAACTCGGCCCGGGAGGCCGGGTCGGCGTACTTCAATCCGCGCTATGGACCCGTCGCGGAGCCGCCGGAAGAAGGAGTCCGGCGCATGGCCGAGCGGACGGCCACGCCCACGCCATGGGCGCGGTCCGCGTACGGGCGCACCTGTGCGCCCGGCTCCGCACGCGACCCGGAGAAGAGGAGCGTCTTGGACAGACAGCGCGCCATGCGCACCACCACGGCCGCGGCGGTACTCGCGGTGGCGGCTCTAGGTTCGACCGCGGCGCACGCCGGGAGTAGATCCGAGCGGACCGGGGCAGATCACTACGGGGAGTGGAGGATCCACCAGCGCACCTGGCAGACCACCGCCCGGCTGGGCGTGAAACGGCTCAGCCACCCGGTGTCGATGCGGGTCCGCAGCCGGGCCTTCGCGTCGCGGCTGGTCAGCCGGCGGCTCTGGTCGAGCGACCAGTTCCGCTGCCTGGACAGCCTGTGGACCCGGGAGAGCAACTGGAACCATCTGGCCTACAACCGCTGGTCCGGCGCGTACGGCATCCCGCAGGCGCTGCCCGGCGACAAGATGGGCCTGGTCGGCTGGGACTGGCGGTCCAACCCGCGGACCCAGATTCGCTGGGGGCTGAAATACATTAAGGGCCGATATGGCTCACCATGTGGTGCGTGGGGCCACTTTAGGTCGCACAATTGGTACTAGAAGAGAACCCAGGGGAAGGGGTCACTCTTCGGTGAAACGCCCGGGGCACCGCAGCCCCGGGCGTTTTGCGTACGGCCGGCGCTAGACGCAGACCTTCGCCACCTTCTCCATGCTGCCCGTGCCGCCCGCGATCGCGGTCTGGGTGGCGGCCACCGCCGACGCGCGGTCGGTCACCTCGATCTTCTTCAGCTCGTCGGCGAAAGTCTGCACGGCTTCCTTGATGGTGGCGTCCTCGATGCCCGCGACCTTCGCCGCGACCTCGGTGGCCGCGCCGGCGATGCTGGCCTTGAGCTCCTTGGGCTTCTCCGCCAGGGCGCTGAACTCCGACAGCTTGCCGCCGATCAGGATCGGCACCTCCGAGCACTCCTTGGGCAGGTCGGCGCGCGGCTGGGCGGGCGCGGTCACCGGGGTGGCGCAACCCGCGACCAGGACGGCCGCGAGCAGCGTCAGGGGGAGCGCCAGGGAGAGGGTTCGCATGGGCGGCACCCTAGCGACGGGCTCGGGGAACCCACACGTCCGCGGCGTATCGCCGCAGGACAGCTCCTGAAATATTCAGAAAAGCGTGACGACCAGCGACCCGGATCCGGCGACCACGGCCAGCGTGCCCGCCCAGGCCAGCAGCGCGTCGAAGGTGTCGTGCAGCGGCAGGCCGTCCCGCAGCGCGCGCTGCACCCGCTGGAACCTGAGGCCGGTCCTGGCCAGCAGCACGGCTCCGGTCAGCGCGGCCAGCAGGAAGAGCACGCCGGTCACCGGGCCGGCGTCGTGGCGGAGGGCCGCGCCGCCGCCGCCCAGGCCGAGGGTGGCCAGCGCGGTCGCGGTGCGGACCCAGGCCAGCCGGGTGCGTTCGCTCTGGAGGCCGGGACCGCCGATCATGCGCTGACGACGATCAACACCAGGGCGAGGAGGGCGACCAGCGCGACGCCGTACCCGAAGACGGGGGCGAGGCGGGGCGGCGGGAGGGGTTCGGCGCGGCGCAGGGCGCGCTGGATCTGGCGCCAGCGCGGGTAGGCGGCCAGGGCGGCGAACGCGGCGAGGGTGACGAGCACCAGCGCGAGCATGGTGCGCACCCAGGGCACGAACAGGTTCTCGGGGAGGGCAGCGATGGCGACCCCGCCCGCGCAGAGCGCGAGCGAGGTGCTCAGCCAGGTCAGGAACGTGCGTTCGTTGGCGAGAGTGAAGCGGGGGTCAGGCTCATTGCCTTCCATGGGAAATAGGATATTTCACCACATTTCCCCTAGGTATTCAGGCGCATGCCTTCGTGAGGGTGTCCACCCACGCGATCGAGTCCGTCGCCACCTTCTGCAGCGTGTCGACCGCGTCGTTGGCGTCCTGGACGTTGTATCCGTCCAGTTTCGCGGCCACGCCGTCGGCGGCCTCCTTGAGCGAGGTGTTGGCCGCGTCGTCGGCCAGGGTGGTCAGCTTGGTCGCGCCGTCGTTGAGTGCCTTCTCCACCGCGGCCGGATCGGAGGCCACGCTGGTGATCTTGGAGACCGTCTCGGTGACGATGCCGGCGGCCTCGATGCACTGCTGGGTCTTCTGAGCGGCTCCGGTGACTTCCTCGATCGCGCCACAGCCAGTGACCAGAATTCCTGCCAGAGAGAGCGTGAAGACGGGGAGAAGTCGCATGCCCGCGACTCTAATGCACGGATCCCGATGGCGGCGGGCCCGCCATTACGGCCGGCCCGCCGCCGGCCGGTCAGAGTTTCGTGAAGCAGGGCCCGTCCAGCGTGTACGCCTGGGCGGTCGGTCCGGTGTAGAAGTCCTTGCTGGTGGTGACGCCGGTCGGGGCGGCCTGGTCCACCTTGTTGATCAGGGTCTGCCGGAACACCGCCGAATTCGGGTCACCGGAGTAGTTTCCGGCCTCCGGCGGCAGCATGCCCTCGTAGTCGACGGTGGTCAGCGACTTGACGGCGGCCAGCAGGCCCGCCCGGCTGATGTCACCGCCCGCCACCATCTTCTCCAGCGCGGCCTTCATCGGGTACGACCAGGCCCAGCCGGAGGTGTACCCGTCGTTGGGAGTGACCGCCCCGAGTGCGTCCCGCATCGCCTTGTGGCCCGGCGTGTCGGAACCCCAGGGCTTGCCGGGGGCGGACTGCTCGTACAGTGCCGTGAGCGCGGGCCCGGCCGGGCTCTGCGCCAGGGCCACGTTCCAGGTCGGCCCGGTGCCGATGAACCGGCCCTTGAATCCGGCGGCGGCGCTCTGGCCGACGATCGCGGCCAGGTCGGCGGGGCCGGTGGTGACGATCACCACGTCCGGCTTCTCCTTGGTGATCGCGGTGATCGCGCCGCCCTGCGCGGTCGCCCCTGACGGCGTCTCCACCGCCTTGAACGCCACGCCGTTCTTCTCGGCGGCGATCTTCGCGCCCGCCGCGGCGTCCGCGCCGTAGTCGCCTGGATAGTAGACGGCCATGATCGCCTTCGGTTGGTACGTCTCCACCGCGTAGTCGACCGCGTTCATCGCCTCGATGCAGTACGGCGCGCCGCTCTCCAGGATCACGTCCTCGAACTCCCACGCCGACGTCCAGGAGGCCGGCGCGGCCACGATGCTGTTGGCCTTGAGATCGTCCAGGATCGCGGCCGTGGTCGGCGAGCCGAGGGTCTGGGCCAGGCCCAGCACCTTGTCCTTGATCTCGTTGTAGACCTGCCGGTGCGTCTCCGGGTTGTACTTGTTGTCGCGGACGTAGGTGTCCACGTCGACCTCGTACTTGCCGCCGACGCCGCCGGCCTGGTTGACCCGGGCCCAGAACACCGACTGGGCCTTGGTGATCGGCACGGCCTGGGCGGCGAAGGGCCCGGCCGTGAGGTCGGAGACGGTGCCCAGGTAGATGCAGCCCTTGGCCTGGTCGACCGCCTTCGGGCACGGCTCGCGGGTGACTCCCGCCGTGACCGGGCCGCCGGTGGCCTCCTCCTCGTTCCCCCGGACGACTCCACACGAGGTCAGCAGCAGCACGGCTACCGCCCCGATCGCGATGTACCTGTTCATGTCGCCCCTTTCAGTAGGAGAACGGCCAGGATTTCCAGTAGGTGCGGACGCGCAGCCAGAGGCCGAACAGGCCGCGCGGTTCGAAGACCAGGAACACGATGATCAGGAGGCCGTAGAGCACGGTCTCGACCTGGAAGACGTTGGGGGTCTGGGTGGAGTCGCCGCTGATGAACGGCAGCAGCGCGGGCAGCTCCCGGGTGACCGGGGAGAGCAGGGTGATGAACAGCGCGCCGGCGATCGACCCGGAGACCGTGGCCACGCCGCCGATCAGCACCATCGCGATGTACTGCACCGACAGCAGCAGGCTGAACGAGCCCGCCTCGAAGTAGCCGCCGCTCACCGTGTACAGCAGGGCCCCGGCGCAGCCGGCGTAGAACGAGGACACGCCGAACGCGAGCACCTTGTACCTGGTCAGTGGCACGCCCATGACTTCGGCGGCGATGTCCCTGTCCCGGATCGCGGCGAACCCCCGGCCGATCCTGGACCTGGCCAGGTTCCTGGCGCCGACCGCGAAGACCACCAGCACGACCAGGACCAGCAGGTAGAGCTGCTGCTCCCGGGACCCGAGCGGCCCCGGCCGGTCCAGCCGCCAGCCGAACAGCTCCGGCGCCGCCGCCGGACGGCCCACCCCGGGCCCGCCGGTCAGGTCGTCCCACTCCTTGAAGACGTGCTCTCCCAGGAAGACCAGGCCGAGCGTGACGATGGCCAGGTAGAGCCCGCGCAGCCGGGTGGCCAGCGGCGCCACCAGCACCCCGGCCAGCGCGGCCACCAGCCCGGCCGCGGGGAGCCAGATCAGCAGGTTGGTGACGCCGAAGCCGAGCGTGCGGCCGGCCGGATCGCCGGACAGGGCCGCCGCCGTGTACGCGCCGATGGCCAGGAAGAACGCGTGCCCGAGCGAGACCTGCCCCGCGTAGCCGGTGACCAGATTGAGCCCGATCGCGCCGATCGCCGCCACCAGCGCGGTGGCCAGCAGCTCCAGCGTGTGGTCCACCAGCACCTGGGACAGGGCCAGCGCGAACAGCACCAGGCCGCCGCACCACAGCTTCTTGGCCCGGGTGTCGAACAGGGCCATGTCCTGCGCGTAGGAGGTGTAGAGCAGCGGCCTCCCCCAGATCCGTACCTTCCGGTCGGTATGTGTCATACCCGCTCAACCTCCGGGGTGCCGAACAGTCCGTACGGCCGCACGAGCAGAACCACCAGCATCACCGCGTACGGCGTCACGACCGCGAAGTTCTGCCCCAGCCAGGGCGCCACCTCGCCCTGGTAGGACTGGGCCAGCGACTCCACCACCCCGATCGCCAGCCCGCCGAGCACCGCGCCGCCGAGCGAGTCGAGCCCGCCGACGATGATCGCGGGGAGCGCTTTCAGGGCGATGATCCAGGTCAGCTGGTCCACGCCCTGGCCGGTGCCGACGAAGGTGCCGGCGATCGCGGCCAGCCCGCCGGCCAGCCCCCAGGAGAGCGCGAACACCATGCCGACCGAGACGCCCTGGGCCAGCGCGGTCTCCTGGTCGTAGGCGGCGGCGCGCATGGCCAGGCCGTACCGGGTGTGCCGGAAGAACAGGAACAGCAGGCCGACCAGGACGGCGGCGGTCAGGAACATCGCGATCCAGCGCTGCTGGACGGCGACCCCGGCCACGGTGACCAGCGAGAACCCCCACGGGTCGCCGACCTGGCGCACGTCGGTGCCGATGAAGCCGTTGGCGACGACGCGGACCACCACGTCGATGCCGAGGCTGATGATCGCGATGACGAAGACCGGGCGGCCCACCATCGGCCGGATCGCGATCCGCTCGATGACCAGGGCTATCCCGGCGACCAGCAGCGCGGCGCAGAGCACGGCCAGGTAGAAGCCGGTGAGCTCGGCCAGGTAGCTGACCGCGACGGCTCCGGCGATCATGAAGGCGGGCTGAGCGAAGCTGATCACCCGGGTGGCCTTGTAGATGATCACGAAGCCGAGCGCGAGCAGCGCGTAGACCGAGCCGTTGCCCAGGCCGCGGACCAGCGTCTCGATCATCGGTACAGCCCTTCGACGAGGTCCGCGAACAGCGCGGCGACCGCGCCGCGCCTGACCTTCTGGGTGGCGGTGAGCTCGCCGTCCTCGTGGCCGAGTTCCTTCGGCAGGAAGGCGAAGCGTTTGATCCGCTCGGCGCGGGCGAAGCGGGTGTTGACCGCGTCGACGACGCCCTGCACGAGTTCCCGCACCTCGGCCTTGCCGGACAGGTCCCGGTAGGTCGTGTAGGGGAGGCCGCGGCGGCGGGCCCACTCCCCCACCGTCTCCAGCTCGATCCCGATCAGCGCGGCCAGGTAGGGCCGCCGGTCGCCGACGACCACGGCCTCCTTGACGTACGGCGAGGCCTTGAGCGCGTTCTCCAGCTCCGACGGCGCGACGTTCTTGCCGCCGCCGGTGATCAGGATGTCCTTCATCCGGTCGGTGATCTTGATGTGGGTGTCCTCGACCCAGACCCCGACGTCGCCGGTGTGCAGCCAGCCGTCCTCGTCGAGCACGGCGGCCGTGGCCCGGGGGTCGCGCCAGTAGCCGGCGAAGTTGCCGGGGTGCCGGGTGAGGATCTCGCCGGTGAACTCGTCCAGCCGGAGTTCGACGCCCTCGTGCGGTTCGCCGACCGTGCCCAGGCGGACCCGGCCGGGACGGTTGCCGGTGGCCACGGCGGAGTTCTCGGTCATGCCGTACACCTCGTGCATGGGCACGCCGATCCCCATGAAGAACTTCAGCACGGCGGGGGCGATGGGCGCGGCGCCGGAGGCCGCGTAGCGGACCCGGCGCAGGCCGAGGCGCTCCCGCAGCGAGCGGTAGCAGAACAGCCAGCCGATCGCGTACGCCGTGCGGGTGGCCGTGGTGTGCCGCCCTCCGGTGCGGGTCAGCGTGTCGCCGATCCGGTCCGCGACCCGCAGCCAGAAGCCCAGCACCAGCCGTTTGACCGGCGACGCCGAGTCGAGCCTGGCGTTCACCCCGGCCAGGACCTTCTCCCAGATCCTGGGCACGCCGAACAGGATGGTCGGCTGGACCTCGCGCAGGTTGGCGGGCACCGTCTCGATCGACTCGGCGAAGTTCACCTGGACACCGGCGGCGGCGTTGAACCAGACGGTGAACGCGCGTTCGGCGACGTGGCAGAGCGGCAGGTAGGACAGGACCAGGTCGCGCGGGGACGGCGGCGGTTCCGCGACGCCGACCAGGGTGGTGACGGCGAACTCGACGTTGGCGATGGTGAGCATCGCGCCCTTGGGCGGGCCGGTGGTGCCGGAGGTGTAGATCAGGGTCATCAGGTCGCCGGGGCGGGATCCGGCCATCCGGCGTTCGACGGCGCCGGGGTGGTCGTCGCGGTGGCTACGCCCGAGTTCGAGGAAGTCCCGCCAGAAGATCAGCCGATGGTCGTGGTAGCTGGTGATCCCGCGAGGCTGGATATAGACGATGTGCTCAAGTTCCGGGCATTCGTCCAGGACGGCGAGGGCTTTGTCGACTTGTTCCTGATCCTCGGCGATGAGGATCTTCGCTCCGGAATGCACGAGCAGGTAGGAGACCTCCGCCGCCGGATTTGTCGGATATAGGCCGACAGTGACGGCGCGGACGGCGACGATGCCGAGGTCGGAGTACAGCCATTCGCGCCGGTTCTCCGCGTGCACCGCCACCCGGTCGCCCGGCTCCACGCCCAGCGCCAGCAGCGCGTGCCCGACCAGCTCGACCTGCTCCCAGTACTGCGCCCAGCCGACCTCCTGCCAGATCCCGAACGCCTTCTCGCGCAGCGCCACCCGGCCGGGCGTGGCCAGCGCGCGATCCCGGACCCGGGTCACCACCGAGGTGGTGGCCGTCCGCGTGGCAACCGTCATGTCTCCCCCAGATACGCCTCGATTACCTTGGGATCGCGCTGCACCTGCGCCGGGGTGCCGAGCGCCACCTGCCGCCCGAAGTCGAGCACCAGCACCCGGTCGGCCAGATCCATCACCAGGCCCATGTCGTGATCCACCAGCACCAGCGGAATGCCCAGCTCGTCCCGGATGTCGAGGACGAACCTGGCCATGTCCTCGGTCTCCTCCAGGTTCATCCCGGCCACCGGCTCGTCCAGCAGGAGCAGCCTCGGCTCCATCGCCAGGGCCCGGCCCAGCTCCACCCGCTTCTGGATCCCGTACGGCAGGAGCCGGACCGGGTGGCGGCGCCAGGCGGCCAGCTCCAGGAAGTCGATGATGTCCTCGACCTTGGCGCGGGCCGCGAGCTCCTCCCGGCGGGCGCGGCCCAGCCACAGGAGGGCGGCCGGCGTGCCGTACCGGAAATGGCAGTGCCGGCCGAGCATCAGGTTGTCCAGGACGGTCAGGTTGTGGAACAGCTCGACGTTCTGGAAAGTCCTGGCCAGGCCCATGGCGGCGATGCGGTGCGGCCGGAGCCCCAGGATCGGCTGGCCGAGGAAGCGCACCGAGCCGCGCTGCGGCCGGTACACGCCGGACAGCACGTTGAAGATCGAGGTCTTGCCCGCGCCGTTCGGCCCAATCACCGCCAGCAGCTCGGCCGGGCCGACGTCGAAGGAGACGCCGTCGATGGCCGTCACCCCGGCGAAGGAGAGCCCGACGTCGCGGACCGAGAGCACGCTCACGACAGCCACCGCTTCCGCCGCCGGTAGTGCTTGACGTCGCGGAACGACCGGGCCGCGCCCTCCGCGCCGAGGCCCAGGTAGAACTCCCTGATGTCCTCGTCGGCGAGCAGCTCGGCGGCCGGCTTGTCCATGACGACCTTGCCGGTCTCCAGCACGTACCCGTGCGCGGCGATGGACAGCGCCATCCGGGCGTTCTGCTCGACCAGCAGCACCGTCACGCCCTGCTTGTTGATCTCCGCGATCAGGTCCCTGATCTGCCGGACCAGGGTCGGGGCCAGGCCCAGGCTCGGCTCGTCCAGCAGCAGGTAGCGCGGGCCGGACATCAGCGCCCTGCCCAGCGCCAGCATCTGCTGCTCGCCGCCGGACAGATAGCCGGAGACGCCTTTGCGGCGGGTCTTCAGCACCGGGAACAGCCCGTATACCCGGTCCAGGTTGGCGGCCAGGTCGCGGCGCGCGGTGTGGCCGCCGACCCGGAGGTTCTCCTCCACGGTCAGCTCGGCCAGGATCCGCCGCCCCTCCATCACCTGGCCGATCCCGCGCCGGACCACCTGGGCCGGGCGCAGCCCGTGGATCGGCTCGCCGTCCAGGAGCACGGAACCCTTGGCGATCACGCCGTCGTGCACGTCCAGCAGGCCCGACAGGGCCCGCAGCAGCGTCGTCTTGCCGGCGCCGTTCGCGCCAAGCAACGCCACGACGGAACCCTCCGGCACGCGCAGGCTGACGCCGCGCAGGACCTGCATCACATCGTCGTAGACAACTTCGAGGTTGCGGACTTCCAACATGGAGGCTCCTCACCCTGTGAAGCGAGAGTCTCCCGGGGGTCCCGCCGCATCAATAGGTGGTTGCCAAATCGGAATAATGCTCTGGACGTACTATCGGGGCCATGGGGATCTGTGAGCATTTGATAGCGGCCGGTGATCCGCCGGCCAACACGCCAGAAGGCTGCGAGGAGTGCCTGAAGGAGGGGCGGCGCTGGGTCCATCTGCGCCGCTGCCTGAACTGCGGGCACATCGGCTGCTGCGACTCCTCGCCAGGGAGGCACGCCACCGCGCACTACAAGGAAACCGGCCATCCCGTGATGGCCTCGTACGAACCGGGTGAGTCCTGGCGCTGGTGCTACGACGACAATCTGATGGGCTAGTCGCGCTCCAGGATCGCCTCTTCGAAGTCCAGTTCGGCCATCACCCGGCGCAGCACCTCGTCGTCGATCCGGCGCTGGTTGCGCATCTGAATGAACACCATACGCTCGGCGGCGAGCATCTCGCGGCGCAGCCGCTTGTAAACCGTGGAGGGGGTCTCCTCGCCCTCCTGCCCGGTGCCGCCGCCGAGCCGCTCCCACGCCTGCAGCGCGACCCGCTCCGAGCGGGTGCGGAGCTGCTCGACCACCTGCTCGTGCACGTCCGGCACGCCCTCGGCGACCAGCTCGTCCAGCCGGGCCAGACCGGCCGCGGCGGCCGCCTGCTGGGCCGCCGCCTCGGTCAGATTGTCCTGGAACCGCTCCTGCGCGTTGCTGACGCCCAGCTTCCTGATCAGCCACGGGAACGACAGGCCCTGGATGATCAGGGTGCCGATCACCACCGCGAAGGTCAGGAACAGCAGCAGGTCGCGCTGCGGCAGGTTCGTGTGCGGCAGCGCGAACGCCGCCGCCAGCGAGACCACGCCGCGCATCCCGGCCCAGGCCACCACCACGACGTGCGGCCAGGGCACCCGGTCCTCGCTCCCGCGGATCTTCTTGGACACCAGCCAGGGCAGGTAGGTGCCGGGAACCAGCCAGAGCACCCGGGAGGTGATGGCGACCAGGAACAGAACGACCGCGTAGCCGGCCACCTGCCAGGGGTTCTGGCCGGCCAGACCTTCGATGAGCGGGAGCAGCTGGAGGCCGATCAGCGCGAACACGATCGCTTCCAGCAGGTAGTCCACCACCTGCCAGACGGCCCGGGACAGCAGCCGGGTGCCGTAGGCGGTGTTGCTCATCTGGTGGCCGAGATAGATCCCGACGATCACCACCGAGATCACGCCGGAGGCGTGCACCACCTCGGCGGCCAGGTAAGCGACATACGGGATCAGCAGCGAGAACGCGTTCGCCACCAGGGCGTCGGTGAGCCTGGTCAGCACCCAGCCGGCCAGATAGGCGATGACCATGCCGATCAGCAGGCCGATCCCGGCCGCGTACAGGAACTGGCCCGTCCCGAACAGGAAACCGGCGCTGCCGCCCGCGATCACGCCGACCGCGACCCGGTAGACGGTCAGCGCGGTCGCGTCGTTGAACAGACTCTCCCCGATGAGCAGGGTCATCAGCCGCCGGGGCAGGCCCAGCTTGCGGCCGATCGCCGCCGCGGCCACCGCGTCAGGCGGGGCCACGATCGCGCCCAGCGCCAGCGCCGCGGCCAGCGCCAGGCCGGGAATCATCAGGTACGCCGTGAGGCCGATGGCCAGCGCGCTGAACAGCACCAGGCCCACCGACAGCAGCATGATCGGGCGCTTCAGTTCACGCAGCCGCAGATAGGAGCTGTCCAGCGCGGCCGAGTAGAGCAGCGGCGGCAGGAAGACCAGCAGCACGAGTTCCGGGCTGAGGTTGTACGCGGGCACACCCGGGATGACCGAGACGATCAGACCGGCGAGCACCAGCAGCAGCGGCGCGCTCCAGTCCATCCGGCGGGCGAACCCGGCGACGGCGAGCGCGCCCGCGGGCAGCAGAAGCAGCTGGAGTGCCGAGATCGCGTCCATCAGGCGATCATCGTAACGTGCCGGATCCGGTCAGGCCCGGCGGCCCCTCACCAGTCCCGCTGGTCGTCGCGGTCCGGCGGGCGGAGCCGCTCGCCGGTCGCGTAGATCTGCTCCGGCGGCACGTACGGCCTGGCCACCGGGCCGAGACCGAGCGGGTCGTTCGGGTCCACCTGGGGGGGCTGCTGCTGTTGCTGCTGGTACCGGGGGTCCCTCGGGTCCTGGTACTGCGGCTGGGGTTCCTGCTGGTAGTGGTACTGAAGTTCCTGCTGGTACTGCGGCTCCGGGTAGCGGGGCTCCGGCTGGTAGGTCTGGTACAGCGACGGGTCCGGGAACTGCTGCGGGTCCGGGTACTGCGGGTCCGGGTACTGGGGTTCCTGGTACTGGACCTCTTGGTACTGCGGTTCCGGCTGGTACTGCGGCTCCGGCTGGGGTTCCGGGTCGAAGCGGTAGGCCGGGCGGCCCGGGATGGGCGAGGGGAACTGGTAGACCGGCTCGGCCGGGGCCGTCGGTTCGTACGGCATCTGCTCGCGGGGGGCCTCGCGCTCCCGGGGGACCGGCACCCGCTGGGGGCCCGAGTCGACCGCGACCAGGCGGTCCCGGTTCGGGTTGCCCCGGGCGACGAGCACGTCGTTGGGGCCGAGCGCGGCCGGGACGGGGGCGGGCTGGCCGTACGCCGGGGTGTCCTGGTAGCCCTGCTCGTATCCGCCGGGGCCCGGCCGAGAGTACTGCCCTGTGCCGGGATAGTCCTCCAGCAGCTCGGGCTGGGGGAACGGCCCGGTCGCGTCCACGACGTTGGCCTGTGGCGCCTCCACCGCCCCGCCGGCCTCCGCGTAGCCGACGTCGAGGGTCTCCAGGAGACGCCCTACATCGTCCATGGGCATGCGGAAACTGGCCGTGCACATCTCGCCGCGCCAGAGGCTGAGCACGAGCGTTCCCTCATGCCAGGTGACACGCAAAACACGGTCCTGACCTCTAGCGTCAAAGAAAACCTCGCCGAACGACGGCAGCGGGACGACTTCCGACATGAGAGACATAGTGCCTTTACCTGCCCTTATCCGTCCACTCGACCTCTAGAAACACTACCGAAACGCGTATTCCGGCCTTGCCGGACCATCACCAGAACACCCGAGGTAGATCGTCTTTGACCTAGTGCCCGCCGGGCCAGTGTGCCATGGGATCCCGATCCCGGACTCCCGAACTTCGGGATGTGGTCCATCGGTCACGGACCGATAACACGACACGGATGTCAGTGCCAGCGGGTACGGTTTTCCCCGTGCCGAAAACCGACCTGCCATCTGTGGAAGACCTGCTCACGACCGCCGTGAAGGAGCTCGGCGGCGCCGAGCGGCCGGGGCAGGTGGCGATGGCGCGAGCGGTGCGGGACGCGCTGGAGAAGTCCGAGCATCTGGCCGTTCAGGCAGGCACCGGCACCGGGAAGTCGCTGGCCTACCTGGTGCCCGCGATCCGGCACGCGGCCGGTTCCGAGCACGCCGTGGTGGTGTCCACGGCCACCATCGCGCTGCAGCGGCAGCTGGTGGACCGCGATCTCCCCCGGCTGACCGAGGCGCTGGCGGCCGAGCTCCCGAAGCGGCCGGAATTCGCCATCCTGAAGGGGCGGCGCAACTACCTGTGCCGCTACAAGGCCACCGTGGGCATGCCCGACGACGAGGGCGACCAGCTGTTCGACCCGCGTGAGGTGAGCGCCACCGGGCGGATGGTGCAGAAGATCCAGGAATGGGCCGAGGAGACCGAGACCGGCGACCGGGACGAGCTGGTGCCCGGCGTCAGCGAGCAGGCCTGGCGGCAGTTCTCGGTGACCGCCCGGGAGTGCCTGGGCGCGCAGCGCTGCCCCAGCGGCGCCGAATGCTTCGCCGAACTCGCCAGGGAACGCGCCGGGCTGGTGGACGTGGTCGTCACCAACCACGCGCTGCTCGCCATCGACGCGATGGAGGACTTCGCGGTCCTGCCGGAACACGACGTGGTCGTGGTGGACGAGGCGCACGAACTGGTGGACCGGGTCACCTCCGTCGTCACCGACGAGCTCTCCGACGCCGGGGTGGGCATCGCCGCCCGCCGGGCCGGGCGGCTGATCGAGCAGGGCGTGGCCGACCGGCTCCAGTCCGCCGCCGAGGACCTCCAGTCCCTCCTCGCCGTCGCGCCCGCCGGCCGGATCGACGACCTCCCGCAGTCCCTCGGCATGTCCCTGGCCCTGGTCCGCGACGCCGCGTTCGGCTGCATCACCGCCCTCGGCTCCCGCCACGCCGACAAGGACAACCCCGAGAACTCCAGCCTGCGCAAGGCCGCCTTCAACGCCCTCGACGAGGTGCACGACACCGCCCAGCGCATGCTCGACGCGTTCGGCGGCGACTCCGAGGTGGACCGCGCCGAAGTGGTCTGGCTCGACGCCGGCCACGGCCGCGTCCCGCCCACCCTGCGGGTCGCCCCCCTCTCCGTCGGCGGCATGCTCCGCGACAAACTCTTCGGCGACCGGACCGTCATCCTCACCTCCGCCACCCTCGCCCTCGGCGGCACCTTCGACGGCATGGCCGCCCAGTGGGGCCTCGGCTCCGACGGCTGGACCGGCCTGGACGTCGGCTCCCCCTTCGACCACACCCGCAGCGGCATCCTCTACGTCGCCAAGCACCTCCCCCAGCCCGGCCGCGACGGCCTCCCCGAGGCCTACCTCGACGAGATCACCGAACTCATCGAGGCCGCCGGCGGCCGCACCCTCGGCCTCTTCTCCTCCACCCGCGCCGCCAAGGCCGCCACCGAGGCCCTCCGCGACCGCCTCACCGTCCCCCTGCTCTGCCAGGGCGACGACTCCACCTCCCAGCTCGTCAAGAAGTTCGCCGCCGACCCCGCCACCTGCCTGTTCGGCACCCTCTCCCTCTGGCAGGGCGTCGACGTCCCCGGCCCCTCCCTCACCCTCGTCATCATCGACCGCATCCCCTTCCCCCGCCCCGACGACCCCCTTTCCTCCTCACGCCAGCGCCATGTCGCCGCCAAGGGCGGCAACGGCTTCATGACCGTCGCCGCCACCCACGCCGCCCTCCTGCTCGCCCAGGGCGCAGGCCGCCTCCTGCGCTCCACCACCGACCGCGGCGTCATCGCCGTCCTCGACCCCCGCCTCGCCACCGCCCGCTACAGCTCCTTCCTGCTGAACTCCCTCCCTCCGTACTGGCGCACCACCGACCCCCAGAAGGTCCGCCAGGCCCTCCAGCGCCTGACCGCCTCCTGAGTTTCGGTCAGGCGAGGATGGTGACCGGGTCGCCTAGGTGGAGTGCGCCTGGGGTGCGGGGGACGAGGCGGATGCCGAACCAGGTTTTGCCGTCCCAGCGGCGGTGGCGGGCGAGGGTGCGGATGGGTTCCTTGCCTTTTTCGAGGGTGGCCGGGTCGTAGGTGGTGGTGACGCAGCGGTCGCAGAGTTCGGTGACGCGGAAGTCGAGGGGGCCGATGCGGATTTCGCGCCACTTGTCCTCGGCGTACGGGGGTGCGCCGTCGATGACGAGGCTGGGGCGGAAGCGGGCCATGTCGAGCGGGGCGGGCGGGTCTTCCTGGCGTTCTAGGGCGCCTTCGAGGATCCAGTCGTCCAGTTGGCGGAGGGACGAGCGGGAGGTGAGCAGGAAGGGTGCGTCCCCGGCGAAGCTGACGACATCTCCGGGGAGGCCGCCGTGCGCCGGGGAGACAGGGAGACGGCGCGGGTCGTCGAGCCAGATCAGGCGGGCGGGCTTACCGAGGAGGCGGGAGAACCAGGCGTGCGCTGCGCCGTCGGCCAGGTGCGCGGTGCCCAGGTCGAGGAAGTTCACGGGAGCGCTCTCTCCGGTGGTCGCCGGGGGCACCTTCAGCTGAGGTAATCCGGGAGCGTCGAGCAGTAGGCCGTCTTCGTCCGTGACTCTCGCCACGACGGACAGCAACTTCGGGTGCTCCCCGACCCAGGGATTGTTGCCGTTCTCGTCCACCACGGCCCACCGGCGATCCCCGTCGAGCCCCCAGGGCTTCACAACCGCGGAATCCACCACCAACCCCGAAACCGACTTAACCGGATATTTCCGGATTTCAGCAAGCTCCATCCGGCCACCGTACGCCCGAGAGAGCGCTTTCACGAGGGTCACCGTCGGTTCGGTCGGATCACCGTCAGATCAGCGCGGAGCCACCATCGGACCACCGTCGGACCACCAGTGATCACAGCTGGCGCGGATCCCCCGCCTGCTCGTCGAAAACCGTCAGCTCAGGCCGCTTCGCCATGACATCGTCCCCCGATGACGTCCCCCGCAGCCGCCGCCCGATCCACGGCCCGAAGTGCTCCCGAAGCCACTGGGCGTCCTCACGGCTCTTCGCTGAAAGGTTCACTCGCTCCCGAGGCGGCCAGACCTTCCGCCAGTCCTCGTCACCCGGCACCCCGAGCACATCCAGCACTCTGGCCGCGACCATCCGATGACCGTCCTCGTTCATGTGCAGACGATCGTCACTCCACGCCCGCCAGTCCCGCAGCCCCTGCATCGACCACATATCCACCATCCGGCATCCGCACAGATCCGCGATCGACCGCAGATGCAGGTAGTAGGTCGCGAACTTCCCCCGGGCCCGCCGCATGATCGGCGTATCCCGCGGATCCACCCCGGTGAACATCAGCACATCGGCCCCGGTCGCCCGCAGATCCCGTACGGCCGCCGCCACCTTCTTCGCCATCCGATCCGGATCACTCCCCGGCCGGAGCAGGTCGTTCCCGCCCGCGCAGAAACTGATCAGATCCGGCCGCATCCCCACAGCCTCCGGCACCTGATCGGCGACGATCTGATCGATCAGCTTCCCGCGCACCGCGAGATTCGCATACCGGAACCCCGGCTCCAGCACCGCCAGCCGCTCCGCCACCCGATCGGCCCAGCCACGGAACCGCCCATCCGCCCCCGGGTCATTCAACCCTTCGGTGAAACTATCCCCCAGCGCGACAAAAGACCGATACCGCGTCATCTCACCATCCCCATATCCGCCCGTAACAACCTAGCGGGGGGCATCCGCGTGTCAGCTGCCACCCTCCGCGATAGCCCGCAACGCCAGCACATACGACTGGAACCCAAACCCCGCGATCGTCCCCGACGCCACCGCCGCCACCACAGACGTGTGCCGGAACTCCTCCCGCGCGTACGGATTGGAGATATGCACCTCGATCAACGGCGCGGTCCGCTGCGAGATCGCGTCCCGGAGCGCGTACGAGTAGTGCGTGAAGGCCGCCGGATTCAACACCACCGGCGTCTTCCCATCGGCGGCCCCATGAATCCACCCCACCATCTCCGCCTCATCGTCGGTCTGCCGAACCTCAACCGACAGCCCCAGCCCCCGCCCGGTCTCCTCACACAACGCCACAAGATCATCAAAACTATGAGCCCCATAAACATCAGGCTCCCGACTCCCCAGCCGCCCCAAATTCGGCCCATTCAACACCAAAACCGACCGCACCGCAGCCTCCTGCCCGACCCTCCGACGCACCACCGCACGCCGCCCGCTTCCCCGCCACCCAACTTCGTGGCGAGCAAGACCATACTCGCCAGACCAACCCCACCACACCACCGACAACCATGAACGCCCTCCCCGAACCACATGCTCAACGGAAGACGCGCTAATGCCGAACCGCCATACGTAGGACCGCCCACAACGGCTCCAGATCCGCACAGGCGGCCGGTCGAACGTAGTCCGACTCCTGGCGGAATCGATTTACTCGCCCGGCCTCGACGATGTGGCGCCGTAGACCACGCCGCGCGCGCCGGCCTCGACGGCGCCGGCCTCGACGGCGCCGGCCTCGACGGCGTCGGCCGCGACGGCGACGGCCGCCAATTGCAGGGCGTGCACGAGGTGGGCTTCATCGAGCCGCCGAGGGCGAGCAGCATAAACCGACTCCTGGCGGAATCGGCAGAGTGGGAGCACACTCGAAACAACGGCCACCATGCACTCCGAGAACTCGGTCGTACTCGGAGCACCGCGGGGTGGCCGTTCCAGATCGAGGACTTGGTCGTCCACGGAGCAGTGCGCCAGGCCACCGCAGCCGGCTTCCGGCTTCCGGCTTCCGGCTTCCGGCTTCCGGCTTCAGCGTGAGTGGCGACGCGTGACCACGACAACGATCGCGCGGCACAGCAAGGCCCCGCGCGCCACCTCGGGCGGGACGCGGTCCGAACTCGCCGCCATCCGCGCCATCCTCGAGGCCCCGGCCCTTCACGGACCGCCTCACCGCCATCCTCACCCAGGACCGCTGTTGGATCGCCTCCGCCAGGTGGCCAGCGGGGTAGAAGGCAGTTCAGCGTTGGCTGCGGAAGGTGTGGCGTAGGTCGGTGACCCAGGCGTCGGGGATTTCCCAGGGGATGAAGTGGCCGCCGTCGTGGTGTGCGGTGAGGTTGACGTGGTTGTACCAGGGTCCGCGTTCGGAGTTGATGAAGTCCTGGACGCGCTGGTCGGTGGTGATGCCGGGTGGGTTCTCGTATCCGACGAAGGTGATGCCGGTCGGGGCTTCGATCACCGGCCAGCGGTCGTGGGACGGGGTCCACGGGTAGCGGTTCGCGTTGGCGTAGTAGCGCACGGAGGTCCCGATGGCGTTGTTGACCCAGAAGATCATGGTGTGGGTGAGGATGTCGTCCTTGGTGAAGACGGTCTCGACGTCGCCGTGGTTGTCGCTCCACTTGGTCCAGCGTTCCAGGATCCAGGCGAGCAGGCCGGCGGGTGAGTCGCTGAGGCCGTGGGCGAGGGTGCTGGAGCCGAGGACATGGGCGGCGAGGTGCACGGCGAAGCGGCGATCCAGCTCGACGATCCGGCTGTGCACGCTCTCCGGCAGGCCGTCCGGGATGGGACGGCCACCGCTGAGGTCCCAGGCGCGGTCACCGTTGAACATGGTGAGCTTCTGGCCGGAGCCGATGTGGATCGCGTGCAGCTCTTCGGCGTACTTGTGCCCGAGCTGGCCGGTGACCAGCGCGCCGATGTCACATCCGGCGGCGGCGTACTTCCGATGGCCGAGTACGTCGGTCATCAGCGTGTGCCACAGGTCCGCGACCTTCCAGAAGTTCATGTCCGGGTTGTCCGGCAGCGGCGTGGAGAACCCGAAGCCCGGCAGGCAGGGCACGATGACGTCGAACGCGTCGGCGGGGTCGCCACCGAAGGCGGCAGGGTCGGCGAGCGGGTCGATCACCTTGGACCAGTGCCAGAAGGTCCAGGGCCAGCCATGGGTGAGGATCAGCGGAACGGGATCGGGGCCCACACCCGGCTTGCGCATGAAATGAACGGGAACGCCGTCCACAGTCACCCGATAGTGCTCATACGCGTTGATCGCGGCCTCGGCCTTGCGCCAGTCGTACTCGTGGAGCCAGTAGTCGACCAGCTCTTCCAGGTAGGCGCGACTGACGCCGTAGCGCCAGTCCTCGTTGCCCACGTCAACGGGAAGGCGAGTGAGCCGCAGCCGCGACTTGAGGTCGTCGAGCACATCATCGGCTACGTGGATCGGCGTTGGTTCGAACGGGATGTTCATATCTGCCATGGGGGTTACCTTTCGCGAGTTATGTTCCCGCGCTCACGATCCGGATGCAGTCCGCACAGCCGTCCGTGCTTTCGAACAAAGATCATCTGGCGATCTGGTGGAAGGCCGATTCCAGGAGATCCTCGGACGGATCTTCAAGGCGGGACACCTTGGCGAGGCCGTCCAGCACGACCAGGCGAAGTTTGGCCCCACGGCTCTTCTTGTCGATGCGCATGTGTTCGCGGAGCTGCGGCCAGGCGTCCCTGCGATACGAGGTCGGCAGACCCACCGAGCTGAGGATGGACCGCGTGCGGTCCACGATGTCGTCGCCGATCCTCCCGTCCAGGCGGGACAACTCGGCCGCGTAGACCAATCCGATCGAGACGGCCTCGCCATGGCGGATGTGGTAGTTCTCGACGCGCTCGATCGCATGGGCCAGCGTGTGCCCATAGTTGAGGATCTCCCGCAGGCCGCTCTCCTTCAGATCCGCCCCGACCACGTCGGCCTTGATCTGGATCTTGCGCTCGATCAACGCCCGCGTGTGCGTCCCTTCCGGCACCCGAGCCCCCGCGGGATCGTCCTCGACCAGCATCAGGATCGTCGGATCCGCGATGAACCCACCCTTGATGATCTCCGCCAGCCCTGCCACGTAGTCGTCACGCGGCACACTCACCAGCGTCGCCAGATCGCAGAGCACCCCCTTCGGCGGATAGAACGCCCCGACGAGGTTCTTCCCCTCCGGCGTATTGATGCCCGTCTTCCCACCCACGGCGGCATCCACCATCGCCAGCAACGTGGTCGGAACCTGAATCACCTTGATCCCACGCAACCAGGTCGCCGCCACGAACCCCGCCAGATCGGTAGTGGCCCCCCCACCGACCCCGACCACCGCATCCGACCGAGTAATCCCATACCGCCCAAACGCCGACCACAACTCCGCGGCGACATCCGACGTCTTCGCCTGCTCCCCATCCGGCACCGGCAGCGCCACAACCTCATACCCGGCAACCGTCAGCACATCACAGACCGGCCGCGAGATCTCCGGCAAACTCGCCGGACAGACCACCGCGACAGTCCTGACCCCGTCCCCCACCAGCCCAGGCAACTCCGCGAGCACCCCGGTCCCCACCACCACGTCGTAGGGCTCGTCACCACGCACATGAATCCGCGAAATAGTCACAACTACCTCTCCCTCGCTCCACCCAACGACTCACACTCACCAACAGCCATTTTTCCACCGGCCTGAACCTCGTAGGAGGTCATTCAGCTCGGTGGAGGATCAGAGCCGGACCACCGCCCCACCTTCGTCAGAGGCCATGCGGGCCGGGCCACCGCCCCGAAGGAGGTCGTCCGCGCGGTCTACGGGCCGGAATTGGTGAGGGTGGTGGCGATTTCGGTGGCCAGGTCGGCGGGGTCCCGGTCGTCGGTGGGGAAGGTGTGGGTGGCGAGGGATTCGTAGAGGGGGCGGCGTTCCTCCATGAGTTTGCGGAGTTGGCTGCGGGGGTTGAGGACGAGGAGGGGGCGGGCGGAGGCGAGGCCGACGCGTTTGACCGCCTGGTCGAGGGCGACCCGGAGGTAGATGACGGTGTGGGTGGCGAGGAGGGCCTGGGTGGCGGGGTTGAGGATGGCGCCGCCGCCGACGGAGAGGATGCCGGTGTGTTCCGTGAGTGCCGTGCTCACGGCGGCGGCTTCGAGGGTGCGGAAGTGGGCTTCGCCGTCTTCGACGAAGATGTCGCCGATGGGCTTGCCGGCGGTGGCCTCGATGTCGGCGTCGGTGTCGCGGAAGGGGACGCCCAGGTGTTCCGCGAGCAGGGTGCCGACGGTGGTCTTGCCGGAGCCGGGAGGGCCGATGAGAACGGCCAACGGTGCGCGCCGTACCGAATTCATGATCATTTACCTTACTTGATGACCATCGAGGAGAGGTAGCCGGAGAGGTTGCGGGCGACCTCCTCGACGGAGTCGCCGCCGAACTTCTCCAGGGCCGCGTCGGCGACGATCAGGGCGACCATCGCCTCGGCGACGATGGCGGCGGCGGGGACGGCGCAGACATCGGAGCGTTCGTGGTGGGCCTTGGCGGCTTCGCCGGTCAGGACGTCGATCGTGGCCAGGGCACGGGGCACGGTGGAGATGGGCTTCATCGCGGCGCTGACCCGGAGCGGTTCGCCGTTGGTCATGCCGCCTTCGACGCCGCCGGCCCGGTTGGTGATCCGCCGCACCCCGGACGCGGTGTTCTCGATCTCGTCGTGGGCGCGGGAGCCGGGGCGGCGGGCGGTCTCGAAGCCGTCGCCGAGGGCGACGCCCTTGATCGCCTGGATGCCCATGAGGGCGCCCGCCAGGCGGGAGTCGAGGCGGCGGTCCCAGTGGGTGTAGCTGCCGAGGCCGGGCGGCAGGCCGTAGGTGACCACTTCGACGACGCCGCCGAGGGTGTCGCCCTCCTTGTGGGCCTTGTCGATCTCCGCGATCATGGCGGCGCTGCCGTCGGGGTCGAAGCAGCGGACCGGGTCCTCGTCGATCGCGGCCAGGTCGGCGGGGCTTGGCAGGTCGATCGAGGGGCTCGCGGCGCCGCCGATGGACAGGACGTGGCTGACGATCTCCACGCCGAGCGCCTGCTTGAGGAAGTTCTTGGCGACCTGGCCGAGAGCCACCCGGGCCGCGGTCTCGCGGGCGCTGGCCCGGTCCAGGACGGGGCGGGCGTCGTCGAAGCCGTATTTCTGCATGCCGGCGAGGTCGGCGTGGCCGGGGCGGGGGCGGGAGCGGGGCGCGTTACGGGCGACGCCTTCCAGCAGGGCCGGATCGACCGGGTCGGCCGACATGACGGTCTCCCATTTCGGCCATTCGGTGTTGCCGATCCGGATGGCGACGGGTGAGCCGAGGGTCCGGCCGTGCCGGAGCCCGCCGACGACGGAGACCTCGTCCTGTTCGAACTTCATCCGGGCGCCGCGCCCGTAACCGAGCCGGCGGCGGCGGAGGGCCTCGGCGAGTTCGGCCGTGGTCACCTCGACCCCGGCGGGCAGCCCTTCGAGGATCGCGACGAGTTCGGGGCCATGGGACTCCCCGGCGGTCAACCAGCGCAGCATGACACCAAGTCTTCCATGCGTCCCAGACTGCGACCGCCGTTCCTCTCACCTGTCAAGACAGTCGAATCTTTCCTACGCCTCGACAACCACGGCCACGAACGCCGCAATGATCATGAAAGGCCCGAAAGGGAACTCGCTCTTGCGGTCGCCCTTCTTCGTCACCAGAAGGCCGATCGCGTACAGCGCTCCCAGCACGTGCGCCCCCACCCCGGCGACGATCGCCGCGTTGACGCCCACCGCCCCAGTCACGATCCCCAGCACGCCCGCCAGCTTCACATCCCCCAGCCCGATCCCCGTGGGCCGCCCAAGCCAAAGAATGAGATAAATCCCACCCAGCGCCAGCCCACAGGCCAGCCCCACCAGCAACTGCCCGGTCGGCGCCAGAAGCCCGATCACCACCAGGTACGACGGCAGGGTCACCGCATCCGGCAACCGCCAGGTCCGCCAATCCACTACCGCGAGCACAACCCCCATGAACGCGGCATAGACCATCGCGAACAGCAGCGGACTCCCCCCGAACCGCCACCCCAGAACCCCGAAGACCAGCCCCGTCGCCGCTTCGACCAAATAGGGCGCCCGAGGCACCGGCCACCCCCGGACCGCCCCCAGCACGGCTTCCCTGGCTTCCCCCCGCACATCCTCGGTCGCCGGCTCGAACCCCTCCGCCAGCGCCCGCGCGTACCCACCGGCGACCACCCCGGCCACCGCCAGCCCACCCGCAACCACCACCGACACCCGGCGACCTTAACCCGCCCCGCACCGACGATGTCACCGATCCCCATCAACAAGAAACCGCCCCCGGCCACAAGACCGGAGGCGGTCACGCCCACATCTACGCGCTAAGCGCTCAGCCCCGTGCCTTCGGACCGGGCCAGCAGCTTCAGAAACCGCGGATGAAGCTCCTCGCGCCACGCCTTGAGCCCGTCGACCTCCCCGAGCACGACGTTGACGCCGGACCGGAGATCCTCCTGGCCTTCCCGAAGCTCGGCCACATCGGCCCGCAGCCCCGTCATGCTCTGCCGAAGCTCGGTCTGACCCCGATAGAGATCCGCCTGACCCTGCCGAAGCTGCACCACGTCGGTGCGAATCTCGTTGACGTCGGCTCGAAGTTCGGCCTGACCCTGCCGGAGTTCGGTTACTTCCGCTCGGAGTTCGGTCTGACCCTGCCGGAGTTCGGTTACTTCCGCTCGGAGTTCGGTCTGACCCTGCCGGAGCTCAGCCTGACCCTCGCGAAGCTCTGTTACGTCGTTCCGGAGGTCGGCCACCGCCCCTCGAAGCTGGACCTGACCCTGGCGGAGTTGGGTCACGTCGGAGCGGATGTCGACCTGGCCCTGGCGGAGTTCGGCCTGGCCCTGGGTGAGGTGGTCGAGGCGGGTGCCGATCTGGCCGAGGTTCTCGTTGATGTTGACGAGGACGGTTTTGATGTCGGCCAGGTCGGAGGTGGTTTGGACGGCGAAGCCCTCTAGGGCCGTGACGCGGCGGCGGAGGGTTCTCATGGGGACGATGGTACTTAGTCTACTCATGGGCGAGAGCTTGACACAGGCTTTGACAAATGCGCAGCGAAATCAGTCAAATACTCTACGGAGCCATTTAGGGGGCCATTTCGGGCCACGGGAGGCCATCTTGGCGATAGTAACGTCTGATACGAGTGGAGACAAGTCGTTGAGCGAAGATGGGTCTTCCAGGGCGGTGAGGACGTGCAGGAGGGAGCCTTCGATCGGGAAGGGGATCGGGCCGGCCACGTCGATGATCACGGCGGCGGCGGATTCGTGCAGGGCCGCTTTGCAGACCTGGGGGGTGGTGGCCTGGATGGGGCGGGCGTCGGGGCGCCAGAGCCGGAGGGCGGCGGAGCTGGTGAAGGCGAGGACGGCTTCGCGGCCGTCGGCGCCGATCAGTTTGGGGAGGGCCATCTCGCTCTGCTTGTCCTGGCGCAGGCCGTACGCGCCGATCTCCGACTCGGTCAGCAGGGCGACGACGGGGACCAGCAGCCGGGCCGTGCTCAGCGCCGTGAGGACGTCGGCGGCGGTGGCCGTACCGGACTGGAAGGCGGACAGGGCCGCGGTGACGGCGGGGTCGGCGCTGCCGTCGTCGTGCGGGGCGAGTGGGTTCGGGATGCTGGGCACGCTTGGGGAGCCTACCCGCCTGGTCAGGCGGCCCGGCTGAAGCCCGGCCGCCCCGCGGGACGGGGGTGGCCGGGCGGCGGGGAGGTCAGCCGAGGTCGGCGATGGCGATGACGGGGCCGCCGCCGCTGGGACCCTGGTGGACGGCGGCGACGCTGACGAAGACCGCGGGGTCGCCGGTGACGCTGGCGGCGACGCCGCCGACGGTGGCCTTGATCTGGCGGTGCCAGTGCACGTCGGAGTCGTCGAGCATGATGTTGCGGCGGCCGCGCACGCTGCCGGTGGGGTCGGCCTCGCACTTCATGAACAGGTTGACCAGACGTCCGCCGAGGTCGCTGGGGTGCGGGCGGTCGGGCAGTTCGAGGCCGCTGTCGCGGATGGCCTCCCAGATCCCGTCCGCGTCGAGCGCGTCCTTCATCACCGAGTGCCCGGCCCGGTAGCGCCCGCCGATGCCGCGCACGTTGCCCACCACGACGATCTGCGCCTGGTCGAGCTCGACGCCGCTGGAGCAGGACGCGACCGAGGAGAACAGGGACAGATCCTTGTGGATCTGCTCGGCCGACGGCATCTCGATCTCGCCGAGGGCGACGGCGACGCCGAGCGCGGTGGTCGAGTTGGAGATGTCCATGGAGAGGCCGGTCTCCTCGGTGATCACCTCGTGGCCCCGGGACTTCGCGTCGTTGATCGTGGACAGGGTCAGCAGCGGGGTCTTGGTCTGGACGTAGTGCACGTCCGCCGGGTCGTCGATGCCGGCGATCTTCATGGCCTCCCGCACCCCGGCCGCGACCTTCTCCACCATGGCCGGCCGCCCGATGTCCTCGGGCAGGATGACCTCGCTCATCGCGATGCCCACGCTCACCCTCGGCTCGTCGCTCGGTACGGCCAGGGCCGGATCCACCGTCGCGAAGATGGTGGCATGCGGGCTGAGCACCCCGTCGGTCCCGCCGGACCACACCAGCGGCACGTTCTCCGGCGCGGGATGCCCCTTCGCCGCGAGCACCTCCCGGAACGCCCGGTCGGCCAGGATCCGGGTGTAGTCGTTCACCCCGCCGTTGCCCTCGGTCTTGCCGATCACCGCGAGCACGCGGCCCGCCTCGATCACCCCGTCGTCGATCAGCTTCGCGAGACCCGACGCGTCGGTGACACTCTCGATGGCGACCTTGCGTACCTCAATAGGATCCGGCATCTAACTCTCCGTTACCGTTGTCCCAATATTTCCTGACAAAGCGTCGCTGATGTGGTCTAGCGAGGTGATGACCGCCCGCTGCCCCCCGTCTTCGACGAAACGCAGCGCCGCTTCCACTTTGGGGCCCATGCTGCCGCTGGCGAAGTGCCCGGCCGCCTGGTGCTCCCGGAGTTCCGCGACCGTGACGGCCCCGATCGGGCGCGGTTCAGCGGTGCCGTACCCCAGGATGGCGTTCGGCACGTCGGTGGCGATCACCAGCACCCCGGCCCGTACGGCTCGCGCCAGCACCGCCGCCGCGTGGTCCTTGTCGATGACCGCCTCGACCCCGCCCAGCCGCCCGTCGGCCCCCCGGGCCACCGGCACTCCCCCGCCTCCGGCGGCGACGATGGTGTACCCCGCCTCCATCAGCGTGACCGCGGTGCCCGCGTCCAGGATCTCGATCGGCCGGGGCGAGGCGACCACCCGCCGCCAGCCGCGATCGAACTTCCGCCAGCTCTGCCCGAGCTGCTCGAACCGCCGGGCCTCGTCCTCGGGGAAGTACTGCCCGATCGGCTTGACCGGATCGGCGAAGGCGGGATCCGCCGGGTCGACGAGGGTCCTGGTGACCACCACCGCGACCGGGATCGGATCGAGCGCGTTCATGATCATCATGCCGATGGTGCCCTGGGTCTGCGCCCCGCACCAGTCCAGCGGCACCGGCGGCACCACGTGCGCGGTCAGCTGGTTCTTCAGCAGGATGTTGCCCACCTGCGGCCCGTTGCCGTGGGTGAGCACCACCTGGTGCCCGGTCCCGATGAGGGCGGCGACGTGGCCCATGGCGAGTCCGACCGCCCGCAGCTGGTCGGCCGGGGCGGCGCTCCCGTCGGCCGCCGTCATCGCGTTCCCGCCGAGAGCGATCAGTACGCGTTCACCCACATGGCGAAACTAGCCGGGCCCCTACCGGCCCGCATGGGCGACTCTCGCCCACCACCGGCATTTCCCTCGGCAAGATTCACCAAGTACGGCTGCCGCAGGGCCCGCCGTCCATGGCCACCAGCTCGCCGTTGGGCAGATCGAGCTCCACCGTGGCCAGCGTGATGTGGTCGTCGTCGTGGCCGGGCGCGGTGTGGTGGCAGACCCCGCCGGCGTGCCGGGACATGACCTCGCGGACCCCGTCCGCGTCCGGTTTGGCGGTCTGGCCGCGCAGCCCGCGCCTGAGCAGGTCGCGCCGGATCAGCGTGCCGGGGTGCTGACGCGGAAAAGGGTCGTAGGGGGCCACTCTCGGGTCGAGGAAGTGGTTGGTGTGCACGAGCATGCCGTCGTCCTCGGGCGTGCTCCAGCCGGGGCCGCCCGGGTGCAGCTCGGCGGTGATCGCGGCCTTGCCCTCGGCCACGCCGTAGGAGACGAGGTTGAGCGAGGAGGAGGCCGACACGTCCGCGCTGGCCAGCAGGTAGGCGGCGGAGGTGACGGTGACGCACTCGTCCAGCACCCGGCGGGCGGCCACGTGCACCGGCAGCCCGATGGTCTCCTGGACGCCGTCGTCCTCGTGGTGCAGCCGGGTGAACAGCAGCCCGAGCCCGGCCGAGTTGACACCGATCTTGCCGACCACGCCGTACTCGGTGAGGGTGTGCACGGTCTTGCCGTCCGGGTGCTCGATCGTCCAGACCAGCCAGCCCTCCGCCATCTCCCTGGTCCAGTCCCAGGTCTGTACGGCCACCGGCGCGCTGTCCGGATCCTCGCCCAGCAGCACGACGGCCGAGCACTCGCTCCGCGGCCGGCCGTCCAGCATGGCCAGGATCTCGGTCCGCGCGTTGATGGCGGCGATGTCGGTGACCGGGAGGTGCGCCCCCTCCGCGATGCCGGTGATCTCGTCGGCCAGTTCCGGCGCCCACGCCTCGATGGCCTTCAGTGCTTGGGTTCCGAGGTCCACGAGGTCGATGTTGGTCCCGCCATGGCGCTGGAACATGTCCCGGTAAATGCGCACATTTGTGGCTACCTGGGTGGCGTGGACCTGGCCGAACTCGTGGCCGCGATCGAAGGGGTCGTTATCTGAGGACGTGTAGGCGCGGATCACATCTCTCAGCATCCCATCTAGTTACATTCCGTACGGGCAGTGAAATGTGATCCTCATCACGATCAGAATCAGCCGGTCATCTCGATCCAGGTGGCCCGGCTGGCGGCCACGAGCCGTCCGGAGGGCTCGTAGATGCCGGCGGAGGCGTGCAGTTTCCGGCGTTCCCTGCCCTCGGTCCTGGCCACGATCAGGTAGGTGGCGTCCGGGAAGATCGAGCCGTAGACCCGGCCCGTGAGGCGGCCGAGCAGGGCGGCGCCGCCGGAGGTGAGGTGGGCCCAGCCGGTCGGGCAGTCCAGCGCGCCCCACACGTGGCTCAGCGGCAGGGTGGCCGACCAGTCGGCCAGGGCGGGGTGAGCGTGCCAGAGCATGGCGACCTCGCCGGGGCGGCCGGTGGGCGCCGGGTGGATGCGCATGCCGTCGCCGGGTTCGCGATGGCCGCAGACGAAGCAACCGGGGAAGGGATGGTCGGCGGCGCCCGCGAAGGCGCCGCAGATCCGGCCGGGTTCTATGGCCGGCGGCGGGACCGGTGCGTCGTCCACCGGGCGGGCCTCGACCAGCAGGGTGTCCTCGTCGTACAGACGGACCAGGGCGGGGGTCTTCTCGATGCGGATGTCGGCGTCCAAGGGGGTGGGGGCGCGCAGCGTCACTTCGACGGTGCGTCCTGGCGGCAGGTAGCTCGCCGCCAGTCCGGCGACCCAGCCGCCGTTGGCCATGCCGTCGGGTCCGCGAAATCGTTCGGAAATCTTCATGCCACTCAGGTTCCCCCTTCCTCCTTTCAGCGCGCTTACACGGCGACTTCATCGCAAAACAGCGCCAACTTAGCGAATCCCCCTTGTTTTCCGGCGTGGAAGCGCTCCCACACCTCCTGCTATTGGCTAAGATCTCGGCAAATATCGCCACAGATTCGGGGGCCCCGCGCATGACCACTCCGAAGATCGACACGTCGGTTCCGCATCCGGCCCGGGTGTACGACTACTGGCTCGGCGGCAAGGACAACTACGCCGCGGACCGCCAGGTGGCCGAGGCCGTCGTCGCCGCGACCCCGGGCGTGGTCGTCGGGGCCAGGGAGAACCGCGCCTTCCTCGGGCGGGCTGTCCGGTTCCTGGCCGAGCAGGGCATCGACCAGTTCCTCGACATCGGCACCGGGATCCCGACCGCCGGGAACACGCACGAGGTGGCCCAGTCGGTCAATCCCGCCGCCCGGGTGGCGTACGTGGACAACGACACCATCGTGATGGTGCACGCGCGGGCGCTGCTGACCAGCACCCCGGAGGGCCGCACCACCTACATCGAGGCGGACCTGCGGGAGCCGCGGACGATCATCGACCACCCCGACGTGAACAAGGTCCTCGACTTCTCCCGGCCGGTGGCGGTGGTCATCATCGGGACCCTGATGCACATCAAGGACGAGGACGACCCGTGGGGCGCGGTCAAGCAGTTCACCGACGCGACCTGCCCCGGCAGCTACCTCGCCATCACCCACCTCACCGCCGACTTCGAGCCGGACGCGATGGGCACGCTGGCCAAGAACTACAACACCGGCCCGCTGCTGATGACCAACCGCACCGCCGAGGACGTCACCCGCTTCTTCGACGGCTTCGATCTGGTCGAGCCCGGCCTGGTGTGGGCATCGGAGTGGCGCCCCGACAAGCCGATCCCCGCCGAGGCAGTGCGCGGCGGCTACGGCGCGGTCGGCAGGAAGCTCTAACCGGCCAGCAGCTTCTCCGGGTCCAGCCCGGCGTCGCCCCTGTTCCAGTTGCACGCGCACAGCTGCTCGGACTGGAGCGCGTCCAGCACGCGCAGGACCTCCTCGACGTTCCGGCCGACCGAGCCCGCCGTCACCATGGTGAAGCGGATCTCGTTGTTCGGGTCGACGATGAAGGTGGCGCGCTGGGCGACGCCGTCCTCCCCGAGGATGCCGAGGGCCTCCGACAGCTCCCGCTTGAGGTCGGAGAGCATCGGGAACGGCAGATCCCGCAGGTCGGGGTGGTCCTTGCGCCAGGCGTGGTGGACGAACTCGGAGTCGGTCGAGACGCCGAGCACCTGCGCGTCCCGGTCGGCGAACTCGCCGTTCAACCGGCCGAACTCGGCGATCTCGGTCGGGCAGACAAAGGTGAAGTCCTTCGGCCAGAAGAACACGATCCGCCAGCGGCCCTCGTAGGTCTTGTGGTCGATGGCGGCGAACGCCTCGTCGGCGTCGAGCGCCACGCAGGCGGTCAGGTCATACTCGGGGAAACGGTCACCGACAGTAAGCAAGCCGATCTCCTTAGTGAGGATGCGGTGCGAGCATAGACGCCCGCGGCCGATCCGGGAAATCAGCCGAGCCGGCTCAGCCGCGCGATGGCCTCGTCGATGACCGCGTCCTTCTTGCAGAAGGCGAATCGCACGTAATGGCGGCCCATTTCGGGTTCGTCGTAGAAGACCTGGGTCGGGATGGCGACGACTCCGGCGAGTTCCGGCAGGCGGCGGGTCAGGTCCAGGCCGTCGGCGAAGCCGAGCGGGCGGATGTCGGTCTGCACGAAATAGGTGCCGGACGGGCGGAGCACCTCGAATCCGGCGGCGGCCAGGCCGGCCATCAGACGGTCGCGCTTGCCCTGGAGCGCGCCCCTGAGCGTGCCCACCCAGTCGAGTTCGTGCCGCAGCGCGTACGCCACCGCGAGCTGCCAGGGCGCGGCGGCGGTGAAGGTCAGGAACTGCTTCACCGTCTGAATCGCCCGGATCAGCTCGGGCGCGGCGCAGATCCAGCCGGTCTTCCAGCCGGTGACGGAGAAGGTCTTCCCGGCCGAGGAGATCGTCACGGTCCGCTCCCGCATGCCGGGCAGGGTGGCCAGCGGCACGTGCGGGATGTCGTCGAAGGTGAGGTGCTCGTAGACCTCGTCGGTGATCGCGATCAGGTCGTGCTCCCGGCACAGTGCGGCGATGGCCGCCAGCTCGGCCGGGGTGAACACGGTCCCGGTGGGGTTGTGCGGGGAGTTGACCAGGATCGCCCGGGTCTTCGGGGTCACCGCCGACCGCAGCTCCGCGGGGTCGAACGCGAACCGGCCCGCCTCCACCCGAAGCGGTACGGCCCTGCGCACCGCCCCGGCCATCGCGATCGCCGCCGGATACGAGTCGTAGTACGGCTCGAAGACGATCACTTCGCTGCCCGGCTCGCAGAGCGCCAGCACGCTGGCGGTGATCGCCTCGGTGGCCCCCACGGTGACCAGGATCTCGCTGTCGGGGTCGTAGGCCAGGCCGTACCGGACCTTCTGGTGGTCGGCGATGGCCTGCCGGAGTTCCGACACGCCCGGCCCCGGCGGGTACTGGTTGAGGCCGCCCCTGATCGCCTCGACGGCGCGGTCTAGCATGGCGGGAGGCCCGTCCTCGTCCGGGAATCCCTGGCCCAGGTTGATCGCACCGGTTCGCACGGCCAATGCCGTCATCTCGGCGAAAACGGTTGTACCGAATTCCCGCATCCGTCCCACAAGCACGATCACAACTTACTCTGGTCGGATGGCCACCCGAATTCGTGAGCTTGACGCGCTCCGCGGTTTCGCGATCTGCGGGATCATGCTGGTCAACACCTGGCAGCATTCCCCCCGCCCGCCCGAACTCGACTGGGCGATGTCGAACATCGTGCAGGGCCGGTTCTATCCGATCTTCTCCTTCCTGTTCGGGATGAGCTTCGCGCTGTTCGTGCGGGCGCACCCGAACCGGCTGATCATGCTGCGGCGGCTCGCCGTGCTGGCGCTGTTCGGCGCGGCGCACTGGGTGTTCAATCCGGGCGAAGTGCTGGTGCCGTACGCCATCTTCGGGGCGATCGCCCTGGTTCCGGCGAGCTACCTGCCGCGGCTGGCGCAGCTGCCGCTGGGGATCGCGGTCACCCTGGTGTCGCTGGTCACCGGCGATCCGTGGACGCTCATCGCCGGGCTGTTCCTGCTCGGCCTGGCCGTGGTGGAGTTCGACGCGGTCCGGCCGAACGTGGTGTTCTTCCTGGTCTGCGCGGCCCTGGCGGCGCTGTTCGCCTGGGCGGACGTGAGCTACCTGGCGGCGTGCGTGTTCGGGGCGGCGGCCTACGCGAGCGCGTTCCTGCTGCTGCGTCCCCGGGTGTTCGAGCCGCTGGGCAAGATCGCGCTGACCGCGTACCTGTCCAGCACGGCCGTGATCCTGCTGGCGCGCCCGCAGACGGCGGCCGGCATCATCATCGTGACCGTGGCCACGCTGGCCGTGCAGTGGGTGTTCGCCTACTGGTGGCTGGCCCGGTTCCGGTATGGGCCGCTTGAGTGGATCTGGCGGTGCCTGACCTGGTGGGAACTGGTCCCGAACGGGCACACTCAGGCACGTGACCCGCGTAGCGCTCTGCCAGATCTCGATCGACCACGACCCCAAGACCAATCTGGAGTCTGTACGTGACGCCCTGGCGTCAGCCCCGGAAGCCGACCTGGCCGTCTTCCCCGAAGCCACGCTGACCCGGTTCGGCCGGGGCATCCTGGACCGGGCCGAGCCGCTGGACGGCCCGTTCGTGCACGGGCTCAGGGAAGCCGCCAGGGACGCCGGCACCGCGCTGATCGCGGGCACCTTCGAACCGGCCGGGGCGCGGGTGCGCAACACGGCGGTGGCAATCGACGCCAACGGCGAACTGGTCGCCGCCTACCGGAAGATCCACCTGTTCGACTCCTTCGGCGCCCGCGAATCCGACGTGGTGGAGCCCGGCGACGGCCCGGTGGTGGTGGAGCTCGGCGGCCTCCGGGTGGGGCTGATCACCTGCTACGACCTGCGCTTCCCCGAACTCGCGCGGGCCCTGGTGGACCGGGGCGCGGAGGCGTTCGCGGTGATCGCCGCGTGGGCGAACGGGCCGTTCAAGGAAGAGCACTGGGTGACGCTCAACCGGGCCCGCGCGATCGAGAACACGATGTGGACGATCGCGGTCGGGCAGCCCCCGCACGAGGACGGCTGGGGCGTCGGCCGGAGCCTGCTCATCGACCCGCTCGGCGTGACCGCGCACGATCTCGGGCCTGCCGCCGGCGTCCGGACCGGAAAGATCGACAAGGTACGGACGGAAAGTGTGCGTAAGACCCTTCCGTCCCTTGAACATCGCAGACTTGGGGTCACTGGATCGTAAACTAATCGTCATGAGCGAGCCTGGGAACAGCACGTGGATGCAGAAGGTGATCCCGCCGCGTCTGCTCGTGCCGTACCTGGCGGGCAAGCGGACGATCATCTCGGGGTATGTCTACCGGGTCCAGGACTGCGAACGGCTGACCTCCCCGCGCGCCATCGTGGACGCCCTCGACCTGACCTTCGAGGGCTCCGAGCTGACCTCCGCCGTGCCCGAGCTCTACCTCATGCGCTGGGTGGCCCGCGATATCGACACCTACGTCGTTCCGTACGGATCGCACATGGGTGGTGACTGGAACGATTCACCCCCATTCGCCGGGAACGGCTTCACCGCCTCACGGGAGCATGTCGTGCCGCAGTTCCACACGATGCCGATGCCGATCCCGGCGGGCGCCGAGATCGTGCACATCACCAAAGCCGGGGAACGGCCGTTCGCGGCCTTCGACGGCCTCTCCTGGCGGCCGGCGGCATGACCGACAACGACCTCGAACCGGCCGGTCTGGGCTTCGTCGCCCGGTACCGCGCGCAGACCTATCCCGCGGCCATCGGCCCAGGCGGGGACGACGTGGTGCTGTTCAGCGAGACGCCCGCGGAGGGCTTCGAGCGCGGGCGCGGCTACTGGCGGCTGGCGGTCAACGTCAAGGACCTGGAGCAGCTGACGCTGCTGCGCACGGTGGGCGCCTTCGGCGGCGAGCCCTGCCTGGTCCTGGACGAGGACGAGAGCGCGGAGAACGGCGGCCTGCACATCGCCTACACCGGGCACAGCGGCATCAAGGCGGAGGCCCTCGGCTACTGGCTGGTGGATCACGGCGCGTACGAGGTGGTCGTGCCCAGGGACGAGGTGCAGGCCATCCGGGTGGAGCGCATCTCCATCCCGTGCGGCTGAACCGCTACGGCGAGCCGAGGTTCCGGTAACGGGCGAGGCGGATCGCGAGCCGGTCAGCCGGGTCCTGCGCGAGCAGGCCGGTGATCTCGTACTCCAGCGTCCTGGCCACCCGTTCGCAGAACGCCTGCTGCTCGTAGGCGGCGTCGGGCGACTCGGGGATGATCCGGTCCACGATGCCGTCCCGCTTCAGATCCATCGCGCGCACGCCCTGGGCCTGGGCGATCTCCGGGGCGAAGTCGACCGTGCGGTAGAGGATCGCGGACGCGCCCTCCGGCGGCAGCGGGGAGAGCCAGGCGTGCTGGGCGCAGAGCACCCGGTCCGCCGGCAGCAGGGCCAGCGCGGCGCCGCCCGCGCCTTCGCCGAGCAGCAGGCAGACCGTGGGCGCGTCCAGCATGACCAGGTCGGCCAGGGATCGGGCGATCTCCCCGGCCAGGCCGCCCTCCTCGGCCGCCTTCGACAGCGCGGCCCCGGCGGTGTCGATCACCGTGACCAGCGGCAGGCCGAGTTCGGCGGCCAGGTGCATGCCCCGCCGCGCCACCCGCAGCCCCGCCGGGCCGAGCGGCCCGCCCGCCCGCTGGCTGCGCCGGTCCTGCCCGAGCACGACGGCGGGCGCGCTCCCGAATCTGGCCAGCGCCAGCAGCAGCCCCGGGTCGTTCTCCCCCGCGCCGGTGCCGTGCAGCGGCGTGACGTCCGTCGCGGCGCATCTGAGCAGGGTACGGACGCCCGGCCGGTCGTCCCGCCGGGAGCTCATGATCGCCTGCCAGGCCCCGACGTCGGCGCGCGATTCCTCCGGTTCCGGCAGGATCCCGTCGCGTTCGGACGGGCAGAGGACCGCCAGCGCGCGGATGGCGATCTCCCGGGCGTCGGCCGCCGACACGACCGCGTCGACCAGACCGTGGGCGAACAGGTTCTCCGCGACCTGTACGCCTTCGGGGAACGGATAGCCGTACAGCGACTCGAAGACCCGCGGCCCGAGGAAACCGATCATCGCGCCCGGTTCCGCGGCGGTGACGTGGCCGAGCGAACCCCAGGAGGCGAGCACGCCCCCCGTCGTGGGGTGCCGGAGATACACGACATAGGGCAGCCGCGCCGCCCGGTGCGCCGACACGGCGGTGGTGATCTTGACCATCTGGATGAACGCGAGCGCCCCCTCCTGCATCCGGGTGCCCCCGCTGGCCGGAGCCGCGAGCAGCGGCAGCCGTTCCGCGGTCGCCCGCTCGATCGCCCGGACCAGCCGATCCGCCGCCGCGACCCCGATCGAGCCGGCCAGGAAGGAGAACTCGCACGCCACCACCGCGACCCGCCGCCCGCCGAGCAGGCCGGCGCCGGTGATCACCGCCTCGTCGTAGCCGGTCTTGGCCCTCGCCCCGGCCAGCTCCTCCGCGTATTCGGAGCCCGGCGGCGCGGTGTCGGTCGGCGGCTCGTCCCAGGAGGTCCAGGTCCCGGGGTCGAGCACGGCGGCGATCAGCGCGCGGGCGTCGGGCCGCGCGACTCGCTGAGTCTCTTTGTCCGGATGCCGGTTGATCACGTAGGCGAACCTCCCGCGCCGGTCTCCTGGGCTTCCAGCCAGGTGAGAACGGTCGCGTTGTCCTGGCCGAGGGCGGGCGGCGGGGTGTGGTCCCGGGCGGGGTGGCCGTCGAAGCGGAGCGGCGGGCCGGGCAGCGTGATCGGGCCGAGGGCGGGGTGGTCGACTTCGACGAGCAGGCCCTGCGAGCGGACCTGGTCCCAGCCGTAGACCTCGTCGATGGTGCGGATGGCTCCGGCGGGAACGCCTAGGGCGGCGAGCGCGGACAGCCAGTGTGCGCGATCGTGTGCGGCCAGGGCCTTCTCCATATCGGAGATCAACTCATCCCGATGCGCAAATCTTTCCCTGTTGGTCGCATATTTCGGGATATTGGGTTCTATGTCTAGTAGCTGGGCGACCTTGCGCCACTGTCCGTCGTTCGCGGCGGCGATCTGGAGCATGCCGTCGGCGCAGTGGAAGGCGCCGTAGGGGGCGATCGAGGCGTGGTGGTTGCCGTTGGCGACCGGGAGTCTGCCGCCCACCGTCCAGGATGTGCCGTGGTAGGAGTGCACGCCGACGACGGAGGCCAGGAGTGAGGTGCGCACGACGGTGCCCCTGCCGGTGCGGCCGCGTTCGTGGAGTGCGGCCAGCACGCCGTACGCGCCGTGAATGCCGGCGAGCAGGTCGGCGATGGACGCGCCGACCCGGTACGGCTCGCCCGGCGTGCCCGTGAGCGACATCAGGCCGGCTTCGCCCTGGGCGATCTGGTCGTAGCCGGGCCGCCCGCCCTCGGGGCCGTCGTGGCCGAACCCGGTGATCGACAGCAGGATCAGGCGGGGGTTGAGCTCGCGCAGGCGGTCGTCCCCGAAGCCGAGCCGGGCGAGCACCCCGGTGCGGAAGTTCTCGATGAGCACGTCGCTGCGGCGCACCAGCCGCTCGACCAGGACCCGGCCCTCGTCGGTCTTCAGATCGACGGTGATCGACTGCTTGTTCCGGTTCGCCGCCAGAAAGTATGTCGAAATATCGCCTTCCGGGCCGACGAAGGGCGGGCCCCAGCCCCGGGACTCGTCCCCGTCCGGGTGCTCCACCTTGATCACGTGTGCGCCCAGGTCGCCGAGCATCTGGGCCGCGTGCGGTCCGGCCAGCGCGCGGGACAGGTCGAGCACGACGACGTCATCGAGAGGTCCCTGCACGGTCATCACTCCTGGAACACGTTCCGGTCTTTCCGGTCAGCCTGTCAGGCCGATCTGCCCCGGCCACCGGCAGGTCCCGGTGCTGGGACGATCAGGGTATGCCGACAGTCATGTCCTTCGCCGACCTGGCCGCCAGGATCCGCCCGCTGCCGCCGTCGTGCGGGCCGGTCCGGATGGTCGCGGTGGACGGTCCCGGCGGTTCCGGCAAGACCACCTTCGCCGGGCGGCTGTCCCGGGCGCTCGGCCGGGCCCAGGTCGTGCACAGTGACGACTTCCCGGTGCCGTGGGACGAGGAGCCTGGCGCCTGGTTCGCCCGGGTCGAGAGCCAGGTGCTCGCCCCGCTGCGCCGGGGCGAGCCTGGCCGGTTCCAGCGCTACGACTGGCCGGAGAACAACTACGCCGAGTGGATCGACGTGCCGCCCGCCCCCGTGCTGATCCTCGAAGGCGTCAGCACCGCCCGCCCCGGCTGCCCGGCCGCCTTCCGGGTCTGGGTGGAGACGCCCCGGGACCGCCGGTTGGCCAGGGGCCTGGAACGGGACGGCGCCGGCTACGCGCCGCAGTGGCACGCCTGGATGGCCGAGGAGGATCACTGGTTCGCCGGGAACCCCACCCGCGAGCGCTCCGACCTGCTGGTGAACGGGGATCCGGCCGCCGCCCACGACCCGGAGACCGAATTCGTGACCTTATGACGCCGGGTCGATCAGATCGTCGAACTCCCCGTCCTTCACGCCCAGGATGAAGGCGGTGATCTCGGCCGCGGTGAAGCACAGGACCGCGCCGTCCGGCTGCCCGGAGTTCCGCATCGCGAAGCCGTCGCCCAGTCCGGTCAGCTCGACCGCCGAGCCGTGGCTGGAGTGGATCCAGGTCATGGCTTGACCCCGACCGCGCCGAAGATGGGGACATCCGGGTCGAACCTGAGCACCAGGTCGTCCGGCCGCCAGTGCTTGAGGCGGACCAGGCCGGGCTCGACCATGGTCAGGCCCTCGAAGAACGCCGCCACCTCGGCCGCCGACCGCAGCACGGCCGGCGAGCTGGCCCTGGTGTACGCCCTGACGGCCCCCTCCAGGCGTTTCGTCCGCTCCACGTGGGAGATCACCAGACAGGAGCCGGGGGCCAATCGCGCCATCAGGGACTCCACCGCGCCGTACGGGTCCTCCGCGTCGGTGACGAAGTGCAGGACCGCGACCAGCAGCACGC
Source organism: Acrocarpospora corrugata (assembly GCF_009687845.1). Lineage (GTDB taxonomy): Bacteria > Actinomycetota > Actinomycetes > Streptosporangiales > Streptosporangiaceae > Acrocarpospora > Acrocarpospora corrugata. The sequence continues at coordinate 43,130 of NZ_BLAD01000036.1, forward strand.
CGACCGGGCGGGACAGGTCGAGCAATTCGCGCAGTTCGGGGTTGGACAGGACTTCCAGCGGTTCGCGGGCGTCGCCGGGGATTGCCACCGTCTGGGGGTCGCGGGCGAGCAACGCGCGGGCGTGCACGAGGACCACCGGATCGTTGTCCGCGTAGACGACCCGCGCCCGCGGGTTGGCGCGCTGCGCGACCTGGTGCACGTTGTCGCGGGTCGGCAGTCCTGCCCCGATGTCGACGAACTGGTCGAGGCCCTGCTCCCCGGCCAGGAAGCGGACCGCGCGGCCGAGGAACCGCCGGTTCGCCCAGGCGATGTCGCGAGTCTGCGGGACCTGCCGGATCACCTCTTCCGCGCACTCCCGGTCCGCCAGGGTGTTGTCTTTTCCGCCCAGGTAGTAGTCATACATGCGAGCCACGTTCGGGACCTTCACGTCGATCGTGACGGGTGGCTCGGGGCGTCGATGCCGGCGGAGGTCCGCGTCGGGCGGCTCCATCGGCAGTCCGTGAGAGGTCATGGCTTCACGCTAGGAAGCCTGATCAACGGCGTCTACGATGTTGCCGGATGTTGCACGAGAGCCTCGATCTGGCGGTCGATGAGGGCGACGGCCTGGTCGCCGTGGACGGCTGAGCGGGCCAGACTGTCGAAGACTTTGGCGTACATGGCGACTTCGCCGGGCTGGGTGACGCGGATGAACGCGGTGTAGGTCTCGGTTTCCGCGGCGGTGTCGTCCAGGATCCAGAAGTCGCAGAGCGGCGGGTAGTGCGGGGTGCCGAGCGGGATGACGCCGAGTTGCACGGTGCGCAGGCGGGCCACGTCGGCGAGGTGGCGGAGCTGCTCCAGCATGACGTCCGGCGGCGCCATCGCGGAGAGCAGGGCGGTCTCGCACAGGACGAGGTGGAACAGGGACTTCCCGGTCAGCAGGAGTTCGGTCCGCTCCATCCGGGCGTCCACCGCCGACTCCACTTCCTGCCCGATGCCGGACATTTCCGTGAATTCGGTGAATCGGACGGTGGCGTAGGCGCGGGTCTGGGCGGCTCCGGGGATGAGGAACGCGGAGAAACTGCGAATCGAGCGGGTCTGGGCTTCCCGGTCGCGGAGTTCCTGCTGGTAGGCGGAGGAACCGACTTTCTGCAGCCGCCGCAGCTCGACATAGAGCCTCTCGGTGTTGTCGCGCATCGCCAGCAGGTCGGTCAGCGAGGCCAGGGCGTGGCAGTGGAAACACCACAGGCGCAGGTCCTCCTCGCTCGGCATGATCCGGCCGTGCTCCAGCTTGGACACCTTGGTGAAGTGCCAGCCGGCCCGCCCGGCCAGGTCCCGCCCGGTCACCCGGGCCGCGGCCCTGATCTCCCGCAGCCGGGTGCCCAGCGCCTCCCTGGCCTGCTGTGCGGCACTCACATCGCTGTTGCTCACATCACGTCTCCTTGAGCAGAAACGTCATCAAGCCCTTCGGGACCCTGACGACGGTTTCCCCATCCGGTACGGATAGCGATGCTAGCTCCTGCGGGGTGAGCAGGTAGCCCTGGACCAGGTAATCGTCACCCTCTTCGTACAGGGTAGGGCTGCCCTGATTGCCACTCGGCCCGCCGATCAACCGGAACGCCACGCGAGAAGCTCCCCTCCACGATGTTGCACGTGTTGCACGATGATCAGGAATCGTGGAACAGACGTGGTGGAGCGTCAACTCGATGGATGACGGAACTCCCTCGTGAAGGGGCTGCTCTTACTTCCGGTGACGGAAATATCCCCCGGGGTCAGCGGAGGTCGACCTCCGCGTACGCCTGGCCGCCGGACAGCTTCGGATATCCAGGACCGCGGTCGAAGAAGGCCTCCGAGGGGGCGGGCATGCTCGCCCGGAGCTCCTCGGTGGCCGCCGTGTCGACGGTCAGGTCGGCGGTGAGGACTACGCCGTAGTCGTGCCGGGCGGCGTCCAGGGACACCTTTCCGGCCCGCACGTCGTCGGCGACGCGCTGTGGCTCCCGCTCGAAGGGGGAGCCCCAGCCGCCGCCTCCGGTGGTGCGAATGCGGACGATCTCCCCTTCCTTAACGGGGAAGTCGTCTACAAGGCCGTCCATCTCGACCCCGTTGACCGTGACCACGAACGGGCGGCCGGCCCGGCCGCCGTTGACGCCCCAGCAGCTGAGGATCGAGCGGTCCGCGATGGACATGAAGGAGGCGTCTCGCAGCATCCGGAGGTGTTTGTCGTAGCCGAGCCCGCCCCTGAACTTGCCCGGCCCGCCGCTGTCCACGGCCAGGCCGAGGCGTTCCACCCGGAACGGCCAGCGCGCCTCGGCGAATTCGACCGGGATGTTCCGGGAGTCGGGGACGACGTGGATGGTGTCCTCGCCGTCGGCGTACCAGCGTCCGCCGGAGCCGCCGCCGAGGACCTCCCGCATCAGGTAGTCATTGCCGTTCTGGTCATGTCCGTACACGCCGGTGTAGCGAATCGTCTCCTGGTCGGCGGGCATGCGCCCGCCGGTCGCCTTGGCCAGCACACCCGCCAGCACGCCCAGCAAGCGCAGGATCACGAACGTGCGCGCGTTCGTCGGCGCGGGAAAGATCGGCGTCAGCAGGGTGCCCTTCTCCGGGAACACCATCTTGATGAGCGGGACCACGCCCTCGTTGACGTCGAGTTCCGCCATGCGTTCCGGCGTCTCGGCCAGGTTGCGCAGGATCGGCGCCAGCCACTTCTTCAGGAACACCCCGTCGGCGTAGTCGCCCGCGTGGTTGATCGGGCCCTTCGCCTGCGGCGACGTGCCGGTGAAGTCGATGATCAGCGGTTCGGGCGCGGCGTGGTCGACGGTCAGCGTGATGCGCTGCGCGTGCAGCCGGGGCTCGTCCACGCCGTCGTGCTCGGCGTAGTCCTCCCAGACGTGCACGCCCTCCGGGATCTTCGCCAGCAGTTCGCGGCGGAACGTCTCGGTGGTCTTGGCGATGATCGCGTCGAAGCAGGCGTCGACGGCGTCCCGGCCGTACCGGTCGAAGAGCTCGCCGAGGCGGCGGGCGCCCATCAGGCAGGCCGAGCACTCCGCGTCCAGATCGCCGGCCAGCGAGTCGGGCATCCGCGAGTTGCGCGTCATGATGCGCAGCGCGGCGTCGTTGGGCACGCCCTGATCCCAGAGCCGGATCGGCGGGACCATCAGCCCTTCCTCGAACACGCTGCGCGCGCCCGACGGCATCGACCCAGGGCAGGCCCCGCCGATGTCGTCGTGATGCCCGAAAGCCTGCACGAACGCGACCACCTCACCGGCGTGGAACACCGGGACGGTCACGCACAGGTCCGGCAGATGCCCGATGCCGCCCTCGGACAGGTACACGTCGTTGTGGAAGAACACGTCCCCTGGACGCATCGTGCCGACCGGGAAATCCCGGACGATCGGCTGCACCAGCGCCGAATAGGACCGCCCGGTCAGTTTGCGCAGTTTCACGTCGTGGATGCCCGCGCGGAAGTCGTGCGCGTCCCGGATCATGGGCGACCTGGCGGTCCTGGCGATGGCGGTCTCGACCTCCATCTCGACCGAGGCCAGCGTGCCCTCCACGATCTCGATCAGAATCGGGTCAGCCGAGCTCACGCCGGACCTCCAGGTTGCCGTAGTCGTCCATGGTCGCCGTGAAACCGGGATGGATCGGGAGCGTCGAACCGTACTCCTCGATGACGGCGGGCCCGGTCACCATCGCGCCGGCGCCCAGCTCGTGCCGGCGGTAGATCACCGTGCGGGCCCAGCTCTCGTAGAAGACGTCCCGGGTGCAGACCGGGCTCGGCTCCTCCGGCTGGTACGGCTTGCGCGCCACCGTCGGCCGGGTGATCGGCCCGATGCCCGAGACGCGCAGGTTGACCCATTCCACGGCGTGCTGGGGGTCGTCGCGGTAGCCGTACCCGTAGAGCTTCTGGTGGGCCTCGTGGAAGCGCTCCAGGACCGCCTCCCGCCAGGCCGGCGTGAGCGGGCCGTCGGAGGCGGCCACCCGCACCTCGTAGGCCTGGCCGTAGTAGCGCAGGTCGACGCTGCGCGCGTACACGTGGTCGGCGAAGCCCTCCCGGTCCAGCGCCTCCGCGGCCTGCCCCTCCAGCTCGGCGAAGATCCCGGCCATCGCCTCCAGAACCGGATCCCTGGTCACGTGGGTACGGACATAGTCGTTCTTGACATCCACCGTGAGCAGCCCGAACGCGGACACGTTGCCCGGCTCGGGCGGGATGATCGCGGCCTTGAGGCCGAGCACGTCGATCAGGCGGCAGGCCAGCAGCGGCCCGGAACCGCCGAACGCGACCATCGGGAAGTCACGCACGTCGAGGCCGCGCTTGACGGTGATCTGGCGGATCGCGTTGGACTGGTTGAACGCGCTGATCTCCAGGATGCCGGTCGCGCAGCGCTCCGGGGTGAGGCCCAGCTTGGCCGCCAGACCCTCGATGCCCGCGCGGGCCGCTGCCGCGTCCAGCGGGATCTCCCCGCCGAGCAGATGCGGCGGAACCCGGCCGAGGAAGACGTGCGCGTCGGTGACGGTCACCTCGGTGCCGCCCTTGCCGTAACACATCGGCCCCGGGTCGGCTCCGGCGGATTTGGGGCCGACCTTCAGCGTGCCCTCCGGCGAGATCCAGGCGATCGACCCGCCGCCCGCGCCCACCGTCACTATGTCGATCATCGGGATCTTGCAGGGGTAGCGGCCGATGCTGCCCTCGGTGGTCTGCGACGGTTCCCCGTCCACGACCACGGCCACGTCGGTGGAGGTGCCGCCGCCGTCCAGGGTGATCACGGAGGGGTGCCCGGCCGTGCTCGCGATCAGGGCCGCCCCCAGGGCGCCCGCCGCGGGTCCCGACAGGACCGTGGTGATCGGCTGGTGCACCACCTCGGTCGCCGACAGCACGCCGCCGTTGCTCTTCATCACCGAGAACCCCCGCCCGAGGCGGTCGGAGAGGTTGTCGATGTATTTCCGCATGATCGGCTTCACGGCCGCGTCCACCAGGGTGGTCACCGAACGCTCGTACTCCCGGTATTCGCGCAGCACGTCGCTGGAGAGCGAGACGACCGCGCCGGGATGTTCCAGGGTCAGCACCTCCCGCATCCGCCGCTCGTGGTCCGGGTTCGCGTACGAGTGCAGGAAGCACACTCCGATCGCGGTCACCCCGTGCTCGCGGAACCAGCGCGCCGCCTCGGTCGCCGCGGCCTCGTCGAAGGGCCGCACCTCCGCGCCCAGATGGTCGAGCCGCCCGCCGACCGTCCGCACCCGGTGCACCGGCACGATCCTGGGCGGCTTCACCCAGAAGTAGGAGTTCCCGTATCCGTCCGGCACGCTCTGCCGGGCGATCTCCAGGATGAACTCGAACCCCTCGGTCGTGACGAACCCCAGGTGGGCGGTCCCGTCCGGCCGGTCCTCCAGCAACTGGTTGGTGGCCACCGTGGTGCCGTGCACGAGCGCGGACACCGCCTCAAGGCCGACCGTGTTCCCGTGTAACCCAAGAACCTTGTGCACCCCTGCCAGAAATCCGTCGGCGGGGTTGGCAGGAGTAGAGGGAGTCTTGGTCGTGACGATCTGGCCGGAAGCCTCATCCACCAGAACCACGTCGGTGAATGTGCCGCCGGTGTCGACCCCGATACGGACGCTGTGCATGCTCCAGTTTCTACCGACGACCTGCGAGGCGTGAAATCAGCGCTATATGCCGAAGAATCTGGAAATCGTCGTCAGAGCCTGCCTGCCGCCGTCCTCTAGCGCCCTACCAGGCCCGATACAGCTCACTTCGGGGGCCTCCCGCCGGTGCGGCCAGGGTTCATCCCCGGCCGGACCGCCGCGCCGGACCCATGATGTGGTCGATGTTCTGCGGGCCCACGTAGGCGGCCATCCGGGTGGCGCGGTCGTTGGCGCGGCGCAGCTCCGCCTCGGCCCTGTCCTTGCCGGACTGGCCCGCCTGCACGCCGAAGTACGCGCCGATGATCGTGCCGACCACGCCCGAGAGCCCGGCGAACAGCGTGCCGGCCTCTCCGGTCCGCAACACCGCCACGGCGAAGCCGACCAGGATCACGACCAGGCCGGTGAGCACGACGTAGAACCCGTAGCGCCAGCGGGCGGCATCCGACTGCGCCTCGGTCATGTCATCGGCGACCATCATCGCGTCCAAGTCGACGGGGGTCTCGCCTGGTGTGGCCACGGTTCCTCCTGGGGCTCTCGGCTACTTAGGGAGCAATCTCCCACGAAGGCCACATCCAGCCAACACCCAGGGCAAACTCCCTGCGACCGGGAGGGGTGCGCTCAACCGGAGAGCCCCCGTCCTTTACAGCCGGAGGCTCTCCTGAAGTTACGATTCTGAGCTATGGGCGGCCGCCATGTCAGAACATGAACATCCACACGGTCATGAGTACTTCGGCAACATATGACACCATTGTCATGCTATGCACCATGTGCTTTCGTGGTCATTTAGGACATGCGTTGCCACATGTCCCTTTTTGGTACGTTACGGCCGCGGCTATGCCCGATTTTAGTGGGGTCCATAACGAGCGAGAAGGGATAGTGGCCCACTAGTTGATCACGATTCTGTAGCCATGAGAACGACGCCGCGTAGGAGCAAACGCTCTCTGACCTGTGGATCGTTCCTGTGACGCCGGCGCCATCGCCATGACCGCGATCCTTACAGTTCACCGCGCGTAGCCCCGATTCCTGGATTTCGCTATGTAATGGTGCGAAACTCGCAGGTGGAAAGTCCTGTCCCCCACAAAGGGGTTCACGTGGAATTCCGGATACTCGGGCCGATCGAAATCTGGCATGGACAGACACGCCATAACCCCGGATATGCCAGGGCGCGTCATGTGCTGGCGGCGCTGGCGGTCACGCCAGGCGAACCGGTCCCGACCGAAACGCTTGTCAACCGGATATGGGACGGCAATCCGCCGAATAAAGCGCGGGACGATTTGTATATCAATGTCAACCGGCTCAGAAATCGGCTGCAGGATATCGGGGCCGACGCCCAGTTGGTCAGTCGCGCGGGGACGTACATGCTGGAGACGAATCCCTGGAACGTGGATTACTACCGCTCCGGGCAATTGCGCGCACAGGCTCGGGCCATTGCGGATAGCGGCGACATTCAGCAGGCCGTGCGGTTGTTGAACGAGGAGTCGGCGCTGTGGCGTGGGGAGCCGCTGGCGGGGCTGCCCGGGTCCTGGGCTGCACGTACCAGGAAGAACATGGAGGACGAACGGCTCAGGGGTGCGATCGACCGGGTGCAGTTCGAGCTGCATCTCGGGCGGCACGCGGACCTGGTGGTGGAGCTGTCGGATCTGGTCGACGGCAATCCGTACAACGAGAAGCTGGTCGAGCTGCTGATGACGGCGCTCTATCGGAGTGGGCGTCAGGTGGAGGCGCTGGAGGTCTATCGGCGGGTCCGGCAGCATCTGGTCAACGGCTTCGGCACCGAGGCCGGCCGGCAGTTGCAGGAGTTGCACGGGCGCATCCTGCAAGGTGACGCGTCGCTGTTTCTGCCGCCGGGGTCGGGCATCGGCACCGGGCGGCCGAAGAACAATCTGCCGCGTGACACCTCCACTTTCACCGGGCGCACCGGGGAACTCGCGCGGCTGCTGGACATGGCCACGCCGCACAAGACGGCGGTCACCGTGCTGGCCATCGACGGAATGGCCGGAGTGGGGAAATCCGCGTTGGCCGTGCATCTGGCCCATCAGCTCACCGGGCAGTATCCGGATGGGCAACTCCATCTGAAGCTCTACGGCCATGACCCCGAGAACGCTCCACGCGAACCGCTCGCGGCGCTGGATCTGCTCCTGCGGATCCTCGGCATACCGGCCGCCCGGATCCCGGAGGGCCTGGAGGAGCGCGCGACGCTGTGGCGGGCGGAACTGACTCGGCGTAAGGCGCTGGTCGTGCTGGACGGAGCGGCGGGGCACGAGCAGATCAGTCATCTCCTGCCGGGTGCGCCCGGGTGCCTGGTTCTGATCACCAGCAGGCGGCGGCTGACGGGGCTGGACGATGTCCAGTCGCTTTCGCTGGACGCGCTGCCGCCTGATGACGCCGCCAGCCTGTTCCGCCGGATCGTCGGCCACGGCCGCGCCCGCGAGGCGGATGCGGTCGCCACGCTCATGCGGCTGTGCGGTTACCTTCCGATGGCCATTCATCTGGTCGGGAACCGATTCCGGCACCGGTCTTCGTGGCAGGTCTCGGATCTGGTGGCGCGGCTCAGTGACAGCAATCGCCGGCTGGCCGAGATCCGGGGCGACAACCGGGAGATCAGCGCGGCTTTCGAGCTCTCCTACCAGGGGCTGGATCGTCCGCACCAGGAGGCTTTCCGGCTGTTCGGGCTACACGCGGGAGCGGAATTCGGCGTCGAGGGTTCGGCGGCCCTGCTGGAGGCGGATCGGCACACCACCGAACGGATCCTGGACGACCTGCTCGACCACCACCTCATCGCCGAACCCCGGCGCGGCAGATACCAGTTCCATGACCTCATCCGGGACTACGCGCGGCAGCTCTCCGCCGACCGGCCCGAGCTGGAGCGCCGCGCGGCCCGAGCCCGGCTGCTCGACTTCTATCTGCACACGGCGGACCGCGCGGATCGGCTGCTCCATCCGCAGCGGGCACGCCCACCGATCGAGATCAGCGACCCGCCGGGGGTTCTCCCCCGGCTGGAAACCGCCGAGGACGCCCGGAAGTGGTTCACCGAGGAGCTGCAGAATCTCATCCACCTCGCCGGGCACGCCGCCGACGAGCACTGGCCACGGCACGCGGCCCTGCTCCCGGGCGTGCTCAGCGAGTTCCTGGACGCCTCCGGCCACTGGATGGACGCCGCGACACTCCACAAGCGGGCGATCAACGCATGGGACGAGCTCGGCGACGAGGCCGGTGCGGCCCGCGCCCGCGGGGACCTGGCCCGCGTGCTGTGGCGGACCGGCGATCTGGATGACGCCCTGGCGCAGGCCACTCAGGCGCTGGCCGTCCAGCGCTCGCTCGACGACCAGCAGGCCATGGCCGACCTGCTCGATCTGATCAGCATGATCCACATCTACCTCTCCGAGTTCACCATCTCCCAGGAGTACGGTCTGCTCGCACTCCAAACCCGGCGCACGGTGGGCGACCGGCACGGCGAGGCGGAGAGCCTCAGCCATCTCGGCATCGCCTGGTGGCATCTGGGCGACTATCCGGCGGCCGGCGAACGGATGCGGGAAGCCCTGGCCGTGTTCCAGGAGATAGGCGACCTACTCGGCCAGCAGAAAGCGCTGAACAACATCGGTGACGTCGAACTCCGGCTGGGCGATCCCGCCGTCGCGCTCCAGTACTTCGAGCAGGCCATGGCCATCGGCCCGGAAATGGGCCCGCAGCATCAGGCGATCTGGTTCAACAATGTCGCCAATGTGCGGCAGCGGCTGGATGACCTCACCGGGGCGAACCAGTACTACCGCAATGCCGTGAAGCTCTACCAGGAGATCGGCGACCGGCGCGGCGAAGCCGACGCGCTCACCAATATCGGCAGCTGTTACGCGCGGATGGGCCGGGACGGGGAGGCGTTCATTCACTACCAGAAGGCCCGCAATATCGCCGTCGAGATCTCAGAAAGGCATATAGAGGCGCAGGCGCTCCGGCATATCGGCGACGTCCACCAGGCCGCCGGGCGGCATGACCACGCCCTGGGGAATTACGCCCGCGCGCTCGAACTGGCCGGCGCCATCGGCGACCTGTACGAGCAGGCCAAGGCCCTCGACCAGATGGGCCTGTCACTGCTCGGAACCAACCTCGTCCGGGCGGAGAAATGCTGGCGGCAGGCCCTCGCCCTGTACGCCAGGCTGGGCGTCCCGGAAGCCGACGATATCCGCGCCAGACTCGACACGGTGCAGGCCCCTGACCGTACGGACTCGACGGCCTGAAATCGGCCGCACCGCAGGACATAATGCACTCAGGGTGGATATTCTGCGGCGGCGAGATCAGGGGAGATCAAAGGCGTGGATTCGAACGTTCTCGGCCAGCTGATCGGCGCGGGAGCCGCGGTCCTCGTCGCGTTGATCGGCCTGATCGGCGTCATCCTGAATATCGTGCTCCCGCGCCGCCTGGACAACGACCGCGCGGCGCGCCCCCGGCGGAGCCGAATCTGGTCGCCCAGGACCTGGAAACGCCGCACCGCGATCATCTGGGTGCTGGTCCTGACGACGGCGCTGGGCGCGACGGGCGGCCTTTCTTTAGTGAACACGCTCACCAGACTCTGCCAGGAGCCCATCCAGCTCCGGCTGCTGGTGAGTATCGAGAAGGACCGGCTGCTCGGGGAACTGGCCGACAGGTACAACCGTGCCGAACGCCAGTGCGCCGACGTCTCGGTGGCCGACAAATCATCGGGGGCGGCCCTGAAGGCGCTCATCGACGGCGACTGGTCGGCTGGTGACGGCCGGCGTCCCGACGTCTGGCTGCCCAGCGCGTCCCTGTGGCCCGACCTGCTCAGAAACAATCCGAAGGCGAAGGACAGGCCGGCCGGCGAGTGGCCGTCCATCGCGCACAGCCCGCTGGTCATCGCGGTGCCGGCGAAGGTGGCTGCGGTGCTGGGCTGGAATTCGCGGGAGATCGGCTGGCACGAACTCCTGGAGTTCGCCAGGAATCCGGTGGCCTGGGACGAGTACCGGCAGGGCCGCGCCGACCTGCCCAGGAACTTCGTCCTGGCGAAGGAGAATCCGATCAACTCGACGTCGGCCTTCGCCGCGACGGTCTCCTCGTATCTGGCGATGGCCGCCAAGCACAACGGCGCGAGCGCCGAACTCACCGTCGCGGACGTGCGCGACCGCCGGATCAGCAACGACGTACGCAACGTGGAGTCGTCTCTCCAGTATCTGACCGACAGCGTCATGGACCTGCTGAAGAATTTCGGCGACGAGGACGCGCTGAACCGCGCCTCCTCGTATCTGAGCGGGCTGGTCATCCAGGAGGAGCTGGTCTACCTCTACAACAGCGGCGACCCGGAGATCTTCGAGCGTTCGGCGGGCCCCGGCCGGGCCGAACCGCTGCGCGTGTTCTATCCGAACGACGGCACGATCATGATGGATCACCCGCACGTGATGCTCCCTGGCCTGGACCCGGCCAAACGGGAGGTGGCCGAGGACTTCCTCGAATTCCTGCTGGCGCCCGAGCAGCAGCGGAGTTCCCACGAGAAAGGCTTCCGCGACCACGAAGGCGGCATGTCCGACGAGAAAGTGGCCGCGCTGGCGGGATTGCCGGCCAAACGCCCGAGCGCCTTTCTCCCGGTGCCCGCCGCGGCCACCCTGCAGGCCATCTACGACCAGGCGGACAGCCTGCGCCGGCGGGTCGACGCGTATGTGATCGTGGACCGTTCGGGTTCGATGGGCGAGTCCGAGGGCCGGTTCCAGAGCGGGCTGGAAATCGTCAAGGATCTGCTGCGCGACAAGATGCCGGACCAGCTCGGCGACGAGGACCGGCTCTCGGTCGCCTCGTTCGCCGACAGTTATCACCTGGACGTCCCGGCGACCTCAGGCCGGCAGCTCAAGAACGACCAGGACTGGTTCAACCGCCGGATCGAGAACATCACCGCGGGCGGCACCACCGGCCTGTACGCCGCGGTGCTGACCACGACCAGGAAACTGACCAGGGAATCGAGCAGGTCAGACGATCGGGTGCCGGCGATAATCCTGCTGTCCGACGGCTATGACACCCAGAAGAAGCTCAGCCTGAAGAAGTTCCTGGAGCAGCTGAAGGCCGAGGGCCGGGAGACGGCCGTCCCCCGGATCTACACGATCGCCTTCGGCGTCATCGACGAGAACCGGGACCGGGCCGCGAACGCCCTCCAGGAGATCAGCGACGCCACCCGGGGCGTCGCGTTCAACTCCAAGAAGGACCCGGTGGATCTGGATCACGTCTTCGACGAGATCCTCGGCCATCTGTGATCAGCCCATCAGGTAGGCGATCCGGCGGGCCAGCTGGTCGGTCTCGGCGTCGATGAGGGCGGAGGCGGCGCGCCACCAGGCGAACCATTCGGCGCTGCGCCACATCCAGTCGACCCGCTCGACGGCGGCGATCACGTCGCCCCGGTTCTCCCACGCGGGCCCGGCCAGGGTGTCGGTCGCGCCGTGCCGGATCGCCCAGTCGCGCAGCAGGGTGGCGGCGGCCGGGTCGACGGGGTCGCCGTAGGGGTCGCCCGGTTCGTCGGGGAGCGGATGCGGGCCGAGGCCGGCGGCCACGCCCCAGCTCCACTGGGCTTCGGCGGGCCGGGAGTAGCGCAGCGAGGAGAAGTCCAGGTTGGAGCCGAGCGCGTCGTCGTCCTTGCGGGCCACGACGACGGCGTCCAGGCGTCCTCCGGCGTCGAACGCGACGACCAGCCGGGTTCCGGCGCGTACGCCTTCGGGCAGGGCGACCCGGTCTTCTGCCTGCCAGGAGTTGAGGTCGGCGGAGCCCACCGGCGGTCCCCAGATGGCGTCGGCGACGTCGTCCGAGATCCACGCGGCCAGCATCTCCAGGACGGTCAGATCCGTCCAGGGATCCAGCGAGGCCGCTTTGACCAGCACCTCCTCCGGCGGTGGCAGCGTTCCGCCCCGGCTGACCGTCCACCAGCCCGCGCCCAGCTCGCCCGTACCGACGAAGAGGGCCGCGATGGCGGCGAGTTCGGCCGAGCGGCGGGTGAGCGGAGCGCCGCGGGCCAGTTCGGCGGCGCGCCGGGTGCGTTCCCGGCCGAGCACAGAGTGCGCCTCCTTGAGCAAGGTCCCCGCTGTGGGTCGTTCCTCGCCCAGGAGGTCGAGTATCAGTCGCTTGGCCTCGGATCGTGCGTCCTCCGCGTGAGCCTCCCGCATAGGGCCAAACCTACGCCCAATGATCGCCCTCTGCGATAGGGGTCCAGCGAGATGTCCCGCTATCGCCGGCCCGAGCGGCCGAGCAGCCAGCCGATGACCGCGCTGCCCAGCGCGATGCCCGCGCCCATGCCGAACGCGGTGATGACCGCCCACGGCGGAGCACCCTGCTTGGCGGTTGTTTGCGCAGTTCGGGTGAAAACTTGACCGGCCTCGGGCTGAAGCACCTCATGCGGAATTATGCCGTTCAACGCGGCCGCGGGCACCACGGCGGGACCGGACAGGAGGTGCTCCTCGACGGCGGAGAAGAACTCACCCGCCGTCTTGCGGGCGACCGAGCCGAGCATGCGCTGCCCCACCCCGCCGATCATGCCGCCGACCACGGCCTCGGCGTCGTAGTCGATCCGGGTGCCGCCCTCCACCTCGCTGAGCCGCACCGTGACCGTGGCGTCCACCGTCCCCGGCGCGCCTTGGCCGCGCGCCCGCAGCACGAAGCTCTCCGGCTCGTCGGGCTCGGCCAGGGCGACCTCGCCCTGGTAGACGCCCTTGATCGAGGCCACGCCCGCGCTGACCGTCATCCGGTAGGTGTCGACGCCGATGGCCTCCAGCCGTTCACAGCCCGGAATGGTCCGGACGAGCACGCCGGGATCCTGCAGGGCGGACCACACTTTCGCACGTTCCACCCCGAGCAGAGCGCTGCCGATGACCTTCATGGCTCCCACCTCCGATGCCGAGCACACTAGAGAATCTAGAGGAGCGAGGATAACGGCAAGATCTGCCCCCTCCCGGCGGGGTGCGCTTGCAGATCTTCACATCCGGGCGGCGAGGATCTCCGCGTACACGGTGAGCGCGATCTCGGCGGGGGTTCTGGCGCCCAGGTCGAGCCCGGCGGGGCTGTGTACCCGGCCGGAGCCGGGGATCCCGGCCAGCACGGCCGCGCCGCGCCTGCGGCTGGCCACCAGGCCGATGTAGGGGACGCCGGCGTCGACGGCGCGGGTCAGCAGCGGGACCTCGCCGACGCCGTGCGAGGCCACCACGACGGCGGAGGTGTCGGGCGCGAGGGTCGCCAGGGGGTCGTCGGTCAGTTCGGTCGCGTAACCCATGGCGGTGCCGATCGCGTCGAGCGCCCGCGCGATCGGGCCCTGGCCGTACACCAGGACCAGCATGGGCGGGATCACCGCTTCAAGAAAGATCTCCAGAGTCCCGCCGGACAGGCAGGGCTGCCCGACGGCGACCAGCCCCTCCTCCTCGTACGGCTCGGCCGCCTCCGGCGTGATCCGCAGCAGCGTGGAACTGCCGTCGGCGAGCAGCCGCAGGCCCTGGGTGCGGACCGCCGCGAGCGCGCAGTGCCCGCCGACGAAACCCTCGATGGTCCCGTCGGCCAGCACCAGCGCCCGGTCCCCCGCCTTGGCGCTGGTCGGCCGGGCGGCCCGGACGACCGTCGCCAGCACGTACGGCTGCCGCCGCGCGCGCAACGCGTTCGCCCGCTGCCCGAGCCCGCCCGGCGCCTCCCGCGGCGGCGGAACCGGCGCGCGGTGGAGCTCCGGCATGCCGAGAAACTCCGGGTGGACCGCGGATTCGTGCATCGGATCTCCTCTTCCCCCGATCTGCCGGTCAGGTGATAGCCAGGTCGGTTCTGATGGGGTTGCCCTGGATCGCGCGCCAGACGGCGGCGGGCGTGAGGGGCATGTCGGCGTGCCGTACGCCATAGGGCCGCAGGGCGTCCAGGACGGCGTTGACCACGGCGGGGGGCGAACCCACGGTGGCCGACTCGCCGACGCCCTTCGCGCCGATGGGGTGGTGCGGGGAGGGAGTGACGGTTTCGCCCAGTTCCCAGGAGGGGCATTCCATCGCGGTCGGGAGCAGGTAGTCCATGAAGGACGCGCCGAGGTGGTTGCCGTCCTCGTCGAAGGCCATCAGTTGCATGAGGGCCATGCCGACGCCGTCCGCGAGGCCGCCGTGCACCTGCCCTTCGACGATCATCGGGTTGATCCGGACGCCGCAGTCGTCGACGGCGATGAAGCGGCGGACCTTGACCTGGCCGGTGCCGGGGTCGACGTCGACCACGCAGATGTACGCGCCGAACGGATAGGTCAGGTTGGGCGGGTTGTAGACGCAGGTGGCGTCCAGATGCCCCTCGACGCCGTCCGGGAGTTCCAGGTTGGAGTGGGCGGCGAGGGCGATCTCCTGGATGGTCTTGCCCACGCCGGTCCCGGAGACGGTCCAGGAGCCGCCGGACTCGCTGACCGTCCATTCGAGGTCCTCGGGGGAGGCTTCCAGCATGGCGGAGGCCACCTGGCGGGCGCGTTCCCTGACTTTGCGGGACACCATCGCGGCGGCGGCTCCGGAGACGGGGGTGGAGCGGGAGCCGTACGTGCCGAGGCCGAAGGGGGTCTGGTCGGTGTCGCCGTGCACGACGTCGACGTCGTCGGGGGAGATGCCCAGTTCGGCGGCGACGATCTGGGCGAAGGTGGTCTCGTGGCCCTGGCCCTGGGATTGGCAGGAGACGCGGAGGACGGCCTTGCCGGTGGGGTGGACGCGGAGTTCGGCGCCGTCGGCCATGCCCAGGCCGAGGATGTCCATGTGTTTGCGGGGGCCGGCGCCGACGGCTTCGGTGAAGAAGCTGAGGCCGATGCCCATGAGTTCGCCGCGTTCGCGTTTCTCCGCCTGTTCGCGGCGGAGCGCGTCGTAGCCGGCCATGTCCATCGCCAGTTGCAAGGTCTTCTGGTAGTCGCCGGAGTCGTACTCCCAGCCGGTCGGGGAGGTGTAGGGGAACTGCTCGGAGCGGAGCAGGTTCTTCATGCGGAGTTCGGCGGCGTCCACGCCGAGTTCCAGGGCGAGCACGTCGATCATGCGTTCGACCAGGTAGACGGCTTCGGTGATGCGGAAGGAGCAGGCGTAGGCGACGCCGCCCGGGGCTTTGTTGGTGTAGACACCGGTGACTTCGCAGTGGGCCGCTTGCAGGTCGTACGAACCGGTGAAGACACCGAAGAATCCGGCCGGGAACTTGGTCGGCTGGGCGGTGCCGTTGAACGCCCCGTGGTCGGCGAGGACCTTGACGCGGATGGCCTGGATCTTGCCGTCCCGGGTCGCGGCGACCTCGCCGCGCATGTGGTAGTCCCGGGCGAAAGACGTGCTCATCAGGTTCTCGGAACGGTCTTCCATCCACTTGACCGGTTTTCCGGTGACGATCGACCCGACAATCGCACAGACATATCCCGGATAAATCCCGACCTTGTTGCCGAAGCCGCCGCCGATGTCGGGGGAGATCACCCGGATCTTGTGTTCGGGGAGTCCGGCGACCAGGGCGTAGAGGGTGCGGTGGGCGTGCGGGGCCTGCGTCGGGCACCACACGGTCAGCTTGCCGGTGACCTTGTCGAAGTCGGCCACCGCGCCGCACGTCTCCAGCGGCGCGGGGTGCACGCGCGGGTAGAGCATGTCCTGCGCGACCGTCACCTCGGCACGCTCGAACAGCGCGTCGGTGGCGGCCCTGTCCCCGGCCTCCCAGTCGAAGATCTTGTTGTCGGCGCGGCCCTCGTGGTCGTCCCGGATGAGCGGGGCGTCCTCGTCCAGCGACTTCTTGGCGTCGATGACGGAGTCCAGGGCCTCGTACTCGACGTCGATCAGTTCGAGCGCGTCCCGGGCCGAGTAGCGGTCCTCGGCGACGACGAAGGCGACCTCCTGGCCCTGGAACCTGACCTTGTCGGTGGCCAGCACGGCCTGGGTGTCGGCGGACAGGGTCGGCATCCAGGCCAGGTTCAGCCCGGCCAGCGTCTCCCCCGTGATGACCGCCCGCACCTTCGGATGGGCCAGCGCCGCCGAGGTGTCCACGGACACGATCCGGGCGTGCGCGTGCGGGCTGCGCAGGATCGCGCCGTGCAGCATGCCGGGCAGGTTCACGTCGTCGACGTAGTTGCCCCGGCCCCGGATGAAGCGGGCGTCCTCTTTGCGGTGCATGCGGCCGAATCCCATCGGAGTGCTCATACCGACGCCTCCTTCTCCGCGGCCCAGCGGACCGAGCGGACGATGTTCTCGTAGCCGGTGCATCGGCAGAGCTGCCCCGAGATGGCCTCGCGGATCTCGCCCTCATCAGGGTCCGGGTTGCGGTCGAGCAGCCAGCGGGCGGTCATCAGCATGCCGGGCGTGCAGAAGCCGCACTGCAGGCCGTGGCACTGGACGAAGCCCTCCTGGACGGGGTCGAGTTCGCCGTCCTTCTCCAGGCCCTCGACGGTGGTCACCTCGTGGCCGTCGGCCATGACCGTAAGGACTGTGCACGACTTGACCGGCACCCCGTCCAGCTGGACCACGCAGACGCCGCAGTTGGAGGTGTCGCACCCCCAGTGC
Organism: Acrocarpospora corrugata; assembly: GCF_009687845.1. Lineage (GTDB taxonomy): Bacteria > Actinomycetota > Actinomycetes > Streptosporangiales > Streptosporangiaceae > Acrocarpospora > Acrocarpospora corrugata. The sequence goes on from NZ_BLAD01000036.1 coordinate 60,235, forward strand.
GTCCCGGTCAGCCTGAGCTCGTCCCTCAGAAAGTGCACCAGCAGCAGCCGGGGCTCCACATCACGCACGAAGTTCTCGCCGTTCACGGTGACGCTGACCCTCATGACCCGCTCCTCTCAGCGGCGCGGCTGAGCGCGCGGTAGGTGAGTTCTCCGGCGAGATGCCGCTTGTAGTCGACCGGTCCGCGCTGGTCGGCCTGCGGCGCGCAGCCGTCGGCCGCGATCCGCGCCCCCTCCCGCAGCACGGCCTCCCCGGCCGTCTTCCCGATCAGGTACGCCTCCGCGAACGGCGCCGCGAAATGCTCCGCCCCCACCGCCGTCAGCCCCAGCCCGACCTCGGCGATCACCCCGCCGTCCAGCCGCAGGTACGCCCCCGCCGCCGCGACCGGCCAGTCCCCCACCCGCCGCTCGACCTTCTCGTACGCGCTGCCCGCCCCCGGCCGGATCCGCACCCGGAGCTCGATGAGCATCTCCCCCGGCCCGACCACCGTCTCGTACGGCCCGACATGAAACTCCCGGATCGGCACGGTACGCCTCCCGCCGGGCCCGGCGATCACCGCCTCCGCCCGGACCGCCGCGAACGCGGCCGACAGATCCTCGGACGGGTCCGCCTGGCAGAGCGACCCGCCCACGGTCCCCCGATTCCGGACCACCGGATCCGCGATCACCCGCTCCGCTTCATGAAAAATCGGGAAATATGCGCCGACGGCCTCGTCGGCGAGCAGGGCCGCGTGCCGGACCAGGGCGCCGATGACGAGCGTGTCCCCCGTCACCTTCAGATGGGACAGCTCGGCCAGCCCGTTGATGTCGATCAGCGCGTCCGGCTGGGCCAGCCGGAGCTTCATCATCGGGATCAGGCTGTGGCCCCCGGCGACCAGCCGGGCCTCTGGGCCGTACCGTTCGAGCAGTTCGAGAGCGTGCTCCACGCTCTCGGCCCGCTCGAACTCGAAGCTGGCCGGAACCTGCATGTCGACCTCCTCGCGCGTGACCCCCGCCCGTGCGACGGCGCGCGGAACGGCAGGCCCTTGCCACTCTGTCCCGATGCGGCATCCGGCCACAATCGGGAAATAAGGGGTTACTTAATACGGAGGGCCGGTCTAGAAAGGACAGGTGACCCTGACCCAGCTGAGCGCGTTCGTGTTCGTCGGCCGGCTCGGGTCGGTGAAGGCCGCGGCGCGGGCGCTCGGCGTGAGCGAACCGGCGATCTCCCAGGCGCTGGCCGCGCTCCGGGTCCACCTGGGCGACCCCCTCGTCGTACGGTCCGGCGACCGCATGCTGCTCACAGAAGGGGGGCGCCGCCTGTTCCCCATCGCCTCCCAGATGGTCGCCCTGGGCGCCGAGGCCGAGGCCGCGATCCAGACGGTCCGGGCCGACCGGCTGCACCTGGTCGCCTCCGGCGCGATCGCCGAGTTCGTCGCCTCGTCCCTGACCGACGTCTTCGGCCGCCGCCGCGCCATGGAGACCACCTGCGGCGAGGCCGCCACCGACGAGATCCCGCTGCTGCTCACCAGCCGCGTCGCCGACGTCTCCCTCGGCCCCAGGATCACCGGCGACCGCCTGGTCAGCGACCCGGTCCTGCGCTGCCGCCTGATCGCCGTGGGCTCGGCCGCCGGCAACCGCGACACCTGGCTGGTGGACCCCTCGGTCGAGGACCCCGCCAGCGACACCAGCCGGTTACTCCGCCTGCTCCGGGTGCCGGAATCCCGGATCCGGGTCTACCCCAGCCAGACCGCGGCCTGGGACGCCGCCGCCACCGGCACCGGCGTAGCGCCCGCCGTCGGCCACCTGGTCGCCCGGCACCTGCGCCGCGGCGACCTCACCGTCATCGAGACCGCCGCCACCCCGATGGACGTGAACTGGTACGCGACGACGCTGGAACCCACCCTCCGCTCGCCCTTGGCGAGCCGGTTCCTGGAGTTCCTGGGCACCCCGGCGGCCACCCAGCTGATGCACTCGCCGGAGGCGGGCGTCCCCCGCGCCAGGTTCCGCCCGGCCGTGCACGTCTCGATCTGGAACGGCGAGATCGGCGGCTCCTACGGCCGTTCCTCCGGGTCGAGAGGCTCAGCCGCTCTTTAGGCTCACGCTCCGGAAGCTGCGCATCAGCGAGCTGAGGATCAGCCGGCCCTTCTCCGCCCCGCCGGCGGGGTCCTCGTCCGGTGGCCGGTGGCCCTGGGCCGACAGGTAGGCCGCCTCCCAGTCCCGCTGGGTCGGGAAGACCTCGATCCGCCGCCCGTGCGCGCTGGCCTCCCGCGCCACGGCGACCAGGTCGTCGTCCACCTCCCCTGCGTTGACCAGCACGAGCGAGCGCACGCCGGATTTCGCCACCGAGTCGTACACGCCGCTCAGCAGCGCCCCGAGCGCCAGCGCGCCGAACCCGACCGGCCCGACGGGGCCGCAGACCGTTATCGGGGGCAGGACCCGCAGCGGGTAGTTCTCGGCCAGTTCGCGGACGATCGCACCGGCGATGAGCACGTCGTTCCTGGGGACGAGGGGATCGCCTCTGCCGATCGGCACGATCGCCGTGTTCGTGTTCTCATCTCGTCCGCCGGTCGCGACGGGCCTGGACATGAGCTGATGCAAGAGGCTCACGGCTCCCTCAATTGTGGTGGAGACTCGCCGCGCTCATTTTGCGGACATGTTCCGAAATGTGTCAAGAAAAATAAGAAACATTTCGCTTTCATTAACCGCTTAAGCGGTCTATATCCTGCATTAACTTGGCTCGATCGCTTTGAAACATTTCGGTGTTCATCAAGCAGCCGAACGGAGTGAAGCGGCTGAAGTGAATATCGATCACTCTCGGTGCGGAACTGGCAAGATGATGCGCCATGACTCGGGGGACACTGCGGCGGATCATCGTGACCGGTGGGGCGATCGGGGCCTCGGTGAGCTGCGCCGCCGGCGGGGTGGCGGCCCCGCAGGCCGCGCATCGGGTGCTCGAAGCGCCGCCGATGGTCGTGTCGTCGCCCTCGCCCTCACCGACGCCGCCGCGGCCGATCGGCGTGCTGCCCATCCCCGGTGAGGTGAAGAAGATCGAGGCGGCCGAGCTGCCGCCGGTGATCAGTTCGATTCCGACCGCCAGGAAGGTCGTCTTCCTCACCATCGACGACGGCTGGGAGCAGGATCCCGGGTTCGCCCGCCAGGTGCGGGACCGGCGGATCCCGATCACTGTGTTCGCGATGCGGGACGCCGTCGAGGCCAAGGGCCCGATCGACCCCTCGGCCGCCGGAGGCCGGTACGTGGGCGCGGGCGGATGGTCGTACTTCCAGGATCTGGGGGCGCCGGTGGAGAACCACACGCTGACCCATCCGAACCTGCGGGCACTCGGGTTCGACGGGCAGAAGGCCGAGATCTGCGGGGCCTCACGCGCGATCAAGCGGCGGATGGGCGTGCGGCCTGCGCTGTTCCGGCCGCCGTTCGGGAACTACAACACCGACACGCTGCGGGCCGCGAAGGCGTGCGGGATCGAGACGGTCCTGCTGTGGACGGCGAGCGTGCAGCCGGGCGGCAAGATCGCCTACCAGACGCCCGACAAGAAGCTGCACCCCGGCGACATCCTGCTGCTGCACTTCCGGCCGCACCTGTCCAGGGACTTCCGGATCCTGGTCAACAAGATCGAGCGCCGGGGGTTCGAACTGGGCAACCTGGCGGCCTACCTCGCCGCCCTCACCTGACGGTCAGGCGATGTCCTCTTTGGTGAAGTCGTACCCGCCGCCGGGACGGCCGAAGGCGACCTCCACCGTCTGCCAGCCGACGCCGCCGGTCAGGACCACGTCGGTCAGGCCGTCGTCGTTGAAGTCGCCGACGACCGGTTTGGCGTGCTCGTCCCTGACCTTGACGGGGAACTCGCGCAGCCGGTGATCCGCCACGGGAGAGAAGCTGCCGTCGCTGTTGGAGAACGCCACCGGGGTGTAGTCCTCGCCGCCGAGCAGGGCCAGGTCGTCGCGGCCGTCGTTGTCGAAGTCGCCGGCCAGCAGGGTGGCGTCGGGGTCCTGGACCCACAGGTTTCCACTGGCTGACCGGGCCCTCCGGCGGGGGCATGTCCGCCCGGGCCGCGCCGGTTCCCGCGGTGACCATCGCCGCGGTGAGCAGCAACGTTCCCACGCGTCCTGTCCATCGACTGCGCTTCATCGGCCTGCCTTCTCTGAATGATCATCCTCGGGCCCCAGGTCCAGCAAAGGCCGGGTGGCGCGCGTGGGACAGATCCACTGAAGGGCCGAATGAGCGCCTGAGTGGTCATCGACAACAGGTCACCCGGGAGGCGTACCCCGGAATCAGCCCTGCGGCGGACGCCCCGGGCCTGGCTGTTTGCCCATGATTGGTCCCGTAAGCACTCCCGGGAAGTCGGGGCGGCGGTCCCTACGAACCGGGACATCTCCTCCGGCATTCTCGAGTCAGCACGGGGTTCGGTGCCGGGATCCGAGGCGGGGATCCTCGGGTCTCCGGCCTGCCGGCAGGCAGGCGGCAACTGATGTGACGAAGATCGCAGGCACTCGGCCCCCCATTGCTCTACAAGCGGTAGTACTACTTGGAGTAGAACTACGTCTTGTAGAGCTCCGGCACACCCCGGAGGGGGATATGGACGCACTTGACCTGGCACGGTGGCAGTTCGGGGTCACCACCGTTTACCACTTTCTCTTCGTACCCCTGACGATCGGCCTGGGCGTGTTCGTGGCGGGGTTGCAGACCGCCTGGCTCCGTACGGGCAAGGAGCACTACCTCACGCTGACCAAGTTCTTCGGGAAGATCTTCCTGATCAACTTCGCGATGGGGGTGGTCACCGGCATCGTGCAGGAGTTCCAGTTCGGGATGAACTGGAGTGAGTACTCGACGTTCGTCGGTGATGTCTTCGGGGCGCCGCTGGCGCTGGAGGCGCTGCTGGCGTTCTTCCTGGAGTCCACGTTCCTCGGGTTGTGGATCTTCGGGTGGGACAAGCTGCCCAAGAGGGTGCATCTGGCCTGCCTGTGGATCGCCGTCATCGGGTCCAACCTGTCGGCGTACTTCATCCTGGCGGCCAACGCCTGGATGAAGCATCCGGTGGGCTACGTGGTGGTGGACGGCCGGGCCCAGATGACCGATCTGTGGGCGGTGCTGACCAACTCGACCGCGCTGGCGCAGGTGCCGCACGTGGTGGGGGCGTCGTTCGTGGTGGCCGGGGTGTTCGTGCTGGCGATCAGCGGTTACCGCATCCTGAAGGAGCGCGGCGCGACGGGCCTGCTGCCGCGGAAGAGCGACTTCACCACCCCGCGCGACCGGAAATCTCCGGACATGTGGCGGACGAGTCTTCGGGGTGCGCTGGTCATGACGGCGATCGCGGGGGTGGTCGTCGCGGGGACCGGGGACCTGTCCGGGCAGTTGCTGCACGAGCAGCAGCCGATGAAGCTGGCGGCGGCGGAGGGGCTGCGGCACGACACCGCGGGCGCGCCGTTCTCGCCGCTGCCCGGCGTCGAGATCCCGCACCTGCTGAGCCTGCTGGCCGCGCACGACCCGAACGCCGTCGTGCAGGGCGTCGACGACATCCAGCGGCGGTTCGAGGCGCAGTTCGGCCCGGGTGACTATATGCCGAACCTGCCCGTCGTGTTCTGGTCCTTCCGGGTGATGGTGATGCTGGGCTCCGCGGCCATCGGCCTGTCCGTGCTCGGCCTGTGGCTGACCAGGGGGCGTGGCCGCCGGGCCAGGAACGTGCCGACCTGGTTCGCCAAGGCGTGCCTGCTCGCGCTGCCGCTGCCGGTCCTGGCGATGATCGCGGGCTGGCTGCTCAGCGAGATCGGCCGCCAGCCGTGGACGGTGGCCGGCGAGCTCCTCACCGCCGCCAGCGTCTCCCCCGGCGTCACCGTCACCGAGATCGCCATCTCCCTCGCCGTCTTCACCGGCCTGTACGGCCTGCTCGCCCTCGCCGAGGCAGGACTCATCCTCCGGCACGTCAAGGCCGGCCCCGAGGCTCCGGCCCAGGACCCCCGGAACCCTCGCGACCCCGACGAGACGGTGCTGATCCCCCGCCAGCTACAGGCCGAGTCCCGGCCGACCCTGATGTACTGAGGATCCCGCCATGACTACTTTCTGGTTCATCGTCATCGCGTTCCTCTGGACGGGCTACTTCGTCCTGGAGGGATTTGACTTCGGCGTCGGCGCGCTGCTGCCGCTGGTGGCCCGCGGCCCGGCCGAGCGCCGCCAGGTCCTCGGCACGATCGGCCCGGTCTGGGACGGCAACGAGGTGTGGCTGATCTCCGCGATCGGCGCCATGTTCGCCGCCTTCCCGGCCTGGTACTCCGGCTTTCTGAGCGAGTTCTACCTGGCCATGGTGCTGGTCGTGGCGGGCCTGGTGATCCGCGGCGTCGGCCTGGAGTGGCGCGGCAAGGTCCGCTCCGGGACCGAGCTGGCGCTGTGCGACGCGGGGATCGTGACCGGCAGCGTGCTGGTCGCCTTCCTGTGGGGGGCGATCTTCGCCAACCTGCTGTTCGGCACCGGACTGGCCACCGTACTCGGCGGCGCGCTTTCGCTGTCGCTGGCGCTGCTGCACGGCGCGGTGTTCCTGACCCTGAAGACCGAGGGCGCGGTACGGTCCCGCGCCCGGCTGGCGGCCCTGCTGGCCTCGGCCGGCACCCTGCCGATCGCGATCGCGGGTCTGTCCGCGCTGCCGAGCGGCGCCGACTCGGAGCTGCTCTGGGTGGCGTCGGGGACGGCGATGGCCGCGCTCGCGGCCGGGGTGGCCCTGGTGTGGCGGCGCCGGGAGGGGTGGGCGTTCGTGGCCACCGCGTCCGCGATCGTGCTGGCCACGGCGTCGCTGTTCGGGGCGCTGTATCCGGCGCCGCTGCCCGGTCTGACGGTGGCGGAGATGGCGTCGGCGCCGTACACGCTGACGGTGCTGACCTGGATCGGGTTGGTGGCGTTGCCGGGGGTCATCGCCTATCAAAGCTGGACTTACTGGGTCTTCAGGAAGCGGTTGACCCGGGTGTGAGGGGTGGGCGCGGGGTTGCGATCTAGTCCCTAGCTGGGGAGACTACTCATAGTCAGATCGTATCGCCTTGGGTAACCATCGAGGAGCGCCCTTGTCTGCCGTCGCCGGGCTCGTGCCCGCCCCCCGCTCGGCCAGTTACCGGATCTCGATGGTGCTGCTGTTCGGGGCGCTGCCCCTGATCGGCCTGGGGGTGGCCGTCCCGGCCGCGTGGGGGTGGGGGCTCGGCTGGCGGGATGTGGGCATCGCCGCGGCGATGTACACGATCTGCATCTTCGGCATCGGCGTCGGCTTCCACCGCCTGTTCACGCACCGGGCCTTCAAGGCGTCCCGGCCGCTGCGGATCGCGCTGGCGGTGGCCGGGTCGCTGGCCATGGAGTCGCCGCTCACCTCCTGGGTGTCGGAGCACCGGCGGCACCACAAGTACGCCGACCGCGAGGGCGATCCGCACTCCCCCTGGCGGTATGGCGAGGACTGGAAAGGCCTGGCCAAGGGCCTGCTGTTCGCGCAGGTGGGCTGGTTCATCGTCGGCACCGAGCGGGCCGACCCGCGTCACTACGCGCCCGACATCCTGGCCGACCGGGACCTGCGCCACTTCTCGATGCGCAGCTACGCCGCGTTCGCGCTGGCCTCGATGGCACTGCCGCCGCTGGTCGGCGGCCTGCTCTCCTGGTCCTGGCACGGCGCGCTGACCGCGTTCGTGTGGGGCTCCCTGGTGCGGTACGCGCTGGTGCACCACGTGACCTGGCTGGTCAACTCGGTCTGCCACACCTTCGGCGACCGCGACTTCGCCACCGCCGACCGGGCCGGGAACGTCGGCTGGGTGGCGATGCTGACCTTCGGCGAGGGCTGGCACAACTACCACCACGCCGACCCGACCTCGGCCAGGCACGGCGTGCTCAAGGGCCAGTGGGACGCCAGCGCCCGGCTGATCTGGCTGTTCGAACGGCTCGGCTGGGCGTTCGACGCGCGCTGGCCGGATCAGCAGAGGGTCAGCGCGAAGCGGGATGGGGAGAAACAGCGTGGGGAGAAGCGCGGGGCGAAACGGGGGGTTCGATGAGTTATCTGGAACGTTACGACGAGCTGCGGGCGGCGGATCCTGGGCGGGCCGCGGGGGCGGTCGCGGAGTGGATCGCCGGGGAGTGGCGGCCGTTCTTCGCCGAACTGCGCGCCGCCAGGCCGGTGCTGGCCACGCCCGCGTTCACCTTGGTCACCCGGTTCGCGGACGTCACCGAGGTGCTGTCCCGCGAGCAGGTGTTCACGGTCCGGCTGTATGGGACGCCGATGGAGGCCGTGCTGGGCGGGCCCTACATGCTGACCCAGGACGCGACGCCGCTGCACTGGGCGGAACGGGGGCTCACCCAGGCGGTCCTGCCGGCGCACGACATCCCGCGGGTGCGGGAACTGGCGGGGCGGTATGCGGACGAGGCGCTGGACGCGGCCGCGCCCGCCGGGCGGATCGACGCGGTCGAGGAACTGGCGCGTCAGGTGCTGCTGCGGATCTGCGGCGACTACCTGGGCGTGCCCGGCCCCGATCCGGCCACGCTGTCGGAGTGGTCGCGGGACTCGATGCACGACATCATCAGGAACCTCCCCCGTGACCCGAACGTGCACGCGACGGCCTGCGCGGCCGGGGCTGGGCTGCGGGCGCACGTCAACGAGCTGATCGCGGAGCGCAGGCGGGCCCCGGGCGAGGACGCGCTGTCGCGGCTGATCGCGCTCGCGCCGCCCGCCTCGCTGGGCTTCGACGACCTGCGGCTGACGGTCAATGCCGCCGGGCTGCCGCTCGGCCTGGTGGAGAACGCCGCCCAGTCGATCGTCCAGATCATCCGGCACCTGCTCGGCCGTGAGGACGGCGTCCGCGAGGAAGCCGTCGCCGCCGCCAAGGCCGGCGGGCCCTTCGACGGCTACGCCTGGGAGGCGCTGCGCTTCGCGCCGTTCAACCCGCTCATCTTCCGGTTCTGCGAGCGCGACCACCGGCTGGCCTCGGGCGCGTTCATCAAGGCGGGCACCCCGGTCTTCGCCTGCACCTCCTCGGCGGGCATGGACGAGGAGGCGGTGGCGGCGCCGGAGGAGTTCCGGATCGACCGTCCGGGCTTCGTCCGGCTCCAGTTCGGCTACGGCGCGCACGAGTGCGTCGGCAAGCACGTCGGCGTGGCCGTCATCCCCGAGGTGGTCCGGCGCGTGTTGCGGCGGCCGGGGGTGGCGCTGCCGCCGGGCGCGGCGATCGAGTTCGACGGCGGGCCGTTCCCGCGCCGGTTCCCGCTCACGCTGGGGGCGTCGTGAAGCCGAGCGCCCGGGTCGGCCGGCGCAACTACCTGGAATTCTGGGCGCTGACCAACCTGGCGCCCCTCTGGCGGCTAATCCGGCTGGTCCGGCCGCTGCACGCCGCGGTCAACAGGTTCCTGGTGAACCGGCTGGTGATGAAGCTGCCCGTCCGGCCCAATCCGCTGAGCACGAAGGCCAGGTACACCTCCTGGGAGTCGCTCACCGACCGCACCTTCGACAGCCGCCACCTGCCGCCGGTGCCGCCGTCCACGTCGGCGCCCGCGCCGGCCGAGGTCGCGGAGCTGTTCCGGCGCGACGGCCGGACAATGAACTGCCCGCGCTCGACCGTGCTGTTCGCGTATTTCGCGCAGTGGTTCACCGACGGCTTCCTGCGCGGCGACATGAGCATCCCGCGCGATCCGCGCAAGAACAGCTCCAACCACGAGATCGACCTCAACCAGCTGTACGGGCTCACGCCGGCGGTCACGGCCGCGCTGCGGACCGGGTCGGGGGGCCTGCTCAAGAGCCAGGTGGTGAACGGGGGCGAGTTCCCGCCGTACCTGTGCGAGCTGGGGCGGATCAAGGACGAGTTCGCGCCGCTGAACGTGATCCGGTTCGACGACATCCCGTTCGGGGCGCGGGACGCGCTGTTCGCCTGCGGCAGCGACCGGGCCAACCTGCACATCGGCTTCACCATGCTGACCACGCTGTTCCTGCGCGAGCACAACCGGGTGGCCAGGCTGCTGGCGGAGCGGTATCCGGGCTGGGACGACGAGCGGCTCTTCCAGACCAGCAGGAACATTCTCGTGGTGCTGCTCATCAAGATCGTCCTTGAGGAGTACATCAACCACATCACGCCCACGCTGTTCCGGGTGGCGCTGGATCCGGCCGTGTCCAGGAAGGCGATCTGGACGCGGACCAACCACATGGCGATCGAGTTCAACCTGCTGTACCGCTGGCACAGCCTGATCCCGTCGGTGCTGCTCGCGGGTGGCCAGGAGCGTCCGCTGGGCGACACGATGGCCGGGAACCGGCTGCTGCCCGAGTGCGGGATCGGCCCGCTGTTCGAGGACGCGGCCAGCCAGCGCGCGGGGCGGATCGGCCTGTTCAACACCGATCCCGACCTGCTGCACGTCGAGGTGATGAGCGTCGCGGAGGGGCGGGCGGTGGAGCTGGCCTCCTTCAACGACTACCGCGCGTACTGCGGTTTCCCGCGGTTGAAGTCGTTCGCGGAGGTGTCCGCCGATCCGAGGGTGCAGCGCGGGCTGGCGGCGCTGTATCCGAGCGTGGACGACATCGACTTCTATACCGGGATCTTCGCGGAGGATCCGCTGCCGGGGTCGCTGCTCTCGCCGGTCATGCAGCGGATCATCACGGTGGACGCGTTCTCGCAGGCGTATGCGAATCCGCTGCTGTCGCCGCAGGTGTTCGGGCCTGAGACCTTCTCCCCCACCGGGATGGAGATCATCGGGGCGACGGGGTCGCTGGCGGACGTGCTGAACCGCAACCTGCCGGAGGCGACCCGGCGTTACCAGGCGCGGATGACGCATGAGCGGAGCTGACGAGCCGAAAGACCGGCGGCGGCTGCTTCAGGTCGCCGCCGAGCTCGTCGCGGTGGCCGAACAGATCGAAGCCGTCTCGGTCCGGGCCACGGCGGCGCTGACGCGGGAGCTCAGGCCGGGCGCGCTGCTGCGGGCCGTGCCGGGGTTCCGGCCGCAGCGCCGTCTGTTCCGGGCGCTCACGCGGCGTGCTGGGCTGGGGATCGCCTTCTCCGGGGGGCCGCTCGGGCGGCCGATCGCCAGGCTCTCCGGGCTGGCGGGGCCTGGCAGGCTGGCGGTGCACGTGTTGGTGCTGTCGCTGCGCCTGCGGATCGCGGCGGTCGAGCTCAGTCATCCGGAGGTGGCCCGCGATCCCGTGCTACGGCGGCTGATCGAGGCGATCTCCCAGGATCGGGATGTGGCGGCGGCCCGCGCGCTGCGCGCCCTGTTCAAGGATCGGGGGGCCGAGGACGCGCTGAGCGCGATCGCGCCCATGTTCGGCGAGATCCTGGCGCTGCGCGCCCTGCTGGACGAGAACCCGTTCAACGACGCCGTCGGCTGGGCGATGGCCACCGGGAAGTGCGTCATGAACACCGACCCCATCCTCGGGATCACCACCCGCGTCATGTCCTCGATGGACCGGGGCGTCGGGGCCGCCCTGCCCACGGAGCCCACCCCCGAGGAGATCGCCCGGCTCCGCACCGGGCACTCCATCGTGGCCATTCTCCGCAACATCGACGCCATCGGGACCGACGGCCGGGTTCTCCTCCAGAGCGTGCTGGGGCCCGACGACGTGGTGAGATATGTAGTTCAAGCGCCCGGTATGCGGCCCGGCGGCCCTCGCAACGACTCCCCGCAGGACCTGGTGGGGGCCTTCCGGAACACCGTGCTGCACGCCTCGCCGTACACGGGGGCGCTGAAGGACGCGATCGACCAGTTCGGCGTCCCGGACGGGGCGGAGATCGCCCTCGTCGGGCACAGCGCCGGCGGCTCCGCCGTCATGAACCTCGCCCAGGATCCCGGCTTCTGCGGCCGCTACCGCGTCACCCACGTCATCGCGGCCGGCTCCCCCATCGACTTCAAGACCCCCGCCGACCCGCGCACCTGGATCTCCTCCATCACCAACCAGCACGACCTGATCCCCGTCCTGGACGGCCAGGGCTCCGGCACCTGCTTCGACCTCCACCCCACCTGGTACACGGTCGACTACGCCGACGCCACCCACCGTTTCCCGCTCTGCCACAGCGTCGCCCAGTACGCCGCCAACCTGGCCGGCGACCTCCCCGAAGCCCGCGGCCACATCGACGCCCAGCTCACCCCCTACCGGGGCTCCCTGATCCGCTCCCAGCTCTACCTCATGCTCGACCACCCGCCGAAGGACCCGCCATGACCCACGACGCCGACACCCTGGAGACCTGCGCCACCACCCTCACCACCCTGGCCGACCGCCTCACCGAGGACCCGGCCGTCCCCCCATGGCTCCAGACCGCCATCCGCGCCTACGCCACCCGCTGCCGCATCGCCGCCGCCGACCTGACCGCGGCCGAGTCGCCAGGCGACCTCAATGGCGCGCAAGAAGAGGGCCGATAACGCTGAACACGGGAAGAGAAACCCGCCGGCCGGTTCACTCCATAATCTTGTGCAGTCCCATGGCGACCGCGCCGGCCGCGGCCAGTCCGGTGACGGCGGCGAGCGGAATCGGAATACCGCCGAGCGCGCAGAGGCCCGCGATGATCAGTCCTATGACAACGCTGGCAAGCAAAATCACAACGGCCCTGGAGGTTAACAACGGGCCCGGCTGATGAGGGCGATCATCGCCACTGGGTAGCGTCACGGAGGGCTCCTCTCCATTTCGATCGAGTGCTGGCAACGGGGCAACCTCCCTGCCAGGGAGCGTTGCCCACCAAGAACCGCGGCTGAAGCACGCGAAGACACTTGGACCGGCGACGTCATCGGCGCGCAGCCGTGCCGCCCACATCCTTGAGGACAGGCCGGATTCTAACAGCGTGATCGGACCGCCGATCAGGCCCTAGAGGTCCAGCACAACTTTCTATTTGCACGTGCATCCTCACATGCATCCGCAAGCACGGAAGATAGCACAGATTCTGCTATTTCGGCCTAGACAAGAGAAAAATAAAGATTCTTTACATTTGAAGCTTAAACGGAATTAGGTTTCCGACCCCGACCATGAGAAATGCGGCGAAAGCGGCCTATGGGATTAATCCGCTCGAATTTCGGGCAGCCGATTCTCATAACTCCCTGGCACAGCCGCAGAGATCGAGCCATTAATTAGCGCGGTGAGCGCAGGCGGAGGTCGTACAGGTCGGAGGGGGAGATGGGCATTCGGTCGATCGGGAAGCCTTCGGCGTCCTCGATGGCGGCGGCGATGACGGCGGAGACCGGGATGACGCCCGCTTCGCCGGCGCCCTTGATGCCCAGGGGGTTCAGGGGGGACGGGGTTTCGAGGTGGTCGGTCTCGATGTGCGGGATCTCGGTCGCGTACGGCATGAGGAAGTCCATGAACGAGGCGTTCAGGAGCTGGCCGTGCTCGTCGTAGACCATCTTCTCGTAGAGGGCGCCGCCGACGCCCTGGGCGACGCCGCCGTGGATCTGGCCCTCCACCAGCATGGGGTTGATCATTTTGCCGCAGTCGTGGACGACGGCGTAGCGGAGGATGCGGATCTCGGCCGTCTCCGGGTCGGTTTCGACGATGGCGGCGTGCATGCCGGAGGCGAAGGTGGAGCGGATGGGTGAGTAGTAGCCCTTGCCTTCGAGGCCGGGCTCCTCGCCCTCGGCGACGGGCGGGCGGTCCATGCTGCCGGTGGTCGCGAACTGGGTGGCGCGTTTGGCCTCTTCGTCGAAGGCGTACCTGAGCGGGTTGGAGAGGACGGCGACGGTGGCGAGCGGGATGGAGGCGGCGGGTGAGCCGACGACGTGAACCACGCCGTCGGTGATCTCCAGGTCGCGGGGGTCGGCTTCGAGGGCGTCGGCGGCCACCCGCAGGGCCTTCTCGCGGACCTTGCGGCAGGCCAGGGCGATGGCGTTGCCGCTCATCACGGCGGCGCGGGAGGCGAAGGTGCCGACGGCGTAGCCGAAGCGGCGGGTGTCGCCGGTGACGACGGAGACGCGTTCGATCGGGACGCCGAGTTCGGTGGCGGCGATCTGGGCGAAGACGGTCTCGTGGCCCTGGCCCTGGGAGGTGAGCCCGGTGGAGACGTGCACCCGGCCGTCGGAGGTGATCTGGATGTGGCCGCCCTCGTACGGGCCGACGCCGGTGCCTTCCACGTAGCAGCCGAGCCCGATGCCGAGCCGCCGCCCTTCGGCCCGCGCGGACTCCCGCAGCGCGGGGAACTCGTCCCAGCCGATCAGGTCCTTCAGCTTGCGCAGCGATTCGGGATAGTCGCCGCTGTCGTAGATGAGCGGCCGGCCGTCCTGGAAGATCAGCCCCTGGTCGTAGGGGAACTGGTCGGGCTGGATGAAGTTGGCGGCCCGGACGTCGGCGCGGTCGAGCCCCAGCTTCTGGGCGATCTTGTCCATCGTGCGTTCCATGCAGAACACGCCCTGCGGCCGCCCGGCCCCCCGGTACGGCGTCACCTGCACGGTATTCGTATAGATCGAGGAGAACTCGACCCGATAGGCCCCGATCCGGTACGGCCCCAGCAGCTGCGTCGACGTGATGATCGGCACGATGATCCCGTACGGGGTGTACGCGCCGTGATCATGCAGAATCTCGACCGACAGCCCCAGCACCCGCCCGGCGTCGTCGAACCCCACCTGGACGTGCTGGATCTGGGCCCGCTCGTGCGCACTGGAGATGAAGTGCTCCCGCCGGTCCTCCGTCCACTTGATCTCCTGGTTGAGCAGCCGGGCGGCCCACGGCACCAGCACCTCCTCCGGCCACGGGTGCACGATCTTGACCCCGAACCCGCCGCCGACGTCGGGCGCGATCACCTCGACCTTGGGCAGCGGCAGCCCCAGCTTGGCGGCGATCGCCATCCGCACGCTGGTGGAGGTCTGGGTGGAGGAGTACACGCGGAGCGATTCGTCGTCGGCGTCCCACCGGGCGTACACGCCCTTGCCTTCCAGCGGCATGCAGGCGCTGCGCTCGATGTCGAGGCGGAACGCGAGCGTGTGCGGCGCGGCCGCGATGGCTTCGGCGGCGGACTGCCCGCCGGCGGAGGGGACCTCCTGGACCAGGTGCGCTCCCACGTTGCCGGGCACGTCCTGGTGCACCAGATGGGTGCTGGAGACGGCTTCCTCCAGGCCGACGACCGGCTTGAAGTACTCGTAGCCGATCTCGATCAGCGAGCAGATGTCCTCGGCCAGGTAGCGATCGCGGGCGACCACCATCACGATCGGCTCGCCGACGTGCCGGACGATGTCGCGGGCCAGCGGGTAGGCGGTGCGGCCGTGGGTGAGCGCCGGATGCGGGATGAGCAGCGGCAGCGGCTCGGCGACCCCGGCGGGCAGGTCCTCCCAGGTGTAGATGGCGACCAGGCCCGCCACCTCCAGCGCGGCGTCCACGTCGATGCTGGTGATCCGGGCGTGCGCGTGCGGGGAGCGGACGAAGGCGGCGGCCAGCGCCTGCTGCCCGAGGTCGTCCAGGAACCGGCCTTCGCCGCTGACCAGGCGGGCGTCCTCGCGCCGCCGGACCGGTTCGCCGAAGAGCTTGGTGGTCACGTGGGCTCCTCCGCGAGCAGTTCCGCCGCGCGGTGCACGGACTTGATGATGTTCTGGTACCCGGTGCACCGGCACAGGTTGCCGGAGATGCCCTCCAGCACCTCCTCCTCGGTGGGGGCCGGGTTCTCCCGCAGGAACGCGGTCGTGGTGCACAGGAAGCCGGGCGTGCAGAAGCCGCACTGCAGGCCGTGGCATTCGGCGAAGGCCCGCTGCACCGGCGAAGGCCGCCCGTCGGTGGCCAGCCCCTCGACCGTGGTGATCTCGCGCCCGGCCACGGTGACCGCGAAGGTCAGGCAGGAGCGCACCGGCTCCCCGTCCAGCAGCACCGTGCAGGCGCCGCAGACGCCGTGCTCGCAGCCGACGTGGGTGCCGGTCAGGCCGAGGTCGTGGCGCAGGCAGTCGGACAGCAGCCGCCGCGCCGGCACGCTCACCTCGCGCGGGATCCCGTTCACATACAGCGTGATGTCATGCATCGGCCGCCGCCTTCAGCGCGCGTTCCACCAGCACCCCGGTCAGGTGCCGCCGATAGTCCGCCGTCGCGTGAATGTCCGCCTCCGGTTCGATCCGATCCTGTACGGCCGCCACCACCGCCCGCCAGTCCACCGAGGCCACCGGCCGGTTGCCGCACTCGCCGGTGACCTCGACCACCACGGGCACGGGGCCGACGCTGACGCACACCACCTTGGCGGCGGTGATCCGCAGGTCGTCGAGCCGGACGGCGGCGGCCACCCCGGCCATCGCGTAGTCGCCGTGCCTGCGCGCCACCTCGATGAAGGAGGTGCCGCCGTCCCAGGCAGGGAAGAAGGCGGAGACGGCCAGTTCGCCCGGCCGGGTGGCGGACTCCATCGGGCCGGTGAAGAAGTCGGCGGCGGCGACCTCGCGCTCGCCGGTGGCGGCGGCCAGCCGTACCGAGCCGCCGAGCAGGGCCAGCACGGCCGGGAGTTCGGCGGAGGGGTCGGCGTGCACGAGGCTGCCGACGATGGTGCCGCGGTTACGGATGACCGGGTGCGCGACCAGTTTGAGCGCCTGCCGGAGCAGGGGCTGCGCGAGGCACGCGGCGGCGGAACGCTCCACCTGGGCGTGCCGGGCCAGCGCCCCGACCCGGACGCCGGTCGCGTCCGTCTGGATCTCGCCGAGCCCGGCCACCCGGTTGATGTCGACCAGGTGGGCCGGGGCGGCGAGCCGCATGTTGAGCAGGGGGATCAGGCTCTGGCCTCCGGCCAGCACCTTTCCGTGCGCGCCCACCTCGGCGAGGACCTCTACGGCCTCCCGCACCGAGGTGGGCGCGTGATAGTCGAACGGCGGCGGTTTCACGAAAGTCGTTCTACTCCGATCGCGTTACGGATAAAGGCTCAACCCGTGGAATTTTTCGCCACCTCCGCGGGCGACAGCGCGCGCAGCAGGTGGTAGCCGCCGAGCACGACGATCGTGCCGAGGGCGATGCCCGCGAGCGAGAAGTCCCCGGTGATCGCGTGGCTCACCGGGCCGATGGCCAGGATGATGCCCGCTCCGATGGGAAGCATGTTCACCGGGTCGGCGAAGTCCACCTTGTTCTCCACCCAGATCTTCGCGCCGAGCAGGCCGATCATGCCGTACAGGATGACCGTGATGCCGCCGAGCACGCCGCCGGGGGTGGCGTAGACGAGCGCGCCGAACTTGGGCACCAGGCCGAGCAGGATGGCGATGACGCCGGCGATGTAGTAGGCGGCGGTGGAGTAGACCCGGGTCGCCGCCATGACGCCGATGTTCTCCGCGTAGGTGGTGGTGGGCGAGCCGCCGACGGCCGAGGTGAGCGCGGTGCCCACGCCGTCGCCGATGATGGCGCGGCCGATGTAGGGGTCCACGTCGGTCTTGGTCATCTCACCGACCGCCTTGACGTGGCCGATGTTCTCGGCGATCAGCGCGATCACCGCGGGCAGCACCAGCACGATGGCCGACACCTGGAAGGTCGGCGCGTGGAAGCTGGGCAGCCCGAACCAGTCGGCGGTGCCGACCGAGTCCAGGTTGACCCGGGGGTGGGTGTCGACCTGGCCGGTGGCCGCGTTGAGCGCGGTGATGTTCCCGAAGACCTGGTCGGCGACCCAGGACAGGACGAAGCCGAAGACCAGGCCGAGCAGGATGCCGATCCGGCCGAGGAAGCCGCGGAACAGCGCGATGATCATGAAGGTGGCGATCATCGTGATCAGCGCGATCCAGTGGTCCTGCGGCCAGTAGACGTCGGCCACCACGTACGCCAGGCCGAAGCCGATCAGCATGACCACCGCGCCGGTCACCACCGGCGGGAAGATCTTGTGGATGATCTGGACACCGAGGTAGTGGATGGCCACCCCGCACAGCGCCAGCACGACGCCGGCCACCAGAATGGCGCCGGTGACGGTCGCGCTGTCGCCCTGCGCGGCCCGGATCGCGATCACACCGCCCACGAACGACGCCGAGGTGCCCAGGTAGCTGGGGACCTTGCCCTGCACGATCAGCAGGAACAGGATCGTCGCGACACCCGACATCATCACCGCGACGTTCGGGTCCAAGCCCATGATCACCGGGAACACGAACGTGGCGCCGAACATGGCGATCACATGCTGCGCGCCGAAGCCGAGCATGCGTGGCCAGGACAGGCGTTCGTCCGGCTTGACGACCTCACCAGGGGCGAGGCCGCGTCCCTCGCCGTGCACTTTCCAGCCGAAAGCCATGTGAGCCCCTTTACTTGCCTGGGCCGACGTCCGGTGGCCACCCCGCGGGCATCCCAGCGCGGCATTTCTGGTTCACGGGCCTCCTACCAGGCCCGTTGCGGGCACATTAGGACTGTGATCGCCGTTGCACACGGGCATCATCTGCCAAACCGCGTGGTCAGATACCACGCATGTTCAGCACATGGAGGGCGAGGGTCAGGTTCAGCCGGAGGTGCGCGTCCTCGGTGAAGTTGCCGAGCATGCGCTCCAGTTTGCCGATCCGGTAGCGCAGCGTGTTGTAGTGGAAGTGCAGCCGGCGCGCCGTCTCGGCCACGTTGAGGTTGGTTTCCAGGAGCACGTGCAGCGTTCGGCGCAGGTCCGCGTTCTCGGCGTCGTCGTCGCCGGCCAGGCCGCCGAGCGTCTCGCGGACGAAGGAGTGCAGTTCCGCGGTGTCGTCGACGAGGGAGAGCAGGCGGTAGACGCCGAGCTGGTCGAAGTGGGCGACCGCGCCCGAGCCGTGCAGCTGGCGGCCGACCCGGGCGGCCTTGAGCGCCTGGCCGTACGCGTCGGCGAGTGCGTCGGCCCCGGGCGCGATCCTGCTCATCCCGGTGGAGAAGGTGCAGTCGGCGAAGGCCGAGGAGGCGGCCGAGGCGAGCCTGGCGGTGTCCACGCCCGCGCCGACGACGGCGACCACCTCGTGCGAGAATCCGGCGACGGCGCCGCGCGGGTCGTGCCGCCGGACCGCCGCCTGCCAGGCGGCCAGCAGCCGGTCCTGGGCGGTGCGCTCGTCGCTCTCCGGGTCGAGTTCGGCCACCAGCACCGAGACCGGGCGTTCCAGGTCCCACCCGAACGCCTTGGCGCGCTCGGCGATCCGGCTGCCGCCCCGGCCGGTGAGCACGTCGCGCAGGAAGTCGGCGCGGTACTTGCTCTCGACGGCGGTGACGGCCTCCTGCTTGGTGACCACCAGGGCGGCCACGGTGGCGGCCCGCTCCAGGATCCGGATGTCGCTGTCGCGGAGCGTGCCGGCCTGGCTGAAGGCGGCGATCCGGCCGTGGTGGTGGCCGCCGGCCACGATCGGGACGACCGCGTAGTGGCCGTCGGCGCGGACCAGCGGGTCGGCGTCGGCGCGGGACGGCTCCGACCTGCCGGTCAGATTGCCGCTCAGCACGTACGCCTCCCGCAGCATGGCCACCTGCTCCGCGCCCCCCGCCGAGGCCAGCACGTGCCCGGACACGTCCACGGCGGCCACGGCCACGTCCAGCAGCCCGGCCACCTCGGCGGTGACCTCGCGCATGCCGCCCCCCGCCAGGATGATCTGCACCAGCGCGCGGTGCGCCTCCTCGGCCCTGGCCAGGGTGGCGGCCTGCCTGTTCAGGATGTCGGTGAGCACCTGGTTGAGGATGTCGTCGAAGCCGACGTCGTTGGGGAGCAGGATGAGCGGGAAGTTGAGCCGGTCGGCCTGCTCGACCATCTCGTCGGGCAGTTCGTCGAGGTAGCGGCCCAGCTTGATGGCCAGCGCGGAGAGCCCGCGTTCGTCAAGATCCGCCACAAGCCGGCCGAGTGACTGGGGAGTGTTCCTGAGCGGATAGCCCGTAGTGAGCAGAAGCTCGTTCGGTTTCACCCAGGCGAGAATGTCGGGGACTTCCATGACGTTGAGCCGCTGGACGATCCGGTCCAGTCCGCCCTTGCCCGCGATCAGCCGGGCCCCGGCGAGGGTGGAGACCCCCAGCACCTCGCCGACGGCCACGCCATGGATGATCGTTCCGGTGCTGGCCAGGCGCATGGCGGGGGCTGCGGGGTCACTCGTCATCGTCTGCTCCGGGGGGTTGGTGCATCTCCCGCCGATTGTGCCCGACTATCCGACTGTCAGGAAGAGCCAAGCATTTGGCCGACTGTTGGCAGTTTTCCCCGTACGGCCTCTGGGGGGCTCGTTCTAACGTCACCCTGATGAGGGAGGTCTGGTGACCGTAGGCACCCGCCCCAGAGCGCGCCGATCCGCGGCCCGCTCTGCCGGAGCGACCCTTGACCGTACGTTCGTGCCCGGCGCGGCCAGCATGGCCGTGCGACCCGCGCTGGAGACCCCCCGGCGCCCGGCCAGGGTGCTGGCGGCGTTCCCGTCCGCGGTCTACCTGGAACTGAGGACCGAGGTCGAGCCGCACGTCATCGCCCTGGTGACCGGGGAGGCGACCCGGCTGCCCAACGCCGTCGTGCTGACCGACCCGCTGGACGGGTTCGCGGCCGGCGACGAGGCCTGGGTGGGTGACGGCTTCATCGAGGTCGGCGGCCTGGCCATCCGGATCCGCCGCTGGTGGGATCCGGCGCCGGCGCTGCCGCTGGCCGGCCACTCGCGGCTGGCGGACGGCCTGGCCCAGCTCGGCGAGCTCTGTGACGCCTCGGCCCGGCGTCCCGGCCTGACCGGCGGCGCGTGCGAGCTGCTCGCCGACGGCTGCCACTCGGGGTCGCTGGTGAACGCCGTGACCTCGGCCGAGCAGCTGATGGGCCTGGGCCCCGGGCTCACCCCGAGCGGCGACGACATGCTGGCCGGGCTGCTGGTGGCGCTGCGCCAGCTGGGCGCGGCGGCGGGCGTGGACCGGGCGGTCTGGCTGGCCGGCTGGCTGGCCGCGGCCGTCACCTTCGACGCCAGGACCAGGACCACGCCGATCGCGGCCACCCTGCTGCACTGCGCGGCGCGCGGCGAGGCGAGCATGGAGGTGCTGGCCGTGCTGCGCGCGCTGGCCGGCGGCCAGCCGCTGGAGCCGTCAGTGCATCGGCTGCTGCATCTCGGTCACACTTCGGGCGCGGATCTCGCCTGGGGCATCAGGACCGGGCTGTCGGCCGTCCTCCACCTGTCGAACTAATCCGGCTCTGAATCTTCAGGGGGCGTTCTTGAATCTCGTCGAGGTGCGTAGCGGGGTCTACCACGACTCGGTCAGCCTGATGCGGGTCAGTCAGGCGCTGTCCGGCCGGGCCGGGGTGTCGGTGGCGATCGTCGCGATGGCGACGGAGCTGAACGTGGACCTGGCCAGGGACGCGGGCTTCGACGTGCCCGCCGCCACGCCCGGCGACCTGCTGGTCGCGGTCCGGGCCGAGTCGGCGGAGGAGCTGGCGGCGGCTTCGGAGGAGCTCGAACGGCAGCTGTCGGCGCGGGCCACCTCGGGGAGCGCGCGGGAGGAGGCTCCGGCGCGGACCACCAGGACGGCCGCGCGGGACGCCGACGCGAGCGTGGTCCTGGTCAGCGTGCCGGGCGAGCACGCCTTCGCCGAGGCGATGGACGCGGTGGACGCCGGTCTTTCGGTGATGATCTTCAGTGACAACGTGCCGGTGGCGCGCGAGGTGCTGCTCAAGGAGCGGGCCGAGGCGGCGGGTGTGCTGGTGATGGGCCCGGACTGCGGCACGGCCGTCGTCGGCGGGGCCGGGCTGGGGTTCGCGAACGTGCTGCGGCCTGGGCCGGTCGGGATCGTGGCCGCGTCGGGGACGGGCGCGCAGCAGGTGTCCAGCCTGCTCGACCAGGCGGGCGTCGGCGTCAGCCACCTGCTCGGGGTCGGCGGGCGGGACCTGTCGGCGGCGGTGGGCGGGCGGTCGACGCTGCGGGCGCTGGCGGCGCTGGACCAGGAGCCGGGGACAGAACTGATCGTCGTCATCTCCAAGCCCGCCGATCCCGCGGTGGCGGAGGTGGTGCGGGCCGCGGTGGAGCGGTCGGGGACGCCGGTGGTGATGGCGCTGCTCGGTCCGGGGCAGGACGATCTGACGGCCGTGACGGAGAACGTGCTGAGGGCGCTCGGGCGGGAGATCCCGGTCTGGCCTACTTGGGGGGCTTCGGCGGGCTCGGAGGGCGCTTCTGGGCTCGCGGGGCTGTACTCGGGGGGCACGCTGTGCACCGAGGCGAAGCTGATCGCCGGTGGGGGCACTTTTACCGACTTCGGCGATGACGAGTACACGGTCGGGCGGGCGCATCCGATGATCGATCCGGCGCTGCGGCTGGAGGCGCTGGCCGGGGTGGAGTCCGGGGTGGTGCTGATGGACGTCGTGCTCGGGCACGGCTCCGACCCCGACCCCGCCGACCGGCTGGCTCCCGCGATCACCGACGCCGTCGCGCGCGGCGTCGCCGTCGTGGTGGCCCTGGTGGGGACTGAGGGCGATCCTCAGGGCCTGCGAGCGCAGGGGGAACGCCTGGCGGGGGCCGGGGCGGCGGTGTTCGCCTCGAACGCCGCGGCGGCCCGGCACGCGGCCGTGCTCGCCGGTCTGACGCCCGCCGTCCCGTCCGGTGTGGGGGCCGCACCCCGGGCGGGGACGGGCGCTCCGGCCGGGAGCCCGCTGCTGTTGCTCGTGAACGAACCGCGGGTGATCTCGGTGGGGACGTCCGTACTCGCCGAGGCGCTGGACCAGCAGGCGGTCCCGCAGACCGTGGTGGACTGGCGCCCGCCGCTGGCCGGGACCGCCGAGGCGCTCGCCAAGGTGCTCGCCGACCCGCGCAGGGCCGCCGCCAACGCCCGCGCCGTCGACAGGCTCGTCTCCGCCCGCCCCCAGCTCGTCGGGGTACGGCGGGCCGGCGACGTCCTGGACCTGCCGCCCGGCACCTTCTTCCACGCGGGCCCGCCGATCGACTGGGAGCGCGCCTCCGGCCCGATGCGCGGCGCGCTCATCGGCGGCATGCTCTTCGAGGGCCTGGCCGCCACCCCCGACGAGGCGGAGCAGAAGCTCGCCACCGGCTCGATCCGGCTCGACTCCTGCCACCATCACCGGACGGTCGGCCCGATGGCGGGCGTGGTCAGCCCGTCCATGTGGATGCTGGAGGCCCGCGACGCCGAACACGGCGGAACGGCCTACTGCTCGCTCAACGAGGGCCTCGGCAAGGTCCTGCGGTACGGCGCGTACGGGCCTGAGGTGGTCGAGCGGCTGCGCTGGATGGGCGAGGTGCTAGGGCCTGTCCTCCAGGCCGCCCTGAACCTCAACGGCCCGCTGGACCTCCGCAACCTGATCGCCCAGGCGCTCCAGATGGGCGACGAACTACACAACAGGAACCGGGCGGCCACCTCGCTCATGGTCCGCGAACTCGCCCCCGCCATCGTCGACGCCGCCCCCACCCAAGCGGGGGAAGTGCTGCGATTCATCAACGGAAATGATCATTTCTTCCTGAACGCCGGAATGGCCGCGGGAAAGGCCGCCGCCGACGCCGCCAGAGATGTGCCGGGATCCAGCCTCGTCGTCGCGATGGCCAGAAACGGAACCGATTTCGGCATCCAGCTCTCCGGCTGCGGCGACCGCTGGTTCACCGGCCCCGCCGGCGTGCCCGACGGGCTCTACCTCGGCGCGTACGGCCCCGGCGACGCCAACCCCGACATCGGCGACTCGACCATCACCGAGACGGTCGGCCTCGGCGGCTTCGCCATGGCCGCAGCCCCCGCGATCGTCCGCTTCGTCGGCGGCGACGTGGCGGACGCGGTGGCGGCCACCAGGTCGATGTACGAGATCACGCTGGCCGAGCACCCCGCGTACCAGATTCCCGGGCTCGGTTTCCGGGGCACGCCCGTCGGCATCGACGTCACGCTGGTCGCCCGCACCTCGGTGCTGCCGGTAGTCAACACCGGCATCGCCGGGCGCGTGGCCGGAACAGGCCAGGTCGGAGCCGGTCTGGTGAGCCCGCCGCCGGAGGCTTTCGTGGCG
Organism: Acrocarpospora corrugata; assembly: GCF_009687845.1. Classification (GTDB taxonomy): domain Bacteria; phylum Actinomycetota; class Actinomycetes; order Streptosporangiales; family Streptosporangiaceae; genus Acrocarpospora; species Acrocarpospora corrugata. The sequence continues at coordinate 84,005 of NZ_BLAD01000036.1, forward strand.
GCGATCAACGCCTTGACGGGCGAATGAATGCGCATTGACCTCTGATTGACCTACTATCAATCCCCAACCTCACATATCGCGTGGAATTGTCGCGCGAACCGATCGAGGAGAATTGGGGATCCCGCCTATGACAACCGACCGCCTCCTCGGTATGGTCCCCCCTATGCCGGAGGGTCAAGGCGGTGCCGGAGCCACTCCTGGAGGGGCGCCGGAAGGGCAGGGGCGACTGGTGGGCAGGCGATACCGCCTGCTCTCGCCCGTCGGCCGTGGCGGCATGGGCATGGTCTGGCACGCGCACGACGTCCTGCTCGACCGGGACGTCGCGGTCAAGGAGCTCATCCTGCCGTACGGGCTCGACCAGGCGGGCCGCCAGGTCGCCCATCGCCGGATGCTGCGCGAGGCGCGCTCCGCGGCCCGGTTAAGTCACCCGGGCATCGTCACCGTCCACGACGTCGTGGAGGAGGACGGGCGGCCCTGGATCGTAATGGAGCTGGTCCGCGCCTGGTCCCTTGAGCAGGCCGTGCGGCAGAGCGGGCCGCTGCCCGTGAGCCAGGTCGCCGAGATCGGCATCCGGGTGCTGGACGCGCTCAGGCACGCGCACGCCGCCGGGATCCTGCACCGGGACGTCAAGCCCGGCAACGTGCTGCTCACCACCGACCGGGTGGTGCTCACCGACTTCGGCATCGCCGCCATCGAGGGCGACGTCACGATCACCCAGACCGGGCTGCTGATGGGCTCCCCCGCGTACATTCCGCCGGAGCGGCTGCAGGGGCGGACCATCACGCACGCGGCCGACCTGTGGTCCTTCGGTGCGACGCTGTACGCGGCCGTGGAGGGCCGCCCGCCGTACGAGGGGCCGGACGCGGTGGCCGTGCTCGGCGCGGTGCTCACCCAGGAGCCGAACCGGCCCCAGCGCGCCGGCGTGCTGCTGCCGGTGATCGAGGGCCTGCTCCGCAAGAACCCCGCCGACAGGATCGGCGCCCCCCAGGTCGCCGACATGCTCGAACGCGTCCTGCACACGACCGGCAACGGCCTGCGCGTCGCGCCGGCCATGCCGCACCCCGCGCCGGTCGACGGCACCCCCATGCAGATGCTCCCGCCCCTCGACTCGCCGTCGGGCCCGCTCCCTTCGCGCATCATCGAAACCCCCTCGGGACCGGTACGGGTTCCCTACACCAACCCGTCCGGCGGGTACGCGATGGCGTCCTTCCAGCCGTCCGCCTCCGACCCCCAGCTCCAGCCGCCCGGCGGCTACGACGCCCTGGCCAGCACCTCCGGCATGTTCAACGCGCCCGGCATGGCCGACAAGGCCAAGCCCGGCTCGAACACACCCGGCTCCGGCGTGCAGGGTCCCGGCGGGTCCGGTCCCGCGTCCTCCGGCCCCGGTTTCGCTCCGTTCAGCCCGGGGGCTTCCGGTCCCGGGGCTCATGGTCCCGGCGCTCATGGTCCTGGCGTTTCGGGTCCCGGGGCTCATGGTCCCGGAACCCATGGTTCGGGTGCTCATGGTCCTGGCGGTTCCGGTTCGGGTGCTCATGGGTCGGGGGCGAACGCGGACCAGGCGAACCGGCCGATTCCGCAGCGGGCGCTTGGCGGGCAGTTCGGCGCGCCCGTGGTCGAGAGCGGGCCCGGCGCGGCGTTCTTCAACGCGCCGCCCGGCGCGCACCGGGACGCCCAGCGTGACCCGATGTTCGATCCGCTCGACGCGCTGACCAGCCCGTCCGGTTCGTCGCACGCGCCGGAACGGCCCACCGGCGGCGGTCGCTGGCCGACCCCCGGCCCCACCGACCTGCCTGGGCAGCTGGCCCGTGACCTCGCCCGCGACCTGGCGCTGGACCCCGACGACCCGTTCACCACCGGCGGCAACCCCCGGTCCAGGTCGGCGGCCTCCACCACCGGCGAGCACGCGACCAGGAGCGGCAGCCGCCGCCGTACCAAGGACGACGACGACAGCCCCGGCCGTGGCGGCGCCATGGTCGTGGTGGCCGCCGTCGCCGTGATCGCGCTCATCGTGCTGGTGCTCCTGATCATGGTCCCCGGCGGTGACGACGACACGCCGCCCACCACGACGAGCGCCGGCAACCCCGCCCTGACCACGCCCGGCACGGACTCCGACTCCGGCACCGACTCCGGCACCGGCTCCGGCACCGGCTCCGAGCCCGGCCCGATCCCGAAGGGCTTCAAGCGCCAGACCCTCGGCGGCGTGTCCGTGGCCGTCCCGCTGACCTGGAAGGTCACCGCCGAAGACGACGGCGTCCGCCTCACCGGCCCGCCCGACAGCGCCCAGACCGGCCTGATCGAGAAGATCCCCGACGGCAGCCTCCCCGCCCTCCAGCAGGTCGCCAAGAAGGCCGCCGGCTTCGACGAGTACACCCAGGTCACCCTCGGCCCCGTCAGCTACCGCTGGCCCGCCGCCGAATGGGAGTACACCTACCGCGACGCCGCCACCGTCACCATCCGCACCGTCACCCGCTACATCGAAACCGAAGACCAGGCCTACTCGGTAACCTTCACCGCCCCCGACTACGAATGGGCCGAAGCCGCCGCCACCATCCGCCAGGTCCTCTGGAGCAGCTTCTCCCCCGCGTAACCGCCCCAGCGACGCCTTGTGGGGCGGTGTTCGCCCTGCGGATACTCGGTTGGGTTGGCGTAATGAGTCATGGCAAACTTCGCGCATGACATCGGCCCCCCACATCTCACCCGTCACCGCTGTCGATCTACGCGCCGCCCAGCGCCGGACCCTGAGTGTGCTCTCGCTGGCGCAGGTCATCAGCGGTGTCGGGGTGGCGGTCGGTGTCGCGCTCAGTTCGTTGTACGTGGCCAAGCTCTCCGGGTCGACGGCGATCAGTGGCCTCGCCGGGACCGCCACCGTTCTCGGCGCCGCCCTGCTGGCGCTGCCGACCGCCCGCACCACCGGGCGCAGCGGACGCCGGGCGGGCCTCACCCTGGCGTACGGCGCGGCGGTGGCCGGCTGTCTTCTCGCCGTCGTGGCGGTGGCCCTCACCTCCTGGCCGCTGCTCCTGGTGGCCCTGGTGCTGATCGGCGCCGCCAGCGCGGGAAACCTGTCCGCCCGCTACTCGGCCACCGACCTGGCGCCCGAAGGCCACGCCGCCCGCCACCTCTCCCTCGTCGTCTGGTCCGCCACGCTCGGCTCGGTGACCGGCCCCAACCTCGCCGAACCCGCCGCCGACCTGGCCGAGACCCTCACCCTCCCCCGCGCCGCCGGCCCTTTCGTCCTGGCCGGGATCACCTTCGCCATCGCGACCCTCATCATCAACCTCGGCCTCCGCCCCGATCCACTCCTCCTGGCCAGAGCCACTCAGCGGCCCCCCACACCCCATGACCTCGACTTCGCTCCCGACCCGACGGAATCCCCCGCGACGAAACCTGCCGCGAAGCCCGCGACAACTCCCGCCACGGAGAAGCCCGCGGCGAAAGCATCGCTAGCGGACACCCTGCGCGAGGCCTGGGAGACAATCCGGGTGATTCCGGCCGCGCGGCAGGCGCTGATCGCGATCGCCGTCAGCCATACCGCGATGGTCTCGATCATGTCGATGACCCCCGTTCACCTGGACCACGGCCACGCCGAGATCTCCGTGATCGGCATCGTCATCAGCCTGCACATCGCCGGGATGTACGTCCTCTCCCCCGTCGTCGGCTGGCTGGCCGACCGCCTCGGCCGCGTCCCCGTCCTGATCGCCGGCATGATCCTGCTCCTGATCTCCGCCGCCCTGGCCGGAACAGCCGGCTACGGAGTCCCCCAGATCGCCGCCGGCCTCTTCATCCTCGGCCTCGGCTGGTCCTGCGGCCTGGTCGCCGGCTCCGCGCTCCTCACCGAATCCGTCCCCCTCAACCGCCGCCCCGCCGTCCAGGGCCTCTCCGACCTCATCATGAACATCTGCGGCGCCACCGGCGCCCTCCTCGCCGGCGCGGTCGTCGGAGCCGCCTCCTTCGCCGCCCTCAACACCGCCGCAGCCATCATGGTCGCCCTCACCACCCTGACCCTCCTCCGCCGCCGCCCCCCAACCCCCACCCAATCCGCCTAACCCCTCCCGAAAACCGCCCAAGGCGGACACCCGCGCGGAAGGGCTATTTGGCGTCGGCGTAGCAGGTGACGGCTATGGCTTCCATGGGGAAGCGGACGGGGGTGTCGCCGAAGAGGAGGCGGGTGGCTTCGTCGGCGGCGGTGGCGATGGCGGATCGCACGGTGGTGGTCTGGTCGAGGGGGCAGTGGACCATGACCTCGTCGTGTTGGAAGAAGACGAGTTTGGCGGGGTCGGGGAGGTGGTGGCGGAGGATGGCCATCAGGGTGGTGGCCCATTCTGCGGCGGTGGCCTGGACGACGAAGTTGCGGGTGAAGCGGCCCCGGTCGCGGGAGGCGCGGGTGCCTTCCGGGCCGGAGACGAGTTCGCGCCAGCGGGCGGAGGGCGGGGGTGAGGTGCGGCCCAGCCAGGAGCGGACCAGCTGGCCTTCCTCACCGGCTCGGGCGGCGTCCTCGACGAACGCGTACGCCTGGGGGAATCGTTGCCGCATGACGGCGAGGAGTTTGGGGGCGTCGCCGCTGGTGCCGCCGTACATGGCGGAGAGCATGGCGATCTTGGCGGCGTCGCGCTGGCCGCCGAAGGCTTTGGCCAGGGCGGCGTAGAGGTCGATCTCGCCGGCGGCGCGGGCGAGTCCGCCGTCTCCGGCCATGGCCGCCAGAACGCGCGGTTCCAGTTGCGCCGCGTCGGCCACCACGAGCGTCCAGCCCTCGTCGGCGACGACGGCCCGGCGCATCAGCTTGGGAATCTGCAACGCGCCGCCCCCGCTGGTCGCCCACCGCCCGCTGACCACACCCCCCACGACATATTCCGCCCGGAACCGATCCTCCTTCACCCACTGATCAGCCCAAACCCACCCGTGAAAGCTGTAGAGCCGAGCCAGTTCCTTGTACGCCAGGAGCGGCTTCACACCCGGATGATCAACCTCCTTGAGCACCCAGGACCGTGTCGACGGCACGGTCAGCCCCGCCGACTTGAACGCCTTGATGATCTGCTGCGGCGAGTCCGGATTGACCGCCTGCCCGAACGCCGCCGCCACCTCGTCCGCCAGCGCCTGCAACTTCGACGGCCGCATCCCATGCGCGGGCCGTCCTCCCAGCAGCTCGGTCAGCAGAGCATCATGCACGCTCTCCCGCCAAGGCATCCCGAAGAACCCCATCTCGGCCGCGATCAACGCCCCCGCCGACTCGGCCGCCACCAGCAACCGAAACCGCCCCGGCTCCTTCAACCGCCCGATCCGCCCCAGCTGATCCTGATAGACCGCCGCGACCAGCTCAGCCTCACCGACCCCGAACCCAGCCTCCCGAGGCTCCGCCTCGAACAGCGTCCCCTGACCCCCCTCAACCACGGCCTCCCGATCCTCCGGCACCGCGAACCCATGCAACCGCGCATAAGCCGCCTCCGCCGACCGAGGCTCCCCATACCGCCCTTCAGCCCCCAGCAACAACCCTTCGGTCAACGCGACATCGTGACACCGCCCAACCCGCACCCCCCTCCCCAGAACCCCCGGATAAACCCTCCGCGTATCCCCCCAAACCCACCGAACCTCACGGTGGTCGCTCTCCGGCCATGACCCGATCGCTTCGGCGAGGTCCGGAACGTGGGTGACGGTGCCGTTCTCATGACCCAGGGTTCCGCCTGGGCCTTCCGGGTCCTCCGTCACCACCACGTGCATGCCCCCAGCGTGCCAGGTGGGACTGACATTTCGGGGGCCTGAACAGGGGGGATCACGGACCAAGCGCTCGCCGCACGGCAGCATCAGGACGCCGCCTTCCTCGCGTAGCCGCCGGATCAGCTCGTCCCCCCTGACGGAACGCGAGTAGGTCAGGCGGGGAGGGGGATCACGATCTCGTCTTCCAGGGGTGGGTTGAGTTCCTGGGCCAGGCAGCCGGTGGCGGCGAAGCAACGGATGCGGAGTTCGTCACCCGCTACCGAGATGTGCAGGAAGCTCTTGAAGAAGGGCGGAGTGTCCCAGTCGGAGAGTTCGGAGAGGAAACGGTGGAAGACGCGGCCGACGGGAAGGCGGAGCGGGAAGGGCCAGGCCCCGAGGATGCGGGCGGCCCACTTCATCCGGCTGGTGATGGGGGTGGATTCGGTGAGGTCGCGGGGCGGGGCGTTGCCGACGCGCGCTGACATGAGGGCCAGTCCCTCGTCCGGCGTCAGGTAGAGCCATTTCATCCGGAAGCGGCGGCTGTAGAGCAGGCTGTAGAAGGACAGGGAGTCGCCACGCAGGGGATAGCACTTGAAGGCGTCCTCGGGGACGCGGGTGACCCGGGGAATGGTGTGCGTGTCGTGCATGAACGCGCCACCGCCACCCGAGACGATGTACTGGATGACCCGGTCGCCGACCTTGACCGGGAAACGCTGGTAGTTGTGCACGTCACCGCCGATCGCGGCCAGGTAGTTGTGCTCGGGATCGGTGACGATCTCGTCCACGGTGCCGCCGCCCTCGATCGGGCAGGGCTTGTGATCGTCGCGGACGTAGATGGGCTTGCCGGTGATCAGGATCTTGGGCCGGGGATCGGCGGAGACGTGCTTCAGCCATTCGCCCTGCTCGCGGTCGAGACTGCCGCGAATGCCGGTGTCGATCCCCACGACCAGCAACCGGCCGAGATCCAGCACCCAGTACGGCGCCGGCTGGACGGCCTGCTGGGACGGCCGGCCACGGAACTCCCAGGCGTCCGCGAGGGCGGCCTCGTCGATCGGCTCCGGCTTCTTCCAGAGCAGCCCGCGCAGCCCGTGCGGAGACAGCCGGAAGCCCTCCCGCTGCACCGCCAGCGGTTTCGACCCGCAGAACACGCGCATGAAGCCGCCGAGGCCGTCATACCAGTCATGGTTGCCGGGAATGGCGTAGATGGGCGCGTCATAATCCTTGAACGGGCGGAAGAACTTGTCGCAGTAGTCCGCGGCGGCGCCGGTCGGGTAGATCACGTCGCTGGCGATGACCGCGAACGAGGTGTCCGCGCCGAGCCTGAGCAGGCCGGGGACGACCGCGTACTGGGAAGCGTCGCCTTCGCCGGTGTCGCCGATGACCAGGAAGGAGAAGTCCGGGCCGAGCTCCTTGACGATGCGGAAGTCCGCGTCGGCGCCGTTCTCCCGCTGGGAGGCCACCCAGCGGCGGCGCACCTCCGCGGAGGGGTCGCCGAGCAGGCCGGCCAGGATCTCGTTCCTGGAGCGCCAGAGCGTGCGCGGATTGAGCCAGGTGAAGGATTCCTTGTTCGGGCGGAGTCCCTGGAAGGCGCCGACCTGCTGGCCCTCCCAGCCCGCGCCCTCCTCGGACACCCGGGACGAACTCTGTTTACCCCGCGCCGCCGCGACATCGACCGTGACCATGAACCAATCTTTACGCTTCCTAGGGGATCAGGACACCCGGGTTCAGAATCCCGTACGGATCGAGCCTGCCCTTGATCGCCCGGAGGATCTCCACACCCAGGTCGCCGATCTCGCTCGCGTACGCGGTCCGGTGGTCGCGCCCGACGCCGTGGTGGTGCGAGATGGTGCCGCCGGTGAGCACGATGGCCTTGTTGACAGCACGCTTGGCGTGTTCCCACTGAGCCAGCGGATCCTCGTCCTGGGCGGCGACGACGGTGAAGTACAGCGACGCCCCGGTGGCGTACACGTGGGAGACGTGGCACATCACCAGCGGGTCATCCAGGGTGGCCCGCAGCGCGAGGCGTACGGCGTCGTAGAGGCGTGGGAGGTCAGACCAGAACCCCGCGGTTTCCAGGGTCTCCACGGTGGCTCCGGCGGCCAGCAGGGAGTCGCGCAGGTAGGGCGCGGAGTAGCGGCCCTCCTCCCAGCGCTCGCCGGGCTCGGTGCCCCGGTAGGTGCCGCCCAGTTCGGACAGGAGCGCGGCGACGGCTTCCCGCCGGTGCGCGACGTCGTCCTCGGACCCCTCGAACCCGGTGATCATCAAGCAGCCGGCTTCGGCCAGCGTCCCGAGCTCGGCGGGCCGGGACAGCCCGATCATGCTCTCGGTCTCGTCCGCCAGCCGCAGAACAGTGGGCAGCGGCCCTTCCTGGGCGATCCGCCGCATCGCCACCTGACCCGCCGCGAACGACTCGAACCGCCAGCCTTCGTACACCTTCGACCGGGGCGCGGTCCTGACCCGCAACTGGAGCGCGGTGATCACACCGAACGCGCCCTCGGAGCCGAGGATGACCTGCCTCAGGTCGGGCCCGGCCGCCGACTTGGGGGCGCGGCCGAACTCCAGGGTGCCGCGCGGGGTGGCCACCGTCAGGCCGACCACCATGTCGTCGAAGCGCCCATACCCGGCCGAAGCCTGCCCGGAGGAGCGGGCGGCGGCGAAACCGCCCAGGGTGGCGTACTCGTAGGACTGCGGGAAGTGGCCGAGGGTGAGGTCGTGCCTGGCCAGGATCTGCTCGGCCTGGGGGGCGCGCAGTCCCGGCTCGAACTCGGCGATCATGGACACCTTGTCGACCGAGAGCACCCGGTTGAGCCGGGCCAGGTCGAGGGCGATCACGCCGGTGAAGTTGCCCCGGGAGGCGACCAGGCCGCCGACCACGGAGGTGCCGCCGCCGAATGGGACCACCGCCACCCGGTGCTCCGCGCACAGTTTGAGCAGGTCCAGGATCTCGCTGTGGGAGCCGGGCAGCACCACCGCGTCGGGGGCGTCATCGCCGTCGCCGGCGCGCATCCGGAGCAGGTCGGGGGTGGATTTGCCGCGGGTGTGGCGGATCCTGGCGTCCTCGTCGCAGCGCACGTGCTCGTCGCCGACCAAGGTGCTCAACCGGGTCATGACGGGCGCGGGCAGCGCCGAGATGGGCAGCCGCACCTCACCGAAACTGGCGGCCGCGGATTCCGGATCGGTGACGCCGAGCAGGTCGCGGAGGAGTTTCCGGACCGACGACGGCAACTCCCGGGCTTTGGCCGGATCGCCCCATCCCGACCAGAGCATGGGTTCTGCGGCGGAACTGGGAGTTTCCACGGGGGTCCGGCCTTTCGGTTAGGTTACCAAAGAGTAATACGCGCGATTGAGGGATGACCATGGACTCCTCGCTCAACGCCGCCCGCCGGGCCAGGGAAATCCAGGAGGCGCCGGACCGGGCGGTGGACGTGCTCGTGGTGGGCCTCGGCGCCACCGGGGCAGGGGCCGCCCTGGACGCTGCCTCGCGCGGCCTCTCCGTCGTCGCCGTGGACGCGTTCGACCTGGCCTTCGGCACCTCCCGGTGGAGTTCCAAGCTGATTCACGGCGGGCTGCGGTACCTGGCCAGGGGTCAGGTCGGGATCGCCAGGGAGAGCGCGATCGAGCGGGGCGTGCTGCTCCGGCACACGGCGCCGCATCTGGTGCAGGCCTATCCGTACCTGCTGCCGCTGACCCCGGCCGTGTCCCGCACCCAGGCCGAGGTGGTGATGACCGGCTACCGGCTGGGCGACGCGCTGCGCACCGCGGCGGGCACGCCGCGGCGGCTGCTGCCGGGGCCGGCCCGGATCCCGGCCGGGCGGGCGCTGGCTCTCGTGCCCGCGGTGGAGCCGGCCGGTCTGCGCGGGGCGCTGCTGTCCTGGGACGGGCGGGTGGCCGACGACGCTCGGCTGGTGGTGGCGATCGCCAGGACCGCCGCCGCGCACGGCGCGCGGATCCTCACCCGCTGCCGGGCGCTCACGCTGGCCGGCGACGGCGCGCGGGTACGGGACGAGCTCACCGGGTCGGAGTTCACCATCCGCGCCAGAGCGGTCATCAACGCCACCGGCGTGTGGGCGGGCGGCCTGGTGCCCGGCGTCGACCTGCGGCCCTCCCGGGGCACTCACCTGGTCCTGCGGCCCGGCACGCTCGGTCCGCTCAGGGCGGGCCTGCACGTGCCGATCCCGGGCGCGGGCCACCGGTACGCGCTGGTGCTCCCGCAACTCGACGGGCGCGTCTACGTCGGCCTCACCGACGAGCCGGTGGACGGACCCGTGCCCGACGTCCCGGAGGCCCCCGAGAGCGACGTGAGCTTCCTCCTGGACGTCCTGGGCTCCGTCCTGGCCGAACCGGTGCGCCGGGACCAGGTGGCGGGCGTGTACGCCGGGCTGCGCCCGCTGCTGGCCGGTTCCGGCGGCGGCACCGCGGACCTGTCCAGGCGGCACGCGATCCTGCGCTCCCCCGACGGCGTGGTGACCGTGGTCGGCGGCAAGCTCACCACCTACCGGCGGATGGCCGAGGACGCCGTGGACGCCACCGGCCTGCCCGCGCCGCGCAGCAGGACCGCCCGCCTCCCCCTGGTGGGCGCGGCCCAGAGCGGCGACGGCGCCCCGCTCCGGCTGATCCGGCGGTACGGGTCGGAGGCGACGGCCGTACAGGATCTGGTGGCGCGCGATCCCGAGCTGGGCCGGGCGGTGTCCGGGGAGACCACGATGGCCGAGCTGGTCTGGGCGGTCCGGCACGAGGGCGCGCTCGACCCGGATGACCTGCTGGATCGCCGGACCCGGATCGGCCTGATCCCGGAGGATCGCGCCGCCGCGCTGCCCGCCGCGCGGGCGGCCTTCACCCTCGCCGATTAAAACCCGGACCGAATATCGGGATGCGGGAGGTTTGACAGGGGTGGCTAAGGTTAGGATTACCTAATTCCGAACCGCGGCGCAGGGGGCAGACGAGCATGGCCAATGGATGCGAGCATCTTGCCGGGCTGCATACCGGCGACGTGCCCATCCTCGCGAGCGCGACGGTGGGCGCTCGATTCTGGCTGCTCATCGAGCATTCCGGGCCGTGGGCGGCGTACCTGGACGAGTGCCGGCTGCCGGTCAAGGTGCGGGCGCTGATCGACCGTGCGACCGCGCTCGGGGTGCGCCCGCAGCTCATTCGCAGGACCGGTCGCAGGGAACGCTCCGGGGGTCCGCTGCACGTATTCGTGGGCTCCTCGACCGGTAAGGACCCCTGGCTGGCCGAGGGCCGTTTCGACGACCCGGACGATCTTGACCTGGACGCACTCGTGCACGGAGTGCTTCCGGAGTCCTGCATACTTGTGAGTGAGCCGGTATTTCTGGTCTGCACGCACGCCAAGCGCAACGCGTGCTGTGCCCGCATTGGACTGCCGCTCGCGAGATTTCTCGACGAGCAACTGCCCGGCCAGGTGTGGGAAACCACGCATGTTGGCGGCGATCGATACGCCGCTAACCTCGTGTGCTTGCCACACGGGCTTTACTACGGCAGCATGTCTCAGGCTGCTGCGATCGCGGCGGCAAACGCGTACCGGCACGGTGAGGTCGTCCTCGACCGCTTCCGGGGGCGCGCGGGTATCCCTGAGCCATCGCAAGCCGCTGAGCATTTTGTCCGGTCCCACACGGGCGAGCGCTCGGTCGGCGCAGTGGCCGTGGAATCCTCCCGGTCGGATGGCGACACCACGGAGTGCATTGTCGTGTGCAATGCCCCTGTTGGATCGTCGCGATTTCGGGTAGTGGTCGAGCCTGCGGTGTTCACGGCACCGTGTGGTGTCGCCTGCGCCGAAGATGTCTCGACCTACAGGTTGGCCGAGCTGAGCTTGCTCACCCCGGCCCTGACCTGAGGCTCCGCAAGGAGCTGGGAACACCACGGGCAGCTATTGCGTTGGATGCAGGGACGCCATAAGCGTCCAATGCGGCACAAACTCTGAAATACCTCTCACCAAAGGTGGTTTCTCATGTCTCAGGTACGTCGGCAGCTCGCCCGCCCCCGCCCCAGTTGGGGTTGGCAGGATGATGCCGCGTGCCGGGGAGAGGACCTTGTGCTGTTCTTCGGCCCCGACGGCGAGCGTCAGCCGGAGCGTGACATCCGTGAGCGCAAGGCCAAGGCCATCTGCGCCGGTTGTCCGGTCCGCGCCGAGTGCCTCGACTACGCTCTGTCCCGGCCGGAGAAGTACGGCACGTGGGGCGGCCTGAACGAGGACGAGCGCGCCTCCGAGCGTCGCCGTCGCATGCGGCGCGCCGCGAGCGCCGGTATCAGCGCCGTCGCGTAAGAACCCTGGGTCTTTCTCCAACCCTCCCCGACACGTTCGCAGGTCAGTGGCCCGCTGGGATGTTCCGTACGCCGATCCGGCGGCGGAACACCCAGTAGGTCCATGACTGGTAGAGCAGCACCAGCGGCAGGAAGAACACCGCGGCCCACGTCATGATCCGCAGGGACTTGACGGTGGACGCGGCATTTGTCGTTGTAAGGCTGTTGGCCGGATCGACGGCCGGCAGCACGTTCGGGTAAAGCACCGCGAACAGCGTCAGCGTGGCGACTCCGATGGCGACCGCGGACGCCGTGAACGCCCACCCCTCCCGCCCTGCCGCGATCGCCGCCACCGCCAGCCCCCAGGCGACCACCGCGACGACCCCCAGCGCCACCGACACCGCGGACCCGCCGTGGAACTGCCCCCACCCCAGGAACACGGCCACGAGCACCCCCGCCACGACACCCGCCTTCCAGGCGAGCGCCCTGGCTTTCCGCCGGATGTCCCCTTCCGTCTTCAACGCCAGAAATATCGCCCCATGAGTGACGAATAGCACTAGCATAGTCAGCCCCCCGACCAGCGCGTACGGGTTGAGCAGCTCCCAGAAGCCCCCCACGTACTCATGCCGCGCGTCCAGCCGGACCCCCCGCACCATGTTCCCGAACGCCACCCCCCACAGCACCGCGGGCACGATCGACCCGGCGATCAGGCACCGATCCCACCCCCGCCGCCACCGCGCGCTGTCCTGCTTGGTGCGATACTCGAACGCCACCCCGCGCACGATCAGCGCCAGCAGGATGACCAGCAACGGCAGATAGAACCCGCTGAACAGCGTCGCGTACCACTCAGGGAAGGCCGCGAACAGCGCCCCCGCCGCCGTGACCAGCCACACCTCGTTGCCGTCCCAGACCGGCCCGATCGTGTTGATCATCACCCGGCGTTCGGTGTCGTCCGAGGCCAGGACCGGCAGCAGCGCGCCGACCCCGAAGTCGAAGCCCTCCAGGATGAAGTAGCCGGTCCACAGCACCGCGATCGCGGCGAACCAGACATCGGTGAGTTGCATGGCGCTCCTAGTACGCGAAGGCCAGCGGGCCGTCGTCCTCGGTGGCGGGTTCCGGTTCCGGCGGGTCCTGGCGGGCGTACTTCAGCAGCAGGCGGACCTCGATGACGGCGAGCACGCCGTACAGGAGGGTGAAGGCGGCCAGCGAGGCCGCGACGTGGCCGACGCCGTTGGTCGGCGAGACGGCGGCGGCGGTCTTCAGCTGGCTGAACACGATCCACGGCTGACGGCCCATCTCGGTGAACAACCACCCGAAACTGTTGGCCAGGAACGGCAGGACGACGGCCCAGATCGCCGCCCGCCATACCCATTCGTTCTCCGGCAGCCGTCCTCTCCTGGTGAGCCAGAGCAGCACCAGGGCCACCAGCACGGCCAGCATCCCGAACCCGATCATGAACCGGAACGACCAGTACGCGAGCGGGATGTAGGGGGCGTAATCCCCCGGCCCGAACCGCTGCCGGTACTGCGCCTGAAGGTTGTTCACCCCCTCGACCTTGCCGTCGAAGCTGCCGGTGGACAGGAACGAGAGCAGGCCGGGCACGTCGATCGAGAAGATCGGCTCCTTGCCGCTCAGGTTGCCGATCGTGAAGAGCGAGAACGAGGCCGGCTGCGCGCTCTCGTAGAGCGCCTCGGCGGCGGCCATCTTCATCGGCTGGGTCCGCACCATCACCTTGGCCAGGTTGTCGCCGGTGAACAGTATGCCCGCGCCCACCACCACCGTGCCGACCAGGGCCAGCCGCATCGGGACGCGGAACACCTCGGCGTTGCGGCGGCGCTTGAGGTGCCAGGCGGCGACGCAGGCCATCAGCACCGCGCCGGTCAGCCAGCTGGCCAGCAGCACGTGCGGGAAGGTGGCCAGCGCGACCTGGTTGGTGAGCAAGGCGCCGAAGTCGGTGAGCTCGGCGCGGGGGCCGCGCACGGTGAAGCCGACCGGCCACTGCATGAACGAGTTGGCGGCCAGGATGAGGTACGCGGACATGGCCGCGCCGATCGCGACCAGCCAGATGCAGGCGGCGTGCACCAGGCGGGGCAGCTTGTCCCAGCCGAAGATCCACAGGCCGAGGAAGGTGGACTCCAGGAAGAAGGTGATCAGGGCTTCCAGCGCCAGGGGCGCGCCGAAGATGTCGCCGACGAATCGGGAGTAGGTGCTCCAGTTCATGCCGAACTGGAATTCCTGCACGAGGCCGGTGACCAGGCCCATCGCGAAGTTGATCAGGAACAGTTTGCCGAAGAACTTGGTCGCCTGGAGGTGCGCGGGATTGCCGGTGCGCAGCCACACGGTCTGCAGGATCGCCACCAGCAGGGACAGCCCGATGGTGACGGGCACGAACAGGAAGTGGTAAACCGTGGTGATCCCGAACTGCCACCGGGCCAGATCCAAAGCGTCCACGAAATCACCGTACGTGACAGTCAGTCACCTAACGTGAAGGCACACCCAATATCGGAGGATGCGTTGAAGCTCGTTGCATATGCCCTGGTAGGGATAGTCGCCGCCATCCACGTCTACATCCTGATCCTGGAAATGTTCCTCTGGACCACCCCACGCGGCCGGGCCGCCTTCGGCACCACAGCCGATTTCGCCGCCCAGTCCCGCACCCTCGCCGCCAACCAGGGCCTCTACAACGGCTTCCTCGCCGCCGGCCTGATCTGGGGCCTGCTCGGCCAGGACCCGGCCGTCCTCACCTTCTTCACCGCCTGCGTGATCATCGCCGGTCTGTACGGCGCGGCCACCGTCAGCCGGCGAATCCTGTACGTGCAGTCGGTGCCGGCCGCACTCGCCCTGATCATGGTCCTGCTGACCCGCTGAGCAGCGCCAGCACGTCGGCGTCGGTGAGCTGGTCGAACGCCATGTAGTGCTGGCCGACGGCCCGGAAGTGCGCGGGCACGGCGAGCACGACGACCTCGTCGGCCTCTTCGGCGAGAGCGCGCGCCGTCTCCCCCGCGGCGACCGGCACCGCCAGGATCACCATGCCGCCGGCCTGCGTCCGCATGCGGCCCCGGACCGCGCGCAGGGCGGCTCTGGCGGTGCCGCCGGTGGCCAGGCCGTCGTCCACCACGATGACGTCGCGCCCGGCCAGCGGCGGCAGTTCCCGCCCGCCGCGATACACCTGGACCCGCCTGGCCAGCTCCCGGCGTTCCCGTTCGACCACCACCGCCAGATCGTCCGGCTCAAGCCCGACATGCTCCAGCATCGCCGCGTCGAACACCGGCTCGCCGCCCTCGGCGATCGCCCCCAGGCCCAGTTCCGGCTGCCCCGGATGACCGATCTTCCGGGTCACCAGCACATCCACGGGCGCCCCCAGCGCCGCCCCGATCGGCACGGCCACCGGCACACCCCCGCGCGGAAGCGCGAGCACGACCGGGTCGGGCAGCCTGAGGCCGACCAGGGCCTCGGCGAGCAGTTCGCCCGCCTCGGCCCGGTCCACGAATGGAAGCGTTATTTCCAGCCGAGCCACAATGCTTGACATACCCGACCCAATCGCCCGGCACTCGTCAGGGCCGGTTGCGCCCCCGGATCTCCTTGGTGATGATCTTCCACTGCCGGGTCGCCTCCGACCGGAGGCGGGCGTCGCTGCGGCGGGCCATCCAGGCGGCCTCCCGCTGCAGCTTGAACCAGCTCTCCAGCCGCCGTTCCGGCAGTTCACCGGAGTCGACGGCGGCCACCACGGCGCAGCCCGGCTCCGAGGTGTGCGAGCAGTCGCCGAACTTGCAGCTCCCGGCCAGCTCCTCGATGTCGGAGAAGACCAGGTCGACGCCGTCGCTGATGTCGTACAGGCCGACGCGGCGGATGCCGGGGGTGTCGATGATCAGGCCGCCGTCCGGCAGCAGGATCATCTCCCGGTGCACGGTGGTGTGCCGTCCCCGGCCGTCCCCGGCGCGGACCTGCTGCGTCTCCATCAGGCCGTCCCCGGCCAGAGCGTTGACCAGCGTGGACTTCCCCGCGCCGGAGGGGCCGAGCACGACGGCCGTCTTCGCGCCGACCAGGTAGGAGCGGACCACGGCCACCCCGTCCCCGGTGAGCGAGGACACCGCGTGCACGTCCACCCCCGGCGCGACCCCGGCCACGTCGGCCAGCAGCTCGCCGAGCCCCCGGTCGAACAGGTCGGCCTTGGTGATGAGCACCACCGGGGTGCCGCCGCTCTCCCAGGCGAGCGCGACCATGCGCTCGATCCGTCCCAGGTCGGCGAAGTCGGTCGCGTGCATGGACGGCTCGGTGACGAAGACGATGTCCACGTTGGCGGCCAGCACGTGCCCCTGCCCGTCCCCGGACAGGCCGCCCCTGGACACCCGTCCGACGCCGCCCCGGACGAACGCGCTCGACCGCGGCAGCACAGAATCGAGCTCGTAACGGCCCTCGGGCAGGTACCTGAGCGCCACCCAGTCGCCCACGCAGGGCAGCTCGACCGGGTTGTCGGCGGAGGCCCGGCGGATCCGGGCTCCGTATTTGGCCTGGTGCTGGCCGTCCGCGGCCAGGACTTCGGCCACGCCGCGATCGACGCGGGCGACCCGGGCCGGAACCAGGCCCTCGGGAAGGTCGGCCGAGTCGTGCCAGCCGAGCTTTACAAGATCAAAAGAACCAGAGAATTCTGGCGAAGCCAATGGAGGAAACCCTTCGGAAACCCGGGGCCCTCAACTCAGAGGCGCGCCCGGAGGCTGTTGGACGGCAGGTTCGTCAGAAAGACCCGCATTGTCCTCACCTCGCATTTCCTCCTGGACCGCCACGACCGGCGGTCAACGGCTCACACATTACCGAAGGGCTCCGCACCCGGGCAACGCGTTTTCACCGCGCCCCGGCGCCGGCACGAGACCGGCGCCGAGGCGGTTCGCTGCCTAGCTCAGGCCCGGAGCCGGGAAGTGCGAGGTCAGCTCGCGGACCTCGCCGTGCACCCGGGTGATCACATGCTTGGCCTCGTCCTCGTCCTTGGCCAGGGCCGACACGACCTGGTCCATCCACGCGGCGATCTGCCGCATCTCGGCCACGCCCATGCCCCGGCTGGTCACCCCGGCGGTGCCGATCCGGATGCCGGACGGGTCGAACGGCTTGCGCGTGTCGAACGGGACCGTGTTGTAGTTGGTCTCCAGGCCCGCCTTGTCCAGGGCCTGCGCGGCCGGCTTGCCGCCGATGCCCTTGGGGGTCAGGTCCATCAGGATCAGGTGGTTGTCGGTGCCACCCGAGACCAGGTCGAAACCGCGGCTGATCAGCTCCTCGGCCAGCGCCTTGGCGTTCAGCACGACCTGGCGGGCGTAGTCGCGGAAGTCGTCGGTGGCCGCCTCGCGCAGCGCCACCGCGATGGCCGCGGTGGTGTGGTTGTGCGGGCCGCCCTGCAGGCCGGGGAAGACGGCCTTGTTGAGCGCGGTGGCGTGCTCGTCGGTGGTGGCCATCAGCATCGCGCCGCGCGGGCCGCGCAGCGTCTTGTGCGTGGTCGTGGAGATCACGTCCGCGTGGCCGACCGGGGACGGGTGCGCGCCGCCCGCGACCAGGCCGGCGATGTGCGCGATGTCGGCGGCCAGCACCGCGCCGACCTCGCGGGCGATCTCGGCGAAAGCCGGGAAGTCGATGGTGCGGGGGATCGCCGTGCCGCCGCAGAAGATCAGCTTGGGGCGCTCCCTGAGGGCGATCTCGCGGACCTCGTCCAGGTCGATCCGGCCGGTGTCCTGGCGCACGCCGTACCGCACCGGGTTGAACCACTTGCCGGTGGCGGAGACCGACCAGCCGTGGGTGAGGTGGCCGCCGAACGGCAGGCCCATGCCCATCACGGTCTCGCCCGGCTTCAGGAAGGCCATGTAGATGGCCAGGTTCGCGGGCGACCCCGAGTACGGCTGGACGTTGGCGTGGTTGACCCCGAACACGGCCTTGGCGCGCTCGATGGCCAACGTCTCAATCTGATCGATGACCTGCTGGCCCTCGTAGTACCGCTTGCCCGGATAGCCCTCGGAGTACTTGTTGGTCAGCACGGTCCCGGTGGCGGCCAGGACGGCCTTGGACACGTAGTTCTCCGAGGCGATCAGCTTGACGGTGTCGGCCTGCCGCCGCTCCTCCGCCTTGATCAGGTCGGCGATCTCCGGATCGACGACGTGCAGCGAGTTATCAGCCATGGCGCCTTCCTTGTCCACATTGACAGCCGCGGTGACCCAGGCGCACGGCCTCCGCAGGTTCGCTCCCCGGTGGTGCCCCACCTAGCGACGCGCCCGCAGGGCGACGTCAGCGCCAGTCGCGACCCTGCCACCTTATCGGAGCCGTCCGCGACGGCGGAATCACTCCGAATCACTCCCGTTCGCCCGGCGGCCGGATCCGGCCAGCGGCCACAGCCGGTCCACCTCGGCGTTGAGGGTGGCGCCGATGAGCACGGCCAGCGCCGTGATGTACAGCCAGAGCAGCACCGCGATCGGGGCGGCCAGCGACCCGTAGATGGACAGCGGCTGGAACCAGGCGGCCAGCACCTCGCGCAGCACGGCGGCGCACAGGATCCAGATGATCAGGGCGAGCACCGCGCCGGGGACCTCGCGCCACCAGCGGGTCCGCATCGGCACGCTGACGTGGTAGAGCATGGTCAGCATCAGCACCGAGCCGACGATCACGACCGGCCAGTAGAACACCCCGACCAGGCCCTCGTAGCCGGGCAGCGCGTTGGCCAGCAGGGTCGGGCCGATCACCAGGATCGGCATCACCACCAGGCCCATCAGCAGGGCGGCCAGGTAGAGGCCGAACGACATCAGGCGGGTCCTGATGATCCCGCGGGTCTCCCCCAGCCCGTACGCGATGGAGATCAGGTCCACGTACACGAACAGCGCGCGGGACCCCGACCACAGCGAGAGCAGGAACCCCACCGAGATCAGCGACACCTCGCCGCCGTCCAGCACGTCGCTGAGCAGCGGCTCGACCACGCTCTTCATCGCGTCCGGACTGAACAGCAGATCCGCGTTCGCGATCACCGAATGCCGGATCGCGACGATCGTCTCCGGCCCCAGCATGCCGCTCAGATGCCCCAGCACGCCCAGCAGCCCGAGCGCGAACGGCGGCAGCGACAGCAGCGCGAAGAAGGCCGCCTCGCCCGCGAGGCCGGTCACCCGGTAGTTGACGCCCGCCATCGTGGTCGCCTTGACCAGCGCCCAGAACCCGGTGCCCGCGAACCGCTCCATCCCGGCCCGCGCCCGCGCCATGCCGAGGCGTGACTTATGCCCCGCCGGATGGCGGGGCCTACGCGACGGCGCGTCCGTGGACGTCATGGCACCCAAACCGGATTAGGGGTCCTGCGCTCAGGACCCGGGTGGTCAACCACGAACTACCCGCTCCGTCGGCGAATAGCACGGATCATTAGCAGCCCAGGATACGGTCCCGGACCGGCCACGGGTATCGCCGCGGCAATCAACGCGCCCCGAACTTCTGGTCGGTCGGCACGACCGCCCGCCCCAGCGGCATCAGCGAGATCGGGATCATCTTCAGATTCGCCCACCCGAACGGGATCCCGATGACCGACAGGAACAGCGGCACACTGGTGACGATGTGCCCGATCGCCAGCCACCACCCCGCGAAGATCAGCCAGACCACGTTCCCCACGAACGACGGCGCCCCCGCCCCGGGCTTCTCCACCGTGGCACGCCCGAAGGGCCACAGCACATATCCGGCGATCCGGAAGGCCGCGATGCCGAAGGGAATGGTCACGATCAGCACGCAGCACAGGATCCCCGCGACCACATAGCCGAGCGCCATCCAGATCCCGCAGAACAGCAGCCAGATCACGTTCAGCACGAACCCAAGGATCTTCACGCCTCCAGCCTCGCATCCGCGGAAGTGAAACAGTATCCCCGGGGGGCAGAAACCGACCATGATCTGCGACGCCTGCAAGGACCGCCACCACGAGGACTGCCGGGGCGGCTCGTGGTGCGACTGCCAGCACCAGACAAAACCCCGCAAACGTGACGAGCCTACCGGATCCGAGCAGGACACAGAAGACGATCATGAGCCAACCATGAACTGGCTGCGACAGGGCTGACCCTGCGTCACCTTCTGGCGTTTGTTACTAAAAGTAGCGGAAATGCTACATTCGGAGTTTCCGGGCGTACAAGGCGTGCGCCCCTGCGGGGAAACGGGGGATGTCGCAATGACGATGCAGGACGACCAGACGAAGATCATCAAAGGTGACGGTGCGGACTCGGGCGCCCAAGTCCTCGTAGTCACCTTTCCCAAGTCGCGTCAGGACGCCTTCGCCTACATCGAGAACTGGCCGGCGCTGCCCATGAATCTCACTGACGAGTGGATCGCGAAGATCATCGCGTATCCCTCCTTTCTCAACGGCCGGTGTGGTTCTACTCCTACAACGCCAACACCTACAACGGCGCGCATCTCGTGCTGCACCCCACCGGCCTTATCACCGCCATCCCCGCCAACCTGGACGCCATGTGCGGAGTTCTCGGGTACCTGGAGAACAACTAGCGCCTCTGACACACCCCGACCGAAGCCCCCGGCCCTCGCGGCTGGGGGCTTTTCGTCGTACCGGTGATGAGAAGGAGCCTCGCAGAACTGGAGAAGACAGGGCTGACCGGAGTGATCGGAGTCCACACTCTGGACCCGAACTTGGACATCTGTGGTACAGGGGGTATCGTTTGATACATGCCTGCGGATCCGATGCTCGTCGTGCGACGCCACGTCGATCTTCTGCGTGTCCGTAGCGCGATCTGTACTGACGCCCGTTGACCGTCGCCCCTTTCTCTTGATCGTGGGCGCGTGAACAGGCGTCTTTTTGTGTGCCCCCGTACTCGACGGCGAGGCGGGAGGAAGCCTGCTCGCACGCCGACCCAGTGCCCCAGCTCCTCGGAAAAGGACCAGCCATGAGCACCCCGGCCCGCCCAGGCAACCGGCATCACAAGCGCCCGCGCGGCGAAGGACAGTGGGCTCTCGGCTATCGGGAGCCGCTGAACAAGAACGAGGAGAACAAGAAGAACGATGACGGGCTCAACGTCCGTCAGCGGATCATCGACATCTACTCCAAGCGCGGCTTCGACTCGATCGACCCCGCCGACCTGCGTGGCCGGATGCGCTGGTACGGCCTCTACACCCAGCGCAAGCCCGGCATCGACGGCGGCAAGACCGCGATCCTGGAGCCGGAGGAGCTGGACGACCGCTACTTCATGCTCCGGATCCGGATCGACGGCGGGCAGCTCAGCCTGGCGCAGCTGCGGGTGATCGCCGACATCTCCAACGAGTTCGGCCGGGGCACCGCCGACATCACCGACCGCCAGAACGTGCAGCTGCACTGGGTCGAGGTGGAGTCGGTCCCGGAGATCTGGCAGCGGCTTGAGGCGGTCGGCCTGTCCACCACCGAAGCCTGCGGCGACACCCCGCGCGTCATCCTCGGCTGCCCGCTGGCCGGCGTGGACGTGGCCGAGGTGATCGACGGCACGGAGCAGGTCGCCGAGATCTACGAGCGTTTCATCGGCGACAAGGCGTTCTCCAACCTGCCGCGCAAGTTCAAGTCGGCGGTCAGCGGCTGCCCCGCGCACTGCACCGTGCACGAGATCAACGACATCGCCTTCGTCGGCGTCGTCAACGAGGCTGGCGAGCCCGGTTTCGACGCGTGGGTGGGCGGCGGCCTGTCCACCAACCCGATGATCGGCAAGCGCCTCGGCGTCTTCGTCCGCCCCGACCAGGTCGCCGACGTGTACGGCGGCGTCGTCGGCATCTTCCGCGACTACGGCTACCGCCGCCTCCGGCACCGGGCCCGGATCAAGTTCCTGATGAACGACTGGGGCCCCGAGCGCTTCCGCGAGGTGCTCCAGAAGGACTACCTGGGCTACGAGCTGCCCGACGGCCCCGCCCCCGAGGAGCCCCGCGGAGGCCGCCGCGACCACGTCGGCGTGCACCCGCAGCGGGACGGCAACTTCTACGTCGGGTTCGCCCCGAAGGTCGGCCGGGTCGACGGCGACACCCTGCACCGCGTCGCCGACATCGCCGAACGGCACGGCTCCGACCGGGTCCGGACCACGGTCGAGCAGAAGATGGTCATCCTCGACATCGCGCCGGACCTGGTCGACTCGGTGGTCGCCGAGCTGGAGGCGGCCGACCTCCAGGTCAACCCGTCCACGTTCCGCCGCCAGACGATGGCCTGCACCGGCATCGAGTACTGCAAGCTCGCCATCGTGGAGACCAAGGCGACCGCGACCACGCTCATCCACGAGCTGGAGAACCGGCTGCCCGACTTCAAGGACCCGCTGACCATCAACGTCAACGGGTGCCCCAACTCGTGTGCCCGCATCCAGGTCGCCGACATCGGCCTGAAGGGCCAGCTCGTCGTGAACGAACACGGCGAGCAGGTCGAGGGCTTCCAGATCCACCTGGGCGGCTCGCTCGGGCCCACCCCCGGCTTCGGGCGCAAGGTCCGCGGGCTGAAGGCGACCGCCGCCGAGCTGCCTGACTACGTGGAGCGCGTGGTCGGCAACTTCGACAAGCAGAAGAACGACGGCGAGCGGTTCGCCGACTGGGTCCAGCGGGCCGACGAGAGCGACCTCAAGTGAGCGAGCGCGCCGTCCCGTTCTACTGCCCGTACTGCGGCGACGAGGACCTGGAGCCGTACGTCTCCGACGAGGAGCCGTACGGCTGGTACTGCCGGGCCTGCGCTCGCGCGTTCCGGGTGAAATTTCTTGGGATCGGCGTGCGTTCGTAACCCCCACGACGTGATGAGGAGTAATGAGATGACATTGGTGGAGATCGAAGCCGGGTTGGAGCGTCAGCGCGGCGTCCTCGACCTGCAGAGCATCGTCGAGTCCGCGGCCGAGTTCCTGGAGGACGCCCCCGCCCGCGAGATCATCCGCTGGGCGGCGGCCACGTTCGGCGACCGCCTCTGTCTCACCTCCTCGATGAGCGACGCCCTGCTGATCGACCTGGTCAGCCGGGTCAAGCCGGGCGTCGACGTGCTGTTCATCGACACCGGCTACCACTTCGCCGAGACCATCGGCACCCGGGACGCGGTCGAGGCCGTCTACCCGGTCAACGTGATCAACGTGACCCCGTCCAGGACGGTCGCCGAGCAGGACCGCGACCTCGGCCCCCGCCTGTACGGCCGCAACCCCGACCTGTGCTGCTTCCTGCGCAAGGTGGAGCCGTTGAACCGGGCGCTGGAGCCGTACCTGGCCTGGGTGTCCGGCATCCGCCGGGACGAGTCGCCCACCCGGGCCGGCACCCGCGTGGTCGAATGGGACGCGAAGCGGCAGATGGTGAAGGTCAACCCGATCGCCCGCTGGACCCAGGACGAGGTGGACAACTACATCTCCGACAACGGCGTCCTGATCAACCCGCTGCACTACGACAACTACCCCTCCATCGGCTGCGCCCCCTGCACCCGTCAGGTCGCCCCCGGCGAGGACCCGCGCGCGGGCCGCTGGGCCGGCCTAGGAAAGATCGAATGCGGCATTCACCTGTAATCCCGCTGGTGGCGGTGGCACACGGGTCCCGCGACCCGCGCGCCGCCGCCGTCGTCACCACCCTGCTCGACCAGGTACGGCTGGCGCGTCCCGACCTCGACATCCGCACCGCCTACCTGGACCACGCCCCGCCCACCCTGGCCAAGGCCCTGGCCACCCTCGACACGGCGGTGGTGCTCCCGCTCCTGCTCACCGCGGCCTACCACACCCGGGTCGACATCCCCGCCGCCCTGCGCGAGGCCACCACCCGCCGCCCGCGCCTCACCATCAGCCTCGGCCCCGCCCTCGGCCCGCACCCGCTGCTCACCACGGCCCTGGAACGCCGCCTGACCGAGGCCGGAATCCCGTTGGGCGAGCCGGAAACCGCCGTCGTCCTCGTCTCGGCCGGTTCCAGCGACGCCCGCGCCAACCAGACGATCACCCGCCTGGCGTCCCAGTGGTCCCGCTCCCGCTCCTGGTGGTCCGTGACCCCCGCCTTCGCGTCAGCCGCCACCCCGACCCCCGAGGCCGAAGTGACCCGCCTCCTCCGAGCGGGCGCACCCCGCGTCGTGGTCGCGCCCTACTTGCTGGCCCCGGGCTATTTCGCCGACAAGGTGACCAAAGAAACCACGGCCGCAGGCGCCCACACCGTGTCAGACGTCCTCGGCGCGGCCCCCGAACTCACCACATTGATCCTGCGCCGCTACACAGAAGCCCTACACGGACAAATCCACGTCGCCTCCGCGTGACCCGCAACGCCGGTCAGTCCCAGTTCCAGAACGCCTGGAGCCGCCTTTGGCGCCGGTGCGGCGAGGGGTGTCGCCTGCGTCAACGGCGCCGGACAACGGCGAGAAGCCGGGCTGGCTACCCGCGGGCGGGGTTACCAGCGGGATGGGTCCGGGGGTGGGGTGTAGGGAGGTGGGGGTGGTTGTGGGGGTTGTGGGGACCGTGGCGGGAGTGTGCCGTGCTGGAGCTGGCGCCAGGCGGCCTGGGCGTCGCGGAGGGCGCCGTGGGCGGCGTTGCCCATTTCGTGGTCGGCGCGGCGGCGGCGATCCAGCCACCAGTCGCTCCAGGCGGCCCAATTGCGTTTGATGGGCTCGGCGCGGGAGTCGCCGATGATTTTGATGTCGCCCATGATGGCGTAGCCGCGGACGCGGACGATGGGGACGTTCTGGCCGGGGGGCGCTTCCACCACTTTGACCTTCTTGTCGCCCATGATGGACATGCCACTGAGCTCGACGTCGACCCCGTCCGGAACGATGATCTTGATGTCGCCCATGATGCTGGTGGCGACGATGTCGACCTCGTTGGTCCTGACCTCGGCCTCGCGCAGGTCGAGCACGACGTCGCCCATCACGCAGACGACCCCGAGTTCCTGGTCGATCCGCCACTTACCGCGCCGCTTGGTGTCTCCCATGACCGCGACGAACCATTTCCTGGCCTTGCCCTTCGCCGGAGCGGCGACCGGGAAGGGGGCGGGACCGGCCGTGGCGCCGGGAAGGTCCGCGGTGACCTGCGCCAGTTCGGCGTGCGTCTGGGCGAGGTAGGCCGCCTCGGTGCGTTCGGTCAGCTCGGCGAGCGTCAGCCGCCCCTCCACCGACGCGTCCCGCAGTCGCTCGACCACGGCTTCGC
The DNA here is from genome assembly GCF_009687845.1 of Acrocarpospora corrugata. Lineage (GTDB taxonomy): Bacteria > Actinomycetota > Actinomycetes > Streptosporangiales > Streptosporangiaceae > Acrocarpospora > Acrocarpospora corrugata. Next base: position 109,042 of record NZ_BLAD01000036.1, read on the forward strand.
GCTCCGCGTCCGACGCGCGCATTCCGCCTGGCTCGTTCATGTCCTCGAATCTATCTCTCCGGAGGCCCCGGCTCGATCCTCCCCAGGGACGATTCCGGCCTCACCCGGCCCCCGGCATGAGGACGTTCGCGGGTGTGTGACGATGGAATCGTGACAGGCAGTGAGCTGATGACCGCGGTGACGGAGGACGATCTTGGACGGGTCAGGGAGCTGCTCCACCCTGGCGTCGATCTGAATCCCGCCCAGGGCACGACCCCGCTCCACGAGGCGGCCGTGCACGGCAACGGGGACATGATCCGTCTCCTGCTGGAGTTCGGCGCCGACCCGAACCTGCCCGGTCGCGGCGAGAACGAAGGGCTGCCGCTGAGCGCCGCCGCCTGCCGGAACCACGACGAGGCCGTGCAGGCCCTGCTCGACGGCGGCGCGAATCCGGACGCGGCGGAGGACGGCGGCTGGACAGCGCTGCTTTGGGCTGCCAGCCTGGGTCACCTGGCCGCCACCGACGTGCTCCTGGACGGCGGCGCGGACCCCGACGCGGGCTGCCCGCGCACCCCGCTAACGGCCGCCGCCCGGTTCGGCGCGTTCGGCATCGTGTGGTCACTGCTGGAACACGGGGCCGATCCGGCGAAACCTGATGAAAGCGGCGCGACCGCGCTGGAGATCGCCCGGAAGCTCGCGGGCGCGGACCTGGAGGCGATCCTGATCCACCAGGCGACCCATGGCGCGGATGCCGACCTGGTCACCGCCGGGCAAGAGGCACCCAAGCCGACCGCATCCGCGGGCGAGGCCGCAACCACCACAAACGTCGCAGCCACGACAGCAGCCACCGGTGCCGGCGCAGACGCCGCGGACGTCGTCGTAGTAGTCGGCAGGTCGCACGCCGCCGATGGGACCGAGTTGGTGGAGGTCACGGCCGGTGAGGCGCGGGTGGCCGCGCAGCGTGGGCACGCGGCGGTGGCGACCATCCTGGAGGACGCGCTTGGGGTCCGGGCTTCCATCGCCGAGTTGGTCACGCGGGCGACGCCGTACCGGGATCGGGATGCCGGTGGGGAGACCTGGTGGGCGGCGGTGCGGTCGGCGCAGAACCGGCGGGACGCGGAGACGTTCGGGGCCGCGGTGGAGCTGTGCGCGTCCAGCGATCCGCTGACCAGGGATTTCGGCGTCAACGTGCTGTCCCAGTTCGGGTTCACCGCCGACGACCGGCCGTATCTGGAGCGGGCTTTGCCGGTGTTGCAGCGCCTGGCCGAACGGGAGCAGGACCCGCGCGTCGTGGAGTCGGTCCTGAGCGCGCTCGGGCAGCAGCGGGATCCACGGGCGCTCCCCGAGGTCCTGGCCATCGTCGGCCGACCCGGCCGGGTCTGCACGGCCAGCGACCCCATCGCCCTGTCGGCCGTCCTGCCCCCCGCCCACGCGGAAGGCGTGGCCACCCTCATCGCCCTGTCCCGCGACCCGTCCGCCGAGGTCCGCGACTACGCGACCGCGGGGCTGGCCGCACTCGACCATGACGACCAGGGCATCCGGGAAGCCCTGGCCGCCCGAATCGCCGACACCGACCTGGGCACAGCCGCCGAAGCGGCGGCGGGCCTGGCCGCCCGGGGCGACCGACGCGCCATCCAGGCCATCCACCGCGTTCTCAGCGAAACCGACCCCGACGACCCCGACGACGACTACTCCCGCGACCTGGTCCTCACCGCCGCCCGCCAACTCGACCTGGACCTACCGGACCTCACGCACTGAGCAATCCAGTCCATCTGGGCTCCAGGGCGGCAAGGATGGCTGCCCGCCAGCTCAACCTGAGCTCCGGATCTCACGCGCCGAAGAGGCTGGTCCAGTGGGATTCCAGGGTGGTGAAGGTGGTGTCGTCGAGGCCGTAGGTGGTGAGGACGAGCATGGAGTTGCCGTGGTGGTCTCGGCCGGCGATGAGGAGGCCGTCGCCCCATTCGGTGACGGTGACGCCGAGCTGGTTGGCGGAGCGGTACCAGATTTCGCCGGTGCGGCCAGGAACGGCGTCAGGGTGAGGCGGGTCGAGTCGCCGAGGTCGGTGAGCTCGAAACGGTCACTGCCCTGGAGCTCCAGCCAGTATTCCGCCGCCGATTCCCGCACGTTCTCGGAGTAGATGACCTCGATCTCCTTGTCGAGGCCGTCGAAATGCCAGCCGTGCCAGTTCCGGATCCGCTCGGGGTCGCGCAGCGCCTGCCAGACCATGTCCACCGGCGCGGAGATAGTGACTTCCACCGTGAATCGCTCTTCGCTCATTGTTCTAATCCTCAGGTGTGGACTGACGGGGCGCCGGATGACCACCGGCGACCAACCGGTACGGACGCCCACCGGCGTGGTCGAACCGGGTGACCACCTGAGCGATCGCCGCGGCCAGCTGGTCGGTGAACTCGTGCACATCGCCGGGCTCCGCGAACCGGACCTCGGCTTCCAGCGTGAAGGTGAGCAGCCGCACCCCCTGCCGCTCGGCGGCGGCACTCATCCGGGCCACCTCCCGGACGGTCCCCGCCGCCACCTCGACCAGATGCTCGGCGGCGTGCCGGTCGGCGATCGCGGTGAACGCCTCGTTCGCGAGCACCGAAGGATCCACCAGCAGCGCGTTCGCGCACACCCGCATGATCCTTTCGACGCACCCGCGCCGGGGACGCTCCTCGACGAGCTCGATCAGCCCCGCCTGCTCCAGCACCCGGAAGTGGTAGGCGACCCGCTGCCGGGGCAGGCCCAGCTCGGCGGCCACCTGCGCGGCCGACCCGGGCTCCCGCAGCCGGTCGAGGATCCGGCGGCGCGGCGGCGACAGCGCCACCCGCACCCGCTCCGGCTCGTCCATGAGCACCATCTCGGCCATGCCGCAATGAAAGCATTAGAAAAATAAAACTGTCAATTGACTCCACGCGCACAGACCGAGTGCCTGTTCGAATACTCAGGGGCCGGACAGCGCCGGCGCGGCCGTCAGTAGATCGGCGGCCAGCCCGCCGTCACCGGTGACGTCCCAGGCGAATCCCTCGCCGCGCCCCCCGAGCAGGAAGCAGAAGCCGACGACGTCACAGCTGAGCGCGACGTCCGTGCTCTCCCCCTGGTACGCCTCCGCGACCCGCGACACATCCAGCGGAATGTGCCAGTCGCCGCCACCGGGACCGGTCAGCGTGAGCCGTACCGACCTGGCAGCCGCCTCGAAGCCGGACAGCAGCATGGTCCACGGGACGAGGCGGGCGCAGAAGTCCGCGGTCGGGTGGATGTGCTTGGCGACGGGATGCGGGAGCCGTACCCCGTTGAAGGTGGCGGCGTCGTCGGTGTGGATCCAGGTTTCGAGCATGCGCGCCAGCAGGTGGTCGCGGACCGCGAACGGCGTGCCGCCGGGGTCGATGACGCGGTCGGGGTCGGCCTCCGGGAGGCGGGCGCAGAGCGCGTCCGCCTGGTCGCGCCAGAACCGCCGGGTCTCCCCCGGCTGGCGCTCCCGCTCGAAATCCTGGAGTTCCCTGGTCCGGACGAGCCCGTCGTTGCCGCCGATCGGCGGCCCGAGCACGGGCGCGCCGAGGGAGGCGGCCAGCAGGCTGTCCTTCGCGGCGAGGTGGGCCACCAGTTCCTGCAGCGTCCAGCCTTCGACGATCACCTGATCCCAGCGTTCCACCGAGCCGAGCAGCGCGTCCAGAGCGGCCACCCGTCCCGCGTACGGCGCGGCCCAGGCCGGCACGTCCGGGGCGGGACGGCGCCGGGAGGTCGCGGCGGCCAGCAGCCGGGCCCGGGACACCGGGACCTGATCGGTCGCCTCGGCCAGGGTGTCCAGGTAGAGACGTTCGAGACTCATCGCCACCTCCTCATGGTTGCTCCCCGCCCAGGGCTTCCGCGAGTTTTCGCAGGCCCGAGCGGATCCGGGATTTCGCCGTTCCTTCCGGGATGCCGAGTTCCCCGGCAACCTGACGGTATGTTCTGCCCCGGTAGTACGCGAGTTCGATCACTTCGCGCAGGCCACCCGGCAGGGCGGCCACCGCCTCGCGGACCCGGATCGCCTCGTCGGCGGCGAGAACCGTGTCCTCCATGTCGGCGGGACGCTCGTACACGCGGGGCCCGAGCACGCTCACCTTGCGCCGCTCCTCGGCCCGGACATGATCGACGGAACGCCGGTGCGCGATCGTCGCCAGCCAGGCCCGGAGCGAACCACGCTCCGGATCGAAAGCCAGCGGACGCTCCCAGAAGGTGACGAAAACCTCCTGGGCGATGTCCTCCGCGATGACCCGATCCCGGGTCACGCGCAGGGCCAAGCCGAAGATGAGCGCGGCGAAACGGTCGTAGAGCTCGCCGAGAGCCGTCTCGTCGCCACCTACGACGCGCTGGTGGAGCAGACGGTCGTCGACAACCGGTGCCTCCACTGGCACCTCCCCTGATGAGCATCGGTTCGTCCGCGCGACCCGAGCATCGCATTATTCGCATGAGATGTTGAGATGGATGACGACATTTCCGATTTTGGAGTGATCAAGTGTCTCATGAAGTGATCAATCAGCCGCCGCCGCTGGTCGGGCACGACCTCTCCGCTGATCCGATGCTTCTGTCGGCGCTCGAACGGGAGGGCGCCGGGTGGGCCGCGGGGGAACTGCGGCAGCTCGGCGTGCTCGGGGGGACGGCGCGGGCGCAGGAGTGGGGACGGCTGGCCAACGAGCATCCGCCCGTGTTGCGGACGCACGACCGGTACGGGCACCGGATCGACGAGGTGGAGTTCCACCCCGCGTGGCATGAGCTGATGACCGTCGCGGTCGAGAACGGGCTGCACGCCGCCCCGTGGACGTCGGCCCGGCCGGGGGCGCATGTGGCGCGGGCCGCCAAGTTCTACGTGTGGTCCCAGGTCGAGGCCGGGCACGGGTGCCCGATCTCCATGACGTACGCGTCGGTGGCGGCGCTGCGGCATTCGCCGGGGCTGGCCGCCGTCTGGGAGCCGTTGCTGGCGTCGCGTTCCTACGATTTCGGGCTTCGTCCCGCTGCGGAGAAGCGCGGCGTGCTCGCCGGGATGGCGATGACCGAGAAGCAGGGCGGCTCCGACGTCCGCGCCGGCACCACCCGCGCGGAACCCCTCGCCGACGGAACCTTCGCCTTGACCGGCCACAAATGGTTCAACTCCGCCCCCATGTGCGACGCGTTCCTGGTCCTCGCCCAGGCCCCCGGCGGCCTGTCCTGCTTCCTGCTCCCCCGCGTCCTCCCGGACGGATCGCGCAACGCGATGCACCTGATGCGCCTGAAGGACAAACTCGGCAACCGCTCCAACGCCTCCGCCGAAGTCGAGTACACCGACGCCATCGCCCACCTGGTCGGCGAGGAGGGCCGAGGCGTCCGGACCATCATCGAAATGGTCAACATGACCCGCCTGGACTGCGTGATCGGCTCCGCCGCCGGCATGCGCCTCGGCGTCACCCAGGCCCTCCACCACACCGGACACCGCCACGCCTTCGGCCGCCCCCTCCGCGACCAGCCGCTCATGCGCAACGTCCTGGCCGACCTCATCCTCGAATCCGAGGCCGCCACCCTCCTGATGATGCGCCTGGCCGGCGCCACCGACCGCGCCGTCGCCGGCTCCGCCCCCGAAGGCCTCTTCCGCCGTACGGCCCTGGCCGTCGCCAAGTACTGGATCTGCAAACGCGCCCCAGGCCACGCCGCCGAAGCCCTCGAATGCCTGGGCGGCAACGGCTACGTCGAAGACTCCGGCATGCCGCGCCTCTTCCGCGAATCCCCCCTGAACGGCATCTGGGAGGGTTCAGGCAATGTCGCCGCCCTCGACCTGATGCGCGTCCTCACCCGCCAGCCCGAAGCCGTCGAAGCCTTCTTCACCGAAGTCTCCCTGGCCGACGACCCCCGCATCACCACCACCCTCACCGAACTCCAGAAATCCCTCACCACCGCCACCGACCCCGACGCCCGCCGCATCGCCCAGCAAATGGCCCTCCTCCTCCAGGCCTCCCTGCTGGTACGCCACGCCCCCGAACCCATCGCCGACGCCTTCTGCGCCTCCCGCCTCTCCGGAAACCACGGCGGCGCCTACGGAACCCTGCGAAACGCAGATCTGAACGCGATCATCGAAACGGCTTGACTCAATCAAAAACGTAACCATCCCGCGCGGAGGGTTCGGAAACTCCGGCGGTAACGCCGCTTCGGGCACGTGAACACGGCGGCGGCGTCTATGTAGATCCGATCTACATAGATTCAATCCACCCTTCGCCAGTTCGAGTCATCGGACCGCTACGTGAGGGAAACACGGGGGAAACAGGGCGGCGCTGTCATGAAGGGGACTCACCTCGATGGGTGGGGCGCATCTAGGGTTCCGCTTCGACCGGGTGGCCGGGGGCTGGTCCGAGAGGTGCAGGCGGGCGTCGGAGGGCGGCCGTTCCACGGCGGGAGAAAAGCCCGGGAGACAGTCATTTCGGCTGCCTCTCTGCTGAGGCTTTCCCGATGAGGAGTGCCCGTGGGACATCTTCACCACAATTACGGCCCGGAGGCGCGGTACGCGGTCGAGCGTGAGGCGTCGCTGCCGACGACCATGCATGAGCGGGAGATCGCGCGCGGTCTCGAGTACGGCCTGCAGGGTGCCGATTCGATCGTGGATCGGAGCATCCCGACGTTCTCCCGGGGGGAGTTGCCGCACTTCGCGGGCATCAACACCTTCCTCAAAGCGCCATATGTCGAAGATGTCAGGAAATGTGGCGAATACGATGTCGCCATTCTGGGTGCGCCCTTCGATGGGGGCACCACCTATCGGTCGGGGACTCGTTTCGGGCCGCAGGGGATTCGGAAGATATCCGCGTTGTACGGTCCGTACAGCTTCGAGCTGGGGGTTGACCTGCGGGAATCCATCACCATGTGTGATTTGGGGGACATTTTCACCATCCCGGCCAACATCGAGAAGACCTTCGACCAGATCTCGAAGGGCGTCTCGCATGTGTACGGCTCGGGCGCCTTCCCCGTCATCCTCGGCGGCGACCACTCCATCGGCTACCCGACCGTCCGGGGCATCGCCGAACACCATTCCGGAAATGTCGGGATCATTCATTTCGATCGGCACGTCGACACCCAGGAAACCGACCTGGATGAGCGCATGCACACCACCCCGTGGTTCCACGCCACCGATATCCCCAACGTCCCCGCGAAGAACCTGGTGCAGATCGGGATCGGCGGGTGGCAGGCGCCGCGGCCGGGGGTGAAGGTCGGGCGCGAGCGCGGAACCACGATCATGACGGTCACCGACTGCGTGGAGATGGGCATCGACCGCGCGGCCGAGCGGGCGCTGGAGGTGGCCTGGGACGGCGCGGAGGCGGTCTGGCTGTCCTTCGACGTGGACTGCCTGGACGCCGCGTTCGTGCCGGGGACCGGGTGGCCCGAACCGGGCGGGTTCCTGCCGCGTGAGGTGCTCAAGTTCATCCAGCTCATCGCCGACGCCCGGCCGCTGGCCGGCATCGAGGTGGTGGAGTGCTCACCGCCCTACGACAACGCCGATATCACCTCTCTAATCGCCACCCGCGTGATCTGCGACACCCTCGGTTGCCTGGTCCGCGCGGGTCACCTCCCCAAGAAGAAGGGAGCGGCGTGATGTTCCGTCGCTTACTACCCGCCCTGGCCGCCCTCGCCCTGTTCGGTACGGCGTGCGCCGGCGAACCCGAAGCCACCACCCCCTCCTCCGCCCCGGCCGCCGCGACGAAGATCACCCTGGGCTTCAGCGCCTGGCCGGGCTGGTTCCCCTGGCAGGTGGCCGCCGAGCAGGGCCTGTTCGAGAAGAACGGCGTCCAGGTCGAGCTGAAGTACTTCGACAGCTACACCGACTCGCTGAACGCGCTGGCCACCGGCACGATCGACGCCAACAGCCAGACGCTGAACGACACCCTGGCCTCGGTCGCGGGCGGCGCCAAGCAGAGCATCGTGCTGGTGAACGACAACTCCACCGGCAACGACCAGATCATCGCGGCCCCCGAGATCAAGACCCTGGCCGACCTCAAGGGGAAGACCGTCGCGGCCGAGCAGGGGACGGTGGATCACTACCTGCTGCTGCTCGCGCTGCGCAAGGCGGGGCTGACCGAGGCGGATGTCCAGTTCACCCCGATGCTGACCGACGCCGCCGCGGCGGCGTTCGTGGCGGGCCAGGTGGACGCGGTGGGCGCGTTCGCGCCGTTCACCTCGACCGCCCTGCAGCGCGAGGGCAGCCAGGCCATCGCCACCTCGGCCGACTTCCCCGGCGCGATCCCGGACCATCTGGTGGTCACCCGGGATCTGCTCGGCCGGGACGAGAAGTCGGTGCAGGCGCTGGTCTCGACCTGGTTCGACACGATCGAGTGGATCGCGGCGAACCGGCCGAAGGCGCTGGAGATCATGGCCAAGCGCGGCGGGGTGAGCGTGGCCGACTACGAGACGTACGACAAGGGCACGACGATCTTCACGCTGGAGCAGAACCGGCAGGCGTTCAGCACCGATCTGCCCGCCCAGGCCAAGCTGATCTCCGACTTCCTGGTGTCCACCAAGCTGGTGGACAGCGCGCCGCCGCTGGAGGGCCTGTTCGAGCCCAAGTTCGTCCAGGCGGTCCAGCCATGACCGTCCCCCACAGGTCACGAAAATGGTGAGCACGCGGATGGCTCCGCCCGTACTCCCCCAGGCCCCGGCACGGCGCGTCAAGCTGCTCAAGACCGAAGTCTCCCGGCGGACCGCCTGGATTCTGCGGGCGGCGTCGATTCTGGTGCCGCTCGCGGGCTGGTGGGCGCTGAGCGTCAGCGGTGTCGTCGAGGACACCTTCCTGCCGTCGCCGCCCGCCGTCTGGTCGGCGGGGATGGCCATGGTGGAGAGCGGCGACCTGCCCAATGACCTGCTGGCCAGCCTGGGCCGGATCGGGGCGGGCTTCGGGCTGGCCGTGCTCATCGCGGTGCCGCTCGGCTTCGCGATGGGCACGCTGGGCTGGGCGCAGCCGCTGCTGGAGCCGGTGATCGGCATCCTGCGCTACCTGCCCGCCTCGGCGTTCATCCCGCTGCTGATCATCTGGCTCGGCATCGGCGAGGTCTCCAAGATCGCCCTGCTGGTGCTGGGGGTGGTCTTCTTCAACACGCTGATGACCGCCGACGCGGTCCGCCAGGTCCCGGCCCGGCTGCTGGAGGTGTCTGCCATCCTCGGCGCCGGCCGGGCCCGGGTGGCCGCCCGGGTCGTCTTCCCGTACGCGCTGCCGGGCATTCTCGACGCGATGCGGGTGAACGCGGCGGCGGCCTGGAACTTCGTGGTGGTGGCCGAGCTGATCGCGGCGACCTCCGGGCTCGGCTACCGGATCACCCGGGCGCAGCGGTTCCTGCAGACCGACCGGATCTTCGCCATCCTGATCGTGATCGGGCTGATCGGCCTGACCATCGACATCACCCTCCGGCTGCTCAGGTCCCGGGTCGGCAGGTGGGCGCAGTGAGCCTGCGACTGATCGACGTGAGCCGCGAGTACGTCGCCGGGAAACCGGTTCTTTCCGGGATCGATCTGGCCATCGAGCCGGGCGAGTTCGTCACCGTCGTCGGAGCCAGCGGTTCGGGGAAGTCCACGCTGCTCTGCCTGATCGCCGGGCTGGCCCGCCCGACGACCGGCCAGGTGCTGCTGGACGGCCAGGAGGTGCTGGGGCCCGGCCCGGATCGGGGCATGGCGTTCCAGACGGCGTCGCTGTATCCGTGGCGGAGCGTCGCACGGAATGTCGCCTTCGGGCTGGAGGCGATGGGCGTGCCCCGCGACGTACGGGACGAGCGGGTGCGCTGGCTGCTGGACGAGGTCGGCCTGACCGCGTTCGCCGGCACCCTGCCCGGCAAGCTGTCCGGCGGCCAGCAGCAGCGCGTGTCGATCGCGCGGGCGCTGGCCTGCCAGCCGCGCGTGCTCCTGCTGGACGAGCCCTTCGGCGCGCTCGACGTCCAGACGAAGGAGGACATGCAGCTGTTCATCCGGCAGATCTGGCAGGACGTCGGCACCACGGTCGTCATGGTCACCCATGACGTCGAGGAGGCGGTCTTCCTGGGCCAGCGCGTCCTGGTGCTGTCCAGCGACCCCGGCAGGATCAGCCAGGACATCCAGGTCGACCTGCCAGAACCGCGCACGCTGACGGTGCGCCGCAGCGCCGAGTTCCTCGCGTTGCGGGCCCGGGTGGAGGACCTGGTCAGGGCCGAGCACCGGGCGCACCAAGCCCTCAACGGGCATGCCGGTTAGTCATAGCCGACGGCTACGGCACTAGGGTCGCTGGTGACAGTCTCTGAACTGAAAGGGATATCGACCATGGCGACCACGCGTACCGCGACGACCCAGTGGAAGGGCGCGCTTCTCGACGGCTCCGGCACGGTATCGCTCGACACCTCGGGGGTCGGCACCTTCGATGTGACGTGGGCTTCCCGTTCCCAGGAGGCGAACGGCAAGACCAGCCCGGAGGAGCTGATCGCGGCTGCTCACTCGTCCTGCTTCTCGATGGCGCTGTCGCACGGACTGGCTCAGGCGGGGACCCCGCCCCAGTCCGTCGAGACCAAGGCGGACGTGACGTTCCAGCCGGGTGAGGGCATCACCGGCATCGTCCTGTCCGTCCGGGCGCACGTCCCGGGCATCACCGCCGAGGAGTTCCAGGCCGCCGCCGAGACGGCGAAGGCGAACTGCCCGGTCAGCAAGGCCCTCACCGGGACCGACATCAGCCTGAACGCCGAGCTGCTCAGCTGAACCCCCTGAACTGATCCGGCCCTCGCCGCACAACGGCGAGGGCCGTTTCATCGGGCCAGGATGTCGTCCAGGTCGTAGGCGATCGGCTTCTCCAGCTGCTCGTAGGTGCACGACCGCGGCGTGCGATCCGTCCGCCAGCGCCGGAACTGAGCGGTGTGCCGGAACCGCTCCCCCTCCATGTGGTCGTAGGCGACCTCGATCACCAGCTCCGGCCGCAACGGGATGAACGACAGGTCCTTCTTGGCGTTCCAGCGGGACACCGCGCCCGGCAGCCGCTGCCCTTCGGGGCCGCCGCCGGGGCCGTTGATCGCCCAGGCCGCCCACTCGCCCCACGGATGTTCGGACATGTCCGTCACCCGGTAGGGCGCCAGTTCGGCCACCAGCTCCTCGCGCCGCTTCATCGGGAAGGACGCGGACACCCCGACGTGGTGCAGCCGACCGTCGTCGCCATACAGCCCCAGCAGCAGCGACCCCACGATCGGCCCGGACTTGTGCTCCCGGTATCCGGCGATCACGCAGTCGGCCGTGCGCTCGTGCTTGACCTTGAACATCGTCCGCTTGTCCGGCTCGTACGCCGACCCGCCCGGCTTCACGATGATCCCGTCCAGACCGGCGCCCTCGAACATCTCGAACCACTCGCCGGCCCGCTCCTCGACGGTGGTGATCGGCGTGAGCCGCACCGAATCACCGGCCTTCGCGGTGATCTCCTCCAGCCGGGCGCGGCGCTCGGCGAACGGGGCGGCCATCAGGTTCTCGTCGCCCACGGCCAGCAGGTCGAAGGCGATGAAGGAGGCCGGAGTCTGCTCGGCGAGGAGTTTGACCCGGGACGCGGCGGGGTGGATGCGCTGCTGGAGTGCGTCGAAGTCGAGGGTCTGCCCGCGCATGACGACGATCTCCCCGTCCACCACGCAACGGTCGGGGAGTTCACGCCGGACCGCCTCGACCACTTCCGGGAAGTAGCGGGTGAACGGGCGCTCGTTGCGGCTGCCCAGATAGACCTCGTCGCCGTCGCGGAACACGATGCACCGGAAGCCATCCCATTTGGGCTCGTAGAACAGCGAACCGTTCTGGGGTGGCATGCCTTTGACCGCTTTGGCGAGCATCGGCGCGACCGGCGGCAGCACTGGCAACGTCAAATCCGAAATTTCCGTCATAATGCGCCCTCCCGGACATAGCGGCAGAAAAGGAAGCCATCTTCCTCCAGCACGTGCGCCAGGTCCAGCGGGTGCTGGGAGGCGCCGCCGTTGAAGATCCGGGCCGCGTCGCCGCCGATCAGCATCGGGCTGACGGTCAGGCACAGCTCGTCGACCAGACCGGCCGCCGACAGCTGGGCGTTCACCCGGGGGCCGCCCTCGCACAGGACCCGGCCGAGCCCGCGGGCGCGCAGTTCCAGGGTGACCCTGGTCAGGTCCACCCGCTCCGCGCCGGCCACCACGACCTCGGCGGACTTGGCCGCCTCCCGGCGGCGCTCCTTGGGCGCGGCCTCGGTGGTGAACACGATCGTCCGCGCGGCCGGATCTGCGTCGGTGAACAGCGGGCCGCCCAGATCGAGGTCGAGCCTGCGGGTGACGACCGCGATCGGCGGCGCGGCCGGCCGGCCGGCCCGGAGCACGCGCCAGGACTCACGCGGATCGACCGGGCCGTAGCCCTCCACCCGCACGGTCGCCGCGCCCGCCAGGATCACGTCGGCCAGGCCGCGGAGCAACCCGAAGACGCGCTTGTCCCCCGCGCCGGACAGCCCGCCGGAGACGCCCTTCAACCAGGCCCCGCCGTCGGCGCTGGACACCATGTTGAGGCGCAGCCACGTGGCCCGGGGATAGCCATACGCGGCGACGAGATCCGGTTCCTCACTCGGGTGAGGAAGTATCTGACGCACGTTTCTACAGTGGCACAGCGCACCGACACTCTGGGAGTCCGACTACCCGAGTAACGGTTGCGTCTCTCTTAGTGCCTGAATGTCAAGATCGGTGTTGGATCGAGACAGATGTGACCGATGGGTGGGGAGACTTGTCGGAGGGGGCATTCGTGCCGCTTGTCGCTTTGGCGGCGTGGCTGCTGGCCGCGCTCGTCGGAATCTATTTGCTGTTCAGCTGGCTCAAAGGTGGCGGCCTGCGCCAGCAGGCGACGAAGGTCACCCGTTTTCCGATCACGTTGATCTTCAGCCATCCGGTGCTGGCGGTGGCCGGCCTCGGGCTGTGGGGCGGGTTTCTGATCACCGGGGCGCACTGGCTGGCCTGGCTGGCCTTCGTCGCGGTCACCGTGGTCGCGCTGCTCGGATTCACCATGTTCACCCGCTGGCTCGGCGACGGCCGGCACGCCCGGGGGGCCGAACGGCGGTTCCCTGCGCTGGCCGTGCTGCTGCACGGGGCGGCCGGGGTTTCGGCGTTCGTGCTGGTCCTGCTGACGGCGACGCGGGTCACCCGTTAAACGGCGCGCAGGATCCGGAGTGATCGCCCGATGACCTGGACCTCGGAGCCGTAGGTCCAGGCCGCGTCGGGGAAGGGGTCGTCGCTGACCCGCTCCTCGGCGGTGTCGACCATGACCTGCCAGCTGACGCCGTACTCGGCGCCGGGCAGGGTGAAGGTGACCGATTCGTGGTGGGCGTTGATCAGGAGCAGGAAGGACTGGTCGCTGATCTTCTCCCCGCGCGGGCCGGGTTCGGTGATCGCGTCGCCGTTGACGAACACGCCGATCGACTTCGCGTAGCCGGCGTGCCAGTCGCCGTGGTTCATCTCCCGGCCGGCCGGAGTGAGCCAGACAATGTCCCGCATGCCTTCTGAGTCCCTGCGGCCGGAGAAGAAGCGGCGGCGGCGGAAGACCGGGTGGTCGCGCCGGAACGCGGCGATGGCCTTGACGAAGTCGAGCAGGTCGCTCTCGGTCCTGGTCAGCGTCCAGTCCACCCAGGAGATCTCGTTGTCCTGGCAGTAGGCGTTGTTGTTGCCGTGCTGCGTTCGGCCGAACTCATCGCCCGCGACCAGCATCGGCACGCCCTGGGAGGCGAACAGGGTGGCCAGGAAGTTGCGCCGCTGGCGGCGGCGGAGCCGGACGATCTCCGGATCCTCGACCGGGCCTTCCGCGCCGCAGTTCCAGGAGCGGTTGTCGTCGGATCCGTCCCGGTTGTGCTCGGTGTTGGCCTCGTTGTGCTTGTGGTCGTACGACACGAGGTCGTTGAGGGTGAAACCGTCGTGGGCGGTGACGAAGTTGATCGAGGCGATCGGACGGCGGCCGCCGGTGGCGTACAGGTCGCTGGAGCCGGTGAGGCGCGAGGCGAACTCCGGCATGGTGGCCGAGGCACCACGCCAGTAGTCCCGGACGGTGTCCCGATATTTGCCGTTCCATTCCGTCCAGAGCGGGGGGAAATTTCCGACTTGGTAGCCGCCCGGCCCGACGTCCCACGGCTCCGCGATCAGCTTCACCTGGGAGATCACCGGGTCCTGCTGGATCAGGTCGAAGAAGGCCGACAGCCGGTCCACGTCGTGCAGTTCCCGGGCCAGCGCGGCGGCCAGGTCGAAGCGGAAACCGTCCACGTGCATCTCCAGGACCCAGTAGCGGAGCGAGTCCATGATCAGCTGGAGCGCGTGCGGGGAGCGCACGTTGAGCGAGTTCCCGCAGCCGGTGTAGTCCAGGTGGTAACGCTTGTCCGCGTCCAGCAGCCGGTAGTAGGCGGCGTTGTCGATGCCGCGGAACCCGATCGTGGGGCCCATGTGGTCGCCCTCGGCGGTGTGGTTGTAGACCACGTCCAGGATGACCTCGATGCCCGCTTCGTGGAGCGCGCGCACCATGCCCTTGAACTCCAGCACCTGCTCACCGCGCTGGCCGGCGCTGGAGTAGGTGTTGTGGGGGGCGAGAAAGGCCATCGTGTTGTAGCCCCAATAGTTGGTCAGCCCGCGCGCCACCAGGAAGTGCTCCGGGACGTACTGGTGCACCGGCATCAGCTCGACGGCGGTCACCCCGATCGACAGCAGATGCTCGATCACCGCCGGATGGGCGAGCCCCGCGTAGGTCCCGCGTTCCCGCTCGGGCACCTGGGGGTGGCGCATGGTGAGACCCTTCACGTGGGCCTCGTAAATCACCGTTTCGTGGTACGGCGTGCGCGGCGGGCGGTCGTTCCCCCAGTCGAAGAACGGGTTGACCACGATGTTCTTCGGCATGAAGGGGCCGGAATCGTCGCTGTTCAGCCGTCCCGGGTCGGCGAGATAGTAGGAGAAGAGTGCCTCGTTCCAGCGCACCTCGCCCTCGATCGCCTTCGCGTACGGGTCGAGCAGCAGTTTGGATGGATTGCAGCGGTGGCCGCGGCGGGGGTCGTAGGGGCCGTGGACGCGGTAGCCGTACCGCTGACCGGGCATGATGCCCGGCAGGTAGCCGTGCCAGACGAAGCCATCCATCTCCGGCAGGTCGATCCGGGTCTCGATCTGGTCGTCGTCGTAGAGGCAGAGCTCGACCCGGTCGGCGATCTCGGAGAACACCGAAAATCCCGTGCCCACCCCATCCCAGGTGGCGCCGAGTGGGTACGGCTCTCCAGGCCAGATGTCGCGCATGTATCCCCATTGTCCACTGATGAGCCCCCTTCTGCACCCCGTCAATTTCCCGGTCGATAGTCTGTTTTGGCAGTCCGTATCGTGGAGCATCGGGGGAGCTCATGAGGTACGTGGGGTTTCTTACCCTATTGTCGGGCATCGCGCTGACGACCGGATGCACCCACGAACCCGCCCTGGCCCTCGCGGCCGCAGCCCAGTCAGTGACCCCCGAGGGCTGGTGCAAGACCCATGGCGGCATCGTGCAGTCCTACGTCACGAAGAATCCGGAAGCTCCGACCGTGGAGCTGCCCATGTGCGTCTTCCGCAGCCCCGACGGCACCCAGATCCTCATCGGCGCGTCCACATTGGCCGCCGAGGAGGCCACCTTGGCAGCGGTGGCCTACGTCAACCGCCCGCCGATGCCCAACGCCGGCAGCGCCCCCAACCCCGCCGTCGCCTACTGCGAGTCCCTGGGCGGCAAATCAGACCCCGCAGGCTGGACCCCCACCAACCGCCCCACCGCCACCCCAGTCCCGCTCTGCTTCTTCACCGACAAGTCGGTCATCGACGCCTGGGGCCTGGCCGCCCGCGCCTCCAGCACCCCACGCGGCCCCGACCTGACCCCCAAATTCCGCTACCAGACACCCACGCCGGGCCTCTCAGCCGCGCCCCGAAACACCCCGCCCCCCGCCACTCCTTCAAACGCGGACCGGACGGCACCAAAGATCACCGAACCCCCGGTTTCGGACGCGCGCCCGCTTCCCCTTCCCTAGCCGCACCCCGGGCTCCTTCAAACGCGGTTCCTCCCGGACCGAGCAGCACCCGGATTGCCACCTCCGCCGGTTTCGACGATAGTCAAGCAAGCGTACGCTTGGTGGACTGTTTCGATGGTGGAGGCGGGTATGCGGGAGTACCGGAATCTGGTCGGTGGCGAGCTCGTCGATGCCGTCGAGGGGCGGTTACTGGATTCCGTGAACCCGGCGACCGGGGAGGTTTGGGCGCGGGTGCCCGCCAGCGGGGCCGCCGACGCGGAGGCCGCGGTGGCGGCGGCGCGGGCGGCGCTGCCGGGGTGGGCCGGGATGCCGGCGTTGGGGCGGGCGCATTTCCTGCGGAAGGTCGCGGCGGTTTTCGCGGAGCACGCGGAAGAGCTCGCCCGGGTGGAGACGACCGACAATGGCCGGATAATTCGGGATACGTTGAAACGTGATTTGCCGGGGATGACCTATCTCTGGCAGATCGCGGCAGGTCAGGTGATCGACGCGGTCAAAGGGGATACGGTCATTCTCGGGCCGGACACCTGGGGGTTCACGCGGCGCGAGCCCTACGGCGTGGTAGTGGGAATCATCCCCTGGAATTCCCCTATTTCCACCTTCTCGGCGAAGGCCGCTTACGCCCTGGCTGCCGGAAACACGGTCATCATCAAACCCGCGGAACAGGCGTGCGCGGGCGTCCTCCGCCTGGGCGAACTACTCGCGGACGTGCTGCCACCCGGAGTCCTGAACATCGTGAGCGGCCTGGGCGAGGACGTCGGCGACGCCCTGGTCCGCCACCGCGGCGTCAACAAGATCAGCCTCACCGGTTCCACCCAGACAGGCCAGATCATCACCCGAGCCTCAGCCGACTCCCTGAAGCCCCTGACCTTCGAACTCGGCGGCAAATCCCCAAATATCGTCTTCGCGGACGCTGACTTGGACGCAGCCGCCGCAGGCGTCACCATCAACTCGATCTACACCGGCAACGCCGGCCAGGTCTGCGTCGCAGGCTCGCGGATCCTGATCCAGCGACCGATCTGGACCGAGATGATCGAACGAATCGCCTCCACCGCAGCCCAGATCAGACTCGGTGACCCCCTGGACATGGCCACCACGATGGGCCCCATCGTCTCGTCCGGACAGTACGAACGTGTCCTCGGCTACCTCGAAATCGCCGAGAAGGAAGGCGCCGAACTCCTGTTCGGCGGCCGATTCGGAGCCGAAGTAGTGCCCTCACTCCCCGCCGGCTACTGGGTAGAACCAACCCTCTACACCACCACCGACAACCGCCTGAAAATCTGCCAGGAAGAAATCTTCGGCCCCGTCGCCGTCGCCATCCCCTTCGACACCGACGACGAAGCCCTCACCATCGCCAACGACTCCGACTACGGCCTCGCCTCCGGCGTATGGACCCAGAACCTGGCTCGAGCCCACCGCTTCGTCCGCGACCTCAACAGCGGCTGCGTCTGGGTGAACACCTTCCGCCAAATGCCCGCCGGCCTCCCCTTCGGCGGCCTCAAGGACAGCGGCTACGGCCACGACGGCGTCCTCGAATACACCCGGGAAAAGGCCGCGATCATCCAGACCTGACCTCCGCCCAAGGGCCCCTACTCGTCGTCGTGCCGCGCCTTGGATGGTTGCACGCGTTTCGGTTCGCCTGGCATCTTCGGATAGTTCGGCGGATACGGCATGTCGCCGCGGTCGTCCTCCTCATACCGGCGCAGCAGTTCCTCCAGGGAGAACGACTGGTCGTCGATGGTCTGGTGGACGTCGCCGAGTTTGGCGAAGCGTTCCGGCATGGTGCGGATGTCGAAGTCGCGGGGGTCGCAGTCGGACAGTTCGTCCCAGGTGACCGGGGCCGAGACCGTGGCCTCCGGTTTGGCGCGGACCGAGTAGGCGCTGGCGATCGTGCGGTCGCGGGCGTTCTGGTTGAAGTCGATGAAGACGCGTTCGCCGCGTTCCTCCTTCCACCAGGCGGTGGTGGCCAGGTCGGGGACCCGGCGTTCGACCTCCCGGGCGAAGGTGATCGCCGCGTATCTGACCTCGGTGAACGTCCAGCGCGGCTCAAGACGGATGGCGACGTGGATGCCGCGGTTTCCCGACGTCTTCGGGAAGCCGGTCATGCCGAGGTCGTCGAGCACGCTCTTGGCCGCGAAGGCGACCTTCCTGGCCTGGTCGAAGCCGGTGCCGGGCTGCGGGTCGATGTCGATGCGGAGCTCGTCGGGATGGTCGAGGGTGCCGCGCCGGGAGTGCCACGGGTGGAAGTCGATCGTCCCCAGGTTGGCGCACCAGGCGATGCCCGCGACTTCGGTGGGGCAGAACGCGTCAGCCGTACGCCCGCTGGGGAAACGGACGTTCACCGTTTCGATCCAGTCAGGGTGTTTGGGCATGCGTTTCTGGTAGATCGCCTCGGTTTCGATGCCATCGGGATGGCGTTTGATGTAGGTCGGGCGTTCGCGCACCGCCCGCAGCACGCCGTCGCCGACGCTCACGTAGTACTCCACCAACTCGCGCTTGGTCGCGCCGATGCCTGGGAAGTAGACCTTGTCCGGGTTGCTGACCTTGACGGTCCGGCCCCCGACGTCGAGTTCTATGTACGGCGATGCCATAACTGGACACTACCCAGTCCCACCGACAGACCGGGAAGCTTCTCGAACGGGTTCATGTTGACGTTGGTAACCCGACGAACAAGGCTGGTGAGCATGGACAAGGTGGTCAAGAGCGACGCCGAGTGGCGCGTGCAGCTGTCCCCGGAGGAGTTCCGGGTGCTGCGGCAGGCGGGCACCGAGCGGCCGTTCACCGGGGAGTACGTCGACACCAAGACCGTCGGCGTCTACAACTGCCGGGCCTGCGGGGCAGAGCTGTTCCGCTCGGACACCAAGTTCGAGTCGCACTGCGGCTGGCCCTCTTTCTTCGAGCCGAGCGAGTCCGACGCGGTCACCCTGATCGAGGATCGCACGCTCGGCATGACCCGGGTGGAGGTGCGCTGCGCGGCCTGTGACTCGCACTTGGGTCACGTCTTCCACGGGGAGGGCTACCCGACCCCGACCGACGACCGATACTGCATCAACTCGGTCAGCCTGACCCTCAAGCCCGTCTAGGCGTCCGGTTCCGGGTGGGTGACCCGGCAGTCGCGGTCCTCCGGGCCGAGGATGTTGGCGAGGACGGGATTCCCGTTCTCGCCGAACTCGGCCTGGACGAAGACGACGGGATCGTGTTCGCCGATGGACTCCAGGTAGAGCAGACCGCGCTCGCAGAGCCGGAGCGCGGTCCTGGAGTTGTTCGCACCCTCCGGCAGATCCGTATATATCCGCAGATAGCGCCCGGTGGTACGGATATCCGTTACCCGGCCGTTCGTACGGTCGGCCCAGCGCTTGTTGAAATAGGCGACAGCGGAATCGTCGCTGTGTTCCGTCTTCCCGGAGGCCGGCTTCTCGGCACCGCTCGCCACATGAAGCTCCCCCGAGGACGTCGGCGTCACGGACGCGGCCACCGGACGAGGCGGCGGATCGGATCGCAGCAGCGGAACCCCCACCGCGACACCGCCCAGCCCCAGGCAGACCGCCCCGACGCCGATCTCGGCGAGCCGCGACCTCGGCCGCCGCCGCCGTCCTCTGGAACGTGCCAGCCGAGCAGACATCGCCCCTCGCAATGACATGGGATTTCGTTTGAGTATCGCAAGAAAGGCGAGATCACGACCGGCAAACATGCGGAACGGGCATGCCCACCGGACATGCCCGACAACGGCGTTACGGCAGCGCGGCCACCAGTTCACTGACCGGCTTACGCGTGCCCGTGTAGAACGGGATCTCGATCCGGGTGTGCCTGCGGGCCTCCGCGCCGCGCAGATGCCGCATCAGGTCGACGATCCGGTGGAGTTCGTCGGCCTCGAAGGCGAGCATCCACTCGTAGTCGTTCAGCGCGAAGCAGGCGACCGTGTTGGCCCGCACGTCCGGATAGTCGCGGGCCATCTTGCCGTGCTCGGCGAGCATGGCCCGGCGCTCGGAGTCCTCCAGCAGATACCAGTCCAGCGACCGGACGAACGGATACACCGACACGAAGTTCTTCGGCTCCTCATCGGCGAGGAAGGCCGGAATGTGTGACTTGTTGAACTCGGCCGGCCGGTGCAGCGCCATCGCCGACCAGACCGGCTCGCTGGCCCGCCCCAGCCCGGTACGGCGGAACCGCCCGTACACCTCCTGCAGATCCTCCGCCGACGGCGCGTGCCACCACAGCATGAAGTCGGCGTCGGCCCGGAACCCGCCCACGTCGTAGACGCCCCGGGTGACCACGTCCTTCTGCTCGGACTGGGCCAGCAGCTCCGCCACCTCCTCGGCGACCGCGTCCCGGTTGCCGGGCAGGGCGTCGCGCAGCCGGAAGACCGACCACATGGTGTAGCGGATCACATTGTTCAGGTCACGCGCTCTTGGTCGCGGGGTGGCTTCCGTCATGACGCCATTCTCCCCCCGGATCCAGGTGCTCCAGAATCCGGGATGCTGCTCTCCTCGCCGTACCGACACAGGCGGGGATGCCGAGGCCGTCGTAGGCGGCGCCGCAGACGGCCAGGCCGGGCCGGGCGTCGACGGCGGCGCGGGCGCGGGCGATCCGATCGAGGTGGCCGACGTCGTACTGCGGCAGCCCGCCGCCCCACCGGCTGACCCGCGAGTCGATCGGCGGGCCCTGCACGCCCGCGGTGTGGGCGAGTTCGGCCGCGGCGAGGGCGACCAGGCCGGCGTCGTCGCGCTGGAGCACGTGCTCCTCGCCGACGCGGCCGATCGAGCAGCGGACCAGCACCAGTCCGGAGCCGGCCAGGTGCGGCCATTTGGTGGTGCTGAAGGTGACGGCCTTGACCGCGCGGCCCTCGATCGGCGGAACGAGGTAGCCGCTGCCCTCCGGCAGGGCGGCGAAGGCGTCCCGGGGGTAGGCGAGGGTGACGATGGCCATGCTCGCGTACTCGATC
Source organism: Acrocarpospora corrugata (assembly GCF_009687845.1). Lineage (GTDB taxonomy): Bacteria > Actinomycetota > Actinomycetes > Streptosporangiales > Streptosporangiaceae > Acrocarpospora > Acrocarpospora corrugata. The sequence goes on from NZ_BLAD01000036.1 coordinate 129,948, forward strand.
GCGGCCAGTTCCGCGGACGCGCCGGGCACGTCCCGGCTGAGCAGCCGCGCCGCCGCCGGGGCCGGGACGGCGACGATGACCGCGTCTGCGTCGACCAGTTCCTCCGCTCTGGTCGGCCCGGTCAGGAGCCGCCAGCCCGTGCTGGTACGGCTGAGCCCGCGCACCATAACCCCGGTCCTGACCTGGGCGCCCGAGGCCGCCGCCAGCGCGGGTGGCAGGCTGCCGAGGCCGCCCTTGAGCGTGGTGAACACGGGACCGGCGTCCTTCGGGCCGGCGGCCACGATGTTCTTGGCCGCTTGGAGCAGTGATCGTTCCGTCCGGGCCGCCGCCGCGACGGCCGGCATGGTCGCGGCCAGGGACAGCCGGTCGGCGCGGCCCGCGTAGACCCCGCCGAGCAGCGGTTCGACCAGCCGGTCGACGATCTCGTCGCCCATCCGGGCGGTGATGTACTCGGCAACCGATATGTCTCCGTCAACCAGGGTGGGCGGCAGCACCTGATCCATCGGTACCCGGGCCAAACCGCCTGGCGACAGCAGGCCCGATTTCGCCAGCGCGGCCAGATCGGACGGCACGCCCATGACCTGCCCGGACGGCATCGGGCGCAGTTCGCCCCTGGACAGAATCGACGACCGCGTGGTGCCGGGATCCACCAATTGATCCGCCAGCCCGATCGCCGCGACCAGTTCCCTGCCTTCCGGCCGCCGCGCCAGCATGGCCTCGGCCCCGGCGTCGATCAGCACCCCCGCGACCTCGGACGCGGTCAGTTTCCCGCCGATCCGGGGCGCCCCCTCCAGAACCGTGATCCGCAACCCCGGTCCGGCCTGCGCCCGCAGGAACCACGCCGCGGCCAGCCCGGCGACCCCCGCCCCCACGATCACGACGTGCTTGTCCATCCCCATGCCGTTCAACGCTACCCGCAGCCCCCGCCGGTCCCCCACCTAGATCCTGCGGACTCTGCCGTGACAGCATCGTGACGATCCGTTTCAAACCGGCTGCCGACTCGAAGCGTCTTCAAGGACATGAAGAAAATGCGGCCCACGCCCGGCAGGGCGGCACGAGGCCTGGGATATCTGCTGGTTCCGCTGACGGTGTCCGCGTTCCTGGCCGCCGGGTGCGGGGGCGCCGAGATGGGGGGCAGCACCGCCGCTCCCGCGATGTCATCGGAGAACGAGGCGGCGATGGGCGGGGTCGCGCAGGACTCCGCCGCCGCCAAGATGGCACCGTCGCAGGCGCCCGAGGGCGAGTCCGCCGACCAGTCGCGGCGGGCCGTCGGCAACAGCGGGCCGGTGCAGCCGATCAACATCCAGACGGTGGATCGGTCGATCATCTACACGGCCGAGCTGACCGTGCAGGCCAAGGACGTGGGCAAGGCGAGTGACAGCGCCAAGCAGCTCGTGCTCGGCGCGGGCGGTTACGTCTCGGACGAGAAGAGCAACGCCTTCAGCGGCAGCAACAGCGAAGCCATGATCACGTTCAAGATCCCGCCGGCGCGTTACGCGGAGGTGCTGGTCAAGCTCGGCACCGATCTCGGCGAGCGGCGCTCCCTGCACCAGGGCGCCCAGGACGTCACCGGCGAGGTGGCCGACGTGGCGGCCCGGGTCAAGTCGGCGGAGTCCGCGCTGGACCAGTTCCGGCTGCTGCTCACCAAGGCCGACAAGATCGGCGAGATCCTGGAGATCGAGCGGGAGATCCAGAACCGCACCGCCGAGCTGGAGTCCCTCCAGGCCCGGCAGAAGGCCCTCGCCGAGCAGACCGGCATGGCCACGGTGACCCTCACCCTGGTCGGCCCCAGCGTCGTGATCGAGACGCCGCAGGAGGAGCCGAGCGGCTTCTTCGGCGGCCTTGAGGTCGGCTGGAACGCCCTGGTGAAGGCGGTCGAGATCGGCCTCACCCTGCTCGGCACGCTGCTCCCGTGGCTGATCCTGATCGTCCTGATGTGGGTGATCGTCCAGCAGATCCTCCGCCGGGTACGGCCACGGCAGACGGCCCCCGCCGTCACCGTCCAGGAGAAGGCCCCGGAACCGAAGGACGACGCCCCGGTGGGCAGCACGTCCGAAAGCTGATCGGAAAGGGCTGCCCCAAGCGGGCAGCCCTTTCTCAGCGCCGGCTGGTGCTGTGGATGTGCTCGGTCAGCCGGGCCAGCTGGTCCGGGTCGGTGGCGGGCAGCACGCCGTGGCCGAGATTGAAGATGTGGCCCTCGGCGACCCGCCCGGTCTCCAGGATGGTGGTGGCCCGCTCGGCGACGACCTCCCAGGGCGCGAGCAGGATCGCGGGGTCGAGGTTCCCCTGCAACGCCTTGCCCGCGCCGACCCGCAGGGCCGCCTCGTCCAGCGGCACCCGCCAGTCGACGCCCACGACGTCCGCCCCCGCCTCGCCCATGATGCCGAGCAGTTCCCCGGTCCCCACCCCGAAGTGGATCCTCGGCACGTCCAGATCGGCCAGCCCCGCGAAGATCCGGCTGGTGTACGGCAGCACGAAGGTGCGGTAGTCGTGGGGAGCCACCGCCCCCACCCAGGAGTCGAACAACTGGAGCGCGGACGCGCCCGCTTCGGCCTGGATGCGCAGGAAGCCCAGAGTGATGGTGGTGAGCCGGTCCATCAATTCGTGCCAGAGGCCGGGATCGCCGTACATCATGGCCTTGGTGCGGTCGTGGTTCTTGGACGGGCCGCCCTCGATGAGGTAGGAGGCCAGCGTGAACGGGCCGCCGGCGAAGCCGATCAGCGGCACCCGGTCCAGCTCCTTGACCAGCGCGCCGATGGCCTCGGTCACATAGGGCACGTCATCCGGCTCGATCGGCCGCAGCCGGGTGGCCGCAGCCGCGTCCCTGATCGGGTCGGCCACGACCGGGCCGACGCCGGGCTTGATGTCGAGATCCACGCCGATGGCCTTGAGCGGCACCACGATGTCACTGAAGAAGATCGCCGCGTCCACCCCGTAACGGCGGACCGGCTGCAAGGTGATCTCAACGACCAGGTCCGGGGTGGCGCACGCGGCCAGCATCTCCGTCCCGGCCCGCAGCGCCCGGTATTCGGGCAGCGACCGCCCCGCCTGGCGCATGTACCAGACCGGCGTGTACGGAACGGGCCGGCGGCGGCACGCCAGCAGAAACGCGGACTCGGCAAGCTGGGCATTCACCCGTCAAGGGTGCCATGCCCAGCACCCGGTCGGTGCGGCAACCCCAAGCCGATCATGGAATCGGGCAATCCCGGAGACGTCCCTCCCCAACAGACCGGTACGGCTCGGCAAAGTGTTCGCCAATCGCACCTCGTGCATCGATTCCATTACCACTTTCGAGACACGCCGAGCGCGATGCGGGGAAATGTCGGCGGGACATGTCAACGTCGGACCGAGTTCACGGGTTCCGACGAAAGGGCGATGACTTCGATGTGGAGTTCCCCCGAACACCGCACTGAGCGCTGTGCCGCCTGCGCCGCCGAGCGCGCGTTCGAACAGCCGCCCTGCCAAGACGGACACGAGATCTGCGGTGAGTGGTCCTGTGTGGACTGCGGCAGCGCCCTGTTGCTGGCCCAGGCGGCGGCTTGATCATCAAATATGGCCACCACGACCTCCCCTCTGCTTCGCGCGCTCCCGAATCCGGCCTACTCTTCGGTCATGACCTTCGGTGATTCACCGGCGCCGCCGGCCGCCTTCCGGCGCGCGCTGGAGACGTTGCGCCCCGCCGAGGTCCGCCCAGAGATCGAACTGGAGGACATTCCGGCTCCGCAGCGGCTGGCGCCGTACTCGGGCGCGGTCGGCGCGTCCGTCTACCGGGACGACGACGAACTGGCCATCGGCCGCCTGATCATGCTGTTCGACCCGGACGGCCAGCGCGGCTGGGAAGGCCCGTTCCGGCTGGTGGCCTATGTGCGGGCGGACATGGAGCCGGAGATCACTTCCGACCCGCTGCTCGGCCCGGTCGCCTGGAGCTGGCTGACCGAGGCGCTGGAGGCGCACGGGGCCGCGTTCGCGGCGGCCGGCGGCACGGTGACCCGGGCGGTGTCCGAGGGATTCGGTAACAAGGACAACGATCCCGTCACAACCGAGCTGGAACTACGTGCGTCCTGGTCCCCGCTGGACGAAGATCTGTCCGCCCACGTGGCCGCGTGGTGCGACTTGATGTGCCTGGCGGCGGGAATCCCCCCGCTGCCGCCCGATGTCGCGGCGCTGAAGCCGCGACGTGACATTCATCCGAAAGTGCATTGATCGGAAAGTGCTCTGACGGCTCTTTCTCCGCCCTACCGAGAGGAGGCTCGGTTGATCGTCTCGGCCGCCGCCTCCCCATGCGGTCGCGGCATGCCATAGCTTGAGACATCGACCTACCCGGAGCACACCGTGCCGGACCGTTCCAAACTACTCGAACCCGCGAATTGCCGCCATGAGGGACGAGGTAGCCACACCGAGGGTGTTCAGTGAGCGATGAGAAAGACGTCCAGCCGCTGCTGGAGCCCCGGGAGGGCATCCCGGCCGTAGTGGAGAGCGACGCGGCGCTGGCCGCGACCGTGCGGACGTTCGCGGCCGGGACCGGGCCGGTCGCGGTGGACGCCGAGCGGGCGTCCGGCTATCGCTACAGCGGCCGCGCGTACCTGGTGCAGCTGCGCCGGGTGGGCGCGGGCAGCGCGCTGATCGACCCGATCGAATGCCCGGATCTGACCGGCCTGGACGCCGCGCTCGACGGCGCCGAAGTGGTGCTGCACGCGGCCACCCAGGACCTGCCGTGCCTGGCCGAGCTGGGCTTCCGGCCGAAGCTGCTGTTCGACACCGAACTGGCCGGGCGGCTGCTCGGCTACGAGCGGGTCGGGCTGGGCACCATGGTGGAGGTCGTGCTCGGGCTCGGCCTGGTGAAGGGGCACAGCGCGGCGGACTGGTCGACCCGGCCGCTGCCGGAGGACTGGCTGCGCTACGCCGTCCTGGACGTCGAGGTGCTGATCGAGCTGCGCGACGTGCTCCACGCCGAACTGGTGGAGAGCGGGAAGCTGCCCTGGGCGATGGAGGAGTTCGCGGCGATCCTGGCCGCGCCGACCGCGCCGCTGCGCAGCGACCCGTGGCGGCGGACCAGCGGGATACACCGCGTCAGGACGCTGCGCGGCCTGGCCGTGGTCCGCGAGCTGTGGACGCTGCGGGACGAGCTGGCCAGGGACTCCGACCTGGCGCCGGGCCGGGTGCTGCCGGATTCGGCGATCGTGCAGGCCGCGCTGGACCTGCCGCGCACCACCAAGGCGCTCACCGAGATCGCGCCGTTCACCGGCCGGAGCGCGCGGCGGCATCTGCGCGAGTGGCTGAACGCGGTGACCCGGGGCCGGATCATGGCCGAGGACGAGCTGCCGCAGCCGATCGGCCCCGGCGACGGGCCGCCCCCGGCGAACCGGTGGGCGGACCGGGATCCGGCCGCCGCGAAACGGCTGCACGCGGCCCGGACGGTGGTGGCCGCGCTGGCCGACGAGCACCGCATGCCGACCGAGAACCTGCTCCAGCCGGACGCGGTCCGCCGGCTCACCTGGGAGCCGCCGGAGTCCGTGGACGAGGACGTGATCGCCGAACGGCTGCGCGAGCTGGGGGCCAGGGAGTGGCAGGTCGGCCTGGCCGCCCTGCCGCTCGCCAAGGCCCTGCAGCGGCTGGAGACGAAGGGCGAGGTCTGATCAGCTGAGCCGCAGCCACACCGCGGTGTCCTGGGGCAGGACGCCGCCGGCGATCGTGCCACTGGCCAGCAGCACCGACGCGTGCACGGGCAGCGGCACCGCTTCCCGGCCCAGGTTGACCAGGCAGGCGAAGCCGTCGCCCCGGGTGAAGGCCAGGTCGTAGCCGGCCAGCCAGGCGAACTCGCCGCCGGGGCGGGCGGCGATGGCCGCGCGGTAGAGCTCCAGCGTGGAGGCCGGGTCGGCGAGCTGGGCCTCGACGGTCAGCTCCGCCCAGCCGTCCGGCTGGGGCAGCCAGGCGGCCGGGCCTTCGCCGAATCCGTACGGCTGAGCCGTGCCGGACCAGGGCAGCGGGACGCGGCAGCCGTCCCGGCCGAGGCGGGCGCCGCCGGTGCGGTGGAATACCGGGTCGTCGCGGTCGGCGGCGGGGATGTCGAGGAACTCCGGCAGGCCGAGCTCCTCGCCCTGGTAGACGTAGGCGGAGCCGGGCAGGGCGAGCAGCAGGAGGGCGGCGGCGCGGGCCCTGCGGGTGCCGAGTGCGACGTCGACGTCCGCGTCCGAGCGGGCGGGGGCGGGCGCGCCGTACCGGCTGACCGGGCGCATCACGTCGTGGTTGCTGATCACCCAGGGGGCGACCACGTCGGAGCCCTCGGCCAGGGTGATCGAGGCGGTGATCGTCTGGCGGAGCGCGGCGGCGTCCCAGGCGGACTGGAACAGGAAGAAGTTGAACGCCTGCGGCATGCCACCGGGGACGAAGTAGGGCTCCAGGTGGATGATCTCGTCACCCCAGAACTCCCCCACCGCCGTGCGGCTGCCGGGGAACACGTCCGCCGGGTAGGAGTCCAGGATGGCCCGCCAGGTGGCGTAGTGGGCGACCAGCTCCGGCCGGTGGAACCAAGGGGACGGGCGGTCGGACGGAGTTGGGTCCGGCACGTCGGGCAGTTCGGGGTCCTTGAACAGGCCATGCGCCACGTCCACCCGCAGCCCGGCGACGCCCCGGTCCAGCCAGAACCGCAGGACCTTCTCGAACATGGCGGGCACGGCCGGGTTCGCCCAGTTCCAGTCGGGCTGGGAGGAGTCGAACAGGTGCAGGTACCACTGCCCGTCGGGGGTCTGGGTCCAGGCCGGGCCGCCGAAGATGGACTGCCAGTTGTTGGGGGCGTCGCGGAAGATGAACAGCTCGCGTTCCGGGCTGCCCGGTCCGGCGGCGAGCGCGGCCTGGAAGGCCGGGTGCGCGGTCGAGCAGTGGTTGGGCACGATGTCGACGATCACCCGGATGCCGTGCCCGGCCGCCGCCGCGAGGAAGGCGTCGAAGTCGGCCAGGGTGCCGAACCTGGGGTCCACGTCGCAGTAGTCGGCGACGTCGTACCCGCCGTCGGCGAGCGGCGAGGGGTAGAACGGCGAGAACCAGACGGCGTCCACCCCGAGCTCCGCCAGGTACGGCAGGCGGGCCAGCGCTCCGGCGAAGTCACCGGTGCCGTCGCCGTTCCCGTCAGCGAAGCTGCGGGGGTAGATCTGGTAGACGACGGCATCACGCCACCATTGCGTCACGGGTTCTCCCTGTTCGTACGTTCTTCGCAAAGTTAATCAGCAGATCGGCACCGGAAAGCGCTTGCCCACCGAGCGATGGCCTCATATCCTCAGGAAAGCGCTTTCCACCCTTTGAGCAGGAGATATCGCGATGAGCGATCACGTCCTCGGCGTCGTGATGAACGGCGTCACCGGCCGGATGGGCTACCGCCAGCACCTGGTCAGATCCGTGCTGGCCATCAACGAGCAGGGCGGCGTCACCCTGCCAGACGGCGGCCGGGTCCGGCTCCGGCCGGTGCTGGTCGGGCGGAACGCCGCCAAACTCGCCGAACTGGCCGACCGGCACGGCGTCGCCGACCACACCACCGACCTGGACGCCGCGCTGGCCGACCCGGCGAACACGATCTACTTCGACGCGCAGGTCACCCAGGCGCGGGTGGCGGCCACGCTGAAGGCGATCGCGGCCGGGAAACACGTGTACACCGAGAAGCCGACGGCCGAGTCGGTGACCGAGGCGATCCGGCTGGCCCAGGCCGCCGAGGACGCCGGGGTGCGCAACGGGGTCGTCCAGGACAAACTCTTCCTGCCGGGCCTGCTCAAGCTGAAGCGGCTGATCGACGGCGGCTTCTTCGGCCAGATCCTGTCCGTGCGCGGCGAGTTCGGCTACTGGGTGTTCGAGGGCGACTGGCAGGCCGCGCAGCGCCCGTCCTGGAACTACCGGTCCGAGGACGGCGGCGGCATCGTGCTGGACATGTTCCCGCACTGGGCGTATGTGCTGGAGAACCTGTTCGGCCCGGTCGTCTCGGTGTACGCCCAGGTGAGCACGCACATCCCGGAACGCTGGGACGAGAGCGGCCAGCGGTACAAGGCGACCGCCGACGACGCCGCCTACGGGGTGTTCGAGCTGGCCGGGGGCGTGATCGCGCAGATCAACTCGTCCTGGGCGGTCCGGGTGAACCGCGACGAACTGGTGGAGTTCCAGGTGGACGGCACACACGGCAGCGCGGTCGCCGGGCTGCGCGGCTGCCGGGTCCAGCACCGGAGCGCGACCCCGAAGCCGGTGTGGAATCCGGATGTGCCGGCCACCGCGCGGTTCCGGGACGGCTGGCAGGAGGTGCCGGACAACGCCGAGTTCGACAACGGATTCAAGGTGCAGTGGGAGCAGTTCATCCGGCATGTGGTGGCGGGGACGCCGTTCCCGTACACACTGCGCTCCGGGGCCAGGGGTGTGCAGATCGCCGAGCTGGGGCTGCGCTCGCACGCGGAGGGCCGGCGGCTGCCGGTGACCGGCCTGTGAGCGCGTCGATCGAGCTGCCCGGCGGGACCTACCGGCTGCGGGAGCCGGTGTCGTGGCCGCGACCGTCAGGTCCGCCGGCCGGGCGGGTGGGGTACGCCGCCGCGCACGTGGTCGCCGATCCGCTCGGCGACAACACCCCCGGCGCTCCGGCCGCCATCGACTGGGCGGCCACGCTCCGGTTCCGGCGGCACCTGTGGTCCTGCGGGCTGCGGGTGGCCGACGCGATGGACACCGCGCAGCGCAACAACGGCCTGGACTGGGCGGCGACCCGGGAGCTGATCCGGCTGAGCTCGGCCGAGGCCCGCGACTTCGGCGACCCCGCCGACCTGATCGCCTGCGGCGCGGGCACCGACCACGTGCCCGGCGCGGGTACGCCCCGGGCCATCGAGTCGGCGTACCAGGAGCAGGTCAGGACCGTCCAGGAGAGCGGCGCGACCGTGATCCTGATGGCCAGCCGCCAGCTGGCCGCGATCGCCCGCGCGGCGGACGACTACCACGCGGTCTACGGCAAGCTGCTGGCCGAGGTCGAGCGGCCGGCCATCCTGCACTGGCTGGGCGAGATGTTCGACCCGAACCTGGCGGGCTACTGGGGCTCCCGCGACGTCGAGACGGCCACCGCGTCCTTCCTGGAACTGATCCACGCGAACGCCTCGAAGATCGAGGGCGTGAAGGTGTCACTGCTGGACGAGTCGCACGAGGTACGGCTTCGCGCGGCCCTCCCCGAAGGGGTGCGGCTCTACACCGGCGACGATTTCAACTATCTGTCGCTGATCAAGTCGGGCTCGCACGCGCTGCTCGGCATCTTCGACGCGATCGCCCCCGCCGCCGCTGCCGCCTTCCAGGCCCTGGACGCGGCCGAGAGCGCGGCGGAACCCGCGGACTGGCTGGCCGAGTACGACCGCATCCTCGCGCCGACCGTCCCGCTCTCCCGCAAGATCTTCGAAGCTCCGACATTTCACTACAAGACCGGGATCGTCTTCCTGGCCTGGCTCAACGGGCACCAGGACGCCTTCACGATGGTGAACGGCGCCCAGTCGGCCCGGTCACTGCCGCACCTGGCCGAGGTGTTCCGCCTCGCCGACCAGGCCGGGCTGCTGGCCGATCCCGACCTCGCCGTGCGCCGGATGCGCGCGCTCCTGGCGGTGCACGGCCTGTGAACCAGCTCTCGCTGAACCAGTGGACGACCAGGCGATGGACGGTCGCCGAGGCCGTGGACGGTTGCGTGCGGCACGGCATCGAGGCCATCGGCCTGTGGCGGCAGAACGTCGCCGAGCAGGGGCTGAACGAGACGGTGAAGCTCGTCCGGGGAGCGGGACTGAGAGTGTCCTCGCTGTGCCGTGGCGGGTTCCTGACCGGGCCCGAGCCGCTGGCCGACAACCGGCGGGCCATCGACGAGGCCGCGGCGCTGGAGGCGTCGTGCCTGGTCATGGTGGTGGGCGGGCTGCCCGGGGTGGTGCCGGGCGAGCCGCTGGGGGTGTTCTCCCGGGACTTGGCGGGGGCGCGGGCGCTGGTCGCCGAAGGGCTGGCCGAGCTGGCGCCGTACGCGGCGGATCGGGGGGTGCGGCTGGCGCTGGAGCCCCTGCACCCGATGTACTGCGCCGACCGGGCGGTGCTGTCCACGCTCGGGCAGGCCCTCGACTTCGCGGAGCCGTACCCGCCCGAGGTGGTCGGGGTGGTCGTGGACACCTTCCATCTCTGGTGGGATCCGGGGGTGTTCGACCAGATCGCGCGGGCCGGTGCGCGGATCGCCAGTTATCAGGTGTGCGACTTCCTGTGCCCGCTGCCGGCGGACGTGCTGCTCGGGCGGGGCATGATGGGCGACGGCGTGATCGACTTCGCCCCGCTCAACCGGGCGGTGGCCGAGGCCGGGTACCGGGGCGAAATCGAGGTGGAGATCTTCAACGCCGACGTCTGGGCCGCCGACCCCGACACGGTCCTGACCACGATGAAATCCCGCTACGCGGACTTGATCGCGTAGCGGGACACCCACTCCCGCGCCCCCGGCAGCACTTGGTCGACCGGTTCGACGTCCGGATACCAGGTGCGCTCCCATTCCAGGGAGACCCAGCCGCCGAACCCCCGCAGCAGCTCACCGCAGGTGTCCAGCGGCACGGAACCGGCCCACAGGGGACGCGGCGTGGTGTCCGTGGAAGACACGGCGTCCTTGATCTGTACGTACGACAGGTGGCCGTTCAGCGCCGCGCAGGTGTCGGCGGGGGTTTCGCCGTGCCGCCAGGGATGCACCACGTCCCAGATGGCGCCGGTGACATCGCCGAGGTCCACGACGTCCAGCAGCCGCCCGACCGCCGCCCCGGTCGGCAGCGCGTCGTGCGTCTCCACGAGCACCCGGACGCCGCGCTCCCGGCAGAGCCCGGCGACGGCCAGGATCCGCCGCCCGGCGGCCTCGGCGTCGGTTCCGCCGGGAAACACCCGGACCCCGGACGCACCCAGGTCGGCGGCGAGTTCCAGATCGGCGCGCAGCCCGGCGATCACCACTTCGTCCGGCCCTGCCTCCGCGATCCTGATATATCCGGCGACAGCCGCGACCTCCAGCCCCCGCCCGCGAATCGCCTCCCGGACCGCGACCCGTTCGCCCGCGTCCAGCCCGGCGAACACCCCCGTATCCGGATGCAGCCGAAGCTCCAGCCCTTCACACCCGAACCGCGCCGCCGTCTCGATCGCCGCCGCCAGGTCCTCCCCCGGCAGGCCCAGCGTGCTGACCGCCAGCCTCATCGCGCGCACACGCTTTCCCGCAGCACGACCTCTCCCTCCACCGCCACGACCCTGGGCTCCGACGCCGTGGTCAGCGCCAGTTCGACCGCGCGGGACCCCATCTCGGCGAGCGGCAGCCGTACCGTCGACAGCGCCGGCACGAGATCGCGCAACGTCGGGATGTCGTCGAAGCCCGCCACCGACACGTCGTCCGGCACGCGGACGCCGCGTTCCCTGAAGGCCGCGAGCGCGCCCACCGCCATCACGTCGTTGACCGCGAACACGCAGGTCACCTCGGGCAGGACCGAGGCCGCCGCGGCGTGGCCGCCGTCCCGGTCGAAGGGGCCGTGCACGATCTGCGGGTCCGGCAGGCCGAGTTCGGCGAGCGCGGCGCAGAACCCGGTGCGGCGGTCGGCGGCGGTGAGCAGCTGCGCCGGCCCGGCCAGCACCGCGAACCTGAGGTGCCCGAGCGCGGCCAGCTCCCTGGCCAGCCGCCCCGCGCCCGTGTGGTTGCCCGGCGCGATCGTGTCCACCCCGAGCAGATCCTGCCCGACACTGGCCACCCGCCCGCCCTGCGCCCGGTACCGGTCGAGTTCGGCCCGCAGCCGCCCGGTCAGCACCGGATCCGCCACCCGCGACCCCGCGATCAGCACCGCCTTGGCCCGCTGCGCGTTCAGCGTCGCCACATAGGCGATCTCCCGCTCCGGATCCCGGTGGGTGGCGCCGACCATGACCACGTGCCCGTCGGCGTCGGCCGCCCGCATCGCCCCGTCCGCGATCGCCGCGAAATACGGATCGACCAGGTCGTGCACCACCAGCCCGATCACGTTGCCGGCTCCTCTGGCCAGTGTCTGCGCGGCCACGTTGGTGCGGTATCCGAGCTCGGCCGCCGCCTTCTCCACCCGCGCCCGCATGGCCGCCCCGACCTGGCGGGTGCTCCCGTTGAGTACCCGCGAGGCCGTCGCCAGCGACACCCCGGCCTGCCTCGCGACGTCTTCCAGCGTGACCACAGGACCTCCACGGAAAGCGATTTCCCAGTATGCCAGGCCCGGCCTGCCCGCTACCCTCCCGAATGGACAAAACGGAGGTTACGTGCGCGAACTGCTGCTTGGGCTCGGGCTGGGTCTGGGCGCCGGGCTCTCACCGGGGGCCCTGCTCGGCCTGGTGATCACGGCCAGCCTGCGGGGCGGCTTCCCGGCGGGGCTGCGGATCGCGTGTGTGCCGCTCCTGTCCGACCTGCCGGTCGTGCTGATCACCATCACGGCCGTGGGCGCGCTGCCGGAGGCGTTCCTGCGCGGGCTCTCGCTGGCCGGCGGGGCCTATGTGGTGTATCTCGGCCTGCACGGGCTCCGCGACGCCAGGACCGCCGAGCCCCCCGAGCCCGGCGGCGAGGCGTCCGCGCAGGTGTTCAAGGGGGTCGTGGTCAACATGCTCAACCCGCACCCCTGGCTGTTCTGGGCCGCCGTCGGCGCGCCGATCTTCGTCGCGGCCTGGGACGCCGGGCCCGGCCGCGCGCTCGCCTTCGTGTTCGGCTTCTACCTGGTCCTGGTCGGCTCCAAGGCGGTGCTGGCCGGACTGATCGGCGCAGGCAGGCACCGGGTGGGCGTGCGCGGCTACCGCCTGCTGCTGGCCGCCAGCAGCCTGCTGCTCGCCGGAGCCGGGCTGGTGCTCATCGCCTCCGGGCTGGCCTGAACCCGACCCGGCTGTGCCGGGTGCTGTAGAGGTAGTAGACGACGACGCCGAGCAGCATCCAGACGATGAAGCGCAGCCAGGTCTCCACGGCCAGGTGCAGCATCAGGTAGACGCAGGCCAGCACCGACGCCGCCGGCAGCCACGGCACCAGCGGCGCCCGGAACGAGCGCGGCAGATCCGGCCGGGTCCGCCGCAGGACCACCACACCCACCGACACCACCACGAACGCGAACAGCGTCCCGATGTTCACCATCTCCGCCAGCGTGCTCAACGGGATGAACCCCGCCAGAATCGCCGTGACTCCCCCGATGATCATTGAGATCTTGTACGGCGTCCGGAACCGGTGATGCACCACCGCCAGCCCGCGCGGCAGCAGCCCGTCCCGGCTCATCGCGAAGAACACCCGGCTCTGCCCGAGCATCAGAATCAGGATCACCGTGGTCAGCCCCGAGATCCCGCCCACGCTGATCACCCCCGCCAGCCACGGCTGCCCGACCTCCTTGAACGCGTCCGCCAGCGGCGCGCTCTCGGTCAGCCGCGCGTACGGCCGCATGCCCACCACCACCAGCGACACCGCCACATACAGGATCGTGCAGACGGCGAGCGAGGCCACGATGCCGATCGGCAGATCCCGGTGCGGGCGGCGGGTCTCCTCCGCGGCTGTGGCGACCACGTCGAAGCCGATGTAGGCGAAGAAGACCACGGCCGCCGCGGTGAAGATCCCGGCCACCCCGAACACGGTGGGCGTCACCCCGAACAGCACCTGGACCAGCGGCGCGGCCAGCCCGGACGCGCCCTCGGTGGCCCTGGCCGGCGGGACGAACGGCGTGTAGTTGGCGCCGCTGACGAAGAACAGCCCGGCGAAGACGACCAGCAGGATCACAGCCACCTTGACGGTCACCATGACCAGGTTGAACCGGGCCGACATCTTGACGCCGGCGATCAGCAGCCAGGTCAGCAGCAGCACGACGAGCACGGCCAGATAGTTGAACGACCAGCCGCCGACCGACAGCACCGGCACGGTGACGCCGAGACTCTCCAGCACCGACACGACGTAGCCGGACCAGCCCACCGCCACCACGGCCGCGCCCAGCGCCATCTCCAGCATCAGGTCCCACCCGATGATCCAGGCCGGGAACTCGCCGATCGTCGCGTAGGCGAACGTGTACGCCGAACCCGCCACCGGCAGCGTCGAGGCGAACTCGGCGTAGCAGAGCGCGGCCAGCCCGCACACCACGGCCGCCACCACGAACGACAGCGCGACCGAGGGCCCCGCGTAGTTCTTGGCCGCGATCCCGGTCAGCGTGAAGATGCCGGTCCCGACGATGACGCCGATGCCGAACACGGTCAGATCCAGCGCGCTGAGCGTCCGCTGGAGACGATGCTCACCCTCATCCGCATCCGCGATGGACTGTTCGACCGATTTGGTGCGGAAGATGGCCATCCAGCGCCTCCCTGATCATGCCCGTCCCTGGACACTTCCCGGCCAAGCGCTTAAGAATCGGCGCGTTAGGCAAAGGAAGTGCCCCGGGCGGGGATCAGGTGAGTGCGGGACTGCGCTTCGCGATCCCCTCGGTGATCTGCCTGGCCAGGTCCTGCCCGGTCAGCCCGAACTCGGTCAGCAGCTTCTGCCGCTTGGCCTGGTCCAGGAAACGCTGCGGAATCCCGTAGGTCCGGACCGGCACGTCCACGTCCGCGTCGCGCAGCGCGCGGGCCACCGCGTCGCCGCTCGCGCCGACCCGGCCGTTGTCCTCGACCACCACCACCAGCTTGTACGCCGCCGCCGCCCCGACCAGCTCAGGATCCAGCGGCTTCACCCAGCGCGGGTCCACCACGGTGGCGCCGATGCCCTGCGCGGCCAGCAGCGACGCCGCCTCCAGGCAGACCTCCGCCATCGGGCCCACCGAGACCATCAGCACGTCCTTCTCGGCGGGGGCGGCGCGCAGCACGTCCATCCCGCCGAGCGCGGCCACCGGCTCGAACTCGCGGACCACCGCGCCCTTCGGGTAGCGGATGACCGACGGGCCGTCGCCGATGTCCAGGCACTCGCGGAGCAGTTCGCGCAGCCGGGAGGCGTCCCGCGGCACCGCCACCGCCAGCCCCGGCACGACCTGCAGGATGGACAGGTCCCACATGCCGTTGTGGCTGGGGCCGTCGTCGCCGGTCACGCCGGCCCGGTCCAGCACCACGGTGACCGGCAGCCGGTGCAGCGCCACGTCCATCAGCAGCTGGTCGAAGGCCCGGTTCAGGAAGGTGGAGTAGACCGCGACCACCGGGTGCAGGCCGCCCAGCGCCAGCCCGGCCGCCGAGGTGAGCGCGTGCTGCTCGGCGATGCCGACGTCGAAGATCCGGTCGGGGTAGGCGTCGGCGAACTCGGCCAGGCCGGTCGGGTGCAGCATGGCCGCGGTGATCGCCACCACGTCCGCCCGCTCGGCGCCGATCCGCACCATCTCCTCGGTGAACACGTTGGTCCACCCGTACGCCTTCGGGGTCTCCTCGCCGGTGACCACGTCGAAGGGCTGCGGCGCGTGGAAGCAGTCCTCCTCGTGGTTCTCCGCCGGGGTGTAGCCGTGGCCCTTGGTGGTGAGCACGTGCACGATGACCGGCCCGCCGAAGCTCTTGGCCTTGCGCAGGGCGGTCTCCACGGCCTGCTCGTTGTGGCCGTCGATCGGGCCGACATACTTCAGGCCGAGGTCCTCGAACATCGCCTGCGGGGCGATGATGTCCTTGATGCCCTTCTTGATGCCGTGCAGCGTGTCGTACAGCACCGGGACGTTGCCGAAGCGGTCCTTCACGAACTCCAGGACCTGCTCGTAGTTCTGGGTGACCCGGAGCTTGGCCAGGTGGGTGGCGAGGCCGCCGATCGTCGGCGAGTAGGAGCGGCCGTTGTCGTTGACCACGATGACCAGCGGCAGGTCCTTGTTGGCGGCGATGTTGTTGAGCGCCTCCCAGGCCATGCCGCCGGTGAGCGCGCCGTCGCCGATCACCGCCACCACGGTGCGGTCGGCCTGGCCGCGCAGCTTGATCGCCTTGGCCAGGCCGTCGCCGTAGGACAGGGCCGTGGAGGCGTGCGAGTTCTCCACCAGGTCGTGCTCGGACTCGGCCTGGCTGGGGTAGCCGGACAGGCCGCCCTCCTGGCGGAGCGTGCCGAACCGCCCGGCCCGGCCGGTCAGCATCTTGTGCACGTAGGACTGGTGGCCGGTGTCGAAGACGATCGGGTCCTGCGGGGAGTCGAAGACGCGGTGCAGGGCGATGGTCAGCTCGACCACCCCCAGGTTGGGACCGAGATGCCCACCGGCTCCCGAGCCCGCCACGGACGAGACCAGCAGGTCGCGGATCTCCGCCGCGAGCTCTGGCAGATCCCGTGGGTCCAGTCGCTTGAGGTCGTGCGGTCCGCTCACGGACTCCAGTAGCCCCACTGCTCACCCTCCGCTTCGGCGTCGATCAGGGACGAGTCTAGTTCGCCGTTCTCCTTACGCCTCCCCTACCTTGCCGGGAATCGCTTTGCCCGCCCTTGACTTGTCCCGTACGCTCCAGGTTTCGTGCGTATTCTGACTTTGCTGATCAGTGGCCTGCTCGGTGCCACTCTCCTCGCCGGACCGGCTCAGGCCGCGCCGGTTCCCACCGGCAAGGCCGCGCTCACCCAGAACCCGCTGTACAAGACGGGCGAGTTCGACTGGACCGAGTGCGTCGAACTGGACCGGCGGCCGGACGACCTCAACTCCTACCAGCTGTACCTGGATCACCTGCTCGACTGCCTGGACCGCTCCTGGTCGGAGGAGTTCGCGCAGGCCGGGCTGAAGTTCAGCAAGCCGAAAGTCCGCTACATCACCAAGAGTGTGGCCACCGGCTGCGGCAAGTACCCCATCAACTACGCGGCCGGTCTGTACTGCCCGGTCAACAAGACGATGTGGGTGGCCATCAGCAAGTGGCAGCTCGCCGACCCCGACGAGTTCACCCTGTTCAACGTGATCGCGCACGAGTACGGGCACTACGCCCAGGATCGGGCCGGCATCCTGCCGGCCGCCATGCGCCTGCAGAAGAAGGCCCCCAAGGCCAGGCAGTACGCGATCCAGCGCCAGGTCGAACTCCAGGCCGAGTGCTTCGCGTCCGCGTTCATCGGCAGCGTCTGGCACTCGCTCGGCCGTGAGGAGTTCGACTTCCAGGACCTGATGGACCTGACCTACGGCGACGTGCTGCACGGCAAGACCAAGAACATCCGCTACTGGATGAAGCGGGGCTGGGACGGCAACGGCCCGAAGGTGTGCAACACCTTCACCGCGCCGGCGTCACGGGTCTCCTGAGTCTGAGTCCTTCTTCTTCGAATCCTTCTTGTCGCTGGGCTTCCCCGACGGTGTGACGCCGTCGGGGGAGTCCTGGGCGCTGAAGGTCGCCGCCGGCGTGTACTGCGGCTGCGAGGTCTGGGTCTCCACCGGCGGCGTCACGGCGGGATCGCCTCGGTCGCCGAACAGGATCACCAGCGCGACCGTCACGGCGAACAGGATCAGCACGATCAGGACGAACACCGTCCAGCCCGACAGGGTGTGCGGCAGCCACCCGCGAAGCCTCCCGCCCAGGCGCCGGGCTCGGCCCTCGCCGGGTTCCCTGTCCTCCTGTAAACTCATGATCGGGTTGAGCGGCGGCCCGCCGGACGTCTTGCCGAAGGAGTGAACCGGGGAGGTCGTCCGGCGAATCGGCGGGCTCTCCGGACTCACCACGACAGGCTCGGGCGCACGCATCGCCGCCTCCAGCCGGGCCACCTCCGCCTTGGCCAGCCCTTCCGCGCGGAGATAGTCGCTCACGGCGGCGCGGACCGCCTCGCCCGAGTCCTGACCGGCCAGATCCAGGGCGGCGGCCAGCAGCGGGCCCTGGCCGGGCTTGAGCGGGAACCGCACGATCCCGGTGAAGTCCCGGACGCCGAGGGCGGGGCCGTACGCCGCGGACAGGAGCTTTCTGAGCTTGTCCTGCTGGAGTTCTGGCCGGTGCGGGAGGGCGACGGCGAGGGGAGCGGCCAGGTGACCGACATCCCGCAGCGCGGGAGCCAGATCCGTGTCCGAACGGCTCTCACCGCGCCGGACCAGCTCCTCGTGCACGGCCAGGACCACCTGTGCGTCGATCGGCTGCCGCCCGGCCGCCCTGACCACCTCGGGTGTCGGCGGCTTGTCCAGGGCGCGGAAAAGATCGGCGCCACCGAGCCTGCTGGCCAGGTAGAGGGAGACGGCGAGCTCGTGGGCCGGCATGGCGTAGAGGGTGTGCAGCAACCGGCGGGACGGGACCTCGATCTGGCCGATCACGTGCTGCAGCCCGGCCATGGTGAGGGCCGGGCCGTAGGCGACGTCGAGGACCACCTTGCGCGGCTCTTTCAGCCGGACGTCCGTCTGGCACAGCTGGACGAGCAGCCCGCTCTCCTTGACGATCTCCTGGAAGGCGGCCCGCTCCCCCGCGGCGAAGTCGTTGTCCGCGGCCTCCCGCAGGAACGCGACGGGATTCTCCAGGTGAGCGAGCTCGCCGCCGGTCAGGTGCTCCGCGCACTCGCGCAGCGCCTGCTCCACCGAGGACCGGTGGATCGGCCGCCGGCGGGTTCCCGGCCGCACCTCGAACTCCGCCAGGCGGGTCAGCGCCCCATCGCGGCCCTGCGCGTTGAAGGCGCGCTGCTCGGGGTCGGCGGCCAGCCAGTCGATCAGCTCGGTCAGGTGGGGGGCGCTCCCGGCGAGATGCTCGTAGTAGCTGTGCGCCGCATGGAAGCGCCCGGGAATCGCCGCCTTCTCCCCCCAGACCACCGACCTGGCCCCGGCGGGCGCGGCGTCGGCGAAGGAGAGCCGGATGGTGTGGTTGACGGCGACGCTGGTCCAGGTGGAGGCCCGCAGCTTGACCCGCAGGCCGTACGGCAGCAGGGCCGCCACCACGTCCAGGAAGCGCAGCCGCTGCTCGGCCGAGAGCGGGTCGCCGACGATGCAGACGTGCTGGTCGGACAGGAGCAGCGCGGCCACGCTCATCGCGGTGCGATCGACCCGCAGCGCCAGCTCGGCGGGGTTCAGGATCGGGACGGCGACGTCCAGCAGCTCGCCGTCGCCGGGGTAGGCGGGATCGGTCAGGCACTGGTCGAGCGCCCGGTAGAGCCCTTCGTAGGACACCCGGTGCTCGGCCAGCTGCCGGTAGGGCACGCTGAAGTAGCGGGTCGCCGCGATCCCCCTGCCGCTCCGGTCGGCCTGGTCCGACCAGCGCCGGATGATCAGCATGAGCCGGGCGTTGTCGCCGGCCCCGACCCAGCCGAGGGTGATCTGCGGCAGCTGGCGGGGGGTGCCGGTCACGTACTCGGCTCTGACCTCGGCGAAGCTGGCGCGGTTGAGGGGGCCGCGGCTGCACGCGATCAGGCCGTACTCGTCGTTGCTGCCGGGCTGCTTTCCCTCCACCGCCCATTCGACCCGCAGGCGCACGTCGCGGCTCATCGGCCGTTCCCGGGTTTCAGCTGATCAGCGTAGATCTGCTCGGCCAGCCAGGTGACCGGTTCGCGGACGTTGATGGGCCTGGCCTGGCCGCGGATCTCGAATTCGGTGGAAGGCTCCCGGCCGTTCGTGCCGTCCTGCGGTTTCCGAACCATATTCTGGTAATCGCGGGGATTGAAACCGCGCGTGCCCGGCTTGAGATAGAAGCCGATCGACGAGGTCACGAAGAACTTGATGCGGTCGGGCCGGAAATACTGCTCCAGCGCGCCCATGACGAATTCCGCGCTGCCGCTGGCCGAAATGTCGCAGAGATTGTGGAACAGCGTCTGCGCGTTCTCGTCGTCCACCGCCGGGAAACCGTGCGGATCGTCCGGATCCGTGGTGACGAGATTCAGCTTCTCGGCGGTCTCCAGCACCCGCCGGTCGTCGAATTTGGTGATGCAGACGGCCAGATAGTGCGGGAGCCGCCCGTCGGACGGGGCGTCCTCGGCGAGCATCCTGCTGGCCAGCTGGATCAGCGCGCCGTGCAGGTACTCGAAGGCGTTCCCGTCCTCGAATTCGCGGATCGGGTCGAAGAGGTAGACGATGCCCCGGCTCCGCTGCAGGTTCTCCAGCAGCTTCGCGTGATCGGCGGGCCGTTCCTTGTCGGTGTACACCCCGCCCGGCGGATCGATCAGGTTGAGGCCGACCCGGGGCGCCGGCATCGTCCTGGCCTTGCCGTTGAACCGCCCGGCGAACCGTTTCTGCAGCTGGACCGGGTCGCCGAGGAGCAGCCACCTGAACCGTTCTATGTCGATGGTGGCCGGCGGGAACTCCCGCCGGGCCAGCGCCGCGGACTTGTCCCGCAGGATCTCGATCGACGCAGGATCGGTGCCGACCAGCCGCCAGGGCCCGCGCCGCTGCAGCAGGGCGAAACTGAGGGCGGCCAGCAACGTGGTCTTGCCGCTTCCTGGGGCTCCCCACATGGCGATGTGGTCGGAGTCCTCCTGCTCGGACATCTGTTTCTTCACTCCACTCGGTTGATGATCACATCAGGGGAAAGTTGATCCGCTGGTCCCGCGCGGCCAGGCCCAGCGCGGTGCCGAACGCCGGGATGTCGACTGAGGACAGGTCGGCCAGCGCGGCCCGCCCCAGGCGGAACCACTCGGGACCGGCCTGGTCGGCCGGACGGTCGCAGATCACGCCGAGCGTCGCGCCGGGGCGGCTCTCGAACCGGAGCGCCAGCTCCTCCCAGTCGTGCTCGTCGGGGCACGGCAGGATGTGCGAACGGGCGTACGGCGGATGCGGCGGACGCCCGCCGACGATGAGCAGCGCGGTGTGGTCGCCGCCGTGCTCACGCCCGAGCCCGTCGAGCACCTCGGCGAGCATGTCCTCCACCTGGGCGCCGTCCGGATAGCCCGGCCGGACGGTCAGATCGAGCCGGAGCCGGGTCAGCGCGTCCAGGGACCTGGCGGGGTCCGCCGCCCATTCGAGCACCCTGACCGGCTCCTGCTTGGCCTTGAACTCGTAGGCGTGCGCGCCGTAGGTCAGGAGCGAGACCCGGAGCCGCCCGGGGAGCCGCCCGGCCGCCTCCTTCACCATCTGCTCGGCCCGGTCCAGCCGGTCCCCCACCGTGTACGCCTCACCGCACGTCTCGATCGCGCAGATCAGATGGGACGGCGACGCGTGCGGCCGCCAGTGACCGGGGACCGACGCGATCAGGTCGGACCAGTCCCGCCGGTCGGGGGCGAGCCCGCTCAGGCCGGTCAGGCGCACCCGCCCGGGGGCGCGCAGTTCCGCGGTCAGCTCGTGCGCGCCCGGCGGAAGCGCGGCGGCGTGCAGCGAGAGCAGGTCAGGGGTCTTGCCCTCCCAGGCCACCACGGCGAACGCGACGCCGGCCGGGTCGCTGAACTCGCAGTGGAACGGCACCCCGACGGTGTCCCCGCGCCTGGAGCCGATCGGGAACAGCGGGTGGCCGGCGAACTCCAGCCGGCCGGAGCCCGGCGCGCGGGTCAGCACGACCAGGTCGTAGGAGAGGGTCAGCGGGTCCTCGGCCATGGCCCGGCGCAGCAGCGCCGTCAGGTCGGCCCCCGGCGCGGTGCCGGCGGCGGCGTCCGGGCGGGCTTCGCGCAGCCAGGCCAGGGCCTGGTCGGTCGCGCCACCGGCGTGGGTGACGACCAGGAGGGCGGGGCCGCCGCCGGTGGCCGCGAGCATGTCGAGGATCGCGTTCCTGGCCGGTTCCGGGTCGGCCGCCCAGCCGTACTCGCCGCCAGGGCCGGGCCAGGGCCGCACCGGCTCGACCCAGCAGCGGGGAATGCCCGCCTCGTCGCGGCTCAGCTGGTAGACGACCAGCCCCGCCGCACCCAGCTCCAGCACAGCCAAACGCCCAGAAGTGACGATTCCGGCAATCGACCCAGCAAGTGCGTTACGCAGCAATTCATCGCCAGAATCAGCCAAAGTGGCCCCTACCGCCCTTTAACGACATTTCATATATGAGCGAATTTGACATCCAGCCCCCGCCGAATGATCACATTGCACGAAATAGCAAACTATGACCTGCTACATAATACTTTTCGGAGCCATGTTATGATGCCTCAGTTTTCGGGAAATCCGTAACGGTACGAACAGCTAAATCGGGCGGCGCCTGATCAACCAGAACGGACATTCTGGAATGGATCGCATTAAAAGGTTCCTGGTTGCCCTGTCCGGCGCCCGCCCGGAAGTCCTTCGGCGCTGCCCCACGGAACAGGGCAAATTCGAGGGCATCGGCGGCGCCGTGCTCACCACCGCCGTCCTCGCCGTCATCTCCATGACATTCGCGCTTTCCACCGCCCTCGACGTCCCGCTGCCGCTGGCCATTCCCGCCGCCCTCATCTGGGGCACCGCGATTCTGGGCCTGGACCGCTGGCTGGTCAGCACGATGCGCTCGGACGGCGGGCGCAAGTGGGGCATCGCGCTCCCCCGCATCCTGATGGCCGTGCTCATCGGCTTCGTCGTGTCGACCCCGCTGGTGCTCCAGATCTTCGACTCCGAGATCGAGGCCAGGATCGTCCAGATCAAGCAGGCGCGGGCCAACGAGTTCGCCCGCCAGCAGCAGCAGGACACGATCGGCCAGGACATCACCGCCCTGCGCAAGCAGGTGTCGAACCTCAACAACGTGATCAGCTCGGACGGCGACGTCGCCATCGACCCCGCCTCCGACCGCAAGTTCAAGACCCTCACCAAGGAGCGGGACGAGCAGCAGAAACTCGCCGACAGCAAGTACGCCGAGTGGCAGTGCCAGCTGTACGGCGGCCCAGCCTGCGTCAAGAAGGGCAACGGCCCGCTCGCCCGGGCCAGCGAGACCACCTACCGCAAGGCGCAGAGCGGCGTCGACAAGCTCAACCGGCAGCTGGAGAACCGCAAGAAGCAGCTCAGCACCACCGACGCGGAGAACAAGGAGGCCCGGCTGGCCCAGGCCAAGGCCGACCTGCCGAAGGTCCAGACCGAGCTGGACGCGGCCGTCGCCCGCCAGGCCGACCTGCAGCGGCTGGCCGACGCCCAGACCCGGGCCAACGGCGGCCTGCTGCTGCGGCTCCAGGCGCTGAACGAGGTGTCCGGCCAGGACTTCACCATGCGGGCCGCGCACATCCTGCTGTTCCTGCTGTTCCTGCTGATCGAGTGCCTGCCGGTGGTGGTCAAGCTGATGATGCGGCCGGGCAACTACGAGCGCATTCTCGGCATGGCCGCGGAGCAGGAGTTCCGCGAGGCCAAGCAGAGCTTCGCCCGGCGGCCCGGCGTGACCGGCGGGAACTTCGACATCGCGGAGCTCTGGCGGCGGCCGGAGACCGCCGCGCCGCCGGGGCCCGGCCACACGGTTCCGGAGACTCCACTACCGGAGCCCCCCGAGCCCGAGCCGCGCCCTGATCCTTCGCGCCCTGATCCTTCGCGCCCTGATCCTTTCGGCGTGACCCGTGACCACCGGTCGCTGGACGACGAGTCCATCCGCGAGATGCGGGACCGGCGGGGCCTGCGGGCGCACGTGCCGGACGGCTCCGACCGGACCAGCGGCTTCGAGCTGTTCCCCGAGGACGACTGAACCCCCCATGAGCTTCGAGAACGACGTGCTGATCGGCGGCGGGCGGTACCGGCCGATGACTCCCCTCGGGGAGGGCGGGATGGGCATCGTCTGGCTGGCCGAGGACCTCACACTGCGCCGCCAGGTGGCGATCAAGCGCCTGCGGCCCGAGCACACCACGAAGGAGCAGGAGGACCGGCGGAAGCGGGCGCTGCGGGAGGCCAAGATCCTCTCCTCCGTCGACCATCCGGCCATCGTCCAGATCTACGACGTGTTCCAGGAGGACGATCACCCCTGCATCGTCATGAACTACATCGACGGGGACTCGCTCCAGGAGCTGCTGGAGCAGGGCCGGCTGCCGGGCGAGCGGGAGCTGGCCTCGATCGGCCTGCGCGTGCTGGGCGCGCTGGACGCGGCGCACCGGGCCAAGGTGCTGCACCGGGACGTCAAGCCGGCCAACATCATGATCACCGACGCGGGGGACGTCTACCTGGTCGACTTCGGCATCGCGCACATGATCGGCGAGACCAAGCTGACCCGGACGAACAGCTTCATCGGCACGCCCGAGTTCCTGGCTCCTGAGCGGCTGGAGGGCCACGAGCCGGGACCGCAGGCGGATCTGTGGTCGCTGGGGGTGACGCTCTACCTCATGCGGGAGGGCCGCTCGCCGTTCCGCCGGGGCGACAACGCGCCCGCCACGATGCTGGCCATCCTGCGCGACGATCCGCCCCCGGCGCGGCCGGGCCGGCTCGCCGACACCACGGCCAAGTTGCTGGTCAAGGACCCGGGCCGGCGGCTGGACGCCCGGGGCCTGGCCGCCGAGCTGAAGTCGATCCTGGACGGCACGGGACCGTCCCGGCGGGAGTCCACCCGCCCGGTGGACCTGGGGTCGCTGCCGGCGGCCCAGGCCGCGCGGCAGGTCGCCGGGCTGCCGGCGGAACTGGCCGGGTCACTGGTGGCGCGGCTGCCGGCCGAGGCGGCGCGGGAACTGCTGCTCGCCGCCGAGCCGCAGGCGATCGCGAGAATCCTGCTGGCGCTGCCGCCGGGCCAGGCGGGACCGTTGCTGGCGCGGCTGCCGGCCAAGTCGGCGGGCCCGGTGCTGAACCTGATGGCCGCCGATCCCGGGCGGGCCGCCGCCGTCCTGGCCGTGCTGCCCCCGGCGCGGGTCGGCCGGAGTCTCAGTTACACGGCCGAGCGGCACGCCGCCGAACTCCTGGCCGCGCTGCCGCCTGAGGACGCCGCCACCGTCATCCGGCGGGTGGACCGCCGGGCCACCGGCGGGATCATCACGGCGCTGGCCGGGACCGCGCTGGCCGTCCGGCTGGTCGGGACGATGCCGATCGACGAGGCGTGTGACGTGCTGCGGTTCGTGCCGCCCCCGATCACGGCCGCGATCGTCAGGGCCCAGCCGCCCGATCACGCGGAGAAGCTGCTCAACGGCTTGAGCCCGGCCATCCGCCGCCCGGTGGAACGGCACCTCCAGGCACCCTGAACCCCACCGACCACAAGGGCATATCTGCCACTATCAGCCTATTCTTGTCTATTTGCGTAACTTTACTCGCATTCTGGCCTGCAATAGGGTCCTAAAACCATGCGAACACCCCTCATCGCAGTTGGCCTCGGCCTCAGTGCCGCCCTCCTGGTCGCGGGTACGGCGCAGGCCCAGGTGGCGCCGGATCGGGCCCCGGTGGCCGCCCCCGCGTCGGTCACGACGGCCGTCGCGGCGCCCTTCCCCACCGTGCTGTCGAAGAACAAGATCTACCGTTCCGGAAGCGTCGACACGATCGACTGCGCTCCCGCCGAGCCGCGCCCGGGTAGTGCGGCGGCGGTCAAGACGTACCTGCTGAAGGTGTATCGCTGCGTCAACCAGATGTGGGCGCGGCAGTTCAAGGCGGTCGGCTGGGCCTACCGGGTGCCCAAGATCGTCATCAGGACCAGCGGCTACACGACCCCGTGCGGCAAGCTCACCAAGACCTACCCGGCGCACTACTGCTCGCAGCAGCAGACGATCTACTGGGTGCTCCAGCGGCAGGACGTCAAGCAGCCGTTCCCGCTGGTGCTGGCCAAGACCATGGCGCACGAGATCGGGCACCACGTGCAGCAGCGGGCGGGCATCCTGAACCCGTACTACAACCTGGCCTGGAAGGCGCGGACCAAGACGGCCAAGAACCTGCTCAGCCACCGGGTCGAGCAGCAGGCCGAGTGCTTCGCCGGGGTGTTCATGGGCGGCGCGCAGGACTCGCTGCCGGTGGACTTCGAGGAATGGGACCAGATCAACACCTGGGCCAAGGAGAACGCCACCGACACCATGCACGGCAAGGGCGCCAACCAGGTCTACTGGCTGGAGCGCGGTTTCGACTCCGGTTCCCCGGCGGCCTGCAACACCTGGGTCGTCTCGAACGCCCGCGTGGCCTAGGTGGCGATCCTGGCCAGCACTTCCAAGGGGTCGGCGAGCACCTGGGCGAAAGCCAGCTCGGCGGCCCCGACGATGGTGGCGTCGTCCACCAGGGCCGAGGTGCGCAGCCGCAGCGACTCGCGCAGCGCCGACAGGGTGCAGGTGTTGAGGCGGCTGCGGACCTGGGCGGCCGAGCCGAGGTAGATCTCCCGCAGGGTGCCCCCGAAGATCACGACTTCGGGGTTGAAGATGTTGATCAGATTGGCCACCCCGAAGCCCAGCCAGTCGCCGACCCGGTGCAGCGCGTCCTGGGCGATGATGTCGCCCTTGTCGGCGGCCTCGACCACGGCGCGGATGCCGTCCCTGCCCCGCTCGCCGCGGGCCAGCCGGCCGGCGTGCTCCAGCAGGGCCCGCTCGCCGACCTCGGCCTCCAGGCAGCCGCGGGAGCCGCAGCCGCACGGGCGGCCGTCGGGGTTGACGACCGTGTGGCCGACCTCGCCGCCGTATCCGGCGACGCCGCCGAGCAGCTGGCCGTTGACGATGATGCCGCCGCCGATGCCGACGTCGCCGTGCAGGTAGATGAGGTCGCGGCTGCCGACGCCGATGCCCCTGGTGTGCTCGGCCAGCGCGCCCAGGTTGGCGTCGTTGCCGACCGAGACCGGCAGGCCGATGGCCAGCTTGCGGGAGAGCACCTCGCCGAAGGGCGCGTCTTCTAAGCCGATGTTGGGGGCGAACCTGACCACGCCATCGGATTTGCGCACCGCGCCGCAGAGGGCGGCGGCGGCGCCGACGCAGACCGTGTCGGGGCGGATCTTGCGCTGCATCTGCCGGGCGAACCCGGCCAGCGTCTCCACCACCTCGGTCATGTCGAAGGAACCGCGCGACCTGACGGCCTCGCGGCGGTCCAGGATCACGCCGCCGAGACCGATCCGGGCCGCCACGATCCGGTCCACGCCCACGTCGAAGGCGAGCACGTAGAACCGGGCCGACTCGGGACGCACCACCAGGGACGGGCGACCGGCCCGCCCGGTGTCCCTGGGCAGCTCCTCGCGGACCAGGCCGGCCGCGGTCAGGTCGGCCGTGAGCGCCATGATGGTGCTCCGGTTGAGTCCCATCCGGTTGGTCAGCTCGGCCCGCGACGTGGGGCCGCCCAGGTGCACGTGGCGTAGCAGCGTGCCCAGGTTGTGACGGCGGATCTCCTCCTGCGAGGGACCTGCGCGCAACATTCGTTCTGCCTCTGGTGCCGTTCGGGGGTCAGGTGTCGGGCTCACCCTATCGACGGCCGGAAGCGGACGCCCGCTTGCGGGACAGCGCGTCCACACCGGCCGACAGGAGCAGCACCGCGCCGGTGACCACGTACTTGACGCTGGCGCTGTAGCCCATCAGGCCCATGCCGTTGATGACCACCGCGACCACCGCGCCACCGAGCAGCGCGTCCAGCACCCGGCCCTTGCCGCCGAACAGGCTGGTGCCGCCGATGACGGCCGCGCCGACCGCGAACAGCAGCACGGTGCTGCCGCCCGTGTTCGGGTCCACCGAGTTGGCCCGGGAGGCGGCGATGATGCCGCCGATGGAGGCCATGAACGAACAGATCACGAAGGCGGAGATGCGGATCCGGTCCACGTTGATACCGGCCCGCCTGGCCGCTTCCGCGTTCCCGCCGACCGCGTACACGTGCCGCCCGTAGGCGGTGCGGTGCAGCGCGAACGTCCACACGATGAGCAGCACCAGGATCACCGGCACCACGATCGGCACGCCGCTCAGCGAGATGAGCGCAGGGTTACGGCTGCGCTCCAGGTTGAGCACGTAGACCGCGACGCCGGAGACGACCGCCAGCGCGCCGACCCGGACCGCGATCACGGCGAAGGAGTCGGCCAGCAGGCCGCGCCCGAGCCGCCGCCGCATCTGGGTAAGCTGAATGCCCGCGTAGATGAGCACGCCGACGACCAGCACCGCCCAGCCGAGCAGCGGAGGCAGGTTGCTGTTGGCGACGGCCAGGATGGTCTCGTCCCGGATCGAGATGTTGGTGCCCTCGTCCAGCAGGATCAGCGCCACGCCCTGGAACGCCAGGAAGGCGGCCAGCGTGACCACGAACGAGGGGATGCCCAGCTTGGCGACCAGGACCCCGAGCACCAGGCCGATCAGCACGCCGGTCACCATCGCGGCCAGCACCGACAGGTACCAGGGCCAGCCCTCGTTGGTGAGCAGCACCGCCATCACGGCCGCGCAGACGCCGCTGGCGAAGCCGGCGGACAGGTCTATCTCGCCCAGCAGCAGGACGAAGACCAGGCCCATCGCGATGACCGTGACGCCGGCGCCCTGGGTGAACAGGTTGGCGAAGTTGATCGGCGACAGGAACGACGGGCTCAGCGACGCGAACACCGCGCACAGGACGACCAGGCCGATCACCGCGGGCAGCGCGCCCAGGTCACCCCCGCGCACCCGCTCGAAATAGTCCCGGACCTGCGATCCGATGGCGGGGGAGCCGGTCTTCTGCGGGCTGGTTGTCGTCGTCATGCGCTTGCTCCGTTGCCGGTTGCCAGGCCGAGCTCCCCGCTGCGCCCCGCCGTGATGAGTTCCACGATCTGGGAGTGCGTGACCTCGGAGGTCTTGACCTGGGCGGCCATCCGGCCGAGGTAAAGGGCCGCGATCCGGTCGGACACGGCGAAGACGTCATTCATGTTGTGCGAGATGAGTACCACGGCGAGGCCGTTGTCGGCCAGCCTGCGGACCAGTTCGAGCACCTGCGCGGTCTGCGCCACGCCGAGGGCGGCGGTCGGCTCGTCCAGGATGACGACCTTGCTGTTCCACAGCACGGCCTTGGCGATGGCGACGGTCTGGCGCTGGCCGCCGGACAGGCTGGAGACGTGCTGGCGGAGGGATTTCACGGTCCGCACCGACAGGCCGGCCAGCGTCTTGGCGGCCATCTCCTCCATCGTGTCCTCGTCCAGCACCAGGCCGCTCTTGCGCTCCCGGCCGAGGAACATGTTCTGCACGATGTCGAGGTTGTCGCAGAGCGCGAGGTCCTGGTAGACGATCTCGACGCCCATCGCGGCGGCGTCCCTGGGCCCGCTGACGTGGACCTTCTCGCCCGCGAAGAAATACTCCCCCGAGTCCATCGGGTGGATTCCGCCGATGCACTTCACCAGCGTGGACTTACCGGCGCCGTTATCGCCGACAAGTGCGGTCACCTCTCCGGGATACACCGAAAAAGCGACATCGTGAAGGACCTGCACGGGGCCGAAGCTCTTGTCTATTCCGCGCAGTTCCAGGACGGGTGCCTGGGACATGGGCTCTCCTGGTTCCACAGTGGTACGGCTTGCGCCTTGAGAGGCGCAAGCCGTACCAGACGGAATGAAACTAGCTGATTCCGGCTTCGGTGCACTTGTCGGCGAAGTCGGCGGTGCAGAGTTCTTCCTTGGTCACGAAGCCGTCGGCGACGACGTCCTTGACGCTGTCGAAGAAGATGGGCTTGGGCACCAGGAGCACGGCGGGGACGTCCGCGCCGGTCTCGGTGTCCTTGACGGTGCCGCTGGCGGCGGGCTTCTGGCCCTGGGCCAGGCCGATGGCGAGCTCGGCGGTGGCGTCGGCCTCCTGCTTGACGGCCTTGTAGACGGTCATGCACTGGTCACCGGCGAGGATGTTCTGCAGACCCTGCACGGTGGCGTCCTGGCCGGTCACCGGGACCTTGCCGTTGAGCTTGTTCTTCTTCAGCACCGAGATGGCGGCGTTGCCGAGACCGTCGTTGGCGGCCAGCACACCGGCGATCTTCGGCTCCTTGGTCAGCTGCTGCTCGAAGATCGTGCCGGCCTGGGCGTTGTCCCAGTCCGGAACGGCGTCGGCCGGACCGGCGACGTACTCACCGGCGTCGTACTTCGGCTTGAGGACGCTCTCGTAGCCCTCCTTGAACAGGGTGGCGTTGTTGTCGGTCGGCGAACCGTGCAGCTCGGCCACGACCGGCTTGTCGGCCTTCAGGTCGGTGAGGCACTTGACCAGGCCCTCGCCCTGCAGCTTGCCGACGGCGGTGTTGTCGAAGCTGACGTAGTAGTCGGCGTTGCCGCCGAGGGTGAGGCGGTCGTAGTCGATGGTCGCGACGCCCTGCGCCTTGGCCTTGTCCAGGACGGCCTTGCCGGTGCCGCTGTCCAGGTTGACGATCGCCAGCACGGTGACGCCACCGGTGATCATCTGGTCGGCGATGGTCTGGAACGCGGTCTTGTCGCCCTGCGCGTTCTGGATGTCGTAGGCCACGCCGGCGGCCTTGAAGGCCTCTTCGAGGTACTTGCGGTCGGCGGTCTCCCAGCGAGCGGAGGACTTGCTGTCCGGGAGGATGACGCCGATCTTGCCGGGCTTCGACGCGGCGGCCGACGAGGCGGCGGGCGCGGCGCTGCTCGACGCGCCGGTGTCACCGCTCTCGCCCCCGCACGCGGTGAGGCCGAGGGAAAGTGCCGCGACCGCGGCGATGCTGAGGATCCCCTTGCGCATGATGCGTGGGTCCTTTCTCTGGCTGGGGGTCTATGGGGGGTGGGAGTCCATCACCGAAGTGGTGAATGTTGTTTGGGACAACGTAAGCCAGGACCAAAGGGGGAGGTAGACACAGGACGGTAACGTTTGTTGTCTGCGGTAACAATGAAGAAACATTGGACAAATCCACCTACGTCCAGCGAGGACACCGGTTGATCACCTGCCGGACCCCTGGAGGTCACCTGCTCAGGAATGCGGAAAACCGCCCGTCGTGGTGCGACGGGCGGCTCTCTGTGGGCCTGGTAGGGGCTAGCTCCTGGCGAGCAGGGACCGCAGCACGTACTGCATGATGCCGCCGTGGCGGTAGTAGTCGGCCTCTCCCGGGGTGTCGATGCGAACGACCGCCTGGAAGGTGGTCTCGCCCGCGGTGACGGTGACCGTGCTCGGGGTCATGCCCTTGTTGAGCTCCTCGACGCCGGTGATGTCGAAGGTCTCCTCGCCGGTCAGGCCGAGGGACTCGGCGGTCTCGCCGTCGGGGAACTGGAGCGGGAGCACGCCCATGCCGATCAGGTTCGAGCGGTGGATCCGCTCGTAGGACTCGGCGATGACCGCGCGGACGCCGAGCAGGGCGGTGCCCTTGGCGGCCCAGTCCCTGGACGAGCCCGACCCGTACTCCTTGCCCGCCAGGACCACCAGCGGGGTGCCCGCGGCCTGGTAGTTCTGGGCGGCGTCGTAGATGAACGCCTGCGGGCCGCCCCAGACGGTGAAGTCGCGGGTGTAGCCGCCCTCGACGCCGTCCAGCAGGGTGTTGCGCAGCCGGATGTTGGCGAAGGTGCCGCGGATCATGACCTCGTGGTTGCCGCGGCGGGAGCCGTAGGAGTTGAAGTCCTTGACCTCGACGCCGTTCTCGCGCAGGTAGTCCGCGGCCGGGGTGCCGGCCTTGATCGAACCGGCCGGGGAGATGTGGTCGGTGGTGACCGAGTCGCCCAGCTTGGCCAGCACGCGCGCGCCGGAGATGTCCGTCACGGGCTCCGGGGTGGCCGGCATGCCCTCGAAGTAGGGCGGCTTCCGGACATAGGTGGAGGCCGGATCCCACTCGAAGGTGTTGCCGGTCGGGATGGGCAGCGAGCGCCAGTTCTCGTCGCCCTTGAACACGTCCGCGTAGTCGCGCAGGAACATGTCCTGGCCGATCGAGTCGGCCACCACCCGGGAGACCTCCTCCGGCTCGGGCCAGATGTCCTTGAGGAAGACCGGCTGCCCGTCCGCGCCCATGCCCAGCGGCTCGTTGTTGAGGTCGATGTCCATCGTGCCGGCCAGCGCGTACGCGACGACCAGCGGCGGCGAGGCCAGGTAGTTCATCTTGACGTCGGGGTTGATCCGGCCCTCGAAGTTCCGGTTCCCCGACAGCACGGCGGTGACCGCCAGGTCGTTGGCCTGGATGGCCGCCGAGATCTCCTCCGGCAGCGGCCCGGAGTTGCCGATGCAGGTGGTGCAGCCATACCCGACCAGGTTGAAACCGATCTTGTCCAGGTACGGCTGGAGCCCGGAGCGCTCGAAGTAGCCGGTGACCACCTGGGAGCCCGGCGCGAGCGAGGTCTTCACCCACGGCCTGCGGGTCAGGCCCCTGTCGACGGCGTTCCTGGCCAGCAGGGCGGCGCCGAGCATCACGTACGGATTGGAGGTGTTGGTGCACGAGGTGATCGCGGCGATCGTCACCACGCCGTGGTCGATCTCGAACGAGGTCCCGTCCGCCAGGGTGACCGGCACCTTCCGGTGCGGCCGCTTGCCGTTGAGCCCGGCCGGGTGCGGCTGGTCGCCGTTGCCGTCGTGCGAGATCGCCGGGGAGTCGGAGGCCGGGAAGGACTCGTCGGACGACTCGTCCACCGGGCCCAGCGCGTCCTGCGGCAGCACGTCGGGGACGAAGTCCTTGACGGCGGAGCGCCAGGCGCGCTTGGCGTCGGTGATCGCGATCCGGTCCTGCGGGCGCTTCGGCCCGGCGATGGACGGCACCACGGTGGCCAGGTCGAGCTCGATGTACTCGGAGAAGACCGGCTCGGCCGCGGCCGGGTCCAGCCAGAGGCCCTGCTCCTTGGCATACGCCTCGACCAGCGCGACCTGCTCGGCCGACCGGCCGGTGAGGGTCAGGTAGTCGATGGTCTGCCCGTCGATCGGGAAGATCGCGCAGGTGGAGCCGAACTCGGGGCTCATGTTGCCGATGGTGGCCCGGTTGGCCAGCGGCACGCTGGACACGCCCTCGCCGTAGAACTCCACGAACTTGCCGACCACGCCGTGCTTGCGCAGGATCTCGGTGATGGTCAGCACCAGGTCGGTGGCGGTGGCCCCGGCGGGCAGCTTGCCGGTCAGCTTGAAGCCGACCACCCGCGGGATGAGCATCGAGATCGGCTGGCCGAGCATGGCGGCCTCGGCCTCGATGCCGCCGACGCCCCAGCCGAGCACGCCGATGCCGTTCTCCATCGTGGTGTGCGAGTCGGTCCCGACGCAGGTGTCGGGGTACGCCTTGCCGTCCCTGATCATCACGACCCGGGCCAGGTGCTCGATGTTGACCTGGTGCACGATGCCGGTGCCGGGCGGCACCACCTTGAACTCGTCGAAGGCGGTCTGCCCCCAGCGCAGGAACTGGTAGCGCTCGTGGTTGCGCTCGTACTCCCGGGTGACGTTGCGCCCGAAGGCGTCCGGGCTGCCGAAGTAGTCGACGATCACCGAGTGGTCGATGACCATCTCGGCCGGCGCCAGCGGGTTGATCTTGGCGGGGTCGCCGCCCAGGTCGCGCACGGCCTCCCGCATGGTGGCCAGGTCGACCACGCACGGCACACCGGTGAAGTCCTGCATGATCACGCGGGCCGGGGTGAACTGGATCTCCACACTCGGCGCGGCCGACGGATCCCACTGCCCGAGGGCATTGATGTGGTCGGCGGTGATGTTCGCGCCGTCCTCGGTGCGCAGCAGGTTCTCCAGCAGGATCTTCAGGCTGTACGGGAGGCGCTGCGACCCCTCGACGGCGGCCAGCCGGTAGATCTCGTACGACGCGTCGCCGACGCGCAGCGTGTCACGGCTGCCGAAGCTGTTCGCGGACACGAAGTCTCGCCTCCCCAAGGGTTCTGGTCCTAAGTCGCTCTCGCATCCTCCCGCACCGCCCGGCCACGCCGGTCAGTCAGGTATGCCTAACCCGAGAGCGAATAATGTCTCGACACCAAGATATCTCGACATCAAGCTACCCGCTGGTAACACCCAGGCGTAAGAACAACAAAACCACGACGGCGACCGACAGCACCGGGGCCAGGATGTTCTGCTCGAACCGCTTCCCGGTCTTGAACCCGATGTCGTACGGCAGCAGCCACTTGCCCGGAATCGGCCACAGCACCGGGCACCCGCGCTCGGTCAGGCAGTCCCCCAGCACATGGACGAGACATCCGATCCCGATGGCGAACCCCAGCCAGGCATACTGCACCCCCAGCGTGAGGAAGGTGGCGAACAGCCCGGCCGTCAGCCCGATGTTGACCAGCGCCGAGGTGAACTTCTTCCCCGGCACCCCGATCCCGATGGCCCGCAGCGCCAGCCCGATGGCCAGGACCACGATGACGTCCCGCCCGATCGGATAGTTCTGCGCCAGGAAGTGCGCCCCCACGCCCAGGCCCAGCGCGAACAGCAGCGAGTGGGTGGCGTGCCGGTGCCCCCCGCTGATCACGTTCACCGCCTTGCTCAGCGCCCAGGTGACCGGCCCGAACGTCTGGGCGATGGTGGCGCTCGGATGATCGAGGTCGGGCAGCATCGCCGCGCCCGCGCAGATCAGCGCCCCCGCCACCAACTCGGCCGGCGTCAGCGCCGACCCCACCACCGTCGCCAGCTCGGGGGCGACAACCGTCGGCAACGCGACAAGCCCCGGGGCGACACCCAGCCAGACCACGGCTCCGCTGAGCGCATGCGAATGCCCCATCATGCGTAGATCACGACCCCGGATGCTACGGCAAAGGTCCGACAAAATTGCGGACCACGGGCGGCGTGTCAGCACGCGAAGACGGGGTTGTTCCGCTCCAAGAGCACCCCCCAGCCCTCTCAGAGCAGAACAACCCCGTCTGTGAGTTGTAACGGCCTGGTATCGGTGGATGTTCCCGAGCCATCCCATCAATTTTTAGTGACCTACGTCACGATGTTGCCAGAAAGAATGTTCGCGATATATCTTTGAGGCATCGAGAGAGGTCGAGTAGAACAGTTGGGGGAAGTCATGACTTCTGCACACACCATGGGCGGGCCCTGGGGGCAGCCCCACGAAATCCATCGCCATCTGCGCGAGGCGGCACAGCTGCTCAGCGCCGCGTGGCACGACGGTCCCGGCGGGCCGCGCGAGCAGCGGCACCGCGGCCACCGGCACGGCTGGGGCGGCCCCGGATTCGGTCCCGGCGGCCCGTTCGGGCCCGGATTCCTGTTCGGCGGCGGGCGCGGCTTCGGCCGGGGACAGCGCAAGGCCAAGCGCGGCGACGTGCGGGCCGCCATCCTGGCCCTGCTGGCCGAGGAGCCGCGCAACGGCTACCAGATCATCCAGGAGATCGCCGAGCGCAGCCAGGGCGGCTGGAAGCCGAGCCCCGGCGCGGTCTACCCGGCGCTCCAGCAGCTCACCGACGAGGGCCTGGTCCTCGCCCAGGAGATCGACGGGCGCAAGACCTTCCGGCTCACCGAGGCCGGGCAGGCCTACATCGCCGAGCACGCGCACGAGGTCCGCGCGCCGTGGGAGGAGATGACGCCGGACATCGGCGAGGACGTGCACGAGCTGTTCGACCTGTCCAGGCAGGCCGCCTCCGCGCTGTTCCAGATCGCCCAGGGCGGCTCGGACAGCCAGATCCGGCAGGCCAAGCAGATCCTGGCCGAGACCAGGCGCAAGCTCTACCAGGTGCTGGCCGACGGCGACGAGGAGTGATCGGCGATGCCCGCTGGATTCGACCGGCCCCCGTCCAGGAGTGACCTCCGGATCGGGGATCGGGAACGGGACCAGGTGACCTCGGCCCTGCACGACGCGTTCGCGCAGGGCCGGATCACCCGCGAGGAGCTTGACGAGCGGCTGGAGACGACGCTCACCGCCCGGACCGCCGGCGATCTGCGCACGGTGCTGGCCGATCTGGTCAGCGCGGACGATCCGGTCAATCCGGTGAGTCCGCTGCCGGGCCCGCCGTACCCCTACCGGGGGGATCTGGCGACCTGGGGGCATCACTACGCGATGGCGCGGCGGCACGCCGACCGGCGGGCCGAGCGCCGGGCGCACCATGCGCACTGGGCGGGGCGGCGGCGGTCGGGGCCGCCGCCGCTGGTGCCCGCGATCCTGGTGTTCCTGCTGATCGCCGGCGCGGTGACGGGTTCGCTGTTCATCGTGCTCAAGGTGGCCATGTTCGTGCTGATCGGATCGGTCGTCTTCGGGATCGTGCGGCACCGGCACGCCCGCCGCTAATTCAAGAAATAACGTCGTATATCGGGATTTGGGTCTTGACGCGTTATTGCCGTCATTCAACGATCAATCCGGCGCGGACAACTGCATAGCTGCCGAGGAGGCCCGTCGGTGCGAGAGACATGCCGGAGCGATGACGTGTTCACGCGGATTCGCCAGGCCGGCGGGCTGACCATGGACCGGGGCGAGTACAGCGCCGACTTCTACGGCGTGTACCGGGAGATGGAGGGCGTGCTCTGGAAGCTGGAGCGCGCCCAGTACTTTCACGAGCCCTACTCCAAGAGCTGGGTGGCCTGGGCGGAGGGCGACTGGGACCGTTCCCTGGCCCTGATCGAGGCCGCCTCAGCCGAGTACGAGGCCGACCTGTCCCCCCGGGTGGAGCTGCGCCGGCTCCGCATCGTCGAACGTCCGCTGAGCCCGTACCTGGCCTGGGAACTGCGGGTGCTGGCGGCCCGCGCGACCGCCGGCGAGAAGGCCCGGGTCCTGGACGCGGACGCCGTACGCCACCTGGAGCGGGACCGGCCACTGCCCGAACTGCTGATCCCCGCCGGCGACCTGATGTACGAGATCCTCTACGACCGCGGCGGTTCCCACGTCGGCGGACGCCGGATCCACGACCGCGAACTCATCGAACCCTGCCTGACCCTCCTCACCGACCTGTACGGCCAGGCCGAGGAACTCCCCGCCTACCTGGACAGGGAACCCCTACCCCATCTCCTCTAGCGCCCGCCCCTTCGTCTCCCTGACCAGGAACAACACGAACAACAACGAAAGCACCGCGAAACCGGCGTACGC
This sequence comes from Acrocarpospora corrugata, assembly GCF_009687845.1. Classification (GTDB taxonomy): domain Bacteria; phylum Actinomycetota; class Actinomycetes; order Streptosporangiales; family Streptosporangiaceae; genus Acrocarpospora; species Acrocarpospora corrugata. Next base: position 166,400 of record NZ_BLAD01000036.1, read on the forward strand.
CAGGTACGTCAGCGCCAGATTCCACTCGGACAACGCCGGGAAAGTCACCGTGACCAGCCAGTTCGCCAGCCACTGCGCCGCGGCGGCGACGGACAGCGCGGCGGCCCTGAGCCGGTTCGGGAAGATCTCCCCCAGCAGCACCCAGACCACCACCCCCCACGACAGCGCGAAGAACAGCACGAAGCAGTTGGCCGCGACCAGCGCCACCGCGCCCTGGAACCCGGGCAGCGTCACGGCGCCCTCGACCAGCCTCCCGGCGCTGAACGCCCAGGCCGCGACCGCCAGCGACACCGCCATCCCGGCCGAGCCGACCAGCAGCAGCGGGCGGCGGCCGAGCCGGTCCACCAGCGCGATCGCGACCAGCGTGCCGACCAGGTTGATGATCGAGCTGGAGAAGCTGATCAGCAGCGAGTCGGCCTGGTTGATCCCGACCGACTGCCACAGCACCGACGAGTAGTAGAAGATCACGTTGATGCCGACCAGCTGCTGGAAGACCGACAGGATGACGCCGATCCAGACGATCGGCAGCAGCCCGAACCGGGGCCCGCGCAGGTCGGACAGGCGCGGCCGGCGCTCGCCGCGGAGCACGGCCGAGATCTCCGCCACCCGAGCGTCCAGGTCGACGTGCGCGCCCTCGACCTGGCGCAGCACCTCGCGCACCCGCTCATCCCGGCCGGCCGCGATCAGGAACCGCGGCGACTCGGGGATGACCAGCGCGAACGCCAGGTACGCCAGCGCGGGCGCCAGGCAGGCCCCGAGCATCCACTGCCACGCCTGCAGCGGGCCCAGGGCGTTGTTCACCTCGCCCCCCGCCCACTGCGCGATCCCGTAGTTGACCAGCTGGGACACCGCGATGCCGAGCACGATGGCGAGCTGCTGGAAGGAGCCGAGCCGCCCCCGGTAGGCGGGCGGCGCGACCTCGGCGATGTAGGCGGGACCGATCACCGACGCCATCCCGATCGCGATCCCGGCCAGCACCCGCCAGAGCGCCAGGTCCCAGATCGCGAACGGCAGCATCTGCCCGACCGAGCTGATCGCGAACAGCGCCGCGGCCACCTGCATGGTCCTGATCCGGCCCCACCGGTCGGCCAGCCGCCCGGCGAACCAGGCGCCGGCGGCCGAGCCGAGTAGGGCGATCGCGACCACGAACCCGATCGTGACCGGGCCGACGCGGAAGTGGCGCTGGATGCCGACCACCGCGCCGTTGATCACCGCGCTGTCGTAGCCGAACAGGAAGCCGCCGATGGCCGCCGCCGCGGTGATGAACACCACCCGCCCGAGGTGTTCCTGCTTCGCTCCCGCCGGCGATCTCCCCATGCCCTGGGTGCCTGCCCCGGAAAACCGGGCTTAGTCGATCCGGATGCGGCTCCTATGGCAGACCGCGCAGATCTGGACGTGGACGCGCCCGATCTGTTCGGCATCCTGCCAGTCGTGCCGAAAGTGGAACCACCGCCGGCGCCGCCGCCACCAATCACCGCCCGTTTGGTTCATGAGTGATCGCACGCTCACGCTCTGTTGCCTCACTCGATCGTAAGGCCAATTCCGGGCAGAGTCTCGCGTCGGAGTTGCCGATTTCTTGGCCGAATATTGCGCGCGATCAATATGGCTGGTCAGAGCCGGGGATCGACCGGTTCCGACTCCATCGCCAGCACGCCGAACACGGCCTCGTGCACCCGCCAGAGCGGCTCCCCGTCCGCCAGCCGGGACAGCGCCTCCAGGCCCAGCGCGTGCTCGCGCAGCGCCATCGAGCGCTTCCTGCCGAGGAAGCGCCGCCGCAGCACGTCCAGCGACTCGGTGTAGTCCGGGCCGTAGATGATCCGCAGGTACTCCTGGCCGCGCACCTTGACGCCCGGCTGCACCCGTCCCTCCGGCCGCTCCACCGGCTTGACCACCATGCCCTCGCCGCCGGCCGCCGTCATCGCCTCCCACCAGGCCACGGCGGCGTCCCTGGACTCCGCCGAGTCGAGCGAGACGTAGACGCGCCTGGTCGGCCCGATCAGCGGCGAGTCCAGCCGGGCCAGCAGGTCCAGATGCCAGTCATGCGGCTGGTGTACGGCCGTCGCCCGCCCCTCGGCGGCGAGGATCTGGAACGGCGCGAACCGGACGCCGTCCAGGCCGGAGACCGGCCAGCAGTAACGCGCATAGGCGTCCCTGAACCGGGCAGCGTTGTCCTGACGGCGTCGGGCGCGGTCCAATGTCGAGCCCACATCCAGTCCGCGCCCGGCCGCCGCTTCCAGCGCCGCGACCACCTCGGGCAGCGCCGCCCCGGCCGCCGCCCCGACCGAGGCGTACTGGCCGCGGATCAGGCTCTCCGCCTTCGCCGACCAGGGCAGCAGCTCGCCGTCCAGGACCAGCCAGTCGGTGCCGAGCTCGGCCCAGAGCGGCTCGGCCGCCGCGCGCAGGCCGTCCACCAGCTCACCCATCAGCGCGCCGAAGAACGGGCGGCCGGTCCGGGTGTACACCATGCCGGCGCCGCCGTCGGCGACCCCGAAGCGCTTCTCGGCCGCCTCCGGCGTCCTGGCCAGCACGGCCACGGCCCGGGAGCCCATGTGCTTCTCCTCGCACACCACCCGGGTGACGCCGGCGGCGGCGAACTCCTCGAACGCCTCCGCCGGGTGCTCCAGGTAGCCGTCCAGCCGGGAGGTCTCCGGCGGGGCCATCGTCGGCGGCAGGTAGACCAGCCAGCGCGGGTCCACCGCGAACCTGCTCATGATCTCCAGCGCGGCGGCGGCGTTCTCCTCCCTGATCCGGATGGTGCCGCCGAACCGGGTCTCCACGAACCGGTTCCCGCGCACGTCGCCGATGTCGAGGGCGGCCGGGTCGCGCTGCGGGGGGCCCGCCAGCGGGCGGGCGGGCTCGTACCAGACCTGCTCGGCCGGGACCGAGACCAGCTCGCGCTCGGGGTAGCGGAGCGCGGTCAGCCGGCCGCCGAAGACGACGCCGGTGTCCAGGCAGATCGTGTTGTTGACCCATTCCGGCTCGACGGTGGGGGTGTGGCCGTAGACGACCATGGCGCGGCCCCGGTACTCCTCGGCCCAGGGGTAGCGGATGGGCAGGCCGTACTCGTCGGTCTCGCCGGTGGTGTCGCCGTAGAGGGCGAAGGCGCGGACCCGGCCGGAGGCGCGGCCGTGGTAGGGCTCCTTCAGCCCGGCGTGCGCGACCACCAGTCTGCCCTCGTCGAGCTGGTAGTGGCTGATCAGGCCGTCCATGAACGCCGTCGCGGCGGTCACGAACTCCGGGTCGGCCTCGCCCAGCTGGGCCAGCGACTCGGCCAGGCCGTGCGCGACCCTGACCTTGCGGCCGTTGAGCGCGCGCACCAGCTTCTGCTCGTGGTTGCCGCAGACGCACAGCGCGGTCCCGGCCTCGACCATGCCCATCACCCGGCGCAGCACGCCCGGCGTGTCGGGCCCCCGGTCCACGAGATCGCCGACGAACACGGCGGTACGGCCCTGCGGGTGCCGGCCGTCCTGGTACCCGAGAGTGGAGAGCAGGGTCTCCAGCTCCGACGAGCAGCCGTGCACGTCGCCGATGATGTCGAAAGGCCCGGTCCGGTGCCGGAGGTCGGTCCAGGCGGGTTCGAGGGTGATCGTCACATTGTCGATCTCGGCGCCGCGCAGCACGTGCACCCGGCGGAAGCCGTCCCGGGAGATCTTGCCGAGCGAGCGGCGCAGGTCCTTGTGCTGGCGGGTGATCACGTGCGGGCCGAAGTCCCGGTCCGGGCGGGTCGCGTTCCGCTCGACCGCCAGCTCGGCCGGCACGTCCAGCACGATCGCGTCGACCAGCACGTTGTGCGCCTTGGCCAGCGCCACCAGCTGCTGGCGGGCCTGGTACTGCACGCTGGTGGCGTCGACCACGGTGAGCAGGCCGCGCCTGAGCCGGGTGCCGACGATGTGGTGCAGCATCTCGAACGCGTCCGGGGTGGCCGACTGGTCGTTCTCGTCGTCGGCGACCAGGCCGCGGCAGAAGTCGGAGGAGATCACCTGGGTGGGGCCGAAGTGCCTGCGGGCGAAGGTGGACTTGCCGCTGCCGGAGACGCCGACCAGCACGATCAGCGCCATGGCGGGCACGCCGATCTCGCGGGCCACCGGGGGTACCGGCTGCTCAGGCTGCTCGGACATCGTCGTCTCCTGCGGTGAAGATCGCCATCTGGGTGGGCGAGCCGAGTTCGGGGTCGTCGTCGCCGACCGGGCGGTAGGCGACGCGGTAGCCGTACCGGGCGGCGACGGCGGACGCCCAGTCCCGGAACTCGGCGCGGGTCCACTCGAAGCGGTGGTCGGGGTGGCGCATGCCGGTGAGGGTCTCGTAGCGCACGTTGTATTCGGCGTTCGGGGTGGTGACGATCACGTGGCCCGGTTTGGCCGCGCCGAAGACGACGCGTTCGAGCGCGGGCAGGCGGGGTGGGTCCAGGTGCTCGACGACCTCCATCAGGACGGCCGCGTCGAAGCCGGCGAAACGGATGTCGGTGTAGGTGAGGGAGCCCTGGAACAGGTCCAGCCGGTCGCGTCTGGCCTCCGGCATGCGGTCCAGTTTGAGTTTGCGCGCGGCCAGGGTGAGGGCGTGCGCGGAGACGTCGACTCCGGCGATCTTCGTGATGGCGCGGTTCGCGAGCAGCGCGCCGACCAGCTGTCCCGAGCCGCAGCCGAGATCGATCACGGTGCGGGCCCCGACGTCGTCCAGCGCGGCGAGAACGGCCTCCCGCCGGAGGAGGTTCAAGGGCGTCGGGCGCGGGGACGCCGCTGCCGCCTCCCCCGCGAGCCGCTCGCCGGTCGGGTCGCCGGTCAGTGGCTCCGCCTCCGTCGACGCCTCGGGGGTCTCCTCCTCGATCGGGGGCTCCAGTGCGTCTTCGAGGTCGTCGCCGATTTCGGCCAGGCGGGCGAGCGCCTCCCTGGTCAGCGCCGTGCGCCGGGTGAGGTAGCGGCGGGTGATCAGCGCTCGGGCGGGGTGCGCGGCCAGCCAGCCCTCGCCCGCGCGGATGAGCTTGTCGACCTCGTCGCTGGCCACCCAGTAGTGCTTGGCGTCGTCCAGCACGGGCAGCAGCACGTACAGGTGGTTGAGCGCGTCCGCGAGGCGGACTTCGCCGCGCAGCGTCAGCCGTACATATCGGGAATCTCCCCACTCGGGGAAACTTTCGTCCAGCGGTACGGCCACCGCCTCGACCTGCCATCCGAGCGGCTCGAAGAAGCGGTGGGCCAGTTCGGCCCCGCCCCGGCACGGCAGCGCGGGCAGGAAGATCTCCAGCGGGATCGCCCGCTCGGCCAGTTCCTGGCGCGCGGCGCAGCGGCCCGCCCGCGCCGTCCTGAACACCTCGGCCAGGGCCGAGGCCAGCAGCGACGAGGCGGCGTACGGCCGGTCGTTGACGTACTGCCCGAGCGAGAAGTCGGGTGAGGACGCGCCGCGCGAGCGCACCAGCCGGATCGGGTCGACGTCCAGCAGGAGCGCCGCCGTGCACCGTTCGTCGCCCGCCTCCGGATAGAAGACCTGGGCCGTCCCGAAGGAATGGGAGAACTCCTGCACCTTGTCCGGATGCTTGTGCAGGAGGAACCCAAGATCGGTGGCCGGGCGGTGAGTGGTGGAAATCGTCAGCAGCACGAGCAAAGTTTGCCGTATTTGTCCGGCAAGCTCGCTGGATTAAACGTGCGGCATGATCTCCGCCGCGATCAGCTCCAGGTGGTCGAGGTCGGCCAGATCCATGACCTGCAGGTAGAGATGCTCCGCGCCCAGCTCGCGGAACTGGTGGATCTTGTCGAGGACTTCGGCCGGGGTGCCCGCCAGGCCGGTCTTGCGCAGTTCGGCGGGATCCTCGTCGATGGCCTCCGCCCTCCTGGCCACCTCGGCCTCGTCCGCGCCCACGCAGACGGTCTGCGCCGCGGACAGGATGATCGACCGCCCGGTCAGGTCGCAGGCCGCGCGGACCCGGTGGAAGGCCTCGCCGGTCTCCTCCACGCCGTGGAACGGGATGTTGTACTCGGTCGCGAACGCCGCCGCCAGCCGGGGCGTGCGCCGCGCTCCCGCGCCGCCGATGATGATCGGCAGCGGGCGCTGGACCGGCTTCGGCAGCGCAGGGGAATCGGTCAGCCGATAGTGCTTCCCGGCGTAGGAGAACGGGCTCTCCGCGCCCCACAGCCCGGTCACGATGTCGAGTTGCTCCTCCAGCATCTCGAACCGCTGCCCGATCGGCGGGAACGGGATCCCGTACGCCGCGTGCTCGGCGTCGAACCAGCCGACGCCCAGGCCCAGCTCGATCCTGCCTCCGCTCATCTGGTCGGCCTGGGCCACACTGACCGCCAGCGGGCCCGGCAGGCGGAACGTCACCGGGGTCACCAGCGTGCCGAGCCGGATCCGCGAGGTCTCCCGCGCCAGCGCGCCCAGGGTCACCCAGGCGTCCGTGGAGCCGGGCCCGGGAGCGCCCGCGCCGATCCGCAGGTAGTGGTCGGAGCGGAAGAACGCGTCGAAGCCGAGCCGCTCGGCGGCCTGCGCGACCGCCAGCAGATCGTCGTAGGTGGCGCCCTGCTGGGGTTCGGTGAAGATCCTCAACTTCATCGTCCCATTATCCCCACCCGGCTCCCGCGCGGTTGCTAGGGTTCAACTCCCGTGTGCGGAATGTAGTCGGAAGACAACGCTCGGTGGTGAAAGTGGAGACGGCACGGCATGCCCGACCGGCGGGGACCCCGCCTCGGTCCGTCCTCGTCCTGGCCTCGCTCACCCTGGTCAACGGCACGGCGGCGGCCCTCTGGCTGCTCCCTGGACGCCCACTGAGCTCGCTGTCCGCGCCGCTCACCCCGCCGATCGCGGCTCAGCCCGCCGTCGTGGTGAGCGACCCGCCCGGTGGCGGGGTGCGGCGGCCGGCCTACGTGGCGTTCGTGGACGCGGTCCGCGACCCCGAGTTCAACCTGCCCGCGGCGGCCCGCAGGACCGGGGTGACCTCCTACACGCTCGGGCACATCAGCGCGGGCCAGGACAGCTGCGTGCCGACGTGGGGCGGGCAGTCGACGCCCCCGAATCCGCTGGTGCGCGGCCTCGACCGGCTCAGGGCCGAAGGCGGCGACGCGGGGCTCGCCTTCGGCGGGCCGGAGGGCCGGGAGCTCTCGGCCACCTGCGCCGACCCGGACCTGCTGCTGCCGGCCTACCGCCGGGTCATCGCCGCCTACCAGCCCGCCTCGCTGGACTTCGAGATCCACGACTCCGCCGACCCCGCCACCGCCGCCCGCCGCGCGACGGCCATCGCCAGGCTCCAGCGCGAGTTCAAGGCCGAGGGCCGGACCCTGCCGGTGACGTTCACCCTGCCCGCCTCCGCCCAGGGCCTCTCCCCCGAAGACCGCACGATGCTCCAGCGGACCCGCCAGGCCGGCGCCGAGATCAGCACGGTCAACCTGCTGGTCCCGTTCGAGCCCGGCGCCACGACCAACCTCCGCCGCCTCTACCAGGCCGCGAAGAGCGCCCACGGCCAGCTCGCCTGGGCCCTCGGCACCCGCGACCGCGCGAGCTGGCGCCGGCTCGGCCTCACTCCACTCCTGGCCGGCCCGCAGGACCTCTCCATCCAGGACGCCCGCCGCCTGGTCGCCTTCCAGGCCCGCACCCACCTGGCCTGGCTCTCCGTGCGCGGCGCGACCCCCACCGACGAGGTCTCCCGCACCCTCGGCTCAACCACCCCGACGAACCCGAAGCTGGCCCAGCTCAACTAGCCACGCCTACCCCTGCCGCCCGCGACGAGTCAGCCCCCGATCGGGTCTCGGCCTGCGAGTTCAAAGCCGCTGAATAGCCTGCCGGTGACACGGCCCAGGATCAGCCGTTGATCAGTTCGGCTGCTTCCGCCTCGGCGCGCAGGCGCAGAATGTATTCGGCGACTTCGACGGGGACCAGTGCCGCTACTCGTTCTCCCTGGTCGTCCCGGACGAAGGTGATGGCTCCGCGCTCGCGCGCCTCGCCCACGATGGTCGGCAGGTGCATGGTCGCCTGGTCCAGGTCGAGATCGTCCATGGCGTGCACCACTCTCTCGTCCTCCCGCCGGGTCAGCGGGGCCCGCCGCGCGGCCGTCTGCGCGGACAGCCGGCGGTATCGGTCCTCGCGGACCCCTTCGGCTTCCCGTCCCCAGCGCCTGCTCCGGGCAGCCCGATCGACGTGATCCCACATCCGCTCGTGCGCGTCCATGCCACCCATTGTCCCGCACCATGCTGGAACGCCAGGACCAGGCACGCGACGTCGTTACTTGACCACCTCAGCAGTCCCGGCAGTCCCAGGAGCCTCGTCCGGGCCTTCGCCGTCGCCCCCCGGACGCGCCGCGGAATTCCCCTCGATCATGTCGATGAAGTCCGGCGTGGTCGGCATTCCGGACGACGACGCCTCCAGCGGAAAGATCCCCTTGACCAGATAAACGATCTGGACCCAGGTGTCGATCTCTCTTTCGTTCCCCGTGACGCCCTCCTCTACGAAGAGTGCGTCACATTCCGTTCCATTTCCGCGATCAAGGTCCTACACCCGGCAAATCCTGATTCAGTCTTGGCCGACCGACTGGGTCAGGAGCGCCACGCACTCCACATGATGCGTCATCGGATATTGATCAAAAGCGCGGAGTTCGGCCAGCTCATAGCCCAGTTCGGCGAACCAGTTCAGGTCGCGCGAGAGGGTCGCCGGGTCGCAGGAGACGTACACGATCCTGGTGGGGGTCAGGGACGCGATGCGGGCCACCACAGGGCGGCCCAGGCCGGCGCGGGGCGGGTCGCAGACGACCAGGTCGGCTTGGGCGATGTCGAGGCGGTCCAGGGCCTCTTCCACCTTGCCGCGCTCGGTCTGGGCCTGCGGGAGGTCGCGGAGGTTGTGGCGGGCGTCCTGGACGGCGGGGGGCTCTGATTCGATGCCGAGGACGGCGCCGGTGGGGCCGACGGCTTCGGCCAGGGCGGCGGCGAACAGGCCGACGCCGCAGTACAGGTCCAGGGCCCACTCGCCGGGCTTGGGCTGGGCGAAGTCCAGGACGGCGCCCTGCAGCGTGGCAGCGGCGGCCGGGTGGACCTGCCAGAAGCCGCTGGCCGAGACGCGGTAGTCGCGGTCGCCGACGTGCTCGACCAGGGTGCCCTTGCCTCGCAGGACGCGGGTGCCGCGGCGGCCCTCGTCCAGCATGACGGAGGCGTCCAGGTCGGGGATGCGCACGTCGCGGTGGGGCTTCGGGGTCACGATGACCGCGCGGTCCCCGCCGGTGGCGGCGATGAACTCGACGGTGGCCGCGCCTCGCCAGCCCTCGGTGGAGACCCGCAGGTCCTCGATGTCGGGGTGGGCGATCAGGCAGGCGTCCACCCGCTCGATCTCGTGCGAGCGGTGCCGGCGCAGCCCGAGGCGGCCGTCGCGGTCGGCGGCGAACTGCACGCGGGTGCGCCAGCCGAGGCCGCCCGGCGTGCCGGGCACCTCCTCCACGACCACGTCGCGGGTGATCCCGGCCAGGCGCTGCAGCTGCTCGGCGATGACCTCGGCCTTGAAGCGGCGCTGCGCGGCCGGCGCGGCGTGCTGCCAGTCGCAGCCGCCGCAGCGGCCGGGGCCGCTGAACGGGCAGGGCGGCGTGACCCGGTCGGGCGAGGGCTCCAGGATCTCGACGGCGTCGGCGCGCAGGAAGCGGGTGGTCTCCTCGGTCACCCGGGCCAGGACCCGCTCCCCGGGCAGCGCGTGCCGGACGAACACCACCCGGCCCTCGTGCCGGGACACACACCAACCACCGTTCGCGACCGGGCCAACTGTCAGTTCGAGCATCCCTCAATCATGCCTTGGGCTGACGGTCGTCACGCCCGTACGGCCTGCGCACCTGCCCCGGGGCGGACGGCTCGGGCCGCCCCTGCAGCCGGTCCGCGGACTCCAGCTGCCACGGCACGCTGGTCACCATCACGCCCGGCTTGAACAACAGCCGCCCCTTCAGCCGCAACGCGCTCTGGTTGTGCAGCAGATGCTCCCACCAGCGCCCGACCACGTACTCGGGGATGTAGACCGTCACCACGTCCCGCGGCGACCGGCGCCGCAGCGACCGCACATAGTCCAGGATCGGCCGGGTGATCTCCCGGTACGGCGAGTCGAGGATCTTCAACGGCACCGGGATCCCGCGCCGGTCCCACTCCTCGCGCAATCGCGCCGACTCGTCCGGATCCACCCCCACGCTGACCGCCTCCAGCGTGGAAGGCCGGGTGGCCCGCGCGTACGCCAGCGCCCGCAGCGTCGGCTTGTGCACCTTGGACACCAGCACGATGGCGTGGTTGCGGGCCGGCAGCATGGAGGTGTCCAGGTCGCCCTCCGGCGCGGCCAGCTCGGCGGCCACCGCGTCGTAGTGGTGCCTGATGGCCTTCATCATCAGGAACAGCACCGGCATCGCGATGCAGACGATGTACGCGCCGTGCGTGAACTTGGTCACCAGCACCACGACCAGGACCACCCCGGTCATCATCCCGCCGAACCCGTTGATCATCCGGGACCGCATCATGTGCATCCGCAGTTTGGCGTCGGTCTCGGTGCGCAGCAGCCGGGTCCAGTGCCGGACCATGCCGATCTGGCTGAGCGTGAACGACACGAACACACCCACGATGTACAGGTTGAGCAGGCGGCTCACGTCCGCGTCGAAGGCCCAGATGAGCAGGCAGGCCGCGGTCGCCAGGATGACGATGCCGTTGCTGAAGGCCAGCCGGTCCCCCCGGGTGTGCAGCTGGCGGGGCAGGTAGCGGTCCTGGGCGAGGATCGAGCCGAGCACAGGGAAGCCGTTGAACGCGGTGTTGGCGGCCAGGAACAGGATCAGCGCGGTGACCGCGGAGACGAGCACGAACAGCACTGTGTCGGCCCCGAACACGGCGGACGCGACCTGGGAGATGATCGGTTCCTGGTAGTAGTCCGGGCCGACCGGCTGACCGCCGGGGGTGAGCAGGCTGTGCGCGACCTCGGCGGGGTCGGCCACGGTGACCCCGGACTTGAGGCCGAGGAAGATGATGCCGCTGAACATGATGACGGCGACCAGGCCCATCATGAGCAGGGTGGTCGCCGCGTTCCTGCTCTTCGGCTTGCGGAAGGCGGGCACGCCGTTGCTGATCGCCTCGACCCCGGTCAGCGCCGCGCAGCCGGACGCGAAGGCCCGCAGCACCAGGAAGACCAGGGCGAACCCGGCCAGGTCCACCTGTTCCGGCCGCACGTCGAAGCCCTCGGTGGGCGCGTGCAGGTCATGCCCGAGCACGAACATCCGGATCAGGCCCCAGCCGATCATGCAGACGACCGCGGCCATGAAGGTGTACGTCGGGATGGCGAAGGCGATCCCTGACTCGCGGATGCCGCGCAGGTTCATCAGGGTGAGGACGATCACGATGGTGATGGCCACCCCGGGCTTGTTCTCGCCCACGAACGGGATGGTCGCGCCCACGTAGTCGACGCCGTTGGCCACCGACACGGCGACGGTCAGCACGTAGTCCACCAGCAGCGCGCTGGCCACGGTCAGCCCCGCGTTGGGCCCCAGGTTGACGGTGGCCACCTCGTAGTCGCCGCCCCCGCTCGGGTAGGCGTGCACGTTCTGCCGGTAGGAGGCGACCACGGTGAGCATGATGACCACGACGGCCACCGCCACCCACGGGCTGAACGAGTAGGCGCTCACGCCCGCGATGGACAGGATGACCAGGATCTCCTGCGGTGCGTACGCGACGGAGGAGAGCGCGTCACTGGCGAAGACGGGCAGGGCGATGCGCTTGGGGAGCAGCTGACCGTGCAGCTCGGTGCTCCGCAATGCGCGCCCGACCAGCAGGCGCTTGGTAAGATCCGTCACTTTTGACACGTCTGACGATGCTAGCCGTCCCGGGCCCGCCCAGCGCACGCGGCACTCCTTCTGCGCGCCATACTGGGCACACAGACGTCTCGACACCGGCGGGGAGCATGCACATCGTGATCATGGGGTGCGGGCGGGTGGGGTCGACGCTCGCACACATCCTTGAGGACAACGGCCATTCGGTCGCGATCATCGACCGGGATCCGCAGGCGTTCCGGCGGCTGCGCTCCGGGTTCCGGGGCCGCCGGGTGACGGGCATGGGCTTCGACCGCGACGTGCTGGAGGAGGCCGGGATCGAGTCGGCCGCCGCGTATGTGGCGGTCAGCAGCGGCGACAACTCCAACATCATCTCGGCCCGGGTGGCCAGGGAGACCTTCGGCGTGGACAACGTCGTGGCCCGCATCTACGACCCGCGCCGCGCCGAGGTCTACCAGCGGCTCGGCATCCCGACCGTGGCGACGGTCCGGTGGACCGCCGACCAGATCCTGCGCCGGGTGCTGCCGGAGGGCGCGGAGCCGCTCTGGCGGGACCCGACCGGCACCGTGGTGCTGGCCGAGGTGACCTTCAACCCGGCCTGGATCGGCACCGCGGTCCGCGGCGTGGAGACGGCCACCGGCGCCCGGCTGGCCTTCATCAACCGGATGGGCGAGGCCCTGGTGCCCAAGCCCGACACGGTGGTCCAGGAGGGCGACATCCTGCACGTGGTCACCGCCGGGAACGAGATGGAGCGGGTCAACAAGGTGCTGTCCGGCGTTCCCGACGAGGAGATCTGATGCGCGTCACGATCGCGGGGGCGGGCGCCGTCGGGCGGTCCATCGCGGCCGAGCTGCTGGAGAACGGCCACGAGGTCCTGCTCATCGACATCGACCCGAAGGCCATCAAGATCGACAGTGTGCCGCGGGCGGAGTGGCTGCTGGCCGACGCCTGCGAGATCACCGCGCTGGACGAGGCCGGGCTCAACGCCTGCCACGTGGTGATCGCGGCCTCCGGCGACGACAAGGTCAACCTGGTCGTCTCGCTGCTGGCCAAGACGGAGTACGGGGTGCCCCGGGTGGTCGCCCGGATCAACCACCCGAAGAACGAGTGGCTGTTCAACGAGTCCTGGGGGGTGGACGTGGCCGTCTCGACGCCGCGCCTGCTCAGCGCCCTGGTCGAGGAGGCGGTCAGCGTCGGCGACCTGGTCCGCCTGATGACGTTCCGTCAGGGCCAGGCCAACCTGGTCGAGCTCACCCTGCCCGAGGACGCGCCGGTGGTCGGCCAGCGGGCCGGTTCTGTGCCGTGGCCGACCGACTCGGTCCTGGTGGCGATCCTGCGCGAGGGCCGGGTCCTGGTGCCGTCGGCGGACGACCCCCTGGAGGCCGGCGACGAACTGCTGTTCGTCGCCAGCCAGGAGGTCGAGGAGGAGCTAGGCCAGCTGCTCTCGCCGCACTAACTGACAGCGCTAACTGACAGCGGGCCGCATGGCCGTGCGGCCACGGGCGAGCACCCAGCCGACCGTGGCCAGCGCGGCCAGGTAGACCGGCCAGCCGAGCGCGATCTTGGCGATGCCGAGCCAGACCACCTGCCCGGCCAGGTACAGCGGGATCTGCACGGTCAGCTTGATCAGGCCGGGCAGCACCATGATCCAGGAGACCTTGGTGCACAGCTTCACGATGCCCTTGTCCCGGTGCCAGGCGAGCGGATCCTCCGGGTTGGTCGCGCCGAGCATGAAGCCCATGAACGGCCAGCGCACCAGGATCGAGAAGATCATGATGGCCTCGACGACCGCGATCCACAGCATGCCGGGCAGGAACGCGTCCTCGGCCTTGCCGCTGCGGAGCGCGAAGAACGCGCCGATGCCGATGCCGAACAGGCTGTTCAGCACGAACTGCGGGGTGGACCGCTGCACGATCCTGGCCACCAGCAGGACGGCGGCGATGCCGCCGCTGAGGATGAGCGAGAGCTGCAGCTGCTCGGTGGTGATCCAGGCCAGGGTGAAGGTGATCGTGGGCACGGCGGCCTCGACCGTGCCACGCTTGCCGCCGAACGCCTTGGCCAGCTGGGCCCGGACGGCCGCCTCGACCGTGTCGTAGACCGGTGCGGCCGGGGTGGGTTGCGGTGCCGTCGCCGTCACGGGCACGGCCTCATCGGCGGTACTCACTCGTCGTTCCCCGTTTCCTCTTAATCCGGAAATTTCCGGTTTCATCCGGCTGGGCGCAGCTCGTATCGCGGATTGAACATGACCTTGCGGCCGTCCTGCAGGCTCACCAAGCCCTCGGCGCGGACCACCCGGCCAGGTTCGATCCCGGCGATCTTCCGGCGGCCGAGCCAGACCAGGTCGATCACGTCCGACCCGTCGTAAAGCTCGGCTTCCAGTGCGGGCGCGCCGCCGCGCGGGCGGAGCGTCACCGTACGCAGCGTACCGGCCACGCAGAAACGCTGCCGCTCGCCGCAGGAGGCGATCGGGGTCGCGCCGTGCCGGTCCAGGTCGGATCGGAGTTCGGCGGCCTCGAGTTCGGCCTGGCTGCTGGTCAGTCGGCGAAAGAAGCCGCGCAGGCCGCCCCGATGCGGTCCGCCCTTATTTGGGGGCTCCTGAGTTGTCATGATTTATCAGCCTAGGCGATGCCTACCGCCGGGGGCCAACGGCGGTGGTCAGCGGATTTCGGTGATCTCCGGGCCCCGCTCGAACGGGTTGTAGTACTCCGGTTCCGGCTCCTGCTCCATGGCCTGCCGCGCCTCGGCGGGCAGCCGCAGCGCGATCGCCTCCTTGGGGGCCATCGGCTCCTCGCCCCGGACCACCACGATGTCCTTGATCACGTTCTCCAGCATCTCGGCGGCGGCCGGGTCGATCGCCGCCCGGCCGCTGACGACCGCGCGCAGGAACCAGCGCGGCCCGTCGATGCCGAGATAGCGGACCGGCTGCGGGGACTCGCCCGGCTGCTGCGGGACCTTGGCCGCCAGCTCGACCCCGAACGGGCCCTCCTGCTCGGTCACGGTGCCGCCGGCCACGCCGACCTCGCGGGTCAGCTCGGCCCTGACCTCGTCCCAGATGCCGCTGCGCTTGGGCGCGGCGAACGCGTGCACCTGCAGGGCGCTCTCCTCGACCAGCACCAGGGCGCCGATGATCTGGTCACCTGCCACCTGGAGCTGGACCTCGAAGCCGGCCCCGATGGGCAGCAGCAGGCCGCCCAGGTCGACCCGCTCGGCGGTGGGAAAGCCCTCGTCGGCATCCCACGGACCGGACTCGCGGACCGGACTCGCCGGTTCCGTCTCGGGCGGGGCCGCTGCCACGGTCTCGGCGGCGCCGCGTCGGCGTCGGAACACGTCTTCCACACTCCTTGACGTTGATTTGTTAGCGGCCGGTGGAGCCGAAGCCCCCGGCGCCGCGCGCCGAGCCGGGCAGTCGTTCCACTTCGTGGAAGGCCGCCTTCTCGACCCGCTGGATGACCAGCTGGGCCACCCGGTCGCCACGCCGCAGCCGGACCGCTTCCTTGCTGTCGGTGTTCAGCAGCGTGACCCGGATCTCACCCCGGTAGCCGGCGTCGACCGTGCCAGGCGCGTTCACCAGGGTGACCCCGAACCGGGCCGCCAGGCCCGAGCGCGGGTGCACGAAGGCCGCGTAACCGTCGGGCAGCGCGATCGCCACTCCGGTGCCGACCATGGCCCGCTCGCCGGGGAGCAGTTCGACGTCCTCGGCCGCGTACAGGTCCGCGCCCGCGTCGCCCGGATGCGCGTACGACGGGAGCGGCAGCTCGGGGTCGAGCCGGTGAATCAGCACCTCGACACTCATGAATCGAAACCCTACCCGCTCGAGGTCGCCGGCACCGCGTCTCCCGCGCCTGGTGGGGGCGGTGTTTCTGGCGGCGTCACCGGTGGTTCACCGGCGGCGGGCGGCAGCGCCGGCGGGTCGCCCCTGCGCAGTTCGGGCAGCGCCCGGTAGATCACGGCGGTCACCGGGACCGCCACCGCCGCCCCGGCGATCCCGCCGAGCACGCCCCCGATGGCCAGCGCCAGAATGATCGCCAGCGGATGGAACTCCAGCGCCCGCCCCACGATGAGCGGCTGGAGCACGTGGTTCTCCAGCTGCTGCTCGACCACCAGGACGCCGACGAAGATCAGCGCGTACACCCAGCCCTGCGAGCCGAAGACGACCAGGGTGGCGACCGCCCCGGCGAAGAAGATGCCCACGATCGGGATGAAGCTGGCCAGGAAGATCAGTACGGCCAGCGGCGCCCACAGCGGCACCCGCATCCCCGCCAGCACCACCCCGATGATCACCCCGTGCACGGCGGCCACCGCGACCGTGCCCAGCACGTAGTGGGACAGCGTCCGCCAGGCCGCCCGCCCGGCCCGGTCCACCCGGGGCGCCGCGGAGCCGAACGCCCGCAGGAACCAGGCCCAGATCCGGTCCCCGTCCTTGAGCAGGAAGAAGGTGATGAACAGCAGCAGCACGATGGAGGCGAGCACCTCGATGATCGCGGTCGCGCCGGTCAGCACGGTGCTGGTGATCTGGCCGCGCTGCTGGTCCAGCTGCCGGGTCAGCTCCTCCACGAAGTCGGCGATCTGCGCCTCCTTCAGGTGGAACGGCCCGGTGATCAGCCAGTTCTGCGCGTCCCTGGTGGTCTGCTGGATCTGCGCGACCAGGCCGGGGAACTCCTCGTTGGCGCGGACGCCGACCAGGAAGCCCACCCCGATGATGAACGCGAACGCGACCAGCATGGTGATCCAGGTCGCGTAGATCGGCCGCATCCCGGCCGCGCGCAGCCGGTTGGTCAGCGGGAAGAGCAGGGCGGTCAGCAGGAATGCGATGGCCACCGGCAGCGCGACGAAGCTCAGCCTGGCGATGATCATCGCGATCAGGTAGATGAACGCGCCGAGCACGATCACCCGCCAGGCCCACGCGGCCAGGGTGTTCAGGATGGGCGGGACGCCAGGTCCACGCCGGTGCGGCCGGTCGAGCCCTCGCTCTGAAATATGACGCTCCTTCTCCGAGATCACCTATCCACACTGGCACGCGCTGCCCGAGATCGCGCACCCATTAACCGATGACCGTGCGGACCGCGAGCGGCTCCTCCCCCGGTTCGAGCACGAACTCCTCCACGTTCCCGGCCGCGCAGAGATCGTCCTGGGCCGGCCGGACCAGGTCGGCCCCGGCGCCGCTGACCTCCAGCCGGGAGACCTCGGCGCGCATCGAGAGCTTGGCCGCCGACTTGGCCTTGCGCACCTGGCGCAGCACCTCGGCGACGGTCTCCAGCACGGCGGGGTCGCCGTCCAGCCCGGCCGGGACCGGCCAGGCGGCGCGGTGCACCGAGCCGGACCGCCACCAGGACCAGACCTCCTCGGTGACGAACGGCAGGAACGGCGCGAACAGCCGCAGCAGCACGTCCAGCGCGTGCCGCAGGGCGGCCACCGCGGAGGCGTCCCCGTCGTAGGCGCGGGCCTTGACGAGTTCCAGGTAGTCGTCGCAGAACTGCCAGAAGAACCGTTCGGTGCGTTCCAGCGCGCGGGTGTAGTCGTAGGCCTCGAACGCCGCGGTGGCCTCGCCGATCAGCGTGTCCAGCCCGGCCAGCATGGACAGGTCGATCGGCGCCTCGATCGGGCCGTCCTGCTCGCCGAAGCCGAGGATGAACTTGGCCGCGTTCAGGATCTTGATGGCCAGCCGCCGGCCGATCTTGATCTGGCCGGTGTCGAAGGCGGTGTCGGTGCCAGGACGCCCGTTGGCGGCCCAGTAGCGCATGGCGTCGGAGCCGTACTCCTCCAGCAGGCCGAGCGGGGTGAGCACGTTGCCCTTGGTCTTGGACATCTTCTTGCGGTCCGGGTCCAGGATCCAGCCGGAGATGGCGGCGTGCGCCCAGGGCAGCACGTTGTGCTCCTGGTGGCCCCGGACCACGGTGGAGAACAGCCAGGTACGGATGATCTCGTGCGCCTGCGGCCGCAGGTCCATCGGGAACACCCGCTGGAACAGGTCGTCGTCCCGCTCCCACCCCGCCGCGATCTGCGGCGACAGGGACGAGGTCGCCCAGGTGTCCATCACGTCAGGATCCCCCGCGAACCCGTACGGCTGCCCGCGCCGCGCCTCGCTGAACCCGGGCGGCGCGTCGCTGGACGGATCCACCGGCAGCATGCTCTCCGGCGGCACGATCGGCGCCTCGTGGATGGGCATGCCCTCGGAGTCGAGCTGGTACCAGACCGGGATCGGCACCCCGAAGAAACGCTGCCGGGAGATCAGCCAGTCCCCGTTGAGGCCGCTCACCCAGTTGTCGTAGCGGACCCGCATGTGCGGCGGGTGCCAGGTCAGCTCCTTGCCCCGGTCGAGCAGCTCCCAGCGCAGCTTCTCGTCCCTGCCGCCGTTGCGCACGTACCACTGCCGAGTGGTGACGATCTCCAGCGGCCGGTCGCCCTTCTCGTAGAACTTGACCGGGCGCAGCACCCCGCGCGGCTCCCCGTCCAGGTCGCCGGAGTCGCGCAGCATCTGCACCAGCCGCTCCCGCGCGCTGTGCGCGGTCTTCCCGGCCAGCTCCTTGTACGGCTCGGCCGGCACCCCCTCCGGCGGCTCGGGCAGCAGCCGCCCGTCCCAGCCGACGATGGCCCGGGTGGGCAGGTCCAGCTCGCGCCACCAGGTCACGTCGGCGGTGTCGCCGAACGTGCAGATCATCGCGATGCCGGAGCCCTTGTCCGGTTCGGCCAGGTGGTGGGCGAGCACCGGCACCTCGACCCCGAACACCGGGGTGCGCACGCTGCTGCCGAACAGCGGCCGGTACCGCTCGTCGTCCGGGTGGGCGACCAGCGCCACGCAGGCCGGGATCAGCTCGGGCCGGGTGGTCTCGATCCAGACCCGGTCGGCGAAGCCCTGCGCCTGCTGCTCGGGCGTCAGGTGGAAGCCGATCCGGTGGAAGGCGCCGGGCCAGTCCCGGTCCTCCAGCTCGGCCTGGGCGACGGCGGTGCGGAAGGTGACGTCCCAGAGCGTGGGCGCCTCCGCCAGATACGCCTCACCCCTGGCCAGGTTGCGGAGGAACGCCCGCTGGGAGGCCGCCCGCGCGTTGCCGTCGATGGTCGCGTAGGTCAGCGACCAGTCCACCGACAGCCCGAGCCGCCGCCACAGCTCCTCGAACGCCTTCTCGTCCTCGATGGTGAGCCGCTCGCACAGCTCGATGAAGTTCCGCCGCGAGATCGGCGCCTGCTGCTTGCCTGGCTTGTCCGGCGGCGCGAACCCCGGCTCGTACGGCACCGAGGGATCGCAGCGCACCCCGAAGTGGTTCTGCACCCGGCGCTCGGTGGGCAGCCCGTTGTCGTCCCACCCCATCGGGTAGAACACCTCACGCCCGCGCATCCGCATGAAGCGGGCGATCGTGTCCGTGTGGGTATACGAGAAGACGTGACCGACATGCAGGGAGCCGGAGACGGTGGGCGGCGGGGTGTCGATCGAGTAGATCTGCTCGCGGGTCTTGGTCCGGTCGAAGCGGTAGACTCCGTCGTTCTCCCAGCGGCCTACCCATACCGTCTCCAGCCCATCAAGGGTGGGACGTTCTGGTGGCATGGATCGCTGAGTCGTCATGCCACCTCATGGTATGGCGTCGACTCGGCTGTCGTGGGTACAGGCTAGGGTCGTTACCGAGGAGGAATCATGGCGGGTAAGGAAGAGAAGCCGGACATCCAATGGCGGATCGTGGGCGGTCTGGTCGGGCTGGCCGTCGGCTTCGCCTCCAAGAAGGTGCTCTCCTTCGCGTGGGAGAAGGCCACCGGCAAGAAGCCGCCGGCCAACACCGATTCGCCCGACGTGAGCCTGGGCGAGGCGCTGGCCTACGCGGTCGTGATGGGGCTGGGCATGGAGGTGGCCAGGATCGTGACGACCCGGGCCGCGGCCAGGAAGTGGCACAACTGGAAAGCCGCAGCCCAGGATATCCAGGACGAACTCAAGGACTAGCTAGCTCTCCAGCGCCGTCAGGAACTCGTTCGCCCATCGATCCACGTCGTGGGTGGCGACCCGGCGGCGCATCGAGCGCATCCGGCGTCCCAGCTCGTGCGGGGGCGCCTGCATGGCGGTCATCATCGAGCGCTTCATGCCGTCGATGTCGTAGGGGTTGACCAGGTAGGCCTGGCGCAGTTCGTCGGCGGCGCCGGCGAACTCGCTGAGCACCAGCGCGCCGCGCAGGTCGTGCCGGCAGGCCACGTACTCCTTGGCGACCAGGTTCATGCCGTCCCGGAGCGGGGTGACCATCATCACGTCGGCGGCGGAGTAGAGGGCGGCCAGTTCGTCCCGGCCGAAGGACTGGTGCATGTAGGTGATGGGGGCGCGGCCGATCTCGCCGTACTCGCCGTTGATCCGGCCGACCTGGAGTTCGATGTCGTTGCGCAGCCGGATGTACTCCTCGACGCGCTCCCTGGTCGGCGTCGCGACCTGGACGAACACCGCCTCGCCCGGCTTCAGCCTGCCCTCGGCGAACAGCTCGCCGTAGGCCTTGAGGCGGGCCCTGATGCCCTTGGTGTAGTCCAGCCGGTCGACGCCCAGCAGCACGTGCTCGGGGTCGCCCAGTTCGGCCCTGATCTCCTTGGCCCTGGCCATCACGTGAGATTCGCGGACCAGCTGGTCGAGCTCCCCGAAGTCCACCGAGATCGGGTACGCCTCGGCCCGCACGGTCCGGCCGTCGTCCAGCTGGATGTCGTTCTTGACCGCGGAGACGCCCAGCATCTTCCGGCACAGCCGGACGAAGTTGGACGCGCCACCCGGGCGCTGGAAGCCCACCAGGTCGGCGCCCAGCAGCCCCTCCAGCAGCTCGCGCCGCCACGGCAGTTGCTGGAACAGCTCCCCGGGCGGGAACGGGATGTGCAGGAAAAAGCCGATCTTCACGTCGGGGCGGAGCTTGCGCAGCATGCTGGGCACCAGCTGGAGCTGGTAGTCCTGCACCCACACCACGGCGCCGGGCGCGGCGGCGTCGGCCGCGGCCCGGGCGAAACGATCGTTGACCGCCTTGTACGCGTCCCAGAGCACCCGGGAGTAGATCGGCGGAGCCACCACGTCGTGGTAGAGCGGCCACAGGGTCGCGTTCGAGAACCCCTCGTAGTAGAACTCGACTTCCATCGAGGACAGCGGCACCGGGATCAGGTGCATGCCGTCATGGTCGAACGGCTTGAGCTCCTCGCCCGCCGCTCCGGTCCAGCCGAGCCAGGCCCCGTCACGGCGCTGCATGACGGGCGCGATCGCGGTCACCAGACCGCCGGGACTACGGCGCCATGATTTTTCGCCCACTCGGTCGACCGGCAACCGGTTCGCGACGATCAGGAACGAGCTGGTGCCACGCATGAGCCCTCCAGTGAACCATCGCCTTGGGACCACCATACGTAAGGTCCCCGGAACGGCACATACCCCCCACGAAGTGCACAATTCACGACCAAAGCTGTGAGAATGATCTCCCGCAGGTCGGCAGCCATGGCTGAGAGGTTTAGACCTTTTGGTTACAGTTTGATATCAAACCTCGGGGGCAGGTGGCAGTGCGCGCTGCCGGCGCAGATCAGCCCGTACGGCCTGGGAGAGTCGTTTGGTCGCGGCCCGGTTCAACGCGCCGCCCGCGACGGCCCCGGTGAGGAAGGGGCCCAGAGTGGTGAGATGCCGCCCGAGCGTGCGCATCAGGCGGTTGCGCAGCGACGCCTTCGCCGCCGCGCCGAGCGCCAGCGTCACCGACGCCGGGCTGAGCGGGTCGACCCCGCGCTGTTTCGACCAGGCCACCGCGAACTGGGCGGCCCGCTGGCCCCCGCTGCCCTGGACCTGGATTCCGTAGGCTTCGTGCAGTTCCGCCAGCAGCTTGACCTCGATGGCCGCCACCACCAGGGTTTCCGCGACCAGCTGCGCCGGAGCGGAGAGCAGCAGTGGAGGGGCGGCGAACTCGGCCGCCGCGAGGGCGCCCCCGACCGCGCCGACGGCCGTCGTGGCCTTCACCGCGGTACGGACCAAGTCGTCGGCCAACTGCTCGCCGGTCAGGCCGTAATGATGCTCCTGCAGGGTCACGAGATCTCGGATCGGCAGCCTGGGCGCGATGCTCATGAACACATCGGCCAGCCAGCGCCCCCGCCCGACCCCGGACGCGCCCGCCTTCCTGGCGGAGACGACCAGCGCCTTGCTGAGACGGCCGAGCAGCCGTCGCCGCTCGGCCCCGTCCGTCTCCGCTGGGGACCCGTCCTGTGAGACGAGCTTGCCGACGAGCTCGGCTACCTCGTCCGGTCTTTCCTTCGATCGATCCGCTTCAGAAGCCATCAACGGACCCTTCCCTCAATCAGGCGGCACACTCGCGGCAGACCTGTTGCCCGTTCTTTTCCGAAGCCAGCTGGCTTCGGTGGTGCACCAGGAAGCACCGGGAACAGGTGAACTCGTCGGCCTGACGAGGAATCACCCGGAGCGAGAGCTCCTCGTTGGAAAGGTCAGCCCCCGGCAGCTCAAGCGACTCGGCCAGGTCGGTCTCGTCGATGTCGATGCTGCCCGACGACTTGTCGCTGCGCCGCGCCTGGAGTTCCTGAAGGCTGTCCTCATTCAGGTCGTCATCTGTCTTGCGCGGGCTGTCGTAGTCGGTAGCCATGTGCGTACTCCATCCCCCTCATCTATCTGTCTGCGCGGTGTCGCGCGTGCTAACGCTCGGAAGGCCAATCTTGTGCCCGCATCTTCCAGGAGATTTTGCAATCGGTACCCCGGAAGCGCCGACACTGAACCTTCCGACACGCGGACGGCCCCCGCCGACAAGGCTCCAGTTAGCCAAATATGGCGAAACCACAGCATTGGCGGGATGACCCACCGCGTTCGACGGCACATCCAACCACATGTACGGGGCTGATGTGCAGCAGGGTCGTATCAGCGCGCCGACGGAGTTGTCACGGGCGGTCCACCCATGAGTCGCACCGTCACCACGAGGCCGCCGCCGTCCCGGGGGACAGCGGTCACCGTCCCCCCATGCGCCCGGACAATCGCCCGCACGATGGACAAACCAAGCCCCGCGCCCTTGGCCGACTCGACCCGATCGGCGTGCAACCGCCGGAAGGGTTCGAAAATACTGTCCACCTCGTACGCGGGGACATACGGTCCCGTGTTCGCGACCTGAACAACCGCGCCCCCCTCGACAATTCCCGAACGCACCCAGACCTTTCCATCGCCCCCGTTGTACTTGATCCCGTTCTCCACCAGATTCGACACGCAGCGCTCCAGCAGCACCGGATCGCCCAGCGTGCTGGCCGGATGCAGGTCGTGGTCGATCTGCACGTCCTCCTGGGCGGCCTGGTTCGCCAGCTGCTCGATCGCCGTCTTGGCGACCTCGGTGACGTCCACCGGCTTGCGCACCGACAGCGCCCGCTCGCTGCGGGCCAGCAGCAGCAGCCCCTCGATCAGGCGCTCGTTGCGGGCGTTGGTGCCCAGCAGGGTCCTGCCCAGCACCCGCAGGTCGTCAGAGGCCTCCGGGTCCGACAGGGCCACCTCCAGCACGGTCCTGTTGATCGCCAGCGGGGTGCGCAGCTCGTGCGAGGCGTTGTCGACGAACCGGCGCTGCGCGTCGAAGGCGGTGTTCAGCCGGGTCAGCATGGCGTCGAAGGTGTCGGCCAGCTCCTTCAGCTCGTCGTCGGGGCCGTGCAGGTCGATCCGCTCGTGCGCCAGCGAGGTGCCGGACAGCTTCCTGGCGGTCGCGGTCATCTGCATGATCGGTTTCAACGCCCGGTCGGCCACCACGTAGCCGAGCATCACGGCCAGGATCCCGATGCCGAGCAGCGCCAGCAGCCCCCGGGTGATCAGCCCGCTCAGCACCGTGGTGGTCACCGTCCCGTTCCTGACGGTGATCTCCTCGTTCCAGTAGTCGATCAGCTGCTGCGGGATGCCCTGCGGCACGCTCAGCCGGACCCGCAGCGCGCTGTCCAGCACCGGGCGGACCAGGATGTACATCACGACCAGCAGCAGCGCCCCCGCGACGAAGAAGAGCGTGCTGTAGGTGATGGTGAGCCGCCACCGGATGCTCATCCGGTCCGGCAGCGCCTTGAGGCGCTCTCCGAGGCCGGGCGACGGCACCGGATGCGGGGCGAGCGGCGGCGGCCCGTCCCACGCGGGCGGCCCGCTGGGCGGCGGCGGGACCTGACTGCGGTACGGCCCCGTGCCCATCGCGGACACCATCCGCTGCGCCCGCTGGGGTGCGGTCTCGGTCAGGTCTCGCGGCTCGGTCACAGCTTGTACCCCACCCCGGGCACGGTCTCGATGACCTGGGGCTCACCGAGCTTCTTGCGCAGCGTCATCATGGTCACCCTGACCACGTTGGTGAACGGGTCGATGTGCTCGTCCCACGCCTTGTCCAGCAGGTCCTCCTGGCTGACCACGGCGCCCTCGGCGCGCAGCAGCTCCTCCAGGACCGCGAACTCCTTCTTGGTCAGCGCGACCTCGGCGCCGTCCCTGGTGACCAGGCGTTTACCCGGATCCAGCCGGACGCCGGAGCGTTCGAGCACCGGCGGCAGCGCGGGCGCGGAGCGGCGGCCGAGCGCGCGGACCCGGGCGATCAGCTCCAGGAACGCGAACGGCTTGGACAGGTAGTCGTCGGCGCCCAGGTCCAGGCCCTCGACCCGGTCGTCCACGTCCCCGGCCGCGGTCAGCATGATGATCCTGGTCGCGGTCCGGTCGGCCACCAGCCGCCTGGCCACCTCGTCCCCGTGCACCTTGGGCAGGTCGCGGTCCAGCACGACCACGTCGTAGTCGATATAGCTGGTCTTCTCCAGCGCCTCCGCGCCGTCGTAGGCCACGTCCACGGCCATCGCCTCACGGCGCAGCCCGGTCGCGATCGCGTCGGCGAGCACCCGCTCGTCCTCGACCACCAGTACTCGCATCGACATCCTCCTCGTGACCGCTCCCGACGCCTCATTCTCCCGCGTCCACCGGTAAGCCCACGGTAAGCGTGACTCAGTGCACAAAATCTCCTGGTTTAGTGTTACCCGCCTCGTGGGTAAAGGAGGCACACACACCCCTCTGTCCGATGCCGGGGAAGGCCACGTCCTCCCCAGGTGGACCGTTGAGAAAGTAGGTGAGATGGGCGAGTTCACGACCACGATCGAAACCCGGCTCGACCAGGCCTATAAGGGACTTCAGGAGGCCAGGACCAGCGGCGACGATTTTCTCGCCGACACCCTCACCGCCGAGATCGAAGATCTCCGGAGGCTGGCCGACGACCACGGCATCCCGCTTCCGCGCTGACCGGCGACAGTTGTCCTCGCCCCCATCGGCCTACCGGCCGGTGGGGGCGTCGCGTTCCGGGTCCAGTGGCGCGAGCAGGCCGGTCAGCTCCTCGAACAGCCCAGGCGCCGCGCAGACGGTCAGCTCCGGGCTGTGCGGCCTGCCGGCCAGGCCGCCGATCCGCGCTCCCGCCTCGACCGCGATCAACCCGCCCGCGGCGTAGTCCCAGTACTGAGTGCCGCGCTCGTAGTAGGCGTCCACCCGGCCTGACGCGACCGAGCAGAGGTCGACCGCGCACGAGCCGCCGCGCCGGATGTCGCGCACCCGGGGCAGCACCTGGGTGAGGACCTCGGCCTGGACGATCCGCCGGGACGCCGCGTAGCCGAAGCCGGTGGCGACCAGGGCTCTGTCCAGCGGCACGCCGGTGTTGCAGTGCAGCCGCTCCCCCGCCAGCCAGGCGCCGCCGCCCTTGGTGGCGGTGTAGAGCTCGCCCATCGGGACGGCGTTGACGACGCCGGCGACGATCTCCCCGGCCACTTCGACGCCGATGCTGATGGCCCAGGCGGGCAGGCCGTACAGGAAGTTGACGGTGCCGTCGATGGGGTCGACGACCCAGCGGACCCGGCCCTGACCTGGGACGTCGCCGCCTTCCTCGCCGAGGATGGCGTCGGCGGGCCTGGCCGCCTTGATCCTGGCCCGGATCAGGTCCTCGGTCTCGCGGTCGAGGGCGGTGACGACGTCGGTGGGGCTGGACTTGGTGTCGATGACCTCCGGCCTGGCCGGGCGTTTGGCCAGCAGGAGGTCACCGGCCTCGACGGCGATGTCGGTGGCCAGGGCGAGCAGATCGTCGGGGCTCATGCCGTCCAGGCTAGCGAGTCGGCCACTCCGGGCCGAGATCGATGAGGCCGGAGACGGCGGGCGGATCGAAGGCGGGCTCCAGGTGGCGGTAGACGAAGGTGAGGACGGTGTCGTACCAGGCGATGACGTTGCCCGGCTTGAGGATCCAGTGGCCCTCGTCGGGGAAGTAGAGGAAGCGGGATTCGGCGTCGGTGCGGCGCAGGTCCCACCAGAGGCGCAGGGCCTCGCCGATCGGCACCCGGTAGTCCTTGTCGCCGTGGATCACCAGCAGCGGGGTGGTGATCTTGTCGAGGGACAGGTGCGGGGAGAGCCGCTGGTAGGCCGGGCCGCCGGGCTCGCCCCACTCGCGCTGCCAGTACATGGCGGCGTCGGTGGTGCCGGCGAACTGCTCCATGTCCCAGGCGGAGGCGTGGGTGACGATCGCCCTGAAGCGGTCGGTGTGCCCGGCGACCCAGTTGGCCATGTAGCCGCCGAAGGAGCCGCCCATCGCGGCGGTCCTGCCGTGGTCGATCTCGGGCCGCTCGACCGCGGCGTCGGTGATCGCCATCAGGTCGCCGAAGGTGGCGGGGCCCCAGTTGGCCCAGCCGCGGTCGATCATCGCCTGGCCGTACCCGGTGGACATGCAGGGGTCGGGGAGCAGGACGGCGTAGCCGTGCGCGGCCATGATCCACGGGTTCCACCGCCAGGACCAGTCGTTCCAGCTGCCGACCGGACCGCCGTGGATCCAGAGCAGGAACGGCGCCGGCTTGTCGGCGGAGGCGCCCTCGGGCAGGACCAGCCAGGCGCGGAGCTCGGTGCCGTCCTCGGCCGTCGCGAAGACCTCGGTGAGGGTGCCGGGGAGTTCCATCGCGGGGGCCGGGGCTGGCAGGTACTCCACCGTGCCGTCCCTGGTGACCCTGACGGGGGCGGGCGCGGCGTCCACGGCGCTGCGCAGCGCGTAGAGGCTGCCGTCGGGGGCGGGGTTGAGCTGCGTGTACGCGCCGTCGTCGGCGGTCAGCCTGATCGGGTCGCCGCCGTCCAGCGGGAGCTGGAAGATCGGGCGGCGGCCGCGGTGGTCGGCGGTGACGTAGACGCAGTCCTGACCCCAGGCGACGTCCATCGGGAAGAGCTCGCCGCCGAGCGGCCGGCCTTCGCCGGTGGCCAGGTCGATCACCCACAGCTCCCAGGCCGCCGACCGGTCGACCGCGCCGTGCCGCTCCCGCAGGCAGGCCACCCGGCCGCCGTCGGGCGAGATCCGGACCGGGCCGGTGAAGTCGTGGTGCTCGTCGGCGGCCAGCACCCGGCGCTCGCCGCCGAGCGCGACCAGCTCCGACCGGGAGTTGCCCGCGCCGGTGGAGACCCGCCAGGTGGTGACGACGGTGGAACCGTCCGGGGAGACGTCGAAAGCGCCCTGGTCGAGGGCGCGGCCGGGTTCCGGGGTGAGGTCGGTGCCGTCGAGCCGGAACAGCCGGGTCTGGGCCGGGCCGAGGTCGTGGTCCCAGTACCTGACCGGGTAGTCGTCGTGCAGGATCGCGGTGACCCCGGCGTCCTTGCGCGCCTTGCGGCGGCCGGCCTCGGTCTCCAGGTCCCCGGGGAGCACCTGGGCGGCGTACACGATCGAGTCGCCGCCCGCCCGCGCCTCGCCGATCCCGCCGGGCCTGGACGCCAGGCGGCGCGGCTCGCCGCGCTCGGGCAGCAGCCACAGGGCGGGCACCTCGGGGTCGGCGTCCTTCTCGGCCGGGTCCGGGCGGCGGGACACGAACAGCAGCCCGCCGTCCGGCGTGAACTCCGCGCCCGCCTCCCCCTTCGCCGACCGGGTCAGCCGGTACGGCTCCGCGTCCGCCGCCAGCGGGATCTCCCACAACGCCGTGCCGTAGGTCTTCCCGTCCGGATCGAGGGACTGAACCACCGCCACCAGCCGGGTCGCGTCGGGAGAGAGCCGGAGCGCCGTCACCCGCGGGACCGCCACATACCGGCGGACATCCTGGAAGATCGAGGTCATTGTCCGAACCTACCCCCGGACGAGCACACGCCGAGAAGAGACCGGCCTGATCGCGGCCTAGGCTGAACGCATGGGGAATTATGACGCGCTGGTCGTGGTGTCGTTCGGCGGCCCCGAGCGGCCCGAGGACGTGCTGCCGTTTCTCGAGAACGTCGTCCGCGGCCGGGGGGTGCCGCGCGAACGGCTGCTGGCGGTGGAGGCGCACTACCAGCGCTTCGGCGGGGTCAGCCCGATCAACCAGCAGTGCCGGGAGCTGGTCGCCGCGCTGGAGGGCGTCGTGGACGTGCCGGTGTACTGGGGGAACCGGAACTGGCATCCGTACCTGACGGACACCGTCCGCCAGATGGCGGCCGACGGGGTGCGGCGGGCCGCCGCGTTCGCGACGGCTGCGACGAGTTCGTATTCGAGCTGCCGGCAGTACATCGAGGACATCGCGCGGGCCACCCGGGAGGTCCAGGACGCGCCGCGGCTGGTCAAACTGCCGCACTTCTACGACCACCCCGGGTTCATCGCGGCCATGACGGACCGCACCCGGGCCGCGCTGGACGAGGTGGGGGAAGACGCGCGGCTGGTGTTCACCGCGCACAGCGTCCCGCTGTCGATGGCCGCCAAGTCCGGGCCGCGGGGCGGAGCCTACGAGGCCGAACTGCGGGCGGCCTCCGCGCTGGTCGCGCAGGCGTGCGGGACGGGGGACTTCGACCTGGTGTGGCAGAGCCGCAGCGGGCCGCCGCAGGTGCCCTGGCTGGAGCCGGACGTCTGCGACCACCTGGAGGAACTCCACGCCCAGGGGACCGAGGCCGTCGTCCTGGTGCCGATCGGGTTCGTCTCCGACCACATGGAGGTCCGCTACGACCTCGATCTGGAGGCGGCGGCCAAGGCGGCCGAGCTGGGCCTGCGGCTGGCCAGGGCGGGCACGGCGGGCACCCATCCCCGGTTCGTGTCCATGATCAAGGAGCTGATGGACGGGCCCGAGCCGGTCCCGTGCCCGGTGGACTGCTGCGTCATTGGTTCGGGTAGGCCAGCGCGTACGCCTCCGACAGGCTGAGCACCTTGTCGACGTAGGACCAGGAATGGTTGTAGTGCCAGACGGCCTTCCTGAGCTGCTCGCCGCCCTGGCCCGCCTTGTTGGCGCACAGGTAGTTGGCGGCGGACGGCACCGCGTCGTAGGCGCTCCAGATGTCGGAGACGCCGTCCCCGTCCCCGTCCAGGCCATACGCCTTCCAGGTCGCGGGCATGAACTGCATCGGGCCGAGCGCGCCGGCCGAGGACGGGCCGTTGTTGCGGCCGTGGCTGCTCTCGACCTGGCCGATCGCGGCCAGCACGGTCCACGACAGGCCGGGACAGACCCCCGCGCCGCGCTGGTAGAGCTCCAGGTAGCTGTCGGGGCGGCCGACCAGGACGCTCCTGGCGGCGACCTGGGTCTGCCGGGGGCTGGGTTCCGGGCCGACCGACACCACCTGGGCGTGGCCGCCGAGCAGGTCCAGGACCCGCTGCCGGTTCACGTGCTCGCCGTGCAGCAGGACCACGACGCCGGTGGCGAAGCCCAGGCGGGCGCCGAGCTCCTTGCCGATCAGGCCGTCCACGCCGGGGAAGCCGAGCGCGGCCGAGGCCGCCACCCGGAGCCTGGGGCCGCCGTCGAGCTGGTATTCGGCGCCGAGGACCATGTTGAGCCGCTTCACCACGGCGCTGTCTGCGACGATCTCGCCGCGCGCCAGCGCGCTCCACACGGCGGGGTGGTCGGCCACCGCCTTGGGGGTCCAGGAGCGGAACTGGGCGGGGTCCACGGCCAGCAGCTGCAGGCCGGTCCCGGCCACCCGGACGGTGCCGCCGTCCACGACGGCGACCTTCTGCACGTTCTTGACCTTCGCCAGGCTGTGCAGGATCTGCTCGGGGACGGTCGCGGCGGCGATGGCGAGCAGTCCTGGCGGGGTCACCTGGACGCCGGGGCCGCCGACGACCGGCGGGGCCGACGGCAGAGTGCGGTCGGGGACCAGCGCCTGCCGGGGGGAGCCCATCGCCGATTCCGTGGCGCCTGCTGTGTCATCGCGGACCAGCAGGAGCACGCTGCCCGCCGAGACGGTCACCGTGATCAGCACGGCCAGCCCGGCTACCAACACCCGAAGCGGCGTGAGCCAGGAGAGATGGGACACCTGGTTCACCGTAGTAGCTTATAGGCCGAAAACTCACTTGCCTTCCGCCCTGTCTGTGCGCAAGGGTCGGTAAGGGTCTTTCTAGAGGAACACAGCTGTCCGCGTGCCACTCCCATGGCCGCAGCCGATCCCGGTCGGCGTGCCCGGACGCAGTACATCGTGCCCAGGGCGCGCGAGAGGGGTTTGTCATGGTCGGGCCATATCGAGGGCTGTTCAGCACGCCTGGGGTCAAGTCGTTCGTGCTGGCGGGATTCGTGGGACGCATCCCGATCTCGATGCTCGGCATCGGCATCACGCTGCTGGTCCACTCCATCACCGGGTCGTACGCGACCGCCGGAGCCGTCTCCGCCATCGTGTCGCTCGCGTTCGCCGTCGCCGCGCCGCTCTCCGGCCGCCTGGTGGACCGGTTCGGGCAGGCCAGGATCCTGGTGCCGTTCGTCTTCGTGCACGGAATCGCGCTGTCGGGGCTGATGCTGCTCGCGCACGCGCACGCGCCCCTCTGGACGCTCTTCGTCTCCGGCGCGATCGCCGGCGTCTCGGCCACCTCGCTCGGCTCGATGGTCCGGGCCCGCTGGTCCTACCTGCTGTCCGACTCCGGCAAGCTGCATGCGGCGTTCTCGTTCGAGTCGGTCGCCGACGAAGTGATCTTCGTGACCGGCCCGGCGTTCACCGCCGTGGTGGCCACCAGCGTCAACGTGTACGCCGGGCTGATCGTGGCGGTCGTCCTGACCGTGCTCGGCACGCTGGCGTTCGCGCTGCTCAAGAGGACCGAACCGCCCGCCGTCCGGCACCGGCAGGAGCGCGGCTCCCCGATCGCCATCCCCGGGGTGGCGCTGCTGTCCGGGGTGCTGCTGGCCATGGGCGCGGTCTTCGGCTCGGTCGACATCGTCACCGTCGCCTTCGCCGAGGAGCAGGGCAGCAAGGCCGCCGCCGGGTTCCTGCTGGCCGCCTTCTCCGGCGGCAGCATGGTCTCCGGGCTCTGGTACGGCGCCCGCGCCTGGAAGATCACCCTGCGCAGCCGGCTGGTCCGCGGCCTCTTCGTGTTCGTGGCCGGGCTGACGCCGGTGCTGCTCATGCACAGCCTGGGGGCGATGGCGGTCGCGCTGTTCTTCGCCGGGCTGGCCATCTCGCCGACACTGATCACCAGCTTCTCGCTGATCGAGCGGCTGGTCCCGGCCGGGCAGCTGACCGAGGGCATGTCCTGGCTGTCCACCTCGGTCGGGCTCGGCGTGGCGGTCGGGGCGTGGGCGGGCGGGCATCTCACCGACAGCTTCGGGGCGTCCAACGCGTACGGGTTCGCGTACGCGTGCGCGCTGCTGGCGGCGCTGGTCGGGGTGGCCGGTTCGACCTGGTTGCGGACGCCGGTGGCTTCGGAGAGCCGGTCATGAGTACCGTTCATCTTCATGCGCTTCGTTAACTGGGCGGGGAATCAGGCGGTCGTGCCCGCCGAGGTCCGGACTCCGGCGTCGGCGGGGGAGGTGGCGCAAGCCGTACGGGACGGGGCGAAAGCCGGGCGGAGCGTGCGGATGGTCGGGACCGGGCACTCGTTCACCGGCGTGGCGCTGACCGACGGGCTGCTGCTGCGGCCGAACGCGCTGACCGGCATCCTCGCCTACGGCGGCGACTGGGTGCGGGTGGCCGCCGGGACCCCGCTGCACGTGCTCAACGAGGAGCTGGACCGGCGCGGTCTCGCGCTGGCCAACATGGGCGACGTCACCGCGCAGACCGTGGCCGGCGCCATCCAGACCGGCACCCACGGCACCGGGCGGGACGTCGGCGGGCTGGCCGACCAGGTGATCGAGCTGGAACTGGTGCTCGCCGACGGATCGATCACCTCGGTCCGGGACGGCGACCTGTTCGACGCGGCCCGGGTCGGGCTGGGCGCGCTCGGCGTGCTCACCTCGGTCACCTTCCGGGTGGAGCCGTCCTTCCTGCTGCGCAGCAGCCGGGATCCGATGTCGTTCAGCGGGATCCTGGACGATCTCGACACGCTGACCGCCGAGAACGAGCATCTCGACTTCTTCTGGCTGCCGCATACCGATACCTGCCTGGTCAAGAGGAACAACCGGTCGCCGGGGCCGGCCGCGCCGCCGAGCGCGATCAAGCGCTGGCTGGACAACGTGTTCCTGGAGAACACGCTGTTCGGGGTGGCCTGCGCGGCGGGGGCGCGGTTTCCGGGGGCGATCCCGTGGCTCAACGAGGTGTCGGCGCGGCTGCTGAGTCCCTCGGTGTCGGTGGACACCTCGTACAAGATCTTCACGAGTGTGCGGGAGGTGCGGTTCCTGGAGATGGAGTACGCGATCCCGCGCGAGCATCTCGGCCAGGCGCTGCGGGAGACCAGGGACCTGGTGGAGCGGGCGGGCTGGCGGATCGGGTTCCCGATCGAGGTGCGGGTGACGCCGCCGTCGGACGCGTGGCTGTCCACCGCCCACGGGCGCGAGTCCGCCTACGTGGCCTGCCATGTCTACCGGTCGACGCCGAACCCCGAGTACTTCGCCGGGGTCGAGGAGATCATGATGCGGCTGGGCGGGCGCCCGCACTGGGGCAAGCTGCACAACCGCGACGCCGCCTCGCTGGCGACGGCCTACCCGAGGTTCGCCGACTTCGCGAAACTGCGCGCCGAACTGGATCCTGACCGGATCTTCGGCAACGCCTACCTGGACGTCGTGCTCCCCTGAACCCCCTTCGTTCCGCAGGGGAAGATGTCAATTGGCCCAAGTCCACCGCGACGGGCGGCGTCATTGTGAAGAATCGGGGAAGGACCCTGATGGCTTGCCGCTTGTAGAAAGGTCAACCCCGACAAATGTGACCGGCGTCACATCGACTCCCACACCCCTGGGGAAGGCGATGTTCGGACATGCCGGGTACGGTGCTGGAAGGCAACCGGCTCACGCGAGACACTCAAGGGTCCGGGGGAAGATTTCAGCTCGACGACGAAGGGACTCGCATGCAGGAGCTCCGTCTCGTCGCGGTGAGTGAGGACGGCACCTACCTCGTTCTGGCCACGGCCGGAAGGGGCACCCGGTTCACGCTGCCCGTCGACGATCGGCTCCGCGCTGCGGTTCGCGGCAACTTCTCCCGTCTCGGCCAGTACGAGATCGAAGTGGAGAGCCCGTTGCGTCCCAAAGAGATCCAGGCGCGGATCCGTGCCGGTGAGACCGCGGAAGAGATCGCGGCCACCGCCGGCATACCCGTCGAACGGGTGCGCTGGTTCGAGGGCCCCGTGCTCCAGGAGCGCGAGTACGTGGCCCAGCAGGCGCAGCGCGTCGCGGTCCGGCTACCCGGCGAGAACACCCCACGCCCCACCCTCGGCGAACTCGTCGCCGAACGCCTCACCCGCCGCGGCGTGCCCGCCGACGAGATCGACTGGGACTCCTGCAAGCGGGACGACAACCTGTGGCGGATCAAGCTCGGCTTCGTGTGGAACGGTCACACCAGGCACGCCGAGTGGCTCTTCGACCCGCGCCGGCGGCACATCACGCCCTACGACGACGAGGCGATGCGCCTGTCCGCCGCCGAATACATCGACCCCCCGCAGGAGGAGGCGACGGTCCGGCCGTTCGTGCCCCGCCTGGCCGGGAAACTGGCGCCTGTTCCCGCCTTCGAACACCGGTTCGAGCCGGAGCCGTACGCGGAGCCCGGCGGCTTCACCGAGCCCTCCTACCAGGAGACCGCCTACCTCCCCGCGCCACCACAACGCCCCACCTACGCAGAACCCACCCCCCTGCCCGTCCCCGCGCCTCTTCCCGCGCCGGTACGGCCTGCGGCGTTCCACCCGGAACCCCCGATCCAGCCGGAGCCGGTCCACCGGGAGCCTCCGCCCCGGCCGATCCCGGTGCGCGTCCCCGACCTGGTCGCCGAACAGCCGATGCGAGAGCCCGCGGCCCACATGAGGCCGCTTGAGAGCCCGTCGGTCACCCCGGCACGCACGGAAACCGAGCCCGCTCCCCTCACGGAACCAGTCCCCGCCGAACAGCGAATGGGCGCGACCACTCCTCCCAAGCCCACCGAACCCGCTGTTCAGCCCGCCCCCCAAGCCCGCACCGAGCCCGCGGCCAGCCTGGCCGACGGGCCTGTCGCGGCGCGCACCCCAGAGCCGACCCCCGCGCCGGCCATTCAGCCTGCCGCCCAGCACCCGACCACACCGGCCGCCGTTCAGCCCGGCACCGAACGTCCGGCCGAGCCGGTCGCCCAGCCCAGTGACATGCGTACTGCCGAGTCTCTCGCGCAGCCTGCCCTTCAACCCGTCACCGAGCACCCGGCCGCACAGCCTGCCGTTGAACCTGCCGCCGAGCACCCGGCCGAGCGGGCCACCCAGCCTGCCGTCCAGCCCACGGCCGAACCCCCGGCCGCGCAGCCTGCCGTCCAGCGCACCGCCGAAAGCCCGGCCGCGCAGCCTGTTGCCGCTCAGCCCGGACCCGAACACCCGGCCGCGCACGTTGCCCAGCCCAGTGACGTGGGGGCTGCCGAGCCGGTGGCAGTCGAGGTGGCGCCGGAGGCCAAGCCGGTCGTCGTTGTCGAGCCGGAAGAGAGCAAGCCCGCCGTCGCTGCCGCGATCATGGACGCGAAGCCGCTCGTCCCCGCTCCCGTCGCGCCACCGGTGGAAGAGCCGGTGGCCGTGCCCGCAGCCAGAGTTCCGGACGAAACACCCGCCACCGAACCCGCCGCCGCCAAAAACGGCACCCAGCCCACGGGCAAGGACCCAAAGCCAGAACCACCCACAACGGTCCCACCGAAGCCGGCCCCACCCCGCCGCAAGTCACGCGGCCGCCGCGCCTCGGTCCCAAGCTGGGACGAAATCATGTTCGGCGCCCGCAAGCCGGACTAAACACGGGCAGTTTTGCCGCGCTGGACGGCTGGATCAGGAACGGATGACGAACTGGTCCAGCCACTCCGGGGTGACCTCGGCGGCGAACTCCACGCCTTGGCGTTCGCCGGTGTCGAGCGCGGCGTAACCACCCCGGCCCGCGCCGACGCCCGCGATCACCGTCAGCAGCCCGGCCGAACGCTGGAACCACGTCTGCTTGAACGTCCACCCGACCACGGCCCGGCGCTCGACGATCGCCTGCGTACGCCGAAGCGAACCGGACCGCACCGACAGGCGCGTCCCGTCATACCCGTGACCCAGCGACCCATAACGGTCAAGCCCGAGCGGAATGCCCACCAGCGCGAGCACGAATCCGATCATCGCGACAACACCCCAGCCGAGCACGGCCGCCCCCGCGGCCACCAGCAGCCACGGAAAAATGGCCCGGAACAGCCGTCGCCTACGCGCCTGCGCCGGATGCGCACGCAGCGCCGCAACGGACTGACTCCGTATCCCGGACTGACCTGGCGTGCCCGACTGACCTGATGTCCCGGATTGGCTTGGGGTGCCGAACGGGCCGATGGCCTCGGTGGCGATAGCCAGGGCGGCGGCCTTGGGTGAGACGGGCAGGAGTTGGCCGCGGGTCTGCGAGTCGCCGAGGCCGGTCACCACTGCCCACATTCTGACCAGCTTGGCCGCCCGCTCCAGTGGGCTCTCGGCCAGCTCGTAGCCGCGGATCCGGCGGCGCTCCAGCGACACCACCCGCCGGTTGATCAGACCGCGCTCGGCGACCAGATAGCCGTCGCGCGATCGCAGCGTGAAGTCCCAGTTGAAGATCGCGTACATGACGCCGCCGACGAACGGCATCGCCAGCACCAGCACCGCCACACCGATGATCAGGTACTGCGGCCGATCCCACAGCCACTCCCCCACCGCCCAGGCGTCCCGGCCGCTGATCCCGAACTCATCGCCCCACTGGAACAGCAACCCGATCGCACCCGCGACCAGCGCGAACGGCGTCAGCAGATACGCCCCCGACAGCGGCCCATACCTGAGCCACGACCGGGGAACCCTGACGTAGTAATGCTCCTCGACCGGCTCCGACCCAACCGATTCCCCCGCGGACACGGACGCCTCCGAGGTCACGACCGCACCACCCCGCCGGGCCAGCAGAACAGCCCGCAGCCGCTCGGCCTCCTCAACGGTGACCCCGTTGAGCTCACCCTCCTGCTTGTCACCCCCGGCCCCGGTATCCAGCTTGAGCACGGCCAGCCCCAACAGCCGATGCAACGCCGGCGTACTCACATCCACCCCGCGAATCCGCTCCAACGGAATGGTCCGCACCGACCGACTGACGAACGCCCTCGTCAACTCCAGCCGATCCCCCGCGATCGTGTACGTGAACGTGACCCACCTGATCACCGCGAACACCACCGACCCAGCCACCCCCATAGCCGCAAACCCAAACGACCGAGGCGAAAACCCACCCGCAACCAGCACCCCACCCAACGGCAACAACAGCGACGGCAACATCCGCACCGGATCAATCAACAACACCTTCGGACTAAGCCGCGACGCCACCGCCACCCCGCCCTGCCCAGGGACAGTCCCGTCCTCAGAGACACCCGCCCTCTCCGGGACGGTCACGTGCTCCGGGCCGTCGGCCCGCTCGGAGCCGATGGCCCGCTCGGGAACATCAGCCCGCTCAGAAGCGGTCACGCGCTCAGAAGCAACTGCCCGCTCGCGGCCAGTCACGTGCTCGGGGACGTCGGCCTGCTCAGGGTCGGTCGTGCGCTCAGGAGCATCGGCCTGCTCAAAAGCGGTCTCGTCTTCGGGTGCGTCGGTCTGCTCAGTAATGGGGGTCCGTTCCGGGGTGGGTCCGGCCGCGTCGTCTGAAGGTGTGCCGCCAGGGGGTGAATTGGGGGGGTCGGGGGGTGTCACGTTGCGTCGTCCCTGAGTTGTTGGGCTCGGTGGGACAGGTCCTCGGCCAGGCGGGCGGCCACTGCGTAGTCGAGGCCCTTGATGGTGGAGGAACCGGCGTAGGACGCGGTTCTGATCTCTACGGTGGCCAGGCCGAGGGCGCGTTCGAACCAGCCCTGCGCTTTGTCTACGGTCTGGATCCGGCTTACGGGGACGAACACCCATTCACGGCTCAGCCAGCCGGAGCGCGCGTACACCACATCAGCGGACAACTCCCAGCGATGTACCGCGAAACGCAGCGGCGGCTCGATGATCACCGGGGGCAGCAGGACCACGGCGACGGCCACCGGGACCAGCCAGGGGCGGTCGGTCAGCCAGGCGGGCAGCCAGGTCCAGCTACCGATCCAGAGGGACAGCAGGGCCGCGCCACCCACCATGAAGACGAACCCGACAACCCCTTCGATGAACCACAGCGTGAGCGCGCGCCGCGACACCTGATGAGCGGGAGCCCGCAGCGCGTCTCCCGGCGCTACCGATGGAACCGGTGGAATCGACGGCGATGAGGCAGGTGGACCGACGGAATCGCTCACTCGTCCACCCTAAGTCGTGCCGACGCCGACTCGACCGCCGCGAACTCACCACACCCGGACAGCAATGAAGCCAGTCAACCGCCGCATGGCCCCTCCATGGCAGCACCACCACACGGACCGCCACCACACGGGCAGCACCACCCCACAACAGCACCACCCCACGACGCCACCGCCGTGGCAGCACACCGCACGGCAACGCCACCGCGGTGGCAGCGCACCGCACGGCAGCGCCGCCGCCATGGCAGCACCCGAATCAGTCTCGGTTTCGGTCCCAGTCGTGATCCCCGTCTCCTGTCGCGACCGGGGCTGGGATGGATGCGGCCGCCGCGCTCGCCCGAAAATCTGCCGGCGCCTTGCCCGTGAGGGTCATGCCGCCACGTATTTAAGGAGGCGAGCGCCGGTATACAGGTCCTTAGCTGACCTGTTCCCACGATATCTCGACTAATTCCCTTACTGCGGGAATCTTGCTCCACTATTAGCGCAAACCGCTGCTAA
Organism: Acrocarpospora corrugata; assembly: GCF_009687845.1. Classification (GTDB taxonomy): domain Bacteria; phylum Actinomycetota; class Actinomycetes; order Streptosporangiales; family Streptosporangiaceae; genus Acrocarpospora; species Acrocarpospora corrugata. The sequence continues at coordinate 204,130 of NZ_BLAD01000036.1, forward strand.
ACGGCGACACCCACGCCTCCCGGACAAAACCGTGGCTCATGCATGAGCTTTAGCGAACAAGTGCAGCACTAAACGAGAGTCTATCCATTCTACCCGACATATCGAGATTTATCATTTCGAATGCCGGGTCCCGGAACCCCGTCCCGTAGGGGTTGCCGAGCATGCGCTTGTGCGAGGCCCTTCGCCCAGCGTGAGCCAGGGATCAAATGCCCCGGCCACGCGCAAGCCGTACCAGAATCGAAGGGATTCGAGCGGATCGGAAATCCGAGAAAGTCTGCCGAAATAATGGGAGACAATAATCCGGTGCCCGAGGTGCCAGGCACGGCCCGCCAGGCACGTCACCTTCGGGTGACATGTCGCTTATGTACACCACTTCCTCAATAAATCGGGAAAAGGTGACGTTCTTCGTGTCGTGGCCTGCCAGTGGCGTCGCCGACACGGCTCCAGGGCATCCACGCACGCAGCCGGACAGGCCCCCAGAGACCGGACAGCGACCCCCGCCACCACCCCACCCCGGACCTCGATCAGCCCGATTCGGTGCGTTCTTCGCGCGACGGATCATCGCGATCGGGTCAGCGCACCACCAGGATCCGCGTAGCATCATCCGGCATGGGGTCGCCTTCCAAACCAGCACGCGCCCGGCGTGCCGCCGCTCTACCGGCGGTCGCCGTCGTGGTCTGGGCGGGAACCTCGGGATGCGGGATCGTGGGCGGAGGGTCGCCCGCGAACCTCGACGTGATCAGCGTGTCGAGCCCGCAGTTCCGGGACGGTGACCCACTGCCGTACGGCTACTCCTGCAACGGTTTGGTCGGCAATCCGCCGCTCCGCTGGTCAGGGACGTCGGGCGCAAAGTCGGTGGCCCTGGTGGTCGACGACAACGACTCGAACAACGGAGCGGAGGTGCACTGGGTCGTGTTCAACATCGATCCGGACACCACCGAGCTCGGCGAGAACACGGTGCCCCGCGGATCACGGCAGGGCACTACAACTAGTGGCAAAGTCGGATATGTGCCACCTTGCCGGCCCGCTGACAGTTACCGTTTCACTGTCTATGCCCTCGACGCGAAACTTGATCTTCCGGCGGGAGCCCCCCTCTCGGAGACTCTGGAACGCATCGCGGCGCACACCATCGCACGTGGACGGCTCACAGCGACCAACATCCAGTGACATGCTGAACACCGGAGGTAATAGTGCCGAACCAATCTTCGCCTAGGGTGTGACAACGGTCATTGTGGTCGAGCAGAATCGGATCCAATTGCTGAGCGCAGGTGAACGAAGGGGGCAGGTCGCGTCGATGGCCGCGCGATCTCACCGGCGCCGCTGGAAGGCCATGGCCTTGAGGGTGGTGCTATGACTGCGGTCATTTTGGGCCTCGTCGCCGTCGTGCTATTGGTGCTGGTAGTGGTGGCACTGGGCATGCGGTCGATGAACCGCAGGGAGAGCGCGCTCTCTTCCGAGCGGATCAAGGCGATGGCCGAAGGGACGGGACCGAAGAGCCGTCGGCCTGCGGAGGAGACGTTCTTCGAGAGCTTCCCTGAGGGTTTTGACGCCTTTGAGGAGCCTGCCAAACGGGCCGCCGGCAAACAGCCCGGTGCCGCGCCGCGTCCGGCGCCGCGCCCTGGTGGACGTCAGGCCGCGCGCCCCGGGCAGCGTGGCGGCAAGCCGCCCGCCAAGCCGGGCAGCAAGCAGCCCGCCCCCGCCGCCACCGCCCCCCGCGGCAAACGCGGCGTGGACGAGTGGGGCGCCGACGACGACTACGACGACGACTACTGGAGCCGGGTCCGCGCCGACGACGGCGCCTTCGGCGGAACGATCAAACAGCGGATGGCCACCCCGCGTCCGCTGGAGGCCGAGCAGCCCTTCCTCACCGCCGACCCCAACGCCTCCACCGTGCAGGCGCCGCTCCCGCAACGCCCGGCCGGCGGCGTCGCGCCCGGCATCGCCGCCGCCGGCCTCCCCGCCCAGCCGCCGAGCTTCGGCACGCCGGCCAGCTCGCCCGGTCTGGCCGACCTGGTCGAGCCGCTGCGGGTCACCCCCTCCTCCGCGATCGCCGAGGAGAAGACGATGACCTTCTCGGCCCCGACGCCCGACCCGCTGAACTCCTACACCGGCTCGCCCACCGGCCCGCTGGCCATGCCCGAGCCGATGCGTTCCACCGGCCCGTTCGAGCCCACCCCGGCCACCGGCCCGTTCCTGTCCGGGCCGACCACCGGCTCGTTCGAGTCGGCCAGGGTCGCCGCGTACGAGCCGCCCAGGACCAGTGGCTCGTTCGACACGGTCGGGCCCGGCACCGGATCGTTCCCGGCGACCGGCATGTTCGAGGTGCCGCGCGGCGCCTTCGAGGCCCCTCGCGCCCCCAGTGGCTCGTTCCCCACGGTCGAGCCCGCCTACCAGGAGCCGTCCGCCTGGTCCCAGCCCGCCTACCCGCCCACGCCACCGCCCACGCCACCGGCCGCGCCCCAGCCGCCGCAGGCCTCCTGGCCGGTCGTGCGGGACGTGCTGGACGATCCGGAGCCGCCGCGCCGCGACGACTCCTGGTCCACCTCGGGCAACTACCAGCTGCCCGCCCCGACCTACGACGCCGGTTACGGCGGCGGCTACCAGCAGGAACCGCCACCCGCTTCGTACTCCTCGTACGAGGTGAGCGCGGGCTGGGCGACCATCGACGACTCCGACTCGGTGACCGGGCCCAACCAGGCTCCGCCCGTGTCGCCGTACGATTCGGTCAGTTACGACACCCCGTCAGGCCAGGACCGCAGGTACGACTACGACGCCACCCAGAACCCGGCCGCCGGCTGGCCGTCCTACGAAGAGCCGTACGGCACCGAGTCGACCACCCAGACCGGCTCCCGGCGCGGCAACCACCGCGGTCCTGAGCCCGACTATCCCGACTATTACCGCTGATTTTCCCCGCTCTTTCTCAGCCTTCGGCGGAGTGTGCCGTACAGTCGCGGCATGACCGGGGGTAGTGGTTCAGTCACACTGAGTAATAGCAGGCGCGGCGGCCTCGAATCGGTGCTGCGCCATGACGTGCCGGCGTCGCTGGTCGTCTTTCTGGTCGCGGTGCCGCTCTCGCTCGGCATCTCGGTGGCGTCCGGGGCGCCGCTGGCCGCCGGGCTGGTGGCCGCGGTGGTGGGCGGCATCGTGGCGGGCGCGCTGGGCGGTTCCGTCGTCCAGGTGAGCGGCCCGGCCGCGGGCCTGTCACTGGTGGTGGCCGAGCTCGTCCAGGTGTACGGCTGGCGCGCCACCTGCATGATCACGCTGATGGCGGGCGTGCTCCAGCTGCTGCTCGGCGTGTTCAAGGTGGCCAGGGCGGCCCTCGGGGTCTCCCCCGCCGTGGTGCACGGCATGCTGGCCGGGGTCGGCGTGGTGATCGCGCTGGCCCAGCTGCACATCGTGCTCGGCGGGCAGCCACAGCGCTCGGCGCTGGAGAACCTGCTCGAACTGCCGGAGCAGATCATCAACAACCACGCGGACGGCGTGCTGGCCGGGCTGCTCACCATCGCCGTGCTGATCGTCTGGACCCGGCTGCCGAAGCTGAAGCTGGTGCCCGCGCCGCTGGCCGCGCTGGTGATCACGTCGCTGTCCGCGGTGGCGATCGGGTGGGATCTCACCGTGGTGGACCTGACCGGCGGGTTCGGCTCGGCCGGTGGGCCGCTGCTGCCGCAGGGCGACTGGCACGCGGTGGTGGGGGCGGTGGTGCTGGTCGCCGTGCTCGCGGGCGTGGAGTCGCTGCTCACCTGTGTGGCGGCGGACCGGATGCACGACGGCCCGCGCGCCGACCTGGACCGGGAGCTGACCGCACAGGGCGCGGCCAACCTGATCTCGGGCGCGCTGGGCGGGCTGCCGGTCTCCGGCGTCGTGGTGCGTACTACCACCAACGTCCGGGCGGGGGCGCGCAGCCGCTGGGCGGCGGTGCTGCACGGGGTGTGGGTGCTGCTGGCCACGCTGGCGTTCGCGTCGATCATCGGGCTGATCCCGCTGGAGGCGCTGGCCGCGCTGCTGCTGTTCATCGGCGTCAAGATGGTGAACCTGGGCAACGCCAAGGACCTGCGCGGGCACGGCGAGATGCCGATCTACTTCGTCACCATGGGCGCGGTGGTGGTGATCGGGCTGGCCGAGGGCATCGTGATCGGCCTCGCGGTCGCCGCGGTCATCTCGCTGCGGCGGCTGACCTGGGTGTCGGTGGAGGTGCAGCAGCACGCGGGGCGGTGGCGGGTGGTAGTGACCGGCTCGCTGACCTTCCTCGGCGTGCCCCGGATGACCGACGCGCTGCGGACCATCCCGGCGGGCGCGCCGGTCGACCTGGACCTGCACGTGGACTTCATGGACCACGCCGCGTTCGAGACGCTGCACGCGTGGCGGCTGGAACATGAGCGGACCGGCGGCACGGTCGACATCGACGAGCTGCACGACGACTGGTATTCGGCGGCGGCCAGCGGCACCCGGGTGTTCCCGGCCAAGTCTCCGCCGCAGCTGGATCGGTGGTACCTGCCATGGGCGTACCGGCGGGGGGCGGCCGACCCGGTGAGCGAGGACCTGCGGACCGGGACGCGCGAGTACCATCGGCGGACCGCGCCGCTGGTGCAGCCGCTGCTGACCCGGCTGGCGCGCAAGCAGACGCCGTCGCATCTCTTCATCACCTGCGCGGACTCGCGCATCGTGCCGTCGCTGATCACCGCGAGCGGTCCAGGCGACCTGTTCACCCTGCGGAACATCGGCAACCTGGTGCCCCGGTACGGCGCCGCCCCCGTGGACGATTCGGTCGCGGCGGCGGTCGAGTACGCGGTGATGGTGCTCGGGGTGCGGACGATCACGGTGTGCGGCCATTCGGGCTGCGGCGCGATGGTGGCCCTGCTCGGGGACGTGCCGGAGCTGCCCTCGGTGCAGCGCTGGCTGCGGCACGGGCGGCAGTCGCTGGACCGGTTCGCGGCCGAGTCCGCCGGCGAGGAGACCGGGCGCCTGGATCTGCTGTGCCGGACGAACGTGATCCAGCAGCTGGACAATCTGCGCACCTATCCGATGGTGGAGGCGCTGGAGCAGGCCGGGAAGCTGGAACTGACCGGGATGTACTTCGACATCGGGACGGCGCGGGTGCACGCGCTCGCCGACGAGGAGCCGCTGCGCCCGGTCCCGGAGCTCCGCTGAGCGTGAAACCGTGACGACTTGGCGGAAATAGCGCGAATGATGGCGGCATGAGAATTCTGGTGATCGGTGGGTCGGTGTTCCTCGGGCGGGCGATCGTCGAGGAGGCGCTGCGCCGCGGACATGAGGTGACCACCTTCAACCGCGGCGTCAGCCGCCCCGACCTGCCCGGCGTGACCGCGGTCCACGGCGACCGCGAGATCGCCGCCGACCTGGACCGTCTCGCCGCCACCGGCTCCTGGGACCGGATCATCGACGTGTGCGGCTTCACGCCGAGCGTCGTCCTGGACGGGGTGCGGCGGCTGAACGGCCACGCCCCCCACTACACCTTCATCTCCAGCATCTCCGCCTACCCGGAGTGGCCCGGCGTCACCGAGATGGACGAGAGCCACCCCCGCCACGAATGCCCGCCCGACGCCACCGAAGGCGAGTACGGCGTGCTGAAGGCCGGCTGCGAGCGCGCCGTCGAGGAGTTCTTCGACGGCGACGCGCTGATCGTCAACCCCGGCCTGATCCTCGGCCCGCACGAGAACGTCGGGCGCCTGCCCTGGTGGCTCACCCGCATCGAACGCGGCGGACGTGTCCTGGCCCCCGGCGACCCCACCCTCGACATGCAGGTCATCGACGCCAGGGACATCGCCATCTTCACCCTCGACCAGGCCGAGCTCTCCGCCACCGGCCGCTATTTCACCAGCGGCGTCCCCGCCAACACCACCTTCGGCGGCTGGCTGAACCTGTGCGCCGAGGCCACCGGCTCCGACGCCGAACTCGTCTGGGTCGACGACCGTTTCCTCCTCGACCACGACGTCCAGCAGTGGACCGAACTCCCCCTCTGGATGGTCGCCAGCCCCGAGTCATCCGGCGCCTGGACGACGTCCTCCGCCAAAGCCGCCGCGGCGGGCCTGGTCTGCCGCCCGGTCCGGGAGACCGTGCTGGACACCTGGTCCTGGCTCCGCGACATCCCGGTCCCGGACCGCAGCTTCCGCAACCGCATGCTGAGCCACGGCATCGACCCGGAGAAGGAGGCGACCATTCTCGCCGCCTGGGACGCCCGCTCGAACTAACCTGGCGGACATCCGCCCCTGGAACGCCCGGCCCGACGGCCATTTCCGCCGCCTGTCACGCTCGGTCCGACTAAGCCCGGCGGACATTTGCCGTCGAATCGGACGGTTTCCGAGCATCCCCGCCCTCGATCGGACGCGGCCTCTAGGATTCACGAGCCGCGTTCGCGTGACTACATCACGTGATCCGATCCGGGGAGGGGACGCTCGTGGGCAGGTCGATCAAGGGGAACTCCGCCCTGGCCCGGCCCTACCGCGACCTGGTCTGGCTGGCCTATCTGACGCTGCCGCCCGACGGCGGCGAACGGCGGCTGCTCCTGGCTCACCAGCTGGCCGCCCGCGCCCTGCTCCGCCGCCCCGACGACCTGCCCGCCGCCCGCCTGCTGGTGCTGACCCGCGCCCTGCGCCACCGCTTCCGGCCGTGGCTGGGGGTGGCCAGGCGGCTGGAGGTCGTCCCCGCCGTCGTACGCAGCGACGAGCACGCGTTCACCACCGCCCTCGAATCCCTGCCCGCACCGGCCAGGGCCGCGTACGCGATGACCCGCCTGGAGGGCCTCCCCCCTGAGGAGACCCGCCGCATCCTGGGCCAGGCCGCGGTCCAGGAGCCGTCCATCGCGCTGGCGCTGGTCGACGCCCTCGAAGACGAGCACGGTCCCGCCGGGCCGCATCGTCCCGCCGCCGATCCGACGCTGGCCCGCGTCTACGGCCGGGCCGTGCCGCGCTGGCTGACCGCGCTGGGGACCGTCGCGGTGCTGCTGGCGGCGGCGAGCATTCCGTACTGGCTGGACTCGGGCGCGCCCGCCAAGAGCGCGACCGCGACGCTCACGCTACGCCGCGTCCCCGCCGGGACCTGGACCACCACGACGACGCTGGACGTCCGCGCCTGGCATCCCCGCGGCGCCCTGATCGACGACCGCCGGCTCACCACCCGCGCCCTGCGCGCCTGGCAGGGTTCGGTACGGCCGGAGGCCCTCTACGGGATCTCCCCCGCCCCGCCCACCAGCGACCCGCAACTCCTGTACGCGGACCTGGTCGACGGCGGCACGATCGTGCTGATGCGCGATCCCGGGCGGATCGCGCGTTACGCCGAAAGCCGCGGCGTCGCCTCGCTGGAGATCTTTCCCGAGCCGCGGGCCAAGCCGGACGGCTCAAGCCCGCTGAAACTGTCCGGTTCCCGGTATCTGCTGCCGCCGTGGGTGGAGGAGATCTCGACCGCCGTGCTCAGCCGGCTCGGGGCCCAGTGGAAGGCGATCGCCGTCTCGGACGGGGTGACCGCGCCGATCCCGCCCGTCCAGACCGGAGCCTGCTGGCGGGGGCCGGTGCTGCGGCTACGGGCGCCCAAGGTCGCGCACGGCCTGCCGTACACGATGATCGATTTCGGCAGGCTCGCGCTGGCCAACGTCTACCACCAGCCACCGCCCCCCGCCGAGATCGACCGCTACGGCCCGCCGGAGATCGACACCAGCCTGCCCGCCTTCACCGCCTGGGCCTACCTCGGCTGCTCCCTCCCGTTCCCGCCGACCGAGGTGCAAGCCGCCACCGCCTGGGAGTTCTGGTCCGGCCCCCTCCCCGAACAGGCCACCGGCCGCTGGCTCTGCACCCGCTTCACCAACACCGACGGCACCAACACCACCCGCGCCACCCTGCTCGCCAACGCCGAAGGCCGGACCACCGTCCTGCCGACCGGCGAACGCACCAACACCTGGGACTGCAGCCGCCTAGAACGCGACATCACCTCCGGCACCTGGTGGAAGGCCCCCTCCGGCCGCTGGTACTACCTGGCCGCCGGCAGCCGCCAGATCACCCAACTGTCCATCGCCGGCCTCGGCGTCACAGACTCAACCCTCCCGGCCACATTCGCCGCCCTCCCGGGCCCACTCGGCGGCACCACCCCACGCAGCGAAATCACCCTCAAGGCCACCACATCCGAAGGAACGATCCCCCCGGTTTTCCAGCAGACGTACGAGCCTTAGCGGCGAAATGTCCGGCTGTGTAGGGATCGCGATAAAACTCGGCGTCGTGGCGTATGGAAGGCGTCAAGACAGGCAAAAGCTCCCGTTTTGCGGTCTTTGCTAGTGCTTGGTCATCCGTTCGGGTGGCTGGAGTGAGCAAGACCGGATTTGAGGAGTGGGGATGGCTGACGTCATCTTCGTCGTCCTGACGATCGCGATTTTCGTGGTCTTCGGGCTGGCTGTGAAGGTGGTGGAACGGCTTTGAGCGCCGTCAACGCCATCGGCCTGATCGGCGCCGTACTGCTCGTGATCTTCATGGTCGCGGCGCTGCTGTTTCCGGAGCGGTTCTGATGAGCCAGACCGCGGCCGGAATCATTTTCATCGCGTCCCTGATCCTCGCCATAGCGCTGGTGCACAAGCCGCTGGGCGACTATATGGCCCGCGTCTACACGGGCCTGCGCCACAACCGGGTGGAGCGTCTCGTCTACCGGCTGGTCGGCGTGCGCCCGGACGCCGAGCAGCGCTGGGGCGTGTACGCCCGCAGCCTGCTCGCCTTCTCCCTCATCTCGATCCTGGTGGTGTACGGCCTGCAGCGCCTGCAGGACAAACTGTTCCTCTCGCTGGGCTTCGCCCCGGTCCCCGACCACGTCGCCTGGAACACCGCGATCAGCTTCGTCACCAACACCAACTGGCAGGCCTACTCGGGTGAGAGCACCATGGGCCACCTGGTGCAGATGGCCGGCCTGGCGGTGCAGAACTTCGTCTCCGCGGCGGTCGGCATGGCGGTCGCGGTGGCCCTGATCCGCGGCTTCGCCCGGCGCGGCAGCGAGACGGTCGGCAACTTCTGGGTCGACCTGGTCCGCGGCAGCCTGCGCATCCTGCTGCCGATCGCGTTCGTCGGCGCGCTGGTCCTGGTGGCCGGCGGCCTGGTGCAGAACTTCACCGGCCCGCACGAGATCACCACCCTGACCGGCGGAGTGCAGAACCTGACCGGCGGCCCGGTGGCCGGCCAGGAGGCCATCAAGGAACTCGGCACCAACGGCGGCGGCTTCTACAACACCAACTCCTCACACCCGTTCGAGAACGCGACGACCTGGACCAACTGGTTCGAGATCTTCCTGATCCTGGTCATCCCGTTCGCGCTGCCGCGCGCGTTCGGCCGGATGGTCGGCCAGCTCCGCCAGGGTTACGCGATCGTCGCCGTGATGGCCACCCTCGCCGTGCTGAGCGTCGTCCTGCTGAACGTCTTCGAGCTGGCCGGGAACGCCACCGTCCCGCAGGCGATCGGCGCGGCCATGGAGGGCAAGGAGGTCAGGTTCGGGGCCTCCAACTCGGCCACCTTCGCGGCGGCGACCACACTGACCTCGACCGGCGCCGTCAACTCCTTCCACGACTCCTTCACCCCGCTGGGCGGCATGATGACGCTGCTCAACATGATGCTCGGCGAGGTCGCCCCCGGCGGCGTCGGCGCGGGCCTGTACGGCATGCTCATCCTGGCGGTCATCACCGTCTTCGTCGCCGGCCTGATGGTCGGCCGTACCCCCGAGTACCTGGGCAAGCGGATCGGCGCCAGGGAGATGAAACTGGCCTCTCTGTACTTCCTGGTCACCCCCGTCCTGGTCCTCACCGGCACCGCCGTCGCGATGGCCAACGAGGCCGGCCTGGCGGCCATGCTGAACAACGGCCCGCACGGCTTCTCCGAGATCCTCTACGCCTTCACCAGCGCCTCCAACAACAACGGCTCCGCCTTCGGCGGCGTCACCGTCAACACCCCCTGGTACGACGTCGCCCTCGGCCTCTGCATGGTCCTCGGCCGGTTCCTGCCGATCATCTTCGTACTCGCGCTGGCCGGTTCCCTGGCCGCCCAGAAACCGGTCCCGGCTTCGGCGGGCACCCTGCCCACCCACCGGCCGCAGTTCGTCGGCCTGGTCGTCGGCGTCACGATCATCGTGGTCGCGCTGACCTTCCTCCCCGCCCTGGCGCTCGGCCCGCTCGCAGAAGGAATCCACTGATGTCCGCCCAGACGCTCGAAGCACCGCAGGCGCCGCGCCGGGTCGGAGGCGGCCTCCTCGACCCCAGGCAACTGCTCGCCTCCCTCCCCGACGCGGCGCGCAAGCTCAACCCGGCGACCCTCTGGCGCAACCCGGTCATGTTCATCGTGGAGGTCGGCGCGGCCGCCACCACGATCCTGGCGTTCACCGATCCATCCTTCTTCGCCTGGGCGATCGCGGTCTGGCTCTGGCTGACCACGCTGTTCGCCAACCTGGCCGAAGCGGTCGCGGAAGGCCGGGGCAAGGCGCAGGCCGCGACCCTGCGCGCCGCCAAACGCGACACCACCGCCCGCAGGCTCCGGGCCAGGACCGGGTTCGACTGGGACCAGGTCGGCGCCACCGAGCTGCGGCAGGGCGACTTCGTCGTGGTCGAGGCCGGGGAGATCATCCCCGGCGACGGCGACGTGGTCGAGGGCATCGCCAGCGTCGACGAGTCGGCCATCACCGGCGAGTCGGCCCCCGTGATCCGCGAGTCGGGCGGCGACCGCTCGGCGGTCACGGGCGGCACCAAGGTCCTGTCGGACCGGATCGTCGTCCAGATCACCCAGAAGCCCGGGGAGAGCTTCATCGACCGGATGATCGCCCTGGTCGAGGGCGCCAACCGGCAGAAGACCCCCAACGAGATCGCCCTCAACATCCTGCTCGCCGCGCTGACCATCATCTTCCTGGTCACCACGATCACCATGCAGCCGATGGCCATCTACGCCAAGGCCGTCAACCCCGGCGTGGCCGACTCGCTCGCGCTCACGGCGGACGGCGTCAGCGGAGTCGTACTGATCTCGCTGCTGGTCTGCCTGATCCCGACCACGATCGGCGCGCTGCTATCCGCGATCGGCATCGCCGGCATGGACCGCCTGGTCCAGCGGAACGTGCTGGCGATGTCCGGCCGCGCCGTGGAGGCCGCCGGCGACGTCAGCACCCTGCTGCTGGACAAGACCGGCACCATCACCCTCGGCAACCGGCAGGCCGCCGACTTCATGCCGGCCCCCGGCGCCAACCACGGCGAACTGGCCGCCGCCGCCCAGCTGGCCAGCCTCGCCGACGAGACCCCCGAGGGCCGCTCCATCGTCGTGTACGCCAAGGAGACCTACGGCCTGCGCGAACGCGCCCCCGGCGAACTGACCCACGCGCACTGGGTGCCCTTCACCGCCCAGACCCGGATGTCCGGCGTCGACGTGGACGGCCGCCAGGTGCGCAAGGGCGCCGCCACCGCCGTGATGAAATGGATCCGCGAGCACGGCGGCCACCCGACTGAGCAGGTCGGCCACCTGGTCGACGGCGTCTCGGCCTCCGGCGGCACCCCCCTCGTGGTGGGCGAGGTCGCGGACGGCAAAGCCCGGGTGCTCGGCGTCATCCACCTCAAGGACGTCGTCAAGCAGGGCATGCGGGAACGCTTCGACGAGATGCGCCGGATGGGCATCAGAACCGTGATGATCACCGGCGACAACCCGCTGACCGCCAAGGCCATCGCCGACGAGGCCGGTGTCGACGACTTCCTGGCCGAGGCCACCCCCGAGGACAAACTCGCGCTGATCAAGAAGGAGCAGGAGGGCGGCCGGCTGGTCGCGATGACCGGCGACGGCACCAACGACGCCCCCGCGCTCGCCCAAGCCGACGTCGGCGTGGCCATGAACACCGGGACCAGCGCCGCCAAAGAGGCCGGCAACATGGTCGACCTCGACTCCAACCCCACCAAACTCATCGAGATCGTCGAAATCGGCAAGCAGCTGCTCATCACCAGAGGCGCGCTGACCACCTTCTCGATCGCCAACGACATCGCCAAGTATTTCGCGATCATCCCGGCCATGTTCGCGGCGGTTTACCCGGGCCTGGACGCGCTCAACGTCATGCGCCTGGCCAGCCCCCAGTCCGCGATCCTGGCCGCGGTCATCTTCAACGCGATCGTGATCGTCGCGCTCATCCCGCTGGCCCTGCGCGGCGTACGCTACCGGCCCTCCAGCGCCTCCAAGCTGCTCTCCCGCAACCTCTACCTGTACGGCGTGGGCGGCATCGTCGCCCCGTTCGCCGGGATCAAGCTCATCGACCTGCTCATCCAGTTCCTTCCGGGGATGTCGTAATGGAACGTCTGCCAGGCTGGCTCCGCCAGCATCTCGCCGCGCTGCGCGCGGTGGCCGTCCTCACCCTGATCCTCGGGGCCCTCTACCCGCTCGCCGTCACCGGGGTGGCACAGGCCCTGTTCAACGGCAACGCCAACGGCTCACTGATCGAGAAGGACGGCCGGACCGTCGGCAGCTCGATCATCGGCCAGCTCTTCACCGACGGGGACGGCAACGCGATCCCCCGCTACTTCCAGAGCCGGCCGTCCGCCGCGGGCGACGGGTACGACCCGCTGTCCACCTCCGCCAGCAACCTCGGGCCCGAGGATGTCGTCGACACCCTCGCCACCGACGGCGACGAGGGCCGGCAGAGCCTGCTCACCCTGGTCTGCGCCCGGAGCAAGGCCGCCGGGGAACTGGAGGGCGTGTCCGGCGCACGCCCGTACTGCACCAGCGACGGGGTCGGCGCGGTGCTCAAGGTCTTTCCCGATCGGGCGGTGAGCGTCAACCAGGCGTGCCCGGCCGCGCCCTTCGTCACCGTCTACCAGGGACTACCGGTCCAGTGCGCCACGCCGGGCGAGGACTACGCGGCCGGACGCACCGTCCCGGTCCGCGGCGACGCCCCCGCCCCTGCGGTGCCCGGCGACGCGGTCACGGCCAGCGGCTCCGGCCTGGATCCGCACGTCTCCGTCGCCTACGCGCGGTTGCAGGCTCCCCGGGTGGCGAAGGAACGCGGCCTCCCGCTCGACCAGGTGCTCACCCTCGTCGGCGAGCACACCACCAACCGGGCGCTCGGCTTCATGGGCCAGCCCGCGGTCAACGTCCTGGAACTCAACCTGGCGCTCGACGGAGGCTGATCGCATGCCACGCGGCCGGCTGCGCGTCTACCTCGGGTCGGCGCCCGGGGTCGGCAAGACCTACGCGATGCTGAGCGAGGGCCGCCGGACGGTCGAGCGTGGCAAGGACGTGGTCGTGGGTCTCGTCGAGACCCACGACCGTCCCAGGACCGCCGAACTCCTCGACGACCTGGAGCTCATCCCCCGCCGGACGATGACCCACCGCGACACCCGCTTCACCGAACTGGACGTCGACGCCGTCATCGCCCGCGCCCCGGCGATCGCGCTGATCGACGAACTGGCCCACACCAACGTGCCTGGCTCCCGCAACGTGAAGCGCTGGCAGGACATCGAGGAGATCCTGGACGCCGGGATCGACGTCATCTCGACCGTCAACATCCAGCATCTGGAATCGGTGAACGACGTCGTCCAGGCCATCACGGGGGTGCCGCAGCGGGAGACCGTACCCGACGAGGTGGTGCGCCGCGCCGACCAGGTCGAACTCGTCGACATGGCCCCCGAGGCGCTGCGCCGCCGGATGGCCCACGGCAACGTGTACGCCCCCGAGAAGGTCGACGCCGCCCTGTCGAACTATTTCAGGGTCGGCAATCTGACCGCGTTGCGGGAACTCGCCCTGCTCTGGGTCGCCGGAAAAGTCGACGAACAACTCGACCGCTACCGCGCAGAACACGGCATCGCCGGAACCTGGGAAGCCCGCGAACGGGTCGTGGTCGCCCTCACTGGCGGCCCGGAAGGAGACGTCCTGGTCCGGCGCGCGGCCAGGATCGCCGCCAGGTCCAAAGGGGCCGACCTGCTCGCCGTCCACGTCACCCGGGCTGACGGGCTGGCCGGTGGCGACCCGGCCAGCCTGCTCCGGCAGCGCACTCTGGTCGAGGACATGGGCGGCAGCTATCACCAGGTGGTCGGCCACGACATCCCGCAGGCGCTGCTGGACTTCGCCGGCGGCGTCAACGCCACCCAGCTCGTGCTCGGATCCTCCCGCAGGGGACGGCTGGCGCAGGTCTTCTCCCGCGGCGTCGGCGTGGAGACGACCGCACGCTCCGGCACGATCGACGTGCACATGGTCACCCATCCCGGCGCCCGGAGAGGCTGGGCCAGGGGGAATCCGCGCGCGGCGCTGACCAGGGCGCGCCGGATCGGCGGCTGGGCGCTGGCCCTGCTCGGCCTGCCCGCGCTGAGCGCGCTGCTGCACCCGATCCGGGACGCGCTGGCGCTGCCGAGCGAGATCCTGCTGTTCCTGCTGCTGGTCGTGTCGGTCGCGCTGGTCGGCGGCATGTGGCCGGCCGTCACCGCGGCCGTGTTCGGGTTCCTGCTGCTCAACTACTTCTTCACTCCACCGGTGAATCAGTTCACGGTCGCCGATCCGGAGAACCTGCTGGCCCTGTGTGTGTACGTGCTAGTGGCGATCATGGTCAGCATGGTGGTGGACGTGGCGGCCCGCCGTACCAGGGAGGCGGCCCGCGCCGCCGCCGACGCGGAAGTCCTGTCCACCCTCGCCGGGCACGTGCTGCGCGGCGACGCCGCGCTGCCGTCCCTGCTCGGACGCCTGCGGGAGATGTTCGGCCTGAGTTCGGTCACCCTGCTGGAACGGGTGGAGTCCTCCTCCCCCGACGACTGGTCGGACCCGGCCGCGTGGCGGATCGTCGTCACCTCCGGCGGGGAGCCCGCCACCTGCCCGAGCGTCGCGGAGACCGACGTGATCATCGAGGAGGGCCTGGTCCTGGCCGCGCGCGGGCGGCTGCTCGACGCCGCCGACCGGCGGATCCTGGAGGCGTTCGCGGCCGAGGCCGCCGTCGCGCTCCGGCAGGAGCGGCTGGCCGAGAAGGCGCGGCAGGCCGGGCCGCTGGCCGAAGCCGACCGGATGCGCACCGCCCTGCTCGCCGCCGTCTCCCACGATTTGCGCACCCCGTTAGCCTCCGCCAAAGCAGCCGTGGAGAGCCTCGGCAACACCGCCATCCACTGGTCGCAGGAAGACCACGCCGAACTGCTCGCCACCGCGGAGGAATCCCTGGCCAAGCTCGACCGGCTGATCGCCAACCTGCTCGACATGAGCCGCCTACAGGCAGGCGTCCTCGGCGTCTCGGTGCAGCGGGTGGCCCTGGACGAGGTGGTCCCCCGCGCGATCGACGACCTCGGCCCCCTCAGCGGGCGGATCCGGGCGGAGGTGTCCATCGAACTCCCCGAGATCATGGCCGATCCGCCGCTCCTCGAACGGGTGCTCGTCAACCTCATGTCCAACGCCGTCCGCTACAGCCCGCCCGGCGCGCCCGTGCTGGTCACCGCCAGCTGGCACGACGAGCAGGTCGAGATCCGCGTCATCGACCGCGGTCCCGGCATCCCGCCCGACGCGCACGAACGCGTCTTCCTGCCGTTCCAGCGCCTCGGCGACCGCGACAACCACACCGGCGTCGGACTCGGCCTGGCCCTGTCCCGCGGTCTGACCGAGGCCATGGGCGGCACCCTCAGCCCCGACGAGACACCCGGAGGAGGCCTCACCTTGATCCTCGCCCTGCCCATCGCCGCGCGGGTGACGTGATGACCCGCATTCTGATCGTCGACGACGACCCGCAGATCACCCGGGCGCTCCGGATCAACCTGGTCGCGCGCGCGTACCAGGTGGCCATCGCCGGAGACGGCGGCGCCGCCCTCCGCGAAGCCGCCGACTGGCATCCCGACCTGGTCCTGCTCGACCTTGGCCTACCCGACATCGACGGCGTGGACGTCATCCACGGCCTGCGCGGCTGGAGCTCGGTCCCGATCGTGGTCCTGTCCGGCCGGGCCGGCAACCAGGACAAGATCGAAGCCCTGGACGCCGGCGCCGACGACTACATCACGAAGCCGTTCAACATTGAGGAACTGCTGGCCCGCGTCCGTGCCGTCACCCGCAGGGTGCATCAGGAGGACGTCGAACTGTCCGGCGTCCAGATCGGCGACCACACGGTCGACCTCACCCGGAAGTCCATTTCCGGCGAGGTACGGCTGACGCCGACCGAGTGGCACATCCTCGAAATCCTGCTGCGAAATCCCGGCAAACTGGTCAGCCAGCGGCAGTTGCTGACGGAGGTGTGGGGTGAGAAGTATCTGAAGGAGACCCATTACCTGCGGCAGTACCTCGTGCAGTTGCGGCGCAAGCTCGAACGCGATCCCTCTCATCCCGCCCACCTGGTCACCGAGCCGGGCATGGGTTACCGGTTCAAACCCTGAACACGAGAGAGCCGCGCCGACCCCGGCGCGGCTCTCTCGTGTCGTCGTAGGTTCCGCCATCGGCACGCCACGATCATGTGGCCGGGCTGGGCGTCCCCACCGTGACCGGCCGGGGCAGGGCTTGGCTGGAGCGGCAGCGCTACCGCGGATCAGCCTCGGCCACGACGTAGGCGGAGGTTCGGAATCGAGCGGTGGTCTCGGTCACCGGCGCCGCGGAGATGCTCACCTGGGCCGGTGCGCTCCATCGGCTGCTGTCGGTGCTTTCGTTCTGGCTGCTGTCGGTGGTTTCGTTCTGGGCGGCGGCGAGTTCCTGGGTGAGGGCGCACATCACGCGGCTCCGATCATGGACTGCGGGGCGCTGGTTCCGGCCGGGTCGACCACGATGCCGCAGGCGCGGCCGGGTTCGTCGATGTCGATCAGGCGGCGCAGCGCGGGCTCGCTCAGTTCGGTCCACGCCTGCCCGGCTCCGAGCACTTTGGCCAGGAGCACCGGGGAGGTGAAGGCGACGGCCGTACGCGCGCCGGACGGAGTCCGGAACAGGCGCAGGGTTTGAGTGATTCCGCCTCGCCGTACCGGGACGAACAACGGTGGTTCCGACATCGAGCCCCTCCTTGAAAAGACCAACGCAAACAACCCTAGACATGCGTGAGCGACGAAATAAGCGTCTCTACGGGATTTAGACGACGTGCCGTGATTTATGTACACGATCCCGACGCTTGAGTCTGTGACCAGGGGGTCGATCGCATCAAGATGGCGTCAAACCGTGTCAGAAAGACGTAGAGAATCCGTATCAATCCCCCACTTCGCCACTATCTGGAGTGCAATGGAATCGCGAAGGAGGTGCTCATGCTCATGAGAAACGCGAGGCCACCGCTGGGGATCCTCGTTCCCGCCGGATTCGTGTTCGCCGTCGTCGCCTGCGCTGCGACCGCGCTGATCTTTCCCGCTGGCGCCCGGATCCCCATCCTGGCCGCCGCCGTCGCAGCCTACGCCCTCTGGGCACGCCACCTCACAGCGGCCCTGGCGACGGCGGCGACGACCTGGTCCCTGGCCACCGGCTTCCTGGTCAACACCCTGGGCGAACTGACCTTCACCCGAGCCGACCTCACCCATCTGGCCGCCTTCGGCGCAGCCGGTCTGATCGGGGTGCTCCTGAGCTCGTTCCGCCATCTGCGACCGGTGCCGTACATGTTTGCCGAACGGGTTCCACTCCCCGTACCCGAACAGTCGAATCGACCGAAGGAAGCGCTGGCGAAACGGCCGCAGACCGTTGGCGGATGAGTTTCTGCTTGCGAACGGGAGCTGGTAACGACGTGGAGATTTCCCTGCCGTAGTGGCATAACACTCGCATATCGGACTTCCGCTGTTACGTTAATCGGGCAGCGCAAGTCGATATCCCGGGCGGAGATCATGTCCATGGCCCGCCGCCCCTATGCCGGACCACGCCTCATCCGGTTCCTGGCGGCCATGACCGTCGCGGTAGGTGTGGTCTCCGCCCTGTGGGGCGTCGCGTACGCGATCAACGGTGCCACTCAGGCCGCCGGCCCTGTCACCGTTCCCGTCACCTTGAAGCAGCCGCTCCTCCATCCTGACATCACCGTCGAAGCTCCTCAGGTACGCCTGCCGGAGGGCGCGTCCCTGCAGCCGGCCACCGGCATGATGGACCTGCTCGCGTGGGACTCCACCGTTCTGGAGCAGTTACTCTCTCGCGGCGGCGCCGCGGTCACGGGCGTCTGCCTGGCGGCGGCCGCCGTACTGCTCCGAAGGCTGCTGTTGTCGGTTCTCGAAAAAGAGCCCTTCCGCCAGGGCAACCCCGCACGCATCGCCGGGCTCGCCGGTCTGGTGGTCCTCGCTGGGATCGCCGGACACGTGCTCGTGCAGTTTGCGGCATCCCTGGTGCTAACCAGACTGAAGCTCACCGACTGCTTGCACCTGAAAGACGTGACACCACGTTCCGCACCCGGGTTCCACTCTGTTCCGCCAAAGACCCTCGCCGAGGACGATCCGTACGGGCGTGGACGCCAGCGGGCAACGGCGGCGCACTGATCCGCGTGGACCCGACCGCAGTCACGCACCCGGAAAAGAACCAGGACCACACCGACGACCACCATCCGGTGACCGCCTTATCGACCACAGCCACGGTGAACCGCCACCCAACCGCCACGCCACGGGCCCAAGAAGCTCTACCTCGGGTACCGAATAGCGCCGATGGAGGAGCCATCGGCCGCCGGAGTTCCACGACGGTCCCTCGACGGAACGGCGTGGAACCCGTGCATGGAACACAACGTCACGTCTAATAACGTTCATCGCGATCGGAAGCCGACCCTGCAATGGCTCGTGTTCACCGCACCAAGAGAGAAATCGACGCTGGCGTCCACGGTATGCCTTCAGCCGGACACAAGATCTCTCCAAGTCGCGTCGCTTACCGTCCCGACCATGCGAAAGACACATCTCATCGGCGGAACCCTGGCCTTCGTGATCAGCGCAGCCATCCCGGCCCCGGCGCAAGCATCCGCCACCTCCCCCATCCACTGGGGCCC
Organism: Acrocarpospora corrugata; assembly: GCF_009687845.1. GTDB lineage: Bacteria > Actinomycetota > Actinomycetes > Streptosporangiales > Streptosporangiaceae > Acrocarpospora > Acrocarpospora corrugata. Next base: position 222,997 of record NZ_BLAD01000036.1, read on the forward strand.
CGTCAAGTCGTCGGCAGGACACTCCGGCCACGCCAAAGCCGACATCTGGATCACCGACTTCACCACCGAACCATTCGCCGTATACGGCAAGCTCTACGACCGCGACACCCACCGCAGCCACTGCGCCTATATCCGCGCGCGCTTCCACTACGTGGGCGGCGGCGCCGGATGGAGCCAACCCCGCTCAACCTGCTCAGCCAAAAGCTCCTTCCGACTCACCTCAGCCGGAAAAACCAACCAGGTGGACGTAAAGGTCTGCCTCTACAACCTCAGCCCCCGCAAAACCTTCAAGTGCCACACCGACGCCATCAAACCCGAAATCATCGCGAACTGGCCCCAGTGACTAACAACGGCCGCGCAGCGTAGCCGGGAACCCGGCCCAGGATCATCGCGGTCAGGTTGGCCGGAGCCGAGCCGGTGATGCGGATCGCCGCGTAGGTTTCGTTGCCGTCATCGGCGCGGATCTGAATGCCGAGCCGGAAGCCGGGGAAGTCGGCGGCATGTTCGTGGCCGTCGTGCAGGGAACCACGTGCGAGATCGCGAATCGTGAAGTTGAGGCGCACCGCGAATCTGGTGGCCGCTTCGAGCCGGTAGCGGTCGTGGTCGTCGCGGGTGGGCAGGAGGTGCCCGCTGTAGGTATCGGTGGTCAGGGCTTGGTCGTGCGCGGCGTTGTAACGGGCACGGGCCGATTTGCCGCCGGCCCCCAGAGCCGCGTAGAAATCATCGCTGGAGCCCTCTTCACGGGTGCCTGCGGCGACTATCCACGTCGGGACCTCAGCGTCCGGATCGTCGTCCATCCAAACGGCTCCGCGCCAGCGTTGGACCTTCACCTTGAACAGCACCACATCATCGATGGCTCGGATGCGCTCGTGCGCAGTGTCGGGATCGGCGTACTGGTCGGATGCCTTGTCCAGGAGAGGGTGACTGATCGTGTTCAAGGGAATCTGCGCGGAGGGGAGTGACAGCTTCAGGTCATCGCGGAGGACGCGCAGTGTGGGACGAACGCGGTGCATGGGCGTCATTCCTCCCAGTCGCCAGTGCCACCGAGCTCGTTTACGCGTTCCGGCGACAGGCCGGTGAGCAGGGAGACACTGGAAGACAGAGAGCCGTCCAGAACCTTCATCGACTCGATCATCCCTCGGCGGATTTGTTCGCGCTGCTGGTCCAGGTAGACGCGAACAGCGACGGCGACCAAGTCTTTCTTGGTCATCCCGAGGAAGTGGGCTCCCTGGGAGATCAGCTCATCGGTGGCCGGGTCGACTTTCAATGGTGATTGCCGCTTTGCCGGGTGGGGCGTCGTCATGGCTACCTCCTGAGCTCATAGTACCTAGGTACCTCACGCCGGTACATGAAGGCGTCACGGGTGATGCCCTTGAGTAGAACATCTTCGACCCGGTGTGATGCCGTACGGCCATTGACCCGCTCCGCACGGCAGTCGGTTGCCTTCGTCATCTATCGATCTCGCGTACGCGAACCCGTTCGGCCGCGAGCAGAGTCGGAAACGGTCACGTCGCCTCGATCGGCGCGTGTCCCGCAACGGGGCAAACGTGATCAGCTACGGCACCAGTTCAGGAAGAACTCCGTGAGGACCGGTGCGAGTACCTCGGGGGCCACCCCGTGCCACTCGCCTTTAAGCTGCCGATGCTCGCCGTTGGGCAGTTCGGCGGCGACCCTCGCCGCCCAGCCGGGTAGCCGGTCGTCGCTCGCCTCGCTGTTGATGACCAGTGCCGGTGCGGCGATGGCGGGCAGTTGTTCCCGGGTCACGATCGCAGTGATCGCCGTGTGTGATCGGCACACCCTGCCCCGCGGCGTACAGCCCCAGCACGGCGCCGGAGGAAAAACCCTCCACGAACGCGGAGCCGCCCGCAGCGTCGATCACCGCGGCCAGGTCCTCCACCTCCCGTTCCACCGCGTACGGCAGCGTGTCGGTGCTCTCCCCGCGCCCCCGCCGGTCATAGGTGATCACGGTGAACGAGGGGGCGAGCATCTCCGCGAGCGCGCCCATCGGCCCGAAACCCCGGTACCCTCCGGCGGCGTCCACCAGCACGAGCGCGGGCCCGTGCCCGACTTGGTCGTACCCGATCGTGGTTCCGTCTTTCGACCTCACGGTGGCCATGGCGACTTCCCTTCGATGAGTACTGGACAGTCTAGTACTGTAGAAACATGAGCAGCCAGCCTCGTTTCGCACCCAAACACCTCGCGATCATGGACGCGGCCCGCACCCTGTTCCTGCGCAACGGCTACGGCGGCACCAGCATGGACGAGATCGCCGCGCTGGCCGCGGTCTCCAAGCAGACCGTCTACAAGAACTTCGCGGACAAGGAACGCCTGTTCATCGAGATCATCACCGCCGACATCGCCCAGGCGGAGGCACAGACCCAGGCCAACGTGCACGCCCTGGCCACCAGCGACGACATCGCCACCGACCTGCGCGACTTCGCCCGCAGGCACATCGCCATCGTGCTCCAGCCGCACCTGATGCAGATGCGCCGCGTCATCATCGCGGTCGCCGACCGTTTCCCCGACCTGGCCGCCATCTGGTACGCCTCCGGCCCCGAACGCTCCCACACCACTCTCGCCGGGCAGTTCCAGGAACTCACCCTCCGGGGCCGCCTCAACACCCCCGACCCACTGCTGGCGGCCCAGCACTTCAACTGGCTGATCCTCTCCATCCCGCTCAACCAGCTGATGTTCAGCGCGGTCACGTTCACCCCGGCCGAACTGGCACACTACGCCGACGAGGGCGTCCGGGTATTTCTCGCCGCGTACGCCTGAACGGGGCAGCGATCGGTAGGCTCCGCTGCCTACTTGACATCTCCGCTTCAGGTACCGGTAGGTACCATCTATCTGGAGGCACGGTACTACTCGGTACCGAGCCAAAGGGAAGCGAATGCCTGCAGCGGCGATGTCGAAACCGGACGGCGAGAGGCCGGCTCGCCAGCGCATCCTCGAAGCGGCCTTCTCTGCGTTCATGGAGGCCGGCTACACCGAGACCAGCACACTTGAGATCGCCAAGCGCGCGCGGGTCTCGAAGCGGGAGCTGTATGCCCTGGTCGGCAACAAACAGGAAATGCTCGTGGCCTGCATCCGCGAGCGAGCCGAACGACTGCAGGCACCCGCCGAACTATCCGAACCCCGCGACCGCCAGAGCCTGGAGCACGCGCTCGTCGCCTTCGGCACGCAACTCCTGTCCGGAACCGCGAATTCCGCGGTCATCGCCGTCTTCCGGCTGGCGATCGCCGAAGCAGTGCGCGCACCCGAGGTCGCCCGCGCGCTGGACTCCTTCGGGCGCCAGAGCAGCCGCGACGTCCTGACGGCGATCATGGTCAAGGCCAAGGAACACGGCTTGCTCAGCAGCCCCGCGCCGGAGATGGCCGAGCAGTTCGCCGGCCTGCTCTGGGGCGACCTGATGATCAGCCTGCTCCTCCGTACCGCCGACTCACCGGACCCGAGGAGATCACCCGGCGAGCCCGCAGCGCGGCCAGCGCCTTCCTGCGAGTCCACCCGGACACGAAGGCCGAAACACCTTCTCGGCGAGCAGGGACATGAGGATGCCGACAACGAGTTCGGCGCAGCCGCAGGCCGCCGCGCTGGTCAGGTCAAGTCTGTGTGAGCTCATTGCGGTCCCCGCCGTACCGCAGCCGGCCGTGAGCGCCGTTGACGATGGGCAGGTACGGCGGCACGTGACCGCAGTCGACGTCAGCGATGATCGGTACGGCGAGGGGGCCGAGGGCGTCGAGCACCGCTTCGTGCTGGGTGAGGGAGGCGATGCCCGGAGCCCGGGTGCGGCCGACGAGCACCGCGTTGGCTCCGGTGAAGAATCCGGCGAGCCGCATTCCGTGCAGGTTCCGGCAGATGGCCGCCGCGTTGTCCCCGGCCGCCTCGCGTACACGAGCAGCCCTTCAGGCGGGGCGAAGGCCGCCATGTCGCCGTAAGGCGTTCCGGTGAGGTTGCACAGGGTTTCGATGCAGCCTCCGATCAACCTCCCCTCGACCCGCACGTCGCCGTCACCGTCCAGTCGCGTCCGCCGCCCCGGCGTGTCGAGTGTGAACTCCCGCACCTCGGGGGACGTCGCGTAGTCGTCCCATCCCTGTGCCCGGTAGCGGTTCGGCGAGGTCTGGGTGAAGGTCGCGCGCCCTGCGCCATCGTCACGATGTCCAGCCAGGTCAACAGCCCTTCGGGCGCACGGTACGGCGTGTCCATCAAATTGTTCCCGTGCACGGTCGCGATCCCGGTCAGCAGCGTCAGCGGCGTCAGCGGCGTCAGCGGCGTGATGATCGTCGACATGTCGGAGAACCCGACGACCCAGGTGGGATCGGCCTCGCGAAGCGCGTCCCAGTCGAGCAGCGGCAGCAGGTCGATCACGGTCTCCCCACCCCACGGCGGTACGACGGCCCTGATCCGGGGATCGGTGAGCATCTCCATCAGCTCGCGCGCCCGTTCGGCCGCCGGAGCGCTGACGTGCGATGAGCCGTCCATGCACGCTCCGACGACCACCTCGTACCCGCGCTCCTCCACCGTGCGGATCCCCGCCCGAAGGCGGTCGCGCAGGTTCTCCTCCACTCCGCTGGAGGGAGCGGTGACCCCGACACGGTCACCGGGACGCAATGGGCGGGGTATCGCGTATTCATATTCATGATCCTTGCGCAGCCCGCCGGGCTCCCGGACCAATCAGCGCAGACGGGCGTAGAAGGCGCGCAGGTCCTCGGTCAGCACGTCCGGCACGATGTGGGCGGCATAGTGACCGCCCCGGTCGTACGACTTCCAGTGCACGATGTTCTTGTGATCGCGATCGGCGAACGTGCGCATGGAGACGAAGTCGCCGCCGAACATCGCGAGGCCGGTCGGGACAGTGGTGGGCGCCTCGGGGTGCTCGGCGTGCGCGTCCTCGTAGTAGAAGCGGGTGGCCGACGTCGCGGTGCCGGTCAGCCAGTAGAGCATCGTGTTGGTCAGGATGAAGTCGGCGTCCACGTCCACGGTGTCGCCGAACAGCTGTGCGTTCCAGCCCAGCAGCCCGACCGGCGAGTCGAAGATCCCGTACGACAACGTCTGCGGCTGCTGCGAGAGCAGGGTATTGAACGACATCTTGTTGTCGTAGAACCACTGCAGCACTTCCAGCGCCTTCCGGTCCTCCGGGGTGATCTTCTCGAACTCGGCCGGATCGCCGGACGGGAAAGAGAAGATCTGGGTGACGTGCACTCCGACGACGTGCTCAGGATCGAACCGCCCGACCTCGGGCGAGACGAACGAGCCGCCGTCGTTGCCGGCGGCGCCGTAGCGGTCGTAGCCCAGCCGCCGCATCAGCCCCGCCCACGCCCTGGCGGTCCGGTACCGGTTCCAGCCCTTCTCCTTGGTCGGGCCGGAGAACCCGAAGCCGGGCAGTGACGGGATCACCACGTGGAACGCCTGAGTGGGGTCCTCCGGGTCGGTGAGGGACTCGATGACCTTCAGGTATTCCACGATCGAGCCCGGCCAGCCGTGCGTGAGGATCAGCGGCAGGGCGTTCTCGTGCCGCGAGCGTACGTGCAGGAAGTGGATGTTCTGCCCGTCGATCTCGGTGGTGAACTGCGGATACCGGTTGATCTCGGCCTCGTGGGCGCGCCAGTCGTACCCGTCGCGCCAGTACTCGGCGAGTTTGCGCACGTACTGCACCGGAACGCCGTAGTCCCAGCCCGCGTCCGGGATCTCGTCCGGCCAAAGGGTCCGGTCGAGCCGGCTGCGAAGGTCGTCCAGCTGAGCCTGCGGAATGTCGATGCGGAAGGGCTTGACCTCGGTGTTTTCGCTCATGACAGGAACACTACGGAGCCTTCCGGTCAGCTTCTGTCCTAAAGTCCTGGCATGCTGGAAAGCATGTTGGAGACCTCGGCACGGCTGCTACGCCTGCTGTCGTTGTTGCAGTCCAGACGGGACTGGTCCGGCGCGAACCTCGCGGAACGGCTGGACGTGAGCGAGCGGACCGTGCGCCGCGACGTCGAACGGCTGCGCGACCTCGGCTATCCGGTGAACGCCACCCGGGGCACCGACGGTGGCTATCGTCTGGGCGCCGGCACCGCCATGCCGCCGCTCCTGCTCGACGACGACGAAGCCGTCGCCGTGGCGGTCGGAATGCGCACCGCTGCCGCCGGCGGCAGCGTGGCCGGAATCGAGGAGACCTCGGTACGCGCGCTCGCCAAGCTGGAACAGGTGCTGCCCTCCCGGTTGCGCTACCGGGTCAACGCGCTGCAGACCTACACCGAACCCGTGCCCGCGTACCGGGCCGGCCCGACGGTCGACCCGAGCGTGCTGACCGCGCTCGCCGCCGTCTGCCGCGACCAGGAGCGGCTGCGGTTCGACTACCGCGCCCACGACGGATCCACCGGTGTCCGTACCGTCGAACCGCACCGGCTGGTGTCGTGGGGCCGCCGCTGGTATCTGGTCGCGTGGGACGTCGACCGCCAGGACTGGCGCACCTTCCGGGTAGACCGCGTCGAACCACGCGTACCCACCGGCCCGCGCTTCCCCCCTCGCGACCCACCCGAGGGCGGCGCGGCCGCGTACGTCGCACAGGGGGTCTCGGCCGCCGCCTGGCGCTACCGATCCCGGGTCGTCGTCCACGCGCCCGCCGAGGTCGTGACCGAGCGCATCAACCCCGCCGTCGGCGTGGTGGAGGCCGTGGACGAGCACACCTGCGTGCTGAACACCGGCGCGGACACCCTCACCACACTCGCCGTCTACCTCGGCATGCTCGACCTGGACTTCGAGGTCACCGAACCCCCAGAACTCATCGCCCACATCCGCGACCTCACCGCCCGCTACGCCCGCTCCACCCCGCCCCGTCCGTAACCTCTACGCTGTGCCCGGCGGCCGCCATCGATGATCATGTGGCAACCGTCTCCATGCTCACAGACACGCCGAGCACAAACGGAGGGGCGATATTCGATGGCCCGGCTGCCGCGGGATCTGCCCATCGTGGAGCGCGACGTCGTGCGGCTGGTCGTGCGAGACGCTTCTCGACCGGATCCTGCTGTTCCACACCCACGAGATCACCGCTCCAGAACTCGGCCAGTGGTGGGAACTGCCTGGCGGCGGCATCGACCCCGGCGAGAACTACCGCCAAGCCGCCCTACGCGAACTACGCGAAGAGACAGGCATCACGATCGACGACGAGCAGATCGGGGCGCCGACCTGGACCCGCGATGGCTCATTCCGCCACCGCGACGTCCGCCATCTCCAGCACGAGGTCGTCGTCGAGATCCGGCTGGCCGGGTCAGGACCCGACATCGACGACCGCGACCGGCTGGACTACGAGAAAGAGGACTACTTCGACTTCCGCTGGTGGCCGATCGCCGAGGTGGTCGCCAGCACCGACCAGTTCTATCCCCGCGAGCTTCCCCACCTGCTGACCCGATTCCTCGACGGCGAGACGATCGACGAGCCGCTGGAGATCTGGACGTGACCATCAGCAAGCCCCGACGGCTACACCATCTAAATATCGAGCCCGGGGCTGTTGTATTGGCTCGACTACGCCTTCAACTTCGTGGTGCGACAGCGCGCATGCGGGCGAGGCCTTCTGCGCGGGTGGTGACGGGACGGTAGCCGAGTTCGGTACGTGCCTTGCGATCGGTGATGACGAAGGGGCGGCCGTTGAACTCGACGAGCAGGCGGGTGATCGGGGGCTCACCGGGCCGAAGCAGCAGCCGATGAATGAACTCCATGGTGTTCGCCGCGACCCGCGCCAGCGGGTACGGGATACCGCGAGCCGGGGGCGGCAGTTCCCGAGTGCGCAGCAGGGCAGTGAGGAACTCGCCGATGGTGCTGGTCTCGTCGTCGAACACGTAGTAGGCCTCGCCTCCTGCGCCGTGGTCCAGGGCGGCGAGGACGCCGCGGATGGTGTTGTCCCGGTGTGAGGTGACAACGGGATGCCGGCCACCGTCGATGAGCACCATTTTGCCGTCGAGCGCGGCGGCGGCGATCTGCTCGAACATCGGGTCGCCGTCGCCCCACACCCAGCCGGGCCGGATCACGCACGTGGTGAAACCGGGCGCGTTGGCGCGGCGCACCTCCTGGTCGCTGATCGTCTTGGTGGTCAGGTACGGCGAGTAGCGCGGCTGGCGCAGTGGCCATGACTCGTCCGCGTCGAGGATCGGACGCCGGCCGCCGACGAGGCAACCGGCCGCGCCGAGGTGGACGAACCGGCGTACCCCGGCGGATCGTGCGGCGGCCAGCAGGCTGCGGGTGCCGGCGACGTTGTCGCGGTGGAAGTCGGCGGGACGTCCGCCGTGCATCCGCGCGGCAGCGTGGATCACCGCGTCACAGCCGGCCATCGCGTGCGCCAGTGCGTCCTGGCCGGACAGGTCGGCACGTACCGGGAGGGCGCCGAGCGCGGCGACACGGTCGGCCGCCCGGTCGCTGCGGGCCAGCGCGATGGTGCGGTGGCCGGCGGCGCTCAGCGCGGGGAGCAGCGCGGCGCCGATGAACCCGGATCCGCCGGTGACGAAGATCGTGCTCATCGGCGGCCGATCCCGTACCGGTTGTTCAGCTCGGGGATCTGGTCCCAGTGCTGGACGAGGCCGTACTCGGCGCTCAGCTCGTCGAACGCCGCTCGTCCTTGGTCCGTGTCCAGACCGTACCCGGCGAGGATGTCGCCCACCCGGTCGTAGAAGCCGTCGAAGGTCGCGGGCGTGTGCATCTCGATGATTCGCGCCGGCGTTCCGGACGCGTTCCAGAAGGCGTGCCGGATGCCACGCGGCCGCACCACGTAGGATCCCTCGGCCGCCACCTGCACGTCGTCACCGATCAGGTACGTCAGTTCACCCGAGAGCAGGTACGAACACTCGTCCTCCCGGGAGTGGGTGTGCGGAAAGATCACCACATCAGGGTCGATCACCGCCTCCACGACGAACAGCCCAGCGAGGTGGCGTTGGCGCACCTTCACCGCCATGCCGAGCGCGGGAACCGCATCGCCCTCGCCAGCGGAGATCACCGCCGCAACACTCATCGCCAACCTCCCGAATACTTCACTAGTGGTTCCACTAGTGAAGCCACTAGTGAGTTGTCCAGTATTGTTGGCCGGAAGATGGGCGAGGTCAAGACCGGACGACAACAACGTCAGGAAAAGGCGGCGCAGACCCGGGCGCGGATGATCGATTCCGCCTACCGGCTGTTCACTCAGCGGGGCTACCCGGGAACGACGATGGCCGACATCGCCGCGGAGGCGGGCGTCGCCGTACAAACCCTGTACTTCACCTTCCGGACCAAGGCCGAACTGCTGCAGAACGTCTACGAACGAGCGGTCATCGGCGACGCCGACGCACCGCCGGAGCTCCAGCCCTGGTACGCGGCCATGATCGCCGCCCCGGAACTCGACGAAGCCCTGCGCATCCTCATCGACGCCGTCGCGGACGTGCTGGCCCGCACCGCCCCCCTGGACGACTACGTCAAGGCCGCCTCCCACGACCCGGAACCCGCCCGCATCCGCGCCCACAACGAACGCCTACGCCGCGAATCCTGGACCCAGTTCATCGGCCATCTCTCCACGAAGGCACAACTACGGCCTGAACTGACCCAACAGCAGGCTACCGACATCCTGCTCATGCTCATGGGCCCCGCCAGCTACCAAACCCTCGTCGGCGAGTACGGCTGGACACCCGAACAATGGCGCACCTGGTGCCACCAGACCACTTCCACCATGCTCTTCACGAACTACCCGGCTTGACACCGCGTGGGTCGGCGGCCAGCCGGTCGCCCGTCATCGAATGACGTCACTTCGCGAGAGGAGACTTCGCGAGAGGAGACAAGGGGCGAACGGAGACTCGGGCGAGAGGGCGCGCGGGCCGCCAGGTGCTTACCAGGGCGAAAACCAGCAGCAGTTCGGCGAAGTCTCCGCCGTAGTACATGAGTTCGGCCGCGCCGTGCAGTTCCGGCGCGGGCACCGGCACGTCGACGATGAGCCCGGCGTACATCAGCTGGGACAGGGTGGCGTGTACGGCGACCGCCACCGCCATCACCACCAGGCGAAGCGGCACCGAGGGGCGGCGCGGCGCCGGATCGGGGCCGGCGATCACCCAGGCGAACAGGTAACCGGACAGGAAGAAGTGCGCGTGCACCAGGTGGTGCGCCGGGGTGGCCGAAGTGAGGCGATACAGCGGCGTGCAGTAGAGCACGACCATGCCGCCCACACTCAGAACCAGCGCACTCCACGGATTGGCCAGCAGATGAACGGCGCGGCTGCGCAGCACGGCACCGATACGGCGCCCATGGACCGGCGGCAGCGAGCGCAGGAGCAGGGTGATCGGTGCGCCCAGCACCAGTGCCAGGGGTGCGAGCATTCCGATCAGCAGGTGCTGAAGCATGTGCCCGCGAAAGTCGGCTTCGGCCAGCGCGGCGACCGGCCCGGCCAATCCGGCGGCGAGCAGCGCCAACCCCGTGCTGAAACTCGCCGTCCGCCATCGGCTCCATCCCCTGGGCTCACGACGGCGACGCGCTGCCAGCAGCAGGTACGCTCCCGCAACCGCGGCCATGAGAGCGAGTGGCAGCCAGCCGGGCAGCCCGCCGTGATGGTGGTCGTGGTGCATCAGCGACCTTCTCCGGCCAGGGTGGTTTCACGGCACAGGTCGATGGCGGGAGCACCCCTCTGGATCAGCCATCCGCCGGCCACCAGCAGCGCACCCAACGCCAGGAAGCCAAGGTCCCACCAGAGCTCGTAGGGGCCGGCGAGCACATGGTGGATGGCCAGGACGTGATGATCGATGACGCCTTCGACGAGGTTGAACGCCCCCCAGCCGACCAGGATCCAGCCCCACAGTGCCCGCGATCGCCACACCCGGCCGCGCGAGGTGGTGACACGCGAATACAACAGGCCGAGACCGATCAGGACCGACAGCCAGGTGAAAGCGTGGAAGAACCCGTCCCACAACGTGTTCATCCGCAGCCCAGAAAGGGTGTCGGCCGGGTAGTACTTCACCCCGATGTTGTCGCTGTCGGTGCTGGAGAGCATGTGATGCCACTGCAGAATCTGATGCAGCATGATGCCGTCGACGAAGCCGCCCAGCCCAACGCCCAAGATCGTGCCGGGCGCGGCGATCCACCGCCACCCCCGGGCCGCCTGAGCCGATCCGGTCACGCTTGTCCCCTCCCACGCTGAGCATCGTTCCCATCCAGCGCCAGGATCGAGTGAAACGAATCTCGCCGCCTGTCTGATGGTCGCCGTCGGCGAGCATCGCGGTCCCGTCAACGGAGCTCACTATCTCGGTGAACCCACAGCGCTATTTCGACGAATCGCGGCCGGGTACGTTCCTTGGCCTCGTGATGACTAGGTGCCGACGTTATGGCACGTGGAAGGGCCTCCCACCTGCCCAGAGTTCGACTGCCCTGGCCGACAGGAGGCCCCTATGAGGTGTGGCGAGAATCGATCGCAACCCAGATGATCCACAAAATCAGTCTGGTCACCGCGATAACGGTACGGACCAACTGGTCCCGATCTCGCTCGTTTACCCCGCGACGGCCCTGGCGTTCTCGATTTCGGTGGCGCGTCAGTCACCCCGGACAGTGTGGTGGGATCAAGGCGAGCTTGACCGCTTTAGCCAATTTTTGCGCTTTTATGCAGAGTTCCTGCCCAGGCTATCCAGCGGTCAGGCGGCATCCAGCGACTTCTGGCTGACCGGCAAACGCACCGTTCGGTCGCCGAAGTCGACGACCAACTCCAAGCGGGCTCCGAGTGCCTCCACGTAGCGGGCGATGACCTCTAGGGACGCGACCTCGCCGTGCTCGATCTGTGAGACGCGGGAAACGCTGACGCCCATGGTGGTCGCGACGTCCTTTTGTCCGAGTCCAAGATGCTTGCGTGCCTCAGCAAGCTGATGGCCACGCGCCTCGGCGAGGAGCCTTCTGGCGCCTTCGTCGATCACGGAAGGAGAGACCCCGGCCTCGTGTAGTTCCCGCTCAAGGTCGGCCCAGTCCCCCGGCGTCCTCTTCGGCATGGTCACTCCTCTTCGTCGCTGGTGTAGTCGATGTAGAGCTGTATGGCCAGGGGGATGTTCTCCTTGTACCACCGTTCCCAGTTCCCGGCTTTATCGCCGCCTAGCAACAGCAGCGCCGCCCGGGTGGGATCGAAGGCGAAGATGATCCTGATCTCCGAACGCCCGCGTGATCCCGGACGCAGTTCCTTCAGATGGTGCAGGGAGCTTCCTTTGAGCCGGTCGACGAGCGGTCTGCCCAGCGTCGGCCCCTCCTCCCGGAGAGCGGCTACCGCCTGAGCGACTTGAATCGCCGAATCAAGATCCTCCTTGATGAGTTCACTGAACCAGGCGGCATACTCGTCTGTGACCTTCACCGTCCACGACACGAGGGTCCTCCCGAATTCAAGGCTAGCCTTAACTTTGGCAGCAGGCTACTGCCAACCAATCGAGACGTCATGAGATTGAACAACTACACTTGGTGACCGCCCAGACAACGGTGCCACCAGTCGAGCCCGATCGGGTGGGTCGACTGCTGGATGGCACGGGTGATGTGATCCACAACGGGTGGCTGGATGCCGGGCTGTGTCGGCTTGGGGAGAGCAGGACCGTGCACGCAGCGGGCCGAGCTATCGCCCTGAGCGCGAGTTCTGCCGGGTCAGCAGATCCGGGCGCTACCTGAGGCGGTCGCCTTCTGCGGGATGATCGGCGCTCACATCATGGCGGCAGGTGTCCCTGCGGACATGACCTTTCACGATCTGCGACACACCTTCGCTAGTACGGCCCTCGCCGAAGGCGTACCGATCTCGGAAGTCTCCCGGTGGCCTGGCCACGAGTCGATCGCCACCACGGTTGACCTCTACGGCCATCTGGTCCCCGAGGTATCCGAGCGAGCGCGAACCCGCGCTGAACAACGCCCTCGTCACCGCAGTCCGCACTAAAAGATGTGCCCTGAATGCGCCCTCCCGGCTATTTGACCTTACCGGGAGAACGCATTCATGCAGGTCAGAGGCTTCTAAGGCGGACGAGTCGGCCTGTAGGCCGGGTTTTGTTGGTCGAAACCTGACGGCCATCCATCTAGGGCCACGATTGCTCGTGGTCTCAAGCGGTCTACCCGCGCGGCGTCGGGCGGGCAGCCCTCGAATGTCGCGCGCGGAATGCCCGGGGGCGTTCCTTCTTGACCTTGCTCCGGGTGGGGTTTACCTAGCCGCCCACGTCGCCGTGGGCGCTGGTGGTCTCTTACACCACCGTTTCACCCTTACCCCCTCGGATGAGGGGGCGGTTTGTTTTCTGTGGCACTGTCCCGCGGGTCGCCCCGGGTCGGCGTTACCGACCACCCTGCCCTGTGGAGCCCGGACCTTCCTCGGCGGGGTGCGAAGACCCCGACGCGGCCGTCCGGCCGGCTCGTCCGCCGTGTCACCAGCCTAGTGGCGTCTCAAGTGAGCACCAACCATCCAGCAAGCGGGTGCGGGTCAAATGTCACAGACAGCGGTCCGCACGGGCCGTACAAATCGAGGGGTACTGCCGAGTAGCGCTGGGGGAAATCATGATGAACAAGCATCCGGGGGACGGGCGTCCGCCGAGGGGGCCGCGGCCGATCAGGGGGACGCAGCCGTCGGGGCGGGTTCTGCGGACCGAGGTCGGGGAGGTTGAGCTGGTCACCCGGCCGATGACGGTGGGGGACGCGGGGGCGGTCCGGGAGATGCATGAGCGGTGCTCGCCGGAGAGTCTGCGGTTTCGGTACTTCGGGCCGATGCCGCGGCTGAGTGATCGGGTGATCGGGTTGTTCACGAATCCGGCGAAGGGGGTGACGTTCGTTACCGAGGTTGTGGGGGGCGAGCGGGTGGTGGCGATGAGCAATCTGATGGATCTCGCCGCCGGTGAGGCCGAGTTGGCGTTTCTGGTCGAGGATGAGTGGCAGGGGCGGGGGCTTGGCCGGGTCCTGTTGCGGCATCTGTTGAATGTCGCGCCCAGTCGGCGGATCAGTGAACTGACCGCCAGTGTGTACGCGACGAACTACCGCATGCTCGCGCTGTTCAAGGAGGCGGGAGCCGTGGTGCCCAGGCCGGCGGGGGCGGTTCTGGATCTGCGGGTGCCTCTCGACGGCGATCCGCTGTGCGCGTATGAGCCGTGTCGTTGACATTCTGAGAATGCGCATTCATGAGCGTGCTGAGAACGCTCATGAATGAGCCTGCTGAGAACGCGTCAGTTCCATCGTTGGACACACGCGAGCAGGCTCGGGATGCGCGAATCGGTCCTATCAGCCCAGCAGGGGCGGCCGGAGCGCGCTGCTCTGGACACGCGAATCGGTCGGGAGTCACGCGAGCGCGCTCGGGACGCGCGCATCAGTGCTATCAGCCCAGTAGGGCGGTCGGGACCACGCTGCTCTGGACAAGGCGAATCACCAGCAAGGATGGCCGGAATCGCTCGAGACGCGCGTATCAGTCGGCCAGGCCCAGCAGGGTGCGGGTTCGGGGGTCTCCCCAGATTGAGGTGGTGGCCACGTAGGGCTGGAGCATTCGGGTGAGTTCTGGGTCGCCTTGGTTGTGGAGTTCGTCTTGGGTGATTTTCCGGGCTATGCCGGCGAGGTAGTCGGCGACTTGGACGCGGGGGTCGGTGCGGGAGTCGACGAGGCGCATGGCGATCAGGCGGAGGCCTGAGGGGCGTGGGGGTTTGTCGAAGATCTGTTTGAGGGCGGTGATGCGGTCTTCGGTGAGTGCGGTTTGTTCGTCGTGGATGAGAGAGATGAGTTTTCCGCCCTGACCCCAGTGAGATATCGCGTGGACGATGGCGGGGATCAGGGGGTTCAGCGAAAGTGGGCTGGGGTTGCCGGGGGTTCGCGAGAGGAGGGCTTCCACCTGGGGGCGGGCTTGGCGGAGTTGGTGCATGATCTTGGATGGGCCGGTGGGTGGGGTGGTGCCGGCCAGGGTGTCGAGGAGATCGAAGAACTCGTCGGGGAGTGTTCTGCCGCGCTGTAGGTCGTTGAATGAGGTAAGGAACGCGAGCCATTGGTCGTGGCCGAAGGCTGATTCACCGTCGCGGTACAGGGTTTCGGCTATCAGCTGGCTTGGCGCGTTGAGTAATTCGCCGACCTTGATCAAGGCGAGATACTTCTTCTCCGTCAGATGTACGTTGGCGTGTCCATGGATGGGTCCTGACGGGCCGAGCAGCCAGCGGAGGACCGGGCGATGTTTCTCCCGGAGGAGATGGTTCGCCTTGTACTCCTGAGCCGGGGAGCCTATTCGGTACCGCGTTTCCTGGACGCAAGCCTCAGCGGATTCCATGGTCAGACCGACGCTCGCGTGCGCGAACACGTCGGTGTTTCCGCCGATGAGCTTCTCGCCCTCCGAGCCCGACTCGTCGCAGGCGATCTCGATGAGGCGCTCGCCTGAGGCCTGCACCGCTGCGCTGGCTCGTTCGCGCACGTTTCCGCCCGGAGGTCGTGCTCGCGCCGATGGAGGTGGCCGATCAGCGCCCTGTCGCGTTCGACCCTAGTCGTCGTTCCGCGCTCGAACGGAGGCCGCCCGGTCTTTCTAGCTCAGGTGGGCTGTGTCGTTGAAGGCGCGCAGCACGGCCGGGCCGTCCTCGTAGTAGTCGATGATCGACAGGCAGGCGAGGTCGAGATGCATGCGGTAGAGCGCCTCCGGCGGGGCGTTCAGCGCGTACCGGACGAGCAGTTTGATCGGCGTCACGTGGGACACCATCAGGACCGTTTTGCCCTGGTAGTCGGCCAAGATGCGGTCCCGGGCCCGCTGCACTCGTTGTCCCGCGTCGGCGAAGCTCTCGCCGCCCGGCGGGGCGACGGCGGGATCGGCGAGCCAGGCGGCCAGGTCATCCGGCCAGCGTTCCTGGATCTCGGCGAACGTCATTCCTTCCCAGGTGCCGAAATCGGCTTCCCTGAGACCTTTGTCCACACGGACCGGCAGCCCGACCCGGGCCCCGACCGCTTCGGCCGTCTGCCGCGCCCGGGTCAGCGGCGAACTCACGATCGCGTCGATCCGGTACGGCTCCCGCGCCAACCGCATCGCGGCCGCCTCCGCCTGCGCCTCCCCCGTGGGCGTGAGCGAAGGATCACCCAGCCCGGAGAAGCGCTTCTCCACCGACAGCGGCGTCTGCCCATGCCTCAGCAGCAGCAACGACGTCGCCACCCGCGACGCCTTCCCCCAGCCGAGCCCACTCCGCCCCGCCGGCCGGCTGGCGTCCCCGACCCAACCGTCACCCGACGCGGCCGCACCATTCGTCTGAGTCCGGACACCCGCGGAACGGGAACGATCATTATCCGACTCGGCTCCCGCCGAACGACCGCGGGTTGAAGCCGAGGTCGATGGGCCGGAGCTCCCTGCCTGACCGCCGGTTGAAGCCGAAGCCGATCGCCCAGTGCCACCTGACGGACCCGAACCCCCAGGGCTGAAAGTCGTCGAGTGGGACACGGTCGTGCTGACCGAGCTCCCGCCGGACGACAGCGTCGTGGACTGCCACGTCTCCCCCCGGGCCGCCGCGTCCATGGCCTCGTTCGCGAGGCGGTCGGCGTAGCTGTTGCGTTCGCGGGGGATCCACTTCCAGGTGACGCGGAGGCGGCGGGCCAGGCCCTGGGCTTCGAGGGCGAGTGGCCGCAGCCCCTCGTTCTTGATCTTCCAGCGGCCGGCCATCTGCTCGATGACGAGCTTGGAGTCCATCCGGGCCTCGACCGTACGCCCCTCGCCGCCGAGGTCGAGCACGGCCGACAGCGCGGCGATGAGCCCCCGATACTCGGCCACGTTGTTGGTCGCGATCCCGATCGACTCGGCCGCCTCGGCGACGACGTCACCGGCCGCGTTGCGCACCACGGCGCCGTACCCGGCGGGGCCGGGGTTGCCCCGGGAGCCTCCGTCGGCTTCGCAGATGTAGTCGGCGGTCACAGTCCAGACTCGGGGGTGCGGACGAGGATGCGGCGGCATTCCTCGCAGCGGACGACCTCGTCGGGCGCGGCGATCCTGATCTGGTTGAGGTCGGCGATGGACATGGTGGTGCGGCAGCCCTGGCATCGTCCGCCCTGGAGCATGGCGGCGCCGACGCCGGAGGCCTCGCGCAGCTTCTCGTAGAGGGCGAGCAGGTCGCCGGGGATCTCGGTGGCGAGGGCGGTGCGGCGGTCGCGGACCTCGCCGGCCTCCTTGTCGATGTCGGCGAAGGCCTCGTCGCGGCGGGCTTCGGCGACCGAGAGGGTGCCGGTGAGTTCCTCGCGTTCTGCGCGCAGGTCGGCCGTCTTGGTGTCGGCGGCCTCGCGGCGTTCCATGATCTCCAGCACGACCTCTTCCAGGTCGCCCTGGCGCCGGTGCAGTGAGGTGATCTCGGACTGCAGGCTGGCCAGGTCCTTGGGTGAGGAGACCTGGCCGGAGTCGAGGCGTTTGCGGTCGCGTTCGGCGCGCTGCCGGACCGCGTCCACGTCGGATTCGGCCTTGGCCTGGTCGCGGGCGAGGTCGGTGGCCTCGGTCTCGGCGGTGATGATCTGGGTGACGATCTGGGCGAGCTTCTTGGACTGTTCTTCGATGCCGGCAAGTTCGGGGAGCGTGCGGCGGCGGTGCCGGAGCCGATCCAGAGCCGCATCGCGCTCAGCCAGGTCGAGGAGACGCTTCTGTGCTTCCGGTGCAGCCTTCATCCCTATCCTCGCTGTGCTGTTGTGGTCCAGGCGTCCGTGACCGTGTCGGAGACGCGCGCCTCAACACTAATACCCTTCGCCGCCAGGCCGGACGCCAGCCGCTCGGCCGCTTCGGCCAGCCACGGCCACTCGGTGGCCCAGTGGGCGGCGTCGATGAGGGCGGGGCCTTCGGCCTCGGCGTACTCGCTGGCGGGGTGGTGCCGGAGGTCGGCGGTCAGGAAGACGTCGACGCCGGCGGCGCGGGCCGTGCCGAGCAGGGAGTCGCCGGCGCCGCCGCTGACGGCGACGACCTTGACCAGGCGGTCCAGGTCGCCGGCGACGCGCAGGCCGGCGGCGGTGCGGGGCAGGCCCTGGGCGGCGAGGGCGGCGAACTTGGCCAGGGTCATGGAGACGGGCAGCACGCCGACCCGGCCGAGCCCGAGGCGCGGGTCGTGCGCCATCGGGCTGAGCGGCCGGTACGGCGGATACAACCCGACGGCACGGGCCAGCGCGTCGGAGACGCCGGGGTCGGCGACGTCGGCGTTGGTGTGCGCGGTGTAGAGGGCGCAGCCAGCCCGGATCAGGCGGTGCACCAGGCGGCCCTTGGGGGTGGTGGCGGCGACCGAGGTGGTGCCCCGCAGGTAGAGCGGGTGGTGGGTGACGATCAGGTCGGCGCCCCAGTCGAGGGCTTCGTCGGCGACCGCGGCCACCGGATCCACCGCGAACAGGATCTTGCGGACCGGCTGGCCGGGATCCCCGCAGACGAGGCCGACCGCGTCCCATGATTCGGCCCACTTCGGGTCGTAGGACTCCTCCAGCGCGTCGATCACTGCCGCCAAGGTCGTCTCAGTCACCCCAGGAGGGTACCGGTCCCTTGGTGTGCGGACGGTCGAAGGTCTACCGTAAGTGGATCCTGACAGGAGGGAGGTCGGATGCGCGTCGCGATCATCGGTGCCGGTTTCGGTGGGTTGTGCATGGCCATCCGGCTGGAGCGGGCGGGCATCCGGGATTACACGATCTTCGAGAAGTCCGGCGGCGTGGGCGGGACCTGGCACGACAACACCTATCCGGGGGCGGGCTGCGACATCCCCTCCCATCTCTACTCCTTCTCCTTCGCCAAGTACGCCGACTGGTCCCGCCGCTACCCGGCCCAGCCGGAGATCCTGGCCTACCTGGACCAGTGCGCCGACCGGTACGGCCTCCGCCCCCACCTGCGCCTGAACACCGAGGTCACCGCCCTGACCTACCAGGACGGGCGCTGGCGGGTGAGCACGGCGGCGAACCCGGAGGGCGAGATCTTCGACGTGGCCGTCTCGGCGGTCGGCCAGCTCAACCGCCCCCGCATACCCGAAATTTCGGGAAAATTTGATGGGCCGAGTTTTCACTCCGCCCGCTGGCAGCACCACGACCTCACCGGCAGGCGCGTCGCCGTCATCGGCGCCGGCTCCTCGGCCGCCCAGCTCATCCCCGAAGTCGCCGCGACCGCCGCGCACGTGGACGTCTTCCTGCGTACCCCCAACTGGGTCCTCCCGAAGGCCGACGCCGAGTTCGGCCCGCTGCTGCGCACCGCGTTCCGGTTCGTGCCGCCACTCCAGCGGGCGTACCGGTCCTGGCTCTACCACTACGCCGAAACCGCCTTCTTCCCCGCGTTCGCCGGAGGCTGGAGTTCCGGCCTGCTCCGCAGCCGCGCCCTCGCCCACCTCAAGGCGGCCGTCCCCGACCCCGAGCTGCGCGGGAAGCTGACCCCGGACTACCCGGTGGGCTGCAAACGCGTCATCATCGACAGCCGCTTCTACCCGGCACTCACCCGCCCCAACGTCTCCGTGATCACCGATGGCATCGACCGCCTGACCGGAACCGGCCTGCGCACCGCGGACGGCGCCGAGCATCCCGCCGACGCGATCGTCTACGCGACCGGCTTCGAGACCACCGGCTTCCTGCTGCCCGTGCGCGTCACCGGCCGCGACGGCCAGGATCTCCACCAGCAGTGGGAGGAGGGCGCGGAGGCGTACCTGGGGATGGCGGTTCCGCACTTCCCCAACCTGTTCCTCCTGTACGGTCCCAACACCAACCTCGGCCACAGCTCCATCGTGTTCATGATCGAATGCCAGACCCGCTACATCATGGGCTGCCTCGGCCTGATCGGATCCCGTGGCCCGATGGAGGTGCGCGCGGAGGCGATGGACCGCTGGCGGCGGGCGCTGGATGAGGCGATGCGCGCGATGGTGTGGCAGGCGGGCTGTGCCAGCTGGTACAAAACAGCGTCCGGCCGGGTGACCAACAACTGGCCGCGACCCATGTCCATGTACCGGCGGATCACCCGCAGACCCGACCCGGCGGCCTACCGATTCGCCCCGGCGGGGTAACGTCCGGTACACGACCCCGGTGAAGGAGCTGAGGTGGCCGCTGACCTGCATCGCGACGCCGTCGTCGCGGACGCGCACAACGACCTGCTGATGGCCGTGTCGGCCCGGCCGCCGGACCAGTGGGCCGCGTTCTTCCGGGAACGCTGGCTGCCCCAGCTGACCGGCGGCGGCGTGGACCTCCAGGTCCTGCCGGTGTTCATCGACGACCAGTACCGCCCGGAGGGTTCGCTCCGGCAGACCCTGCGCATGATCGAGTGCGCGCACACCCTCGCCGAGGGCAATCCCGACGCGGTACGGCTCTGCCTGGACGGCCCCCAGATCGACCGGGCCCTGGCCGACGGCCGGATCGCCCTGGTCCTGGCCCTGGAGAGCATGCCCGGCCTGGACGACAGCGTCGAACTGATCCCCACCCTGCACCGGCTGGGCGTCCGGGTCGCCTCGATCGCCCACTGGGGCCGCACCCCGCTCGCCGACGGCAGCGGCCAGGACGCCACCGGCTCCCGCCTGACCAGCGCGGGCGTCGAGGCGCTGGCGGCCATGGAGCGGCTCGGCATCCTCTTCGACCTCTCCCACCTCGGCGCCTCCGGCGTCGGGCACGTGCTCGAACTGGCCACCCGGCCGGTGCTGGCCACCCACTCCTCCGCCCGCGCCCTCCGCGACCACCACCGCAACCTCACCGACGACCAGCTCCGCGGCGTGGCCGCGACCGGCGGCGTCGTCTGCGTGAACTTCCTGGCCGCCTTCCTCACCGAGGACGCGGCGA
This sequence comes from Acrocarpospora corrugata, assembly GCF_009687845.1. Taxonomy (GTDB): domain Bacteria; phylum Actinomycetota; class Actinomycetes; order Streptosporangiales; family Streptosporangiaceae; genus Acrocarpospora; species Acrocarpospora corrugata. The sequence continues at coordinate 243,673 of NZ_BLAD01000036.1, forward strand.
GCGTCACCATCGACCATCTGGTGGACCACATCGAGCACGTCGTCGCCGTCGCCGGCATCGACCACGTCGGCCTGGGCCCGGACTTCATCCGCGAGGTCATGGCCGACCTCACTCCCCCGTGCTGCGAGGCCTACTCCTTCTCCGGCCTGGACGTGCTGGCCGCCATCCCCGACCTGGACGGGCCGCTCGGCCTGCCGCTGGTGACCGAGGCGCTGGCCAAGCACGGCTTCGCCGAGGAGGAGATCCGCAAGATCGTCGGCGGTAACCTGCACCGGCTGTTCCAGGCCGAACTCGGGGTGGGCCGGTGACGGGTGGGCCGGTGGATCTCGCCGCGATGCTCGCCGACCTGGCCGAACTGGTCTGCTGCGAGTCCTTCTCCAGCGACCACGAGGCGCTGGCCCGCAGCGCGAAGACGGTCGCGGCGGTCGGCCGCCGCTCGCTCGGCGTCGAGCCGGAGACCCTGGTCATCGACGGCGTCCCGCACCTGCGCTGGGTGTTCGGCGAGCCGAGGGTGCTGCTGCTCGGCCACCATGACACCGTCTGGCCGACCGGGACGATCCACCAGATTCCGTGGAGCGTGACCGACGGCGTCGCCCGCGGCCCCGGCGTCTTCGACATGAAGGCCGGGCTGGTCCAGATCTTCCACGCGCTGGCCGCGCTGCCCTCCCCCGAGGGTGTCGCCGTGCTGGTCGTGGGCGACGAGGAGCTCGGCTCCCCCACCTCGCAGCCGCTGATCGAGGACACCGCCCGCGGCCTGGCCGCCACCTTCGTGACCGAGGCCGGCGGCGAGAACGGCGCGCTCAAGGTCGCCCGCAAGGGCATCTCCCGGTATGAACTGGTCGTCCACGGCCGGGCCGCGCACGCCGGCCTGGAACCGGAGAAGGGCGTCAACGCCGGCGTCGAGCTGGCCCACCAGATCCTGGCCATCACCGAGATCGCCAGCGCGGTCGAGTCGTCCTCGGAGGCGGGCCTGCTGTCCGTGACGCCGACCCTGGCCGCCGCCGGGACCAGCACGAACACCATCCCGGCCGTGGCCAGGGTGGCGGTGGACGTGCGGGTGCCCGACGTGGCCTCGCAGCGGCGGGTGGACGAGCTGATGCGCGCGCTCACCCCGAAGATCCCCGGCACCCGCCTGGAAGTCGTGGGCGGCCCGAACCGGCCCCCGTTCGACCAGGCGGCCTCGATGGACCTGTTCGCGCTGGCGGTCCGCCTGGCCGATGAGCTCGGCCTGCCGCCGCTGGCGGGCATCTCGGTGGGCGGCGGCTCGGACGGCAACTTCACCGCCAGCGTGGGCTGCCCCACCCTGGACGGCCTGGGCGCGGTCGGGGGCGGCGCGCACGCCGCCGACGAGCACGTCCTGGTGGACCGTCTGCCGGAGCGGGTCCGGCTGCTGACGGCGCTGATCGAATCGGTACGGGAAGGCTCGCGATGACCCCCTCAGAACTCGCCTTCCGCACCGCCGTCGCGGCGGCCGAGCAGGCCGGGGTGGAGATCCGCGAGCTGGAGGAGATCCCCGACCTGGAGCGCGTCTTCCACCTGTACTACGACATCTGGCATCCCGACCCGCTGAACGCCCCGGTCAGCGTCGAGATGATGCGTGCCTTCTCGCACACCGGCAACTACGTCACGGGCGCCTACGACGGGGATCTGCTGGTCGGCGCGTCCGTCGCGTTCCGGGCCGCGCCGCCGGCCGAGCGGCTGCACTCGCACGTCACCGGCGCGGTCAAGAAGGGCGCGGGGTTCGCGCTCAAGCTGCACCAGCGGGCCTGGGCGCTCGCCGCCGGTTTCCACCAGGTGACCTGGACGTTCGATCCGCTGCTGCGCCGGAACGCGTACTTCAACCTGGCCAAGCTGGGCGCGATGCCGTACGAGTACCTGTACGACTTCTACGGCGCGATGCCGGACGAGGTCAACGCCGGGGACGAGTCGGACCGGGTGCTGGTGTGCTGGAGGCTTTATGATCCGCATGTGGCCGAGGCGGCGGCCGGACGGCCGTACCGGCCAGAGGTGCCGGCGGACGCGGAGCCGGGGCTGATCGACGAGCAGGGCCGGCCGGTGGTCCGGCGGACGACCAGCCAGGTGGTGCTGGTGCAGCTGCCGGAGGACATCGAGGCGATCAGGCGGGCCGATCCCGGGCTGGCCAAGGCTTGGCGGCAGGCGTTGCGTGAGGTGCTGGCGGGGCTGATGGACGGGGAGTCCGCGCTGGTCAAAGGGTTCGCGCGTGGGGGATACGTAGTGGAGCGACCATGAAGATCAGACCATGAAGATCACCGGGGTGGAGCTGCGGCGGATCGCGATGCCGCTGGTGGCGCCGTTCCGCACGTCGTTCGGGACCGAGCACGCCCGCGAGGTGCTGCTGGTCCGGGTGGTCACGCCGGAGGCGGAGGGCTGGGCCGAGTGCGTGGCGATGGCCGAGCCGCTCTACTCCTCGGAGTACGCGGACGGCGCGGCCGACGTGATGCGCAGGTTCATGGTGCCGGCGCTGACCGCCAGGCCGCACGTGGACGCGTACGCGGTGGGCCGGGTGCTGGAGCCGATCAAGGGCCACCGGATGGCCAAGGCCGCGCTGGAGACCGCCGTCCTGGACGCCCAGCTGCGGGCGGCCGGGGAGTCGTTCGCGACGTTCCTGGGCGCGTCGGCGGACCGGGTGCCGTGCGGCGTCTCGGTCGGGATCATGGACTCGATCCCGGAGCTGCTCGGCGTGGTGGACGGCTACCTGGCCGAGGGCTACCGGCGGATCAAGCTGAAGATCGAGCCGGGCTGGGACGTGGAGCCGGTCCGGGCGGTCCGGGAGCGGTTCGGCGACATTCTGCTCCAGGTGGACGCGAACGCGGCCTACTCGCTGCTGGACGCGCCGCAGCTGGCCAAGCTGGACGCGTTCGGGCTGCTGCTGATCGAGCAGCCGCTGGCCGACGACGACCTGGTGCAGCACGCCGCGCTGGCCAAGCGGCTGACGACGCCGATCTGCCTGGACGAGTCGATCGAGTCGGCCGCGCACGCCGCCGCCGCGATCTCGCTGGGCGCGTGCTCGATCGTGAACATCAAGCCGGGCCGGGTCGGCGGCTACCTGGAGGCGCGCCGGATCCACGACCTGTGCCGGGCGCACGGGATCGCGGTGTGGTGCGGCGGCATGCTGGAGACCGGCATCGGCCGGGCCGCCAACCTGGCGCTGGCCGCGCTGCCCGGTTTCACCCTGCCGGGGGACACTTCCGCCTCGCGGCGCTACTACGCCACGGACATCACGCCGCCGTTCGAGCTGCGGGACGGGCATCTGGACGTGCCGACCGGGCCCGGCATCGGGGTGGAGCCGCTCGGGCACGTGCTGGACGCGATCACCACCTCAGTGGAGTGGCTGCCGAGCTAGGTAGTCGGCTTTCACCTTCGAGCGGGACAGCTTGCCGGTCGGGGTTCTGGGCAGTTCGTCGCGGAACTCGATGGCGCGAGGGTGCTTGAAGCGGGCCAGCCGGGGCCGCAGGTGTTCGAGGAGTTCGTCGGCGGTGACATCGCGGGAGCGCAGGACGAGGGCGACGGCGCGGTGTCCCCATTCCTCGTCGGGTACGCCGATGACGGCGACGTCGGCGACGGCGGGGTGTTCCAGCAGGGCGGCTTCGATCTCGGCGGGGTAGATGTTCACGCCGCCGGAGATGATCAGGTCGGTTCTGCGGTCGCAGATGAAGAGGTAGCCGTCCTCGTCCAGGTAGGCGATGTCGCCGGGGGCGTACCAGTCGTCGCGCATGCTGGCGGCGGTCTTGGCGGGGTCCTTGCGGTAGCGGAAGGTGCTCATGGCGGACTTGACGTAGACCAGGCCGGGGGCGCCGGGTGGGAGTTCGGCGCCGTTCTCGTCGAGGATGCGGGCCTCGAAGGTGGGGACCGGGCGGCCGACGGTGCCGGGTCTGGCCAGCCACTCGGCGGGTTTGACGGCGAAGGCGATGGCCGATTCGGTGGAGCCGTAGTACTCGTACAGGACCGGGCCCCACCAGTCCATGATCCCCTTCTTGACGGCGATCGGGCAGGCGGCGCCGGTGTGGATCACCTGCCGCAGGCTGGACAGGTCGTAATTTTTCCGGGTATCGGCGGGTAGTTGGAGCATGCGGTGGAACATGGTGGGGACCATGAGCGCGTTGTCCACCCGATAGCGGTCGATCAGTTCCAGGATGGTGATCGGCTCGAACCGGGGGGCGATGACGATGGTGTGGCCCATGTTCAGGGCGAAGATCACGTGGGCGCAGGGGGCCGAGTGGTACATGGGTGAGGTCACCAGGTGCACCGCGTCGCCCGGTTTGAGGTCGCACACCTCGCCGAGGAACCAGGCGTAGAGCGGCATGGTCTCTTCGGGGGCGTTGCCGGACAGCGGGCGCTGGACCCCCTTCGGGAACCCCGTCGTGCCCGATGTGTACCACATGACCACCCCGTTGGAGCGATCGTCCGGATTTTTCGCGACCTGGGCGTCGGCTAGCGCGGACACCTCCCCGGGGCTGGAGGCGACGATCTTGGCGTCGCAGTCGGCCACGATGTAGTCGATCTCGGGGACCGTGAGGTGCCAGTTGATCGGGACGTAGTACATCCCGATCTGGCCGGTCGCCAGCAGCATGGTCACCGCGTCGATCCCGTTCGGCAGCACTCCGGCGACCACGTCGCCGACCCCCAGGCCGCGGGCTCGCAGGCCGTGCGAGACCGCGTTCACCCGGGCCAGCAGGGCGCCGTACGAGGTCTCGGAGCCGTCCGCGTCGACCACCGCCGGGCGTTCCGGGTGGGCCTGGGCGATGGCGTAGAAGCTGGGCGTCGCGTCGAAATCGAACATCACAACTCCAGGAGGTCGGCCAGCTTGGCTCGGTGGATCCGGGACGGCCCGAGCAGCACTTCGTCGCTCTTGGCACGCTTGTAGTAGATGTGCGCGTCATGTTCCCAGGTGAAACCGATGCCGCCGTGCAGCAGCAGGCTGTCCTTGGCGGCCTGGAAGCAGGCCCTGCCGAGGTACGCCTGAGAGAGCGCGGCGGCGGTGGGCAGCTCGTCCGGGGCTTCGTCGGCGGTCCAGGCGGCGTACCTGACGATGGACTCGGCCTGTTCCAGGGCGCAGTGCAGGTCGGCCAGTTTGTGCTTGACGCCCTGGTAGGAGCCGATGGCCCGGCCGAAGGCGACCCGCACCTTGCCGTACTCGACGATCGCGGCCAGCGCGGCCCGGATCACGCCGAGCTGCTCGGCGGCGAGCGCCACCGCGATGAGGTCCAGCGCCCGCGCGGGCAGCGCGCCGAGCGCGACCGCGGGCTCGCCACCGAAACTGATCCGGGCCTGTGACCTGGTGATGTCCAGGGCGTCGACCGGGCTGACCGTGCCCTGGGCGGTGAACACCCCCTCGGCGGTGATGACCAGGACGAGGTCGGCTTCCGCGCCGTTGAGGAAGAGCGCCTCGCCGGTGAGGGTACCGTCGGTTGCGGTGATCCCGCCGCCCCAGAGGGGACCGACCGTGGCGGGGACGCCGGAGGCGATGGCGGTCAGATGTTCCTTCTCGCCCAGTTCGCGGAGGACGATCGCAGCGAACACGGTCGACAGGAAGGGTCCCGGCAGCAGGGCCGCGCCCGCTTCCTCCAGGACCACGGCCAGGTCCGCGTAGCCGGCCCCGGAGCCGCCGCAGTCCTCGGGGACGATCAGCCCGCCGAGGCCGAGTTCGCCGTTGAGCCGTTCGTAGACGGCCTGGACGTACCCGTCCCGAGGGCTCACCGTCGAGAGGAATGCCTTGGCCACGGAGCCGAGTTCGCGCTGTTCATCGGAGAGTAGGAGGTTCACGAGTTCACCTTCAGGTCCTTGAACGGCACGTTCTTGTCCACCCGGGGCTCCGGCGGCAGGTTGAGCACCCGGTCGCCGATGATGTTGCGCATGATCTCGTTGGTGCCGCCGCCCAGCGACATGGCCGGGGCCAGCGCGATCGCGTCCGCCAGCGGATGGCCGTCGGCCACCGCCTCCGGACCGATCAGCGAAACCGCCAAATCTGCGCTGAAGGTGGTGAGCTCGGCCAGCAGCAGCTTGGCCGCGCTGCCCCGCGCCCCCGGGAAGATCCCCGCCTTGGTCTCCTGGGACAGCCGCTGGTTGAACAGGGCGAGCGCGCGGGAGCGCAGGTAGAGCTCGACCAGCTGGTCACGGACGAGCGGGTCACCGGTGTCCACGGCCGAGCTGAGCGCCTCGAAGCTGGTCGGGTTGTCGCGCTGGCCGCTCATCCCCACGCCACTGGAGATGGACAGGCGCTCGTGCAGCAGCGTGGTGACCGCCACGCTCCAGCCCTCGTCCACCGCGCCGACCCGGTTCTCGTCCGGGATGTGCACGTCGTCGAAGAAGATCTCGTTGAAGTGCGCCCGGCCGGTCATGTCCCGCAGCGGCCGTACGGTCACCCCCGGGCCGCGCATGTCGACCACGAACATGGTCAGCCCCTTGTGCTTGGGCGCGTCCGCGTTCGTACGGGTGAGCAGCAGCCCCCGGTCGGCGTGCTGGGCCACGCTCGTCCACACCTTCTGCCCGTTGACCAGCCAGCCGCCCTCGACCTGCTCGGCCCTGGTCTGCAACCCGGCCACGTCGGAACCCGCGCCCGGCTCGGAGAAGAGCTGGCACCAGATCTCCTCCCCCCGGAGCAGCTTCCGGAGGAACCGCCCTTTCTGCTCGGGGGTACCCCGATCCAGCAGGGTCGGCCCGCACATCCCGAGCCCGATCGAGAACACGTACGTGGGCAGGGAGAAGTCGCGGGCCGCCGCCGCGAACGCCCGCTCCTCGGCCTGGGTGAGGCCCTGCCCGCCCCACTCGGCCGGCCAGGTGATCCCCGAATACCCGGCGTCGTGCAGCCGGGCCATGAACGTCTTGGCGGCGTCGACGCCGTCGGCCGCGGGAGTGTTCCCCGCCAGCCAGGCCCGCGCCGCGGACCGGTATTCGGCAAGATCCATTTCCACTCCAATCAGTGCTTACTTACTCTAACCAGCGCCAGAGCATTGCTCTAGGCGGCACGTTTGCCCATTTTTGACTCTCGGGAGTGTCCATCCCGCCACGACGTGTGATCACCTGGATGCTCGGGGGGAATCGGTTGAGCACATGGCACAGCTGGTCGGTAAGGACCCGGCTGACACTGATCGCCTGCGCCGTGATGGCGCTGATCTGCTGTGCCGTCAGCGTCAGCGCGCTCATCGGCGTGCGCGATCTCGCGTACAACTACAACACCAACCGGGTGGTCCGGGCCGTGCTGAAGACCGTGCACCTGGTCAAGCGGGATACGATTTACGGCGTCATCCCGGACCAGGACGTCACCGGCATCCAGGTCATCAGACCCGACGGATCGGTGGCCGCCTCCACCGCCAACCTCTACGGCAAGCCGCCGATGGCGGTCTTCCTGCCCGACGAGTCCATCGTCCGGGCCGACCAGCTGGTCTGCGACAGCCCCGACTTCCCCGACAGCTGCATGATCGTGGTCGCGTTCCGGGTCTACCAGCCCGACGGCGACTGGATCATCTACGCCGCCGACCCCACCGTGCCCTGGTATGTGGATCCGCAGTTACTGGCCGCCCTCATCGGCGGCACCCTGCTGGTGCTCACCATCACCGGCTACGGCGCGTCCTGGACGATCGGCCGCGCCCTCTCCTCCGTGGACGCGATCAGCGCGGAACTCGCCAGCATCACCGCCTCCGACCTCGGCCACCGGGTGCCGGTCCCCAAGTTCCGGGACGAGGTACGGCGGATGGCCGAGACCGTCAACGGGACACTCGACCGGCTGGAACAGGCCGTCGAGCAGCAGCGGCGGTTCGCCTCCGACGCCTCGCACGACCTGCGCAGCCCGCTCACCGCGATGCGCGCCGAGGTGGAGGGCGCGCTGCTGCACCCGGAGGACGCCGACTGGCCGTCCACCGGCGAGGCCCTGCTGGGCAGCCTGGACCGGCTCCAGGCGCTGGTCACCGACCTGCTCCAGGTGGCCAGGCTGGACGCGCGGGCGCCGGGCCGCACCGACCCGATCGACCTGGGGCGGCTGGCCGACACCGAGGCGAACCGGCGCCGGCGCCGGGTGAACGTGCTCACCAGCCTGCAACCCCGCGTGATCGTCCGCGGCGACCGGCTCAGGCTGGCCCGCCTGATCACCAACCTGATCGACAACGCCGAGCGGCACGCCGCCTCCGAGATCTCGATCCGCGTGTCGGACTCCGACGACACCGCCGTGCTGGAGGTGGTCGACGACGGAGCCGGCATCGCGCCGGACAAACGCGATCTGGTGTTCCAGCGGTTCACCCGGCTGGACGCCGCCCGCAGCCGCGACTCCGGCGGCACCGGCCTCGGCCTGGCCATCGCCCGGCAGATCGCCGAGACCCACCACGGCACCCTGACCATCGAGGACAGCAATCGCGGCGCTCGATTCGTGTTGCGAATCCCCATCGCACGCTAGGGTTTTGATGTGGGACGGGGAATTAGCCGCATGCGCCGGGAGGACCTGCTCCGCGTGGCGTGCGAGGTGATCGCGGCACAGGGCTTCGGGCACACGCGCACGGTCGACATCGCGCAGGCGGCCGGCGTGAGCCAGGCGCTGCTCTTCTACCACTTCGAGACCAAGGACAAACTGTTCGCCCAGGCCTTCGGCTACGCCGCGGAACGCGACCTGGACAATCTGACCGCCCTGCTGGACTCGGCCGGCGGCCCGATGGACAAACTCCGGGCCATGCTCAAGCTCTACTCCCCCACCGGCAAGTCCAAATCCTGGGCGCTCTGGATCGACGCCTGGTCGGAGTCGATGCGCAACCCGGCCCTGGAGGACGTGTCCCGGGCGCTGGACCTGCGCTGGAAGGACGCGCTGGCGTCGATCCTGCGGGCGGGGGCGGACGAGGGCGTCTTCAAGTGCCCCGACCCGGAGGGCGCGGCCTGGCGGCTGATGTCCCTGATCGACGGCCTGACCGTTCAGGTCACCGTGCACCGCCGAATGATCACCCGTACCCGCCTCTTCGAACTGGTAAGAGCCGCCGCCGCCACCGAGCTGGGCCTGGAACCCGACCAATTGCTTTGATTCGGCCCGCTCCTAATTACCGCGATTCTTCAAATCTTTCTGCGGAATTACGCCGTCTGCCACAATAGAAACAAATCGCATCAGTCACCTCCCCGGGCAGGCAGCGAAATGTTTCAACGGTTGTGGCGGCCTATTACCCTGGCCGTCTTCAGCGCGATCGCCGGGGCCGTGCTGGGCGGGATGGCGGACGTCCTGCTCCAGACCGAGTCCCAGATTCTGGGTGCCATCGGCATCGTGGTCTCGCTCATGGCCGTCGGTCTCTTCGCCATGCTGCTCGCCCACGACAAGTCCGCGCACACGCTGGCCGGCCAGCTCACCGCCCTGAAGCAGGATCTGTCGCTGCAGATCGAGATGGTCTCCCAGCAGTACGGCCTGAGCGTGGACCGGGTGATGCTCGCCGAGATCGCCCAGCTGGGCCGGATGGAGGATGACAGGACCGCCCAGCGTTTCCTGTCCGCCCAGAAGGAACTGCTGGTGCTGGACGTGCTCTCCGAGGGCGGGCACTGGCCCACGTCCGCGCTTCCCGAAGAATATTCGCGTACGTTCTTCGATTCGCTGGTGGCGCACGTGGAGGAGGATTCATCGTCGCTGGTGTACAAGCGGATCATCCAGGTGGAGGACATGGCGGAGCCGTTCCGGCACGCGACCACCGAGTCCGTCAGGGAACACTGCCAGGAAATGGTGCGGTTACGCCGGGAGAAGGGGCCGCGAGTCGCGCTTTTCGTGGCGGCGAAGCGAATGCCGTTAAAGTTCATCATCATTGATGAGACCACGCTGATTCTGCAGCTGCTGGAGTACGACGACGAGAAGCGGAATCTGCGGATCTGGCAGGAGCTGGCGGTCTCCGATCCGCGCGGCGACCTGGTGTCGGCGTTCCGGCTGATCTGGACCGACATCGAGCAGCGGTCCCGGCTGGTGGAGCAGCCGCTGGACGCGCGGCTATGACTCGCGGACGACGATCAGCGTGGGCAGTGGGTGCTCCAGGGCCTCCACCAGGGCCTTGAACAGTTCCTCCGGGGTGTCGGCGCGGCAGGCCGCGACGCCGTAGGCGGCGGCCAGCTGGAGCAGGTCGGGGCCCGGCAGGTCGACCGCGACGGGGGTCATGTCCTGCCGCAGCATCTCGTCGCGGATCTCGCCGTAGCCTCCGTTGTCGGAGACCACGATGGGCAGGCTGAGCTGCTCGGCCACGGCGGTGGCCAGCTCCTGGAGGCAGAACTGGAGGGCGCCGTCGCCGGTCAGCACGACGACCGGGCGGCCGGGGCAGGCCAGTTTGGCGCCGATCGCCGCGGGCAGCGCGTAGCCGAGCGTGCCGTAACCGGCGGGAAACAGGAAACGCGCCGGCGGGTCGAGCGCCAGGCTGAGCAGGGCGCCGTGGTAGACCATCATCGAGTTGTCGCCCACCACGATCGGGTCCGGCGGCATCGCCCGGCCGAGCGCGTCCAGGGTGCCCTCCCAGCGGCGGGACAGCTCGGCCAGCTCCCTGGCCAGGTCGGGGCCCGGCGCGCGGGCGGCGTCCGGCGGCCGGATCCGGTCGAGCAGGCCGGCCAGCGCGCGGCCGGCGTCGGCCACCACCGGGACGTCCGCGACGTGATCGCCGTGCATCTGCCCCGGATCGACGTCCACCCGGATCAGCCGCCCGCCCAGGGCGAAGTCCTCCACCCACAGATCGGCAGGGCCCAGCTCGGTGCCGACCGCCAGCACCACGTCACAGCCGGCCAGCCAGCTCCGGGCGCCCGCCAGGTGCAGCACCGTGCCGAGCGCCAGCGGGTGGCTCTCCGGCACGACCCCCTTGCCGTTGACCGTGGTCACGATCCGCGCCCCGACCCGCTCGGCCAGCCGCAGCGCCAGCGCCCCCGCCTCCTGTCCTGGCGGGCACTGCACGCCCCCGCCCAGCACGATCCCGGGCCGGGCCGCGCCGCGCAGCAGCAGCGCCGCCGCGTCCAGCGCGGCGGGATCGGGCTCCCGCGCCACGATCCGGTACGGCTCGGCGAACGTCACCGACCCCTCGGCGGCCAGCAGATCATGCGGGATCTCGATGTGCACCGGCCGCGGCCGGCCCTCGGCGAAGAACCCGAACGCCCTGGCCACCGCCGCCGGGATCTCCCGGACCGAGCTCACCCGATGGCTCCACGCGCACAGCGCCCGCAGCGCGCCCGACTGGTCCTTGCTCTCGTGCAGGTAACCCCGCCCCAGCCGGGGATGGTCGGTGGGCACCCCCGGCGAGATCAGCAACATCGGAATCGAGTCCGAGTACGCCTGCGCCAGCGCCGTCGCCGCGTTGATCACGCCCGGCCCGGTCGTGGTCAGCACCACGCCGGGGCGGCCGGTGGCGCGCGCGTATCCGTCGGCCGCGTACCCGGCGCCCTGCTCGTGCCGGGGGGTGACCAGCCGGACGCCGCGCGCGGCGAGTTCGGCGTAGATCGATACGTTGTGCGTGCCGGGAATGCCGAAGACGAGTTCCACCCCATGGAGAGACAGAGCCTCGACGAGTACACTCGCCCCCGTCGCCGTCACATCCACCCCAATCCAGATACGCCCTGGGCTTCTCGGGAAAATGGCTGGTTCAGCTCTATCGTATATTTATGCGACGGTGACCTGACAAGGTCACATTGTTTTTGGCAAACCGAAACGCACGCTTAGTGACCGACCGCCACGTTCTCGTCCGGCGCGTTGTCCAGTGCCTTGAGCACCGACTGCACCGCCTGTTCCACCATTGCCGCCATTGACTGCCTGGTGTGCGCGGCGACGTGCGCGGTCCACAGCAGCCGGGGCCCGAACTCGGCCCTCAACGCGTCGTTCACCGATTCGTCACGATAATGCCCGTCAATCGCCGCGACCGCGATTGTGCCGTCCCGGAGCGCATTCGCCAGCGCCACCGGCTCGACCAGGACGGCCCTGGCGGTATTGATAAGAATTGACCCTTTTCGCATCTGGGCGAATACCGACGCGTCAATGATATTCAGCGTGCTCTGGCTCTCCGGCAGCAGCACCACCAGAATGTCCGACCAGGCGGCCAGCTCGTGCAGGCCGAGGTAGGTCAGGCCCAGCCCGCCCTCGGCCAGCTTCCTGGTGCGGCTGTGATAGGCGACCCGGCAGCCGACCGCGGTCAGCAGCTCGGCCACCCGGGTGCCGATCGAGCCGAGCCCGACGATGCCGACGCGCTGGGCGGACAGCTCGCTGGGCATCGGCGTGGCGGCCGTCCACTGCGGCGGATGCCGTTCGTCCAGCCGGTCCCGGATCCCGAGGTTGGCGTAGATGATCTGACCCAGGGTGAAGACCGCGACCGCGTCGGGCCGCCGCGCCGGCGTCCAGGTGACCCGCAGGCCGTGCTCCTTGGCGGCGTCCACGTCGACGAAGCTCTCGTATCCGATGCCCATGAAGGCCACGATCTTCAGCAGCTCGGCCGTGCTGAGCGCCTCGCCGGAGGCATACTCCTCGCCGCCGTGCAGATAGGCGACCGCGTCCCGGAGCTCGGCCTTGAGCTCGGCGGGAGAAAGGAGTTTCGGCCGGGCGACAATATTGTTTCCGGCCTCTTCCAATGGGCCCAGCAACGTCAGGTCGATTCCCGAACCCGTGACAAGAATCTTCCCCGTATAGGCCATGATGTGTCTTTCGCGTACATTTGTCGGATTTGACGAACGGGCTCCTCTGTTCTAAGGATACGCCGGTCGGAGAGCCAGTGTACGACCTCGCCGAAGCCTTCGCCGCCGCCGAATTCCAGGTATTGTCCATGAGGTAGAAGCATTTTCACTGTGCACGAATGAAAAGCCGCCGCCCGGGGGCCGCGGCACGTCGTACAGGGGGACCGCGTGAAACTCCAACCCCGTCAGCAACTCCTCGAGATCTGGGAAGCCGCCGCCCGGGCCTCGTTCCAGGGCAAGGAGTGGCGCTGGGGCGGCCGGCAGGGCGCCAACTCCATTTCCGACGCCGAGCAGCTGCTCTGTTTCATGTATCCGGCCTCGGAGTTGCCCGAATTCCGGCTGGACACTCCGGACGCCACCTCCGACGACGTGCTGGCCGCGCTGGCCGCGATCGGGGACAGCGTCGAGATCCCGAAACGGATGCTCGCGCTGCTTGAGGCGTACCTGACCGCCTACACCGATCCGGACGGGCGGCCCCTCTTCGGCGGGGACACCTACTTCCTGCCGGCCGATTCGGGCGACGCGGTCACCGACGAGCAGCGCAAGCTCGACGTGGTCGACTCCTACTCCATGAGCGTCACGCTGATGCTCGGCACCCTGGGCTTCCTCAAGGTGTTCCGGCGGAGCGTCACCCGGCAGGACCTGCGGAGCAAGATCCGCGACCTGGAGAACCGGGCCAACACCCGGCTCTCCGCCGCGATGGTCGGCCTGCTGCGCAGCTTCACCGTCAACGTCTTCGAGCCGCACTCCTCCCAGGGCCAGGCGCTGCTGCGCACCGCCAACCAGTCCAAGGTGCACGAGCGGCGCGTCCAGGACGATCTGCAGAGCGCGCTGGAGGAGGTCAGGGCGGGGCTGCGCGACCTGACCATCGGCTCCGGGTCGCAGGTCGACCTGGACAACCCCAACCTGCTCTTCGAGTGCGGCTGGGCGTGGGGGGTGGTGAAGGACGCCCCCGAGGTGGTCACCGACCTGAAGGTGGGCGAGCAGGTCAAGGGTGTGGCGCCCGAGATCCCCTACCTCTACTTCACCGTGAACGCGCTGGTCGGCGTCGTGGACCTGTGGTCGGAGCGGACCCGCGTGCTCGGCCTGCTCGACGACGACCAGCAGCAGCTGGCCAACGCGCTGCAGCGCCGCTGGGACATCACCCAGAACTACTGGCGGACCGTGGCCACCTTCGGCAAGGGCCGCTGGCCGCTGGAGGACATCCCGTGGCGGACCACCGACGGCAAGGAGTCCGACTACTACAGCCTCGGCGTCACCGCCATGGTGGTGCAGTACCTGGTCCGCACCCGGGCCGGTGACGTCGACCTCGGCCGGGTGGCCGGCGTGCTGGAGGAGCTGGCCAGAAGCGCCCGGATCACCCGCCGCCCGGTGGAGACCGACGCGAGCGCGATCGCGCTGCACTCCCCCGGCGTCAAGGTCACCCTGCTCGGCACCGAGGAGCTGGGCCCGCAGCTGATCTGGCAGGTCTCCGACTTCGCCATCACGCTGCTCAAACGGACCATCTGGGTGGCGTCGATCACCCAGAGCAACCGGACCAGGGAACGCCTGCACAGCCTGGCCGACCAGATCTGGGCGCACATCCAGAGCCGCCGCTTCACCCAGCTGCCGCTCAAGGGCCTGTGGGACAACCCGGCGAACGCCTTCGACGACGTCATCGAGGAGGCCGACTCGGTCTCCTGGTACTTCACCGAGCGCATCGTCGAGTTCATGGTCACCCTGGCCCTCACCTCGCGCGAACCGCCGCTGCGCAGCCAGCAGCTGGTCGACCTGGCCGGCGAACTGCTGGCCGAGGCCGAGCACCTGCTCAACCGGGAGCAGGTGATCCGGCCGGTCCGGACCCGGATGGGCGCGCCGTCCAACATCACCACCATCGCCACCCGGCTGAACCGGGCCAGAGCGATCATGGGCGAGCGCCCGGCCAGCGCGGTCGCCCTGATCAGCAACGCCCTGCTCGAACTCGACCAGCTCGCCGCGGCCCGTGAGAACGCCTCGGAGGCGATGTAGCGATGCTTGTGTTCGCCATCTCCGACAAGGGTGGCACCGGACGGTCGGTGACCAGCAGCAACATCGTCTACCGGCGGGCGCTGCAGGGACAGGACGTCTGTTATCTCGACTTCGACTTCGGCTCCCCCACCGTCGGCGCGATCTTCCGGGTCAGCACCGCTTCGCGCGGCACCACCAGGGGCGGCATGCACCGCTACCTGCAGGGCGAGATCACCGAACCCAGCCGGATCGACGTGTGGACCGAGTCCGACCGGGACACCATCCGCGCCAAGCCCGCCGGAGCCGGCCAGATGGTCCTGCTCCCCGGCGACCAGGGCGGCGGCGAGTTCGCCACCTTCGACGCCGAGATGCTCAAACGCTGCGTCCGCCTGTTCGCCAAGCTGCACGAGCAGTTCGACCTGATCATGGTGGATCTGAGCGCGGGCCGCTCCTTCGCCGCCCACCTGGCGCTGGCCGCCACCGCCCAGCTGCCCAAGATCCCGGCCCGCTGGCTGGTCTTCCACCGCTGGACCCGGCAGCACATCATCGCGGCCAACGGCCTGGTCAAGGGCGAGCACGGGCTGCTCGACGTGGGCCGGGAGTATGGCCACGACCCCGGCGCGCTGACCGACCGGATCAGGTTCGTCCGCACCGCGGTGCTGGAACTCGGCTCCGGCGACTTCGCCCACCTGCGCCCGGCCCAGCGCTCCTGGCTGAACGAGATCGACCGGGAGCTGCGCGAGCTGGCCACCAGGAACGGCGTCGGCCTCACCACCATGCTCGGCAAGGTGCCGCTCGACCCGGTCCTGCAGTGGCGGGAGCAGCTGATCTCCGACGAGGACGTGGCGGGCACCGAGATCGCCAACGCGGAGACCGTGTTCGCCTTCGACGACCTGGCCAAGAAGATCGTCGACGACACCGCGTGGGAGGGTCTGTGACGTCCTTCAGCGAGGTGACGGCCGAACGCCAGATCAAGTCGGGGCCGCTGTCGCACGTCTCGGTGGAGCTGGGCCACCTCTACATGGAGGACTTCCAGGCCGGCCCCGACCGGCTCAGGCAGCAGTTCGCCATGGTCGCGCCCTGGCTGGAGACGGTCCGCCGCAGCTGGCAGAACCGCACCCCGGGCGGCCGGGCCCGGATCAGCACCTGCTTCCTGATCGACGACTACTTCAGCCGGTTCAGCACGCCCGACGAGCTGGTCCCGATGATCCTGGACGCCGCCGCCGAGAACGACCTGGTCATCGACTACCTGGCCAGGGAGTCTGCGTGCGCGGAGGCGGACGGCGTGAAGCTGGCCAAGCTGGTGGAGGACCGGCTGGTGCCCGACCCGCCGCCCGGCACCCACAGCTGGCGCCCGCCGCCGCACGAGACCGGCTGGCTGGCCAACGGCACCCGGTCGCCGGTGGCCGGGGCCGGCCAGGCGATGAAACCGCAGATCCGGTGGGAGCCGCCCACCCAGAACGCCAAGCGCGGCCACTCCATCTTCGTGGACGTCGAACTCTGGAACGACGACAACCGCGGGCGCACCTGGTCGTGCCCGTTCCTGGCCGCGGTGTGGCAGCTGCTCCGGCTCGGGCTGCTGCGCAACGAAGGGCGGCTGCCGGTGCAGCCGGTGCAGGTCGACGGGGGATTCCCCCGGGACTGGGACGAGCTGCCGCCGGTGGTGAAGTTGAACAAGTCGGCTACGCCGTTCAGCGCGTACACGACCATGTCCGTTCTGTCGACCCGGTTCCTGCAGGTGGAGCTGGCTGTGCGCACGATTCTCAGCCAGGTCTCGGTGGACGAGGAAGTCCTCAAGCAGGTTCTCAGCCGGAGCACCGACGAGGATCTCCGGCTCGAAGAAGAGCTCGTCGACCGAATCTCCTACGTCTTTCTCTGAGCCGTCCTGGTCTCGGGGTCGGGGGCGACATGCTGATCATGGGGGAAGTCCGTACCGGGCTGCTGCAGAACTCGGCGGAGATCGAGGAACGGGATCACCAGACGGTGCTCGGGCTGCTCGCCGGCGAGCGGGTCCGGATGTCCCGGCGGCCGATCGTGTACGCGGTCTCGCCCGACCTGCTCACCGGTGTGGACTGCCGGCTGCCGTCGGCGTCCAACGCCAGGATCCGCGGCGTCGGCACCCTGGTCTCCCGCGCCACGATCACCGGCGGCCGGATCCTGCAGGGTTCCTCGTACGTCCGGGTGGTGCGCGGCGAGGTCAATCACCGGCTGCCGTGGTCCCACTACCTGGCCAGGCCCGGCGTGGTCGAGGTGCTGGGCAAGGTGTCCGCGCCCGACCTGGCCGGCGGGTTCCTGGCCTTCGGGCCGCCCGGGGAGCAGCTGGATCTCGGCTCGGTCAGCGACCGGTTCATGGACGTGGTCCAGGAGTCCGCTCTGCTCGACCTGCGCGCGCCCTTCCGCAGTGACCGCACCCGGCTCCGCTGGGTGGCCGAGACCGGTGAGCCGGGTGTGCACTTCATCCTCGGTGAGAGCACCGGGCGCACGCTCCGCCTCACCCATCACGGCGAGTTCTCCCCGGCCGTGGTGGACCTGTGCGAGGACCTGGCGCTGCACGACTGGCTACTGACCGCCCTGCTGACGATCGTCCAGCGGGCCCGCATCGGCGGCGCGTCCCGCCCCGAGGTCTCGGCCCGGCTCGCGCCGGCCGTCGACACGCTGCTGCACCTGTGGATGCCCGGCGCGAGGATCCACCCGTCGCTCGCCCCGCTGTGGGAGAACCTGGAGCGCACGCCCGGCTTCTCCCGGCAGTGGCAGTCCCTCGTCGAGCGGGTACGCGACCAGCTCGCGGTCAACACCCTGGCCCTCCTGCGCGAGACAAACGGATGATTCATGGCCGATAAGAAGCCGAAGTTCGATGTCGAAACCCTCAATCCCTCGTTTGTGAAGATCCTCATCAGCTTCGTCTTCGGCGGCATCGTCTGGGGACTCTCCGAGCTGTTCCAGAACGGCGACATGAACACCGGCCAGATGTGGAGCATCCTCATCTCGCTGTTCGCGGCCTCGGTGGCGTTCGTGGTGCAGCACCTGATCACCGTGGAGAAACAGAACGACGCGACCCGGCACGAGTTACGCGAAGGGCTGTCCAGGATCGACGAGGCCACCGAGCTGTTCGGCCTGGTCGAGCAGTCGGCCGTGCAGATCGACCTGGTCACCCAGCTGGTCCGCAACGCCACCGGCGTGGACAAGGAGATGCCGACGCTGGTGCAGCGGTTCGCGCAGACCGAGATCGAGCGGATCTCCACTCTGCTGCGCGAGCTCGGCGAGGGCGACGTCACCTACGAGGGCGAGGACCGGGACTGGCTGCTCGGCCTGGCCCGCAACGTGGAGCGCAGCATCGACGCGCTCAGCCTGGCGGTGGTGGACCAGGGGCCCGGCGAGTTCGACGGCGGATTCTGGATCACCGACGCCGGCCAGCGGTATCTGGAGATCCAGCGGGAGCGGGCCAAGGCGGGGGTGCGGATCCGCCGGATCTTCTACGTCGACACCCAGGAGCGGCTCAAGTCCGAGACGTTCCAGCAGATCAGCAGGATGCACGTGACGGCCGGCGTGGACGTGCGGGTGCTCACGGCGGGCCAGCTCACCTCGGCGCTCGGCGTGGACGACTTCATCGTCTTCGACGGCGTGGTCAGCTACGAGATCATGGCGTCCAACACGCTGTCGGTGGGCGAGCTGGTCACCCACACGTTCGTACGGACGCTGCTGATCCTGGAGCGGCCCCGGGTGCGGCAGCGGATCGAACGGTTCAGAGAGCTGTGGGAGCTGGCGACAGAGCTGCCGCCGTGAAGTCCCGCTCCGGGCTGCAGATCCGCAGCCGCTCCCGCACCTCCGGGTCGGCCGTACGGTCGTGGACCAGGTCGGCCACCAGTTCCGCCGTCACCGGGGCCAGGGTCACGCCGAGGCCGGAGTGGCCGGTCGCGGCGATCAGCCGCCGGTGCTCGTCCAGGTAGCCGATGATCGGGACGTGGTCCGGACTGGCCGGGCGCAGGCCGCCCCAGTGGCGTTCCAGCCGCCAGTCCGCGGTAGCCGGCATCAGCGTGCCGATCCAGGAACGGATCGACTGCAGGCCCTTGGCGGTGGGCGTGGCGTCGTAGACGTGCTCCTCGTAGGTGACGCCGACGGCCACCCGGCCGTCGTGGCGGGGCACCAGGTAGGGGTAGCCGCGTTCCTCGCCGTCCTGGATCTCGGCGAAGACGTGGTGGTTGAGCGGGTAGCCGGTGAAGCCGGGCGGGCGGAGGTCGAACGCCTCACCCTTGATCGGGAAGATCAGCTCGGCGAGTGCGGGGAGCAGCTTGCCGCTCTGGTAGCCGGCGGCGACCACGACGGTGCCGGCCTGGATCACCGTGCCGTCCTGGAGCTCGACCTCTGCGCAGGCGGGGCCGGAGTCGACGCGGACCACCCGGGTGCTGAGCTTGAGCGTGACCGGGGAGCGGGCCAGGGTGCGGCGCAGCGCGACCATCAGCTCGCGCGGGTCCAGGGCGAGCTCCTCGTGCAGCAGGAACGCGCCGACCACCCGGTCGCTGAGCAGCGGCTCCAGGTCGCGGGCTTCCGCGGCGGTCAGCTGGCGGACCTCGAAGGGGGCCTCCAGCCAGCGCGGCAGCACCTCGCTGAGCAGCCGGTCCAGCTCCTCGCGGTCCAGGGCCACCTGGATGTCGCCGCCGCCGAGCACGTGCACCTCGACGCCGGAGACCTTCCTGAGCCGGTCCAGCCACGGCTCGTACAGGTCGCGGCTGCGGCGGATGACGCTGCTCAGGGGGCCGAGGCAGGCGGTCTCGGTCTGGGTGAGGATGCCGCCCATGGCGGCGTCGGACGCGCCGAGACCCAGGTCTTCCGCGGCGTCCACCAGGATCACGCGCCGGCCCTGGGCACCGAGCTCATAGGCGATCGCACTGCCGATCACTCCGCCACCGACGATGGCGACGTCGCAAATCTCAGGCACAAGCGTCTCCATGCGTTACCCGGTTGGTTTCAGATTAAGCGCAGCCCGGCCTCAGGTACACAGAGAGACGCAGAGACGCATGAACGCGCTGCCGCCCTGACAGTATCGCGAAACACCCTCCCCAGCCGACTCTTTACCGGCCGCCGAGTGTTGCAAGAAGATCAAGGGCGAGCGTTTCCCCGGGCCTGGCGAGCAGGGGGTTGACCTCCAGTTCGGTGAGGTCCGGACGGGCCGCGAGGACCCGCCCGACGGCCACCACCGCGCGGGCCACCGAGTCCAGGTCGCACGGCGGCGCGCCACGCCAGCCGTCCAGCAGCCTGGCCGCCTTCGTCCGGCCGAGCAGCCGCAGCGCGCCGGCGTGGTCGAGCGGGCCGAGCGCGGTCGCGGTGTCGGCGACCAGTTCGGCGAGCACGCCGCCGCTGCCCACGGTCACCAGCACCCCCAGGTGCCGATCCCGGCGGGCCCCGACGATCAGCTCAATCCCGCTCGCGGCCTGCCGCTCCACCCAGAACCCGTCCAGGTCCAGCCGCCCGGCCATCTCCGCCGCCCCGGCCTGTACGGCTTGCGCCGACGTGAGCCCGAGCACGACTCCCCCGACCTCGGTCTTGTGGGCGGGCCCGACCGCCTTGAGCACCACGGTCCCGCCGAGCCCTGCGGCCAGTGCCGCGGCCTCCTCGGGGGTGGCCGCGAAGCCGCCGTCGGGGAACACGACGCCTTCTGCGGCCAGGATCGACCGGAGGTCGGCGGGTTCGCCGCCGGGGGGCGAATGGATCTGTTCGGGGCGGATTCCGTCGTCGGCGCGGCAGTACGCGGCGAGTGCGCCGATCGGGTCGTCGACGCGGTCGAAGACGGGGACGCCGCCGTCGCGGAGCACGTCCGCCGCCGGGCCGTCGGTCCGCATCGCGTGCACCAGGCACGGCACGCCGAGCAGTTCGCGGGCGGCAGCCTCCTCGGCGTCACGCAACGCCGGACTATCCGCCGCGTATGCACCGAAATATCCCGTTAAAAGAACTACGTCCACCTCTGTGGCGACGACTTGTGCCACGCGCGGATAAATCCTTAGATCGGCTTCTCCGGCTCCGGCCAGATCGATCGGATTGGACAGGCCCGCGTCCTCGGGCAGCAGTCTCGCGAGCGTTTCGACGGTTCCCGGGGTAAGCGCGGGCACCTCGATTCCGGCGCGTTCCGCGAACTCGGCCGCGAGGGCCCCCTGCCCGCCGCTGTCGGCCACGACCGCGAGCCGGGGCCGCGCGGGCAGAGCGCCCGTCAGGCAGATCCGGGCGGCGTGCACGGCCTGCGCCGGGGTGTGCACCCTGATGACGCCGGCCGCGTCGCAGAGCGCGTCCACGGCGGTGTCGGGGGTGGCCAGCGCGCCGGTGTGCGAGTCGACCGCGCGCCCGCCCGCCGCTGAGCCGCCCACGGCCAGCAGTATGATCCGCTTGCCGAGGGCCCTGGCCTGGTCGGCGAGGGTGATGAGGGACCGGCCGAGGGAGAGGTCCTCCAGGTAGACGATGACGACGCGGGTGTGCGGCGCGGTGATCACCGGGTCGAGCAGGTCGGCGGTGGTGAGGTCGGCCTGCGCGCCGACAGAGACGAACCGGGACAGTCCGAGCCCGGCGCGGGTGGCCAGGTAGCCGATTTCGAGGCCGACCGAACCGCTCTGGGACACCACGCCGATCGGGCCCGGGGTCAGGGATCCCCAGGTGAGGGCGAGTCCGGCCGCGCCGTCGTACACGCCCATACAGGTGGGGCCGAGCAGGCGGGCTCCGGCGGCGCGGACCCGCGCGGCCAGGACGGCGTGGCCGCCGGGATAGGCCCGGTCGACTCCGGCCGTGATGCCGACGAGGTAGCGCGCGTCCGCGGCGAGGGCGTCTTCGACGACAGCTGCGAAGGAGGCGGGCGGCGTGACGATCGCGACCAGTTCCGGAGATTCCGGGAGATCGGCCAGCCGCCGGTGGGAGCGGCGGCCCTGGACCCGGTCGGCGCGGCCGTTGACGAGATACACCTCCCGCCGGGCGGCTCCGCGCAGGGCGCCCTTGGCCAGCCAGTAGCCCCACTTCGCCGGGTCGTCAGAAGCGCCGACCACCGCCACGGACCGCGGGTCGAACAGGCCGTTCACCGGGGTTCCATGTTGCGCTCGCTGAGGGCGTGGGCGATCTCGCGGGGCGGCCTGCCGGTACTTGCGGCCTCGGTGAGGACCTCGGTGACAACACGCCGCATCCAGGAGCGGATCTTGGCGAAGGCCGCGTCGGCGTCGGCGGGGATGTCGCCGAACAGCGTCCACCACCACCAGGAGTTGGTGGCGGAGTTGGCCACGACGTCCGGCACGACCAGCACGCCGTGGTCCCGCAGCAGCGCCTCGCCCTCCGGCGTCACCGGGGAGTTGGCCGCTTCCACGATCAGGCTCGCCGTCACCCGGGACGCCTCCGCGACGCCGATCGCGTACGACACCGCCGCCGGGACGAGCACGTCGCAGTCCAGGTCGAGCCAGGCGTCTCTGGGCAGTTTCTCGTCGGTGGCGCGCAGCCGGGAACGGTCGATGCGGCCGTGTTCGTCGCGGGTGAGCAGCAGCGTCTCCACGTCCAGGCCGTCCGGGTTGGCGACCAGGCCCTCGGTGTCGGCGATGCCGACCACCTGGACGCCGGCGCGGGCCAGGAAGCGCGCGGTCGAGCCGCCCATGGATCCGAACCCCTGGATCACGGCCGTCGCGGGACGGTCGGGGAGCACCAGGTCGAGGGCGGTCAGCGCCGCCTCGGCCACCCCGCAGCCGCCGGCCAGGTCGCCCAGCCCGATCCCGTCCACGGTCACCGCGAAAGCCTGGTCGAGGCCGCGCAGCGCGGCGTCAGGATCGGCGAGCAGCGGCAGCACCGCGTCGATCGAGGTGCGCAGCCCCGCCTCGTGGCAGGCCGCCTCGATGGACTCCTGCCGCAACCCCAGATCCTCCCCGGTCGCCCAGTACGTCTGGAGCAGCGGCTTCATCGCGCCGATGTAGCGCCGCAGCATCCCGTCCGCGCCGGGGTCGAGCGGATCGCAGTCGATCCCGCCCTTCGCCCCGCCCAGCGGCTGGTAACGCAGGCCCGGCTCGTACGCCAGCGCCTCCTTGCGGCTCATCCCCAGCGCGAGATCGGCGACCTCGGCCAGCGTCACCCCGGACCGCATCCGCAGCCCCCCGCTGCTCACCCCCCGGCCCAGCCGGTCGATCACCAGGTAGCCCGGCCGCCCGGTCACCTCGTCGGTCCAGGTCACCTTCAGGTACGGCTCGCGCGTCATCGCGCCTCCCTCAAAACGATCACGGTGGGCCCGGACGCGCGCAGCGCCTTCCCGACCGCCTCACTCAGCTGTTCAGGCGTGTCCACGGCGACCCCGCAGGCTCCGTACGCGTCGGCGACGGCGGCGAAGTCGGGGGTGTGCAGGTCGACCGCGACGGGCGCCATGCCGCGGGCCAGCATCTCCGCCCTGATCTCGCCGTAGCCGCCGTTGACGGAGATCACGATGGGGATCGGGAGGCCGAGTTCGACCGCGGTGGCCAGTTCCTGGACGCTGAACTGGAACGCGCCGTCCCCGGCGAGCACCGCGACCGGCGTGTCCGGGCGGGCGACCTTGGCGCCGATGGCGGCGGGGAGCGCGAAGCCGAGGGTGCCGAAGCCGGTCGGGTAGAGGAACCGGCCGGGCGGGTCGATGGGCAGCGCGCCGAGCGCGCCGTAGTAGCAGAACATCGAGTTGTCGGCGGCGACGATCGCGTCGGCGGGGAGCGCGTCCCTGATGGCTTTGAGTTCCGGCGCCCAGCGCGACGCGAGCCGGGCCAGGTCCGGCTCCAGGGGCGGGCGTTCCGGTGGGGTCGGGCGGGCGGTCACCTGGGCGAGCAGTGCGTCCAGGGCCGAAGTCGCGTCGGCGACGATCGGGATCGTGGCGGGGTGGTCGCCGTGCATCTGGGCCGGGTCGACGTCGATTCTGATCAGCCGGCCGGTCAGGCGGAAGTCGTCGGCCCACAGGTCAGAGGGGGCCAGTTCGGTGCCGACGGCGAGGACGACGTCGCGGCCGGCGAGCCAGGTCTGGACGGACGGCAGGTGCAGGGTCGCGCCGAGGGCGAGGGGGTGCGACTCGGGGACGGCGGCCTTGCCGTTGGCGGTGGTGACGATCGGCGCGCCGAGGCGTTCTGCCAGGGTCAGGGCGAGGGTTCCGGCGCGGGAGTGGTGCACGCCGCCGCCGAGGACGATCGCGGGGCGGCGGGCCGTACCGAGCAGGGTGGCGGCTGAGGTGACGGCGGCGGGGTCGGGGGCGCGGGGCGGAACCGTGAGCGGAGAGGCCGGGGGGACGTCGGTGGGGAGGTCGAGGAGGTCGACCGGGATTTCCAGGTGGATCGGGCGGGGGCGGCCCTCGGTGAAGGCGGTGAAGGCGCGGGCGAGGGCGGCGGGGAGCTCGCCGGGGGAGGTGACGCGGTGGCTCCAGGCGCAGAGGGAGTCCAGGGCGCGGGACTGATCCTTGGCCTCGTGCAGGTAGCCGCGGCCGAGGCGGGGGTGGGCGAGCGGGACTCCTGGCGAGATCAGCAGGATCGGCGAGGAGTCGGAGTAGGCCTGGGCGAGCGCGGTGGCGGCGTTGAGCACAGCGGGGCCGGTCGTGGTGAGGACGACGCCGGGGCGGCCGGTGGCGCGGGCGTAACCGTCGGCGGCGTAGCCCGCGCCCTGCTCGTGACGGGTGGTGACGCAGTGCACGCCGGCTTCGGTCAGGGCCTGGTAGATGGCGAGGTTGTGGGTGCCGGGGATGCCGAAGACGGTGTCGACGCCGTGGGCGGTGAGGGTGAGCGCCAGCGCCTGTGCGGCGGTGGTCATGCGCGGGCCAGGGCGCGGGAGATGATCAGTCGCTGGATGTCGGAGGTGCCTTCCTCAAGCTCCTCCAGCTTGGCGTCGCGCATCCACTTCTCGACCAGGAACTCACGCGAGTAGCCCCAGCCGCCGTGGGTCTGCACGGCCGCCCAGGTGCACCACATGGCGTTCTCCGACGCGGTCAGCTTCGCTATTGCCGCCTCCTCGGTGACGCTCACCCCGGTGTCGTACAGCTCCGCCGCCCGCATAGCCACGAGTCGCGAAATATCAGTCTTCGTGGCCATATCGGCGAGGCGGAACGCCACCGACTGATGCTCGATAATCTTCACGCCGAACTGCTCGCGATCCTTCGCATACGCCATGGCGGCATCGAAAGCGGCCCGGGACAACCCGGTACAAGCCGAAGCGATCAGGATCCGGGACGCGTCGAACGTCCGCATCAACCCGTAGAACCCCTGACCTTCCTCCCCCAGCCGGTTCTCCACCGGCACCCGGACACCGTCCAGGAACAGCTCCGCGCACGCGATCCCGCGCTGGCCCATCTTCGGCATCGGCTTGCCGATGGTCAGCCCCGGCGTCCCCCGCTCCACCACGAACGCCGTGACACCCTTCGACCGCGTCCCCGGGGCGACCGTCGCGAAGACCACGAAATAGTCCGCGAACGGCGCGTTGGAGATCCACGACTTCTGACCGGTCAGCAGGTAGTGGTCACCGTCCCTGACCGCCCTGGTGGTGATCGCGGCCGCGTCCGAGCCGACCCCCGGCTCGGTCGTCGCCAGCGCCGTGAGCGGCGGAGTCGCCGAACACAGCGGGGTCAGGAACCGTTTCCGCTGCTCCTCGTTGCCGAGTTCAAGCACCGGCGCCGCGAAGAACCCGTTGGAGGTGACCAGGTTCCCGATCGCGATGTCGCCGTGGCACAGCTCCTCCTGCACCAGGCACTGGGTGACCAGATCGGCCACCCCGCCGCCGCCGTACTCCTCGGGGATCATGAACGAGGTGAGCCCGATCTCGGCGGCCTTGGCCCAGATCTCCCGGGGCAGCTCGTGATCGGCCTCGTCCACCTGGCGGGCGCGCGGCCGGATCTCGGCGGCGGCGAAGTCGCGGGCCAGCCTGACGGCGTCGGCCTGCTCCTCGGTCAGAGGCAGGGCGGTACGGGGGACGCGGGGCATGTCGCCTCCTCAGGAAGCCAATCGGGGACGGTCGCCTCGCGCCGGGGCCAGGCGACCAGGATCATCGCGGCGATCACGCAACCGCCGCCGACGAGGACGGGCCAGGTGACCGTTTCGTCGTAGAGGGCGAACGCGAAGCCGGTGGCCCACAGCGGTTCCGCCGAGATGACGACGGCGGCCGCGGTGGGCGGGACGTGCGCCTGCGCCCAGGTCTGGGCCAGGAAGGTGAAGGCGCCGGCGATGGTGGCCAGGTAGAGCACGCCGAGCCAGTCGCCGGTGGTGGCGGGCAGGGCCACGCCGCCGGGCGCGGCGGCCACGCCCATGATCACGGTCAGGGTGAGGATCTGGATGATCGACAGCGGGTAGGCCTCGGCCGGGGTGGACCAGCGGCCGAGCGCGACGATGTGCACCGCGTACAGGACGGCGGAGAGCAGGGTGAGCGCGACCGGGCCCGCTTCGATGACGCCGCCGGTGCCGCCGCCGCTGAGCAGCGTGAACGCCGCCATTCCGGCGGTGGCCAGGACCACGGCCAGCCAGGTCCTGCGCTCCGGGACCGCTCGGGTCCAGACCCAGGCCAGCAGCGGGGTCAGCACGAGGTAGGACCCGGTGACGAAGCCGGAGACCGAGGACGGCAGTTCGATCAGCGCGAACGTCTGCACCACGAGGGCGGCGCCGTACACCAGGCCGAGGGCGACGCCCGTCAGCCAGGTACGGCCGGCCAGCCCGACCAGCGCCTTCGGCCGGATCGCCACCAGCACGGCGGCCGCGATCGCGAAGCGCACCACGAACAGGTCGGCCACGGGCAGCCGCAGCAGCAGGTCCTTGGTCAGCGGGAAGGTGGAACCCCAGATAGCGGTGACGCTGACCAGTGCGGCGATGCCGGCCAGATACGAGCGGTTCACCCGAGCTCGTTCTTGACGACCGTGCCGCCCTTCATCACGAAGGGCACGTCCTGAAATTTCGTGATGTCTAGGGCTCCGGGGATGGCGATCAGGTCGGCGTACCTGCCGGGGGCGAGGGAGCCCACCCGGTCCTCCCAGCCCATGCACTCGGCGCTGGTCAGGGTGGCGGCGCGGAGGGCGGCCACGGGGGTCATGCCGTACTCGACCATGGTGGCCAGCTGGCGGCCCTGGAGGCCGTGCGGGAAACCCCCCGCGTCGGTGCCGAACCCGATCTTGACCCCGGCTTTCACGGCCTTGGCGAAGGCGACCCGCTGGGCTTCGGCGGTCTCGTCGTTCTTGCGGAGCTGTTCGGCGTCGTAGCCCTGGGACGGGCCGGTCTCGCTGATCCAGTCGGCCCACCAGATGTCGGCGGACAGGTAGGTGCCGTGCGCGGCCATCAGCTCCACGCCCTCGTCGTCGAGGAAGCAGGCGTGCTCGATCGAGCGGACGCCGGCCCGGATCGCGCGTTTGATGCCTTCCGCGCCGTGGGCGTGGGCGGCGACGTGGCGGCCGTACCAGGCGGCCTCCTCGACGGCGGCGCGGATCTGGGGTTCGGTGAGCTCGGGGGCGCCGGGGACGGTGCCGTTGGCGAGCACCGCGCCGGTGGCGATCAGCTTGATCAGGTCGGCGCCGTTGTAGATGATCTCGCGGACGCGTTCCCTGATGTCGTCCACACCGGAGGTCTGGCCGAACCGGAACTCACGCGGCAGTTCGATGTCGGGCGCGAGGCCGGTGACCATGCCGCCGCCGCCCTTGACCGTGATGTACGCCCCGGCAACGGCCATCCGCGGCCCGGGGATGTGCCCGGCGTCGATCGCGTCCCGGAGGGCGACGTCGAGGAAGGCCCGGAAGGTGCCGACGTCGCGGACGGTGGTGAAACCGGCCATCAGGGTGTCGCGGGCGTTCGGCACCCCGGCCAGGGTCTGCTGGGCGGCGCTGAACTTGAGCTCCTGCGCGTAGTCGCCGCAGGCCGCCACCCCGACCAGATGGGTGTGCAGGTCGATCAGGCCGGGCGCGACGGTGACGTCGCCCAGGTCGATCAGCTCGCCGTCGAAGGGCGCGCCCGCGGGCCGGACCTCGGCCACCCGCTCCCCGTCGATCACGATCAGCTGATCGTCGAGCACCCGCCCCGCGGCCACGTCCACCAGCCGCGCACACCGCAGCGCCTTGTCCGTCATCGGAGCCCCTTTCCTGATTCGCCACTCAAACACAGCACTCTTTACCTTGGCAATAGTCATTCACTACGCTCCAACTCTGAGCGAAGGGGTATGCGAATGCGCCCGCAGGATCTGGCGGCCGATCGGCTGCTGACAGAGTTGGACGTCGCACCGGACGGGTCGGCCGTGGCCGTCGTCGAACGGCGCGTGCTACGCGGCAAGGAACACCATCGGCTGCTGACCGTGCCGATTCCCGGGACCGGTTCGACCGTGATCGCGCCGGAGGCGTCGCTGCCGCGCTTCTCCCCGGACGGGCGCACGCTGGCCTACCTGTTCAAAGATCAGCTCCATACCCGCCCGTCGTCCGGCGGCCCGGCGACCAAGGTCACTTCGTTCCCGCGCGGTGTCACGGACTACGCCTGGCACGGCTCGTCCTTCATCGTGCTCGCCCCCGATCCGGATTCCCCGATCATGAGCGGGAAGTCGACCGCCCGGGTGATCCGCCGCCTCGACTGGCGCGAGGACGGCCACGGCCTGCGCCTGCACCCCACCCACCTGCACCTGGTCGGGCCCGACGGGACCACGACCCGCCTGACCTCCGGCGAATGGTGGGCGTCCGCCCTCCGCGTCGCGCCCTGCGGGACGAAGGCGGGCTTCATCGCCGATCCCGGGCCGGACGCGGACATCGACCCGAATCCGCAGGTGTACGAGGTTCCGCTGGCCGGCGGCCCGATCACCCCGGCCGGCCGGGTCGCGGGCCCGGTCACCCGGTTCTCCTACGACCCGGACGGAAGCGTCGTCTGCGTCGCCGCGCCGTCGCGCCGCCCGACCGACTTCGAGAACGAACAGCTCTGGCACACACACCCGGCTATTTCCCCCGTCTCGCTGACCGGCCACCTCGACCGTTTCTCCGGCCAGGCCCCGACCACGGACGAACGCCTCACGGTCACCTGCGACAACGGCCGGGAACTCGCCCAGCGGGTGACCGGCGACGGGATCGTGGACCTGACGCCCGCCCGGCTCGACCCCGTCGTGCACGCGCTGGCCGAGGGCGGCGGCGTGGTGTGCGCGATCGCCACCCTCAGCGGCGCGGCCCGCCCCGACCTGTACCGGCTACGCCCGGACGCCGACCCGGAACTCCTGCTCCGCTCAGGCGCGGTCTTCCTGTCCGCCTTCGATCGCCCGGTTCAGCGGGAACTCGAAATCGAGGGAATCCAGGTCTTCCTCACCGGCCCGCCCGCCGACCGGCCGCTCCCGGTCGTCCTCATGATCCACGGCGGCCCCGCCTGGGCCTGGCCGGTCGAGCCCGACGCCGACGCCTTACTCCTGGCCGCCGCCGGCTTCCTGGTCGTCCGCCCCAATATTCGCGGCTCCTTCCACCGCGGGTACGCCTTCGGCGCCGCCCTCGGCGCGGACTGGGGCGAACCCGACGCGGAGGACTGCCACACCGTCCTGGACGCCCTGGTCGCCCGCGGCCTCGCCGACCCCGCCAGGATCGGCTGCTACGGCAACTCCTACGGCGGCTTCCTGACCAACTGGCTGGTCGGCACCTCCGGCCGTTTCGCGGCGGCGGTCAGCCAGAACGGCGTCACCAACCAGGTCTCCGGCTTCGCCGCCTGCGATCTCGGCGCGATCTACGACGTGGACTCCGGGCTCGGCGAGGTGTGGACCCCCGAAGGCGTCGACCACCTCTGGAAGATCTCCCCCCTGCGCCACGTCGCGAACATCACCGCCCCCCTGCTGATCCTCCAGGGCGAGCAGGACTACCGCTGCCCGCCGTCCGACGCCGAGCAGCTGTTCGTCGCCCTGCGCCGCCTCGGCCGGACGGTCGAGTACGTGCTCTACCCCGACTCCGACCACTCCCTGGCCCACACCGCCCGCCTGGACCGCCGGATCGACCGGAGCGAGCGAATGATCTCCTGGTTCCGGACACATCTATTGGATTGACGTTACAATTGGCTCTTCTCTGGGCTCTCCGGGAGGAGCACGATGAAAACCGCAGTCGTCACCGGCGGCGCGTCGGGCATCGGCCGGGCCGTGGCGCGTGAACTCCTGGCCAGGGGCGTGCACGTGACCATCGCCGACATCGCCGATCCGGAGCCGGCGGCCAAGGAGCTCGGCTGCGCGCACGTCCAGGTGGACGTGACCGACGCGCGGGCGGTGCGGGACCTGATGACCGGGGTGAAGGCCGGGCACGGCCGCCTGGACTTCGTGTTCAACAACGCCGGGATCGCGGTCTGCGGCCGGGCCGACGAGATGACCCTCGACCACTGGAACCGGGCCATCGACGTCAACCTGCGCGGCGTCGTCCACGGCGTGCACGCGGCCTACCCCATCATGATCGACCAGGGTTACGGCCACCTGGTCAACACCGCCTCCGTGGCCGGGCTGACCCCCGCCCCCCAGCTCCTCCCCTACACCGCCACCAAGCACGCCGTCGTCGGCCTCTCCCTGGCCCTGCGCGCCGAAGCCGCCCGCCACGGCGTCCGGGTCACCGCCGTCTGCCCCGGCTTCACCGACACGCCCCTGCTCGACAACGCCAACCCGGGCCTGCCCGCCACCTCCACCAGCAGCAACGCGCGCGCGGCCGCCGTCGGAGTGGTGGGCCGCCTCTACTCGGTAGACGCGCTGGCCCGGGACATCCTGCGCGGCGTGTCCCGCAACCAGGCCCTCGTCGTCACCCCGGCCACCGCCCGCGCGGCCTGGCGGTTCGCCCGCCTGTTCCCGGCCTGGGCCGTCCGGATCGCCGCCAGAGCGGTCTAGCCGACCGAGCGGTACTCGAACCAGTCGAAGGTAGCCGTGCTGGTGCCGGGGGCGCCGTTGGAGGTGGCGTACAGGGCGAGCATCGCGCCGATGAAGCCGCCGGCGGTGGTGGAGCTGAGGATGCGGCCGTCCAGGACGGCCAGGTCCCGCCAGCGGCCCGGTTCGGTGGCGTAGCGGAAGGCGTAGTCCTGGCCGTGGGCTTCGACGCCGAGCCAGAGTTTTCCGGCGGGCAGGTCGGCGCTCGCCGCGAGGGTGTCCGTGCCCCCCTCCCTGCGGATCAGCTCCAGGCCGCGGGCCGAGCGCAGGAACCTGATCTGGAAGGCGTCGTTCTGGATCAGCGCCAGACCGGCCTCCTCGGCTCCGGACGGGGCGAAGTCCAGGACGGTGCGGGCCGCGAAGTCGATGTGCTGCTGCCTTCGGGCGATCAGGCTGGGATTGGCCTGTCCGGTCGGCGATTCCGGGCGCGCGCGGAGTCGCAGGCCCGCGCCGGGCAGTTCCCAGTACTGCTCGCGCGGGGTGCGGAGGTGGTTCCAGACCGGCGAGAGCCGTCCGCCGTCGAAATGGTCACAGGCGGGTTCGGCGGGCCAGCGGTGCGGGGGCAGGGCGGGGCCGGGCATCTCGGGCTGGACCAGGTCGTAGACCGGCCAGCCGTCCTCCCAGCGCACGCTGGTGAGGAAGGTCTCCCGGCCCAGGTTGTAACCACTCTCGGCGCGTACCGCCGCCATGGTGGCGGGGCCGTAGGGCGGGCCGCCGTACGGACGGGTGGCGAGCAGCACCGACCACCAGTCGCCGTCCTGGGTCTGGACCAGGTCGGGGTGGCCGGTGCTGGTGATCGGGTGGCGCAGGCCCAGGTGGCGGTGGGTGAGGACGGGGTTGCGGGAGTTGGGTGCGTAGGGCCCGGTGACCTGGTCGGCGCGGGCCACCATGACGGCGTGGTCCTCGGCGGTGCCGCCCTCGGAGGTGAGCAGGTAGTAGTGGCCGTCGATCAGGTAGATGTGCGGGCCTTCGGCCCAGATGCCGCCGCGCTGGACCGGCTCCCAGATGACGGACTCCTCGCCGACAAGCTTCATCGAGGGCAGGTCGAGTTCGCGGAGCCAGATCTCGGTGTCGCCGTTGAACCGCGGAAAGACCTTCTCGCGGCTGCCGCACATCCACGCGCGGCCGTCGTCGTCGAAGAAGAGCGACGGGTCGAAGCCGCGGGCCTCGGGGAACCAGATCGGGTCGCTCCACGGGCCGGCCGGGTCGGTGGCGGTGACCAGGAAGTTGCCCGGCTCGTCCATCAGCGTGGTGATCATGTAGAAGACGCCGTCGTGGTGGCGGATGGTGGGGGCGTAGATGCCGCCCGACGGGCGTACGCCGTCCAGGTCCAGCTGGGAGGGGCGGTCGAGCACGTGCCCGAGCTGCCGCCAGTGCACCAGGTCCCGGCTGTGGAAGATCGGTACGCCGGGAAACCACTCGAACGAGGACGTGACGAGGTAGTAGTCATCGCCCACCCGGCACACCGACGGATCCGGGTGGAAGCCCGGAATGACTGGGTTCGAGAACATGGGTCTCCCTGGCATAGCTGCCGGGCCCCGCACGCTGCGGAAGGTTGGGGCCCGGCAACTGCTCTTATTTGAACATGTTTACTTGGCTAGTTGCAGAACACCCCAGCGAGAGGTGTTCAGATAGCTCTGACCGGTCGGGTCGTTCCAGGTCACAGCCGCCGTACGGGCGGGCCCGGTGGCGTCGTTGACCTGGACGTCGAAGCCGAGCAGTGCGTCCTTGGCCAGCGTGACCGTCGGCAGCTTGATCGCCGCCTCCACCACGTAGCCGGTCGGCGTCAGCGTGACCGCGCTGGTCAGGTTGTCGCGGATGCCGAAGGCGTCGAAGGTGCCGCCGATGCTCTGGTGGTTGGTGAAGCTGATCCGGTACTGGCCGTCGTCATCGTCGTAACCCTTGGTCTTGTTGTTCTGCGGGTCCACGAAGATCTCGACCGAGTCCTCCTCGTACGCGTTGGGTGACTCCTCGCTCAGCACCGGGTCGGTGACCCGCGCCAGCACGTACAGGGTGCCGTTGTTCCAGAGCGCCTTCACCTTGGCGGTCGCCCCTGAGGTGCTCTGCACCCAGGTTCCGGTGGTGACGTCCTTGGCCTTGCTCCAGACCGAATCCACGGTCCCGTCGATCACCGGCGTGCCCTTCGGCGCGCAGGTCGTCTTGATCGCGGGCAGGAAAGTTATCGTGCCATTCCATGAAATTTCAGGACCGGCGGCGTCGTCGACGACCACCTTGACGCTCGTCGCCGTACCGGACGGGAGCTTGGCCTCCACCCGGTAGCCGGTGTCGGTCTTCTTGGTGTGCGCCTTGAATCCGTGCGCGTGCGTGCCGCCGCGCTGGATCGGGTAGGCCGTGCCGCCCACCGTGAAGGTCACCGTGTCGGTCTTGTTGTTGGTCGCGTCGACGACCTCGCCGAGCACGTACAGCCCGCCGGTGGTGCTGCGCACCTGGAATCCGGCCGACAGGTTGCCGGTCCTGGCGATCGGCGCGTCGGGCAGGTAGTCCCACTCGACGTCCCGCTTGCCGTCCACCTCAATACTCCCGGCCGGCGCGTTCAGCTGGCGGGTCAGCGGCGGCAGGTGCGAGGGGTCGGCGATCCCCCAGAAAGCGGGCTTGGCCTGGAGCTCGTCGTCGAACGGCAGCGGCGGGTTGAGCCGGGTGATCGGGAACGACGACAGCCAGGTCGCGTCGTCGGCGACCCCCCAGATCGTCACCGAGGACAGCTTCGCCGCCTGCCGGCGGAACACGTCGAAGATCTCCTTGTAGCGGTGCCCCTGCTCGGCCAGCACGGCCGCGGGAACGGTGGTGTAGCTGTTCACGAAGTCGGTGTAGACGCTCACGTCCAGCTCGGTGACCTGCTGCTCGACGCCCAGCTGGGCGAAGCGCAGAATGCTGTCCTCGATCCAGGAGGCGGGCGCCTGCTCGATGTTGACGTGCAGCTGGTGGCCGACCGCGTCGATCGGCACGCCCTCCTGGCGCAGCTGCTTGACCACCTTGAACATGGCCTCACGCTTGCGCGGGAACTCGGTGTTGTAGTCGTTGAAGACGAGCGTCGCGTCCGGATCCACCTCGCGGGCCACCCGGAAGGCGGTCCTGATGTAGTCCAGCCCGGCGATGTTGAACCACGGCGAGCGGCGCAGGCCGTCCGGCTGGTTCTCGTCGATGACCTCGTTGACCACGTCCCAGGTGCCGATCCGGCCCTTGTAGCGGCCCATCACGGCCCGGATGTGGTTCTCGATCCGCTGCAGCAGGATCGCCTTGGTGGCGCCCTCGAACACCCAGGCGGGCGTCTGGCTGTGCCACACCAGGGTGTGGCCGCGGAACTGCAGGTCGTTGTCGGTGGCGAAGTCGACCAGCGCGTCGCCTTCGGCGAAGGTGTAGACGCCCTCGGCCGGCTCGGTGGCGTCCCACTTGAGCGCGTTGCCCGGGGTGACGCTGTCGTAGTGCTTGTTGATCAACTTGGCGTGCTCGCCCAGCGTGGCGCCCCGGTAGAAGGCCGCGCCGAGGGTGAACGGCACGGTGTCCTTCAGCGACGGGATGTCGGTCTGGATAGGCTTGGGCGCGACGTAGGTCATCACGAAATCGTCCAGGTCGAACGGCAGCGTGCCGGTGTCCGACTCGACGTAGACGCTGAGGAAGTCGATGTCATAGGCCAGCGTGTACGTCCCCGCCAGCTTCGTCCACGTCCCCGGGGTGACCGGGACCGGCGCGGCCACGCGCTCGTAGCTGGGCGTGCCGCTAAGCCGCCGTTCGACGGACAGGCCCAGGTTCTGCGCGGTCGCGGAGCGCACCCAGACCTCCAGGGCGTACTTGGAGCCCTTGGCCATCTTGCCGAGGATGTTGCGGGCCGGGCCGTCCCAGGAGGCGGAGCGGTTGGTGACGGCCAGGCCGTAGGAGCCGGCGTGGGCGGCGCCGGCGGCGGCCGCCAGGGTGGCCGAGCCGCGGGCGGCCCAGCCCTGCGCCGTGCCGGTCTCGAAGTCGGTGGCCAGGCCCGACTGGGTCGGGTCTGCGTCGGAGGTGATGACCACGTCGTCCAGGTAGAACGCGCCGGTCGCCTCCGAGCTCTCGAAGTACATGTTCAGCGTCGAGTCCACCGAGAACGTGTACGCCCCGGAGATCTCGACCCAGGCCGCGTCGGTGACCGTGGCCGCGCCGATCCGCTCGTAGGTGGTGGAGCCCCCCGAGGGCGTCCGCTCCATGGTGAGCGCGATCGTCGAGGACGGCTGGCCCGGCAGGGCCCGCGCCCACGCGGTCACGTTGTAGGTGACGCCCTTGTCGAACGGCGGCGTGATGGAGGCGCCGTTCCAGGTCGCGGTCCTGCCGGTGACCGACAGGGAACGCGATCCCGCGTGCGCGGCGTCCGCCGTGGTGGCGACCACGACGCCCGCACCGCGGGGCGCCCACCCCCCGGCGCTGGTCTCGAAGTCGTAGCCGGCGATGGTGACGGGGGCGGCCGCCGCCGGGACTGCGGCGAGCAGCCCGGCTAACAGGCCTAAGCAGGCGGAGAAAACCCAGGTTCGGGCCGTGCGCATGGGGGGGCTCCTGGTCAGGGGGGTTGGGGTGAAACGAAACTCAGGGGGTGCGCGCGATGCTCTCGGTGAGCAGGTCGATCAGCGGCTGGCGGCGGACGCAGTTGGCCAGCGCGAAGGAGTCGGCCAGCGCGATCAGCTCGGTGTCGGAGCAGCCGCGCAGCAGCTCGGCGTACTCGGGGACGAGCGCCTGCGCGATGAGGATGTGCCTGACCAGGTCGTCGATCTGGTAGCGGGCGCCCCACGGGTAGGGGTCCCAGGACGGGAACTCGGTGTCCATCAGCCGGTGCAGTGGCGCGAGCTCGCTGGCCGACTCCTCCATGGTCGAGCCCCACCGGTCGGCCCCGAGCCGGTGCTTCTTGGCGATGAAGTCCCCGAACCTGGCCATGTACGGCCCCGCCGCCCCGGCCAGCCCCTGCAGCCCGACGTCCTTGTAGGTCCAGATCGACCACCCGGCCGCGTGCGCGTCGAAGATCTCCAGCTGGTCCCGCAGGATCTGGTAGCGCTGCTCGTCGACCGCCGGGTCCCCGGTGTACACGGGCCCGAACTCGCCCACCCAGATCGGCGTCCCGGTCTCCCGCTGGAACGCGGTGCGCTTCTCGAAGCTCTGCTCCAGCTGGTCCCGGTCCACCCACTCGCCCCGGGTGTAGCCCGGGTAGGGCCCGCCGTGCGCGAACCCGGCCAGCGCGTAGTCGTGGCAGACGAAAACCGTGTTCTCGTACACCTCACGGAAGATCGAGAAGTCGGTGGAGTAGGTGTTGCCGTCCAGGAACAGCACGTGCCCGGGGTCCACCGCGCGGATCGCCTTGACCAGCCGGTCGTAGAACGGGCCGATCGCCTGGCCGCGCACGTCGCCCGGCTCGTTGACCGGGTTGTAGCCGGCCACCCACGGGTTGTCCTTGTACCGGTCGGCCATGGCCTCCCACAGGTGCACGGCGCGGTCCTGGAAGCCCCGGTGCTGCCAGAAGGCGGCCACGTGCGTGGGGTTGTCGCTGTGCCAGTGCTGGTTCTGCGAGCCGGGCAGCGCGTGCAGGTCGATCACGCTGTAGATCTCACGCTCGGCCAGCAGCGCGACGACGCGGTCCAGGTGCCTGAAGCCGTTCTCGATCAGCTCGAACGGCTGGTCGTCGGACTCGAAGTGGTGGTAGTTCACCGGGATGCGCACGCAGTTGGCGCCCATGTCGCGGAGCAGGTCCGCGTCGGCCGCGTCGAAGAACGAGGTCAGCAGCCGGTCGAAGAATAATTCGTAGCGCTCGTCGCCCAGCACGTCCCGGACGGCGATCCGCATCGCCGACTCGTTGGCCGGGTAGCCGGTGATGAAGTTCTCCATGTTCAGCCAACCGCCGAGGCCGACGCCGCGAAGTCGCACCGGCCGTCCGGATGAGTCGGTGAGGTGGGATCCGGTCACGCGCAAGTCGGGCATCGATGCTCCTGGGCTCTGAAAGTTTCGGATATCAACCGAATATTTCGCAAATCGCAGAATAGATAGCAGGCAGGTAACACGTCAACAGCTGGTGGAGCGCTTCCATATGCCTATCCGACCTGGGGAAGCGGGACCGAAAGTTTTCGGCTATGATCCGTTCCATGCCATCGAAAAGGCGGGTGACGATCGCCGTTATCGCCGAGGAGGCCGGGGTTTCCGTCCCCACGGTTTCCAAGGTCATCAACGGCCGCCCCGAAGTCGCCCCGGAGACGCGCCAGCGGGTTGAGCGTCTCCTGCACAAACACGGATATCAGCGCCGGGTCAGCCCCGGTGACGGCCCGGTCGGCCTGATCGACCTGGTGTTCGCCGAGATCGAGAGCCCATGGGCGATGGAGATCGTGCGCGGCGCCGAGACGGCCGCACGCGAAGCCGAGGCCAGCGTGGTCATCTCGGTCCTGCACACCCACGCCGGTCCCGGCCGGGACTGGCTGGAGCGCATCGCCGCGCGCAGGACCGACGGCGTCGTCATCGTCGCCTCGAAACTGTCGACCGGTCTGCAGGGCCAGCTGAGCGCCCGTTCCATGCCGTTCGTGGTGGTCGACCCCGAGGGTGAGCCCGCCAACGGCGTCGCCTCGGTGGGGGCCACCAACTGGCACGGCGGCCTGTCGGCCACCCGGCACCTGCTGGAGCTCGGCCACCGCCGGATCGGGATGATCGGCGGGCCCGGCGACATGCTCTGCAGCCGGGCCAGGATAGACGGTTACCGGGCCGCCCTGGAGACCGCCGGAGTGCCGGTCCTGCCGGAGCTCATCCGGAACGGCGACTTCCTGGTGGACTCCGGCCACGACCAGGGTCACGCGCTGCTGTCCCTGCCCGATCCGCCCACCGCGATCTTCGCCGGCAGCGACATGCAGGCGTTCGGCGTGTTCGAGGCCGCCCGCCAGCGGGGCCTGCGGGTGCCGACGGACCTGAGCGTGGTGGGCTTCGACGACCTGCCGCTGGCCCGGTCGGCCTGGCCGCCGCTCACCACCGTCCGTCAGCCCCTGCAGGAGATGGCCGACCTGGCCACCCGGATGGTGCTGGCGATGGGCCGCGGTGATTCCGCCGAAGCCAGGCGGGTGGAGCTGGCGACCGACCTGGTGGTCCGCGAAAGCACCGCGCAGCCATCGACTATCCCTTCACCGAGCCCGTGGTGAGACCACCGATGAGCTGGCGCTCGGCCACCGCGTAGAAGGCCAGCGCCGGCACCATGGCCAGGACCACGTAGGCCAGCACCTTGGCCGTGTCGGTGGAGTACTGCCCCTGGAACTGCTGGACGCCGACCGGCAGCGTCCACAGTCCCGGATCGTTGAAGACGACCAGGGGCAGGAAGAAGTTGTTCCAGCTCCCCACGATCGCCAGCACCGAGACGGTGGCCAGGGCCGGCTTGGCCATCGGCAACAGGATGCGCCAGAAGAACCCGAACGGGGTGCAGCCGTCCAGGATGGCCGCCTCCTCGATCTCCCCCGGGATGGACCGGAAGAACTGCCGCAGGATGATGATCGTCAGCGACAGGCCGAAGGCGGCCTGCGGCAGGATCACCCCGAGCGGGTTGTTCAGGATGCCGAAGAAGCGCAGCAGGATGAACAGCGGCAGGATCGCCACCGCGAACGGGAACATCAGCCCGGCCGCGAAGACGGTGAACAGGAACTCCCGGCCGCGGAAGGCGAACCTGGCGAACACGAACGCCGCCAGCGCGGACACCCCGACCGTGATGAACGCGGTGGCCAGCGCGATGAACGAGCTGTTCCACACCTGGAGCCAGAAATCGCCCGAGCCCAGCACGTCGGTGTAGTTGGAGGGCACCCATGGGGAGGGCAGGCCGATCGGGTTCGTGGACAGCTGCTGGTTGTTCTTGAAGCCGCCGAGCACGCCGTACAGGATCGGCAGCAGGATGAAGATGCCGATCACGATTACCACGGTGTGCAGGGCGATCGGCCTGATGACCTGGATCGCGGGTTTGTCCCGCGCGTGCAGGCTCATCGTTTGCCTCGCATGTTAGTGATCGCTCCTTCAGTGTCGCGGCGCATGACGAATCGCTGGTACCCGATCGCGAACACGAGGCTGAGCAGGAACATCACGACGCTGATGGCACTGGCGTAGCCGACCTGGAACCGCTTGAAGCCGAACTCGTACATGGTCACGCCCATCGTCTCGGAGGCGTGCACGGGGCCGCCGCCGGTGAGCACGTAGACCATGTCGAAGAGCTGGATGGTGCCGATCACCGACAGGAAGATGGTGATCCGGATGGTGGGGCCCATGAGCGGCAGCGTGACGTGCCGGAACACCTTCCACGTGGTGGCGCCGTCGATCTGGGCCGCCTCGAGCAGCTCATTGGGGATGGACTGCCGGCCGGCCAAGTAAAGGATCATGTGGAACCCGAAGTACTTCCAGGTCATCACGATGAACAGCGAGTACATGACGGTGGACGGCTCGGACAGGAAGGTGGACTCCAGCTCCTCCAGCCCGATCAGGCCCAGCAGTTCGTTGGCCAGGCCGCGCTCGGGCGAGAGGATCATGGTGAACAGCACGGCCGTGATGACCTCGGACAGCACGTACGGCATGAAGAAGATCAGCCGGTAGACCGCGCGCCCGCGCATCCGCTGGTTCAGCAGCAGCGCGATGGCCAGGGCCAGCGGCAACTGGATGAGCACCGAGAAAACGATCAGGACCAGGCCCCGGGAGAGGTCGCCCAGGAAGATCTCGTCGCCCAGCAGCCGGGTGAAGTTGTCCAGCCCGATGAAATTCGTCGGGAACAGCCCGAAGCCGTTCCACTTGAAGACACTGGAGTAGGTGGCCAGCGCGATCGGTGCCAGCACCAGCAGCGCGAACAGCACGATGGCCGGGAGTAGGAACAGGACAATCGTCACCCACGCCTGACGCCGACGAGCGGCGGGCGAACCGCCCGCCGCCGGCCGGGTGGGGGGTGACGAGGCGGCCGCACGACGCGACCGCGCTGGGGGAGGGGCCGGAGGCGACTTCACGCCCTCCGGCCCTTTCGTCGTAGCCACTACGCCATTACTCCGACTGAGCAGTCTCGGTAATGGCCTTCACGATCTCCTCGGGGCTCTTGGTGCCCGCGATCAGCTCCGCCACGCTGTCGTTGACCTGCTGGCCGACGGCCGGCGGGTAAGCCTGGTCGAGGTAGAGCTGGAAGTCGGTCGCCTGAGCCAGCGTCTCGGCCACCATCTTGCCGGTCCGGCTGCTCACCGCGTCCTCGGTGCCCTTGATGACCGGCAGGATCGCGCCGGTGCCGATCTCCTTGCGGTGGTTCTCCGGGGACAGGATGAACTTGAGGAAGTCCACCGCCGCCGGCGGCGCGTCCGCGCCGACCGCGAACCCGCCGCCGCCGCCGAACGCGTCGGTGGCCGACCCCTTACCGCCCTCGACCATCGGGAACGGGAAGAAGCCGAGGTCCTCGCCCAGGTCCTTGGAGGTGTCCTTCTGGACGGTGGGCGCCCACTGGCCCATCAGCTCCATGGCGGCCTTGCTGTTGCCCATGGTCGCGGCCTGGCCGTCGGGGGTGTCGTAGTTGGCGCCGAGGAACCCGTTCTGGAACGGCTTGAGGTCGGAGAGCTCCTTGAGCTTCTGACCGGCCGTGATGAAGTCGGGGTTCTCGAACGACTTGCTGGCCGCCGCCTGCTTGAGCGCGTCCAGGCCGGCGACGCGCATCGCCAGGTAGGCCCAGTAGTAGTGGCCCGGCCACTTGGCCTTGCCGGCCAGCGACAGCGGCGTGATGCCGGCCGCCTTCAGCTTCTTGACGTCCTCGATGAACTCGGTCCAGGTCGCCGGCGGCGCGGTGATCCCGGCCTTCGTGAACAGCGCCTTGTTGTACCAGAAGCCGACCATGCCGATGTCGTACGGGACACCATAGGTCTTGCCGTCCAGCTTGTACGCCGCCGCCGCGGCCGGGGTGATGGTGTCGGCCCAGGGGGCGATGTCCGCGGTGATGTCCTTGGCGATGCCCGCGTCGGCCTGCTGCTGGAGCACCCCGCCGCCCCAGGTCTGATAGATGTCAGGGGATTCGCCGGACTGGGCGACGGTCGTCATCTTGGCCTTGAACGCCTCATTCTCCAGCGGCGTGACCTTGATGGTGACGTTCGGGTGCGCGGCCATGTACTCCTTGGCCATGGCGTCCCACACCGGAGCCATCGGCTCGATGTTCTGGATGTGCCACCACTCAACGGTGACCTTCTCTTCCGCCGCCGCCGCGCTGCCACTGGCAGCGGGTGCCTCACTCTCACCAGAGCCGCAGCCCGCTAAGAGCAACGCGCTCGCTGCCAGCGTGACCACTCCGCGTCGAGTAAACGACATATTGGTGGTTCCCTTCCGTCTAATTCGCGGTGAGCGAGGGGGTCGGGGGCCGCACGCCACCACGGATCGTGTCTTGAAACTTTCGATATTTAGCCGATAGTTTCCATCGATGGCGCTGAGGTTACATCGGCTTTACCACCGGATCAACGGTCGTTGTGGAGCTGTTACTCGGCCAGGAACGCTAGGGTTCTGCCGTGATCGCCGGAAATCTCGTACGTCGACACGAGATCTCCGATCAGTACGGATTTGGGCAGTGAGGCGAAACCGGTGCGCCAGTGGATGACGCTCTTGACCGTGGCCCTCGCGGTCGTCGGTTCCGTTGGGCTGCCCGGCCCGGCCCACGCCGCCGGCACGATCGAGGAACGCCCCTGCCCGGTCCCCGTGCCGGCCGACACGACCTGCGGGTTCCTGCTCGTCCCCGAACGCAGGGACGTCCTGGGCACCAGCACCATCAAGGTGGGCTTCGCCGTCCGCCGGGGCCTCTCTGACAAGAACGATCCGGTGGTCTTCGCCGGGGGCGGTCCCGGCGTCGCCGCCACCCCAATGATCGGAGCACTGGCCGAGCTCGCTCCCGGGCGGGAGATCGTGGTGATCGAACAGCGCGGCGGGCGTCTCTCCGAGCCCCGGCTGCCCTGCCCCGAGATCGCCACCGGAATCGTGGCCGGTCTGAAAGCTTCGCGCGCGGACGAGGTCTCGGTGGCCGCCGCGACCTGCCGGGCCCGGCTCAGCGCCGACCTGAAGGGCTACCGGACCCAGGAGATCGCCGCCGACATCGTGGAGTTGCGGCGCGCGCTCGGCTACCCGGCCTGGAACCTGTTCGGGGTCAGCTACTCGACCCGCCCGATGCTGCTGGCCGCCGCGATGGACCCGGCGGGCGTCCGCAGCGTGATCCTGGACTCCTATCTGCCCGAGTCCACCGCCTGGTACGACCAGGCGGTCCCGTCGCTGCGCGCCTCGATCGCCAAACTCGGCGTCACCGCCCGGTTCGACGCCATGATCGCCCAGCTGAACCGGCGCCCCGCCACCATGCGGCTGCGCGATCCGGTCACCCAGGAGCGGGTCGAGGTCCGGCTGGCCGGCAACGACGTGGCCACCCTGATCGGCGAGGCGCTCCGCGACACCGACGTGGTGCCGATCGTGCCCGCGCTGGTGGACGGCATCGCGCGCGGCGACTACACGCTGATCCAGCCGATGGTGGATCAGGCGGGCAACGCGCTCAACAGCTACGAGTGGGGCCAGTACTACGCGGTGCAGTGCCAGGACGAGGCGCCGAGCAACACCTTCGCGGACCGGAGCCTGATCACGGTGGCGGCCGACGCCACGGTGTGCGGGCAGTGGCGGCTGCCCGGCACCCGGCCGGACGAGGCGACCACCCCCGCGCCGGTGCTGGTGCTCGGCGGCGAGTACGACCCCACGACGCCCCCGGAGGCGGCCAGGGCCGCCGTGCAGGCGATGCCGAACGCGCGGTTCGCGGAGTTCGCCGGGATCGGCCACGGCGTGTTCCTGTCCAGTCAGTGCGGCCGGGAGACCGTGGCGGCCTTCCTGGACGACCCCGAGGCAAAAGCGCCCTGTGACTCAGGACAGCGCCCCTACCGCAATCTGAAGCCGGGCGAGCTGCATCTGACCACGACCGGGTACACCGTGCAGGGCGCGCCCTGGCTGCTCGCGCCGCTGGGCCTGTTCCTGCTGACCGCGGCCGTGCAGCTGCTGGGCGGCGTGCTGACCGTGCGCCGCGGCGGCGGCTACACCGCGCTGGCCGGGCTGGCC
Organism: Acrocarpospora corrugata; assembly: GCF_009687845.1. Lineage (GTDB taxonomy): Bacteria > Actinomycetota > Actinomycetes > Streptosporangiales > Streptosporangiaceae > Acrocarpospora > Acrocarpospora corrugata. Next base: position 286,216 of record NZ_BLAD01000036.1, read on the forward strand.
GGCCTGGCCTTCGGCGGCCTGGCCGCCGTCAGCCTGAGCGCGATGGCGGGCGGCCCGGCCGCGCTCGGCATCGGGGTGCCGCCGGCGATCGTCTGGTACGGCCTGCTCGCCGTCGCCTCGGCCGCGCTGTCGGTGGTGGCCGCCTTCCGGCTCCGCGCGCCCGCGATCAGCATCCTGCCGGCGGCGGTCGGGCTGATCTTCATCGCCTGGCTCTACGGCTGGGCGCTCTGAGCCGACCGTCCAGCGCGGCACGGGTTGACGCGCTTGACCGGCAACATCTACGTTACGTGACACGAAAAGTCTCGGTAATCTTGTGAAACTTTCGGAAAGCGGGTCTCCGCATGTCGCGACGGCACAAGGCACTACTCGCTCCTGTCCTGGCCTTACCCCTGGCGGGCCTGACCCCCGCCATTGCGGAAAGCGCTTCCCATGGGACCAGGATCGATGTGGACCACCGAACGGTTCATCAGAAGATCGACGGCTTCGGCATCTCGCAGGCGTTCCGCCGGATGGAGCTGATCGAGCAGCTTCCGGCCAACCAGCAGCGCGAGATCCTCGATCTGTGGCTCAGCAAGGAGAAGGGCGCGGGCGCCAGCATCCTGCGGCTGGGCATCGGCTCCTCGGCGACCGGCAGCCCGTACGACCTGATGGAATCGATCCAGCCGGTGGATCCCGGCGGCCCCAACGCCACACCGAACTATGTCTGGGATGGCAAGGACGGCGGCCAGGTCTGGCTCGCCAAGGAGGCCAAGCGGTACGGCGTGAAGCGTTTCTACGCCGACGCGTGGAGCGCGCCCGGCTACATGAAGGACAACGGGTCCGACAGCAACGGTGGCAGCCTGTGCGGCCTGGCCGGGGTGACCTGCGCCAGCGGCGACTGGCGGACGGCCTACGCCAAGTACCTGGTGCAGTACGCGAAGTTCTACAAGCAGGAGGGCATCAAGATCACCGATATCGGGTTCACCAACGAGCCCGACTGGACGGCCGTCTACGCCTCGATGCGGTTCACCCCCGCGCAGGCCACCGAGATGGTCCGGGTGATGGGCCCGTACGCCCGCCAGGCCGGGCTCAACCTGGTCTGCTGTGACTCCTTCGGCTGGAACGAGTCCAAGGCGTACACGGCGGCGATCGAGGCCGACCCGGTGGCGCGGCGGTACGTGGACGTGCACGCGGGCCACACCTACGCCAGCCCGGTGGACGCGCCGCTGCCGACCAACCGGCCGGTGTGGATGTCGGAGTGGAACCCGAACGGCGACACCTGGAACGTGAACTGGGACGACGGGAGCGGCTGGGACGGCTTCACCATCGCCTCCGCCATCCACGACGCGATGACGCTGGGCAACGCCTCCGCGTACGTCTACTGGTTCGGCGCCTCGCGCGGCGCGACCCGGGCGCTGCTCCAGGTGGACGTGCCCAACCAGACCTACTCGGTGTCCAAGCGGCTGTGGGCGCTGGCCGCGTACAGCAGGTTCATCCGGCCGGACGCGGTGCGGCTCGGGATCAGCGCCACCGATCCGGCGCTGCGGGTGTCCGCGTTCCGCAACAAGGACGGCTCCGAGGTGGTCGAGATCCTCAACACCGCGACCACCGCGGTGAGCACCACGCTCAGCACGAAGTCCGGCAAGGCCACCCTCTACCTGACCGATGGTGGAAACTCGCTGGCTCCGACCGTCCTGCCCGGCCGGCACGGCCACCGCTCGGTGACCCTGCAGCCGCGTTCGCTCACGACCGTCGTCGTGAGATAACCAAAGACCCCGGGAGGGTGCCCCTGGGAGCGTGGGCGCCCTTCCGGTTCCAATTTGCCGACGAGTCCGGCTGCTCGGGGAGATCAGGATGATTCGGGTAGCGATCGTGGGCACGGGAGGCATCGCCGCCGCGTGCCACCTGCCCGCGCTGCGCACGCAGGCGCATCGGGCTGAGATCGTGGCGGCGGTGGACGTGGACGCCGGGCGGGTGAAGGCGTTCTGCGCCGAGCACGGCATCGCCGGCGCGTACACCTCGGTGGAGGTGATGCTGGCCGAGGAGCGGCCCAACCTGGTGCACATCTGCACTCCCCCGCATCTGCACGCCGAGCAGGCGGTGGAGTGCCTGCGCGCGGGGGCCTGGGTGTGGATCGAGAAGCCGGTGTGCCGCTCGCTGGCCGAGTACGACCTGATCGCGGCGGCGGAACTGGACGCGTTCGCGTCGGTCGTGTCGCAGCACCGGTTCGGTTCCGGGGCGCGGCATCTGCGGGAGATCGCGCCGGAGCTCGGGCGGGCGCTGGTGGCGCTGTGCGTGACCGCCTGGTATCGGGATGACGCCTATTTCGAGGTGCCGTGGCGCGGGAGGTTCGAGACCGAGGGCGGCGGGCCCACGATGGGCCACGGCATCCACCAGATGGATCTGCTCCTCTCGGTGCTCGGCGACTGGACTGAAGTCCGGGCGATGGCAGGGACCCTGGACCGGCGGATCGAGACCGAGGACGTGTCGATGGCGGTCGTGCGGTTCGCCTCGGGGGCGATGGCGTCGGTGGTCAACAGCGTGCTCTCGCCCCGGGAGGAGAGCTACCTGCGGTTCGACTTCAGCTCGGCGACGGTCGAGCTCCGGCATCTGTACGGCTACCGCAACGCCGACTGGACCTCGGGGTCGCCGTTGTGGAATCCGCCGGAGGATGTGCCCAGTTCGCATGAGGCGCAGCTGGCGCAGTTGCTGGACGCTTTCGAGCGGGGAGACGCGCCGCCGATGAGCGGGCCCGAGGGGCGGCAGTCGCTGGAGTTGATCTCCGGTCTGTACGCGTCGGCGTTCACCGGGAAACCGGTGCTTCGTTCGGAGCTCACCGTGGACCATCCCTTTTATCACCGGTTGGACGGAGGCAAGTGGAGCTGACCTTCTCCGAGCGGGGGGTTGAGGTCCTTCGCTACACCTATAAACCAGACATGCCGGTTTTCGAGTCGCCGAAGCCATTTTTTCATCCGATAAGGACGTTGGCCGGGGATGTCGTGAGTGCGTACCGGCCGCATGATCATCGTTGGCATAAGGGATTGCAGCTGACGGTGTCGGATTTATCCGGCGAGAACTTCTGGGGGGGCGGGAGCTATGTGCGTTCCGCGGGCGGATACGTGGACCTGCCCAACAACGGGACCATGCGGCATGAGGAGTTCCTTGCGCCGGGCGTCGAGCGGCTGACCTGGCATACCCAGGCGGGTGAGCACTGGGCGGATGAGGAGCGCCGGTTCGCCGTGCGGGACGTGCGGGAGGATTCCTGGGCGCTGGAGTTCGGCACCGCGATCACCAATGTGCGCGGCGAGGCCCTCGTTTTCGGGAGCCCGACGACGAATGGGCGGCCTATGGCCGGATATTGCGGATTATTTTGGCGTGGGCCGCGTTCCTTCGAGCACGGCGAGGTGATCGCCTCCCATGGCGAAGGCCCGGAGATGATGGGACGGCCGTCCGATTGGCTGGCTTATGTCGGGCGGCATGACGAGGTGGATCGGAGTTCGACCCTGCTGTTCATGAGCGCCCAGCCCACCGACTGGTTCGTGCGGACGACGCCGTTCGCGGCGGTCAATCCGTCGATCGCGTTCGACCGGGAACGCGAACTGCCGCCGGGTGAGACGCTTTCCCTGCGCTATCGCGTGGTCGTCGCCACCGGCGCGTGGGATCGGGCCCGGCTGAAGGCGTATGTGGGGGAACATCCGTGTTCGGAGTAGGCGTCTCGGATCTGACCGTCTATGACTGGCCGACCGCGGATGGGCTCTGCGGGGGTTCGCCGCATCTGCATACCTTGTGCGCGGAGGCGTACGTCGTGGTGGGGGGCTCCGGGGCCGTACAGACCCTGACCTGGAGCGGTTTCCAGGAGACGCCGCTGGAACCGGGCGCGGTCGTCTGGTTCACGCCCGGCACGGTGCACCGCCTGATCAACGGCGGCGACCTGCGGATCATCGTCCTGATGCAGAACAGCGGCCTCCCCGAAGCCGGCGACGCCGTCTTCACCTTCCCGCCGCACATCCTCGCCGATCCCTCTCTGTACGGCCAGGCCGCCGCGGGCGACGTCCGCACCCGTCGTGACCTGGCCGTCGAAGGCTTCCTCGCGCTGCGTGACCACGGGTCCTTCGACGAGTTCGCCGAGCACGCCGCCCGGATCGTCGGCTCCCGGCTGGACGCCTTCGAGCAGCGCTGGCGGGAAGGGCCGCTGCGGGCCGCCCTGACCACCGGCGCCCAGCTGACCCAGCTGCGGGACGGCGATCTCAGCCACCTGCGGGACGGCGCGGTCACCCGCCTGACCCCCATCGCCAAACCCGGCATGTGCGGACATCTCCAGGCCTATCCGCCGGGCTAGCGGGTAGCGAGAGGGTATGACCAGAGCTTCAGTGACGTTGTGGGCGGTGACCGTACTGACCGCTCTGGCCGGGGCCGCGTGCGACCAGACCGCCCCGCCGACGCGGGGTCACGGCACGGACTTGATCTTCCAGACCAGCGCCGGCCCCCAGCAGCACCAGCGCGGCCGAGGTGAGATAGAGCACCGGATACCCGCCCAGGCCCGCCACGATGGGACCGGCCACGACCGGCCCGAGCACCTGCGGGCCCGAGTTCGCGATGTTGATCATCGCTGGCCTGCTGGCCGGGGAAGAGCCGCTCGTAGCCGACCGCGTCGGTCAGGAAGTACAGCAGGTAGAGGGTGGCCATCGCGTTGCCGAGCTGCATCAGGAAGCGGGTGATCCAGGCCCAGGCGAAGTCGGGGTGGCGGCGCGGGTTGATCCAGAACGGGCTTCTGGCCGGTTTGGCGGTGAGTACGGGATCAGGGGTGCCGAGGACGAAGGGCAGCGCGCAGAGCGGGATCAGCAGGCCGATCAGGACATGGCCGGAACTCACCGTGGTGGCGACCATCGTCACCAGGACCACCGCGAGCACGATGCCGAGGGACTGCGGGATGCCCACCCAGCCGGAGACCTCGCCGCGCTGGTGGACCGGGACGCGGTCGGGGACGCCCGCGGTGAGGGCGGCCTGCATGGCGTTGAGGGCGAGCTGGGCCAGGCACCAGCCGAGGGCGATGCCGGCCACGGTGTGCTGGGTGGCCAGGAAGAGGAAGGCCGCGCCCGCGGTGATCGCGCCGAGGAGGGTCCACGGGTGGCGTCTGCCGTACCGGCTGGTGGTGCGGTCGGAGAGGGCGCCCGCGATCGGGTTGGAGATCATCGTGACGGCGGCGCCGAGCCCGGTCACCCAGGCCGGCGCGGCCTCCTTGCCGCCGGGGGCGACCTGCGCCACCTGTTCCGGCAGCAGCACCTGAAGCGGGCCGAAATACCCCATCCAGAGAGCCAGGTTGGCGAGGGAGATGGTCGCGATCCAGCGCGGTCCCACCCGCTGGACCGGTTCGCCGAGGGCGGCGACCACGGGCACTCCAAGAGATGAGTCGTGCTCGGATGGTAGTGCCGCCTGATCAAATGCTCAACAGTCACTTAAATCGGACTTAAGAGGCTAACTATCAGGAAACTTTCTTAAAAGAAACCATTGACGGGCCTGATCAGACGACTTAGGTTCGCGATCAATCCCCTGGGGCGGGGTGGGACCAACAGTTCTGTCGCGAGTCGCCCGAATGTGCGATCTGCGACTGTCGCCCTTCGGCGGTGGCACATGCGCCGCCGCCGGAGGCTGCCCCCGGACCCCCGGGCCGCGTGAGAAAGGTGACGCTCACGCGGCCCGGGCTTTTCCATTCCGGAACCGGACAGATCGCCCAGCTGACTCGCCAGATGGCACGATGGCTTCCGTACCACCAACGCCAAGGGAAGGTCATCCAAAGGTGAGGCGTCTAATCACGGTCCTGCTGCTAACCGGCGTCGCCGTAATCACGGCCCCGCCGGCCGCCCAGGCCCACAACGTCCTCCTGGGCAGCGACCCCGGCAAGGGCGCCACGCTCACCGCGCCCCCCACGGAGATCCGCCTCACCTTCGACCAGCCCGTGCGCGCCGAGTTCGCGAAGATCGCCCTCACCGACGCCGCCGGCGCGCACTACGAATCCGGCACGCTGACCGTCGAGAAGAACGACGTGATCGCCCCGGTGAGCGCCCTCACCACCGCGGGCACCTACACGATCGGCTACCAGATCCTCTCCAACGACGGCCACCCGGTAACCGGCAACATCACCTTCACCTTCACCTACGCCACCGGCGCCCAACCGGCCGCCGCCGCGACGGCCCCCACCATCGCGCCCGCCGCCCCCGCCGGAGCCATCCTCCCCGCCGGCGGCGGCAGCTGGGTCTGGGGCCTCCTCGCCGCCACAGCCGCCCTCCTCGCCCTCACCGTCCGCGTCCTGGCCCGCCACGACCGCAACCTGCGCGGCACCGCATGACCACCACCCCCGACCACACTTTGCGCAGCGCGTCCCCCGAGACCGACGTCCCGCAAGCCGGAGCCGACCTCCCATCGCTTGACGAGTCCAGAAGCGACCTCCCATCGCCCGATAAGTCCACAGATGACCTGCCGTCGCTCGACGCATCAGCGCGAACCGGGGACGCAGGCTCGGACCGGCGCGTGGCCGACACCGAATCCCGTCGGCCGATCCCCTTGGCGGCGGTCGCCGTCGCGGGTGTTTTCGCCGTCGTCATCGCCACCTGGCTGACCGCCCCCGACGAGGCTCCCGGCATCGCCGTCCCCGGCGTCGTCGTCGACTACGGCCTGCCCATCGTCCGCCTGCTCCTGGACGTGGCCGCGCTGTCCACCGTCGGCCTGAGCCTGCTCCCCAAACTGCTGGGCTTCGACGATCCGGACCGCACCGAGCCGATCGCCGCGCGAGCCCGCCACTGGGCCGTCGTCTCCGCCCTCACCTGGTGCGCCGCCGCCCTGCTGGCCACCCTGCTGAGCGCCGCCGAGGTCATGCCCGGCCAGATCCCCGACGTGGCCTACTACGTGGAGACGATCGGCTCCGGCCAGGGCCTGGTCGTCAGCGCCTCCGCCGCCCTGGTCAGCGCCGCCATCGGAACCCTGGCCATCCGCTTCGGCGAGAAGGTCCCCGCCGAACTCCGCATCCTCCTGGCCATGTTCGGCCTGCTCCCCCTCCCCGTCACCGGCCACGCCTCCAACTGGTACTGGCACGACCTCAGCATGGTCTCCATGGAGCTCCACGTCATCGGCGCCTCAGCCTGGACCGGCGGCCTCCTCGCCATCACCCTCTTCCTGGCCCGCAACCGCGACCTCCTCGCCACCACCCTCCCCCGCTTCTCCCGCCTGGCCACCATCAGCCTGCTCCTGGTCGGCCTCTCCGGCCTCTTCAACGGCATCGTCGAACTCCTCCTCACCCCCACCACCCCCTTCCCCGACTCCCTCTTCACCACCGGCTACGGCCAACTCCTCCTCGCCAAAACCGCCTTCGCCGCCACCATCGCCCTCCTCGCCGCCAACATCCGCTGGCGCCTCCTCCCCGCCATCACCCGCGCCCACCCCACCGCCTTCGCCACCTGGGCCACCGTCGAACTCACCATCATGGGCCTGGCCTACGGCGTCGCCGTGGCCCTGACCCGCGCCCCCGTCGCCTGACGGGCGGGCCAGGCACGCGGTATCGCCGTAGCTCAGACCCGCGCCCCCACTGCCTGACACCCGAGCCAGGCATGCGGAGTCACCGTGGCCAGACCCGTGCCCCGCCGTCCGACGGGCGGGCCGGGCACGCATGCATGCGGCGTCGCCGTCGCCCCGACCCGCGCCCCTGCGGGGTGCCAGGCGTGGCACGCTTGGGGGAACTGACGGGGGGTTTTCGGTGGGCGACGGCTTGGTGCGGGAGCTGCTGCGTGGTTTGCCGGTGTTTGCGGTGGAGCTGCCGGAGTTTGAGGTGGATGCCGCGCCGGAGGATCCCGTGCGGCTGTTCGGGCAGTGGCTCATGTCGGCGATCGAGGTCGGGCAGCCTGAGCCGCACGCGATGGCGCTCGGCACCGCCGATGAGCGGGGGCGGCCGTCGTCACGGGTTCTGATCTGCAAGGACGTCGATTCTGATGGTCGCTGGTACTTCGCGTCCGACCGGAACAGCCGCAAGGGCCGCGAGCTGGCCGCCAATCCGTTTGCGGCGATGGCGTTCTACTGGCCGAGGCAGGGGCGGCAGATTCGTATCCGCGGGTCGGTGCACGCCCTTGACGCCGAGGCCAGTGCGGCCGACTTTCGGGCCCGCTCGGAGGGGTCGCGGGCCGAGGCGCTCACCGGGCGACAGTCACAGATTCTGAACGACCCGGCGGAGTTGGAAGCCGCCCTCAGAGCCGCTCGGGAACGGCTTGCCGCGGACCCGGAGTTGGTCGCTCCCGGGTGGACCTTGTATGCGGTGACCGCTGACGAGGTGGAGTTCTGGCAAGGTGACCGCGACCGCCGTCATATCCGCCTGCGATACGTGCGTGACGGCCGCTCCTGGGCTCGTCAACGACTCTGGCCCTGACCTCCGATGCTGGCGAGGGCTGCTGCGACGGTGTCCGGCAGCGTTTGCCGTACGGGCACGGAGTAGTGGTTGGCCAGGTGGATCAGGTAGCGGTTACGTTCTGGGTTGGGGCAGTCCGGGGGGCAGCCGAGGACGGCCTTGCCGGTGGTGACGTCGTGGCCGAATTCGACGTTGGTGGTGAAGCCGGGGAGGGTGGCGAGGTCACGGGGGATCCAGAAGAGGATCGCGGTGGCGGACTCGCGGGCCCTGGTCTCCCAGCTGAACTGGTCGTCGTAGTCGGCGGCGCGGATGGCGTCGCGGGACTCGGGGATGAGGATGGCGAGGTCGCCAGGCCAGGAGCGTTGAATGAGCGTGATCGCCGCCGGGCGCCAGGAGCGGACGGCGGGGCTGCGCGGGGTCGGGCCGGCCAGGAAGATCGATGGGCCGGTGGGGAGGGGTTCGCGGGCCCAGATCTCGGTGATCGTCATGGTTGAGGGTTCCACGGAAGCGGGAGGCGGTCGCCTTCGGTGCGTGGGACGACGTGCAGGTGCAGGTGGAAGACCGACTGCGTGGCGGCGGTGCCGCGGGAGGTGATGATGTTGGCCGCCGGGTGGTCGGCGGCCAGTTCGGCGGCGCGGAGCATCGTCCTGGCGGAGACTTCGGGGTCCTCGGCGACGTCGGCGACGTGCGCGTGCGGGATGAGCAGGACGTGGCCCGGCGTGACCGGGCCGATCGGGGTGATGGCGATCGTCTCCGGCCAGGCGCGGACGATGGTGGCGGGGGCGCGCCTGGCGATGATGTCGCAGAACACGCAGGTCATCAGCCATCCATGGGGATCGCCTCAACTCCAGGGCGGCCTGGAGCCGAGGCGGGAGCGTCAGTGGACTTCGGCCGGGGCGGCGTCGGGGGCACGCAGCTGGAATCGGCTGGACAGGAGTTCGACCACGAGCCAGCTGGCGAACAGGAGCCCGGCGGCCAGCGGCCAGGAGCCGGGGCCGTACGGAGGGGCCTCCAGCAGGAGGTCCTGGAGGTAGAGGCCGCCGTACACGCCCGCGGTGATCAGGGCGGTGCCGAGCAGGGGACGGATGTAGGTGGGCAGCGGGATGAGGAAGGCCAGGTCGACGGCGACGGCCGCGACCAGCAGGAAGTACGGGATGGCGGAGCCGGGGAAGCCGCCGACGACCAGCAGCGGCCAGATCAGCGTGCGGTAGGCGAGGTAGCCGACCGCGATCGCGGTGGCGGTGCCGGCGCGGCCGACCATGATGCGCGCCATGATGAGGATGATCATGCCGACGACGCCCGCGTACACCGAGTAGACGGAGTCGGGGACGGGCAGCGAGAAGTTCTGGATGGCGACCAGGTCGATCGGGCGGCCCAGCGACTCGGCGGCGAACTTGAGCAGCTCCGGCTCGGCTTCCGGCTGGCCGCGGACCCAGGCGGCCAGGCCGAGCACGCCGTACTCCTGGTGCTGGCTGGGGAAGATCGCGTTTTCCAGGAAGAAGCCGAACAGGGCGGTGAGCACCACCGTGCGGGTACGGCCGGCGGGCGCGCCCACGAACCAGCCGCGGATCACTCCGGCGATCATGAAGGCCGTGCCGATGAACAGCAGCGCGTGGGAAGGGCTCCAGGCGGTGATGTCCAGGCCGTTCACACGGTGGTTGATCAAGTCGAGGGGCACGGCGATGAGGAAGAGGCCGGTCCCCCACTGGATCAGCCGGGAGGCGGTGCGGTCCACGCCGTAGCCGGTGTACCAGTGCACGATCGTCAGGGCGACGGCGAGCGCGGTGCCGATCGTGTTGAGCATGTGCGGCGGAGCGAGGTCGTCCCGGATCCACCGGAAGTGCCACGACACATCCCAGGATGCGCCGAGCACCTTGAAAACGAACGCCACCAGCCAGCCGAGGTAGAGGACACGGAACAACTCCGCAGGAGTTTCCCGCCCCGCCGTCCCTCTTGTCCAGTATGGGAGAGCCCACCCAATGATCCGGGAGGGGGCCTGCTTGAGCGACATTCCAGAGTTCACGCGCGAAATGATGCCGTTGTCTTTACCTGTGGCGCAATCATGCCTGCGGATTCGTGGCCCGATCGGATGCTAAGCGGTCCCTCGCGGAGGCCGGTGGGGGGTGAGAGGTCACAGCGTCGTATGCCGCAGCTCCTGCGCCACAGTCGTGAAATATCGTTGCTTGGCCCATTCATCGCGGTTGCCGATCAGGTAGAGGCGGCGTTTGGCCCGGCTCACGGCGACGTTGAGCAGGTTGGGGTTCCGGGCCGCCCACTGTTTCGCGCCGGGGCTGCGCGGATCGCCGCCGAGCACGAGAATGACCACGTCAGCCTCTTTGCCCTGAGCCGTGTGCACAGTTCCGGCTTCGATTCCCCGGTAAGCCCGCGTCACCTTGCTGAGTGATCGCACCACCGTCCGGAATGGGCTGATCACGAAGATGTCCGCCGGAGCGACGCCCTCCCGCGTGAGCCGGGTCAGGATCCGTTCGAGCACGACCCCCTCCGCCGGAATCCAGTGGCCCTCCGATTCGGTGGCGACCACGTCCAGCCACATGCTCTCCGGGAGGGCGAGCGGCGCGCCGGCGGACTTTCCGTACACCATGAGGCCGTCGTAGGCGATGGCGTTGGAGATCGTGAACATCGGCTGGTCGCAGCGGCGGTGCACCCGCAACGGCGCGCCCACCCAGATCGGGCCGCTCTCCCCGGGAAGGTAGGTGCCGTAGCCGGTGACGGCGTCGGCCAGCTGCTGAACCGAAGTCCGCGCCGGAAGCCACTTCTCCCCGGCGACGCCGAAGGTCCCGCGAAGAGCCTGCTGCGCGGTGAACGGGAGGGTCACGATCGGTTCCAGCTGAAGAGGGTCGCCGACGGCCACGACGCGGCGGGAACGCCAGATCGCGCCCGCCGCGAGCTGCGGCGCGGCCTGCCCTGCCTCGTCGATGAGCAGCCAGCCCAGGGACTCCCGTCCGAGATGGGAGAACATGCGATCGAACGAGGCGAATGTGGTGGAGACCACGGGGACGAGGAAGAACAGGCTCTGCCAGGCCGCCAGGACCGCCTCCGGTGGAGCGTCCCTGGGTGCCTCTCCTGTCAGGACGTCCATGGCCGCCTGGAGGTTGTTGCGCATCACGGTCGGGTGGGCGCGGAGGAACGCCTGGTGGAGCCGGAGCGCGTGCAGGAACAGGTCGCTCCGCGCCGCGTTCCATTGGGGGTCGGTCCAGAGCGTGCGCAGCTCCCGCCGCTCCTCCCCCGCCCACCATGCCTCGGTGGGTAGAAATTCACCCAAGTTCGCCCGATGCGGCTCAACCTTCGCACGAAGTTCGGCGATGCGCTCCCGCGCCGAGGCGAGCGACCCCCGCCGGGTGACCAGCTCATCGGTCACCCGGGCCACGCCCGACCGTAGCTCGTCCTCCCGCGCCCGCGCGGCCCCGAGCCGCCCTTGCGCGTCCTGGAGGGCCGCGACCAGAACCTGGTCCTCCGCCAGCCACTGCCGCGACGCCTTCCCCAGTGTGAAAATCGCGGTGACCAGCGTCGGCTGGAGTTCGCGGTGCGCGAGCCTGGCCCGCTCCCGGGCCTGGACCTCCCGGCGCACGCTCTCGGCGTGCCCCTCCCGTTCGGCGAGTTCCGCCCGCAGCTTCGTGAACCGGGTCTCACCGGCGGCGATCTCAGCGGCGAGCTGATCGACCCGGGCCGGGAGATCGTCCAGTTCCCCGAGCATGGCGCAGACGTCCTGCCGGCTCCGCCGCAGCGCGCGGACCCGCTCGTGCGCCGCCTGGAACGCCTTGACAGCCGGACGCCACGCTCCCGCCTGGTCGTGATTCCACTCTTTGAGCGTCTCCCGCAGGCCGGGCTTCTCCTTCGTGCCCCACCACATCCTGGACACGAACTCGGTCCTGAAGGACTTCCTCCCCAGCCGCGCCGCGACCAGCCCCCAGGCGGGCGCGTCGAGCACCCTGGTCGCGAGCTCGGCGAAATAGTCCGCGCCGTCCCGCCAGGGCGGGTCAAGCGCGTGCCGCCCCGGGATCTCGGTCGTGACGTTGGCGACCGCGCCGTTGTTGGCGGAGGCGACGACCATCTCGAATCCGGTCAGGTCGGCACGCCAGGTGTGGATCACCCGGACGTACTCGCCGGTCGCCCAGGTGTGCTTGCCGGTGAAGGCCGCGGCGGGGGACGGCAGCGCGGCCAGCCGGATGGCGCGCTCGACGACGTTCGCGGCGACGAGGTCGCGCAGCATGGTGGTCTTGCCGGTGCCGGGCGGGCCGTTGACCGCGAACAGCCCGGCCGAGGAAGCGAGCCTGCTCATGATCGTGTTGACGGCGAACTGCTGGCTCAGCGCCAGCGGCCGATCGGCCGCGGCGGGCCAGCGGCCGAGTGGCACCAGGTCGGGGATGACCTGGCGGTAGATCGCCTGATTGTCGGCGCGGAGGTCGACGCGGGCGGGCTCGCGGGTGGAGAGGTACTCGGCCAGGGCCGGGCCGTACCCGCCGGAGCGCACCGCCGCCGCGACCCGGGTGAGGTCGGGGACGATGAAGCTGTTGAGGAACTCGGAGCCTTCCTCCGTGTTGTACGCCCGGGTCCTGCCGACCTGCACACTCTTGACCAGCAGCCCCGCCGGAGCGAGGATCCGGGTCACGCCCAGCCGCTCGGCGGCGATTTGCACCAGGCCGGCGAGCTCGTCCTGGCCCAGCGGACGCCCGACGTGGATTCCCTTCCTGGCCAGTTCCGCCGCCACCCCGTCGCCCTGGTGCGCGGCGGTCACACGCTGGAACGCCGCCGCCAGGCCAACGGATGCCTCCTCGAACCCGGTCAGCCACTTCGGGGACTTCGGCCCGGGGTCCGCGGTACGGCCCGCCGCCCAGGCGCCGCTGGAGAACTCGGCCGAGCCGAACAGCGGGCGGCCGTCGTCGGTGACGACGAGGGCGAACAGCGCGCTGGTTCCCGGCGGCCTGCTGTCGTGACTTTCCGGGTCCGCCCCGAAAACCTGTTCCAGCAGGGTACGCACCCGAGTCAGCTCGAACACTCCGCCGAATAGGAGATGCCGCCACGTTCTGTCCGGATTCAGCCGCCGCCTCTTCAGGGGATGCCCTTCCTCCCAGGGCAGCGGTTCGCCGGGAGTGACCGAAAAGACGGGCGCGACGGCGTCCCGGGGATCGACCTTGGGAATCGTCTGCGGGCTGAACAGCTCGCAGGCACGCCAGAACTCGATGATTTGCGAACGGCCGGCGTTTGAGGGGGTCACAGAACTCCCGAGCAGCTGATTGACAGGAACTCACGGGCCCGACCGGGCCCGGCACTGCGAACGCGATCACACCTTAGCCGCGGCCAGCGATCATGTCGCTACGTCACGCGATATTTCACTCACTAAACGCTTTGCCCGAAAAATCCAGTTCTCGTGGGACTTGGTGTTGTATTTGATTCGTGACGGAAGGAGTGGCGATGGACGAAGTGACTCAGGCGCTCGGGAAGCTCGATCTCGACACGAAGGCGGGGCTGCTCGCGGGAGCCGACATGTGGACGCTGCCCGCCATTCCGGAGATCGGGCTGGACGCGCTGGTGATGTCCGACGGGCCGATCGGCGTCCGCGGGATGGAGTGGACGGCCACCGATCCGTCCATCGCGTTGCCGAGTCCGACCGCGCTGGCCGCGACCTGGGATGTGGCGCTGGCCCGGCGGGTGGGCGGGCTGCTGGCGCAGGAGGCGCGGCGCAAGGGCGTGCACGTGCTGCTCGCGCCGACGGTGAACCTGCACAGGTCGCCGCTCGGCGGGCGGCATTTCGAGTGTTACTCGGAGGATCCGCTGCTGAGCGGGGAGATCGCGGCCGGCTACGTGATCGGGGTTCAGGAGCGGGGAGTCGCGGTCACGGTCAAGCATTTCGTCGCCAACGACTCCGAGACCGAGCGGTTGACGGTGAACGTCCTGGTCGGAGAGCGCGCGCTGCGTGAGCTGTATCTGGCGCCGTTCGAGATCGTGAACCTCAAAGCCGGTCCGTACGGCGTGATGGCCGCCTACAACCGGGTCAACGGCCCGACCATGACCGAACACGACGAACTGCAGAACCGGGTGCTGCGGGACGAATGGGGTTTCGACGGCTTCATCGTCTCGGACTGGACCGCGGCCCACGACACCGTACGGGCGGCCAACGGCGGCCTCGACGTGGCCATGCCCGGCCCCAAGACCGTGTACGGCCCAGCACTCGCCGACGCCGTACGAGCGGGAGAGGTCACCGAGGAGGTCCTGGACGAGCACGTCCTGCGGGTCCTCACGGTGGCCGCCAGGACGGGCGCGCTGCGGACCGGCGCAACGCGCCCCGAATTCGAGGACGTGGACGGGGAAGCGCTGGCCCGCGAAGTGGCCGCGCGGTCGTTCACACTCCTCAGGAACGAGGGCGTTCTCCCGCTCCCGGCAGGAACCTCGATCGCGCTGATCGGCGGCCTCGCCAAGGACGCCCGGGTGATGGGCGGCGGCAGCGCGCAGGTCTACTCCGACCATGTGGTGTCACCCCTGGACGGCCTCAAAGCCGCCGGTCTGGACGTGACGTTCGCCCGGGGCGCCGACCCCAGCCCCAACCTCAACCCGGCCCGCGACGGCTTCGCCATCACCTCCACCGCCAGGGCCGCGGACGGCCACGTGCTCGGCACGTTCCCGCAGGTCGACGGCATGCTGACGTGGATCGGCAAGACCCCCGTCCCGTACGACGAGCTGCACACGGTCGAGATCGGCGGCACCTTCACCCCGGACGTGGACGGCGCGCACGAGTTCGCGATCGACGGCCTCGGCGCCTTCCGCCTGGAGATCGACGGCGAACTCCTGCACGAGGGCGTGATCAAGCCCCCGCCCGACCGAGCCCCCGACGCGATCTTCATCCCCACCCAGAAGATCTTCACGGTGGAGCTCACCGCCGGGCGGCCCGTGGACGTGCTCCTCCTGCACACCGTCTACAAGGGCCTGTTCGGCGGGATGCCGCTGGCCTACGTCGGCTTCGGTCTCGCGCACCGGGAGCCGAGGCCGGACGCCGACGAACTGCTCGCCCGGGCGGAGGCCGCCGCCCGCGCGGCCGACGTCGCCGTGGTCGTGGTCGGCACGTCGAAGGAGGTCGAGAGCGAGGGCTTCGACCGGCACTCCCTGCGCCTCCCGGAACGCCAGGACGAACTCGTCGCCCGGGTCGTCGCCGCCAACCCGAAGACGATCGTGGTGGTGAACGCCGGCGCCCCCGTCGAGATGCCCTGGCGGAACGACGTCGCCGCGACGCTGCTCACCTGGTTCCCCGGCCAGGAGGGCGGCCACGCCCTGGCCGACGTCCTGACCGGCGCGGCCGAACCCGGCGGCCGGCTGCCGACGACGTGGCCGGTGGCGATGGCCGACTGCCCGGTCATCGACGTGACCCCGCGCGACGGCGAGATCGGCTACGACGAGGGCGTCTTCATCGGCTATCGGGCCTGGGACCGCACCGGCGCAGAACCCGCCTACGCCTTCGGCCACGGCCTCGGCTACACGACCTGGATCTACGAGTCGATCAGCTACACGGACGGCACCCTGACCGTCGGCCTCCGCAACACCGGCACCCGCTCCGGCCGGGAGGTCGTCCAGGCGTACCTCGCACCCGTAGCCGCCGACGAATCCCGCCCGGCACGCTGGCTGGCCGGATTCGCCGTGGCCGAGGCCGGCCCCGGAACGACCGTCGAAGTGACCATCGAGATCCCCCGCAGAGCCGCCGAAATCTGGACCGACTCCGGCTGGCAGCTGGTCGGCGGCGACTACCTCCTCACCGCCGCCCACTCCCTGACCGACCCTCGCCTCATCCTTCCCATCACTTTCTGATCCGTTCCCCAACCCCAGCCGCCGGGCGGTCTCAGCCGGCTCTCAGCGGTTCTCAGTAAGCTCACGGCATGACGTTCCCTGGTGGGCGGCGGGCCATGACCGCCGTGATCGCTGTTGTGATCCTCGCGGTGGCGGCGATCACCTGGGCGGTCTGGCCCGCCGACCCGCCCCCGCGCGGCCAGGACCTGACGATCGACGTGCTCGACGGCCCCGCCGGCGACCAGCGCGTCAAGCTGGACGCGACCTTCTTCACGCCCGCCTCCGGCGGCAAGGCCCCCGCGGTCCTGCTCGGCCACGGCTTCGGCGGCAGCAAGACCAGCGTCCGCGACCAGGCCCAGCGCCTCGCCCAGCACGGGTACGCGGTCCTGACCTGGTCGGCCCGCGGCTTCGGCCGCTCGACCGGCGAGATCGCCCTCAACTCCCCCGACTACGAGGTCAAGGACGTCAAACAGCTGGTCGACTGGCTGGCCACCCGCCCCGAGGTACGGCTGGACGCCGCCGGCGACCCCCGCGTCGGCATGGCCGGCGGCTCGTACGGCGGCGCGATCGCCCTGATGACTGCCGCCTACGACACCAGAATCGACGCCATCGCCCCCCAGATCACCTGGTACGACCTGGCCGACGCCCTGTTCCCCAACGCCACAGGACAGGGCCCGGCGACCGGCGTCTTCAAGAAGATGTGGGCCGGCATCTTCTTCAGCGCGGGCGGCACCCGCCTCTCGGGCCTGAGCGGCGGCGGAGGCGCCGGCGGCGCCGCAGCCGCCCTGACCGGCCTCACCGGAGGAACGGGCGGCACCCCCTCGGGAACGGCCGGGCCGGGCGCGACACCTCTGACGCCGCAGCAGATCCAGTGCGGCCGCTTTCTCCCCCAGATCTGCGACATCTACCAGGAGATCGCCGAGAAGGGCCGCGCCACGCCGCAGGCGATCGAGCTGCTGCGCCGCTCCAGCCCCGTCTCCGTGCCCGGAAAAATCCGGATCCCCACCCTGATCATCCAGGGCCAGCGCGATTCCCTCTTCCCGCTCTCCCACGCCGACGCCAACGCCCGCGCGATCGCCGCCGCCGGCGCCCCCGTCGAGGTCTCCTGGATCAACGGCGGCCACGACGGCGGCGACAGCGAGGCCGACTGGGTCTTCGACCGCACCTCCGCCTGGTTCGACAAGTGGCTCAGGGACGCGACGACCCCCGGCCACCCACAGGTCGCGCAGGCAGCCTCGGTCGCCACCGGCGAGGCCTTCACCGTCTCCCGGGACGGCGGACGCGACCCCGGCACCCGCCGCAACACGATCGTGCACGCCGGCGGCGACCGTTACCCCGGCCTCACCGGCACCGCCACCACGAAGATCGCCCTCACCGGCCCGGACCAGGAGGTGGCCAACCCGCCGGGCGGCTCCCCCGCGTCGATCTCGTCGATCCCCGGTTTCGGCAGCCTCCTCGGCAACTCCTCCGGCCTCGGCGCGGCCCTCGACCTCCCTGGCCAGGCCGCCACCTTCGAGTCGGCCCCGCTCACCGCCCCCCTCCACCTCACCGGCTCCCCCACCGCCCAGATCCGGGTGTACGGCCAGGGCGAGGTCACCCTCTTCGCCAAGCTCTACGACGCCTCGACCGGCCAGCTCGCCGTACTGCCCGGGAACCTGACCGCGCCGGTGCGGGTGAACGCCACCCCGGCCGGAACCAGCGCCACCATCGCGCTCCCGGCCGTGGACCGGCAGTTCGACACCGGCCGCACGCTGCGCCTGGTGCTGACCACCACCGACATGGCCTACGCGACCCCGGCCGCCCCGGCCGTCTACCGCGTCGGGCTGGCCTCCCCCGAACTGGTGGTGCCCACCGACGGCGGGCTGTCGGCGCCGGCGACGGGCCCGGCCTGGTGGACCTGGGCGATGCCGCTGGCGGCGATCCTGGTCGCCGCGATCCTGGTGTTCATCGGCCGGGTGCGCCGCGCGGACACCGCCCAGGACCCGGCCCTCGCCGAGGTCCCCCTCCAGATCACCGGCCTCACCAAGCGTTACCGCAACGGCGAGAAGGCCGTGAACGAGCTGTCGTTCACGGTGGAGAAGGGCCAGGTGCTCGGCCTGCTCGGCCCGAACGGCGCGGGCAAGACGACCACCATGCGGATGCTGATGGGCCTCATCCACCCGGACGCCGGCGAGATCAAGATCTTCGGCAGCCGGGTCGTGCCCGGCGCTCCGGTCCTGTCCAGGCTGGGTTCTTTCGTCGAGGGGCCCGGGTTCCTGCCGCACCTGTCCGGCCTTGACAACCTGGAGCTCTACTGGCGGGCCACCGGCCGCCCGGCCGCCGACGCACACATGGCCGAGGCGCTGGAGATCGCCGGGCTCGGCAACGCCGTCGAGCGCGCGGTCCGCACCTACTCCCAGGGCATGCGGCAGCGGCTGGCCATCGCGCAGGCCATGCTCGGCCTCCCGGACCTGCTGGTCCTGGACGAGCCGACGAACGGCCTGGACCCGCCCCAGATCGCCGAGATGCGCAAGGTCCTGCGCGCGTACGCCGCCGGGGACCGGACCGTGATCGTCTCCAGCCACCTGCTGGGCGAGGTCGAGCAGACCTGCAGCCACGTCGTCGTCATGCACCGCGGCCGGCTGATCTCCAACGGCCCGGTCGCCGAGCTGCTCAGCCGGGGCGATCTCAACGGCAGCACCCGCCTGGAGGACGTGTTCCTCGACCTGATCGGAGAGAACGCGTGAGCACCGGAGCGACCGGCTACGCCCCGCGGCACACACTGCCGCTCCGGGTGGAGATCATCAGGCAGTTCAAGCGGCGGCGCACGCTGGCCATGTTCGGCATCCTGCTGGCGCTGCCGTGGATCCTGGTGATCGCCTTCCAGTTCGGGCCGGGCAACAACAACGGCCAGAACAGCCTGCGGCTGTCGGATCTGGCGACGGCGGGCGGGCTGAACTTCGCCGCGTTCGCGCTGTCGGTGTCGGCCAGCTTCCTGCTGGTGGTCGCGGTCGCGCTGTTCTGCGGCGACACGGTGGCCAGCGAGGCCAACTGGTCGTCGCTGCGGTATCTGCTGGCCGCGCCGATCCCGCGGGACCGGCTGCTGCGGCAGAAGCTGATCGTCGCGCTCGGCTACTCGGCGGCGGCGGTGACCGTGGTCCCGGTGATGGCGCTGCTGGCCGGGACGATCGTGTTCGGCTGGAACGACATCACCGTGCCCGGCACCGGGGAGATCATCCCGGCCGGCGACGTGCTGCCCAAGTTCGCCATCGTGATCGGATACGCGATGGTCAGCAACCTGGTCGTCGCCGCGGTGGCGTTCCTGCTGTCGGTGAGCACCGACTCGCCGCTGGGCGCGGTCGGCGGCGCGGTCGGCCTGGTGATCGTGAGCACCATCCTGCAGGCGGTGGAGGCGCTGGGCGGCCTGCGCGAGTTCCTGCCGACGTTCTGGAACACCGCCTGGCTGGACGCGCTCGCCCCCGTCCCCGACTACAGCGGCATGATCAAGGGCGTCGCGGTGGCGGTCACGTACGCGGCCGTGCTGATCGCCTTCGCGTTTCGGCGATTCCGCCATAAGGACGTCGTTTCATAATATTTCCGGACGTACTAAATTACTTCACGACAAAAAATCATTCGGCCTAGCAATGTAGCTTGTCAGTGATGAAACGCTGACAGGAGCGACTGTATGGGCACGGTAACTCCCATGTGTTTTCAGATGCGTCGGATCTGGCCTACTCCGGACTCCTGCCCGCATTGACAGAGCAAACATTTCATGTCGGAATGAATGGGACTTATTTCGTGAAGAGGAACCAGCGGGCATGCCGATCGCATGCGCTCGCTATCGGGGGCGCCACCTTTGGGCATGGCCATTGGTCGAACGACAGTTGAACCACCCGGTTCCACCGTCGAACCACTACGTCCGGTCGAACCCCAGATCCGCAGACGTACGACCCTGCCGAGCCGAGACAAGGGAACGTGCCAATGCCTCAGCTAACGCCCGCCGCGCCCGGCGGCCTCCCCCTGCTCGGGCACATTCCCGCACTGGTGGGACGCCGTCTCGCCTTCCTTGAGGAGATGCGCCACCACGGCAAGGTGGTTCGCATCCGGCTGGGCCGTACGCCGGCGTTCGTGATCACCGACGCCCGGATCGCCCGCGAGGTGGTCAGCGACGGCGGGACCACGTTCGCCAGGGGCCGGTTCTTCCGCAAGCTGCGCCCGCTGCTCGGCGACGGGCTCGGCACCTCCGACGGCCCGTTCCACATGCGGCAGCGGCGCATGGTCCAGCCCGCCTTCCACCACACCCGCCCGGGGTACGACGTCGACACCCTGCGCGGGGTGATCGAGGCGTGGACCGGCTCGTGGCGGGCCGGGATGACGCTGGACATCGCCAGGGAGATGGACCGGCTCGGGGTGGCGCTGATCACCAAAAGCCTGTTCTCGTCCGACACGGCGGCGGGCGAGGTCGAGGACGTGCAGGAGTCGATCGCCGACTTCATGGTGGGCGTCGGCATGCGCGCGGTGGTCCCCAGCGACCTGCTGGAGCGGCTGCCGATCCGGGCCAACCGGCGCTTCAACGCGGCCAGGGACCGGCTGGAGCGCGCGATCACCAAGGTGATCGCCGACTACCACGCCGACGAGCGCGACCACCACGACATCCTGTCCATGCTGATCGCGGCCCGGGACACCGAGGGCCTGCCGATGTCGGACCAGGAGCTGCGCGACGAGGTGCTCTCGCTGGTGGTGGCCGGCGGCGACACCACCGGGCACGTGCTGGGCTGGGTCTTCCACGAGCTCGGGCAGCATCCGGAGGTCGAGCGGCGGCTCCTGGAGGAGCTGGACCAGGTCCTGGCCGGCCGCACGGTCACCGCCGACGACCTGCCCAAGCTCGGGTACGCCGAGCAGGTGGTCAACGAGACGCTGCGGCTGCGCAGCCCCGGCTGGCTGGTGATGCGCCGCACCACCAGGGCCCTGGAGCTCGGCGGCGTGCCCATCCCCGCGGGCGCCGAGCTGCTGGTCAGCCTGTCCGCGCTGCTCCGGGACCCGGCCGTGTACGCGGATCCGATGCGCTTCGACCCCGGCCGCTGGGCGCCCGACCGCGCCAAGGAGCTGCCCAGGGACCTGTTCCTGCCGTTCGGCGCGGGCACCAGGAAGTGCGCGGGCGAGCCGCTGGCCCGGATCTCGATGGCGCTGGTGCTGGCCACGCTGCCGGCCCGGTTCCGGCTGCGGCCGGTGCCCGGCCACCGGGTCAGGGAGATGGCGTTGGGGACGATGTCCGCCGACAAGATTCCCATGACGCTGGAGTCCCGATAATCGGCCCTGACATAAGCCGATAAATCCGGATAACTCCCTTACAACATATTCCGCGTGGTGTGCGCGTTTCGTGTTTCCTCGCGGCGTTTCATCTCCCCCTCACCGCAAAGGATGCTGCCGTGGACTCCACGCCCCTTTCCCAGATGGATGTGCCCTCGTTCTACTGCCCGTTCCCGTACGCGATCTCGCCCGAGGCCGCCGAGATCGACCGGCGGACCGTCCAGTGGATGGACGACTTCGGGCTGCACCGCAGCCGTACCCAGCGCGACTACCTGGCCACCCAGAAGGTCGGCTACTTCGCCTCGCTGACCATGCCGCACGGCTCGGGCGAGGGCCTCCAGGTCGCCAGCGACCAGCTGTTCTGGCTGTTCACCTTCGACGATATGTACTGCGACGAACGCGAGGACGAGTCCTCCCTGGACGAGCTGGTCCAGTTACTCGGCAAGCTCGCCCGCATCCTGGAGGCCCCCACCGCCCGGATGCTCCCCGGCAACCCGTGGGCGGAGGGCCTGCGCGACATCCGCCGCCGCCTGGACCTCTACGCCACCCCCGTGCAGACCGCCCGCTGGGTGGAGGAACTGCGGAAATACCTGTTCGGCCTGATCTGGGAGGCCGTCAACCGCTCGGCCAACCGCATCCCCCGGGTCAACGACTACGTCGCGATGTGGCTGAACGTCACCGCCACCGCCCCCAGCCTGATGTTCATCGACATCAGCGCCGGCTACGAGGTCTCGGCGGCCGAGATGTCCACGGCCCGGGTGCGCGCCCTCACCGAGATGGCCAACGCCCTGGTCGGCTGGGACAACGACATCATCTCCTTCAACAAGGAGGCCTTCCGCAAGGAACGGTACGGCTACGCCGAACTCCAGAACCTGGTCAGCGTGCTGGCCCACCAGAACGACTGCTCGATCGACGACGCCCTGACCACCGCCGTGGCCATGCGCGACCGGGTGATGTCCCTGTTCCTGCGCCTCAGCGACGAAGTCAAGACCGACGCCGGCTCAGAACTCACCCGCTACGTCCACGGCCTGGGCGAATGGGTCCGCGGCTACCTGGAATGGAGCATGATCACCGACCGGTACGGCGACCCGCGCAACCCGGACGACGAAGCGTCGGGCGAGCGCATCGCGATGCCCCGCACCTGGAAGGAGGAGCCGATGGACGACAGCCTCGACCCGCTCCCGGTGACCGCCATCAACTGGTGGTGGGACCAGCTCGACCAGCCGCACCAACAGATCTAGCCCCAGTGCGGCGGGCGATCCTCGATCAAACGGGCGTCGTCATCATCGCCGCCCCGCCACTCGCCCCACCCGTGATCGGTGTCGTCCGAAGTCTGGTCGGGCAGCACCGGCAGGCCGTCGTCGAAGAGGTCCACCGGACGCATGTCATCCGGCTGCTGCTCTGTCATGACGCCAATAATATCGACTCTCCCCCGGGCGGAATTCCCCCGGGGGAGAAACGTCGGGACCACTCAACCAAACATCTATCGTCGCGCAAGGGTACGATGCGGGAACAGGAAAGAGCCCGAGACGGGCGTGTAATTGCATAGGTTCAGGTGCAGGCCGGACGCAACAACCCCCGTGAGGCGGCATGGCAACGCCAGCAGGATGGCGGCGAGAGGGCAATCTTCCCGCGGAACTCACCAGTTTCGTGGGCCGGAATCGACTCCTCACCACCATCAGACAACGTTTGCAGACTTCCCGCCTGGTCACGGTGACCGGAATCGGCGGTGTCGGCAAATCACGCACCGCGTTGCGGATCGCGCATCTGGTCCGCCAGCAGTTCAAGGACGGGATCTGGTATGTCGATCTCGCCCGGCTGCAGGACCCGGGCATGGTGCACCACACCATCAGCACCGCCTTCGGCATCGCCGACACCTCCGACCGGGTCGGCTCGGACGCGCTCGGCGACTGGCTGTCGGAACGTGAGCTGCTGCTGGTCCTGGACACCTGCGAGCACCTGATCGAAGCCTGCGCCCAGCTGGTCCAGGATCTGCTGGCGCGGGCGCCGAAGCTGCGGATCATCGCGACCAGCCGGCGCTCGCTCAACACCCAGGGCGAGTCCACGGTGGCCATCCCGCCGCTGATCGTGCCCGGCGACGACCCGGCGGAGAGTCCGTACCACAACGAGTCGGTGGAGCTGTTCCGGCAGCGGGCCTCGGCGGTGGTGCCGGACTTCGTGGTGGACGAGCACAACGTGAACAGCGTGGCGCAGCTGTGCGTGCGGCTGGACGGCATCCCGCTGGCGATCGAGCTGGCCGCGGTCCGGCTCAGGGCGCTCTCGGTGGACCAGATCCTCGGCCTGCTCACCGACCGGTTCAGCCTGCTGGCGGGCGCCAGCAGGACCGCGCTGCCCCGGCACCAGACGCTCCGGGCCGCGATCGGCTGGAGCCACGAGCTGTGCGAGCCGGCGGAGCGGCTGCTGTGGGCCAGGCTCGCCGTGTTCGCGGGCGACTTCGAACTGGACGCGGCCCGCTACGTCTGCGCGGGCGACAGCCTGGCCGCCGACCGGATCCTGGAAGTGATCACCGGCCTGGTCGACAAGTCGGTGCTGCTCAGCTACGGCACGGTCTCCGGCCAGCGCTACCGGCTGATCGACACGCTCCGCCAGTACGGCGAGGACTGGCTGGACAAACTCGGCGAGACCGACGCGCTCAAGCAGCGGCACCGGGACTACTACCTGCAGCTGGCAGAACGCGGCGAGCACGCCTGGTCGGGCCCCAGGCAGGTGCACTGGTTCGTCCGGATGCGCCAGGAGCACGACAACATCCGGGTCGCGGTCGACTACTGCCTGAAGACCCCCGGTCAGGTCAGGATCGGCCTGGAGCTGCTGTCCTCGCTCTGGTTCATGTGGGTGGCCTGCGGCTTCGTCCGGGAGGGCCGCCACTACCTGGAGCGCGCGATCAAGGAGTCCACCCAGCCGAGCAAGGAACGGTGCAAGGCGCTCTGGGTGCTCTCCTACATCCGCAGCGCGCAGGGCGACATCAGCGGCGCGGTGGAGGCGGCCGACCAGTGCAGCACCGAGGCCGTCCAGGTGGGCGACTCCACCTCGGTGATCCTGGCCACCAAGATGCAGGGCACGGCCGCGTTCCTGCAGGGCGACCTGAAGAAGGCGACCGCGCTGCTCGGGGTGGCCATCGAGTTCCACCGCGGCGGCCGGGAGCTCAACCCTGGCCTGCTGCCCGCGATCGGCGAGCTGGCCCTGGTGCTGACCGCGCAGAACGACCTGTTCGAGGCGGAGACGCTGCTGCAGGACTGCCTGAAGGTCTGCAAGGAGCGCGGCGAGCTGTGGCTGCGCTCGTACGCGACCTGGATCCTGTCGATCGTCCAGCTGAACACCGACCGGCTGGCCGAGGCGGTGGTGAGCGCCAAGGACGCGCTGCGCATCAAGCGGCACTTCCACGACGTGCCGGGCGTGCTGCTGGTGCTGGAGACGGTGGCGCGGTTAGCCGTGGCGCAGGAGCGGTTCGCGCACGCGACCTACCTGCTGGGCGCGTCCGAGACGAACTGGAACACCTTCGGCCTGGCCCAGATGGGTTCGCCGTTCCTGTCCCAGGAATACGAGAAGTGCCGCAAGGAGTGCCTGGAGAACCTCGGGAGCACCCGGTTCAACGAGTTGTTCGCCGAAGGCGCACGGCTGAGCCTGGAGGACACCATCGCCACCGCGCTCGGCGAGATGGAACTCCCGGAAGACGTCCAGCAGGACCCGCCGCGTTAACCGAACAGTTCGAGCAGGTCGTCGTGGCCGAACAGGCGGGCGGTGTCCACCGCCGAGGGCGTGCCCGCCCGCGGGTCGGCCCCGGCGGCCAGCAGCGCCCGCACCACGGCGGGCTCCTTCTTGAAGACCGCGCCCGCCAGCGGCGTCTGCCCGCGGTCGTTGGCCCGATCGGGATCGGCGCCGCGCTCGGTCAAAGCCTGGACCGTTACAGCGTGACCGTGGTAGGACGCCAGCATGAGCAACGTGTCGCCCTTGTCGTTGGTCAGATCGACCGGCACTCCGGCGTCCACATATGCCGCCAGCGCGGCGGTCTCGCCCGCCCGGGCGAGATCGAACAGCTTGGTGGCGAACGCTTCCAGTTCCGGATCCGGCTGCATGCGCCTCATTGTCCACCGATAGGGTCCCCGAAAACGCCCGGAATCGTTTGGGCGGGTCGTAGGTTCTTCTGGTAGGACCTGAAGAAAGGCTGACACCGTGTTCGACCCGACGGATCTCTACCGGCTCGACGGCGACGTCCCCGAGCTGACCGATCCGGTGCTGCTCTACCATTTCGAGGGCTTTGTAGACGCCGGGGCGGCGGGACGACTCGCCCTGGGGCATCTGCTCGCCGAACTGGAGCACCGGGTCGTCGCGACCTTTGACATCGATCGGCTGCTGGACTATCGGTCCAGGCGGCCGGCGATGGTCTTCGACACCGACCGCTGGACCGAGGTGGACATGCCGGAGCTGGCGGTCTACCTGGTGCACGACGTGACCGGCACCCCGTTCCTGATCATGACGGGGCCGGAGCCGGACCGGGAGTGGGAGCTGTTCACCGAGGCGGTGGGCATGCTGGCGACCCGCCTGAAGATCGGCAAGCTGGTGACGGCGCACGGCATCCCGATGGGCGTGCCGCACACCCGCCCGCTCGGCCTGACCGCGCACGGCAGCCGCCCCGACCTGATCAACGGCCAGACCAGCCCGTTCGGCCGGGTCCAGGTGCCGGGCAGCGCGGCCTCGCTGCTGGAGTTCCGGCTCGGCGGCAAGGGTCACGACGCGCTGGGTTACGCCGTGCACGTGCCGCACTATCTGGCCCAGGCCGAGTACCCGCAGGCCGCGGTGGCCGCCCTGGAGGCGATCACGCGGGGCACCGGGCTGGTGTTCCCGATGGACGCGCTGCGCGAGGCGGCCGGGAAGACCACGGCCGAGATCGAGGAGCAGATCCAGGCGTCGGCCGAGCTGTCCGGCGCGATCGAGGGCCTGGAGCAGCAGTACGACGCGTTCCAGTCGGGCGCCGACAAGGAGAACCTGATGGCCGAGTCGACGCCGATGCCGACCGGCGACGAACTGGCCGCCCAGTTCGAGGCGTTCCTGGCCGAGCGCGACGACCGGGAGATCTGACTATCTTTGCCGGCATGGATGAGATCAAGGTCGGCCTCGCCGGTTTCGGCCCCGCGGGCAGCTTCTTCCACGCGCCACTGATCGCGGCGACGCCGGGCCTGCGCCTGGCCGCCGTGGTCACCCGTGACCCGGCCAAGGCCGACCGGGTCAGTGCCCTCGGCGCGGCCGTGGTCGGTTGCGCGGAGGAGCTGTGGGAACGCTCCGACCTGATCGTGATCGCCTCCCCCAACCGGACGCATGTGCCGCTGGCGACGGCCGCCCTGACCGCGGGCCTGCCGGTGGTGGTGGACAAGCCACTGGCGGGCACCGCCGCCGAGGCGGCCGGCCTGATCCGGCTGGCCCGGGAGAAGGAGCTCCCGCTCACCGTGTTCCAGAACCGGCGCTGGGACGGCGACTTCCTGACCATCCGGCGGCTGGGCGCGGAGCTGGGCGAGATCCGCAGGTTCGAGTCGCGGTTCGAGCGGTGGCGGCCGGTGCCGAAGGGCGGCTGGCGCGAGCGCGGCGGCCCGGACGAGATCGGCGGTTTGCTGTACGACCTGGGCAGCCACCTGGTGGACCAGGCGCTGGAACTTCTCGGCCCGGTGACGGCCGTGTACGCGGAGACCGACGTGCGGCGGGCGGAGGTCGAGGCGGAGGACGACGTGTTCCTCTCGCTCACCCACCTGAACGGCGCGCGGTCGCAGCTGTGGATGAGCGCGGTGGCCGGGCAGCTGGGGCCGAGGTTCCGGGTGGTGGGCGCGGAGCGTACCTATGTGAAGTGGGGCCTGGACCGGCAGGAGGACCGGCTGCGCGCCGGGGATTCGCCCGGCCTGCCCGAATTCGGGGAGGAGCCCGAGGAGACGTGGGGCACGCTCGGCGTCGAGGGCGACACCCGGAAGGTCCGCACCGAGCCGGGGGCGTACGCCGATTTCTACCGGGGTGTGGTGGCGATGGTCCGCGAGAAGGCGGCTCCGCCGGTGGACCCCGCGGGTGTGGTGGCGGCGCTGGCCGTGCTGGAGGCCGCCAAGGTGGCGGCCTCCGAGCAGCGGGTGGTGTCAGTCCCGCAGCCGGGCGCGTAACGCGGCCGTGTCGGCGGCGGTCCAGCCGTGCTGCTCCAGCCATCCCATCGGGCCGCCGAAGCGGTCCTCCAGGGTGGTCAGGAACAGCTCCATGTACTCGGGCCGGGGCACGTGCTGGTCGGCCGGCTTGGAGTCCAGGTCCACCCGGTAGGTCTCGCTGGAGCGCAGCCGCTCCAGGATCGCCGCGATCCGGTCGCCGGTGGCGGCGTAGTCGGCGACGATGGCCTCCCGGGTGACGCCCGCGACCGCCTGCGCGAGCGCGCAGACCACGCCGGTGCGGTCCTTGCCGGCCGCGCAGTGCACCACGGCCAGGCCGTCGTCGCCGGCCAGCGCGCGCAGCGAGGCGACCACCGAGTCCGGCCGGTCCCGCAGGTAGCTGTAGTAGTAGCCGGTGACCCGGAGCTCGTCGTCGTTCCTGGGCGCGTTCGCCCACGGGAGCGCCCGTTCGTCGACCGTGTCGGGGCTCGCGTCGGCGCTCGCGTCGGTGAACCGGCCGCCCTCGGCGAAGAGGGTGTGATGGTGGAACCCGATCTCCGACATTTCGGACAACGGCCCGGGGCCTTCCAGCCGTACCTCGGTATTGGACCTGAGGTCCACCACATGCCGGAGTTTGAGAGTGCCGACGAGGAGCTCGATGTCGGCAGGGGTCAGACCCTGCAGGTTGTCGGCCCGCAGAATGCGGCCGAATCGGGTGGTGCCGCCGTCCGTGGTCGGCAGCCCGCCGAGATCACGGACATTGACCGCGCCTTCCAGAACTATCCATCGCTCATGTTCGTTCATCGCTTATGAGCCTATCTGTCGGGATAAGACGTCGGAGTGGCGGCAGAATGAATGTCTTCTAGTTCTTTCGCAATCCCTTGCGATCAACTCATATTTCGCTCAGGCGGTGGCAGTACAGCGCATCATCCCCCAGGAGGTCCCATGGCCGACCCACCCCACCTCGCCGTCGATCCCAGCGTGCCCTTCCCGGTCGCCGCGCTGCTGCGCACGCACCATCCGCTGCTCCTGGAGGTGCGCCGGGGGCGCGTCCCGGACAAGGGCGGCGCGGACCGGCCGCTGGCGATCTTCACTGGCACGGTCCTGCTGGTGACCGCAGTGGTCGGCGGGCCGGTCGCGCTGCTGTCCATGCTCGGCGTGATCGGCGTCTGCGGGCTGCTCTGGTGGCTGGCCGGGGACCCCGAGCAGCGCGACCTCCAGCGCAGACTCCGGTCCGCGTACGCGCACGCGGACCGGTTCGTGCTCCCCGAGGACCTCGACGAGCAGTGCGGGAGCCTGCTCGCCCGAGCCCAGCGCGCGGTCCGCGCCGTGCTCTCCTCGGCCGTGCACCGGGAGGGCCTGCTGGACACCATCGACAACGACCAGACGCTGCCGGAGGAGGTCTGGCAGGTGGCCGTCCGCCTCGCCGACCTGTCGGCGCGCCGGGCCGCGCACTTCAAGATCGTGGGCGCCGACCCGCACCCGCTGATCGCGGAGGCGGTCCGGCCCTACGATCTGGCGATCGAGACGGCCACCGCCTCGCTGACCGCCCGGGTGGCCGCCCTGGAGGCGTACGCGGAGCAGGCCGTGGAGGCCGATCGGTGCTTCGAGGCGCGGCGCAAGCTGGCCGAGCTGGAGGAGCTCACCCCGGAGTACGAGCGGCTGCTGGCCGAGACCGCGCCGGACACGCTCGCGGTGTCGCAGATCGCCCGGATGTCCACCCACGCGGCGGCCGTCGAACAGGTCTTCCGGGCCAGCATCGCGGAGGCGCGGAAGGCGGGCACCCACCTGCTCAGTGTGACGGCGGCCTAGGCGTCTCGGCTCGCGCCAGGACCTCCCTGGCGTGCCGGGCGCCGGCCTCGTTGCCCAAGTTCAGGTAGATGTCCAGGGCCCGCCTGGCGGGCTCCCGCGCCTCCTCCCTGCGGTCGGCGCGCAGCAGGATCTCGGCCTCCCCGCCGAGGCTGCGCGCCTGCCACCACCGGTCCCCCAGCTCCTCGAAGTCCTGTACGGCCCGGCGCACCGCCGCCACCGCCTCCGGCACCCGGCCCAGCCGTTCCAGCGCCCGGCCCTCGGAGATCTCGGTCCGGGCCACGCCCCACGAGTCGCCCAGCCGGGTCAGCATCTCCTTGGCGTCGCGGACGTTGGCGTACTCGGTGAGCCGGTTCTGCGGGTCGCCGATCTCGCCGGCCGCGCGCAGGCTGCGGGCCTGCTCCCACTCCTCCTGCCGCTCCTGGAACGACTTGATCGCGAAGCGGAGGGCGTTGCCGGCCAGGATGTACTGCCGTTCCGCGGCCAGGTCCTCGCCCGCCGCCAGCAGCGAGCGCGCCCTGGCGGCCAGCACCTCGCCGAGGGCGCGCTGGGTCTGGGCCTCGGAGTAGCGGTTGGCGTCGGCCTGGAAGGTGGCCAGGGATTCCTCCAGCAGGGCGGCGGCCTCGCCGTAGCCGCCCTGGGCGAGGCGGAGTTCGGCGAGGTTGCGCTGGGTGCGCGCGGTCCACCAGCGGTCGCCCTCGGCCTTGAAGGCGTCGATCGACTCGACCAGGTGGTCCTGGCCGCGGTCCAAGTGCCCGGTGCCGAACAGGGTCATGCCGATGGCGCGCATGGCGCGGGCCGCCCACCAGTGTTCACCCTGGCCGGACAGCAGGACCAGGGCCCGGCGCGCGTCGTCGAGCGCGCCCTCGGGGCGGCCGAGGCCGCCTGCCACGGCCGAGCGTTCCAGCAGGGCGATGCCGACCGCGCGGGGGTCGCCCATCCGCCCGGCGGCCTCGTAGAGGATGTCGGCGACCTCCTCCCAGTCCGACCAGTACGCCCGGAGCGAGTGACAGAGCGAGCAGAAGGCCCGGCCCATGCCCCAGGCCAGGTCCCACATCCCCTCGTTCCTGGCCTGGTGGATGGCGGCGAGCAGGGCCATCCGCTCGGAGGTGAACCAGGCGGCGGAGCTGATCTCGCGGCGGGTGTGGTCCAGGCGCGGCCAGGTGATCTCGATGGGGGTGATCGTGTCGGGGGTGCTCCGGCGCGGGGCCCTGGAGGTCCAGTCCTGGGGCCAGCGGGCGGTGGCGGCGGCTTCGGCGCGGCGGCGGAAGCCGTACAGGACGCGTTCGATGGCGGCGCGGCGCTGGTCGGCGTCCAGGCGCTGCTCGCGGGCGAACAGGCGGACCAGGTCGTGCAGGCGGTAGCGCATGCCGCCGGTGGGGTCGTGGCCGGTGCATTCGGCCAGCTGGCTGGTGACCAGCGTCTCCAGCTGGTCGGCGCCGTCGGTCTCGGAGGTGTCGAGCAAGTCGCCGGCCACCCATTCCTGCACGTCGGGGGCGGTCAGCTGGGCGAGCAGCCGGAGCAGGCGGCGCTGCAGGTCGGTGCACTCCTCGTAGCTGAGGTGCAGGCTGGCGCGGACGCTGCCGTCCAGCTGGCGGCCGATCTCCAGCTGGTCTAGGCGGCGGCGTTCGTCCTCCAGGCGGTGCGCCAGGTCCCGCAGCGACCAGTGCGGGCGGGTGGCGAGTCGGCCGCCGCAGATGCTGATGGCCAGCGGGAGCCGGTCGCAGAGGCGGACGATCGTCTGGGCGGACTCCAGGTCGGCGACCACCCGGTCCCCGCCCGCCAGCCGGGCCAGCAGTTCGACGCCCTGGGCCTCGGTGAAGACGTGCAGCTGGGTGTCGTAGGTGTTGCGGAGCAGCAGCGGCTTGCGGGAGGTGACGATCACCGCGCACGTGGACTCGGTCGGGATGAGGTCCCTGACCTGATCCCCATCCCCAGCGTTGTCCAGAAATATCAGCAGACGGCGGTCCTTGGTCCAGGTCCACCAGAGTTTCTGCAGCTCGCGCAGGCCGCCGGGGTCGGTGGTCAGCCGGACGCCGAGTGAGCGCAGGAACCCGACCAGGACCTCCTCGGGGCGGACCACGTCGTCGCCGCCGCGCAGGTCGAAGTAGAGCTGCCCGTCCGGGAAGGCGTCGATCACGTCGTGCCCGAACCGGGCGGCCAGCGCGGACTTGCCCACCCCGCCCTGGCCGTAGATGGACACCACGAAAGGGGAGTCCCCCGCCCTGGCGTCGAACCGGTCACGCAGGTCGGCGAGGGCGTCGCCGCGGCCGGTGAAGTGGGCGATGACCGGCGGCAGCTCGGCCGCGACCGGGCCGCCGGCCGGGCCGATGCCGGGGCGGCGCTTGGCGGGCACGGCGGTGGCCCAGGCCAGCACCCCGGCCAGCAGCGCGGCGGCGCCGGTGACGCCGAGGCTCACCGCCACCGGCAGGTCCCAGATGTTGGTGGCGGCGGCCAGCGCACTGGCCACCGCGGCGACCGCCCCGATCGCGGCCGGTGCGGCCAGCGCCCGTCGTCCGGAGGGCTGCTCGTCGGGCGGGGACGGTACGGACATCCGTGTCCTCAGGGTGTCAGGGAGCCTGGCAAAGAGGATTCAAGCACGTCTGCCCGAATGGCAGCGTTCCAGAAGACAAATGGCCGTAATGTATCCCATCGCGACTTAATCTCACCTGGCTTTCGGAGGCGATAGTGCGACCGGCCCACCGGTTGTTGATGACGGCGTTGATGCTGGCAGCGGCCTTGATGTCGACTTCGGTGCCGATGTCGCCCGCGCGGGCGGCCTCGGGACAGCACCTGGTCGGGACCTGGACCGCGCCCAGCGACCGGCTGCCGACCGCGATCGGCGACCAGACGATCCGGATGGTGGTCCGCACCAGCATCGGCGGCAGCGGCTTACGCATCCGGCTGTCCAACGTCTTCGGCCGTACCTCGGTCACCTTCCACGGCGTCTACCTGGGGTTACAGGCGTACGGGGCGGAGCTGGTGAGCAAGTCCAACCGGCCGGTCACCTTCAACGGGAAGAAGGCGATCAGGCTCAAGCCGGGGCAGGCGGTCTGGAGCGACCCGGTGGTCAAGAAGATCTCGCCGCGGCAGAGCGTCGTGGTGAGCATGTACGTGCCCAGCAACCTGGCGCAGGTGACGGGCCACGAACGGGCCTACACCACCACGTTCCTCTCCGACCCCGGCGACTACGCGAAGGGCGAGTCGGCCGACAAGTTCACCTACACCAGCACCCAGTGGTACTTCCTGGACCGGGTGGCGGTGACCACGGCGAAGTCGGTGCGGTCGGTGGTCGCGCTGGGCGACTCGCTGACCGACGGCGCGGGGCAGGAGATCGACGCGAACCGGCGGTGGACCGACTATCTGAACCATCGGATCTCGGCGCTGCCGGCCGCCAAGCGGGTTTCGGTGCTCAACGCGGGCATGGCGGGCAACCGGGTGCTGCACACGGGGGTCGGGCCGAGCGCGCTCAGCCGGTTCCACCGGGACGTGCTCTCCCAGCCGGGGGTGAAGACGGTCGTGGTGTTCTGCGGCATCAACGACATCTCCAAGGGCGAGGTGACCTCGGCCAAGGCGCTGGTCGACGCGTACAAGAAGATGATCAAGCTGGCGCACGCCAGGAAGCTGCGGATCCTGGGCGGCACGCTGACGCCGTTCGCCGGATACCAGAGCTGGACGCCGGAGCGGGAGGCGATCCGGCAGCAGGTGAACCGCTGGATCAGGACCAGCAGGGCGTTCGACGGGGTGCTCGACTTCGACAAGGCGCTGCGCGACACCGAGATGCCCGACCAGCTGCGCGCCGCCTACGACCACGGCGACCATCTGCACCTCAGCGACGCCGGGCGGCGCAAGCTGGCCTACACCGTCTCACTGAAGCAGATCCTCTGACGGTTCACTTCCCGGCCACCTGAAGGTCAGCAACGCGTCACGACATTTCGGGACGATGCAGGTCATGCGCATCCTCGCCGCCACCAGTGGGCTGATCTTAACCACCACGTTGCTGTCCGTGCCCGCCCAGGCCACGACCCACGGCATCGAACTGAAGTTCCTCGGCCGTTTCGCCACCGGCGCCGTCGGCGTCGGCGCGTCCGAGATCACCGCGTACGACCCGGTCACCCGCCGCGTCTTCGTGGTGAACGCGCAGGACGGCACGGTCGACGTGCTGGACATCCGCGACCCGCGGCGCCCGAAGAAGGTGAACACCCTGGTCACCCCCGGGGCCAACAGCGTGGCCGTGAAGAAGGGCATCGTGGCCGTGGCCCAGCAGGCGGCGGTGAAGACCGACCCGGGCACTGTGAGCTTCTTCATGGCGTCGACCGGGCACAAGCTGCGTGAGGCGCGGGTGGGCGCGCTGCCCGACATGGTGACGTTCACCCCGGACGGGGACACAGTGGTGGTGGCCAACGAGGGCGAGCCGTCCTCGTACTGCGCGGACGGGGTGGACCCAGAAGGCTCGGTCAGCATCGTGAACGTGAAGCGCGGCACGGTGAAGACCGCGAGCTTCCGCGCCTACAACGGCAAGGAGGACCTGCTCCGGGCCAAGGGCGTGCGGATCTACGGTCCGAACGCGACCGCCGCGCAGGACTTCGAGCCCGAGTACATCGCCACCGACAAGAGCGGCCGCACCGCCTGGGTCTCGCTCCAGGAGAACAACGCGATCGCGATCGTCGACCTGAAGCACGCCCGGGTCAAGGAGATCGTGCCGCTCGGCCTGAAGGACCACTCCAAGCCCGGGGCCGGGATCGACGCGTCCGACAAGGACGGCAAGATCGACATTCGGCCGCGGCCGGTGCTGGGCATGTACCAGCCGGACGCGCTGGCCTCCTTCGAGTCGCGCGGCCGCACCTACCTGGTGGCCGCCAACGAGGGCGACGCGCGCGAGTACGACTGCTTCGCCGAGGAGGTCCGGGTCGCGGACCTGACGCTGGCCCGGCTCGACGCCGAGGTGCTCAAGAAGGACGCCGAGCTCGGGCGTCTGACCGTGACCTCGACCTCGCCCAAGAACGCCGCGGGGGACACCACCGAGCTGCACGCCCTCGGCGCCCGGTCGATCTCGATCAGGTCCGCCGCCGGGGCGCTGGTGTGGGACTCGGGCGACCAGCTGGAGAAGCTGGTCGCGCGGAAGCTGCCGGCCCAGTTCAACGCCGACCAGGAGAACGACAGCTTCGACAGCCGCAGCGACAACAAGGGCCCCGAGCCGGAGGGCGTCGCGATCGGCACCGTCAAGGGCAGGACGTACGCGTTCGCCGGTCTTGAGCGGGTCGGCGGCATCGTCGCCTACGACCTCGGCAACCCGAGCCGGCCGAGCCTGGCCGGCTACGTGAGCAGCCGCGACTTCACCGGCGACGTCGAGGCGGGCACCGCCGGCGACGTCGGCCCCGAGGGTGTGCTGTTCATCCCCGCCGCGCAGAGCCCGACCTTCCGGCCGCTGCTGGTGGTCGGTCACGAGATCAGCGGAACCACGGCCATTTACGAAGTCCGCTGAAAATAAGTGAACCTGCCCGTCACTGCGGGCAGGTTCACTTATTTGTACGGATCCCAATACGGTATGACGTATGGTCGCACCCCTGACCCCCGAGGACCCCCGCACCCTGGGCGAGTACGCGCTGTCCGGCCGGCTTGGCGAAGGCGGGCAGGGGGTCGTCTATCTGGGGGAAGCCCCCGACGGGGTGCCTGTCGCCGTGAAAGTCCTGAAAAGCGGCTTCGATCCGAGTGTGCGGCAGCGGCTGGCCCGCGAACTCGACGCGATCCGCGGCGTCGCCTCGTTCTGCACCGCCCGGGTGATCACCGCCGAGGTGAACGGCCGCGAACCCTACGTGGTCAGCGAGTTCATCGACGGCCCCTCCCTGCACGAGCGAGTCGCCGCCTCAGGCCCGTTACGCGGCGGCGAACTGGAACGCCTGGCGGTCGGTACGGCTACCGCGCTCACCGCCATCCACGGCGCCGGGATCGTGCACCGCGACTTCAAACCCGGGAACGTCCTGCTCGGCCCCGACGGCCCCCGGGTGGTGGACTTCGGCATCGCCCGGCAGAGCGAGAGCGCCACCATGACGGCCGGGCCGATCGGCACCCCCGCCTACCTGTCCCCCGAGCAGATCGCCGGACACCAGGCCAGCCCCGCCTCCGACGTGTTCGCCTGGGGCGCCACCATGGTCTTCGCCGCCACCGGCCGCCCCGCCTTCGGCGCCGACAGCGTCGCCTCGGTCCTGCACCGCATCATGACCATCACCCCCGACACCACCGGCGTCCCCGGCCCTCTGCGCGCCATCGTCGACCGCTGCGTCGACAAGGACCCCACCCGCCGCCCCACCTCCCGCGACCTGCTCCTCACCCTGGTCGGCTCCACCCCCGACCCCCTCCACGCCGGCGCCGCCGCAGCCCAGCCCGCACCTTCTCCGTCCTCCGGCCAGCAGTCCTGGCCAGGCCAGGCCCAACCGCCGTGGCCCGGCCAGACGACCCCACCCCCGAACTCCTGGCCCGGCCAGAATCCTTCACCCGGCCAAGCCCCGAACTCCTGGCCCGGCCAGAACCCATCGCCCGGCCAAGCCCCGAACTCCTGGCCCGGCCAGAACCCATCGCCCGGCCAGCCTCCCAATTCCTGGCCCGGACAGAACCCGTCAGCCGGCCAGGCCCCGGGCTCCTGGCCGGGGCAGAATCCGGCCGGGGGGCAGCAGTGGGCGACGGGACCGGGCGCGCCGCCGTCCACCTCCCCCTCCGGTTCCTCCGGCCGAAGCAGCAACCGCGGACTGGTGATCGCCCTGCTCGTCGCGCTGGTCGCGATCGTCGGCACGGCCGTCGTCGTGGTCCCCCGCATCCTCGCCGGATCCGGCGACTCCACCTGGTCCTCGATCGCCACCGACCAATCGGACGCCCCGACCGAGGACCAAACGGACGACCAGACCGAAGGCTCAGAGGAGCAGACCGACGAGCCAACGGAAGAGCAGACCGAGGACCCCACGCCCACCCCCGAGGAGAACAGCGGCACGACCATTCCGGAGGAATACGCCGGGTCCTGGGCCGGCCGCATCGTGCCCGAACCTGAGGGCGTCATGAGCGAACACGACATCCGCATCGAACTGTCCTCCGGCGAAACCGACGGCAACTGGTACGAGGACGGCTGCTCGGGCGTCCTGACCGTGGAATCGGTCGAGTCCGACCACGCGGTCTTCCGCCTCCACGACAGCGGCGACTGCGTCCCTGGCAAGGTCACCCTCACCCCCAACGGGGAACAGCTCAGCTACCAGTGGAACGACGACCTCGGCGTGGTCACCTACAAGGGCGACCTCGCGAAGGAGGGCTGACCCAGCCCCACCAGCTAGTGGACCGCGAAGACGATCTCCTCCAGCCTGGCGGTCTCCCCGCGCAGTACAGCGTGCGGCAGGTCGTCGCACCATTCCGTCACTAAGCGTGCGGCTTCGTCCGGTGGCCCCGCGGCGGGGGCGACGGTAATTTCCCCGTCTTCAATGTTTAAGTATGTCCGGGTGGCTTCGATCTCCCCGGACGGCCCGAGGTCTTCGAACATCGCCAGTGCCCGCTCGAAATAGGGGCGCGCCTGCGATACCTCGCCCGTGCCGAGGTACGCGACACCCACCTGCCGGAGGGCCCCAGCCTCTCGACGGGGGTCGTGGAGCGAGGCGAACAGGGCCGCCGCCTCCTTGGCCCAGTGGACGGCCGACTCGTGATGGCCACGGTTGACGTAGGCCACGCTGAGGTTCAGGAAGATTGTCGCCTTGGCCGGCCGGTTGTCGGTCTCCTTCGCCGTCTGGAGAGCCGAGCACAGCTGCCAGACGATGTAGGAGGGTGTCGTGGCCGGACGCCAGTCGAGACTGGCGAGCGCGAGGTTGATACGGGCGAACATGATTTCGTGGGGGCTGCCCAGAAGTTGGAGGAGAGCGATGGCCTTGTCCAGCGTCTCAACAGCTTCACTGAAACGTTTCTGCATCCGCAGGGCGTCACCCAGGGAGCTCCACGCGTGAGCCTGGCCACGCTGGTCGCCGCGTCTCACGCAGATGGACAGATCGGCTCGGTGGCATGATTCGGCTTTCTCGTACTCGCCCACGTTGAAGTAGGCCAGACCGAGATTGTGCAGAAAGAGTCCCTCCATGGCAGTCTGTCCGGCCTGCCTGGCGAGTTCATGAGCGTGCGAGAGGTGAACGACCGCGGCCTCGTAGTGGTGCGCGATGCGGTAGGCGTTACCGAGGTTCGAGGCGGCGTTGGCCTGCGGTACGCGTCCCAGCCTGGTCGCGGCGTCCAGGGCCAGCGTCTGGGTGGTGATGCCGTCGTCCGCGAGATGGCGGAACTCGAAGTAGCCACTGAGCCGGGAGGCCAGCAGGTACGACGTCTGCCATCGGCCGCGATCATGCTCGGCGACGACGGCGGCGAGCAGATTGGAGTACTCGGCGTCCAGCCAGGCCACGGCCTGTTCGCGGGAGCGGAACAGGCTCCCCTTCCCGCCGAGCCAGGTCGCCGCGGAGCCGACGGTTTCCAGGTAGTAGTCCATCAACCGGTCGGCGGCGGCGGCCCTATCGGGTCCGCTCTCCTGCTCGGCCAGACGTTCGCCGGCGTATTCGCGCATCAGGTCGTGGAAGCGGTATCTCTCGTCCGCCGTACCGTCCTCGATCAGGTGCGCGCCGCGCAGCCGGTTCAGGAGTCTGCGGACCCGCGACCCCGTGCGGTCGGCGAGCGTGGCCGCGGCGTCGACCCCCCATTCGCCGCCGGGGCTGAGCGCCATCAACCGGAACAGTCGCGCCTGTTCCGGGGTGAGGTGCCGGTAGGAAAGGTCGAAGGCCGCCCGGACCGCGATCTCGGTGTCCGCGTCGGCGTAGGACATCTCCTCCAGCCGGGAGTCGGTGTCGGTCAGATCGGCGACCATCCCGGCCAGCGGCCGGGCCGGGGTGTCGGTCAGCAAGGCGGCGATGATCCGCAACGCCAGGGGCAGACCCCCGCACAATCTGGCGATCCCGGCCGCGTCGGCGGGCTGGTCCCTGACGCGGGTGTCGCCGGACCGGAGCATCTCCACGGCTCGCTGGAGGAGCAGGACCGCGTCCGGGGCGGCCAGGACGTTCAGGTCCAGGCGATGCGCGTCAAACATGCTCAGCATGTGGCGGGAGGTGATGATCGCCGCGTTGTCACCGTCGGTGGGCAGGAGTGGCCCAGCCTGCCCGTGGGAGGAGGCATTGTCGATCACTACCAGAACACGTCGGCCTTGCCGTGCACGGTCGGTCAGCACCGAGGCGAACAGCCGGGCCCGATCCCCGGCATCGGGCGGGACACGCTCACCGGGAATGCCCAGGGCGCCGAGCCAGCCACCCAGCACCCGGCCGGGATCGAGGCGCCTGACGGTGTCGTAGCCCAGAAGGTCGGCGTACAGCACTCCGCCGGGAAACCAGTCCTGGTCCAGGGCCGCGCGGGCGGCTTGGACCGCCAGCTCGGTCTTGCCGACTCCGGCCATTCCGACCACGGCCGTCACCGCGGTTGCGTGCGCGTCGGAAGGAGGAGCCAGCCGGGCCAGCAACGTCCGCAGTTCGGCGTCATGCCCGGTGAAAGCCTTCGATCCTTTCGGCAGGGCGGACATCGCCGGGGTCACCCGGGGCGGCAACTGCACGGTGATATCGCGACCTTGGACCACCGCAGAGTAGAACTGTCCCCCGGCGATCTCGTTGTGCATCCGGTCGGCCACCACGTCACCTCGACAATTCCGCAGCGCTTCCTGACATTTCCCCCATCGTCCCCCAATCCCAAGATCGAAAAGGGCTGACCGGAGATCACAGCGCCGAGGATTCCGCGCAGGGCGGTCGCCTACCGAGGCGACCTCACGAAGGAGGGCTGAGCAGCCCCGCCAGCTCGCCCAGCCCGTCGATCACGAAGTCACAGCCGGCGGCCTCCGGCCGATCGGCGTGCAGGTACCCCCACGGCCCCCGCCGGAGCAGTGCGGTCCGCATCCCCGCCCGCCCGGCCGGCAGCACATCGTTGTCCAGCCGATCCCCCACATAGAGGATCTCTCCCGGCACCCGCCCCGCCGCCTCGGCGACCCTCGCGAAGAACCCCGGCTGCGGCTTCGACACCCCCCATCCATCCGAGGTGTAGATCGCGTCCACCGGCAGCTCCATGGCCACCAGCGCGTCATACGCCTGCACCGGCTGGTTCCCCGCGACGATCACCTGAAAGCCCAGCTTCCTGAGCTCCGCCAGACTCTCCCGCACATCCGGATACAGATCCTCACCGTCAAAGTTCTCCCTCAACCCATCCGGATCCTCGCGCCGCCACGCCGCCATCTCGGCCCGCACATCCAACCCCGGCCGAACCACCTCAAAAGCATCCCGATGCGACCGATCGAGCGCCGCCATCCCCCCCAGCACCCCCATGAACGTCAACCGGCTGACCCCCAGCCGATCCGCCCACCGCGACCAGATCCGCGTCTCATCGATCAACGTCTCACCCACATCGAACACAATGGCCCGAATCACCACGTGCCTCCCTCAGATAGCAGCTACAGCTGTTCCATCGCTTTTCTGATGCGTTTCTCGGAGACCGGGACCGGGGTGCCCAGTTGCTGGGCGAAGAAGCTGACGCGGAGTTCTTCGATCATCCAGCGGATGTCCTGGACGGCGGGAGCCGTACGGCGGGATGGGGGGAGTTTGTCCACGAGGTCGCGGTAGTCGTCTTCGAGGTCCTGGACTTTGAACATCCATTCGCGGTCGCGGTGGGGGTCGTCGGGGAGTTTCTCCAGGCGGCGTTCGATGGCTCTGAGGTAGCGCGGAAGGTCCTGGAGGCGGGTGGTGCCGGTGGCGGTGACGAAGCCGGGGAAGATGAGGTGGGCGAGTTGGTCCTTGATGTCGGCCACGGCGTCGGCGGGGCCTTTGGTGGCGTTCTGGACGGTGTGCCAGAGGGCCAGGACGCGTTCCACCTTCGTGACCACGTCGTAGGTCGTCGCGTACAGGTCGGCTCGGACGTGGTCGTGCAGTCGGGTGAAGGATTCCTCGTCCCAGGCGGGGCCGCCCATGTCCTTGATGAGCTTGTCGGCGGCGCAGGCGGCGCAGTCGTCGAAGAGGGCGGTGGCGCCGCCGTGCGGACTTCGGCTGAGAGCGAGTTTCTGGGTGGTGGTGAGACCGCGCAGGATGGATTTGGCCGGGCTGAGCGTGCTCAGCAGGAGCAGCCGCCGGGTGCCCGCCCACATGGCGCGCTCCTGCTCGGCGACCGTCTCGAACATCCGGACCGCGACCGTCTCGCCACGATCGACCAGCGCCGGATACGCCCGCAGCCGGCCCTGTTCGAACACCTTCGGCAGAGTTCCGATGCTCCAGCCGGTCAGCCCTTCGCGCTCCAGACCGGTGGCCGCCTCGGAGAGCGTGGCCCGCAGTTTGGGCGCGAGCCGCCGCTTCAGCGCGTCCAGATCCTTGTCCTCGGCGACCGGCTGTTTCCGCTCGTCCACCACCCGGTACGTCACCCGCAGGTGGTCGGGCACCTGGTCGAGACTCCACGCCTCCCGCGGAATCACCACCCCGGTCATCCGGTGCAGCTCACGCTCCAGCGCGTCCAGGATCGGCTCACTCCCGGGCGTCACCTTCGCCAGCACGGCTTTCGCGAAGTTCGGCGCGGGCACGAAGTTGCGCCGCAGGTGTTTGGGCAGCGACCGGATCAGCGCGGTGATCAGGTCCTCCCGCAGGCCGGGGATCTGCCAGTCGAAGCCCGCGCCGTTGACCTGGTTGAGCACCTGGAGCGGCACGTGCACGGTGACGCCGTCGGCTTCGGTGCCGGGCTCGAACTGGTAGCTCAGCTTCATCCGCTGGCCGCTCTGCCGGATCGCGTCCGGGTAGTCGCGGGCGCTGACGTCGGCGTTCTCGTTGACCAGCATGTCCGGCGAGAAGGTGAGAATGGTCTTGTCGGGGGTCTTCTTCCACCAGCTGTCGAAATGCCGCCCGGAGACCACGTCGGCGGGGATGCGCTGGTCGTAGAAGTCGAAAAGGGTCTCGTCGTCGACCAGGATGTCCCGGCGGCGGGCCTTCTCCTCCAGTTCCTCGACTTCCTGGAGGAGTTTGCGGTTCTCGTGGAAGAACGGGTGGTGGGTTCGCCAGTCGCCTTCCACCAGCGCGTGCCGGATGAACAGCTCGCGGGACAGTTCCGGATCGATCCGGCCGTAGTTGACTTTTCGTTCGGTGACGATCGGCACGCCGTACAAGGTGACCTTCTCCAGGGCCACCACGGCGGCCTGGTCCTTCTCCCAGTGCGGCTCGCTGTAGGTGCGTTTGACCAGGTGCTGGGCGAGCGGCTCCACCCAGTCTGGCTCGATCTTGGCGTTGACCCGGGCCCACAGCCGGGACGTCTCCACCAGTTCCGCCGACATCACCCACTGCGGCTGTTTCCGGGCCAGCGCCGAGCCGGGGAAGATGGCGAAGCGGGCGTTGCGGGCGCCGACATACTCGGTGAGCGGGCGGCGTTGTCCCGGTTGTTCCTTCTTCGCCACGTCCTTGACGCCGATGTGCGACAGCAGCCCGGCCAGCAGGGACAGGTGCACCCGCTGCGGGTCGGCGTCGGCGCTGTTCAGCGTGACTCCGAGGGTCTTGGCCACCTGCCGCAGCTGGCTGTCGATATCCTGCCATTCGCGGACCCGCAGGTGGTTGAGGAACTCGGCCTTGCAGAGCCGCCGGAACGCGCTGGAGGACAGCTCGCTCTGCTTCTCCTTCAGGTACTTCCACAGGTTGAGATAGCTGAGGAAGTCGGACTCCTTGTCGGCGAACCTGCGGTGTTTCTCGTCGGCGGCCTGCTGTTTGTCGGCCGGGCGCTCGCGCGGGTCCTGGATCGACAGCGCCGCCGTGATGATCATCACTTCGCGTACGCAGCCGTTCAGGTCGGCCTCCAGCACCATTCTGGCCAGCCTCGGGTCCACCGGCAGCTGCGCCAGCTTCCGCCCCAGCGGCGTCAGCCCGCCCTGCGCGTCCAGCGCCCCCAGCTCGTGCAGCAGGTTGACGCCGTCCTTCACCTGCCTGCTGTCCGGCGGCTCCACGAACGGGAAGGCCGAGATGTCCCCCAGCCCCAGCGAGGTCATCTGCAGGATGACACTGGCCAGGTTGGTACGGAGAATCTCCGGATCCGTGAACTCCGACCGCCCGATGAAGTCCTCTTCGGCATAAAGCCGGATACAAACCCCATCCGAGGTCCGCCCGCAGCGCCCCTTCCGCTGATTGGCCGACGCCTGCGAGATCGGCTCGATCGGCAGCCGCTGCACCTTCAGCCGATGGCTGTACCGCGAGATGCGCGCGTTCCCCGGGTCGATCACGTACTTGATCCCCGGCACCGTCAGCGAGGTCTCCGCCACGTTGGTGGCCAGCACGATCCGCCGCCCGGTGTGCCGCTGGAACACCCGATGCTGCTCCCCCGCCGACAG
This sequence comes from Acrocarpospora corrugata, assembly GCF_009687845.1. Classification (GTDB taxonomy): domain Bacteria; phylum Actinomycetota; class Actinomycetes; order Streptosporangiales; family Streptosporangiaceae; genus Acrocarpospora; species Acrocarpospora corrugata. Next base: position 328,991 of record NZ_BLAD01000036.1, read on the forward strand.
CCGCGCGAACAGCGGCAGCACCTCCTCGCGGCGGCCCTTCAACGCGTCCGCGGTGTCGCGGATCTCCCGCTCCCCGCTGAGGAAGACCAGGATGTCCCCCGGCCCTTCCCTGTTCAGCTCGTCGACCGCGTCCACGATCGCCTGCGTCTGGTCGTCCTGATCCTCGTCGATCGGCCGGTACCGCACCTCCACCGGATACGTCCGCCCGCTCACCTCCACGATCGGCGCGCCTCCGAAATGCTGGGAGAACCGCTCAGGGTCGATCGTCGCCGAGGTGATGATGATCTTGAGATCGGGGCGTTTGGGCAGCAGCTGCTTGACGTACCCGAGGATGAAGTCGATGTTGAGGCTGCGTTCGTGCGCCTCGTCGATGATCAGCGTGTCGTACTGGGACAGGAACCGGTCGTTCTGCATCTCGGCCAGCAGGATGCCGTCGGTCATCAGCTTGACCAGCGTGCCGTCGCTCGAATGGTCGGTGAACCTGACCTTGTAGCCGACCGCCTCGCCGAGCGGGATGTCCAGCTCCTCGGCGATCCGCTCGGCCACCGTCCTGGCCGCGATCCGGCGCGGCTGGGTGTGCCCGATCAGGCCGTGCACGCCCCGGCCCAGCTCCAGGCAGATCTTCGGCAGCTGGGTGGTCTTCCCCGATCCCGTCTCGCCCGCCACGATCACGACCTGGTGGTCCCTGATCGCCGCGAGGATGTCGTCCTTGCGCTGGCTGACCGGCAGCTGGTCGGGGTAGCTGAGCGCGGGCACGGCGGCACGCCGGACGGCCACCCGCTGCTCCGCGACGTCGAGTTCACCGGAGATCTGCGCGGCGATGGCCTGCCGGGCCTTCGGGTCGCGGACTTTGCGCATGCCGTCGAGGCGGCGGCCCAGCCTGCGCTGATCGCGCAGCATCAGGTCGGGCAGGCGGCCCTGGAGGTCGGAGAGCGTATTCATTCCGTCCTCAAGAATAGGCAACCCGCCCCTGGCCTCCGCCAACGGTTTTTCGAGCGGCGCGTTTCAGCGGGGCGGCTGCTGATATTTGTAACCAACGTTGCGAACGGTGACGATCCGGCCGGCGTGCCGTCCGAGTTTCCGCCGGAGGCGGAGAATGTGCACGTCGATCGTGCGGGCGCTGTCGTCGCCGTACCGGTCCCAGACGCCGGCCATGAGCTGTTTGCGGTTGTAGACGCGGCCGGGCGCGGCGGCCAGATAGTCGAGCAGCTCGAACTCGCGGTAGGTCAGCTCGACGACGGTCCCGTCCAGGCGGACGGTCCGGGTGGCGCGGTCTATCACCAGGTCATCGCCGGTGCGCGTCAGCACGGGCGGAGCCGATTCCTGGTCGGCACGAGGGGCCGACACCAGGTGGCTGACGATGACGAGGGCGGTGTCCGTGCCGGGGACGGGGATGACGCCGAGCACCGTGCCTTCCGTGACGACCGGTTCGTTCGGGTGCCGCGGGACGAAGTCGATGACGTTCGCGTGGGACATCAGGGTTCTCCTTGGTTGCCTGGATGATGTGGCCGGCGGGGGTGTGCGGCGGATCAACAGGCGGCGCTGCAGACGCGGAGCAGATCGATGTGGCGACGCTCGGTCAGGGCATCCATGTCTGAATCGTGACATGAATGATTCATATTGTCCAGGTAGGGATTACGGGGAAATCGGCGGCGGGCGGAAGTGGCCTTCGGCGGTCGCGCCCGGAATGGTGACGGTGTAGGTGTCCTTCGTGCCGTCGTGCGCGGCCGTGCGGTTGTACTGCGCCGCGAAGGTCCACTTCCCGGCCCACACCTTGCGGCCCGGTTTCAGGGTGAACTCGAAGACGTAGGCGCCGGGCAGCGTGGTCCGCGTCTCGACGAAGTCCTCGGCCGGCAGGCCCACCCAGGCGCCGGTCACCTCGACGCCCGGCCCCCGGGCCACCCGGATCGTCACCTTCATCGAGGTCACCGCCCTGCCGAGGGTCACGACCAGGTTGTTCTGCGCCCAGAAGTCGCTGCTGTGCGGGTCGAGGCGCCCGTTGGCCGCCAGCGGAGGCCCTTCCAGCGGCTCCGGGGTCGGTGATGCCGGCGGGGGTGAAACACGCTCGGGTGAGCTGATCTCCGGCGTGCCGGAATCTGGAATCGCGATGGCGGGCGCCCGCTCCTGGCCGAGGTTTCCCGCCACCAGCGGGCCGCCGATCACGACCGTCCCGGTGACCAGTGCCGCCACCACCGCGACGGCCAGCCTCGGCCGGGTGGGCGCGTTCGCCCGGGGACCGCGCCGGGCGTCGATCCGCGCCCGGATCCGGTCCCGCGACGGTTCGTGGCATTCCGCCTCGGCCCGCAACGCCGTACGCAGCCAGTCAGCCATGGGGACCGTCCAGCCGTGGTTCTTTCAGCAGCAGCGCGGAGATCCGCATGGAACCGCCGAGCGACTGCTCCAGTTCGGCGACCGCCTTGGACGTCTGGCTCTTGACCGTGCCGACCGAGATTCCGAGCACCTCCGCCGTCTCCCGTTCGGACAGATCAAAAGCATGCCGTAACACCACACAGGCCCGCTTACGCGGAGGTAATCGCCGCAACGCCGCCCGCACGTCCAGGACCGCCGGCACATCCGGCCCGTCCGCCCATTCCGCCGCCCCGGCCTCCATCGCCCCCAGTCTGCGCCGCTCCCGGAGCAGCCGCCGCACCCGGCTGCTGGCCAGCCGGGCCACGATCCCCCGCATGTACGCCAACGGATGCGCCGCGTTCCTGACCCGATCCCACCGCCGCCAGGCCACCACGAACGCGTCCGCCGTCAGATCGTCGGCCTCGTCGGCGTTCCCGGTCAGCAGATAGGCAAGCCGCCCCAGCTCGCGGTGATGGCGCTCGAAGAAGAGGTTGAACTCCTCGTCGGCAATCACGTGATCCCTCACATCCCGGCAGAGCGCCGAGATTAGCACCATATTTCCGGCGATTCACGGCAACCAATCGCCCGGTCTGAGACCACTTCCTTACCGGAGGCCTCAGTTTCCGAGGTTCCCCGCACCCCGCGGCTTCCGCCCCGCCTGACCTGGGGCGGAAGCCATGGGTTCGGGCTTTTCAAAGGGTCGCTGGTATTGCCGGAGACGGTTCAGCCGAAATAGCGCATCGGGTTGGCGACGAGCATCTGGTTCAGGTCCCCGTCGCTCACGCCGGCCTCGCGCAGGGCGGAGAGGCGGCCCTGAACAGCGCCAGCGCTGGACGGCCGGTCTGGCGGTGGCCGTTGGTGTGGACGGTGATCGGCGCGCCCGTCTCCCGGTGGGCGTGGGCGACCGCGCGGCAGACGCGTTCGACGCCGGGCGGCAGGCCGTGCTCGACGGCGCATTTGAGGAAGGCGGCGCGTACTCCCGTGTCGCCGATGCCGTCCCGCAGGTCACGGATGAAGTCCCGGGCCATGGGGTCGGGGCCGCCGTCGTCGAGGAGGGTTTGACCTTGCCGTAGCGTCAACGTTTCTTCACGGCAGGGCGTGCTGGTCGCGGGGAGGGCTCGCGTCCAGCACGGCGTGATTGCGGCTTAGCGCGGTTCACGGGTGGCGGGTGTGTCCGGCCGATCAGTAGTAGCCGGTGATGACCGGGGAGGTGAAGGTGCGTGTCTGGGTGGTGCGGGGGTCGGTGAGCTGGATGCGGCCGAACAATTCGTCTATGTAGCCGTCGAAGTATCCGTCGTCCTCGTTGAGCTGGGCGAAAGTCGCGAGCCTGTCGAACTCGGCCGACAGCCCGGCGTCCCCTGCGGTGCTCCAGGTGACCGGCACCGACATCAGGGTGTTGTCAAAGGCGGGGTCCTGGCCGATGATCTTCGCAATGAGTTCCTCGCCGGGGTGGTCGATGATGGCCTGCGCGTCCGCACGGCTCATGGAGATGTCGATGCCGAGGTGGACGGCGACGTTGCCGTCATCGAGCCGGTCGAGGCTGAAGCAGATGACGTGGCCGGTGCCGCTCTTGCACTTGACCTGGGGCGAGGGCTCGGCCGCGGCGGGCCCGGCCAGGGCGACGGCCGTGACGGCCGCGACCGATACGACGGTCAGTGCCTGGCGGAGGCGGCCTGACCGCGTCCGGCGAATCGGGGTGTGCTGTTCTGTGTCCACGGGGGACTCCTTCAGGAAGAGTTCCGCGCTGGAATGCCGGGCCCGAAGACGTGGGCCCGCCATGTCGCGGAACGATGATGGGTACGGCTGATGCCGATCCCACCCCTATAGGCGTGACACGCCGTTCCAGCCTGTTCCTGGGCCGAAATTGAGCCTCTTGCCGTCAGGAGCCGTCCCGATGGGTGACGATGGCCGTCGCCGCCGCGGTCAAGGCCGCGCCGGCGCGGGCGGGGTCGTCCAAATAGCCCCCGACCATCACTCCGTCGCGCAGCAGCATCAGCTGGTCGGCGACCCTGTCCGGTTCCGGGTGCCCGAGTTCGGCCGCCAGGCGGCTCATCTGGCTGTGGAACCAGCGCCGATGCTCGGTGACGGCCCGCCGTACCGGATGGGCCGGATCGGCGTATTCGGCGGCGGCATTGATGAACGGGCACCCCCGCGCGCCCGGACCGCACGACTCGGCGATCAAGGCAGTCAGCAGGGTGCGCAGCATCTGTGGCGCGTCCCCGGACATGGTCGCCCGCAACGCGGCCACCTGCTCGCGTTCCTTCGCCGAACGCCCGACCAGATACGCGGCGACGAGGTCGTCCTTGGTGGCGAAGTGCCGGTAGAACGTCGCGCGGGTGACCGGCGCCTCGGCAAAGATCCGGTCGATCCCGACGGCGCGGATGCCCTCGCCGTAGAGGAGCCGGTCGGCCGCCGCCAGGATCCGATCTCGTGCCGCCGCCTGGCGGCCGCCGCCAAGTGGCGGCGGTGTCGCCGCGACCACCTGCTCGATCAAGTCGATCTGCGCGTCGAAGATCTCCTGCAACCGGCTCTGCACATCGGCGGCCTGGCTGCTGAGTTCCAGCGCGAGGTTGCCGAACAGGCAGCCGACCACAGCCCCGCTGTTCTCCTGTCCCTCACGCTGGGTGTCTCGGTCTGCTCGAACAGGTCCCGCAACCGGTGCAGCGGCGGACTGCCGCTGCCGAGCAAGGGCCCGGTGGTTTAGATCCACTCAGCGAGTAGGAAAGTGGTAACTATGGGTACCGATCGGGGACAGAAAGTAGCTGTGATCACCGGGGCGTCTCAGGGCATCGGCGCCGGCCTGGTCGAAGCGTTCCGCAAGCTCGGTTACGGGGTCGTCGCCACGTCACGCACCATCACGCCCGCCACCGACCCGGACATGGTGATCGTGCAGGGCGACATCGCGGACGCGGACACGGCCGACCGGGTGGTCGCGGCGGCGCTGAGTCGCTTCGGACGCATCGACACGCTGGTCAACAACGCGGGTGTCTTCATCGCGAAGCCGTTCACCGACTACACCGACGACGACTTCGCCGCGATGATCGGCGTCAACCTCGCCGGGTTCTTCCACCTCACCCGGCGCGCGCTGCGACCCATGCTCGACCAGGGGAACGGTCACATCGTCAACATCACGACCAGCCTCGTCGACAACCCCAGCTCCACCGTGCCGTCCGTGCTCGCCTCACTGACCAAGGGCGGCCTGACCGCCGCCACCAGGTCGATGGCCGTCGAGTACGCGAAGCGGGGCGTGCGCGTGAACGCCGTCTCGCCCGGGATCATCGCCACCCCGATGCACGCCGCCGACGACCACGAGACGCTGGCCGCCCTGCACCCGCTCGGACGCATCGGCGAGACCGGCGACATCGTCGACGGCGTGCTCTATCTCGAATCAGCGCCTTTCGTGACCGGCGAGATCCTGCACATCGACGGCGGCCAGAGCGCCGGCCACTGAACGACCACCACCTGACAGGAGCGGACCGATGCCATTCGTCAAGATTCACATCACCCGTGAGGGCACCGAACCCGGTTTGGACGCCGCCACCGCCGAGCAGAAGGCAGCGCTTATCCACGGCGTGAGCAAGCTGCTCCTCGACGTGCTCGGCAAGCCGATGGAGGCCACCTTCGTCGTCATCGACGAGGTCGAAACGGCGAACTGGGGCTGGGGCGGCCTCCCGGTCGACGAGTTCCGCGCCAAACAGAACGCACCTCACTCCGAATAGGCCGATCCGAGGCGCTTCCCGCCCGCGCGGAAGGAGCCCATCGGAACGCCGCCGCCGAACACACCCGCCTGACGCTTCCCGCCACGCGCGGGAAGCGCCCGGGTGGCCCACCTTCGCGAGGATCACATGCATTCCACCCTGTCCGGACTCGGACTCACCATCCCCCTGCTGGCCGCGCCCATGGCCGGAGGATCGGGCACACCCGCCCTGGTGTCGGCGGCGGCGGGCGCGGGCGGCCTCGGTTTCCTCGCCGCCGGATACAAGCCGCCGCAGGTGCTGGCCGAACAGATCGCCGCCCTGCGCGCCCAGGGCATCCCGTTCGGCGTCAACGTGTTCGCGCCGAACGCGGTCCCGGTCGACCCCGGATCGTACCGGCGGTACGCGGACGCCATCCAGGGCGAGGCCGGCCGCTACGGGCTCCGCATCAGCGGCGACGATCCCGTCGAGGACGACGACAACTGGGCGGACAAGCTCGATGTGCTGCTGGCCGATCCCGTGCCGCTGGTCAGCTTCACCTTCGGCGTACCCGAACAGGCCGTCGTCACCGCACTGCGCAAGGCCGGGACGGTCGTCGCCCAGACCGTCACCTCAGCCGACGAGGCCCGCCAGGCGGCCGAGGCGGGAGCCGACCTGCTCGTGGTCCAGGCTTCAGCCGCCGGCGGGCACTCGGCCACGCTGACCCCGCAGCGCATCCCGCCGCCCACACCCATCGCCGAGCTTCTCGCACAGGTCGGCCAAGCAGTCCAGCTTCCCCTCCTCGCGGCAGGCGGCCTGGCCACTTCGGCCGACGTGGCCGCCGTTCTCCACGCCGGCGCGCAGGCCGCCATGGTCGGCACCGTCCTGCTCCGCACCGATGAAAGCGGAGCGTCCGCGCCCCACCAGGCCGCGCTCGCCGACCCCGCGCGCGAAGCCACCGTCGTCACCCGGGCCTTCACCGGCAGACCCGCGCGATCACTGCGGAACCGCTTCATCGACCGCTACAGCGCGGAGGCCCCGAGCGGATTCCCTGCCCTGCACCACCTCACCAGCCCACTGCGCAAAGCAGCCGCCGACGACCCCGAGATGGTCCCGCTGTGGGCCGGCACCGGCCACCGCCAGGCCCGCTCCGAACCCGCGCACAGCACACTCGCGCGGCTCACCGCACAGCTCTAGTCGCCTCAGTCGTTCATGCGAGTGCAGCCAGGACCTGGCTTCTCCGCTGTGGCGATCACGTCGTCGAGCTTGGCGCGCACGCTCAGGAGTTCTCTGACCTGCTGATCGATGCGGGAACGCTCGGCCGTCAGCCGTTTCAGCAGCGCTGACGTCACCTCGCCGGAATCGATGCTCGGCAGCACCTCGCGGATGGTTCTGCTCGTGAGGCCCGCGGCGTAGAGCTGCTGGAGCAGTCTGACTCGTTCGACCGCGGTGTCCGGATACTGCCGCTGCCCGCCGGAGTTGCGGGTCGAATCCAGCAGATTCTGCTCCTCGTAGTAGCGGAGCGCTCTGACGCTCACCCCCGCTTTGGTGGCGACCTGGCCGATCCGCATCGGGCCTCCTCGTTCGAGCAGCCACAAAGACTTGCACCTGACGTCAGCGTCAGCTTTTAGCGTAGTCGGCGCGGGGGCTCGCCGAGCGTCCGGAGCGTTTCAGGAACGAGAGGTCCCAGGCATGAAGATCGCAAACTCGGTCGCGCTCGTCACCGGCGCAGGGCGTGGAATCGGGCGGCACCTCGCCGCGCAGCTGGTCGAGCGGGGCGCGGCCAAGGTGTACGCAGCCGCCCGCAACCCCGAAAGTGTCGACATCCCCGGTGTTGAGGCGCTGCGCCTGGACATCACCGATCCGGTCTCCGTCGCGGCGGCGGCGAGCACCGCCTCCGACGTGACGCTGCTGGTCAACAACGCCGGCATCATGACCGACGCCAACCTGATCACCGGGGACCTGGCCAAGATCAGGCTGGAGATGGACACCCACTTCTACGGCACCCTGGGCGTGGTCCGTGCCTTCGCCCCCGTCCTCGCGGCCAACGGCGGCGGGGCGATCGCGAACATCCTGTCGGCACTGTCCTGGTTCTCCTACGACGGATCCAACGCCTACGCCGCCGCCAAGGCGGCCGAGTGGAGCCTGACCAACGGCATCCGCCTCGAACTCGCCGGGCAGGGCACCCTGGTGACCGGCGTGCATCTGGGCGCCGCCGACACCGACCTGTCGGCCGGCTACGACGGGGACAAGATCGACCCCGCCGAGGTGGCACGGGCCACGCTCGACGGCATCGAGGCGGACAAACTCGAAGTCCTGGTCGACGAGTGGAGCGCCCTGATCAAAGCCACCCTGGCCAACGACCCCAGCCGGTTCTACGGCCAGCCGGCGCCCACCGCCTGATCCGGCCGCCGATCACTTCGAAACTTTCTGGCCGGCCAGTACGGCCAGGCAGAGGGCCCAGACACTCCAGGCCAGGTAGCCGCCGAAGTTGATCTGGTCGGCGCCGGGGACGTCGAGCGGGACCAGGAGGCCCGCGAGAATCGCCGCCGCCGAGACGCCGCCGAGGATGTCGAACCAGAGGCGGCGTTCCGCGAGGGCGACCAGGACCAGCACTGTCCAGGTCGCGGTGAGCAGGTGGCCGAGGGTCTCCCCCACGCCGGTGCCGAGGTAGGCGTTGAGTGCGGTGAACACGGTCTCGGCCGAAGCCTTGTCGGGTGAGGCGGCCAGGGCGGGCACCAGGAAGGGCCACCGCAGCAGCCCGAGGACCTGGACTAAGCCGGCGAGCACTCCGGCGTACACGGAGAGGGTGGCGGCGGGGCTGTCGGGGAGGCGGCGGCGGAGCAGGACCGCGGCGAGGGCGCCGGCGCCGAAGGCCAGCAGGAGGAACCAGGCCGAGACGGCGGTCTGGTTGGCGGCGAAGCGGGCGAGGACGACGTCCGGGGGTTCGCCCAGAACGTCCGGGTATCCGAAGACGCTGCCCAGCCCGATGAAGGCGATGTTGGCAGCGACTACTCCGGCGACGAGGATCCACCTCATGATTGCTTCTTAACTCTGAACGGTGTTTAATATTAAACACCGTTCAGAGTTTCTGGCAAGAGGCGCGCCGGAGAGGTCGTAGAGTTCCCCCGTGAAACGAGGACCGCGTCGTTCCGTGGAGCCGGAGACGGTCATGGACGCAGCGTTGGAGCTGATGGACGAGGGGGCGCTGACGATGCGGGCGCTGGCCTCGCGGGTGGGGCTGACGCCGGGGGCGCTGTACACGTACTTCCCGGACCGGGCGGCTCTGGTGTCCGCCGTGGCCGACCGGCTGCTCGCCGAAGCCGATCTGACGTTGCTCGACGCGCCGGGCCTGTCGCCGCACGATCGCATCGAGTCCTTCGCGCTGGCCCTGCGCGAGGTGCTGCTCCGGCACCCGGCCGCAGTCCCGGCCATCCTCGGCGCGGCCTTCAGCGGGCCGACCGCGCTGCACGTCGGGGAGAGCCTGCTGCGCGAACTGTCCGACCCGCGGGCGAGTTACACGGTGATGGTCTACGTGCTGGGCGCGATCGCCCTGGAGGCGGCCGAGCTGGAGGGGCCGCCCCCGCCGGAGGAGGAGCGCATCGCCCTGCGCCGGACCTACCTGGTCGTCGACCCGGAGGCGTTCCCGCTCACCCACGCGGCCAACGACGTCATCGCCGCCTACATCTCCACCGACCAGTTCCGCTGGGGGCTGCGGCGGTTGCTGTCCGCACCCTGACCAGCGGGGGTCAGTGTTCGGTGGCGGCCAGGGCGGCTCCGACGATGCCGGCCTCGTTGAGGAGCATGGCCGGGAGGATCGGGGTGTTGATCTCGACGTCGGGGAGGAACTTCTTGGTTTTCTTGCTGACGCCGCCGCCGATGATGATCAGGTTGGGCGAGAGCAGGCGTTCCATCTGGAGCAGATACTCCTCGACCCGGTCGGCCCAGTTGCCCCAGCTGAGCTCCTTCTCGGAGCGGGCCTGGTCGGAGGCGCGGGCCTCGGCGTCCTTACCGCGGATCTCGATGTGGCCGAACTCGGTGTTGGGGACGAGCTTGCCGCCGGTGAACAGGGCGCTGCCGATGCCGGTGCCGAAGGTGAGGAGCAGGACGACGCCCTGGTGACCCTGGCCGGCGCCGAAGGCCATCTCGGCGATGCCGGCGGCGTCGGCGTCGTTGAGCACGTGGGTCTTCTTGCCGAAGAGGGCACGGCCGTCGACGCCGACCCAGGAGCGGTCGACGTTGGCGGCGGTCCTGACCTCGCCGTTGATGATCACGCCGGGGAAGGTGATGCCGATCGGGCCCTTCCACGAGAAGTGTTTGACGATCTGCTGGACCACCTCGGCCACGGCGTCCGGCGTGGACGGCTGCGGGGTCGGGATGCGGTGGCGCTCCTCGACCAGGTCGCCCGTCTTGGTGTCCACCGGCGCGCCCTTGATGCCCGAACCGCCGATGTCGATGCCGAGTACGTTCATGCCTTTCACCGTTACCCCAGCAGGGCCTGGTCACTCCCGCGCTGACGCCACGCCCTCGATGGTCATTTTTCCGGAAATGTCACTGCTTGCGCCCTCTTGACGGGGTTCGTCGGTCAGGAATATCTTCGCATCCGAATTTACTACCAAAGAAAGTCTACCTCCCCATGGCCGTACAGCGGTACAGCACAGACCGAGGCGATCTCACCCGGACGGCGATCCTGGCCCTGCTGGGCACGGTCGGGCCGTTGAGCCGGACCGAGATCGCCCGGCAGCTCGAGCTCAGCCCCGCCACCGTCACCCAGCTCACCCGCGAGCTGATGGGTCACGGGATGCTGGAGGAGCTGGAGCTGGAGCCGTCCAGGGGCGGCCGGCCAGCGCAGAAGCTCGGGCTGATCGGGAGCGCGGGGCGGGCGCTGGGGGTCAAGGTGGCCGCCGACCATCTGGTGATCGTCGACGTACGGCTGGACGGGGAGGTGCTCGGCGTCTGGGATCGGCCGGTGGACACCACGTCGCCGCGGGCGCTGGACGAGCTGGTGGACGCGGTCGCCGACGCGGTGGCGGCGACCGGCGGCGCGGGCGATCCGCCGCTGCTGGGCATCGGCGTCGGGGTGCCGGGCAGCGTGGAGGACCAGGCGGTCGGCACGGTGAACGCGCCGACGCTGGGCTGGCAGGCGACCCCCGTGGGCGAGCGGCTGCGCCGCCGCCTGGACCTGCCGGTGCTGGTCGAGAACGACGTCAACGCGCTGGCCGCGGCGGAACGCCTGTACGGCAGGGGCCGAACGCACCGCGACTTCCTGGTGCTGACCATCGGGCGCGGGGTGGGCGCGGCGATCGTCACCGACGGCCGGGTCTACCGGGGCGCGAGGGGCGGGGCCGGCGAGTTCGGCCATGTGCCGATGCTCGCCTCGGGCCCGGTCTGCGGGTGCGGGAACGAAGGGTGCCTGGAGTCCATGGTGGGGGCGGCCGGGCTCATCGGCGCAGCCCGTACCCGGATGGAGCTGCCCGCCGACGCCACGGTCGCCGACATCGGGCGGTTGGCGGCCGGTGGGGACCCGATCGCGCGGGAGGTGTTCGCCGAGGCGGGGGCCGTGCTCGGGCGGGCCGCGGCCGGGCTGATCAACGTGGTCGATCCGGAGGTGGTGGTGGTGCTCGGGGAGGGGACCGCCGACTGGCCGTACTGGCAGGCGGGCTTCGACCCCGCCCTCCTGGCTCACCTCTATCCGGGGCGGCGGGACATCTCCGTCGAGGTCGAGAGCTGGGATGACACCAGCTGGGCGCAGGGCGCGGCGGCGCTGGTGCTGGCCACGCCGTTCGACGCGGCGGGCGCGGCCGGCGAGCAGGGCCGGCTGGTCCGGGCCAGGCTGATCGGCGCAACGCCATGACCCGGACGAAAGCCTCGATCCGGCTGCGGTACGCGGGCACGGTCGCCCTCTTTCTGCTGCCCAGCGCGATCCCGCTGGCGCTGTTCACGCTGGTGCCGATGGCCGGGTCGCTGTGGACCAGCCTGCACGAGTGGAACCTGATCACCCCGATGCGCTGGGTGGGCCTGGACAACTACGTCGAACTGCTCGGCGAGGAGCGGACCCGGGCGGCGTTCGGGCACACGCTCTACTTCATCGCCGGCTACCTGCCGCTCGTGTACGCCGGCGGCTTCGGCCTGGCCCTGCTGCTCAACCGGGCCATGCGCGGCCGGAACGTGCTGCGGGCGATCTACTTCCTGCCGGTGGTGTCCAGCTGGGTGGTGGTCGCGCTGATGTGGAAGTGGCTGCTCAACCCGGCCAGCGGAATCGTGAACCAGCTGCTCGCGCTGGTCGGCCTGGACGGGCCCGGCTGGTGGACGGATCCCGACTGGGCGATGCCGTCGATCATCCTGGCCTCGGCCTGGAAGGACCTCGGCTTCGTCATGGTCATCCTGCTGGCGGGCCTGCAGGCGATCCCGCAGGAGTACCGGGACGCCGCCAAGGTGGACGGCGCGACCGGCTTCAAGAGCTTCCGCCACATCACCTTCCCGCTCCTGTCCCCCGCCACGTTCTTCGTCGTGGTCATCTCGCTCATCAACGGCTTCCAGGTCTTCGACCAGGTGCACGTGATGACCGGCGGCGGCCCCGCCGGAGCCAGCCAGGTGGTGGTCGAGCAGGTCTACGACCTCACCTTCAGGTACGGCAGGGCGGGCGCCGCCTCGGCGCTCTCCTGGCTGCTGTTCGTGGTCATTCTGCTCGTCACACTGGTCCAGATCCGGGCCCAGCGCCGGTGGGTGAACTATGGGTAAGGTCCTGCGCGCGATCCCGGTGCTGCTCGGCGCGCTGGTGATGCTGTTCCCGTTCGCGTGGACGGTGGTCACCTCGCTCACCCCGGACGGCGCGCTGCTCAGCATCCCGCCCGACTTCGCCCCCGGGGACGCCAGCCTGGACGCCTACCGGCGGCTGCTGGAGGCGATGCCGTTCTGGCGGATCGTGCTCAACAGCGCCTGGATCGCGGTGGCCTCCACCGTGCTCCAGCTGCTCACCAGCTCGATGGCCGCCTACGCCTTCGCCCGGTTGCCGTTCCCCGGCCGGAACGCGCTGTTCGCCGTCTACCTGGCCACCCTGATGGTGCCGATGCAGGTCCTGGTCGTGCCGCTGTTCCTGGAGATGCGCGCGGTCAACCTGGTCGACACCTACTTCGCGCTGCTGGCGCCGACGATCGCGTCCGCGTTCGGGGTGTTCCTGCTGCGGCAGGCGATCGCCCAGGTGCCGCGCGAGTTCGACGAGGCGGCCGTGCTGGACGGCGCCGGGCATCTGCGGGTGTTCGCCTTCGTGATCGTGCCGCTGATCCGGCCGGCGCTGGCCACCTTCGCCATCTTCGGCTTCATCGCCAGCTGGAACAGCTACCTGTGGCCACTGGTGATCATCCGGTCGCCGGAGTTCATGACCATCCCGCTCGGGCTGGCCTCCCTGCACGGCGAGTTCACCACGGAGTGGAACGTCGTGATGGCGGGGTCCGTGGTGAGCGTCGTCCCGATCCTCGTCCTCTATCTGTTCGCCCAGAAACACGTCATCGCCAGCGTCGCGCAATCCGGCCTGAAGTAACCCCCCACGGAGGTACCACCATGAATCGAACCACGAAGGCCGCGGCGGCGTTGCTCACCGCGGTGCTCGCCGCCGCCTGTGCGCAAGGCTCGGCCACCCGGGAGACCGCGGCCGAGGACGGCAAGGTGACGTTGCGCTACTTCACCTTCTCCGCCGCCCCCGACCACGTCGCCGACCTCGACAGCATCGTCGCCGCGTTCGAGCAGCAGAACCCGCGCATCGACGTGGTGGTGGAGACCGCGCCGTTCGCCGACTACTTCACCAAACTGCAGACCAGCATCGCCGGGAACACCGCCCCGGACACCTTCGAGCTCAACTACGAGAACTTCGTCACCTACGCGGACGCGGGCTCCCTGCTCGACCTGGACACCGCCGCGACCGGCGACGACGACTACCAGCCCGGCGTGTACGCGGCCGAGTCGCTGAAGTCGTTCAACCACGGCGGCAAGCAGCTCGCCCTGCCCGCCTCGTTCTCGACGGTGGTGCTCTTCTACAACAAGGCGCTGTTCGACGCGGCCGGACTGCCCGCGCCCACCGCCGACTGGACCTGGGCCGACGAGCAGGCCGCCGCCGCCAAACTGACCGACAAGAAGAAGGGCGTGTACGGCGACTTCCAGCCCGTGCAGTTCTTCGAGTTCTACAAGACCCTCAAACAGGCGGGCGGCGAGTTCCTGTCCGCCGACGGCAAGAAGACCACCTTCGACAGCCCCGCCGGGGTGAAGGCCGCGACCTGGCTGGTGGACAAGGTCGGCAGCGTGATGCCGACGGAAGCCGAGATCGGCGGCACCGCCGACTACGACACCAACCTGTTCAAGTCCGGCAAGCTCGCGATGTGGCACAACGGCATCTGGCAGTTCGCCGGCATGGCCGACGCGCCGTTCGACTGGGACGTCGTGGTCGAGCCCGGCGACCAGACCAAGGCCAGCGCGGTCTTCCACAACGCCGTCGCCGCCTCCGCCACCACCAAACACCCCGCGGAAGCCTGGGCCTGGTCCCGCTTCCTGACCTCCTCCCAGATCATGGCCACCACCCGGATCAAGAACTCGTGGGAGCTCCCGCCCGTCTCCGACCAGTCGGTCCTGGCCGGCTACCTGGACGCCGCCACCAAGCCCGCCAACCGCCAGGCCGTCTTCGACTCACTGAAGTCGATCGCGCTGCCGCCCGTCATCGCCCGCCAGCAGGAGATGCAGGACACCATGACCGAAGAACTCAGCAACGCCGCCGCCGGCCGCAAGTCGGTCCAGCAGGCGCTGACCGACGCCGCCGCCAAGATCGACGGCCTGCTCGGTTAGGACTCGACCGTGACCGTAGGAAGCGACGTGACGCACGCGGACCTGGCCCTCCTGGCAGAGCGCAGCGTCGAACTGATCGACCGGCATCAGTCGCCCTCGGGGGCCTACCCTGCCAGTCCCACCTTCTCCGCCTACCAGGGCTACGCCTGGCTCCGCGACGGCGCCTTCATCGCCGAAGGCATGAGCCGGATGGCCGACCCCGCGGGCCCGAGCGCCTTCCACGCGTGGTGCGCCCGCGTGGTCGGCGCCCGCGGCACGCAGGTATCCGACCTGATCGCCCGAACCGGCAGGGGCCTGGACGTCAGCCCCGCCGACATGCTCCCTACTCGCTTCACTCTGGACGGCTCCAACGGAACCGACGAGTGGTGGGACCACCAGCTCGACGGGTACGGCACTTGGCTCTGGTCCCTGAATCTGCATGTCCGACGCCACAACGCCGAGATTCCGGGGTTGACGGCGGCAGTGCGCACCGTGACCGAGTACCTCACCGCTTTCTGGCAGGTCCCCTGTTACGACTGGTGGGAAGAGCACGTCGATCAGCGGCATGTGTCCACGCTTGGTGCGATTCATGCGGGTCTACGGGCGGCGATCGCGCTCGGCGTGCTGACCCGGCCGCTTACGGAGGCGGCTGAGGAGGCCATCGAGGCAATCGCCATTCTGGTCGCCAACGAGGGGGTTGCCCGCCTTGGCGAGGTCATCAGTAGCTCGGACATACGACCCGGCGAGACCAACGCCAGCACGGACAAACGGCCTCGCGGAGTCAACCCCGGCACGGCTACCCAACCCGGCGGAGTCGACACGTCGTCGGCTGTGGGCCGGGCGAACAGCCACGGAGCCGGCGGGGGCGGGCGGAGCCCGGAGGAGAACCGAGGGTGGGTGGG
>NZ_BLAD01000037.1:0-143773 GCF_009687845.1 Acrocarpospora corrugata
ACCCCGGGCTCCCCCGCGGACGACGTCTCCCTCGCCGACCTCACCGGCTTCGTCGAACAGTGCCTCCTCGCCGACCTGCCGGACGCACTCCCCCACGTCCTGACCGCGATCGGCGACCGCGCCGCCCTCGACCACGATGTCCGCCACCTCATGTCCGCCCTGCCCGCCCTCATCCGAGCCCAGCGGTACGGCGACGTCCGAGGCACCCCCGCCCAGGGCCTCGGCTCCATCGTCACCTCCCTCCTGGCCCGCAGTTGCGCCGGCCTCTCCCCAGCCGTCACCGGCCTGGACGACGACACCGCCCGAGAGATGGTCACCCAAATCGACGCCGTGACATCAGCCGTCGCCTTGCTCGACGACCCTGCGCCCGAGGGCGTGAGCGGGGCCGACGCCATCACGTCAGCCGCCCCGTCTGAGGCTGTGGGCGGGGTCGATGCCGTGACGCCACCCGCTGCCCTCCTCGAAGGCCCTTCGTCTGAGGGTGAGGGCGGGGTTGATCCCGTGGTGCCGGCCGCCGCCGTCCTCGGTGATCCTTCGTCTGAGGGTGTGAGGGGGGTCGGCTTCGCCGTGGGGGCTGGGAGTTCGCCTCGGCTCGATGGCTCGCCGCGAGGGAGGTGGCTGGCGGCGCTGCGTGGGGTGGCCGATCGGGCCGACGCTCCTGGGGTCATCGAAGGGCGGTTGGTTCGGATTCTGTTCGACGCGGAGATCATCGAGGACGCGGATGAGCGGATGTCGCGGGCCATGTCGCCGGGGCATCCGCCGGTTCGGGTCGCGGCCTGGATCGAGGGGTTTCTGTCCGGTGGGGGGCTGATGCTCGTGCATGACGCGCGGTTGCTCGCGATGGTGGATGGGTGGCTGTCGGGTTTGCCCGGAGATGCCTTTATCGATGTGTTGCCGCTGCTGAGGCGTACGTTCGGGGCGTTCGCGCCGCCGGAGCGGCGGGCCATCGGGTCGCGGGTGGCTTCGGGGGCGACGGCGCCTGTGGAGATCACGTGGGACGCCGAACAGGCCGCTGGGGCCGTACAGACTGTGCTGGCGATTCTGGGGAGGTCCTGATGGACGAGCGGTGGCGGCGGTGGCGGCTGGTTCTCGGCGGAGAGGCCGATGGAATGCCGGGCTGTTCCGCGGGGGAGTTGAGCGCTGGGGACGCTGGGATGGCCGCGGCGCTGGCCGCGCTTTACGACCAGGGCGAGAGTGGCGGGTCGCGCAGTGCGGGGCTCGGGTCGTCGGCGCCGAAGGTGACCCGATGGCTTGGCGATATCAGGACGTACTTCCCGTCGTCGGTCGTCCAGGTCATGCAGAAGGACGCGATCGAGCGGCTCAACCTGAGTCGTCTCCTGCTCGAACCGGAGATGCTGGACGCCGTCGAACCCGACGTGCACCTGGTCGGGACGCTGCTGTCGCTCAACCGGGTGATGCCGGAGCAGGCCAGGGAATCGGCGCGGGCGGTGGTCCGGAAGGTCGTCAACGAGCTGGAACGGCGGCTCGTGCAGCGGACCAGGGCGGCGGTGACCGGGGCGCTGGACCGGGCCGCGCGCACCAACCGTCCCCGGCGCACAGCCGACATCGACTGGGATCGCACGATCCGGGTCAACCTCAGGAACTATCTCCCCGACCGGAACACCATCGTTCCCTCCCGGCTGGTTGGATACGCCCGCAAACAGCAGGCGGTGCAGCGTGAGGTCGTGCTGTGCATCGACCAGAGCGGTTCGATGGCCGCCTCGGTCGTCTATTCGAGCGTCTTCGGCGCGGTGCTGGCCTCGATGCGTTCCCTGCGTACCAGTTTGGTCGTCTTCGACACCGCCGTGGTCGACCTGACCGACCAGCTCCACGATCCGGTCGAACTCCTGTTCGGCACCCAGCTCGGCGGCGGCACCGACATCAACCGGGCCATCGCCTACTCCCAAGGGCTGATCACCCGCCCCAACAACTCCATCTTCATCCTGATCAGCGACCTGTACGAAGGCGGCGTCCGGGACGAGATGCTCCGCCGGGTGGCCGCCATGACCGCCGCCGGAGTCCAGGTGATCGCCCTGCTCGCCCTCTCCGACGAGGGCACCCCGTCCTACGACCACGACAACGCCGCAGCCCTCGCCGCCCTGGGGGTCCCCGCGTTCGCCTGCACACCGGACGCCTTCCCCGGCCTGATGGCCGCCGCCATCGAAAGAAGGGACATCGCGGCCTGGGCCGAACGGAACTTGACCTCCAGATAGCCGAGCCGACCAGATAACCTGCCAGCGTGGTCCGGCGGAAGTCCTACGTCTAAGTTCGCATGGCCGGAAGTGTGGGATGGTTTGTACCGTTCGGGGGTGACTTCTTCCCCCGATACCGTTCAGGTTTTCGATCAGCGGTACCGCGCTTTGAGCGTGGGTATGGTCGCGCTCTTCATGCTGGTGGCGTTCGAGTATCTCGCGGTGGCGACGGCGATGCCGGCCGTGGCGCGGGAGCTGGACGGGCACGAGCTCTACAGCCTGGCGTTCAGTGGTGGGATCGCGGCCGCGTTGATCGCCACCGTGGCGGGTGGGCGGTGGGGGGATGTGAAGGGGCCCGCGGCGCCGTTGTGGACGGGGTTGGCGGCTTTTCTGGTGGGGCTGACCGTGGCGGGGGCCGCGCCCAGCATGGAGGTCTTCCTGTTCGGGCGGTTCCTGCAGGGGTTCGGCGGGGGCATGTTCGACGTCGCGATCTACGTCCTGGTCGGCCGGATATATCCGGCGGCGATGCATCCCCGGGTGTTCTCACTGCTGGCCGCCGCGTGGGTGCTGCCCTCGGTGGTCGGCCCGGCCATCACCGGCTTCGTGACCACGCATTTCAGCTGGCGCTGGGTATTCCTGGCGGTGCCCCTGCTCGCCGCCCCGGCGGTCTTCGCCCTCTGGCGAGGACTCGCGGAGCACCACCGACCGACAGACCCGGGGGAGCGTCACCGACTGGCCGATCCGGCGGATCATCATCGACCGGTCGGCGCGGGGGAGCGCCACCGGCCAGCCGATTCGGCGGGGGCGGAGAGTGACGGCCGCGCGGATGGGGGCTTTCGGCAGCGGTTGGCGATGGGGGTCCTGGCGGCGATCGGTGCCGGGTTGTTGCAGTACGGGAGTGGGGCCAAGAACATCGGGCTGATAGTCGCGGGGCTTGGTGTGCTCGCGGCCTCGTTGCCGCGGTTGCTGCCGCGGGGGACGATGCGGGCCGCTCGTGGGTTGCCGTCCGTTGTGGCGTTGCGCGGGATCGCCACCGGGTCGTTTCTGGCGGCCGAGGTGCTGATTCCGCTGGTTCTGTTCGAGGAGCGTGGTCTTTCTCTCGATCAGGGTGGTATCGCGCTCACCGGTGGCGCGCTGTTCTGGTCGCTTGGGTCGTGGATTCAGGGGCGGATGCCGTACCGGCGGAAGTGGCTGCTCGGGATGGGTAGCGCGCTCATCGCGGCCGGGATCGCCATCACGGCGACGGTCGTCGTGGCCGCGGTGCCGGTGTGGGTGGCGTTCGTCGGCTGGTCCGTGGCGGGATTCGGTATCGGTGTGGTTTATCCGACTTTGTCGGTACTTGTTCTGGAGTTGTCGGAGCCTGCCGAGCAGGGCAAGAACAGCGCCTCGCTCGCCGTCGGGGAGTCGGTGCTGACCGTTGTCGCGATCGCCGTCACCGGCGCGATTTTCACGGTTTCCGCGGCGTTCGCCTTGTGCTTCGTGCTGCTGGTGGCCATGGCCGGGGCAGGGGTTCTCCTCGCCGGACGTGTCACCATGGAGGTCTGAGCAAGGGGGAATCACGTGCCGCGTGTCCGCGAGATCGAGGTGTTCCGGCTGGTCCTGCCGTATGGCAGGCGTCCGGAGAGCATCCTCGTCAAGTTGACCGACTACGGCGGCATGGCGGGCTGGGGCGAGGTCGTGCATCCGGCGCCGAAGACGTGGGCGACCCTGGAGGAGACCATTGGCCGCGCCCTGCTCGGGGTGGACTGGGAGCATCCGTATGAGCTCGGTGGGATTCCGGGGGGTTCGGCCGCCGATATGGCGTGCTGGGATCTGTGGACGCGCCTGATCGGCGTGCCGCTGGCGCACGCGCTGGGCGGAACCCGGACTTCGCTGATGGCGACCGTGCGGTTGTCGGCGGACCGGTCGCTGGAGAGCATGGTGGCCAGGGTCAACCGGCACGTCGGGGCCGGATACGGGCATGTCACGCTTGATGTGCATCCGGGGTGGGATGTGGAGCCGGTTCGCGCGGTCCGCTCGGCGTATCCTGCGCTCGCCATCGCGGTGGACGGGCGCGGCGCGTACACCGAGCTCGCCCAGCTGGAGGCCCTGGACTCCTACGGCCTGGCCGGGATCGAACGCCCCTTCGCCGACCTGATCACCAGCGCCGAACTGCAGGACCGGATCTCCGCCCCGGTGACCGTGGAGGTCGGTTCGGTCCCCGAACTGGACGAGGCCGTCACCCTCCACGCCGGCCGGGCGCTGCTGCTGCGGCCCTCGCTGTTCGGCACCCTCGGCGCGGTACGGCAGGGGCACGACCACGCGGTCGCCGCCGGCTGGGACATCACCTGCGCCGACGGCCGGGGCGCCGGCCTGGCCAGGGCGGCCACGGTCGCGGTCGCGAGCCTGCCCGGCTGCACGCTGCCCAGCGACGTCACCGAACCCCCGCGGAACGCCCAGATCGTCAGCCCGCCGGTGGGCGCGTCGGGGGGCGTCGTCGCCGTCCCGCTCACCCAGCCCGGCCTCGGCCACACCATCGACGAGGACCGGGTCAGGCGGATGTCGCTGGAGTCGTTCCTGCTCCGCTGACGGTCACATCCCGTCGCAGCCGTCCTTCAGCTGCGTGGGCGGTGCCGCCGCCGTATCCGTATGCGCGATGGGTTCGGTGGTCGTGACGGCTTTCGCGGAAGAGTTCTTTAGCGCGCGGGCCGCGGTGTGCCGGATCAGCTCCCAGTCCGGGTAGCCCGTCTGGATCAACGGCGGCACGAACGGCACGCTCGTCACCCGCGCCCGCTTCACTTTCGCGGCCAACGGCACCAGATGCTCCAGCATGCCGCGCGGCACATCCGTCTGGATCAGGCCCTGGGTGGCCTTCGCGATCCGGTTGAACCGGGTCAGCACGGTCGCCGGGTCGGCCTGGGTCAGCAGCGCGTTGAACACGCAGCGCTGGCGGCGCATCCGGGTGTAGTCATCGCTGAACGTACGCGAACGGGCGAACCACATGGCCTGGGCGCCGGTGAGGCGGCGGGATCCGGCGCGGACCAGGCCCTCGTTGTACCGGCCGAACACGACGTCCTGGTCGACGTTGACCACCAGCCCGCCCAGCGCGTCGATGATCCGGGCGAATCCCCACATGTTCACCAGCGCGTACCAGTCGATCTTCAGCCCGAGCGTGTAGCCGACGGTCTCCTTGAGCGTCTGGGCGCCCATGTGCTGCCGCCCGCCGAACAGCTCGGGATGCTGGTCGGCGTACTCCCAGACCGAGAAGAGCAGATCCTCCCGCCCGCCGCCGACCCCCACCGGCAACTGGAACCCGTCCGGGAATCGGGTCTGCATCGGGCTGCCGGGCGGGAAACGCACGTCCTCCAGGTTGCGCGGCAGGCTGAACAGGACGGTGTTCCCGGTGCGCACGTCCACACTCGCCACGTTCACGCTGTCGGTCCTGACCCCGATCCTGTTCTCGTCGGAGTCCCCGCCGAGCAGGAGCACGTTCACCCGGTCCCGCCCCGGCCAGGGGTCGGCGATCGGGCCCGTGTCGCCGCCGAACACCTGCTCGATCGTCTGCTGCGACACCGTCACGTACCGCGCCGTGACCACGAACGGCAGCGCCGTCACGACCGCCAGGACCCCGGTCGCCGTGCCCGCGGCGATCTGCCCGTTCCGCGGCAGCCGCCCCGGCCGCAGCACGATGAACGAGTGCACGATCAGCAGGAACCAGCATCCCGCGGCCGCCCACGCCACCACGCTGATCGCCGTCAGCCACCCCAGCGCCCGCCCGGCCAGCCCGGCGTCCGCCTGCCACGCGACGGCGAACGCCGTGAGCAGGATGCCCAGATAGGTCCCGAGCAGGGCCAATCCGGTGCGGGTCCACCCGGCCCGCAGATGAGCCGCGCCGGGCAGCACGGCGGACAGCGCGAGCCACCCGATCACTCCCGCTGGCTTATTCACGTCCACCCCGACTGGAATATTGTTCCGCTTATGGATTACGTTGACCAGTCGTCACCGACAGTGTCGCCGCGATTACATTGAACCGCTCGCACGGCCTTTATGCCGTTGCCTTTGCGATGCTTGGCGAGTTCGTCGGCAGGTTTGACCCCTCGGATACCCGCGTATCCGGGCATTTCCCTACCAGGGGAAGGCGAACAGACCGTAGTAGGCGGCCGTCACCAGCAGTAGGCCAGTACCGCCCAGGACACCGGCGAGGGTGACTTTCTGCCACCGGGTCGGCTGCCAGCCGTCGCGGAGCCCGACGATCAGCGCCCCGGCCGCGCCCACTTCCTGCGCCAGGATCACCACCGCCAGCACCCGCACCACCAGCCACCCGGCCTGTACGGCAGGCCACGCGCCCGCCTGGTTCACCGAGAACAGCACGATCAGCATGATGAACGCCATCACCGCCGCGAGCAGCCCGAGCCCCGCCCACGCCATCCGCCGCAGCCTGCGCCGCATCGCCGGCCACAACTGCGCATTCGTTTGAAGCCGCAGGTCCCGGCCGCGCAGCCGGACCACCATCTCGGTCACCGGCGCGGCCACATAACCGACCGCGGCCAGGGTGAGGGTAAGCCCGAGGAAGGTGCTCCCCCCGTACCAGGGCGCAGCCGGCACGTCGGCCGCCTGGAACCGCTGCACCGGAGTCGCCCCCGCCATCTTCAGCTGCGGCAGGCTGGGCAGCCCGTCGATCCAGTTCGCCAGCGTGGGCAGATAGTCGGGCACGAACCGCCCGCCGTTGATCCGCATCGCGTGGTCGGCCCCGGCCAGGAAGCGGATCGTGTAGTCACTGGTCGGCAGCGAGTTGATCAGGGTCTCCGTGCTCTCCACGAACGGCACCGATGGGTCCATCGTCCCGTACAGGGCCAGCGTGGGCTGGGTGATGCCGTGCAGCGCGGGCCTGCTGTCGTAGCGCAGGAAGTCGAAGCCGACGCCGCCCATCGCGCGGGTGAGCAGATCGCGCACGCCGTCCGGCGCGTGCAGGCGCAGCAGCTGCTCGTTCAGCGCGAACGCGACCTGGCGCATGGGCGAGACGTTCGGCGAGGAGACGAGCACGGCATAGGCCACATCACGGCTCCTGGCCGCCGCGATCGGCACCACCCAGCCGCCCTCGCTGACCCCCCACAGCCCGGTTTTGGCCGGATTCACGTCGGGCCGGGCCCGGAGCACGTCGATCATGTGCAGGGCGTCGTCGGCGAGCAGCCCGAAGTCCCGGCTCCGGAAGGAGTACCCGATCGTCCGCTTGTCGTAGGCGAGGGTGACGATTCCGGATTTGGCCAGCCATTCCGCCTGTGAGGTGAACTCGTCGCCCGAGCCGGAACCGGAGCCCTGCACGAAGACCATGGCCGGATGGCGGCCCGGCGTCGCGGGGGAGCGGATCGTGGCGTGCAGTTCCTCGCCGCGCACCGGCACGGTGACCCGCTGGACCTGGATCTGGGCGGCGGCGCCGCCCGGCCGGTACTCGCCCGGGGGCTGCACAGGCAGCGCGTTGTACGCCGGCGGGTTGTCCAGCGGCGGCGGATCGAAGGCGGGCGGAGGCAGCAGGTAGCCCAGAATCGCGAGCGCCGCCACCAGGACGCCCGCCACGACACTCAGCGTGCCCCGGCCAACCAACATCAGGCCGCTCCCCGCGGGACGGTCCACATTCCGAGTCGTGCCCTCCTCCTTACTTGCCCACTGATCACCAGGTTAAGACATTACGTGTTGGTGCAGAGTTGGTAGGCCGCACATTTGTCGGAGGGACCTGTTAACTTCCTGCGACATGCGCCTCCTGCACACGTCGGACTGGCATCTGGGCCGGTCGTTCCATCGCGAGAGCCTGCTGCGCGCCCAGGAGGCCTTCGTGGACCATCTGGTCGCGACGGTCCACGCGGAGCGCGTGGACGTGGTTCTCATCTCTGGGGATGTGTACGATCGCGCGCTTCCTCCGGTCGACGCGGTGGCGCTCTGCGGGGAGGCGCTGGCCCGGCTGCGCGCCCTGGATGTGGACACCGTGGTGATCAGCGGTAACCATGACTCTCCGGTGCGGCTGGGGTTTGGGGCCGATCTCATGGATCGGGTCCATCTCCGTACCGATCCGGGTCGGTCCTGGCTGCCTGTGGCCATCAACAAAGTTGGATTTTTCGGCATTCCGTATTTGGAGCCCGAACTGGTCAAGGGGCCCTGGCAGCTGCCCGAGCGGACCCACACCGCCGCGATCACCCATGTCATGGACCGGATCCGTGCCGACCCGAGCGAGCGCAAGGTGGTGCTGGCGCACGCGTTCGTGGTCGGCGGCGCGGCCAGCGACAGCGAGCGCGACATCACCGTCGGCGGCGTGGGCCACGTCCCGCTGGCCGCCTTCACCGGCGTCGACTACGTCGCCCTCGGCCACCTGCACGGCCGCCAGCGGATGAGCGACACCGTCCGCTACTCGGGTTCCCCCATCGCCTACTCCTTCTCCGAAGCCGACCACGTCAAAGGCTCCTGGCTGGTCGACCTCGACGCCGGCAGCACCGAATTCGTCCCCGCCCCCGTGCCCCGCCCGCTCCGCAAGATCCGCGGCCACCTCGCCGACCTGCTCGCCCTCGACCCCTCCGACCACTGGATCCAGGCCACCCTCACCGATCCAGTACGGCCAAAGGCCGCGATGGAGCAACTCCGAGCCCGATTCCCCCATACGGTGGACCTGCATTTCGCCCCCGAAGGCGGCATCGAGCCGATCGCCCGCGCCGCCCGGAGCTCCGGCCGCCCCGAGATCGAGGTGGCCCTCGACTTCGTCCGCGAGGTCAGGGGCGAACCCGCCGACGCGGACGAGCGGCGGCTGCTGGAGGACGCGATCACCGCCTACCGGATCAAGGAGACGACGGCGTAGATGAGGCTGCACCGGCTGCGGATCTCGGCGTTCGGCTCGTTCCCCGGTGTCGAGGAGGTCGATTTCGACACCCTCGGCGAGGCCGGCCTGTTCCTCATCCACGGCCCCACCGGCGCCGGCAAGACCACCGTCCTGGACGCCGTCTGCTGCGCTCTGTACGGCGTGGTGCCCGGCCTCCGCAACAGCGCCAGGACTCTGCGCTGCGACCACGCCCCGCCGAACCGGGGCCCGGAGGTCCTGCTGGAGGCCACCATCCGGGGGCGGCGGCTGCGCATCCGGCGCTCACCCGCCTGGCTGCGCCCCAAGCTCCGCGGTCAGGGCATGATCACCGAGAACGCCAAGGTCATCGTCGAGGAGCTCAAGGACGACTGGGTCGCCCTCACCACCCGCCTGGACGAGGCCGGCGACTTCATCGGCGGCCTGCTCGGCATGAACCTGGACCAGTTCGCCCAGGTCGCCATGCTGCCCCAGGGCGAATTCGCCCGTTTCCTCCGTGCCGACGGCGAAGACCGGAGGAAACTCCTGGAACGCCTCTTCTCCGTCCGCCTCTTCACCGAGGTCGAGAAATGGCTCGCCGACCGCCGCCGCGAGACCGGCCGCGAGGAGGAGGCCCTGCGCCAGGAGGTCCACGCCGCCGTCAACCGCATGCGCGGAGCCGCCGGCGACACCCTCCTCCTCGAAACCACGTCCGACCCCGAAGCCGACCCGCTCACCTGGAGCTCCGGCCTCCTCGCCGCCGCCGAGTCCGCCGCCCGCGACTCCGCCCAGGTCTGTGCGGCGAGCGAAGCCACCCTCACCGCCGCCCGCGGCCGCTTCGACCAGGCCCGCGCCCTGGCCGAACGCCGGCACCGCCACGCCGACGCACTGCTCCGCCGCGACGAACTCGAATCCACCGCCGAGGAACGCGCCGACCTGCAGACCCTCCTCGCCGAGGCCGCCGCGGCCGACCGCGTCCTCCCGCTGATCCGCCAGCACGACCAGCGCACCGCCCAGGCCGACGCGGCCACCGCCGCCGCCGAAGCCGCCCGGGTGGCCGACGTCGCCCCAGACCAGCTGGCCACCCTGGAACAGGATCACCGGAACGAGATCGCCCGACTCGTCCAGCTCGAACCAGAGGAAACCCGCCTGACCGGCCTCCGGGCCGCCCGCGCGGAAGCGGCCCAGGAGCTCCTGTCCCTCGAAAAGACCGAACAAGAACTCAACGACCGCCTGGCCGTCCTCCCCGACGACCTCCAGGAGGCCGAACTCCGCCTCGCCACCTCACGCCACGCCGGCACCACCCTGCCGATCGCCGAATCAGCCCACGAAGCAGCGGAATCCACCCTCACCAGCGTCCGCCACCGCGATTCTCTGGCCGAGGCGCTGGCCCAGGCTCAAAGCCGCCGCGACACGCAACTGAGCGCCCTCGAACGGTCGGCCCCCCACCTGTTCGAGCCCCTTCCGCTCGCGTCGACCGATATCGGCGATTGGCCTGGGGAGCCGACTCTGGCCGGATGGCAGCGGCAGTGCCGCGAGGAAGCCGCCCGGCTCCAGGAGTTGAGCGCCCAGGAAGTCCGTCTTGGCGTGGTCCGGGATGAACTGAGGCAGTCGAGCAGGGAGATCACGCGCCTCGAACAGGCTGACGCCGAGGTTGCGGCGGTGCAGGCCGAACTGCCCGGGACGTTCGCTGCGGTAACGGCTGAATTCGATGAACTGCGGTCCAAAGTGGCGGAGATTCCCGCCGCCAAGGCCCGGTGCCAGGCCGCGCGGGGGCGGTTCGACGCGGCGCTCCGGCGGGACGAGCTCATGGCCGAGCTGGCCGAAGCGGAAGAGGTCCGGCGGGCGGCGACCGACGAGGCGCAGGCGGCGCTGGACCGGTTGCTGGCCGTGCGACAGGCCAGGATCGACGGTATGGCGGCGGAACTCGCGGCCGGCCTGGTGGCGGGGGAGGCGTGCGTGGTCTGCGGGTCCGAGGCGCACCCCGCTCCGGCCGAGTCCTTCGCGGGTGCGCCCGATGCCGACGACGAGGACGCCGCCCAGGCGGAATCAGACAGCGCCCAGAGCGCACGGGAGAGCGCGGAAGCCCAGGTGGCCGGCGCGGCTTCCCGGCTGGAGTCGGCGGCCGACCAGGCGGACGGGGTGTCGGTGGGAGACGCGGAGGCGGCCCTGGCCGCCGAGGAGAGCGCGCTCGCCGACTTGCTGGCGCTGGCGGCGACCGAAAGCGGCCTGGCGGCGCAGGTTGCGGCATTGCGCGACGAACTGGAATCCGCTCGGGGGCGCGCGGAGGAGATCGGGCGGGCGCTGGCCGAACACCGCGCCGCCGCGAGCGCACTCCTGGCCGAGCAGGAAAGGATCGTGGCGCGGCTCGACGAAGCCAGAGGCGACGATTCCTCGGTGACCGAGCGGAGAGCCCGGATCGTCCGCGTGGCCGACCTGATCGCGGCGGCTGCCGAAGCCGTGGCGAGCGCCGCCGGCGCACACGCCAAACACGACGCCGTCCGCCAGACCGTGCCCGAAGACCTCACCGAGACGATCGCCGTCCAGGCGCGTACCGAGGCGGGAATCGAGCTCGCGCGGGTCCGGATGACCGCCGCCCGCCAACCGGCGGACGCGCTGGACGTCTCCCGGCTCACCGCCGAACTGGCCGATCTCGGCGAGCGGGCCCGCCGGAACGCGGTCGACCTGGCGTCCGCGCAGACCCGGGCCGAACAGCTGTCGTCCGACGAGAGCCGGCTGGCCGCGATTATCGCGACCGCCTGCGGCGACGACCCTACCCTGACCGCCAGGGCCGCCCGCCTCACCGGCGAGGCGGACCGGCTCCGGGCCGCGTCCGCCGCGCTGCGCACCGCCGCCTCAGCCGAAGCGGAACGGGAATCCGCCCACGAAGCGGCCGTACGCGCCGCGCTCGACGCCGGTTTCCGCGGGATAGAAGACGCCCGCGCCGCCGTACGGACCGAGGCCGAACGGGCGGTCATGACCGAGCGGCTGAGCGCGCTCCGCGACGAGCACGCCGCCGTCGCAGGGCTCCTGGCCGACCCCGAACTCCTGGCCGCCGCCGCCGAACCGCCCCCGGACCTGGCCGGGCTCGCCGCGGAACGCGACCAGGCCGAACACGAACACGAGGACCGCACCTCCGCCCGCGACCAGGCCCGCCACCGGCGCGACCAGCTGACCGCGCTCTCCGCCGACCTGACCAGCGCCGTGAAACTCCGGGTCCCCGCGGAGACCCGCCACCGCCTGGCCCGCCGGATGGCCGAACTCGCCAGCGGCACCTCCACCGACAACGAATGGGACATGGCTCTGTCGGCCTACGTCCTGGGCGAGCGCCTCCGCCAGGTCGTGGACGCCGCCAACGAGCGCCTCGCCCACATGTCCGACGGGCGCTACCTCCTGCAGTACGACAAACGCCGGAGCGCCGGCTCCCGGAGCCGCTCCGGCGGCGGTCTGGGCCTGCGCGTCCTGGACGCCTGGACCGGAATCGACCGCGACCCCGCCACGCTCTCCGGCGGCGAAAGCTTCATCACCTCCCTGGCCCTGGCCCTCGGGCTGGCGGACGTCGTCACCGCCGAAGCCGGCGGCACCGAGATCGGCACCCTCTTCGTGGACGAAGGCTTCGGCACCCTGGACGAGGAGACCCTGGACGACGTCCTGGACATTCTGGACTCCCTCCGCGAAGGTGGCCGGGCCGTCGGCATCATCAGCCACGTCCCCGAACTCCGCACCCGGGTTCCCACCCAGCTCTACGTCAGGAAGGCCCGTACCGGCTCGACCCTCACCCTCCGCGCCTGACCGCGGACGCCTGGCGATCAGGGTCAGACTTATCTGTCGATCTCGCTAGTGCACAGAGCGCAAGCGGTACCCAACCATGGGTGCCCGGATCGACGGGAGAACTCAGTGCTTAAGAAGACGAAACGGTCACGCCCTAAAGCGATCAAGCCAGGCCAATCCCTTGCCGATGCGTACGGGTCGGATCAGCTGGACACTACGCCGACGACCACCACGACCACCCCGCCTGGCAACAACAACACCACGCCGGTGATCGGCCCCGTTCTCACGACCACCACCACGGTGACCCTTCAGGACGACGACTCCACCGAGAGCGGCGAGCAGGACGACGCGCCGAACACCACGACCGCGTACAAGCCTCGGCCGGTGAACCGGAGGGCGCGTGCCCTGCCGACGGCGCCGCTGGCGCAGAAGAGCGTCGCCGATCATGAGTTCATCGCCAACGAGTACTACACGTTCTACGACCACACCACGGGTCTCCACAGCGACGCCTACCTGAACCAGGAGACCGATCTCTACAGCTCCATGAGCAAGTTCGACGGCAGCTACCTCAAAGAGCCGATCAATGTCCTGCAGCTCGTGAAGTACTGCATCTCGGGCCTGGAGCGGAATCTGTACACCCTTGAGGCGCAGAACTGGGACTCCGACTACGACTCCGGGCTGAAGGACGCCGACTACTTCCACTTCCGCAACAAGAACGTCCACTCCGTCCCCTACAACGGGGTCGCCCGGCGGATCGTGGTCAACACCAAATCGCAGCAGCTCAGCCTCGGTCTCGTCGACGCGCTGCTCCCACTGCTCGAGCAGGGCAGCGACGTCCGGGACAACATGCTGAACATCAAGGCATTCCTGGGAAGCGAACCGCTGACGGAGATCCCCAAGGCCGACAAGATCGTCATCTACTACAACCCTGACGGCGCCGACCCCCAGAACGACCGGGTGGGCAACCGGGTCATGCAGACCATCGCCGCCACCATCTCCCGGAGTGACCTCGACCCCAGGCTGGCCCCCTTCTACCAGACCCTCGTCGACGGCATCGGCTGGGCCGACGAGCAGGGCGGCGCGAGCTTCACCACGATCCGCCAGGCGGTGCTGGAATCCGTCGTCAAAGAGAACGACTTCATCGACAACGAGGAGGACTTCTACAACCTGGTCATCCGGAAATTCGCGCAATGGGGCATCGATCCCAACAACACCCACCAGGTGGCCCAGAACAACCCGATGCCCGGTCCCCGTTTCACCTAGAAACGCACACGCATCTCGGCGACGGGGACGACCGCCTCACCCAGGTCGAATGTCTCTACGGTCTCCCCGGCGTCGATTCGGGCAATTCCCTACGCATGCCTCATCCCGACAGTTGCACTCCACCTCGGCCATCGTGGGTTCCGGTTGACAAGGAATCGTCCCTCAGATGCTCTTTGCCGGTGCGGTGCGGTGCGGTGCGGTGCGGTGCGGTGCGGTGCGGTGCGGTGCGGTGCGGTGCGGTGCGGGTGACTGTGGCGTCCACACCTCGGCGAGGAGTTCGACAACCTGCCGCTGCACGGTGACATCGAGCGTGGTGGCCAGCTCGCCGGCCTCTCATGCACGGTGACGTCGAGGGCGGTGGTCGGCTCGTCGGCCGCTCTTGCGGGGTGGAGTCAGCTTGGGCGGGTTATCCATGGGGCGAGGGTGCGGACTCGTTCGGGGTGGCGGTCGTTGGCGATGATTATGGGCGGGTCGTTGTAGGGGGTTGTGTCGGAGGAGCGGCGGAGTTTGATGTATTGGCCGCAGGCGTCGATGGCGTAGGGCTCCATGTCGTCCTGGAGTGCGCCGATTACGGTGATGCCGTAGGTTTCGCCGATTCGGCGGAACAGGGAGACGGCTTCGCGGCGGTGTTCTTTGCCGAGGTTGCGGCCCAGTTCGTCCAGGACGAGGGTCAGGTGGGTGCCGCCGGAAGAGGCGATGGCGGCGGCGCAGACCAGTTTCACCGCCTTCTCGTCCATGAGGGCGGTGTTGGCGCGGCGGTTGTAGGGGACGTAGGACTGGGCTTCGCCTCGGCGCCATTTGGGGATCACCCGCCAGGACCAGCGCTGTTCGGGGTCGGCGGGAGCGGCGGGGACGGGGAAGTCGAGGGTGGCGCCGTAGCCGCCGTAGTCGGTGTCCAGTTTTCCGAATTCTTCGGATACGCGGGTGAGTCGTGCCCTGATGGCCTCGGTCAGCGCGGCGCGGTGCACGGTGGTGGACTGGGCGGCCTCCTCGGCGCCTCTGGTCGCGGCGGACAGGTCGCGGCGGCGTGAGGTTATCTGGGTTTCGATCTGCCGGCGCTGGTGGCGTTCGTATTCCTCCTGGGCGCGGAGGTAGGAGGCGAGGGAGCCGCACAGGGCCGGAAAGGTGGCCAGTTCTTGGGCTGAGCGGCCACTGCGGCGTTCCTTGATGAGGAAGTCGAGTTCCTCGGGCGTTTCGTCGGTTTCGGTGAAGGTGGCGCGGAGGGCGGCGTCGAGGTGGCGTTCGGCGGTGCGCCACCATTCGTCGGCGGTCAGCGGGTCGGCGGTGGTAAGCCAGTCGCGGGCCACGTCCAAGGTGTCGCCCCATTCCTGGGCGAGGCCGGGAAGGTTGAGCGTGTGGCGCTCTTCGGCCACCTGGGCGGCGTGTAGTCGCGCCTGGTCGCGTTCGGATTCGAGCCGCTGGCGGCGGCCGTCGAGGCGTTCGACTTCCAGGTTCCGGGTTCTGGCGCGGAAGTCGAGGGCGCTGACCTCCTGCTCGGCGGTGTCGAGGATGGGAGTCAGCTCGCCGATCGCCGCCTGCAGAGTGGTGAGCTGTTCCCGCTGGGCGGTCAGCCGCTGGTGGATTCCGGCCAGCCGGATGGTCGCGTCGGCGCCTTCGACCCGGCGTTTCGCCGCCGCCACGCCGTCCTCGGCCTGGCGGACGGCCTGGACCGCCAGATCCTGGGCGTCACGCGCCCGGGACAGGCGCTGCTCGGCGGCCTTGATGCGGGCGTCGCGGCCGGTGACCGCGTCCTCGAAGGCACCGATCACCGTCACCCCGGCAGGGCTCACGAGGACCGATCCTGGCAGGTCCGCCAGCGCCTGGGCCGCCGCCCGCATGTGTCCTGAGTCGACGATCACCGCGAGGTCGTGGGGCCAGCCGCCGGGCGTCGTCAGGGTGTCGTGGGCGTGCTCGGCGACGTCGAGAGCGTCCAGGAGGCTGGCCGCCGGGAGACCTGCCGCTGCCAGGGCCTTGAGCTGCGCGGCGGCGGGGCCGTTCTCGGCCTCCTGAAGGGCGGTCTCCGCGGTTTGCGCTTCGCGGTCGGCCACGCCCTGGGCTTTGAGCGCCTCGTTGAGGCGGTGCCGGGCGTCGGCGAGTTCGGCGTTGGCCGTGGGCAGGTCGCGGCCGTCGGACTGGCGCTGAAGGTCCTCAAGGACGGGGATCTGGGCGCGGAGTTCGTCGGCGGTGTTCTGGACGACGGCGCGTTCGGTCTCCAGTTTGCCGGCGCGGACCTGGGTGGTGGCCAGTTCGCGGCGGGCGGCGGCCAGGGCCCGGTCGAGTGAGTCGTCCTTCAGGCCGCTGATCTCGGTTTTGATCGCCGCGATGGCGTCGGAGGCCGTGTCCGCCGTGTCCTGGTGGGCGGCGAAGTCGGTTCTGAGACCCTGGTCGCGGTCGGTGGCGTCGACCAGTCGGCGGGCGAGCCGGCCCCGCCAGCAGCGCAGCGCCTCAGCGAGGCGTTCCCTGGCCTGGTCGCGGCGGTCGAACGTGCCGAGCAGCGCGGCCGATTCCGACTCGAACTCGCGCAGGCGTTCCTCGGCCTGGGCGGCGCGGACGCGCCTGGCGTGCTCGTCGCGACGGGCTTCGCGTTCCTGGTCGAGTTCGGCGTCCAGGCCGGTCAGTGCGGCGATGGCTTCGAAGATACGCTCGGGGGAGATCTCGTTCAGCGGCTGCGAGAGCAGGTTCGTGGCGACCTTGCTCCGGACCGACGTGGACAGGAACGACACGCAGCGGACCCGATCGCCGTAGAGCACCCGGGTGAGGTCCCGGGCCACCACGTCCCGGCGTCCCGCGCTCTTGGGCAGTTCGGCCCACACCTCGTCAGCTCTGCTGACCCGGTCGGCCTCGGACGCGGCCTTCGCCAGGAGCACCCCATCCGCCCAGCGCACTTCCAGATGCGGAGCCTCCTGGTTCACCCGCACCCATACCGTGATCGGCAACCCCGCCGACGGCACGTCGAAAACACCGACGATGTATCCGTGATCGGCGCTCGCCCACTGCTGATCACCCTGCGCGGCCAACTCCGCGTTGAACAACAACTCGGACACCGCCTTCGCCCCCGACGCGAACCGCCACTGCTCGTCTCCGAGCAACGCCGTGATCGCCGCGATGAACGACGACTTCCCCGCCCCATTGGAGTCCTTGGGCCCCGCCCCCGCCACCACGATCAACGTCCCCGGCACCGTCGGCACCGGATGCGTCGACAACCGAGAAATATTGATCGCCTGCACAGCCACCAACACCCGATCCCCAACAACGTTCTCCGTCACCGTGGGAGCAGAAGGGGCAGCGACCTCAACCCCCGCCAGGGCAAGATCGACGGCCGTCGCTGAGGTATCCATCACCATTCACCCACCACACGCAGTCCCCGTCCTCCGAGGCAAAAAGCAAACGCGGAATGCTCCCGCACGTTGACCTCCTGGTTCTGTCGGTGCGACGGCCCGCCGTAGATCAAGCCATCGACAACCAAGCCGACGCGTTCGACCACCCCGGCGCATGGGGCGACAGCGCGGGAAATCCTCCCGCCGCTGGGCAGGGTTGTGGACTGCGAGCGACCTGGCTCTCGGCTGGTCGCGCGGGGAGTTTCGCAGCTGCCGGTCAGGGTTGTGGAGGACGGACCATCCGGCTTTCGAGTGGTAGTGCGGGCAGTTCTGTAGCTGTTGGGCGGGGTTGTGAACTGCGAACGACCCGGATTTCGGGTGGTTGCAGGGGGAGTCCTGCCGCTGTTGGGCGGGGTTGTGGACGGCGGACCATCCGGCTTTCGGGTGATTGCGCGGGCAGTCCCGTAGCTGTCGGGCGGGGTTGCGGACTGCGAACGACTCGGCTGTCGGGTGGCTGCGCGGGGAGCTCTGCAGCTGTTGGGCGCGGTTGTGGATCGCGGACCATCCGGATTCGGCCGGGGATCTTCGGCCTTCCAGGCCAGAGTGGATGTCATTTGTGTCCCCTTGCGGCTCGGCGGGAGCGGATGGCTACGGCCAGGGGGGTGTGCGGGCCTGCCGCGAGGATGAGTTCTTCCTGGAGGCGTGCGCGGGTGGTCTGCGTCAAGCGATGGAACTGGGGGCCGGGAACGTAGCCACCGGCGGTTTCGTCCGCGCCTTTGATTTGGGTGAGGAGGCCGGCATGGCGGAGTGTTCGGAGTGCGGCGTCCAGTTCGCCGATGGGGAGCAGGGTGCGTTTGCGCAGTTCTTCGACCGGGACGGGGTAAGGGGAGAGCCAGGTGTCCTCGGAGAGCAAGCCCTCGGAGCGAGGGATCGCCACGGAGTGGATCAGTACCAGAGTCAGGACCGCGCGTTCCCCTTCGGACGGTTGAGCTTGGCCGGAGGGAATGCCGTCCTGGTATCCGGAGATCCAGCTATCACGACGCTGGATCAAGGTCCGGCCGCGCCGGGCCAGCATGTCGGCAAGGGTCCGGCGGAGCGCGGGGTCACGCAGCGCCGCGAAACGCGCCTCGTGCACGGGTTCCGCGACGTACTCGACCGCCATGAAAGCCGCGACGAGTTCTGAACGTCGACGCTCGTCGTAGGGAACCAGCAGATCGTCCATATCGGCCGGACCATCATGGCGGTAGCCGCTCACCGGCACCCGCACGGGTTCGGAACCGCCTTCCGACGGCGGAGCGGGCATTCTCCGCATCAGCTCGCGAAGCTGGGCGTGAGATTCGGCGGGCCAGGTGGCACAGCGCGGCCCGAGCCGAACATACGCCTTCGCCAGATCACCGGAACGCGCCCGCCCGCCGCGTGCGATGACATCCTCTGAGCCCGCTACCTCAGGGCCAGCCGCAATGGTGACCCAGCCCGTATCGCTGAGCCGGCGAAGAGCACCGATCGCCCAGCTTCGAGTGGAATCATCAGCGCGCCCGGTTAATGCGCGATAACAGGCGAGAACGGACGCGACAGGAACGGAACTTCCCGGCCAGGGATCGACGGAACGATCAGTCCAGCAAACCCGGAGACACGCCGCAAGCACCCGCCGCGTCTCACCCGACCGCTCAACGGGAAACGCCGGAAGCTGGTACTCATCCAGAAGCGACGGAGTATCACCATCCGGCCAGACCGGAAGACCACTCGCAGCCTCACCCTGCCCAAGCCGCATAAAACCCGCCGGAACGTTCTCAATCGGACTCACTGAAAGAACGCCACTCATCCGAGCACGGGCATGGATCTGCTGAGCGGTATCGCCATGTGTGAGGCGTTCGGCGTCTTTGGTAGCGCTCGGCTGAAGAGCGCCAGCCATCAGGCCGTGTGCGTGGTCCTGCTTGGCGATGTCGCCTGGTTCGACGTTGTCGGCACTCGCGGGGGTGCACTCGGCAGCGCTCGGCGGGAGCGCGTCGGTCGCTTGCGCAGGCGCGTGGTTCTGCTCGGAAGAGTCGTCTGGTCCGACGCTGCCGGCACTCGCGGTGGCGTTTTCGTCTGGGCTCAGCGGGAGTGTCTCGGTCGTCTGCGCAGGTGTGTGGTTCTGTTTGCCAGCGTCGTCTGGTCCGAGATCGTTGGCACGGACAGGGGCGTTTTCGGGACCGCTCAGCGGAGGAGTGCCGGTCCTTCTGGCACGGGCGTGGTTCTGATTGGCGGACCCGGGTGGGGATGGGTTGAGCGGCTGGGGTTCAGGCATCGGTTGGGTGTCTTTCCAGGGTGCCGTGGGAGAACCAGCTGGGGTGGCCTTCCGGGTGTGAGGTCAGGGTGTCGGACCATCTCAGCCGGTACGGAAGTCCGGAGCGCAAGTCGGCGGCCGTGAGGTCGGCCAGGAGGCGGCGGATGGCCGGCCAGCGGTCGGTGAGGATCTCGCTGAGGGGGACTTCGGAGCGGCCCGCGAGAGCGGTTTCGGCCACGCTGGTCAGCCGGTCGAGGCCGGTGATGGCCGGAGCGTAGGAGTTCGCGGGGCCCGGGTCGGGGAGGGGAGAGCGGGGCGGAGTGGGGCGGATGGGTGTCGGGCGGGGGGCCTCGTCGACGGCCTGGGCGATGGCGGCGGGGTCGTGCCAGGGGGCGGCTGCGTCGAAGGGGAAGCCGTCGAGGACGGCGGCGAGGCGTTCCCTGGTGGCGGTCTGGGCGAAGGTGCGCCAGGTTTCGGCGGGGAGGAGAGTGAGGTTTCTGGTGGTTCCGGCGGAGTCGGCCAGGCGTCCGGCGGCGCGGCGGGAGGCGTCGCTGTAGGCGTAGATCGCTGTGCGCAGGTCGGTGCAGGTCCGGTCCAGGTCGGGCCAGCGGCCGAGAATCGTGCCGTGCAGGTTCTGGGCGCGGCGGGCGATCTCCTCGGTGCCCCAGAGTTTGGGCGCCTGTTCGCGCAGTTCCTCGATCGTGCCGGTGCTGAGGGTGATGAGCTCCAGCGCCCACAGCCGGAACGCCCTCGCCAGGTTGTACGCGGACTGCCTGGCCTGCTCCATCGTGGTGCGCGGATCGGCGACGTTGAGGTCCTCCAGCGCCAGCAGCCGGTGCATCTCGCTCTGGCCGCCGTCATCCATCATCCGCCGGATGAACATCAGCCCGACCACCGACGTGAACGACGCGCGATACCGGAGCTGGTTCGGTTTGGGGAACACCTCGCGGACCGCGCCCAGCCCGCGCAGCACCCGCAGCCGATTCTCGAACTGGTCGGCCGGATACGCCCGGCAGGCGTGCCGCATCTGCTCGTGGGTCAGCCACTCCTCACCGGCCTCCGCGAACGCGGCGAACAGTGTCTCGGCGATGTCCACCAGCGCCGGATCGTCGACCACGGCGCCGCTGTCCCTGGCCAGGGCGGCGAACATCCTCCGATAGGTGACCAGCACCGCCTCATCGGTCAGCGCGGCGTCCAGCGTCTCCGGCACGTTCTCGTCAAGCACGCGCCCTACCGTAGGACACGCCTCCGACAGTTCTCCGCCCGCCAACCTTCCTAGGATCTCCGCATGAATAATCTGTGGCACGCGCGGGCGGCGTCCCAGCTGCTGCACCGTCCACCTGGCACTCCGGCCGGGATCGTGCGGCAGCTGCTGGCCGTACAAGCGCAGGATTCGCGCGCGGCGGCGCTGGCCCTCCGGGCGAGAGGGACGGGCTTCCACAGAACGGACGTCGACCGGGCGCTGGCCGGAGCCGAGATCGTCCGCGCCTGGGGACCGCGCGGAACCCTGCACCTGATCGCGGCGGACGACCTGCCCTGGCTGCTCTCCCTGGTACGCCCCGGAGTCCAGAACGCGATGCGCAGACTCCGCCAACTTGGCATCGAGGGACAAACCCCAGAACAGCTCGTCGATCGGGTAGACCTGGCGATCCGCGACCAAGGCCCGCTCACCAAAGTGGAGCTCGCAACCCGGCTGAACATCTCGGCACCGGACCAGACGGTCATCCACCTGGCCGCTCTCGCCGCCGAGAAGGGCCTTCTCGTACTCGGCCCCGATCGCGGCGGCAAAGCCACCTATGTCCACACCGCCGACTGGCTCGGCGCTCCCCTCACCTTCGAACCGGACCGGGACAAAGCACTCGCCGAACTGGCGACACGCTATTCCCGGGCCCATGCCCCGGCCGACCCGCAAGATCTCGCCGCCTGGTCCGGCGTCTCCTTGGGCGACGCTCGCCGAGGCTGGTCCCTCGCCCAGCCATCACCGACACACCAGCCATTTCCCGATCCGGTACGACTCCTGCCCGCCTTCGACGAATACCTGCTCGGCTGGCACAGCCGAGCAGGCCAACTGTCCGACGTCCGGGCGGTTCACCCCGGCGGCGGGATCATCCGCCCAACGATCATCATGGACGCCCAGGTCACAGGCACCTGGACAATCCGCCAGAATCAGATCACGCCCTCGTTCTTCGCCGAGAAGGTCCCACTCGACGCCGAAATTTCCAGCATCCAAGCGTTCCTGACAAGTACTGATTAGGGCAAGAACGCCAGTGGCAGCGCGATCTCCGCCCGGATCAGCAGATATCCGCCGTATCCCAGCGCGGCCACCGCGACCACGAAGAACACCATCACCCAGAAGCTGCCCGGAATCCGTGTCAGGCGGGCGAGCTGGTCCGCGTCCGAATCGGGGGCGCGGCCCCTTCGTCGCTTTCCCTGGAGTTCGAGGATCGGCCGTACCCCGCCGAGCATCAGAAACCAGGCCGCGCCGTACGCGATGACGCCTTGTACGTCAGTCGGGGCGAACCAGGACACCGCGAACACCGCTCCGCCGACGACCAGCAGGGAGACGACGCCGAAGGCGTTGCGGATCAGGAGGAGCATGCACGCGAGCAGTGCCAGAACACCCCAGAGCAGCAACGTCACGTAGCCGGCGGCGGTCAGCCAAGCGGCGCCGACGCCCACCAGCGACGGCGCGACATAGCCTGCCGCGGCCGTGATGATCATCCCTGGGCCGGTGGGGCTGCCCTTCGTCAGGGTGACGCCGGAGGTGTCCGAATGCAGGCGAATGCCGCGCAGTTTTCGCCGGGTCAGGACCGCGGCCAGGGCGTGCCCGCCCTCATGGGCGATCGTGATCAGCCCGCGCGATACATGCCAGGACGGCCGATATCCCACGATAACCAGCGCTACCAGCCCGGACACGCCGATCAGCCACAACGGAGGCGCGGCCTGCGTCGCGATCAGCTGGTTCCACAACGCCTCCAGCGTGGCCACCTCCAGGTAAGTGAATCTTCACCGGCGATCATTGTCCCGTATGCCGAACCCCATCGGTATACGTCATCATTTCGGGGATAACGTCAACATGTGGCCAGACTTCGTTTGCGTTCCTGGATGAAGCGGGAACTCGCGCCCGAGCACTCGATGGACCCCCGGAGTGCGCACGATGAGACGATCAAGCAGAGTGTGGTCGACAACGCGGTCTACCTGAACGGCCAGCGGGTCGACTCGCCGATCTCCCTCGGCGGAGCGATCACGACGCTCCGGGAGAGTCCGGGAGCGATGGCCTGGATCGGCCTCTACCGTCCCGAAGACGACGAGCTCATCAAGGTCGCCGAGGAGTTCTCCCTGCACGACCTCGCCATCGAGGACGCGATCGTCGCCCACCAGCGCCCGAAAGCCGACAGGTACGGCACGACCCTGTTCGTGGTGCTCCGAGCCGCCCAATACCTGGACCAACCCGAAAAAGTGGCCTTCGGCGAGTTACACGTCTTCCTCGGCTCCGACTTCGTCATCACGGTACGGCACAGCGAAGCCCCCGACCTGGCCGTCGTCCGCCGCCGGATGGAAGCCGACCCCGAACTCCTCCGCCAGGGCCCCCAAGCGGTCCTGTACGCGATCCTGGACGCCGTCGTCGACGGATACGCGCCCGTCGTGGCCGGCCTGCAGAACGACATCGACGAGATCGAAGTCCAGGTCTTCGGCGGCGACCCGGCCGCCCCCCGCCGCATCTACTCGCTCTCCCGCGAGGTCATCGAGTTCCAGCGCGCCACGACCCCGCTCATCGCGATGCTGGACGGCTTCATCGCGGGCTCCACCAAGTATGGCGCCGACGAGGAACTCCAGCGCTACCTCCGCGACGTCGCCGACCACGCCATCATCGTGACCGAGCGGGTGGCCGGATTCCGGCAGATGCTCCAGGACATCCTGATCGTCAACTCCACCCTGGTCAGCCAGGCCCAGAACGAGGAGATGACCAAACTCACCGCCGCCAGCATCGCCCAGGGCGACGAGGTCAAGAAGATCTCCGCCTGGGCCGCCATCCTCTTCGCCCCCACCCTGGTCGGCACCATCTACGGCATGAACTTCGACTCCATGCCCGAACTCCACTGGACCTTCGGCTACCCCTGGGCCATCGCCCTCATGGCCCTGGTCTGCACCACGCTGTACGTCATCTTCAAACGCCGCGACTGGTTGTAGCCCCCTCCCCGGGTTGCTCGCCGTCATCTGCGCCCGCGCTACTTCCCGCCGCACCGGCGCCAAGCAGCGTGGAGACGATGTTGTTCGGGTTGGATAAGCCCATTGTCACGTCAAATATCTAGATATATCGTTCACCTATCTCGATAGTTGGAGTGATCGAATGGAAGACAACCTCATGTGGGTGGGCGGGCCGCCGTTCCCGCCGCATTCCCCCATTCCACCGCATCCCGGAGGCCCGTTCGAGGCGCATCCCGGAGGCCCGTTCGACGTCCCTCCGCCGCACGCGGTCCCGCTGCCGGGGCCGCGCGTCAAGCGGGGCGACGTGCGCCAGGCGCTCCTCCGCCTGCTGCACGAGGAAGCGCGCAACGGCTACCAGATGATCGAGGAGATCTCCCGCCGGAGTAACGGGATCTGGCGTCCCAGCCCGGGTTCCGTCTACCCGGCCCTGCAGCAGCTCGAAGACGAAGGGCTGGTCAGGGCGGAGGAATCCGGCGGCAGCCGTACCTATCGGCTGACCGACGAAGGACGGCGGCGGGCCGATGAGTGGTCCGGAGTGGAGCCCTGGGACGAGGTGGCGCGGAGCATGCCGGAGGATCGGCATGAGCTGCGGCTGCTGTGGGGGCAGCTGGGGGAGGCGTTCGTGCACCTCACCCGGGTCGCCTCCGACAAGCAGGTCGCGCAGACGAAGAAGCTGCTCAAGAACACCCGGCGGGAGATCTTCAAGATTCTCGCGTCCGACGAGGAAGAGGACGAGCGGTGAATCCGGCTGTCGAAGTCCGGGGGCTGCAGAAGACCTACGGGAAGGTCGAGGCCGTCAAAGGCGTCGATTTCGAGGTCGCCCCCGGTGAGGTGTTCGGGTTTCTCGGGCCGAACGGCGCCGGGAAGACGACCACGATCAGCATGCTCTGCACGCTCATCCGCCCGACCGGCGGCACCGCCCGGGTGGCCGGCCACGACGTCGTCACCGAACGCGACGAGGTGCGCCGCAACATCGGCCTGGTCTTCCAGGATCCGACGCTGGACGGCTACCTGACCGCCGAGCAGAACCTGCGTTTCCACGCCGAACTGTACGGCGTCCCCCGGGCCGTGGTCGCCGACCGCCTCCACCAGGTGATGGAGATGGTCGCCCTCTGGGACCGCAAGGACAGCAAGGTGATGACCTTCTCCGGCGGCATGAAGCGCCGCCTGGAGATCGCCCGCGGCCTGCTGCACTCCCCGAGGGTCCTGTTCCTGGACGAGCCCACCGTCGGCCTCGACCCGCAAACCCGTGCCGCCATCTGGGGATATATCAACAAACTGCGCCGAACTGAGGACATCACCATCTTCATGACGACGCACTACATGGAAGAAGCCGAATACTGCGACCGGATCGCGATCATCGACCACGGTGAGATCGTCGTCGTCGACTCCCCGGAGGCGCTCAAGGCCAGCATCGGCAAGGACCGCGTGCAGATCGCGACCGCCGACGACCAGGCCGCCATCCGCGCCCTCCGCGACCGGTTCGACCTGGACGCCCAGATCAGGGAGGGTCAGGTCACCTTCGGCGTCACCGGCGGCGAGGCGTTCGTGCCCCGGCTGTTCGCCGAGCTGGGCCTGCCGATCCGCTCGGTGAGCGTCTCCCGCCCGTCCCTCGACGACGTGTTCATGGAGTACACCGGCTCGACGATCAGAGACGCCGAGTCCGAGGGCTCCAAGAACCAGTGGATGAAAGCGATGGCCCGCCGATGACCGCGACCGAGGTGACGGAGCGGGATGTGGTGCGCGTCGTCCTGCCCAGGGGCGGCGCGGCGCACGACCTGCGGGCGGTCCGGGTGGTGCTGCACCGGGAGTTCCTCCGGTTCGTCAGCGACCGGACCCGGATGGTGTCCTCGCTGCTGCAGCCGGTGCTCTGGCTGTTCGTGATGGGTACGGGCCTCGGCTCGCTGGTGCGCGACTCGATCCCGGGAATCGACTTCCGTACGTTCATGTTCCCCGGCATGATCGCGATGACGGTGATCACCACCGGCATGTTCTCGGCGGCCTCGATCGTGTGGGACCGCGAGTTCGGCTTCCTGCGCGAGATGCTGGTCGCGCCGGTCGGCCGGGGCGCGATCGTGCTCGGCAAGTGCCTGGGCGGGGCCCTGATGGCGACCTCGCAGGGCGTGCTCATTCTGGCCCTGGCGGGTCTGGTGGGCGTGCCGTACGCGCCGGGGCTGCTGCTCACCCTGCTCGGTGAGATGTTCCTGGCGGCGTTCACGATCACCGCGTTCGGGACGCTGCTGGCGGCCAGGATGAAGTCGATGCAGTCGTTCTTCGGCGTGATGCAGATGGCGATCATGCCGATGGTGTTCCTGTCGGGGGCCATGTTCCCGCTGGCCAACCTGCCGTCCTGGCTGCACGTGCTGACCACGGTGAACCCGCTGACCTACGCGGTGGATCCGATGCGGCACGCGGTCTTCGGGTATCTGAACGTGCCCCCGCAGGTGGACGCGGTGCTCAATCCGGGCATCGTGTGGTTCGGGTGGCGGCTGCCGATCGGGCTCGAACTGGGGGTAGTGGCGGCGTTCGCGGTGGTCCTGCTGGGGGTCGCGATCGCGCAGTTCAAACGGAGCGAATAGGAACAGCCCGGGGCTGGGCGCCCCGGGCTGTCTCAGTAGAGCTCAGTAGAGAAGGTGTCAGCGCTTCACGCGCACCCAGTCCCGCGCGCTGGACGACGGGTCGACGTCACGGTCGCCCGCGAAGACGGCCTTCCAGTAGCCGGACTTGGTGGCCTTGGTCTTGGTGTAGAACGCACCGGAGTCGTTGGCCCAGGTGGTCTTCACGTACTTCCAGGAGCCGTGCTTGGTCTTGAACCAGATCGACACCTTGCCGTCGTATCCGTCCCAGCTCCAGCGGTCCTCGGCCTGGAGCAGGCCGCGGAGGTAGACGTACTTGCCGTACTTCACCGGCTCGGGGGAGGCGTTGAAGCGGATGATGCGGCTGTCGAGGTCGGGCTTGGGCGCCGGCGGGCGGGGCTTGTTCCGGACGTCGACCTGGTCGCTGTCGCTCGTGGTCGGGTGGAACTTGCCGGCGACCCCTTCGAACTCGGCGCGCCACCAGCCGGACTTGTAGACCTTCAGTCCGGTGGAGAACTCGCCGCGGTGGCCGGTGCGGTCCCACGCGATCCGCTTGTAGGTGGAGCTGCCCTCGGCCTTGAACGCGATCCAGACACCCTGGCCGGGCAGGCCCTTCCAGCCCTGGTTGCTGTTGACCAGCAGGTCACCGCGGACGGTGAGGACCTGGCCGGCCGCGATCGGCTCGGGAGCCGCGCCGAAGCCGCGGATGTCGGTCTCCCAGACCTGGACGACGTTGAAGCCGCGTGACTCGTTGGTGGTGTCGTTACCGCTGATCGCGGTGACGCTGAACTTCCACTCGCCCGGAGCGGACTGGCGGCCGAACTTGGCCGTGCCGGTCCACTTGGTGCTGTTGTCCGAGGAGGTGAGCGCGACCGACGCCGGGTTTCCGCCCGGCGCCTGGAGCGTCGCCGTGACCTTGCTGGGGTCGGCGAACTGGGTGGTGAAGCTGAAGGTCGCGGTGACCTCGTTCGAGCTGGTGACCTCGACCGGGCTCGGGTTGATCGAGATGTCCTTCACGATCGGTTTTGCCACGCCCGTGGCGTGGGCCGCGGGGCTGACGACCAGGGTCGTCGCTCCCAGCGCAGCCGCAATGACCACGGCGCTGATGCGTTTCAACATGCGGGTCCTTTCTTCTCCCCGGTGCTGTTGAACGCGGCGTTTGAGGGTGCCACGTCATGTTCCTTACTAGTAGACGGTTTAAAGGGGTGATTGGTTGGACTCCCTGACAAGCTGTCATTAACTGCTGTTGAACCGGCAGCGCTCTGCAACAAGACATCAACAGAGTGAGCAAGGCTTGTGACGGAGCCCTCGTCGTGGCGACATAATCGGCCTTGTGGCGCGGGACACTGTTGAGACACATTTCGCCGAGGTCGTCGGTGCGCTCCGGCCGGGCACCCCCAGGGATCCGAGCCTGCCGGTGCGGGACGGGACCACCCTGACGGGCACCCGGTGCGGGGAACTCTTCGACATCCAGCTCGGCAGCCGGCTCCTTGACATCGCCGCTCGCCAGTTGCGCGCGGAGGGCGAGGGCCACTACACGATCGGCTCGTCGGGGCACGAGGGCAACGCGGCGGTGGCCGCGGCCCTGGCGCCCACCGACCCGGCCCTG
Organism: Acrocarpospora corrugata; assembly: GCF_009687845.1. Taxonomy (GTDB): domain Bacteria; phylum Actinomycetota; class Actinomycetes; order Streptosporangiales; family Streptosporangiaceae; genus Acrocarpospora; species Acrocarpospora corrugata. Next base: position 28,000 of record NZ_BLAD01000037.1, read on the forward strand.
CTGCACTACCGGTCCGGCGCCTTCTACCTGGCCCGGTCCGAGCAGGCGGGGCGGCTCGCCGAGGAGGGCCTGCGGGACGTGCTGCTCGGGCTCGCGGCCGCGGTGGAGGAGCCGATCGCGGGCGGGCGGCACAAGGTGTTCGGCCACCCCGATCTGGCGATCATCCCGCAGACCTCGACGATCGCCAGCCACCTGCCGCGCGCGGTCGGCGTCGCGTTCGCGATCGAGCGGGCCAGGCAGCTCGGCGTGCGGGGCCGCTGGCCGGGCGACGCCATCGCGGTGTGCAGCTTCGGCGACGCGAGCGTCAACCACGCCAGCGCGCTGACCGGTTTCAACACCGCGGCGTACGGCGAGTTCCGCGGCCTCGCACTCCCGCTGCTGTTCGTCTGTGAGGACAACGGCCTGGGCATCAGCGTGCGCACCCCGCCGGGCTGGGTCGAGGCCGGGCGCCACCCGCTGCTGACCTACTTCGAGGCCGACGGCTGCGACCTGCCCGACGTGTACGACACCGCCCGCCGCGCCGCCGACCACGTCAGGACCGGGCGCTCGCCCGCGTTCCTGCGGATCAGCACGGTACGGCTGATGGGTCACGCAGGATCCGACGTGGAGATGGCCTACCGGACCCGCCGCGAGATCGCCGCCGACCTGGACCGCGACCCGCTGATCGGCACCGCCCGGCTGCTGGTCGAGGCCGGCCTGGAGACCCCGGACACGATCCTGGCCCGGTACGAGGCCGAACGCGACCACGTGCTCAAACTCGCCCTGGAGTGCACCCGCCGCCCCCGGCTGGAATCCGCGCACCAGGTGATCGAGCCGCTCGCCCCCCGCCATCCGGTCGACGTCGCCCAGCAGGTGACCAGGGCCGCCGCCACCCGGGAGCAGGTCTTCCGGGTGCTGCCCGAGGACGAGGACAAGCTCACCCTGGCCCAGGCGATCAACCGCACCCTGGCCGACGCGCTGGCGCTCGACCCCGGCATGCTGGTGTTCGGCGAGGACGTGGCCCGCAAGGGCGGCGTGTACGGGGTGACCCGCGGCCTGCTCCGCCAGTTCGGCGCCGCCCGCGTCTTCGACACGCTCCTGGACGAGCAGGCGATCCTGGGCCTGGCTCTCGGCTCCGGCGTGTCCGGGCTGACGGCGGTGCCGGAGATCCAGTACCTGGCGTACCTGCACAACGCGCTGGACCAGATCCGGGGCGAGGCGTCCTCGCTGCAGTTCTTCTCGCAGGGCGCGTACCGGAACCCGCTGGTGGCCCGGGTGCCCGGGTACGCCTACCAGAAGGGCTTCGGCGGGCACTTCCACAACGACAACTCGGTGGCCGCGCTGCGCGACATCCCGGGCCTCGTCATCGCCTCCCCGGCCCGGCCCGACGACGCCGCCTCGATGCTGCGCACCTGCCTGGCCTCGGCCAGGACCGACGGCAGCGTCTGCGTCTTCATCGAGCCGATCGCGCTCTACCACACCAGGGATCTGTTCGACGACGGCGACAACGGCTGGCTGGCCAAGTACGCGCCGCCGTCCCGCTGGGCCGAGACGCACGTGCCGCTCGGCCGGGCCCGCTCGTACGGCGACGGGCGCGACCTCACCATCGTCACCTTCGGAAACGGCGTCCGGATGAGCCTGCGCGCGGCGGTGAAGCTGACCAAGGACGAGAAGAGCTGCCGGGTGCTCGACCTGCGCTGGCTCTCCCCGCTGCCGATCGACGACCTGATGCGGGCCGCCGAGCTGACCGGCAAGGTCCTGATCGCGGACGAGACCCGCAGGACCGGCGGCGTCTCCGAGGCGATCGTGACCGCCCTGGTGGACAACGGGTTCTCCGGCTCGATCTCGCGGGTGACCTCGCAGGACAGCTTCATCCCGCTCGGCGCCGCCGCCGACCACGTGCTGCTGACCGAGCACGAGATCGAGCAGGCGGCCAGGAAGATGCTCTCCTGAGGTTAGTCGCCGCTAACCGTGAGGGCGGCCAGCGCCATCCGGTGCAGCAGTTCGGCCATCTCCCGCGCGGGCAGCTCGCCGGCGCTGCGCGGGGTCGAGTTGATCAGCCCGAGCACGGCGTGGGCGGCCGACCGCAGCCGGACCGGCGGGACCGCGGGGTGCAGGTCGCGCAGCACGGTCACCCACTCCTCCACGTAGAGGCGCTGGAGGCGGCGGATCTGGCGGCGGGCCAGTTCCGGCACGTTGTGCAGTTCGCGCTCGTGCACCCGGATCAGCGCCGGATGGCTGAGCGCGAAGTCGATGTGGCCGGTCAGCAGGGCGTGCAGCGCCTCCGGCGGGGGTAGCGAGGCGGTCGCGGCGCCCTGGTCGTGCAGGCGGGCGCTGATGTCCAGCAGGATCTGACTGAGTAGCGCCTCCTTGCCCCGGAAGTGCCGGTACAGGGCCGGGCCCGTGATGCCGACGGCCGCGCCGATGTCCTCGATCGACACCCCGTGGAAGCCGCGCGCCGCGAACAGGTTCGCCGCCGCCTCCAGGATCTCGTCACGCCGATTGCGGGTAGGGACTGCCATGCGGCAATGTTAGTGTGCGTTAACGTGGCGATGGGAGGTGGCGGGTGATTTCCTGGCCGGTGCTGGCGAGCACCTGTGATCAGAACGCGGCGGCGTACCAGGCGAACGCCGAGGTCAACGAGCGGCTCGCGGCCGAGCTGCGGGAGCGGCTGGCGGTCGCGGCGCGCGGCGGCCCCGAGCGGTCCCGCGCCCGCCACGTCGAGCGCGGCAAACTGCTGCCCCGGGACCGGGTGGACACCCTGCTCGACCCCGGCTCCCGCTTCCTGGAACTCTCCGCGCTGGCCGCCACCGGTCTGTACGGGGACGAGGCCCCCGCCGCCGGCATCATCACCGGGGTCGGCAGGGTCGCGGGCCGCGAGGTCGTCGTGGTCGCCAACGACGCCACGGTGAAGGGCGGGACCTACTATCCGGTCACCGTCAAGAAGCACCTGCGGGCCCAGGAAGTCGCCCTGCACAACCACCTGCCCTGCGTCTACCTGGTCGACTCCGGCGGCGCGTTCCTGCCCCGGCAGGACGAGGTCTTCCCGGACCGGGAGCATTTCGGCCGGATCTTCTACAACCAGGCGACCATGTCCGCGCGCGGCATCCCGCAGATCGCCGCCGTCCTGGGCTCCTGCACGGCGGGCGGCGCCTACGTGCCGGCCATGAGCGACGAAGCGGTGATCGTCCGGAACCAGGGCACGATCTTCCTCGGCGGCCCGCCCCTGGTCAAGGCCGCCACCGGCGAGACGGTCACCGCCGAGGAGCTGGGCGGCGGCGACGTGCACGCCCGGATCAGCGGCGTCACCGACCACCTGGCCGAGGACGACGCCCACGCCCTGCGCATCGTCCGCGACATCGTCGCCACCCTCGGCCCCCCGGCGGAACGCCCATGGACGGTCGAACCCGCAGAACCGCCCCGCCACTCGCCGCACGATCTGTACGGCATCGTCCCCGCCGACACCCGCACCCCCTACGACGTGCGCGAGGTCATCGCCAGAATCGCCGACGGCAGCCGCTTCCTGGAGTTCAAGGCGGAGTACGGTCCGACCCTCGTCACTGGTTTCGCCAGGATCCACGGCCACCCGGTGGGGATCATCGCCAACAACGGCATCCTGTTCGCCGAGTCGGCGCTGAAGGGCGCCCACTTCATCGAGCTGTGCGACCGGCGCAGCACGCCGCTGCTGTTCCTGCAGAACATCAGCGGCTTCATGGTGGGGAAGGCGTATGAGGCGGGCGGGATCGCCAAACACGGCGCGAAGATGGTCACCGCGGTCGCCTGCGCCCGGGTGCCCAAGTTCACCGTGATCATCGGCGGCTCGTTCGGGGCCGGGAACTACGCGATGGCCGGGCGGGCCTACCAGCCGAGGTTCCTGTGGATGTGGCCCAACGCCCGCATCTCGGTGATGGGCGGCGAGCAGGCCGCCACCGTGCTGTCCACCGTCGGCAACGCCGATCCCGCCGAGATCCGGGCACAGTACGAGGAGCAAGGCAACCCCTACTATTCGACGGCCCGGCTCTGGGACGACGGCGTCATCGATCCGGCGGACACCAGGACCGTGCTCGGCCTGGCGCTCGGGGCCGCCGCGAACGCGCCGCTCGAACCCGTCGGCTACGGCGTCTTCAGGATGTGATCCTCATGTTCGACACGGTGCTGGTGGCAAACCGGGGCGAGATCGCCGTCCGGGTGATCCGCACCCTGCGCGCCCTCGGCGTGCGTTCCGTCGCCGTGCACAGCGATGCCGACGCCGGCGCGCCGCACGTCCGGGCGGCTGACCTGGCAGTCCGGCTGCCGGGCGGCTATCTCGACGTCGACGCCATCCTGGACGCGGCCGCGCGGTCGGGCGCTCAGGCGATCCATCCCGGATACGGGTTCCTCGCGGAGAACGCCGGGTTCGCCAGGGCCTGCGCGGAACGCGGGGTGGTCTTCGTCGGCCCGCCGCCGGCGGCCATCGAGGCGATGGGCGACAAGATCCGCGCCAAGGAGACGGTCGCCGCGGCCGGGGTGCCGGTGGTGCCCGGCGCGACCGGCGACCTGTCCGGCTGGGCCGAGTTCCCTGCGCTGATCAAGCCGTCGGCCGGGGGCGGCGGTAAGGGCATGCTGCTGGTCCGGTCGGCCGCCGAACTGCCGGAGGCGATCGAGTCGGCGCGGCGCACGGCGGTGGCCGCGTTCGGGGACGGCACCCTGCTGATCGAACGGTTCGTCGGGAACCCCCGGCACATCGAGATCCAGGTCCTCGCCGACGGGTCCGGCGACGTCGTGCATCTGGGCGAGCGCGAGTGCAGCCTGCAGCGGCGGCACCAGAAGATCATCGAGGAGGCGCCGTCGCCGTTCGTGGACGCGGCGACCCGGGAGCGGATGGGCTCGGCGGCCGTGGAGGCGGCGCGGTCGGTCGGGTATGTCGGGGCCGGGACCGTGGAGTTCATCGTCCCCGGCGGCGAAGGGCCCGGCGAGTTCTTCTTCATGGAGATGAACACCCGGCTGCAGGTCGAGCATCCGGTCACCGAACTCGTCTGCCGGGTCGGCGGGGAGCCGATCGACCTGGTGGAACGCCAGTTGCGGGTGGCGGCGGGGGCGCCCCTGGGGTTCGGGCAGGAGGACGTTCTGCTGGCCGGCCACGCGGTCGAGGCGCGGATCTACGCGGAGGATCCCCGGCGCGGGTTCCTGCCCACCGGCGGGCGCGTGCTGGGGCTGCGGGAGCCCGAGTCGGTACGGGTGGACTCCGGTCTGGCCGAAGGGGTGGTCGTCGGCAGCGGCTACGACCCGATGTTGTCGAAGGTGATCGCCTGGGCCCCGGAGCGTGGGCAGGCCCTCCGCGTCCTGGGTGAGGCGCTGGGCGAGACGGTCATCCTGGGCATGCCCACCAACATCGCGTTCCTGCGCGCCCTGCTCGCCGACCCCGACGTGGTGGCCGGCCGCCTCGACACCGGCCTGGTGGAACGCCACCTCGACGCCCTCCTCGCGAATATTTCCGAAATTTCGCCAGATGCGCTGGCGGTGGCGGCGCTGCACTTCCACCCTTCTGGGGACGAGAGCGGCGACCCCTGGGACGTTCCCGACGGCTGGCGGCTGGGGGAGCGCGCCTGGGCCCGCTACCGCCTCGAATCCGCCGGAGAACTCATCGACGTCCGAGTCCGCGGCACCCGCTCCGGAGCCGAGGTCCTGATCGCCGGCGCGGTCCTGACCGCCGCGCTCGGGCCGGATTCGACCGCGACCGTCGACGGCCTGACCAAGCGCTATCTCACCGCCCGCGACGGCGACACCCTCTGGTTCCCGTCCGGCCCGGTGACCCGGCATCACCCGGGCGACCCCGGCGACCGCGCCGCCACCGGCACCGGCGACGGCCTGGTCCGCAGCCCGATGCCGGGCACCGTCCTGGTGGTGAAGGCCGTCCTCGGCGACCGGGTCCAGGCCGGTCAGCCGCTACTGATCGTGGAGGCGATGAAAATGGAGCACACCGTCACCGCGCCCTTCCCGGGCACGGTCACCGACCTGCCCGTCCGCGCGGGCCAGCAGGTCGCCATGGACGCGCCCCTGGCCACCGTCACCCCCGAGGAGGCTTGATGCACCGCCTTCCCGGGCTCCCGGACCAGGTGACGATCTACGAGGTCGGCCCCCGGGACGGCCTACAGAACGAGGCCGCGATCGTCCCCGTGGACGTCAAGGCGGAATTCGTGGAACGCCTCGTGGACGCCGGGCTCACCACCATCGAGACCACCAGCTTCGTGCACCCCACCTGGGTGCCGCAGCTCGCCGACGCCGCCGAACTGCTGACCAGGGTCGAACGCCGACCCGGCATCCGCTACCCGGTGCTCGTCCCGAACGAGCGCGGCCTCGACCGCGCCCTCGAACACGGCGTCACCGAGATCGCGATCTTCGCCAGCGCCACCGAGACCTTCGCCCAGCGCAACCTCAACCGCACCGTCGACTCCCAGTTCGCGATGTTCGCCCCCGTCGTGTCCCGCGCCCTGGCGAGCGGCGTCCGCGTCCGCGCGTACGTGTCGATGTGCTTCGGCGACCCCTGGGAGGGCCCGGTGCCGGTCGAGCGCGTCGTCGAGGTCGGGACGCGCCTGCTCGACCTGGGCTGCTTCGAACTCTCCCTCGGCGACACCATCGGCGTCGGCACTCCCGGGCACGCCCGCGCCCTCATCGAGGCCTTCCCCGGCGGGCCGTCCTCGCTCGCCGTGCACTTCCACGACACCTACGGCCAGGCCCTGGCCAACACGCTGGAAGCGCTCCGCTGCGGCGTCACCGTCGTCGACGCGGCGGCGGGCGGGATCGGCGGCTGCCCGTACGCGGAGAGTGCCACCGGCAACCTCGCCACCGAGGACCTGGTCTGGATGCTGCACGGCCTCGGCATCGAGACCGGCGTAGACCTGGAGTCCTTGGTCGCCACCTCCGCCTGGCTGGCCCGCCGGCTCGGCCGCCCCAGCCCCTCCGCCGTTGTCCGCGCCCTCTCCAAGGAGCTGTGATGCTCACCGACGAATACGATGACCTGCGCAAATCCGTCGAGTCCTTCGCCCGCGAAGTGGTCGCCCCGGTGATCGGCGACTTCTACGAGCGGTGCGAGTTTCCGTACGAGATCGTGCGGAGGATGGGCGCGATGGGCCTGTTCGGCCTGCCGATCCCGGAGGAGCACGGCGGCATGGGCGGCGACTACTTCGCGCTCTGCCTGGCCCTGGAGGAGCTCGGCCGGGTGGACTCGTCGGTGGCGATCACCCTGGAGGCCGGGGTCTCGCTGGGCGCGATGCCGCTGCTGCGGTTCGGCACCGACGAGCAGCGGGCCCGCTGGCTGCCGGGGCTCGCGGCCGGGGAGACACTGGGCGCGTTCGGCCTGACCGAGCCCGGCGGCGGCTCCGACGTGCCCGGCGGCATGCGCACCACCGCCGACCTGGACGGCGGCGAATGGGTGATCAACGGCTCGAAGGCGTTCATCACCAACTCCGGCACCACCATCACCGCCTTCGTCGCCGTGGCCGCCATCACCGGCCGCCGCGCCGACGGCCGCCCCGAGATCTCCACGATCATCGTCCCGGCCGGCACCCCCGGGTTCACGGTCTCCAAGAAGTACTCCAAGGTCGGCTGGTCGGCCAGCGACACCCGCGAACTCTCCTTCACCGACTGCCGCGTCCCCGCCGCCAACCTGCTCGGCGAGCGCGGCCGGGGCTACGCCCAGTTCCTGCAGACCCTCGACGAGGGCCGCATCGCCATCGCCGCCCTCTCCGTCGGCCTCGCCCAGGGCTGCGTGGACGAATCCCTCCGGTACGTCCACGAACGGCACGCCTTCGGCCGGGCGATCGGCGGCTACCAGGCCATCCAGTTCAAGATCGCCGACATGGAGGTCCGCACCCACACCGCCCGGCTCGCGTACTACCACGCGGCCGAGCGGATGCTCGCAGGACTGCCCTTCAAGAAGCAGGCGGCCATCGCCAAACTGGTCGCCTCCAACGCGGCCATGGACAACGCCCGCGACGCCACCCAGATCTTCGGCGGCTACGGCTTCATGAACGAGTTCCCGGTCGGCCGCTTCTACCGCGACGCCAAGATCCTCGAAATCGGCGAAGGCACCAGCGAGGTCCAGCGCATGCTGATCGCCCGCGAACTGGGCCTCTCCGGCCTCTGACCGGAAGCTCAGCTCCCGAACAGGAAGTCGCACTGCACGTCGATGGTGATCAGCGCGACCGTGTCCCAGTGCGGGACCAGATGCGGATCGATGCTCACATTTCATCCATCAGTGGGAGGAATCTGAGCGTACCGAGAGCCGCGGGTGAGCACGATCATGGAGAGCTCAGCGCCTGTCGCGTCAGTATTCGCGCCATCCGCGTCCAGATCTCGTATCGATCGCGCTGAACGTCCGGCCTGCGGCCTAGCGTCATGGTTGTCCGAGCCTCTTCAAAGAGAACGCCGGCGGACCCACGGCCCCGTGGAGGACTTGATGTCCGCAACAATCACCGTCCCCGCGGCGAAGGAGCCCTCGGACAGGCATCGGCTGAGTGTGCTCGGTGGTCTGGCTCTGCCTGGCGGTGCTGGTCCTGGTCACGGGCATCAACCTGCGGGGGATCGCGGGCAGTGCCCGCGCCTTCATCGTGCCCACGGCGGTCTATGTCGGGGCCATTCTGCTGGTGATCGTCGCGGGTCTGGTCCGCAGCGGGCCCGCCGTGGTGACCGAGACGCAGGTGACGGGTCTGCAGACCGTCGGTGTGCTGCTGTTGCTGCGGGCGTTCGCCAACGGGTGCGCCTCGCTCACCGGTGTCGAGGCCATCGCCAACGCCGTACCCTCCTTCCGGAAACCGCGGGTGAAGCGGGCCCAGCGCGCCGATGGCGCTCGGCGTGTTGCTGGCGATCATGCTGATCGGCATCGCCGCGCTGATCGAGAAGTTCGCGATCGCCCCGGTGGAGGGCGTCACCGTGCTGGCGCAGGTGACCCAGGCGTCCCTGGGCGACGGACCGCTGTTCTACCTGGTGCAGTTCGCCACGGTGATCCTGCTCGCGCTGGCGGCCAACACCTCCTTCGGCGGGCTGCCGGTGCTGGCCCAGCTGCTGGCCGCCGACAACAACCTGCCGCACTTCTTCGCGCTGCGCGCCGACCGGCACGTGCACCGGTACGGCATCGCCTTCCTGACCGTCGCCTCGGCCGCCCTGCTGGTCCTGGCGGAGGGCGAGATGAACCTGCGCGTGCCGCTGTTCGCCATCGGGGTCTTCGTCGGCTTCACCCTGTCCCAGGGCGGAATGGTCAAGCACTGGGTGACCGCCCGCCCGGCCGGCGGGAGATGGCGCGCCGCGCTCAACGGCTTCGGCGCCCTGCTGACCTTCCTGGCCGCGATCGTCGTCACCGTCTCCAAGTTCACCGAGGGAGGCTGGCTGGTAGTGGTCACGCTGCCGCTGATGGTGCTGGTGATGGAGCGGATCAACCGGTCCTACGCGCGTATCGGCCGGCGCCTGGAAGTCGGCAGGACGCGGTGCTGGCCCGCGCGTTGCGCCGCCGTACCGACGTGGTGGTGTGCCGGATGCGGTTCCGGGTCGCGGCGCGATGAGTCAGCGGGGTTTGGCGAGCCCCAAGGCGTGGCCGACGTGGTGGAGGGAGAAACGATCGAGGGCCTCGATGGTGAATCCGGTGCGCTCGATGGCCGCGACGGTGTCACGGGCGGGGCGGCAGCCGCCGCTGACCCGGGACCAGAGGGGGGTCGCCAGCCGCCCGGCCAGGGCCAGGACCGGCCTGGGTGAGGGCTGGTGCTCGTAGAACCGCAGCTCGCCGTTGCGGCGAAGGACGCGCCGGACCTCCGCCAGGGTCGCCTCCAGCCGGGGCGCGCGGCACAGAACCAGGGAGCACACGACCGCGTCGCATGACGCGTCGGCCACCGGCAGCCGCGCCGGACCGCCGTCGAGGATCCGTACCGTGGGCGCGACGTGGTTCACGGCGTGTTGCGCGGCCGCGCGCAGGAACGGGTCCGGCTCGACGAGCAGGATGTCTTCGACGGTGGGGGGATAGCAGGTGAGCTTGACGCCGTCGCCGGCGCCGATCTCCAGCACCGTGCCCGCGAGACCGTTCAGCAGTCGGTCGCGTTCCGCGGTCGGGCGAAGGTTTCCACGGTCCCCGACGCGCACTGGCCGTGGATGGTGGAATTGCTCCATTCCGCGCCCCAGACCGCAGGGGGTATCCGGGGGCTGACTGAACTGGAAATCGAGCACCGCCATGGTTCCTCCTCTGCCGACAGTTCCACTGTCGGGGACCGTCAGGCCAGCCGCGGCGGCCGATATGAGACCTCTACGCGATCGGCGCGAATCACTACGCGTTCTTGACGGCCGAGACCATGAGTCACCCGGTTTCGGCGTTGCCATCTGGCGTCAACTATATGTAGCCTTATACGTATACGGAGGAAGCGGGACGATGCCCAACAAGACGATCTACGTTTCGGATGAGGACCTGCCGTTGTTCCAGCGGGCGCAGGAGCTCGCCGGGGGCAAGCTGTCGACGGCGATCAGCGTGGCTCTGCGGCGCTATGTCGAGATGGAGGAGGGCCGCCAGGAGGGCTACGACGAGATCATCGTCAAGGTCGGCCAGGGCACCGGCCGCAAGCAGCGCTTCTCCGGAGTGCTGCTCGGCGAGTGGGGACGCACCCAGGGCAGCCGGATGGAGATGTTCAAGGTCTACCGGTCACGCCAGGGCAACTACGTCCTGCACGTGGACCGCTCGCCTGACTGGACGGACGACACCGGGACCGACAACTGGATCGAGGGACTCTTCTCCCGGGGCGCGTGGCGGAGCTATCTCGGCCTGGCCGACTCCAACTGGGGCTTCGTCCAGGGTGAGGCCACGCTTGAGGTCGTGGCCACCGTCGAGGAACTGCGCGGCAAAGTCCCGGACGAGTTCTACGACCTGATCGCCGGTCTGGGACGGCAGCCCGCCGTAGAGGACCTCGACATCTAATTCCAGCACGCAACACAGCCGGACGGTCGGCAGGCGACCGCCCGCCATCCCGTCATGCCCGCATGCCTATCCGGCACCAGCAAAGGAGAAAGCCGAATGCCCCCCGCGATAATGGCCGAAGGCCTGGTCAAGAAATACGGCGCCGTCACCGCCCTGGACGGCATCGACCTGTCCGTTCCCGAAGGCTCGGTGTTCGGCCTGCTCGGCCCCAACGGCGCAGGCAAGACGACGACCGTGCGGATCCTGACGACGCTGCTGACGCCGGACGCCGGTCGCGCCACGGTCGCCGGTTTCGACGTCGTCCGCGACGCACCCCGGCTGCGCGGCCTCATCGGCGCGTCCGGCCAGTACGCCGCGGTCGACGACCACCTCACCGGCGCCGAGAACCTGGAGATCGTCGGCCGCCTCTACCATCTGGGCACCAAGCGCAGCAAACAGCGCGCCCGCGAACTGCTGGAGCGCTTCGACCTCACGGACGCGGGAGACCGCCAGGTGCGGGGCTACTCCGGCGGCATGCGGCGCAGGCTCGACCTGGCCGGCGCACTGGTCGCCGACCCGCCGGTGCTGTTCCTCGACGAGCCCACCACCGGCCTGGACCCCCGGGCCCGCACGGTCCTGTGGGAGGTCATCTCCGAACTGGTCACGGGCGGCACGACCGTGCTGCTCACCACGCAGTACCTGGAGGAAGCCGACCGGCTCGCCGACCGGATCGCGGTGGTCGACCACGGCCGGGTGATCGCGCTCGGCACCGCCGACGAGCTCAAGGACCAGATCGGCGGCGACCGGATCGAGCTCTCGGTGACCAGCGCCGCCGACCTGGAGACCGTACGCCAGGTCCTGGCGCCGCTCGCCGTCGCCGACGTCCAGGCCGACCCCGTCGCCCTGCGCGTCACCATCCCGGTGGCGGGCGGCACCGCCTCGCTCACCACCGCCCTGGTCCGCCTGGCCGCCGAACACGTCGCCGTACGCGACGCCGGGCTGCGGCGCCCGACCCTGGACGAGGTCTTCCTGAGCCTCACCGGCCACCAGACTGACACCGAGAACACGAAGGAGACGGTCCGATGAACAGCCTTCAGATGGCGATCGCCGACGGCGTGACGATCAGCAAGCGCAACGCGCTCAAGATCAGGAGAGCTCCTGACCTGCTCGGCGGTGTGATCATCCTCCCGATCGTGTTCGTGCTGCTGTTCGTGTACGTGTTCGGCAGCATGATGGACCTGCCGGGCATCTCGTACACGGAGTATCTGCTCCCGGGGATCTTCGTGCAGACGATCGTCACCGGCGCGCAGATCACCGGCTACACGCTCACCCAGGACCTGCAGAAGGGCATCTTCGACCGGTATCGCACGCTGCCGATGGCGCCGTCGGCGGTGCTGGGCGGGCAGACGCTCTGCGACATGCTGATGAACATCACGAGCATCGTCGTGATGGCGCTGGTGGGGCTGCTGGTCGGCTGGCGCGTGCACTCTTCGCCGCTGGAGGCCGCCGGAGGGTTCCTGCTGCTGCTGTTCTTCGCGTACGCGTTCTCGTGGGTGACGGCCACGGTCGCGCTGGCCCTGCGCACGCCGGAGGTGTTCAACAACATCGTCACCCTCGTGTCGTTCCCGCTGGTCTTCCTGTCCAACGCCTTCGTCGACAGCTCCCGCCTGCCCGGCCCGCTCAAGCTCTTCGCCGAGTGGAACCCGGTCTCCACGTTCGTGCAGGCGGCGCGTGAGCTGTTCGGCAACATCAGTCCCCTCAAGCCGGTGCCCGACGCCTGGCCGCTCCAGCACGCGGTGGCGGTGTCGGTGGGCTGGTCGGTGCTGATCCTGGTGGTGTTCGTGCCCCTGGCCACGCGGCTGTACACGAAGGCGGTCAGCCGATGACGCAGAAAGGGCGGACCTCCGAACGCGACCGCGACGGGGTTGTCGCGGGCGGTGTGAGCTCGGGCCCGCATTAATAATCGATGAGAAATACGATCAAGATGGCGAGAGTGCCCTGGTGGCGGTGGTTGGCTGGGGGCAGTCAACCCGGATGAAGGGGCATATTCGTGGATAAGAACGTCACGCGTCGGCATGCGCTCAGTGTGGCCGCGCTCGCCGGGGCCGGGGTCGCAGTGGCGGCCTGCTCCGGTGCCGGTGACAGCACCGCGGAGCCGGCGCCCGCCGGATCCTCCGCGCCGGCGGCGGGGGGCGCCCTGACCACCACGGCCGAGGTTCCGGTCGGCGGCGGGGTCGTCCTCGGCGAGGTGGTCGTCGTCCAGCCGGAGGCGGGCACCTTCAAGGGCTTCAGCCCGACCTGTACGCACCAGGGCTGCAAAGTGACCAGCGTCGCCGACAAGCAGATCGTCTGCCCGTGCCACGGCTCGCACTTCTCCATCGCCGACGGCTCGGTCACCTCCGGCCCGGCCACCAAGCCGCTCCCCGAGGTCCCGATCAAGGTCGACGGGGCCAACATCACCCTCGCCTGACCACAGACACCCCGGCGCCCACGTCCAAGGGGAGCCGCCGACGCCACCCGCGTCTCCGCCCAGGGATCGGGAGTGCCGGACCCGCCGACGCCACCCGTGTCCCCGTCCAGGGGACCCGGGGTGTGGCGGACTTGAATTTCGGTCCTAACCGCTTGTTGCGGTCGGGGTGATGATGGACGTATTTGCCGGTCGAATTCTAGAGTCCTCTCATGACGGGCGATGATCTCCAGCTGCGCAGGGCCGAGAAGACCGATGCCGACCAGATATTCGCGCTCGCGCGGGAGTTCGCCCTGTCGTTCCGGCCGGAACGCGCCCCGTTCGACGCGGCGCTGCCCCTGCTGATGGCGAACGAGGACGCGTTCCTCATGGTGGCGACCGTGGACGGCGTGGTGCGCGGGTATCTGCTGGGGTTCACCCATCTGACCCTGTTCGCCAACGGGCGGGTGGCCTGGGTGGAGGAGGCCATGATCGAGGGCGGCTTCCGGCGGCACGGCATCGGGCGGCTGCTGCTGGCCGAGTTCGAGGCCTGGGCGCGGACCAGGGACGCGGGCTATGTCGCGCTGGCCACCCGGCGGGCGGCGGAGTTCTACCGCGCCACCGGATACGACGTCTCCGCCACGTACTACCGCAAGATGCTGGAGTCACGTCCAGAAGCGTGAGCGAACGCTTCCGGGCGCGTCAGGATTTATCAGGACGTTAGCTGGGCGTCCAGGCGGTATCCGTCCACGGTCACGTAGACGGAGTCGCCTGGGCGGGCGTTCAGGCGCATCAGGACCGGCTGGAGCGAGTCGAAGACCGGCTGGCGGTCCCGCCAGACCAGCACGACCGCGTTGTCGCCGGGCCCGGTGACCGACAGCAGGGTCCCGGGACGCATCCCGAGCTGGGCGGCGTACCCCTCCGGCACGGCCACCGGCTCGCCCCTGAGGTGGCCGCTGGTCACGTCGATGCGCTGCCAGCGGCGCGGGTCGGAGGACGGGCTCGCGGTGGTCCGCGGGCTCGGCACCAGGTGCGGGCGCGGCGACTGGCCGGTCAGCGCGTTGAGCGCGGCCAGCGCGGTCGCCGGGTCGGGGCCGCTGTTCGCCATAGACGGTATCGGCATGCCGCCCCGCTGCTGGTGCCCGTTGGCGCCAGGGGTGCGGCGCGGCAGCGGCGACATCGGGTCGGGACCGGCCTGCCCGTTGCTCGCGGCGCCCTGCCTCGGGTGCTGCGGGGCCGTCGTCGGCATCGACTCCATCCAGGCTTTCGCCGAGTGGGCCCTGATGCCGAGCTGGCCGAGCAGCTCGATCACGTCGGAGTCGCCGTTCTTGCCGGCCAGGACCTGCCTGGTCCTGTCCCGCAGGCCGCCCAGGTCGCCGACGACCAGCCAGCCGTCCTGGAGCCGCCGGTCCGGCATGAGGGTGACCAGCACCCGCCACAGCTGGGTACGGAGCGAGGGCACCTCGATCGGGTGCGACGGGTCGGCCCCGATCAGCTGCTCCTGGGTGGCGGCGGCGCCGAGCCACTCGGTGAGGCCGAACAGGTGCCCGGTCAGCGCGGCCGAGTCGGGCGAGCGCAGCCAGTGCAGCACGCGCTCCTCGGCGGCCCGCTGCGCCTGGGACAGCACGTCCCTGTCCACGTTCAGCTGGTGGGCGAGCCCGCGCAGGCTGATCGGCTCGGCGGCGAACAGCCGCTCGGCCGCGACCGAACGCTCCAGCGCGTTCCACTCCCGGAACAGGCTGTCCACCAGGGAGACCATCGGATGCTCGCTCGCCGACACGGGCGCGGCCAGCGGCGGCTCCGGCTTCGGCTGCGGCTGCGGTGCGGGGGCCGGTACGGCCACGGGCGCACTGGCCGCCGGAGCGGCGGGAACCGCCGGCATCGGCCCGGTCTCGACGGCACGCCCGTTGCGCGCGGCCGGAGCCTGGGCCGGGGCGGCGAACTCGCCGGTCGGATACCCCGCGGGCCGCCGCGTCAGAGCCTGGCGCGGCACCACGGTGGCGACCGGCGGCGTGGCCACGACCGGAGCCGCCTGCGCGGCCTCCGCCGGGTACGGCAGATCGGCCAGCGGCGCGTCGATCCGGATGTGGCCGAAGATCTCGCGGAACACGATGGTGAGGACCGATTCGGGCGTCGCGGGGATCGAGGGCCCCTGCAGATCGCCGGGCGTGAGCCGCCGCAGCCGATGCCAGCCACCGAGCCCGGTGATCACCGATTTGGCCGGTTCCGGCCAGCCGGGCAGCGCCGGGTCCACCGAGTGCACCTGCAGGGCGGGCAGCAGATCGGTCAGCGCGACGTGATCCCACCGGCTCACCGCCAGCCGGGCCAGCCGCTCACAGAGCCAGTCGAGACCGGTCGTCCCCAGGGCACGGCCGAGCGCCACCGAACCCCACCAGCCGCCGGGCAGCCGGGGATCGGCCAGCACCTCGGCGACCTGCTGGGGCCGGGACCAGCGCAGGGCCGGAACCAGATCGCTCAGGCAGATCGTTGACTCGGCGTCCATCGGTTGACCGTACCCTCCCGAGAGTGACGCTTGTTGCTAATGGTGCAGCTTACGCCGCAAGCTATCAATTGGTGTCAATAGGGTAAAGCTTCTCTCGGCGCGGAACGGCCGCGGGGCCGTCCGCCTACTCCGCCGACCGCCTCCGCACCTGCGCGGCAACCGGCTTCCACACTCTCCGGGGCCGGAAATCCGGCCAGCCTGGCGGCGAGGAATCCCGCCGCGAAAGCGTCACCCGCGCCCGTGGTGTCGACCGTCGGGGAGACGGTCTCTCCGGGCACGCCCAGCGTCCGGCACGGGGCGCGCGACACGATCCCGCCATGTTCGGCGAGGAGCGCGCCTGCTGCTCCGAGCTTCACGGCGGCCGTGCCGTACCGGTCGCTGAGCGATGCCGCAGCGGCCTCTGGTTCGGTCTCGCCGGTCAGCAGGAGTGCCTCGTCCCGGTTGGGGATGACGATACTCGCCTCAGCGGTCTCACGGAGGAATCGGGCTACACCGAAATCTCGGAGGAATCCGGTCGAGGCAGGATCCACACTGATCGTCACGCCTTGTCCCTTTGCCGCCTGAATTGCGACTCTGACCAGTTCGAGGCCCGGTGTCGCGAACAGGGTGTAGGCCGACAGGTGCAGGTGCCGTACGCCGTCGAGCAGGTCGTCGGACCAGTCGGCCGGGCCGAGCTGGCGGCTGGCGCCCCGGTTGGTGAGGAACGAGCGTTCGCCGGTGGCGTCCACCATCGCGATGACCACGGCGGTGGGGTGCTCCCGGTCGACCGTCAGATGCGGGCGGACCCCGGCTCTGACCAGTTCGGCGCGGTGCCAGTCGGCGGTGTCGTAGCCTGCCCGGGCCAGCAGGCGGGCGTCCGCGCCCAGGTGGGCGGCCCAGGCGGCGGTGTTGGCGCCGGAGCCGCCCGGGCGCAGCGCGATGTCGGCCTCGGTGTCGGTGCCGCCGCGGACCGGCGCGTGGTGCAGGGCGACGACGTCGGTCACCACGTCGCCGATCACCAGCAGGCCCACGATCAGGCCGTCCAGGCGGTCGCGATCTCGGTCGCCAGGGCGACGTTGCCGCGGACGGCCGCCAGGTTGGCCTCCAGCGAGGCGCCGGAGGTCGCCCGGACCAGGTATTCGAGCAGGAACGGGGTGATCGCCTGGCCGGTGACGCCCCGGGCTTCGGCGGCGAGCAGCGCCTCGGCGAGGACCCGGTCGTGCAGTTCGGGATCGAGCTGTTCCGTCTCGGGGACCGGGTTGGCGACGATCAGGGCGGTCTCGGGGCCGCCGAGGCGGTCCTGGGCGCGCATGATCTCGGCGGCTTCGGCGGCGGACTCGATCCGCCAGTCGACCGGCTCGCCGGAGGTGGTCAGGTAGAAGCCGGGGAACTCGCCGGTGCGGTAGCCGACCACGGCCACCTGGCGGGTCTCCAGGCGCTGCAGGGTGGCGGGGACGTCCAGGATCGACTTCACGCCCGCGCAGACCACCGTGATCCGGGTCCGGCTCAGCGTGTCCAGGTCGGCTGACTCGTCCTGGACGCTGGTCCAGCCGCGGTGCACGCCGCCCAGGCCGCCGGTCGCGAACACCCGGATCCCGGCGCGCGCGGCCAGGAACGAGGTCGCCGACACCGTGGTCGCGCCGCTCACGCCGAGCGCGCCGGCCGGGGCCAGGTCGCGGAAGCCCAGCTTGCGCAGGCCCGGCTCGGTGGCGATACGTTCGAGCTCGGACTTGTCCAGGCCGGCCCTGGGCACGCCGTCCAGCACCGCGATCGTCGCCGGGACCGCGCCGCCCGCCCGGACGATCTCCTCCAGTTCGGCCGCCACCTTCAGGTTGCGCGGCTGCGGCAGGCCGTGCGAGATGATCGTCGACTCCAGCGCGACCACCGGCCTGCCCTCGGCCAGCGCGGTCGCCACTTCGTCGGAACGCTTGATCATGACTCTCCAGTCGGTAGGTCGCGGCTTCTCACGCTAGGCAGTGGCAGGCCACTCGTCCAACGCGCTGAGTAACCGGTCAGTTTCATCCGTTGGACCAGCGCAAATCGGACTCTGGCCACAATTTAGCGCCCGTTGTACTGTCGGGGACATGGTGTCCCTCGCCGTGCGCGCACTCCGCCCCGACCCCCACTGGCAGACCGGCCTCTGAGAACACCGGGCCATTTCGAATCCCGGTAACTCCTGAGGTGAAGGACACGAGACATGCAGGTTTCGCGGTATGACGTCGTCGTCGCGGGCGGCGGGCACAACGGGCTGGTCGCGGCGGCCTATCTGGCCAAGGCCGGGCGGCGGGTGCTGGTGCTGGAACGGTTCGGGCACCTGGGCGGGCTGGCCGTGTCGGCGCAGGCGTTTCCTGGCGTGGACGCCAGGGTCTCCAGGTACTCCTACCTGGTGAGCCTGCTGCCGACCAAGGTGGTGCGGGATCTCGGGCTGGCGCTGGAGCTGAAGACGCGGCGGTTCGCCTCGTACACGCCGGTGGGGGAGACCGGGCTGCTGGTGGACAACGGGGACGCCGGCCGTACCGAGGCCTCGTTCGCGGCCGTCACCGGCGGGACCAAGGATCTGGACGCGTGGCGCCGGTTCTACGCGATGACCGCCGACGTGGCCGCGCGGGTCGCGCCGACGCTGCTGGAGCCGCTGACCGACCGGGCCGGGCTGCGGAAGGTCGTGGCCGACGACGAGGCGTGGCGTGACCTGTTCGAGCGGCCGATCGGGGCGGTGGTCGGCGAGCGGTTCGGCGACGACACCGTGCGCGGCGTGGTGCTGACCGACGCGCTGATCGGGACCTTCGCCGACCCGGACGTGGATCTGCTGGCCAACAAGTGTTTCCTCTATCACGTGGTCGGGGACGGGACCGGCGACTGGAACGTCCCCGTCGGCGGGATGGGGGCGGTGTCCGGCGGGCTGGCGGAGATCGCGCGGGCCAGCGGGGCGGAGATCCGTACCGGGGCCGAGGTGGTGGCCATCGATCCGGCGACCGGGGAGGTCACCTTCCGGGACTCGGCGGGGGAGCACGTGGTGACCGGCGGGCACGTGCTGGCCAACCTGCCGCCCGCCGTGCTGGCCCGGCTGCTCGGCGAGACGCCGGAGCGGCCCGAGGGGGCCCAGCTGAAGGTCAACATGGTGCTGTCCCGGCTGCCCCGGCTGAAGGACCCCGCGGTCGACCCCCGGGAGGCGTTCAGCGGGACCTTCCACATCAACGAGAGCCGCGACCAGCTCGCCGCCGCCTACGCGCAGGCCGCCGCGGGACTCGTGCCCGAGCTGCCGCCCGCCGAGGTCTACTGCCACTCGCTGACCGATCCGTCCATCCTGGGCGCGGATCTGCGGGCGTCCGGGGCGCAGACGATGACGCTGTTCGGGCTGCACATGCCGGCCCGGCTGTTCGGCCGGGACGGCGCCAAGGAGGAGGCGCTGCGCCGGACGATCGCCTCCATCGACAGCGTGCTCGCCGAGCCGATCGAGTCCTGCCTGCTCAGGACCCCGGCCGGGGAGCTGTGCCTGGAGGCCAAGACGCCGGTCGACCTGGAACGCGAGGCGGGGCTACCCGGCGGGCACATCTTCCACCGCGACCTGAGCTGGCCGTTCGCCGAGTCCGGCGCGGACGGCAGGTGGGGGGTGGAGACCGCGCACGAGCGGCTGCTGCTCTGCGGGGCCGGGGCCAGGCGCGGCGGCGGCGTGTCGGGAATTCCCGGGCATAACGCGGCGATGGCGGTGCTGGGTTAAGGCTGCTCTCATGGACTCTCGCTACGGTGGGGCGCGTGAGCGAAGAGAGCGCCCGGCTGCTGGTCGTGGACGACGAACCCGCGCTGCGGGAGGCGCTGCGGAGCAGCCTGGAGTTCGAGGGCTACCAGGTCGTCACCGTGGCCGACGGGCAGACCGCGCTGGGGGAACTGGCGCGTGAGCCGTACAACGCGGTGCTGCTCGACGTCATGATGCCGCGCCTGGACGGGCTGACCGCGTGCCGCCGGCTCCGGCAGGGCGGGAACCACGTGCCCGTGCTGATGCTCACCGCCAGGGACGCGGTCGGCGACCGGGTGTCAGGGCTGGACGCGGGCGCGGACGACTACCTGGTCAAACCGTTCGAACTGGACGAGCTGTTCGCCCGGGTCCGGGCGCTGCTGCGCCGCAGCGCGCTGTCCACCCCGGCGAGTGACGCGGTGCTGGCCTATGACGGATTGCGGATGGACCCTGCCAGCCGTGAGGTCACCAGGGACGGCCGCCGTCTCGACCTGACCAGGACCGAATACCTGCTGCTCGAACTCTTCCTCGCCCACCCCCGCCAGGTCCTCACCCGCGAGCAGATCCTCAGCCAGGTGTGGGGCTTCGACTTCGAACCCTCCTCCAACTCCCTCGACGTGTACGTGATGTACCTGCGCCGCAAGACCGAAGCCGGTGAACGGCCCCGGCTGATCCACACCGTGCGCGGCGTCGGGTACGTGCTCCGGGCCACCCCGTGAGCCTGCGCGGGCGGCTGACCCTGCTCATCGCGGTCGCCGTCGCGGTCGCCATCGCCGTCTGCGCCGGAGCCAGCTGGCTGGTCGTGCACAACCTGCTGCGCCGCCAGATCATCGAGTCGATCGAACGGCCGGTCCCCGCCGACCAGGTCGAATGGGCGCTGGAGGCGTGCGGGCACAGCCTCGGCGGCGCGCCCAAATGGGATCCGTCCGGGCGGGGCTGGCAGGTCATCCGCGCCGACGGCCGGGTCTGCTCCGGCGGGTACGCGCAGGTCACGCCCACCCCGGCGGAGATGGCGCTGGCACTGGGCGGCGAGCCCATCACCCGCAGCGCCGTCACCGACGACGGCACGCCGGTGCTCGTCTACACCGTGCAGTGCCGCCCGCACCCCGGCGTCGCCGTCAGCACGTTCCGCTCGGTCGAGGACATGGACGCCGGGCTCCGGGTCCTCGGCGCGGTCCTCGCCGTCGTGTCCGCCGTCGGGGTGCTCGGGGCCGCGCTGGCCGGTCTTTGGCTGGCTCGTACTGCTCTGCGGCCTGTCGGGCGGTTGACGAGTGCGGTGGAACACATCGCCCGTACCGACGATCTGGAGGTACGGATCCCCGTCGAGGGGACCGATGAGATCGCCCGGCTGAGCACCTCGTTCAATACGATGACGACTGCTCTGTCCAGTTCGCGGGAACGTCAGCGGCAGCTCATCTCGGACGCGGGGCACGAGCTGCGGACGCCGCTGACCAGCCTGCGCGCCAACATCGACCTGCTGCTGCGGAGCGAGAACACCGGGCGGCCACTCGATCCGGACGCCAAACGGCGGCTGCTGGTCAGCGTGAAGGAGCAGTTCGAGGAGATGTCCAGTCTCATCGGCGACCTGCTGGAACTGTCCAGGAACGCCGAGACCGGCGAGCTCTCCACCGACGTCGAGTTCCACGAGGTCGTCGCGGCGGCCGTGGAACGGGCCCGGCTGCGCGGTCCCGGCCTGCGGTTCGAGGTGGAGCTGCGGCCGTGGCCGATGCACGGGGACGCCCGGGGCCTGGCGCGGGCGGCCGTGAACGTGCTCGACAACGCGGTGAAGTTCAGCCCGTCCGGGGGCACGGTGACCGTCCGCCTGCGCGACGGCGAACTCACCGTCCTCGACGAGGGCCCCGGCATCCCGGCCGACGAGCTGCCGCATGTGTTCGACCGGTTCTGGCGCTCACCCTCGGCGCGCAGCCTGCCCGGGTCCGGGCTGGGCCTGGCCATCGTCGCCCAGGCGGTCAAGGACGCCGGCGGCGAGGTGACACTGACCTCCCCGCCGGGCGGCGGCACCCTGGTCACGATCCTGCTGCCGCATGGCCCCGGACGTGTCTAAACGCTTGGTTGTGCGTGGCTGAGGGTGATCAGGCCGGGGATTTCGACGCGGGCCAGTTCCTTGCCGGATTGGGCGTCGAGTTGGACGGCTCCGTCGGTGATGCCCAGCCAGAGGGTGCCCGCCGGGCCCGGGGTGAGGCCGCGGGGGGTGCCGGGGGTGGGGCCGGTGCGGTGGGCGGAGAGGGAGTCGGGGTCGAGGGTGTAGAGCGAGTCGGCGGTGGCGAGGTGGAGGGTGCCGGAGGTGGACGTGGCGAAGGCGGGGCCGGTTGTCTTGGGGATGGTGGCTTCGCGGATTTCCATCAGGTCCGGGGTTTCTGCGCGGATGGCTCGGCCGCCGGCGGTGTCGAAGACGTACAGGGCGGAGCCGGAGACTGTGATGGTGTGGCCTTCGGCCGGGCCGTGGCCGAAGGGCTCCGGGAGGTCCAGGCAGTAGGCCCAGTGTTCGGTCAGGCTGAGGACGTGGACGAAGGCGTGCACGCCGGTGGAGCGGCCCGCGACCAGGTCGCGGGTGTGCAGGTGGTCGGGCTGGTGGGTGTACAGCGTGTAGAGGCGGTCGCCGATCGGGGACGGGACGCCGAGCCGTCCGTCCCCGCGCATGATCTCTTCCGCGCCTTCGGGAACGACCTGTTTCGTCCGGGTCAGGACCGGGCCGACGGAGCCGTCGGTCAGGTTGAGCATGCGGACGCGGTAGCCCTCGGGTTCGGTCGCCGGCAGATAGTCCACGACGAACAGGAAGCCGTCGTCGGCGGAGAAGGCGTCCGGTTCGTAGTTGCCCTTGAGCGTGAAGGTCTTCGCGGGCCAGGCACCGGTGGGGTCCGCGACGACCAGCCGGGTCTCGGCGCGGCCGGGCTTGCCGTAGGGGGACGGCAGCGGCGGGTCGCCCAGAACAACTCTTCTGCCAGAGTTCGAGATGGTACGGACTAATTCGGCGTCGGGCGCGGTGGTTCTCGCGAGCTCACGACCAGTCACCCCGTCCAGCGTGACGATCGAACCGCCGTCGAGCGTGTAGAGCCGATCCCATCTCGCGTCGGCGATCGTCGCCGCCGCGAGCGCCAGACCGGTTCCGGTGTCGAGTACGGACAGGCCGGACTTCGTGTCCGCATAGAGCACCTGACCCGGGACGGTGACCGCCTTCGGAGCCTCCGGGCCGCCGCACGCTCCCACCAAGGCAACGCCACCACAGACCGCCAGGAAATCGCGTCGTCTCATACCCTCCCTACACCGGCGCGCCCGCTCAGGTTCCCCGGCGAATGACCGCATCGACCACAGTCACACCATCAGGCCTGACGAAAACAGGATTGAGCTCCACGAGCTCCAGCCCTTCCGCCATCGCCATCTCGCCCACCGTCGCGGCGAGCTCGGCCAGGCCACGCACATCCCCCGCCGGCCGCCCCCTGCCGCCGACCAGCAGGGGAGCGGCCTTCAACCGGCGCACCGCCCGCTCAATCCGATCCGGATCAGCAGGCAACGGAACCACCACCACATCATCAAAGATCTCCACCCACACACCCCCCAACGCGACCACCAGCACCGGCACCACCCCATCCCGCCGCACCGCGACCATCACCTCAACCCCCGCCACCACCATCTCCTCAACCAGCACCACACCCCCCACCCCGCCAGCCGTCGGCAACACCCCACTCACCCTCCGGAACGCCTCCCGAACACCCTCCCCCTCGACCCCCAACACAAGCCCCGAAATTTCCGACTTGTGCTGGATAAACGGCGAACTCACCTTCACCGCCACCGGCCCCCCCAACTCCCCAGCAGCCCTCACAGCCTCATCCGCATCCCCCACCACCCGCCCCCGAGGCACAGCCAACCCCCACCGCGCCAACATCCCCTTGGCCTCATGCTCAGCCATCCACCCAAAGTTCTCCTCCACCTCACTCGATCCCGTGGCCACAGAACTCACCTCCGCGAGGACCCCGTCCGACCCGACGGCAGAGCCCGATTCTGGGTCTAGCCGGGTCGATCCAGCGGTGGGGACCGGTTGTGCGGGAGCATCGTTGGCTGCCCAACTTGAACCTTCCGGTGTCCTTGGGGCTCCGACAGGGGATTTCGGCCGGGGAGTATTCGCCGCCTGGTTGGCCGCAATGGCGCGAAGGCGGGCAGCGTCTGGGGGCGGTGTGGTGAGTGCGCCCGCGCACAGGATGCCTTCGCTGAGGCCGGCTACGGGGACGATGCCGTGGCTGGCCAGGCGTTCGGCGGTGTCCTCGGGCATGAGTTCGGGGAGGGTTGAGGCGACGATGACCGGTTGGTCCAGACGCGAGGCGGCCAGGATGACGCCGTTGAGTGCCGCGTCCCAGCTCTCGGCCGCGTCCTCGGTCATCTCGGCGGGCCGGTCGTAGTAGACCAGAACGGGGCCGACGGCATCATCCCGTGCGCCGACCGTGATGAGATCGGCCGTCCGTTCGGTCTCCCCGAAGATCACCGCCGTGTAATCGAGTGGATTCCCAGCAGTGGCCGTCGGCGGCAACAATTCCCCGAGCGCCTCAACAGTGGCCGGGGACAACTCCGGCAGGTACACCCCGAGCCTCTCCGCCTCGTCGGCCGCCGTGGCGGCATCCCCACCCGAGCAGGTGACCACGAGAACACCGGCCCTCAGCGCCAGGGAAGCAGGTCGGTGGCCAGCCGTTTGCGGAGGGGGGTTGGTTCTTTTGAGGAACGATCGTCGGGGGGTGGCGAGGGTTTTGGCTAGTTCGAGGAGTTCGTGAGGGTTGTGGGCCCACGCGCCGCCGGCTTCCTCGATCAGGGCGCGGAGGATGCGGGCGTCGCCGGCCACGGAGCCGGTGTGGGCGGCTGCGGCTGAGGCGCCGAGGGCGCTGGTGCCTGCTTTGAGGACTGCGATGCCGATGCCTTGGTCGATGCAATCGGCGAGGGCGGTGGCGAGGCGGTGGCCGTCGCCTTCGTCTTCCAAGTAGAGGGCTACCGAGCGGACGCCGTCGAGTTCGGCGAGGGCGGTCAGATAGTCGGCCGCGTCCAGGACGGCCTGGTTGCCGCAGGAGATGACCGTGTGCAGGCCGAGCGCCCGGCTGCTGAGGAGGGCGTTGACCGCCACGTTTCCGCTCTGGGAGACCAGCGCGACCGGCCCGGGGCGCCGGGCGTTGTACGCGTCACCCCAGAGCGGCGCCCGGTTGACCACGGACACGATCCCGTTTCCGTTCGGTCCGCAGATCGGCAGCCGATGGCGCAGGGCCTGCCGGGCCAGTTCATCCTGGAGTTCCCGGCCTCCGGCGATCTCGGCGAATCCGGCGGCCAGGACGACCGCGCCCCCGCACCCGTACGCTCCCGCCTCGGCCACCAGCGCGGGCACACTGGCCGCCGGAGTGGCGATGACCAGCGCGTCCGGAGCCAGCGGCAGATCCGAGATCCGGGGAACGCACGGAACCCCGTACACCTCCGCCGCCGTGGGATGCACGCCGAACACCGGGCCGGGGAAACCCGCGCTGACCAGGTTGGCCACGGCCTGGTTTCCGTACGAGCCGGGACGGGTGGAAGCGCCGACCACGGCGACGGACCTGGGCGCGAGCAGTCGTGCGGGTTTCACCCTAACCACACTGGTTGGTTGACCAGTCAACCGTCAAGGGTAGGGTTGTATCCACAGCCCTTATGCCACCGATCGCTGCGGTAGTCTTGGCGGCGTGCGCAGTGCGGAGGGCGCCCGGAGTAGCCGGGCCGATCAGGCTGATCAGCGCCGGGCCGAACTGCTGGACGCCGCCCGGCGTGTCGTGCTGGAGCGTGGCCTGGCGAGCACTCGGGTCGCCGACATCGCGAAGGCCACCAATGTCAGTGGTGGATTGATCCATTACCATTTCGCCACCAAAGACGATCTCATCACCGCGATGCTCCGAGCCACCTCGGAAACCGAGGTCAGACGGCTCCGCGAGATAATCGCCGGCCCCGGCACGGCCGTGCAGCGCCTCGACCGGGTGCTGCGCTACTACATCCCCAGTTCGCGCTCCGACCAGAGCTGGATCCTCTGGCTGGACGCCTGGGCGCTCGGCGTCCGCGAGCCCCACGTCCGCGAGATCCTCCTCGAACTCGAGGGCGGCTGGATCGAGATACTCGCCGAGGTCATCTCCGAAGGCGTGCAAAAGGGCGAATTCTTCTGCGACGACCCCATGGGCGCCGCCGAACGCCTCGACGGCATGCTCGACGGCCTCGTCGTCCGCTACACCCTGCACTCGGGCGCGATGTCCCGCAAACGCCTCCTCGAACACGCCCGCATCGCGGCCACCCACGAGGTCGGCATCCCCAGATCCGCCTTCCCCGCCTGACCCGACAGGCTCGGCCGCTGACCAGGTGATCGACGC
Organism: Acrocarpospora corrugata; assembly: GCF_009687845.1. GTDB lineage: Bacteria > Actinomycetota > Actinomycetes > Streptosporangiales > Streptosporangiaceae > Acrocarpospora > Acrocarpospora corrugata. The sequence continues at coordinate 53,929 of NZ_BLAD01000037.1, forward strand.
CCGCGACCTGTGAACCTGCCCATTCATCAACGGTGGGCCGCGACCGACCTGCTGGTCAGCCGGCGACGGCGATCAAATTGCCCGCCGCACTCGGCCACGTTCACGGTCTGACGGACGTCGCGTCTTCGGAACCCGGGATCTCGGGGTCCTCCCACTTCGCGGCCCACTCTTCTTCCTCGACCCTCCTGAGGTTTAGACGCATCTTCTTCTGGGCCAAATGGACGTAAGCGGACCCGATGACCGCGATGAGGGCGGCTATCAGCAGCCTCCACGCCACATGGATGGGAAGGGCGAGCGCCGATATGAAGGCGGCGGCTCCCGTAACCAGGGTGATGATGTGCAAGCGATCCGCGCGCCGCTGGATATCAGCAAATTTCACACCTTCTATCTTGTAAGGAAACGCGCTCCTGCGGGCAACAGGGTCGGATCCGGCAAAGCCGCGATCCCGTCACAACCGCCGCGACAGCCTCCGGCGGCGCGACTCAAGCGGACGGCTGTGATCGCCACCCTCGGGCCGGCTCCCAGGCTCTGCCGTCCGGCCATGCGCCGATGCTCTTGACAGGTGCTTCGCCTGCCTATTTGACTGGGTGACCAATCAGTTATTTGGGAGTGTGAGATGTCGCTGGTTCGGGTGACGGCGGAGCAGGCCGAGTTGGGGGAGCGGGCCAGGGCGTTCGTGGATGACGTGCTGATTCCGCGGGAGGAGGCCGCGGAGCGGGCTGGCGGGCGGCTGCCGGAGGAGGACGTCCGGGAGATCATGAAGGCCGCCGTCGCGGCTCGGCTCAATGGCGGGCGGCACGCGCCCGAGCACGGGGGTCAGGGCTGGTCGACGGTGGACTACGTGATGGTGCACGAGCAACTCGGGCGGAACACCAACGGGCTGTGGTGGTGGGTGCCGGACGCGTACAACGTGCTGGCAGCGGGAACACCGGACCAGATCGAGCGCTATCTCCGGCCCGCACTGCGCGGGGACGCCTGGGTGTCGTACGCCGTCACCGAGGAGCACGCCGGTTCGGATCCTTCGGGGATCACGACCACGGCCGTACCGGACGGGGACGGGTGGCTTCTCAACGGTGAGAAATGGTTCGTGACGAGCGGGGATGTGGCCGCCGCGCACATCGTGGTGGCGGTGGTCGAGGGGCATGGGCCGACGCTGTTCATCGTGGACGCGGACACCGAGGGCCTGGAGTTCGTGGATGAGCCCCTGTTCACGCACACCTTTCCGCACGGCCATCCGACGGTGCGGCTGACCGATGTACGCGTGCCGGGGGACGCGGTACTCGGCGGGCTCGGGCAGGCGGACGCGCTGCAGCAGAACTGGTTCGTGGAGGAGCGCCTGGGCATCGCCGTGCACTGCGTCGCCGCCATGGGGCGGCTGCTGGAAGAGGCGGTCGCCTGGGCCGGAGGCCGCGAGCAGGGAGGAGCGCGCCTGATCGACCATCAGGGAGTCGCCTTCCCGCTGGCCGACTCGGCCGCCGACGCCGCCGCGGCCCGGCTGCTGGTCCACGAGGTCGCCGCACTGGCCGACTCCGGCGCGGACCGGAAGATCGTGCACGCGAAGGCGTCGATCGCCAAGCTCTTCGCCAGCGAGGCCGCCTACCGGTGCGCCGACCGCGCGGTGCAGACCTTCGGCGGACGTGGATACATCCGTACCAACGTGGCGGAGCGCTTCCTGCGCGAACTCCGGGTGGACCGCATCTGGGAGGGCACCAGCGAGATCCAGCGCCTGATCATCGCGCGCTCCCTGGAACGCCGCGGCGTCCGCCAGGTGATCGCCTGACATTTGCCCGTGATACCCACGTCAACTGGTCCGAGGATGAAACACCCGTGCTTTTCCGGACATGTGTAGGAATGACGTGTCAGCTCTGGAAGGGTGCGATGTGGGTCTCAGAGAACGGTTCGACGAGCTCTACCATGCGCACTATCCGGATTTATTGGCTTATGTGCGTCGCCGTACCGAGTCGCCGGATGATGCGGCGGATGCGCTGGCGGAGACCTTCACCACCGCCTGGCGGCGCATCGATGAGCTGCCGCCCGGGTCGGAGGGCCGGCTCTGGTTGTACGGCGTCGCCCGAAGGGTTCTGGCCAACCAGCGCCGTGGCGAGTCGCGCCGGTCGGCGCTGGCGGATCGGCTCCGGGCGGAGTTGACGGTCTGGGATGAGGACGCGCCTCCCACGGATCAGGGCGCGGTGCGGGCCGCGTTCGGGCGGCTGAGCGCCGCTGACCGTGAGCTGTTGTCGCTGGTCAGCTGGGAGGGACTGAGCGCGCCCGAGATCGCGACCGTCGTCGGCTGCTCCCGGGGCGCGGTACGCCTTCGGCTGCACCGCGCCAGGAAACGGCTGGCCAGGGAACTCGACTCGGCCGGTCTGGATCTGTCCAGGTACGGCTCGCGCGCCGTCAAGCTAGCGGAGGGCCAGTCATGACGACCGACCTGGACCGGATAGTGTCCCGCCTGGCCCGCGACCCGGGCCCCGGGCTGACTCCGGGCGCGCGCGAGCTCCTCGACGAGATCACCAGGATGCCGGCCGCCATGCCCGTCCCGGCCGCCCGGATTCGCCGCCGCAAGACCATGGCCCTGGTGCCGGCGGTGTTCGCGGTGGTCCTGGCCTGGGCGCTGACGGCTCCCGCGCAGGCGGCCCTGGACATCCAGCGCGAGGGCGCGTTCTTCACCGTCGTGGTGAAGGACATGTACGCGGATCCCACCGTCTTCAACGCCGAGTTGCGCTCGGCGGGAGTGCCGATCCAGTTCCACACCCTGCCGGTCTCGCCCAGCCGCGTCGGCTCCATCATCGACGACGGAACCGCCACGCCGCCGGACGCCGCCGGTCCCGAGTTGCCCTGGTCGTCGGGTCCCGGCCGGATCGAGCCGCTGGGTCCGTGCGCCGCGTCGGAGCCCTGCGTGCTGGGCATCCGGATCCCCGTGACGGCCAGGGTCCAGACCGTGATCAGGCTCGGCCGCCCGGCCCAGCCCGGCGAGGTCTACCGGTCCGCCGCCAATCTGGACATGCCCGGCGAACTCCTGCACTGCGTCCCGTTCGTCAACCGGACGGTGTCGGAGGTCGGATCGCTGATGACCGTCCGGGGTGTGCGCCACGTCAAGTGGGTGGACCTGAAGGCCGGGCTGGAGTTGGATCCGCCGGGCTCCTGGTTCGTCCACGAAGGCCGCGCGTACTCCGACGACACCGTGCTGTTCTTCGTCGGGGCGACCCGGTCCGCGGCCACCGACGCCTGCTGACCTCTCCTCCTAAGGACTGATTCATGCTCACCGAGGTTCGCTCCGCGCTGCCCGAAAATATCCGGTCATCCCATCATCGGCTCTTTATCGCCGTGCTGCTGGCCGCCGCAGTGCTTCGCGTGATCACCATGCTCGGCTACCCGCCCGCCCAGCTGTACTGGTACGACTCGTTCACCTACCTGGACACCGCGCGGCATCTCCGCCCGTCCGCCACCTTCCACCCGGTCGGCTATCCCCTGTTCCTGCGCCTGCTCGCGCCCTTCGCCAGCGTGACCGTCGTGGCGGCGGTCCAGCACGCGCTCGGCCTGGCCACCGGCCTGATCATCTACGCCTCCCTGCGCCGCCACCGTCTCCCCGCCTGGGGCGCCACCCTCGCCGCCGTCCCCCTCCTGTTCGACGCCTCCTTCCTCCGCCTCGAACACGCCGTGCTCTCCGACACCCTGTTCATCTTCCTGATCGTCGCCGCCCTCGCGATCGCGGACCGCAGCCCCCTGGCCGCCGGCCTGCTGCTCGCCCTCGCGGGCCTCACCCGCACGGTGGCGGTCCCGCTGATCCTGCTGGTCCTGGTCTTCCTGCTGGTACGCCGCCACTGGCGCGCCGCCCTCACCTTCACCCTGGCCGGCACGATCCCCCTGCTCCTGTACGCCACCTGGTACCAAGCCCACCACGGCCGTTTCGCCCTCAGCGGCGCCGACGGCGTTGCTCTCTGGGCCAGAACGATGACCTTCGCCGACTGCCGCGTGATCGATCCCCCACCCGAGGAGGCCCGCCTCTGCCCCACCGAAGCCGTCCAGGACGCCGCCTCCGAATACGTCTGGGACCCTGACGCCGCCATCAACCGCCTCCCCGGCGGCCGGTTCGCCCACAACGCCCTGGCCCGGAGTTTCGCCATCCGCGCCATCACCGCCCAGCCCTTCGACTACCTCAGCGAGGTCCTCAGGGACACCGCCATAACCTTCGCCTGGACCCCCGTCCCGCACCCCGCCCGCGTCACCCCCGCCTTCGGCTTCGCCCACGGCGCCCAGACCCTCCCGCCCCAGCCGCTGGTCTACCAGGCCCGCCAGAACTACTCCGACATCCGGGGCATCCAAAGTGTCGACCCCTACGCGAGCTTCCTGATCGCCTACCAGTACCCCGCCTACCTGCGCGGCCCGATGATCGCCGCCATCCTCCTCATCGGCGCCTACGCCGCGATCCGACGCCCCCGGACCGCGGCCCTGCCCTTCACCACGGCGATGTTTCTCCTCATGGCTCCTGTCGCGGTCCTCGACTTCGACCACCGCTACGTGCTCCCGATGATCCCCGTCGCCTGCTGGGCCGCCGCGCTGGCGTTCACGGCGAAGGACGACCCGCCAGAAAGTCCTGGAGCGCGCGCTTGAACCGCTCGACGGGTTCGCGGATGCGCCGCTCACGCCACTGGGCTCGGGCCAGCTTGTGGGGCTTGTGCTGGTAACGCCACCGAGCCCACGGGGAACTGGGCCGGGCCAGGCGGATGGCCCCGATCAGGGCGAGCGGCGTCAGGTAGATGCCGAGCAGACCGGTCCAGATCTTGCCCTTGGCCAGGCTGAGCGCGGCGAACAGCACGTTGGTGCCGATGATCAGGGCGACCTCGGGATGCGTGAGCGTCCCGCCGTCCCGCGTGAAGGTGTCGCCGATCTCGAACGGGCTGACGCCGAGCAGCCCCAGGCCGCACAGCGCCGCCGCGACGAACACGGCGTCCACCGAGACCCGCCCGTCCTCGGCCCAGTAGACGTCCTCCAGATGCAGGACCAGCGCGAACTCGTCGAGAACGAGGGCGGTGCCGACACCGAAGACCGCGGCCAGGACGGCGGCGGTGAGCGAGCCGCTGTCGGTGACGGCCAGCCCCCCGATGCCGCCCAGGCACATGAAGACCAGGCCGAACACGACATGGTGAAGGTGGGTGCCGCCGGGCGTGATGTTGCCGGGCCACCACGTCACCTGCGCCCTGATCATGCGCACGCTGATCCGGATGAACAGGAAGGCGAGGATGAACGCCACGAAGAAGCAGAACAGCCGGAGCTTCCCCGGGTCGACGATCTCCCGCATGAACCAGTTCATCCGCACCCCCATCCATCGGGGGGCGACGTCAGAAGTCTAGAACGAGGCCATCTCCTCCAGCGCCTTGGTGCCCGTACGGCGGCGCAGCACCAGCCAGGCCAGGACGAGAGCCACGGCCGAGCCGACCAGCAGCAGGGTGGCGAGGGCGTTGAGCGCGGGGGAGGGCGCGTTCCGCACCGCCGTGTACAGCTTGATCGGAACGGTCGCCGAGGACGCGTCGGGGGACAGGAAGGCCGAGATCACGAAGTCGTCCATCGACGAGGCGAAGACGATCATGGCGCCGGCGAACACGGCGGGAGCCAGCAGCGGCAGCAGGATCAGCCGGAGCGCCTGGACCCGGTTGCAGCCCAGGTCGCGGGCCGCGTCCTCGTAGTCCCCGCCGATCGAGGCCAGCCGCGACCGGACGATCACCACCACGTACGACACCGAGAACGTCACATGCCCCAGCACCTGCGCCGGCAGCCCCAGCGGGATGAACAGGTACAGATTGGTGAACACCAGGTAGAGCGCGCTGCCCATCACGATCTCGGGCGTGGCCAGCGGCAGCAGCATCAGGCCGTTGGCGGCCCGGCTGGTCCTGCCCTTCCAGCGGGCCAGCCCGAGCGCCATCGCCACCCCCAGCGGCGTCGCGACCAGCGTGGTCAGCACGGCCAGGATCAGGCTGTTGTACAGCGCCAGCCGGAGCGAGGGATCCTCGGCCACCGAGCCGCTCCCGCCGAAGTACCACTGGGTGGAGAAGCCCTGCCAGGTGCTGCGCGACTTGCCGTCGTTGAACGAGAACTGGATCGCGATCAGCACCGGCACCAGCGACCACACCACGTACGCCCAGGTCAGCGTGGCCAGGAAGATCGGCCGCCGTCTCACGCCCCTACCTCCTCGGCCCGCCGCGACGCGACCAGGTAGTACGCCATCAGCACCATCAGCAGCGCCGACATGAGCAGCACCAGCGACGCGCCGAGCTCCTTGCGCGAACCGCCGAGCAGGTAGAACTCGATCTGGTTGGCGACCATCGTGGTGGTGGGGGAGCCCGAAACGAGGGTGTTCGTGTAGTAGTCGCCGAACATCGGCAGTGCCGTGATCGCTCCCGCCGTCATCAGCCCGGACCGGGACAGCGGCAGCGTGATGTGCCAGAACGCCCGCCGTCCCGAGCAGCCGAGATCCCGGGCCGCCTCCAGCAGCCGCTCGTCGATCCGGTCCAGCGAGGAGAACAGCGGCACGATGAAGAACGGGATGTAGCCGTACACGAGGGCGAGCACCACCGTCACCGGGTTGCCGGACAGCCAGCGCACCGGCTCGTCCACCAGCCGGGTGAGCAGCAGCAGGTCGTTGACGTAACCGTCGTCCTGGAGCAGGTTCAGCCAGGCCAGCATCCGGGTGATGTAGTTGACCCACCACGGCGCCAGGATCAGCGCCAGCAGCAGGCCGCGCCGCCGCCCGGCGTGCCTGGCCAGGTAGTACGCCACCGGATACCCGACCAGCACGCAGACGGCCAGCGCCACCAGCACGTAGATCAGCGTGCGCAGGAACACCGGCCGCAGGTCCCCGGAGATCGACTCCCGCAGGATCTGCCCGAACGCGGTGAAGTCCCAGTAGCGCGGATCCCACTCCGGGATCGGCGCGTTGAACACCGGGTCGGTGTAGCCGAAGGCCACGGCGGCGACCGCGTAGAACGGCACCGCGAACAGGGCGAGGATCCACAGCGTGCCGGGGGCGGCCAGCGCCGCCCACAGCCCGGTGCGGCCCCCTCGCGTCATTGGCCTGCCTTGAACTTGGCCCAGGTGTCGTTCCAGAGGGCGTCGCCGGCGGGGCTGATCTGGAAGATCTGCTGGCTGCGCGCGTACACCTCCGGGGTGACGATCGCGGTCTTGAGCTGGTCGGTGACGAACTCGTCGGTGACCATCTTCTCGGGGGTGATCACGGTGAGCGCGGGCTGGTAGCCGGTGTAGGAGAAGTTCTCCTGGCCGATCCCGTTGTCCAGCAGGTGGTTGAGCAGCAGGTGCGCGAGCACGGGCTTGGTCGCGCTCCGCGGGATGGCGATGCTGTCGGTGCCGACCACGCCGGTGGTGTCGGGCGGGTACCAGTAGCCGATGACGTCGGCGTCGACCCCCTTCGGCAGGTACGACTGCGCGTTGATCATGTCCCCGGACCAGCAGTGGTGCACGGTCGCCTGGCCCTCGGGCACGTACTGGAACGCGGTGAGCCCGATCTTGATGTTCATCAGGCCGACCAGCTCGGTCAGCCAGGCCCCCGCCTGCGCGATCTTCGCCGGATCCTCGGTGTTGATCTCGATCGACCCGTTCTTCAGCATGGCCAGCGCCAGCGCCTCACGCGGATCATCGATCAGATACGCCTTGCCCTTGTATGCCGGATTCCACAACAGGTCATACCCGGTCACGTCGGACACCTTGTCGGCCCGATACCCGACCCCGGTCGTATACGCGTTGTACGGCACCGAATACCGCGCGCCCTCGTCGTAGAACGGGTTCTGCAACTGCGGCCAGGCATTGCCCAGATTGCCGATGTAGGTCTTGTTCAGCGGCTGCAGCAGCTTGCCCACCGCCGCCTTGGCGATCACGTCCGGCGTCGGGAACCACACATCGAAACTGGCGCCCGCGTTGCGCAGCTTCGCGATCGCCTCCTCCTGCGTGTTGAAGGTGGTGATCTCCACCTCAACCCCGTGCTCCTTACCGAACTTTTTCACCACATCCGGGGAAATGTACTCGGCGTAGTTGAGCAACTTCAGTGTGCCACCTTTTTCGGGCGACAGCCCGTTGGCGATCATCGGCACGTCGTCGTGGAGGGGGAGCGCGGCCGGTGAATCGGTCCGGCTGAGCGGAACCGCGGAGGCGGCGGACGGTCTTCTGGACCGATCTGATCCGCACGCGGCCGTCACGCTCGCGAGGGCGCTGACCAGCAGAAACTTGCGTCTATCTATCGAGGGGGGCATGGCGGTCTCTCTTCTGGAACCCAAATCACCTCTTGCCAGACTGACTGGTTGCCCAGTTAGTCTGTCGCTGAGGACCAAAGGCCACAAGGCTTGCGGACACAAGTTTTCCGGGTCGTAACGCCGCGCAGAAGGGGTTCCGGCAGTGGACCTGAACCTGAAGCCCACCTACGACGCCATCGTCATCGGCGGAGGCCACAACGGCCTCGTCGCCGCCGCCTATCTCGCCCGCGCGGGCCTCAAGCCGCTCGTGCTCGAATCCCGTCCGGTGACCGGCGGAGCCGCCACCACCGAGACCCCCTGGGGTCCCGACTTCAAGGTGACCGCGCTCTCGTACGTCATGAGCCTGATGCCCCCGACGATCCTCAACGACCTGCGGCTGCCGGAGCACGGCTACCAGGTCATCCCGATGGGCCCGAGTTTCGTGCCGTTCCCCGACGGCAGGTCGCTGCTCACCGAGACCGGCGACCCCGCCCACGAACACGCCCAGCTCGCCTCCTTCAGCAAGAAGGACGCCGAGAACATGCCGAAATACGAGGCGTGGCTGCGCGGCATCGGCGACGTGCTCTCCCCGCTGCTCATGAAGACCCCGCCGAACGTCGGCTCCACCCGCCCGCGCGACCTGCTGGCCCAGCTCCGGCTGGCCTGGGGCATGCGCGGCCTGTCCACCAGGGGCACCGCCGACGCGGTCCGCCTGTTCACCATGTCGGTCGCCGACCTGCTCGACGAGTGGTTCGAGTCGCCCGAGGTCAAGGGCATGATGGCGATCAACGGCGTGATCGGCACCTGGGCCGGCCCGGCCGAGCCAGGCACCGCCTACGTGATGATGCACCACACGATCGGCGACGTCGGCGACGGCAAGATGGGCAGCTGGGGTTACCCGGTCGGCGGCATGGGCGCGGTCAGCGCCGCGATCCGCCGCTCGGCCGAGGCTTTCGGCGCGACCGTGCTCACCGACGCCCGGGTGGAGCGCATCCTGGTCGCGGACGGCAGGGTCACCGGCGTCGCGCTCCGGGACGGCCGCGAGTTCAGGGCCGGCACGGTCGTCGCCGCCACCCACCCGAGGATCACCTTCCTGGACCAGCTGGACCGCGCCCACCTCCCGGCCGATTTCGTCGCCGACATCGAACGATGGCGCTCCCGCAGCGGCGTCGTCAAGATCAATGTGGCTCTTTCCGAACTTCCGAGGTTCACCGCGAACCCGGATCTGACGCCCGAGCAGCTCAGCGGCTCGGTCGAGCTCTGTCACTCCATCGAATACCTCGAGCAGGCCTTCCAGGACGCCCGCGCCGGCCGCGCCGCCACCGCCCCCTTCAGCGACAGCGTGATCCCGTCCACCCTGGACCGCACCCTCTGCCCCGACGGCACCCACATCATGTCGATGTTCACCCAGTGGGTCCCGCACACCTGGGCCGACGAACCGCACACCGAGGAGCTGGACGCCTACGCCGACCGCGTCATCGAGGGCTACGACCAGCTCGCCCCCGGCTTCAAGGCGTCCGTGCTGCACCGCCAGGTGATCGGCCCGCACCAGATGGCCGAGGAGTACGGCCTGGTCGGCGGCAACATCTTCCACGGCGAACTCTCCCCGGACCAGCTCTTCCACCTGCGGCCCGCGCCCGGTTTCGCCGACTACACGACCCCCGTCAAGGGGCTCTACCAGTGCTCTTCGGCCACCCACGGCGGTGGCGGCGTGACCGGCATCGCCGGATATCTGTGCGGAAAGCGCATCCTCAACGACAGGAAGTGGTGGAGATGAACACGGCGCCCCTCGACCTCGACGCCGTCCGGGCCTGCCTGGAGCCGCCGGGCATGATGCTGCCCAGGGACGCGTACACCAGTGACGACGTGCTGGCCTGGGAGCGGCGGGTCGTCTTCGGCGGCGGCTGGGTCTGCGCCGGCCGGGCGACCACGCTCGGGCCACGGTCCCGGATGGCGGTGGCCGTCGGCGACGACTCGGTGCTGCTGGTCCGGGACGAGGACGGCACGCTGCGCGGGTTCTACAACGTGTGCCGGCACCGGGGGCACGAGCTGCTGCCGTGCGGCTCCAGCGCCACCGGCCGGTTCATCGCCTGCCCGTACCACAACTGGGTCTACGACCTGCGCGGCGACCTGCACCGGATCCCGCGGGCCGAACCGCCGAAGCTCGGCCTGGTGCCGGTGCCGGTGGTCGAATGGCACGGCTTCGTCTTCGTGAACGCGTCCGGCGACGCGCCGCCGATCGGCGACTACCTGGCCGGTCTTGAGGAGATCGCCGCCCCGTACGGCATGGCGGACCTGGAGGTCGCCGCCTCGCACGACTACGAGCTGAACGCCAACTGGAAACTGGCCGTGGAGAACTACCACGAGTGCTACCACTGCCCCGCCATCCACCCCGAACTGTGCCGCATTTCCCCGCCCGACAGCGGCGACAACTACCGCCCGGCAGGACTCTGGGCCGGCGGCAAGATGGACCTGATCGAAGGCGCCCAGACCATGTCCATGGACGGCGCCTCCGGCGCGGGCCCGCTGCCGGGCATCACCGGCGACCGGCTGCGCATCGTGGAATACGTGCAGCTCTTCCCCAACCTGCTGCTCAGCATGCACCCCGACTACGTCATGACGCACGTGCTCGAACCGGTCAGCGCCGACCGGACCAGAGTCACCTGCCAGTGGCTGTTCCCGCCGGGCACCACCGACGTCGCCTACGCCGTCGACTTCTGGGACCTCACCAACCGCCAGGACTGGTCGGCCTGCGAGGGCGTGCAGCGCGGGGTCTCCTCGCGCGGCTACCGGCCGGGCCCGTTCTCTGCCGACGAGGACGTCACCTACCAGTGGATCGCCACCATGGCGACCGCCTATCTCACGGGCCGCGCGCCGGCCCTACCCGAGAGGATCTGAAATGTCTGTCGTCAGCGAGCCGATGGTTCGCCCGGACAGCTTGGCAAGGCTGGACAGCCTGATCGAGGGCCAGGAAGCCGACTTCCTGGCCCGCACCGCCGAATCCCGGCGGATCCGCCGGGACTGCGCCGACGTGCTGGCCGGAGGCGTCGCCTCCAACTGGCAGGACGCGCCCCCGGGCGCGGTGTGGATCTCGCACGGCTCCGGCTCCCGTGTCGTCGACGTGGACGGCACCTCCTACGTGGACCTGCACGGCGGCTTCGGCGTCGGCCTGGTCGGCCACGCCCACCCGGCCATCGTCGCGGCCGTGCACGACCGGGTCCGGCTGGGCACCCACTTCGCCCAGCCGACCGAGGACGCGGTCGTGGTGGCGCGGGCGCTGGCCCGCCGGTTCGGGCTGCCGATGTGGCGGTTCGGCAACTCCGGCACCGAGGCCACCATGGACGCGGTGCACCTGATGCGGGTCGCCACCGGCCGCACGAAGATCATCAAGGTGGAGGGCAGCTACCACGGGCACCACGACTCGGTGCAGGTGTCGGTGTATCCGTCCGCCGAGGACGCCGGGCCCGCGTTCCGGCCGCGTTCGGTGCGGCAGGGCCTGGCCGTACCGCCGGATCTGGCCCGGCTGACGATCGTGGTGCCGTTCGGCGACCTGGAGGCGGTCGAGCGGGTGCTGATCGAGAACCCGGGCGAGATCGCCGGCATGATCGTCGAACCGGTCATGATGAACATCGGGCTGATCCCGCCGCCGGACGGATACCTGGGGACGCTGAAGGCCCTGCTCAACCGGTACGGCGCCTACCTGGCCTTCGACGAGGTCAAGACCGGGCTGGCGGTGGCCCCCGGCGGGGCCAGCGAGCTGCTCGGCGTGACGCCCGACCTGATCTGCCTGGCCAAGGCGCTCGGCGGCGGGCTGCCGTGCGGCGCGATCGGCGGCACCCCCGAGCTGATGGGGCTGATCGCGGAGGGCGTGTACGAGCAGGTGGGCACCTTCAACGGCAACCCGCTGACGATGGCGGCGGCCAGGACGGTGCTGCTGGACATCCTGGACGACGCCGCGTACCGGCACTTCGAGCGGCTGCGGGCGATCATGGCGGAGGGCGCGACCGGCATCCTGCGGGCGCACGGCCTGGCCGGGTACGTGCAGTCGTTCGGCGCGAAGGGCGCGGTCATCTTCCACGACCGGCTGCTCCGCAACTACCGCGACTTCCTGGACTACCCCGACCAGTGGGGGCAGGCGCACTGGCTCTACCAGCACAACGGCGGGGTGTTCCTGCCGCCGTGGGGCAAGTGCGAGCAGTGGACGGTCTCGGTCCAGCACGGAGAGGACGACGTCCGCCGATTCCTGGTGAATCTGGAGCGAATGGCCAGAGATTACGCGGGGAGCGCGGCCATCAGATAGGCGAGCCGCGCCGCGGCGTCTTCGACCGAATCCACCGTGCCGAGACGGTAGCCCCAGGAGGTGATGAAGGCGCCGTGGTCGGTGCAGGTGACCGTCTCGGTGAGATTGTCGCTGAACCGGTTGCGGACCTGCACCCGGGGTGGCGAGGCGGTCATCACCCGGACCGAAAGGTCGATGTGCTCGCGGGTAGCGGCAGCGAACCGCTCAAGGCAGGACATTGTGTCCAGCATTGCACAATCACCTCCCGGTAAGGGAAAAGGATTGCACGGCTGACTTCTGCTGAGCAAGCAATTGTGGGCGTTAATCCACCGATTGTTTCGCGTACTCGTCGGCGGCCTTGACCAGAATCGACCGGGCGTCCTCCCGGAAGGCGGCGATCTCCACGAACTCCTCGAAGGCGCGGGCGTAAAAGGCGATGTCATCGGGGTCGCGGAAGAGAATGTCCTTGGTCCGGGTGGGCACTCCCACCAGCGCGTCGTTGTAGATCCAGAAGGCGTTGAGCAGCGCCGAGGGCAGCGGCGCGGTGAACGGCAGGATGCCGAACTCGACGTTGGGCAGGGTGGTCACGGCGAGTAACCGGTCGATCTGGCCGCGCATCACGTCCACCGGGGCCAGCCGGTAGTAGAGCACCGACTCCGGCACGATGAAGCGGAACGTGCGGGTGGGGTCGTAGAGGATCTCCTGGCGCTGCATCCTGACCCGGATCGCCGCGTCCACGTCGTCGGTGGCGTCGTAGAGGCGGCGGACTTTGGTGAAGATGTGGCGGGCGTACTCGGCGGTCTGGAGGAGGCCGACGACCACCCCCAGCTCGAATGCCCGAAACAGGCGGGTTCGTGACTCAAGGTCACGAATGTCCTCCTGGAGTGCGGCGAGTCCGCTCTTGTGCCGCCCCCGCCAGGAGTCCTGCCGCTCCAGCAGGCCGACCGCCTGCTGGATCAGGCCGTCCATCACGGCCGGTTCCGCCGCCACCGCCTGCGCCCAGACCACCACGTCGTCCTCGGTGGCGGTCTGCCGGGCGTTTTCGATCCTGGACACCTTGGACGGCTGCCAGTTCAGCCGCTCCGCGAGGTCCTTGCCCGACAGGTGCGCGCTTTCGCGCAATTGCCGAAGCTGCAAGCCGAGATCGATCCGCGCCTGCTGGAAACCGCTCACCAATAACCTCCGGCCTTAGTGCGCTCAAAGGTAGACGGGTGACCGCCGCTCAGACCATAGGGAACTCCCTAACGGTCCGATCAACTCAGCACCTTCCTGGCGATCTCCACCAGCAGTTCTCTCGGGACTTCCACGGCGGTCTCCCCGTCGAGCACATGGAGCAGATCGGCGCGCGCCTCCCCGTCCACCAGCTCAAGTCCCTGGACGACGATGGTGCCGCGGTCGGTTTCGTACAGTGACGGGCAGGCGCCCGCCTCGGAGGTCGAGCCAAGAAATCGGAGTCGCATGACGACGTCCTTCCCCGAACAATTGCCGCAATTGCGGGCAATTGTAGGGCGGCTCATGTTTCGCCGGTATGTCATTCATAGAACTCATAGCATCTCAAACCGGGCAAAACTTACTGCACGGCCCACGCCGGGGGTCGTTTCTGCAGGAACGCGCTCATGCCCTCGCGGGCCTCGTCGGAGGAGAACAGCCGGGCGGACCTGGCGGCCATCTCGGCGCCGCGCTCGGCCAGCTCCCGCCTGACCTGCTCGGTCACCAGGCGCTTGGATTCGGCCAGCCCCTGCGGGGAGCCCGCGCGCAGGCCCGCCAGCACGGTCTCCACGGCCGCGTCCAGACCGGCGGCGGGCACCGCCCGGGTGAGCAGGCCGATCCGCTCCGCCTCGGGACCGCCGAACGTCTCCCCGGTGATGAAGTAGCGCCCGGCCGCGCGCGGGTCCAGCCGGGGCAGCAGGGTGAGGGAGATCATCGCCGGGCTCAGGCCGAGCCTGGCCTCGGTGAAGGCGTAGTCGCCCCGCTCGTCGGCGAGCACGATGTCGCACGCGCCCAGCAGGCCGAGCCCGCCCGCGCGGGCCTTGCCCGTCACCTTCGCCACCACCGGCTTGGGCAGCTCGACGATCAGGGTGAGCAGCTCGATCAGGCGGCGGCTGCCGGCGTCCATGCCCTCGGCGGCGGCCTCGCCCAGGTCCGCGCCCGCGCAGAAGACCGGCCCGGTGTGGGTGAGCAGCACCGCCCGGACGTCCTCGTCGGCGGTGGCGGCCTCCAGGTGGCCGGAGAGCTCCTCGATCAGCCGCTGGGACAGGGCGTTGCGGTTGCGCGGCGAGTCGAGCGTGACGGTCGCCACCCCCCGGTCGGCCGCCAGGTGAACCACACTCTCCATCAGCTATTCGCCCTTCTGGATGACCGCGAGCACAGCCCCGCCCTCGACATGGTCGCCGACGGCCACGTTCAGCTCCGCCACGACACCCTCGGCCGGCGCCAGGATTCGATGTTCCATCTTCATGGCCTCCAGCACCACGACCGGCTGGCCTTGGCTGACCGGGTCCCCAGCCTTGACCTCCACCCGCAGGACCGTGCCCGGCATGGGCGCGGGCAGCGAGCCGGGCGCCACCTGCTCGACCGGTTCCGGCAGCCGGTCCAGCGGGGTGAGCCGGACCGAGCCGAGCGCCGAGTCGACGTAGGTCGCGCCGGGGTAGTCGGCCACGTCGAAGGCCCGGCGGACACCCCCGACATCGAGGACCACCTGGGCCGGATCGGCGCTGACCAGGGTGACGTCCGGGTAGTCCAGGCCGTCGCGGGTGAGGCGGTAGGAGACGGTCAGCTCCGCGAACGCGGCCTGCTGGGGCTGGGATGGCACGTTCCGCCAGCCGCTGGGCAGCCCGCCGAGCACCTTCGCCGCCGCCCGGTTCGCCGCCGCCCGCGCCAGCGCCGCCGCCAGCGCGGACAGCCGGACGGCCGTCTCGTCGGCCAGCGGCTCGGTCGGCGCGTGCCGGTCCAGGAACCCGGTGTCGGTCGTGCCGGCCCGGAACTCCGGGTGGCGCAGCACGTTCACCAGCAGGTCGCGGTTGGTCGCGGGCCCGTGGATCCTGGCCCCGGCCAGCGCGGTGGCCAGCCGGCGGGCGGCGGCCTCCCGGTTGGGGGCGTAGCTGATCAGCTTGGCCAGCATCGGGTCGTAGTGGGTGCCGATCTCGGAGCCGTCCCGCACCCCGGAGTCCAGGCGGAGCGCGCTCACCGTGAACTCCGACTCGACGCCCGGGATCTCGAACCGGTGCAGCGGGCCGCTGCCGGGCCGCCAGTCCTGGGCGGGATCCTCCGCGTACAGCCGGACTTCGATGGCGTGGCCGACCGGGCTGGGCGGCAGGCCGGGCAGCGCGGCCCCCTCGGCGATCTCGATCTGCAGCCGGACCAGGTCCACGCCGTACACCGATTCGGTGACCGGGTGCTCGACCTGGAGGCGGGTGTTGGTCTCCAGGAAGTAGAAGCTGCCGTCGGCGAGCAGGAACTCCACCGTGCCCGCGCCCCGGTAGCCGATCGCGCGGGCCGCGTTCGTCGCCGCCTCGGCCAGCTCCCTGCGCAGCTCCGGGGTGACGGCCGGGGAGGGGGCCTCCTCGACGACCTTCTGGTGCCTGCGCTGGATCGAGCACTCGCGCTCGCCCAGCGCCCACACGGTGCCGTGGCCGTCGGCCAGGATCTGCACCTCGATGTGGCGCGCGTCCGGCAGCAGCCGCTCCACGAACACGCTGCCGTCGCCGAACGCGGCCTCGGCCTCCCGCGCGGCCGATTCGAGCGCCTCCGCCAGCCCGGCCGGGTCGGCCACGATCCGCATGCCGCGCCCGCCGCCCCCGGCCGACGCCTTGACCAGGAAAGGCCCGGCGTCGTCCTCGGACAGAGTGGGCAGCACGGGCACGCCGGCCTCGGCCATCAGCGCCTTGGCCTCGATCTTGGACCCCATCGCCTCGATCGCCTCAGGCGGCGGGCCGATCCAGGTCAGCCCCGCGTCCAGGACCGCCGTCGCGAACTCGGCGTTCTCCGACAGGAACCCATACCCCGGATGTACGGCGTCCGCCCCGGAAACCCGGGCCGCCTCGATCACCAGCCCGATGTCCAGGTACCCCTTCGGCGAACCGTCGCCGAGTCGTACCGCGTGATCGGCCTCGGCCACGTGCGGCGCGGCGGCGTCCGCCGCGGTGAACACCGCGACGGTCTCGATCCCCAGGTCCCGGCAGGTACGGAAGACCCGGCGCGCGATCTCCCCCCGGTTGGCCACCAGCAGTCTGCGCACGGTCATTCGGCTCACATCCGGAAGACGCCGAACCCGGCGGGCGCGGGCTCGGCGGCGTTGTTGATCGCGGACAGGCACAGCCCCACCACGGTACGGGTGTCGCGCGGGTCGATCACCCCGTCGTCGTAGAGGCGGCCGGACAGGAAGAACGGCATCGACTCCGCCTCGATCTGGGCCTCCACCATGGCCCGCATCGCGGCGTCGCCCTCCTCGTCGTAGACCTGGCCGCGCGCCTCGGCCGCCGCCCGCCCCACGATCGAGAGCACCCCGGCCAGCTGGACCGGGCCCATCACGGCCGACTTCGCGCTCGGCCAGGCGAACAGGAAGCGGGGATCGTAGGCCCGCCCGCACATGCCGTAGTTGCCCGCGCCGTAGGAGGCCCCCATCACCACGGTGAGGTGCGGGACGGTCGAGTTGGCCACCGCGTTGATCATCATCGAGCCGTGCTTGATGATGCCGGAGCGCTCGTACTCCTTGCCGACCATGTAGCCGGTGGTGTTCTGCAGGAACAGCAGCGGCGTCCTGGACTGGTTGGCCAGCTGGATGAACTGCGCCGCCTTCTGCGCCTCGGCGCCGAACAGCACGCCCTGCGCGTTGGCGAGCACCCCGATCGGATACCCGTGCAGATTGGCCCAGCCGGTGACCAGGCTCGCGCCGTAGAGCGGCTTGAACTCGTCGAAATCGCTGCCGTCCACGATCCGGGCGATCACCTCGCGCGGGTCGAACGGGACGCGCAGATCCTCGGGCACGATGCCGAGCAGCTCGTCCTCGTCGTGGCGGGGGGCCGTGGCGGGCTCCGGCACGCGGCCGAGCTTGCGCCAGTTGAGGCGGCGGACGATCCGGCGGCCGATGCGGAGCGCGTCGTGCTCGTCGGCGGCCAGGTAGTCGGCCAGTCCGGAGTCACGGGCGTGCATGCCCGCGCCGCCGAGCGACTCGTCGTCGGCGTCTTCGCCGGTGGCCATCTTGACCAGCGGCGGCCCGCCCAGGAACACCTTGGCACGGTCCCGCACCATGACGACGTGATCGCTCATGCCCGGAACGTACGCGCCACCGGCGGTGGAGTTGCCGAAGACCAGCGCGATGGTGGGGATCCCCGCCGCCGACAACCGGGTCAAGTCCCGGAATATCCGGCCGCCCGGGATGAAGATCTCCTTCTGGGTGGGCAGATCCGCGCCGCCGGACTCGACCAGGTTGATCAGCGGCAGCCGGTTCTCCAGGGCGATGTCCGCGGCCCGCAGCGTCTTGCGCAGCGTCCACGGATTGGACGCGCCGCCGCGCACGGTCGGGTCGTTGGCCACGATCACGCACTCGACGCCCTCGACCACGCCGAGGCCCGTCACCACGCTGGCCCCGACCGGGAAGTCGCTGCCCCACGCGGCCAGCGGGGACAGCTCCAGGAACGGCGAGTCGGGGTCGACCAGCAGCTCGATCCGCTCCCTGGCCAGCAGTTTGCCCCGGGTGCGGTGGCGGTCCACGTATTTCTGGCCGCCGCCCGCGACCGCCTTGTCCTGCTCGGCCGTGAGCTCGGCCAGTTTGGCCAGCATGGCCGCCCGGCGCGCCCCGTATTCGGCGGCGGACGTGTCCAACCGGCTGGTGAGCACGCTCACGACCCCTCCCCTCCCATTCGGCCGGCCTCCATTGTGACCGGGGTCAGCCGCCGCAGTGCGACGAGCCGCTCGTCCAGGTGGCCTGGCCGTAGCCGCCGCCCCAGATCAGGCACTTGCCGGCGGCGGGCAGCTTGATCGGGCCGGCGTGGGTGATGTGCCGCCGCCAGTCGCTCCCGTTCTGGCCGCCCTGCACCTGGAGCACCACGCCCATCCTGATCTTCTGGGGCATCACGTTCGCGGCCAGCGTCACCACGCAGGCCCGCCCGTTGGACTTGTTGACCAGCAGGTAGGTGGTCGCCTTGCCGTTCCAGCCGTGCGTGTCCACGACGGTGAAGCCCAGGCCGCAGAGGCCGCGCGGTTTGCGTGGGTTGGGCTGGGGCGGTGCCGGGGGTTCCACGGTCGGGGTCGGGCTGGGGGACGGGCTCGGCGACGGGGACGGGGAGGGCGAGGCCGGCGGATCCGTACGGATCGGCTGCTTCACCGGGATGACGCCGGGCTTGGTGGGGGCGGGCTCCTGCCGTACCGACCGGGTGGCCGACGGGCGGCGGGGGGTGGCGGACGCCTCGGGCGTCACGCTCGGAAGCGCGGCGGCGGTCGGCGCGGGGCCGGCGGACTCGGGTAAACCCGTCACGACCACGGTCGCGGCGGTCACCGCGAGCGCCGCGGTGGCCAGCGCCGCCGCCATGGCGACGGGCCTGCGGGACCGGCGGCGCTCCGGCGGGCGCAGGTCGATCAGCGGACCGCCGGTGAGATGCGCCACCACCGCCTCGGCCGCGGGACGCCGCTCCGGATCCTTGTCCAGGCAGACCTTGATCAGGTCGCGCAGCGGCCCCGACAGCTCGCCCAGCTCGGGCGGGCTGGTGAGGATGCGGTGCATCACCTGCGGGATCGAGTCGGCCCCGAACGCGGGCCGGCCCGTCGCCGCGAAGACGATCGTGACCGCCCAGGCGAACACGTCCGACGCGCCGGTGGCCACTCCGCTGCTCATCAGCTCGGGCGCGAGGTAGGACGGCGTGCCCATCGTCGTCCCGGTCCCGGTGGTCTGCGGCGAGTCCAGCGCCTTGGCCACCCCGAAGTCGATCACGACCGGGCCTTCCGGGCCCATCAGCACGTTGGCCGGTTTGAAGTCGCGGTGGGTGATCCCGGCCCGGTGGATGGCGGCCAGCGCGGTGGCCGTGCTGATCGCCAGCCGGTCCAGCGCCGCGCCCCGGCGCGGGCCCTCCTCGTCGACCAGGTCGCGCAGGGACTTGCCGGGCACGTACTCGCTCACGATGTACGGCTGGCTGCCGGCCAGGTCGGCGTGGAGGACGGGGGCGGTGCAGAACCTGGCCACCCGCTGGGCCAGCGCGACCTCGTGCAGGAACCGGGCGCGGGCCCCCTCGTCGGCGGTCAGCCGGGTGTGCAGCAGCTTGATCGCGACCTGCTCGCCGGACGGGCCAGAGCCGAGGAAGACAACCCCCTGCCCGCCCTCGCCCAGCCGCCGGACGATCGCGAACGGCCCCAGCCGCGTCGGATCGCCTTCCACCACAACCCCCGAAATATCATGACCAGTGTGGCTGAACGCTACCTTAGATGGCTTTGCCGGGGTTCATGATGTTCAGCGGGTCGAAAACGGCCTTGATCTCCCGCTGCAGATCCTGCGCCACCGGGCCCGACTCCAGCGCCAGCCAGCGCCGCTTGAGCAGGCCCACCCCGTGCTCCCCGGTCAGCGTGCCGCCCAGCCGCAGCGCGGTCCTGAACACCTCGTCGGCGGCGGCCCACACCTGCGGCGGCGGCTCGGCCAAGCCCCGGTCGAAGATGAAGACCGGATGCACGTTCCCGTCACCGGCGTGCGCGACCGTGCAGATCAGCACGTCGTGTTTGGCCCCGGCCGCCTCCACGGCCGTGATCATCTCGGGCAGCTTGGACCTGGGCACGCACACGTCCTCCACCAGGCACGCGCCCAGCCGCTCCTTGGCCTCATAGGCCAGCCGCCGCACCGCGACCAGCTCCTCGGCCTCCTGCGGCGTGGTGGACACGGCGGCGAAGGTCGCGCCGTTCGCCTCGCAGAGCTCGCCCATCCTGGCGATGGCCGCGGCCGAGTCGGCGGCGTCGGACTGGCCGATCAGCATGGCCATGGTGGCCGGCTCCAGGCCGATGTGCTTCCAGTCGTCGATGGCCTTCAGGGTGGCCCGGTCGATGAGCTCCAGCATGGACGGCTGGCAGCCGGCCGCGATGATCGCGGACACCGCGGCGGCGGCGTCCCGGAAGGTGGCGAACTCGGCGGCGAGGGTGGCGGGCGGTTCGGCGGGGGCGCGGCGCAGCCGCAGGGTGGCCTCGGTGATCACGCCCAGGGTGCCCTCGGAGCCGACGAACAGGCCGGTCAGGTCGTAGCCGGTGACGCCCTTCATGGTGCGGCGGCCGGTGTTCAGGATCCGCCCGTCGGCGAGCACGACCTCCAGGCCGAGGGTGGAGTCCCGGGTGACGCCGTATTTGACGCAGCGCAGGCCGCCCGCGTTGGTGGCCAGGTTGCCGCCGATGGTGGAAATTTCATAGGAGGACGGGTCAGGGGCGTACATCAAGCCATGGGCGCGGGCGGCCCGATCCAGGTCCGCGGTGATCACGCCCGGCTGCACGACCGCGATCTCGTCGGCCGGGGAGAGCTCGGTGATGGCGGTCATCCGGTGCAGCGACAGGATCAGGCCGCCCTCGATGGCCGTCGCCGCGCCCGCCAGGCCTGAGCCCGCGCCGCGCGGCACCACCGGCACCCGGTGCGCGCTCGCCCACTTCAGCGTGGTCACGACCTCGTCCCGGGATCGCGCCAGCACCGCGCCGACGGCCTGGCCGGGGCCGAGGAACGTGCGGTCGCGGGCGTAGGAGTCGATCACGTCCGGGTCGGTGACGACCCGGCCTTCCGGCAGCGCGGCGATGAGATCTTTCACGATTCGGACCCTACGGCCGGCACCCCGCCCAGTGCGAACACCCCGAAAGGATGTTCTGGCCTTTCCGAGCGTCCATAGCGGTGCTTGTGTGGAAAGCACCCTTGATCTCGGAAGGAGGGGCGATGACCGGAACGCGTACGGCCTTCACCGATTTACTCGCACCCTGCGGACGGAAGGGTGGTGGTGAGCACTTCGTCGAAGAGGACGGCGACGGGTTGCTGATCCGGGACGACTACTTCGACTGCGGCTGCCGCCGGATCCGCCACGAGTACCACGACGGCAGCATCCACGTGCACGCCACGCGGCACGACGGGCGCCGGGCCACCGACGAGTTCGGCCCGGACCATGGCTGCTGAGGCGATCGACGTCTTGATCGTGGGTGGCGGCGCGGCCGGCCTGCGGGCCGCGATCGCGGTCGCCGAGACCTCGCCGGACGCCACCGTGGCCGTGCTGTCCAAGGTCTACCCGATGCGCAGCCACACCGTGAGCGCAGAAGGCGGCGCCGCCGCCGTGATCGGCCTGGCCGACAGCCCGGACGAGCACGCCTACGACACCGTCTCCGGCGGCGACTGGCTCTGCGACCAGGACGCCGTGGAGGCGTTCGTCCGGGAGGCCCCCCGAGAGCTGATCCGGCTCGAACACTGGGGCTGCCCGTGGAGCCGGGAACCCGACGGCCGGGTCGCGGTCCGGCCGTTCGGCGGGATGAAGCAGCTGCGCACCTGGTACGCGGCCGACAAGACCGGCTTCCACCTGCTGCACACCCTCTTCCAGACCAGCCTCAAACACCCCGGCATCCGGCGCTTCGACGAGTGGTACGCCACCCGCCTGGTCACCGACGGCGAACGGGTGCACGGCGTCACCGCCATCGACATCAGGACCGGCCGGATCGACACCATCGCCGCCCGCTCCGTCATCCTGGCCACCGGCGGCTGCGGCCAGGTCTTCCCGTTCACCACCAACGCCGCCATCAAGACCGGCGACGGCATGGCTCTGGCCTACCGGGCCGGCGCCCCGCTGAAGGACATGGAGTTCGTCCAGTACCACCCGACCGGCCTGCCGTTCACCGGCATCCTCATCACCGAGGCGGCGCGCGCGGAAGGCGGCTGGCTGATCAACAAGGACGGCTACCGCTACCTGCAGGACTACGACCTCGGCGTGCCCACCGACACGCCCCGGCTGCGCAGCATGGAACTCGGGCCCCGGGACCGGCTGTCCCAGGCGTTCGTGCACGAGATGCGGCGCGGGCGCACCGCGGAGACCCCGTACGGGCAGGTCACCTACCTGGACCTGCGCCACCTCGGGGAGGCCAGGATCAACGCGCGGATCCCGTTCGTCCGGGAGCTGTGCCTGAGCTACGAGAAGATCGACCCGGTCACCGACCTGATCCCGGTCCGCCCGGTGGTCCACTACATGATGGGCGGCGTGCACACCGGCACGGACGGCGCCACCCCCCTGCCCGGTCTGTACGCGGCGGGCGAGACGGCCTGCGTGAGCATCAACGGCGCCAACCGGCTGGGCTCCAACTCACTGCCCGAGTGCCTGGTGTTCGGGGCGCGGGCGGGGCTGGCGGCGGCGCGGTACGCCGCGACGGCCGGGCCGCCGGACGGCGCCGCGGTCCGGGCCCAGGGCGCCGACGAGCGGCGGCGGCTGGAACGGGAGCGGGACGGGCGGGACGGCGGCCGGGAGCGGGTCTCCGAGGTGCGCGAGCTGATGCGCCGCACCCTGGAGGAGGCGGCCGGCATCTACCGCGACCGCGACTCCCTGGAGAAAGCCGTCGCCACCCTGGCCGACCTGCGGGAACGCGCCGCCGTCGCGCGGCTGGAGGACCACAGCGCGGCCTTCAACACCGAGCTGCTGGCCGGGCTCGAACTCGGTTCCATGCTGGACGTGGCCGAGGCGATCGTGGCCTCCGCGCTCAACCGGGAGGAGTCGCGCGGCGCGCATCAGCGCACCGACTTCCCGGATCGCGACGACGCCGGTTTCCTGGCGCACACCCTGGCCCATCGGGGCCCCGACGGGACGCCTCGGCTCAGCCTGCTGCCCGTCACGATCACACGCTGGCCCCCGGGCGAGAGGGTCTACGGACGATGATCCTGCGAGTGAGCCGCTACCGGCCGGGCGTGGACGCCGAGCCGGTCTTCCAGGACTACGAGGTCCCCGACCGGGACGACTGGGCGATCCTGGACGCACTCAACCACATCAAGGACACCGTGGACGGCACGCTGTCGTTCCGCTGGTCCTGCCGGATGGGGATCTGCGGATCCTGCGGCATGACCGTGAACGGCGAGCCCAAGCTGACCTGCGGCACGTTCCTGACCGACTTCACCGGGCCGGTGACGGTCGAGCCGCTGCGCGGGTTCGCGGTGATCAGGGACCTCGTGGTGGACATCGATCCGTTCCTGGCGAACCTGTCGAAGGTGACGCCGTGGCTGGTCCGGGAGGGAGAGGAGCCGGCGTCGGAGTTCGCGCAGACGCCGGAGCAGCTGGAGGCGTACAAGCAGTACTCGATGTGCATCAACTGCATGCTGTGCTACTCGGCCTGCCCGGTGTACGTGCTCAACCCGGACTTCCTCGGGCCGGCCGCGATCGCGCTGGCGCAGCGCTACAACCTGGACTCGCGGGACATGGGGGACCGGTTCGACGTGCTCTCCAGCGAGGAGGGCGTGTGGGGGTGCACGTTCGTCGGCGAGTGCACCTCGGCCTGCCCGAAGCACGTGGATCCGGCCGAGGCCATCCAGCGGTACAAGCTGACCGCCGCGCTGCGCAGCGTGCTGCCGTTCTCGCGGAGGCGGTCGTGAGCTACTCGCCGCCCCGGGACCGGCTCTGGTTCCTGCGCCGCCGCGCCTACCTGGTGTTCGTGCTGCGCGAGCTGACCAGCCTGTTCGTGGCCTGGTCGGCGGTCTACCTGATCCTGCTGCTTGACGCCTTCGCGGACGGCGCGCTGCCCGCGTTCTGGGACTGGGCGGGCACGCCCTGGGTGCTCGCGCTGAACGTGGTCGCGCTGGCCGCGGTCACCTTCCACGCGGTCACCTTCCTCAACCTGGCGCCGAAGGCGACCGTGATCAGGCTGGACGGCTGGCGGGTGCCGGACTTCATGATCGTGGGCGGCAACTTCTCGGCCTGGCTGGCGGTCTCCGCGCTGATCCTTTGGGTGCTCTGGTGAGCCCGCTGCGGCGCAGGGCCGAGCCGTACCTGTGGCTGCTGTTCGGGGGCGGCGGCGTGGTGTCCGCGCTGACGCTTCCGGCGCTGGTGCTGATCCTCGGCGTGCTGGTGCCCGCCGGGGTCCTGTCAAGGCCGGACCTGACTGCGCTGTTGTCAAATGCGGTGGTCCGGCTGGCCCTGGTGGGCCTGGTCATGCTGGCACTTTTCCATGCCGCGCACCGGATCAGGTTCACCGCCGAGGAGCTGCTCGGGGTGGCCCGCTGGGACCGGTTCATCGCGCTCACCTGCTACGGCCTGGCCCTGACCGGGACCGTCGTCACCGCATCGATCTTGTTCTGACACAAAGTGTGACAAAACGGGATCGATTACGGTTTAGCAACATCCATCCCTGACTTTACCTTTCCATTACTGGTTCATCTAACGTCCGGCTTGCGGCGTGTGGGACCGCAATTGCGGTCCCGTGTGACAGGCCGTGGCGCGCGACATCCCTAGCGCGCCGTTCGGATGTCGCCCGGTAACCCCGGGCAGGGAGGGACATACCTTGTCAGGCAGAACATCCTCAGGACGGGCCCGGCGTCTGGCCGCCATCGTGCCCGCCCTC
This sequence comes from Acrocarpospora corrugata, assembly GCF_009687845.1. Classification (GTDB taxonomy): domain Bacteria; phylum Actinomycetota; class Actinomycetes; order Streptosporangiales; family Streptosporangiaceae; genus Acrocarpospora; species Acrocarpospora corrugata. The sequence continues at coordinate 78,976 of NZ_BLAD01000037.1, forward strand.
GGCCTCGCGGCAGCGGGGCTGACGGCCATTCCCGGGGCGGCGGTGACCGCGGCCGCGGCCGACACCTCGGTGGCCACCTACATCCCGTCTCCCAGCGACCACTACATCAACTACGCGCCCCCGATGGTGCAGGCCGACACCACCGCGGCCGGCGCGGAGCGGTTAACCGCCGGTTCGCAGAGCCGGTCGGGCCGTTCCGGCCAGGACGTCGCGCAGACCACCGCGCAGACCACCGCGCAGACCATCGACCGCAAGTACGCCGGCGGCAACCCGGTGGCCGCCCGCAGGCTCGCCGACAACGAGCGGCGCGCGGTCAGGACCGGCAAGAACCCGTTCGAGTTCATCTTCAAGAAGGCCGGCGCCAAGCAGACCGCGAAGCTGCTGACGCTGCTGGTGGAGTTCAACGAGAACGCCAACGACGACTTCTCCGGCTTCAGCCGGCAGGCGTCCACGGCCGACCCGAACACCTGCGTGGTCGAGTCGGCCGGCACCAAGGTCAACGGCCCGCTGCACAACAAGATCCCGAACCCGGCGACCCTGCCGGGACCGGGCAAGGACAACAACTCGATGTGGGTGCCGGACTTCAGCGGCGACCACTTCAACAAGATGCTCTACACCGACAAGGGGATCACCTCGCGGGTCCGTACGGACCTGACCGACCCCCGCGACGGCAAAAAGGGCATCGACATCTCCGGCTTCACCATGAAGAAGATGTACGAGGAGATGTCCAAGGGCGCCTACACCGTCACCGGTGCGGCGGTGGGCTGGCTGAAGGTCCCCCACTCCGAGGGCTGGTACGGCGCGGCCGAGTGCAACCCCGCCGGCGGCAACGCCCCGCAGAACCAGAACGGCCACCCCGACAACCCGGCCGGCCCCGCCCAGCTCGGCGTCGACGCGGTGAACGCGCTCCGCGCCCAGCAGCCGAACTTCCCGTGGGCCGACTACGACGTCGAGGACGTCAGCGACGCGGACGGCGACGGCAACCTGCTGGAGCCGGACGGCGTCATCGACCACCTGGTCCTGGTGCACGCCGGCAAGGACAAGTCCGGCGGCGGCGGCGCCGAGGGCACGTACGCCATCTGGGCGCACTCCGCCACCATCCCGGGCGGCTACACCATCCCGGGCACCGGCAAGCGGATCTCCAACTACATCGTGCAGCCCGAGGACTCCGGCGTCGGCGTCTTCGCCCACGAGTACGGCCACGACCTGGGCCTGCCCGACCTGTACGACTCCACCGGCGCGGGCGACTCCAGCGTCGAGTTCTGGGACCTGATGTCGACCGGCTCGCACTCCGGGCCGATCTTCCAGTCGATGCCCGCCCACATGGGCATCTGGGACAAGTGGGTCCTGGGCTGGGTGAACCCGAAGGCGCTCAACCCGGGTGACGGCACCAAGCTGGTCACCGTCGGCCAGGCGTCCCGTACGCCGAAGCTGACCGAGGACGGCGTCCGGATCAACCTGCCGGACAAGTCGGTCACCATGACGACGCCGCACAGCGGCGCCAACGCCTGGTGGACCGGCAACGACCAGAACTGGGCCGACGTGCGGCTGACCCGCACGGTCCAGGTCCCGGGCGGCTCGGACGTGAAGTTCTGGATGTGGAACGACTACGTCATCGAAGCGGACTGGGACTACGGCTTCGTCGAGGTCTCCACCGACGGCGGCGCCACCTGGAACGAGCAGAAGGTCTACACCGAGGGCGGCGCGCTCGTCTCCACCGACGACGGCTACGCCGACCCGAACAACCGCATGCAGGACTTCGGCGGCAAGAAGTACGGCCTGACCGACCACACCGACTCCTGGCGGCACGACTACATCGACCTCGCCCCGTTCGCGGGCCAGACCGTCCAGGTCCGGCTGCGGTACGCGACGGACGAGGCGTTCCTCGAGCGCGGCTGGTTCGCGGACGACTTCTCGGTCACGGCCGGCGGCGTCACCGTGTGGAGCGACGACGTGGAGGCCGGGGCGAACGGCTGGACCGCCGCCACGGGCACCTTCACCGACACCCGCGGCGCCGGCTGGACGCGGCACGGCGGCAACATCGTCACCGAGCTGTTCTACCTGGCCGAGTGGCGTAACCTCGACGGCTTCGACCAGGGCCTGGCGTACACCTACGACACCAACTACCAGCGCAACGGCGTCTGGAAGGTGGACAAGGTCAAGTACAACGCGCCCGGTCTGCTGGTCTGGCTGCGGGACGGCTCGTTCAGCGGCAACAGCCCGGCGACGAACGTGCTCTCGCTGCCGTCGCTCGGCTCGAAGGGGCAGCTGCTCCTGGTGGACTCGCACTTCGACCCGCTGCGCAGGACCGGCGTCGCGGCCACGAAGGACCCGAGCGTGCTGAAGAACATCCCGATGCGCCCGCAGGCCTCCAACGCGGCCTTCGGCTTCGAGAAGACCTACCCGTTCCGGGAGTGCTTCGAGGCGGCCGGCGAGCCGTTCAGCGAGTACTGCACCTCGTTCCCTGCGCAGAACCCGGTCAAGGCGTTCACCGACGCCAAGACCTGGTACCCGGGCATCGAGGACCGCGGCGCCCAAGGGCTCTTCGCCCGTAACCGGGACGCCTCGGCGGTCGTGCCCTCGCGCGACGACCAGCAGTACAGCGTCCGCGTCGTCAACCCGGACGGAACCCCCGCCACCGGTCTGTACGGCGAGGACTTCCTCGGCTTCACCCTCGGCTCCGGCAACCCCGGCGATGAGGGCGTGGCCCTGGGCGCGCAGATCAAGCTGATCACCCCGCTCCCGCTCAACCTCGGAGTCATCCTCCAGGTGACGGCGGCCAAGAAGTAGCAACGACCGAATCGGCGGCCTCCGGGAAACCGGGGGCCGCCTTTTGCCGTCCGCCGTTTGACTTACCGTGTGACAAGTTCATCTACAAGAAGGTCAGGACCAAGCAGACCGCGAAGCTGCTGACCCTGCTGGTGGAGTTCAACGAGAACGCCAACGACGACTTCTCCGGCTTCAGCCGCCAGTCCTCCACGGCCGACCCGAACACCTGCGTGGTCGAACCGCCCGGCACCAAGATCAACGGCCCGCTGCACAACAAGATCCCGAACCCGGCGACCCTGCCGGGACCGGGCAGGGACAACCAGACCCTCTGGGTGCCCGACTTCAGCGCCGCCCACTTCAACAAGATGCTCTACACCGACGCCGGCATCACCACCCGCGTCCGCCCCGACCTGACCGACCCCAGGGACGGTAAGAAGGGCATCGACATCTCCGGCTTCACCATGAAGAAGATGTACGAGGAGATGTCCAAGGGCGCCTACACCGTCGCCGGCGCGGCCATCGGCTGGCTCAAGGTGCCCCACTCGGAAGGCTGGTACGGCGCCGCCGCCTGCGACCCCGAGAACGACAACGCCCCGCAGAACACCAACGGCCACCCCGACAACCCGCTCGGCGCGGCCGCGCTCGGCATCGGCGCGGTCAACGTGCTGGCCGCCCAGCAGCCGAACTTCCCGTGGGCCGACTACGACATCGAGGACACCGCGGACGCCGACAACGACGGCAACCGCCTGGAGCCGGACGGCGTGATCGACCACCTCTTCCTGGTGCACGCCGGCGAGGACAAGTCCGGCGGCGGCGGCGCGGAGGGCACGTACGCCATCTGGGCGCACGCCTCCACCATCACCGGCGGCTACAGCATCCCCGGCACCACCAAGAAGATCGCCAACTACATCGTCCAGCCGGAGGACTCCGGCGTCGGCGTCTTCGCCCACGAGTACGGCCACGACCTCGGCCTGCCCGACCTCTACGACGTCACCGTCGCCGGCGACACCAGCGTCGAGTTCTGGTCGCTGATGTCCACCGGCTCGCACTCCGGGCCGATCTTCCAGTCGATGCCCGCCCACATGGGCATCTGGGACAAGTGGGTGCTGGGCTGGGCGAACCCGAAGATCGTCGATCCGGGCAGCGGCACCAAGCTGATCACCGTCGGCCAGTCCTCGAACACCCCCAAGCTGACCGAGGACGGCGTCCGGATCAACCTGCCGGACAAGTCCACCCAGCTGACCGTGCCGCACAGCGGCGCCAACGCCTGGTGGTCCAGCCCCGACCAGAACTGGGCCGACTCGCGGCTGACCCGCACCATCCAGGTCCCGGCCGGCGCCGACGTCAAGTTCTGGATGTGGAACGACTACATCATCGAAGAGGACTGGGACTACGGCTTCGTCGAGGTCTCCACCGGCGGCGGCGCCACCTGGAACGAGCAGAACGTCTACGCCGAGGGCGGCACGCTCGTCTCCACCGACAACGACCCCAACAAGCGGCTGAAGGACTTCGGGAACAAGAAGCACGGCCTGACCGGCCACACCGACGGCTGGCGGCACGACTACATCGACCTGACGCCGTTCGCCGGCGCCACCGTCCAGGTCAGGCTCCGCTACGCCACCGACGCCGCCTACATGGAGCGCGGCTGGTTCTCCGACGACTTCTCGGTGACCAACGGCGCGGCCACCGTCTTCACCGACGACGTGGAGGGCGGCGCGAACGGCTGGACCGCGACCACCGGCACCTTCACCAACACCCGCGGCCAGGGCTGGATCAGGCACAGCGGCACCGAGGTCACCGACCAGTTCTACCTGGCCGAGTGGCGCAACCTGGACGGCTTCGACAAGGGCCTGGCCTACACCTACGACACCAACTACCAGCGCGACGGCGTCTGGTTCGCCTCCCGGAGCAGGGACGCCTCCGCGGTGGTCCCCTCCAAGGGCAACCAGCTCTACTCGGTCCGGGTGGTCAACCCCGACGGCACCCCGGCGACCTCGGTCTACGGGCAGCAGTTCAACGGCTTCACCCTGGGCACCGGCAATCCCGGCGACGAGGGCAAGGCGCTGGGCGCGCAGCTCAAGCTGATCAGCCCCCTTCCCCTTAACCTCGGCGTCATCCTCCAGGTGACGGCAGCGAAGAAGTAAAGCACTAGCATGTGATCATGCGCAGCAAGGCGGACCACACGGCGGCCGTCCGGGATGACCGGAAGGCCGCCGTTGTGGTGAACACCAAGTCCCGGCGTGGCCGCAGGCACTACGCCGAGGTGCTGCGGCTGATCCGGGCCGCCGGCTTCGCGCCGCTCGGGGTGTTCCCGGTGGACGAGCCGAAGCGGCTGCGGGCCACCCTGGACGAGGCGCTCGGCCTCGAACCCGACCTGCTCATCGTGGGCGGCGGCGACGGCACGCTGAGCGCGGCGGTCAAGCACCTGGTGCACCGGGACGTGGCGCTGGGCGTGCTCCCGCTGGGCACCACCAACAACTTCGCCCGCAGTCTCGGCCTGCCGCTGACCCGCACCGGCGCGGTCCGGGTCTTCACCGAGGGCAAGGTCGCCGACATCGACCTGGGCTTGTGCGGCGACCGCCCGTTCGCCAACCTGGCCAGCTTCGGCGTCTCCGTCGAGGTGGCCGGCACGGTGAAACCGTGGCTGAAGCGGGTGCTCGGCCGGGCCGCCTACCCGCTCACCGCGCTGACCATCCTGCCGGGCCACCACGCGTTCCGGGCCTACGTCACGGTGGACGGGGTGCGGCACGAGCTGCTCACCCACCAGCTCAACATCGCCAACGGCCGGTTCCACGGCGGCTGGCAGATCGCCAGGGACATCAGCATCGACAACCGGCGGCTGGTCGCCTACCAGCTGGGGTCGGGCAAACGGCTGCGGCTGCTGGTGGAGACCATGGGCCGGGCCACCACCGGCAAGTGGCGCAGCCTGGCCGGAGGGCCTTTCGTGATCGGCAGGGAGATGCTGATCGAGACGGATCCGCCGATGGCGGCCGACATCGACGGCGAGGTGCGGCTGCGCACGCCGCTCACGCTGACCACGATTCCGAACGGCGTGCGGGTGATGGTCGGGCAGGACTTCGTCGACACCTGATCGAACCAAGCAAGTGCTTGACCGCCTTTCGGGTGCGGCGTATAAAGCAGGTGATCCTGCTTCGGTAGGCGGGGCTAGGCGCGAACCCGTCCCCGCATCCCTCGATGGATGCCTCATTCGTGCCTGCTGCTCCGGAGGTCTCCCTTGGACATCCCCCGTACCGGCCTGTCCCGTCGCGCGCTGCTCGGAGCCCTTTCCTGGACTCCCGTCTTCCATCTGCTGCCCGCCCGCGGCGCCACCCTCGCCGCGCCGCCCGCCTTCCCCGGCGGCATCTCCATCTATCAGCAGGCGTACGAGAACTGGTCCGGTGAGATCGAGGTCGACGGCGTCTGGACCTGCGCCCCCGCCACCCCCGCCGACGTGGTCACGCTGGCCAACTGGGCCCGCGCCAACGGCTGGAAGCTGCGCGCCAAGGGCAAGTCGCACAACTGGTCGCCGCTGGTCATCCCGGCCGGCGCGGCCGGAAACACCGTCCTGGTGGACACCACCCAGCACCTGACCGCCGTCAGCGTCGGCAGCGGCACCGTCACCGCCCAGACCGGCGTCACCATGGAATCCCTGCTCGGCACCCTGGAAGGCGCCGGCTACGGCCTGACCGCCACCCCCGCCCCCGGCGACCTGACCCTCGGCGGCGTGCTCGCCATCGACGGCCACGGCACCGCCGTCCCCAAGACCGGCGAGACCCTCACCCCCGGCCACACCTTCGGCTCGGTCAGCAACCTGGTCGTCTCGCTCAAGGCCGTCACCTGGAACGGCTCCGCCTACGCGCTGCGCACCTTCCAGCGCGGCGACGCGCAGATCGCCGCCCTGCTGGTCAACCTGGGCCGCTCGTTCATCACCGAGGTGACGTTGCGGGTCGGCGCGAACAAGCGGCTTCGCTGCCAGAGCTTCTACCACATCAACGTCAACGACATGTTCGCGCCGCCCGCCAGCGCCGGCTCCAGCTCGTTCGCCGGCTACGTCAACTCCACCGGCCGGGTCGAGGCCATCTGGTTCCCGTTCACCACCGTGCCCTGGCTGAAGGTGTGGAGCGTCGCGCCCAGCAAGCCGCTGTTCGCCAAACAGGTCAACTCCCCCTACAACTACCCGTTCTCCGACTTCCTCTCCGAGGCCGCCTCCGACCTGCTGTCCCAGATCGTGGCGGGCAACGCCGGGCTGACGCCGACGTTCGAGAACACCCAGATGGCGGTGGTCGGCTCCGGGCTGATCCTGACCGGGACGTGGGACATCTGGGGCTGGTCCAAGAACACCCTGCTGTACGTGCGGCCGACCACGCTGCGGGTCACCGCCAACGGGTACGCCATCCTGACCACCCGGGCCAACATCCAGCGGGTGGTGAGCGAGTTCTACACCTACTACAAGAACGCGCTCAACGCGTACGCGGCGCTGGGGCGCTATCCGATGAACGGGCCGCTGGAGATCCGGGTGACCGGGCTGGACAACCCCGCCGACGCGCAGGTGGCCGGGGCGGTGTCGCCGCAGCTGTCGGCGCTGCGGCCGAGGCCGGATCATCCGGACTGGAACGTGGCGGTGTGGCTGGACATCCTCACCGTGCCGGGGACGCCGTACGCGCAGCAGTTCTACCGGGAGACCGAGCAGTGGATCCTGGCCAACTACACCTACGCGGGGGTGCGCCCCGAGTGGTCGAAGGGGTGGGGGTACTCGGGCACGGCGACCTGGGCGGACGCGGGGTTCCGGGACACGGTGATCCCCGCGGCGTACCGGGCCGGGCAGCCGGTGGGCGACAACTGGGACACCGCGGTGGGCACGCTGAACGCGCTGGACCCGCACCGGGTGTTCAGCAACTCATTCCTGGACGCGCTTCTCGATTGAGGCCAGCCGCCGGTAGGCCGGGCGGAGCAGGTCCAGCAGCGGGATGTGCCTGATCTTGATGGGTGGTGGTTCCAGCGCGCGCAGCAGCAGGTCGGCGGGGGAGCTGACGTCCGGGTGGGCCTTCAGCCGGGCCAGCGACACCGAGGGCGCGTAGAAGTCGTCGAGCCGGTCGGCGAACGGCACGTCCTCGACGTCGAGCGGATCTCCGGTCATCAGCGCACCGCCTCTGGGCTGAGCCGGAACAGGTCGCGCAGCTGGTCGGCGGACAGGTCGGCGAGCCAGTCCTCGCCGCCGCCGACCACGCTCTCGGCCAGCGCCAGCTTGCGTTCGATCATCTCGTCCACCCGCTCCTCCAGCGTGCCCACACAGATGAACTTCCTGACCTGCACGTTCCGGGTCTGCCCGATCCGGAACGCGCGGTCGGTGGCCTGGTTCTCCACCGCCGGGTTCCACCAGCGGTCGATGTGCACGACGTGGTTGGCGGCGGTCAGGTTCAGCCCGACCCCGGCCGCCTTCAACGACAGCAGGAAGATCATCGGCTCGTCGTCCCGCTGGAAGCGCTCGACCAGCTCGTCCCGCCGCCGCTTGCTCAGGCCGCCGTGCAGCCAGAGCACCGGCCGGTCCAGCTTGGACTCCAGGTACGGCTGGAGCATCGTGCCGAACTCCGCGTACTGCGTGAAGACCAGCGCCTTGTCGCCCTCTTCCAGGATCTCCTCGGCCATCTCCTCCAGCCGGGCCAGCTTGCCGGAGCGGCCGTCCAGCCGGGAGCCGTCCTTCAGCAGGTGGGCGGGATGGTTGCAGACCTGTTTGAGGCGGGTCATGGTGGCCAGCACGTTGCCGCGCCGCTCGATGCCCTCGCTGCTCTCGATCCGGCCCATCATGTCGGCCACCACCGCCTGGTAGAGGCGGGCCTGCTCGGGGGTGAGCGTGCACCAGACCTTCATCTCCAGCTTGTCCGGCAGGTCGGAGATGATCGTCTTGTCGGTCTTGAGGCGGCGCAGCACGAACGGCCCGGTGGCCCGGCGCAGCCCCCGCATCGCGTTGTCGTCCCGGCGGGACTCGATCGGGTCCTGGTAGCGGGTCCGGAACGCCCGCGCCGGGCCGAGCAGCCCCGGATTGCAGAACTCCATGATCGACCACAGCTCGGACAGGTGGTTCTCGACCGGGGTGCCGGTCAGCGCCAGTTTGGTCCTGGCCCGGATCTGCCGGACCGCCTGGGCCTGCCTGGTCGCACTGTTCTTGATCGCCTGGGCTTCGTCGCAGACGACCCGCTCCCAGCCCTGCCGGGCCAGCGACGGCAGGTCGCGCAGGGCGGTGCCGTAGGTGGTGATCACCAGGTCGGCGGCCCGGATCGCGTCTGCCAGCTCGGCGTTTCTGTGGCGGGAACCGCCGTGATGGATGTAGACGCGCAGGCTGGGCGCGAACCTGGCGGCCTCCTTCTGCCAGTTGTTGATCAGCGACATCGGGCAGACCAGCAGGGTGGCCGGCGGGGTCGCGCCGTCCTCCCGCTCGGCCAGCATCAGCGAGAGCGTGATGATCGTCTTGCCCAGGCCCATGTCGTCGGCGAGGATCCCGCCGAGGCCGAGCCCCGACAGGAACCCCAGCCAGGCCAGCCCGCGCTCCTGGTAGGGCCGGAGCACGCCGTTCAGGGTGGCCGGGGTGGGCACGGGGCGCAGCCGGCGTTCGGTCTCGCCGGAGAGCAGGTCGCCGAGCAGGCCGTCGGCGTCCACCTCGACCAGCGGCAGCTCCTCCGCGCCGCCGAGCACGACCTCGCGGATGACGTCGCCCACGGTCAGCTCGACGACCCGCCGATCCTCGACCGCGCGCAGCGCGGCCTTCAGCTGGCGGTCGTCCAGCTCCACCCACTCGCCGCGGACCCGGACCAGCGGCACCTTGAGCCGGGCCAGCTCGGCCAGTTCGGCCTCGTCGATGACCTGGTCGCCGACGGCCAGGTCCATCCGGAAGTCGACCAGCTCGCGGAGCCCGAGGTTGGGCGGCCCCGGGCGGGATCGGGTGGTCATCTTCAGGCCCAGCCGGGTCCTGCCCACCCAGGAGGGCAGCACCACGCCGTACCCAGCCGCCTCCAGCAGGGGCGCGGAGTGGCGCAGGAACGCGAACGCGCCCCTGGTGTCCACGGCCAGCCTGTCCGGGCGTCGCATCCGCAGGGCCCGGTCCAGGTCCGGGTAGAGCCGGACCGCGCGGCGCAGCCCGGCCCGCAGCAGCTCCTGCGGGTCCGACACGCCGGGGAACTCCGCGCCCGCCCACACTTCCGCCGCCGTGGCCCGCAGATCCGGTTCGTCGGCGGAGCGCAGCCCGAACTCCACCAGCCACTGGCCGTCCGCCTCCGGCTCAACCAGCCGGAACTCGACCACTACCGGACCGCCGAGCCCTTGCGCCGCCTCAAACCACCCGTTCAGCGCCCGCGACAGGTAGAAGGCCTCGACCGGCTCCACCTCGTCCAGCCGCGGGTTCGCGTCGGTGAGCGCCAGCAGCCACCGATCCGCCAGCGCGCTCTTCCGCCCCGGCCGGTACGCCCCGATCAGCCGCTCAGGAAACGCCTTACGCGCGGTCGAATCCACCAGCTCCGTCAGCGCCCCCAGCAGCACCTCACTGGACCGCCCCTCCTCCTCCACGGCCCGGCACACCGGCGGCATCGCCTCCGCCAGCTCCCGGAACCGCGCCGCGTCCGCCCCGGTCAGCACCGGCCGCCAGCGCGCCTCGTCGGTCGCCAGCCACGGCAGGATGCGCCCCCGCCGGACCAGATCACGCGCGAAATCCCCAACAATCCCGAAATATCGCACCGAAGGCCCAGGAATCGCGTCGATCCCCTCCGGCGCGTACGGCATGATCGGCACCCGCCACCGCGCCAGCCGCGGATTCCGCACCGTGACATCGGCCCCGAGCTCCGGCGACGGCACCGGCCCCCGCGCCGAACTGGGCAGCAGCAGCACGACGGATTCGGCCGCCGGCACCGCGAACGGATGGTCCCGGACCTCGGCGCGGGAGTGCGTGATGAACGGGAGCGTCCCGTCCTCGGCCCACGACGCCAGCCGCCCCCCGGCCCAGATCGCGTGCAGCACCCTCGTCACCACAGCGTTCAAGCTAGCAGCGACGGCGGAGTGCCCCGGAACCTCCCACCCACCCTCGGTCGTTCCCCTGTTGGCAGTTCGTAGCCAGATCACCCTGGCGGGCCATGTCGGCTATTGAAAGGATCCGCCCTGTGATCCAGTTCTCCCTGGTGCCGATGTCGCTGCGCCGGCGGTTCAAGATAGAGGCGCTCCTCGCCCAAGATGAGGAGAGCGACCTCTACCTCGCCCAGCCCAGAAACGGCGAGCTGCTCGGACCGGTGGCGCTCCGCGTCTACCAGGCGGGCCGCTGGCTCGACGAGGACCTGCTGGCGAAGCTGACCGGGCAGCCGCCGGCCGGTCTGATCGCCTACGGGCGGGCGGGTTCCGGCGACGGCGACGTGCCGTGGCTGGTCCAGACGCACCTGCCCGGGGGCTCGCTGCGCTCCCTGATGACCGGCGAGCCGTGGAACGAGGAACGGACCAGGGAGGTCGTCGCCTCGATCGCCGCGCTGGCCGCCGAATGGCGGGCCGTCACCGGCCAGGAACTCCCCGACGTCCGCCCCGAGGACCTGCTGGCCGGCGGCTTCGAGCCGCTCACCCTCGTCCTCGGCCTGATCCCGCGCCCCGTCCGGTACGGCTGGTCCCAGCCGCCGCCCCCGGACAGCGTCGCCGGCGGCCAGGACCTCTGGTGGTCGCTCGGCGTCATCGTGCACGAACTCCTCACCGGGCGGCCGCCCCGGTTCGAGCCGGGCGACCCGGCCGTCGACCTCGGGGACACCGACCTCGACGCCGGACTCGGGCGCTGGCAGCACCTGCTGGGCGGCCTGCTCACCGTCGACCCGGCCGCCCGCTGGACGGGCCGCGAAGTCGCCGTCTGGCTGGCCGGCGGCACCCCCGCCGTGACCCCCGACCGGGTGCCGGGCCCGATCACCTTCGAAGGCCGCGAGCACCGCACCCCGGCCGCCCTGATCACCCACATGACCGCGCACCCCGCCGACACCGAACGCTGGTGGCTGAACGGCGGCGACGTGCTGCTGGTCAACTGGCTCGACCTGGACGTCGCCGACAGGACCCTGGACCGGTCGCTGCTGGACGCCACGCCCCCGCTCGTCCTGACCGGCCTGGCCGCCACTCACATCCCGGCCAGGCGGCCCAGGTACCGCGGCTTCGCGGTGGACGCCGACGGGCTGATCGAGCTGGCCGGCGGCGACTCGACCGGGCACCTCGTGCTGGCCGAGGTCGTCTCCACCGGGGCGCTGGCGCACGCCGCCCGGCACCGCTGCGAACATCGGGCCTGCCACGCGGGCGGCTTCGACGGGTGCCGGGAACTGACCCGGGTGCTCACCGACCTGCCGATCATCCTGGCCCAGGCCCGCGACGTGCTCGACCAGATGCGCGAGCGGACCGGCGAGATCGCCGCCAGGGAGTGGAACCGCGGCGTCGCGGTCGCCGTGCAGACCACCCTCGACCCGGCCAGCGTCCGCGCCCACCGGCGCAGGCTCAGGCTGGCCGGGATCTCCTCGCTGGGCCGGGGCGGGCCCGCCTGGGTCGGCTGGTGGCGGGAGCAGCGCAGGTACGCCCTGGACGGCCGGGTCGACGAGCTCGCCACCCGGGTCGCGCTGATGATCGTCGTGCTGCTCACGGCCGGAGCCGAGACGCTCGGCAAGCAGCTGGCCGACGAGAACAAGCAGGAGATGCTCCGCCGCCGTGACCAGGCCACCGACCAGGGCCGCGCGCTGCTGGCCCGGGGGCGGGAAGGCGCGCTCACCCTGCTCGGCGAGGTGCGGGTGCGGGGGCCGATCCTGTTCCGGCGGCTCATGCTGCTGCTGATGGACGGGGGAGACAAGGCCCGCGCGGGCTCCAAGGTCCTCAGGTCCCGGCTGCGGAACCGGTACGCGCGCTACCAGCACGACCGCCGTACCAAGATCAGGTCTTGACGCCGACGGCGCCCAGCATCGGGACGTCGGGGTCGCACGGCAGGGTCAGCTCGTCCGGCCGCCACCGGCGGACGCCCACCAGGCCGGGTTCGGCCAGGGTGAGCCCGGCGAAGAACTCCGCGATCGCGGCGGGGGAGCGGGGCACGGCGGGGGCGCTGGCGCGTTCGTAGATGAACTCCAGCGGCAGCAGCGACGGCTCCCGCCGGGCGTGCGAGATCACCAGGCAGGAGCCGGGCGGCAGGCCCGCCATCAGGGCGGCCACCGCCTGGTGCGGCTCGGCCGAGTCCGGCAGGTGGTGCAGCAGCGAGGTCAGCAGCACCGCCACCGGCTGGGACAGGTCGAACAGGTCCCTGACCTGCTCGTCGGCCAGCAGGTCGCCCGGTTTGCGGATGTCCCCGGCGATCGCCCTGGTCCGCGGGTCCCTGGCCAGCAGGGCGCGGGCGTGCGCCAGCACCACCGGGTCGTTGTCGGCGTAGATCACCCGAGCGTCCGGGCCGGCCCGGCGCGCCATCTCGTGCGTGTTGTCCCGGGACGGCAGGCCGACGCCGACGTCCAGGAACTGGCGGATGCCGCGCTCCCCGGCCAGGAAGGCGATCGCGCGGGCCGCGAACCGGCGGTTGGCCCAGGCGGTCTCCCGGGTCAGCGGCACCCGGCGGAGCACCTCGTCGGCGCAGGCCCGGTCGATCAGGGTGTTGTCCTTGCCGCCGAGATAGTAGTCGTGCATCCGGGCCACGTTCGGCCTTCTGACGTCGATTCCCCCAGGCAGCGGCGGAAGTGGGGGCATCCGGAATTTCACGTCCCTAGAAAAGGGGATTCCCCCTGATTCAGGGGTAGCCCGCACGGGTGGCCACTCAGGGACGTTCAGGTATCAAGCGGAACCACATAGACATTCGCGAACCAGGTCCGTACCGACGCGGCGTGCAGATGCCCGGAAATGCCGCGATCGCCTTCCACGGCCATCACCGCGTGAATATGCGGATCGCCGCCGACGATCTCCCCGGTGCCGGTCATCTCCGCCGGAAAGTCATAGTCGGTAACGATGTCCTTGGTCGCGTCGTGCGCCGGCATGGTGGAGATGCGGAACGAATCCACGCCGCCGATCAGGGAGACGATCGCGCCGCGGGTGACGCCCAGTTCGGCCAGCCTGGCGCGCAGGGTCGCCACCAGTTCGCCGTTCTTGATTTCGATCAGATGCAAGGGTCCACTCCGTTGAGGATCATGCCGATGGTGCGGATGTTCTCCGGGATCGGTTCGGAACGCAGCGCGGCCCGCAGCGCCGAGGTGGTCTCCTCGGCCGGGTGGTCGCGCAGCAGCAGCGCGGAACACCAGCGCGCGCCCGCGTCCCGGGGGTTGTAGAGCTCCCTGATCAGGGCCTGCGGGCTGGTGCCGACCCGGCCGCCGACCGCGCTCAGGTAGAGGTCGCGGACCTCGCGGTCGCGGCGCAGGGCGTGCGCCGCGGAGTCGATCAGGTCGGGCTTCGCCGACTTGGCGACGATGCCGCAGGCGTTCACCCGGAGCACCGCCGGGCCGTCGTCCAGCCAGCGCGCCAGCTGCCGCTCGCTGCCCGCGTCGGAGGCGGCGAAGTGTGAGATGAGCAGGTCGGTCTCGTGCGAGGTCTGCACGGTGGCCAGCACCCCCGCGTCGCCCCCCGCGATCGACGACACGATCTCGGCGGCCGAATCCCGGTTCAGCGCCGGCCCCAGCGGGGCGAGCGCGCCGATGGCCGCGGAGACCACGAACGTGCGCCGCTTCAATTGCCCGGACTCCAGCACACTCACATCCACGCCCAGCGCGCGCGCCAGATGCGGAAGCCAGAAGGTGGGATAACGCTTCCCGTTCTCCCAGCGCGACACCATCTCACGAGTAACCGTAGAACGTCCGGAAATATCACAACAAAGGCGTGCAAGCTCGGCTTGCGATATTCCGGCGGCTTCCCGGAGGTCTTTGAGCAGGGGACCGATCGCCACAAATCAGATCGTACGCCGCAAGGGCTGCCGGTGGCTTTGGAAAAAGAAAGGGTCCGGGGAGGACATGGGTCAGGCATGCCCGCCCCGGACCGGGAGGGTCGGGCCCGGAGGGACCCAGGGGGCCCGCCTCCCCCAGAGGGGTCCTTCTGGGGGAAGGCGGGCGGCTCGGAGGTCAGGCGGGCGTGCAGGTCACGGCCGCCGGGACATTGTTCGTACCGGACCAGTTGCCGTTGAAGCCGAAATTGGTGGTGGCACTGGCGGTGAGGTTGCCGTTGTGGGCGACGTTCCGTACCGACACGTTGGCGCCGGTCTGGGTGGGGGTGCCGTTCCACATCTGGGAGATGGTCTGCCCGTTCGGGAACGCCCAGTTGACGGTCCAGCCGGTGATCGTGACCGCGCCGGAGTTCCGGACGGTCACCTCACCGCCGAAGCCGCCGGGCCACTGGCTGGAGACGCGGTAGGTGGCCGTGCACGCCTTCGCGCCCGGAGAAGGCGACGGGGACGGTGACGGAGATGGCGAGGGGGAAGGAGACGGCGACGGGCTGGGGCTGGGGGACGGAGAGGGTGAGGGGCTGGGGGAAGGGCTGGGCGAAGGAGACGGGGACGGCTGGTTGCCCGGCGGATTGCCCCAGATCTTCGTGGTGCCCGACCACAGCGTGATGTTGTTCACCCGGACCGGCGTGGAGCCCGGCGTCGTCGACACCCCGGTGTAGGACCAGTCGTTGGCCGGGTCCCACTGCTTGGCGCTGGCGATCCGGAACTGCACCTCACGCCGGTGCTGCGACTGCCCGGCCGGGGCGATGACCTGCCCGGTGCAGTCGATGGCCACGTAGTAGATCCGGCCCGAGTGCTGGGTGATCCCCGACGGCGGGCGGCACTGGTTGTAGTTGGCCGTGATCGTGATGTCCGCCGGCTGGCTGTCGCCGTCCAGCGTGAAGTAGTACCGGAACGAGCCGTTGGTCAGCACCCGGGCCGGCCAGCCGGACTGGTTGCGCACCATCGTCTTGATCTCGGTGAAGTTGGTGCCGGCGGCGTTCACCGACGCCTCGACGAAGATCTCGGCCGGGTCCGGGGTCTCGGCGACCGGGAAGTTGGCCAGCGGGGTGCCGCCGAACTCGCCGTACAGGCGGGCCAGGGCGCTGGTGAAACCGGCGTTGTAGTCGGTGGCGACCTCGTTCATGACGAAGTCGTCGCGCCGGTCGGTGTAGGCGTCGTTCGGGTCGGGCGGGCCGCCGACCAGGGCGCCGTACAGGACGTGCCGGGTGTCGACCGGGTTGGTCATCTGGTCGGTCCAGGAGCCGTGCGCGGTGCGGTGGTGCGGGTTCCTGGGCGGGTTGGCGCCGAACCCGATCACGTACGAGGAGTTGCGCGGGTTGTCGCCGAGCGCGTAGTCGATCTGGCGCTTGGCGAAGGCGTGGTAGCGGGTCTTGCGGGTGGCGTCGGTGATCGAGTCGCTGTGCACCAGCGCGGCGAACGCGGTGTTGGCGGCGTACCGGAGCGAACCCCACCGGTCCAGCACGGCCTGCCCGCCCGGCGAGTACGCCACCTTCTGCCCGTTGACCCCGACCGTCCACCAGTCCAGCCAGCGGTTGGCGTCGTCCAGGTACTGCTGCTTGCCGGTCAGCTTGGCCAGCAGCACGTACGCGCCGTACGACTTGTCGTCCCAGGCGATCGTCCACTTGTACGACTTCGTGGTGCTCTGCGGCTCGGTGCCGAGGTTCGCGTACCCCGCCTCGGCCTTGGCCAGGAAGGCCGCCTCGCCGGTGGCGCGGTAGAGCCAGAGCGCGCCCCACACCAGCTCGTCGTTGTAACCGCTCCACGAGCGGTAGTAGCCGCTGGCGTCGGTGATGCAGTCGCTGTAGGCGCGGCGCACCGTCTCGGCGAAGGTGTACAGCTGCCGCGCGTGCGTGACCAGGGTGTTCGCGTAGGTGGGATCGGTCGGCCTGAACACCATCGACGAGGCCGCCATCGCCGCCGCCGTCTCCCCGGCCAGGTCGGCGCCGCCGCAGCTGGCGTCGATCTTGTACGCCGGCCGGTTCATCGCCATCGCCTCGGCCGGGCCCCACCAGGCGTGGTCCAGGCCGCCGTTGCCCACCTGGCCGTACAGCACGTTGGCCGACGGGTGGGCCTTGATGAAGTAGTCGTTGACCCAGCGCAGGTTGTTCAGCAGGTGGGTCAGCTGGGTGCCGTAGGAGGCGCGGTACTCCACCGCGCCCCAGGCCAGCATGGTCGCCGAGGCCGCCATCGGCAGCCCGAACTTGACATGGTCGCCGGCGTCGTACCAGCCGCCGGTCAGATCCAGGCCGACGTCCTGGCCGTCCGTCAGGCCCGAGTCGCCGCGCCAGCCGACGCGGTTCCAGCTGGGCAGGTCGCCGGACTGCTGGGCTTCGTAGAAGAGGAGGGATTTCTGCAGGGCCTCGCCGTAGTTGAACACGGCGGCCGAAGCGGAGCTGGGCTGGAGTGTCGCGGCGGCGACCATCGCCACCACCGCGACGCGGAGCGTACGGCGCATCGGAGCGTCCTTACCGAACTGAGGGGGGTCAGGGGCGCGACAGCGGGTCAGGCGCCGTCGCGCCCCGGCTTGGGGCGGCCCTGCGGGGAGGGCCGGTCGGGAGAGGGCGGCGGCCCGGTCAGGGACCGCCGCCCTCAGGCGGGTCTAGCCGTTCTGGTCGAGCGCGGTGACTCGCCGCGCGGCCTCGTCGTCGGCCTCGGTGGCGTTGAGGGAGCTGGAGAAGTAGAAGACGCCGCCGCCGGTGGCCGAGAGGGTGAACCTGGCGGCGCCGCCGGCGTTGTCGGCGTCCTGGGCCGCCGAGACGGCGACGTTCTGGGCGATGTTCCAGGTGGCGGGGGTGAACGTCAGCGTGGTCGGGGACGCGGACAGGTCGGCGTCACCCCCGCTCGTCTTGGTGACCGTCACCGTCACGTTGGAGTTGGGCCGCAGGGACAGCTTCACCCCGGCGGTGGCGCTGCCGCCCTCCGGCACCGCCAGCGACGTCGGGGTCACCGCGACGTAACCGTCCGGCTGGAGCGTGGGGGTGGGGGTCGGCGACGGGCTGGGCGACGGCGTTCCGCCGCAGGTCACGCCGTTCACCTTGAAGCCGGCCGGCTTCGGGTTGCTCCCGGTCCAGGTGCCGTTGAAGCCGAGGCCGGCCGTCGCGTTCGTGCCCAGGGCGCCGTTCCACGGCATGTTGGTGGCGGTCACGCCGGCGCCGGACTGCGTCCAGTTGGCGGCCCAGCCCTGGGTCAGCCGCTGGCTGCCCGGGAAGGCGAAGGTGAGCGACCAGGCGGAGATCGGGTCTCCGGTGTTCCGTATCGTGACAGCGGCGCTGAACCCACCCTGACCTGGGCCGGAAGTCCAGTCGGTGGAGGTGTAGGCGACGTCGCAGGCGACGGCGGCGGACGCGGGCGACTGGGCCAGGCCGGTCATGGCACCGGCGCACAACGTGATCACGGCAGCCCACACCGCGCGTCTCCGCCGACGTGGGAGCGCTCCCGTAGCAAGAGCTCTTTTGTGCATCAGAGAAGGTTCTCCAAAGTGCGTCGGGGCGCATCGGACGGGAAAACCCTCTTCGCGCCGACGCTGATCGAAGTCCAACTGGCCTTGCTAACATGGGAGCGCTCCCACATATGAATTGTCGGGAGTGCCTCAGTGATGTCAATCGATCGCCGCCGAACATTCCCGCCGCCGACCGGGCGGCGTACCCCGGACTGGTCTTTTACCGGGAGCCCCGGCAGACCGGCTTTTTGCGGGACTGAAACTTTCAGTTGTTACCCATGGGTTTCGCCTCTGTGAACGGATCGACACCATGGCTGTCATGGACTTCGAACTCGATGACGATCAGCGACTGTTCCGGCGCACCCTGCGCACGTTCGTGGACAAGGAGATCATCCCGGTCGCCCCCGAATGGGAAAGGACCGGCCGCCACCCGGCCGAGATCATCGCCCGCTTCGCGGAGCTCGGCCTGTTCGGCATCACCATCCCCGAGCAGTACGGCGGCCTGGATCTGGACCGGGTCTCCTTCGCCCTGGTCTTCGAGGAGATCGCCCGCGGCTGGATGGGCGTGGCGGGCGTGCTCGGCTCGCACACCCTGGCCGCCTGGATGATCGCCCGGTACGGCACCGAGGCGCAGAAGGACGAATTCCTGCCCGACCTCGCGACCGGCGCGCGCCGTACCGGCATCGCGCTGACGGAGCCCGGCGCGGGCACCGACCTGCAGGGGATCGCGACCCGCGCGGTCCGGGACGGCGAGCACTACGTCGTGTCCGGCACCAAGACCTGGATCACCAACGCCAGGCACGCCGACCCCCTCCCGGTCCTGGTGAAGACCTCCGTCGAGGAGCCCGCGCATCGCGGCATGTCGGTGCTGCTGATCGACCGGGACCAGCTCACCGTCAGCAGGGACCTGCCCAAGCTCGGCTACAAGGGCACCGAGACCTGCGAGGTCGTGCTGGACGGCGCCAGGGTGCCGGTGTCCCGGCTGCTGGGCGGGACCGAGGGGAGGGGCATGCAGCAGGTCCTGTCCGCGCTGGAGCTCGGCCGGATCAACATCGCGGCCCGCGCGGTCGGGGTGGCGCAGTGCGCGTACGACGCGGCGCTCGGCTACGCCAAGGAGCGGCACGCGTTCGGGCAGCCGATCGCCGAGTTCCAGGCGATCCAGCTCAAACTCGCCGACATGGCGACCGAGCTCCAGGCGGCCCGTCTGATGACCTACTGGGCGGCGACCCGGTCGGCGGCCGGGCCGGTCACCAGCGAGGCGGCGATGGCCAAGTACTTCGCCTCCGAGGTCGCGCTGCGGGCGACGATGGAGGCGATGCGCGTGCACGGCGGCTACGGCTACTCGCCGGAGTTCGTGGTCGAGCGCCTCTACCGGGACGCGCCCCTGATGGCCATCGGCGAGGGCACCAACGACGTCCAGCGGCTGGTCATCGCCCGGTCGCTGCTCTCCGGAGCGGCTAAGGTCGGCTGGTGACCGATTGCTTGTTCTGCGCGATCGCCAACGGCGACAAACCCGGATATATCGTGTTCCAGGATGATTCGGTGGCGGCGTTTCTCGACACCCGCCCGGTCTTCAAGGGGCACGTCCTCGTGGTCCCGCGCCAGCACACAGAAACCCTGACCGACCTGCCCGCCGACCTGGTCGGGCCGTTCTTCCTGCGGGTGCAGGCGATCACCGGCGCGGTCGAGGGCGGCCTGGCCGCGCGGGGCTCGTTCGTCGCGATGAACAACCGGATCAGCCAGAGCGTCCCGCACCTGCACGTGCACGTCGTGCCGCGCAATCCGAAGGACGGGCTGCGCGGGTTCTTCTGGCCCCGGATGAAGTACGCGGACGAGTCCGAACTGGAGGAGTACGCCAAGCGCATCAGGGCCGCCCTCCCGGAAACGGTCGCTTAAACACACGTATCGGAAATGTCGGGTCCGCGAGTAGGCTCCGCGACGTGGAACCCCTGGTGGCCGTGCTGGTGCTGCTCGCGCTGGTCGGCGTCCCCGCCACCGTGCTCTGGCACATCCTGCGCGGCCGCCGCGAACTCGGCAGCGGCCCGGCCGAGCGCGCCACCTTCGAGACCCTGCACACCGCCTCCCTGGCCGCCCCCTTGCTCCGCGCCGGGCTGAGCCAGGCGGGCGTGCTCAAAGCCTCCCGCCACCTGCGCCAGCTCCTCGGCACCCCCGCCATCGCCGTCACCAACGCCGAAGAACTCCTCGTCTACGACGGCACCGGCGACCACCACGCCAGGGACGCCTTCGAGCACGCCATCGCCACCCTCAAGGACGGCCGCACCCAGGTCCTGCAACTCGACTGCGACCTGCCGGAATGCCCGATCCGGCATGCCATCGTGGTCCCCCTCACCACCGAGGACCGGGTCGTCGGCTCCCTCGCCGCCTACGGCGACCACGCCTCCGCCGGCCTGGTGCGCGCCGTCCAGGAGGTCGCCCGCTGGGTCGACTCCCAGCTGGAACTCGCCGAACTCGACCGCTCCCGCACCATGCTCATCGAAGCCGAGGTCCGCGCGCTGCGCGCCCAGATCTCCCCGCACTTCATCTACAACTCCCTCACCACCATCGCCTCCTTCGTCCGCACCGACCCGGAACGCGCCCGCGAACTCCTGATCGACTTCGCCGACTTCACCCGCTACAGCTTCCGCCGCCACGGCGAGTTCACCACCCTCTCCGAGGAACTCCACTCCATCGACCACTACCTCACCCTCGAACGCGCCCGCTTCGGCGACCAGCTCCAGGTCACCCTCCGCATCGCCCCCGAGGTCCTGGCCGTCGCCGTCCCCTTCCTCTGCCTGCAACCCCTGGTCGAGAACGCCGTACGGCACGGCCTGGAGAGCAAACCCGGCGTCGGCCGGATCACGATCATCGCCGAGGACGCCGGCGCCGACTGCGGCATCACCGTCGAGGACGACGGCCTCGGCATGGACCCGGAACGCCTGCGCCGCGTCCTGGCCGGCGAGGACCGCGCCACCGGCGTCGGCCTGGCCAACGTCGACGAACGCCTCCGCCAGGTCTACGGCAACGAATACGGCCTCATCGTGGAGACCGGCGAGGGCGCCGGCACCAAGGTCACCGTCCGCCTCCCCAAGTACCGCCCCGGCGTCAGCGCCCGTTAGCCGAGCCCGCGATCTCCCTGGGGCATACTCTCTGCTCCGTACGGGCGTTGACTTACGTAGACCGTTTCATCACTCTCTATGGAACTAAGTCATGAGGAGGCGGACATGACCGGGCTGCGGGTCATGGCGGTCGACGATGAGCAGCCCGCGCTGGAGGACCTGGCGTATCTGCTCCGCGCCGATCCGCGGATCGGTGACGTGCTCACGGCGCGGGACGGGGCGGCGGCGCTGAAGCTGCTGGACCGGGCGATGGCCGACGGGCGGCCGGTGGACGCGGTCTTCCTCGACATCCGGATGCGCGGGCTGGACGGGGTGGTGCTCGGCCGGCTGCTCACCCAGTTCTCCCGGCCGCCGAAGGTCGTGTTCGTCACCGCGTACGAAGACCACGCCGTGGACGCCTTCGAGCTGAAGGCCGAGGACTACCTGCTGAAGCCGGTGCGGCCTGACCGGCTGGCGGAGGCGATCCGGCGGGTCTGCGCCGGCAGCACCGGGGCCGTCGATCCCCGGGCCGAGCACGACGCCGACACGATTCCGGTCGAATTGGGGGGCGTGACCCGCTTCGTGACCAGCAACGAGGTCCGGTACGTGGAGGCGCGCGGCGACTATGCCCGGCTGCACACCGCGACCGGCAGCCATCTGGTCCGGATCCCGCTGGCCGCGCTGGAGGAGCGGTGGGCCTCGGCCGGGTTCCTGCGGGTGCACCGCAGCCACCTGGTCGCGGTGCGGCACATCGACGAGCTGCACATCGACTCCGGCAAGTGCGTGGTGCGGATCGGCGACACCGAGATCCCGGTCAGCCGGCGGCACACCAGGGAACTACGGGATCTGCTGGTCCGCCGGGCCCGCAAGGCCAAGTCCGAATGAGCGCCAAACCCCGGCGGGTGGTCGTCACCAGCCCGCGCACCGCCGCCGCCCGCCGGCCGCGCTACCCGGTGACGCGCGAGATCGACGAGCAGACCCAGCTCGGCGAGGTCTACATGCGCTCCCTGATCCGCACCCAGTTCCGGCTGGCGCTGTTCGTCTGCACCGTGCTGGCCTGCGTGATCGGCGGCCTGCCGCTGCTGTTCCTGCTCGTGCCCGACCTGCGCGCGGTCGAGATCGCGGGGCTGCCGCTGCCGTGGGTGGTCCTCGCCGGGCTGATATATCCGGCTTTCGTGGTCGGCGCCTGGCTCTATGTACGGCAGGCCGAAAGCAACGAACGGCACTTCGCCGAACTCGTGGAACGCGAGTGAGCGTCGCCGCGATTGCCCTGGTCGTGCTGGCGGCGGTGCTGATCGGCGCGTTCGGGATCCGGGTGTCGCGCACCACGTCGGACTTCTACGTGGCCTCGCGTACGGTGACGCCGCTCTGGAACGCCTCCGCGATCGGCGGCGAGTACCTGTCGGCGGCCTCGTTCCTGGGGATCGCGGGGCTGATCCTCACCTTCGGCGCGGACATGCTGTGGCTGCCGGTCGGCTGGACGGGCGGCTACCTGGTGCTGCTGGTGCTGGTGTCGGCGCCGCTGCGCCGGTCGGGGGCGTACACGCTGCCGGACTTCGCCGAGGCGCGGCTGGAGTCGATGGCCGTGCGGCGGATGTCCAGCGTGCTGGTGGTGCTGATCGGGTGGCTCTACCTGATGCCGCAGTTCCAGAGCGCTGGGCTGGTGTTCCGTACCATCACGGGCGCGCCCACCTGGGCGGGCGGGCTGCTGGTCGCGGTGGTGGTGGCGGTGAACGTGCTGTCGGGCGGGATGCGGTCGATCACGTTCGTGCAGGCGTTCCAGTACTGGCTGAAGCTGACCGCGCTGGCGGTGCCGCTGGTGTTCATGCTGATGGCCTGGCGGGCGAACGGCGCGCCGGGGCTGGCGGCGTCGGACCCGTGGGCGCTGCCGCTGCACGGGCGGGAGTATCCGGTCTACTCCACCTATTCGCTGATTCTGGCCACTTTCCTGGGGACGATGGGGTTGCCGCACGTGCTGGTGCGGTTCTATACGAATCCGGATGGGCGGGCGGCTCGCCGTACCACCCTGGTCGTGCTCTCGCTGCTGGGCGCCTTCTATCTGATGCCCGCCATCTACGGCTATCTGGGCCGGGTCTACCTGCCGGGCATCGACCGGCCGGACGCGATCGTGCTCACCCTGCCGAGCCATCTGGTCCCGGGCGTGGCGGGGGACCTGCTGACGGCGCTGGTGAGCGGGGGCGCGTTCGCGGCCTTCCTGTCCACCTCGTCGGGGCTGACCGTGTCCGTCGCGGGTGTGGTCGGCCAGGACATGCTGAAGATCAAGGACGGGGTGCGCGCCTTCCGGTTCGCCACCGTGCTCGCGGTGTTCGTGCCCTTCGCGCTGGCCGGGATGGCCCGCGCGCTCCCGGTCGCCGACGTGGTCGGCCTGGCGTTCGCGGTGGCCGCCTCGTCGTTCTGCCCGCTGCTGGTGCTGGGCATCTGGTGGCGGCGGCTGACCACCACCGGCGCGGTGGCGGGGCTGCTGGCCGGGGGCGGCATGGCCTGCGCCGCCGTGATGGTGACGATCATCGGCGGCCCGCACGGCGGCTGGAGCGGCGCGCTGCTGGCCCAGCCGGCCGCCTGGACGGTGCCCATCTCGTTCACCGTCATGATCGTCGTCTCGCTGCTGACCCCGTCCCGGGTGCCGCCCAACGTGGCCAGGACCATGGTCCGGCTGCACACCCCGGAGACCCTGGACGTCGATCGCGGCGACTGGCGGCCCCGCTCGTCCTGACCCGTTTTTCTGGGACCGTTCGTCGCGCATAGCGGACCATTCGGCGCAACCCGGACCCAGCTGAGCGCCACTTGGCGGCGGCTCGGCGAAGAACGCGCTCGCGCCTCTCCTCGCCGGGTACGGTCCCCTCCTACGTTGTGGGTGATCCAGATCACAGCGTTGGAGGCATCGTGACGACGCAACAACATGATTCGTCGGTATACGAAGAGATAGGAGGCTCCGAACGGTTCCAGGAACTGAAGCGCCGGTACCGCTCGTGGGCGTTCCCGATGACGGTCGCCTTCCTCGCCTGGTACCTGCTCTACGTGGTGCTGTCGGGCTTCGCCCGCGACTTCATGGGCACCAAGGTGTGGGGCAACATCAACATCGCGTTGATCTTCGGGTTGCTCCAGTTCGTGTCGACGTTCCTGATCGCCTGGGCGTACGCGCGCCACTCGGCGGCCAAGCTCGACCCGCTCGCCGACGAGCTCCGGCATGAGATCGAGGGCAACCCCGCCGCCGCGGACGGCGAGGTCAAGGCATGAGCGAGACCACCCTCTCCACGATCCTGTTCCTGCTCTTCGTGGCGGGCACGCTGGCCATCACCTTCTGGGCCAGCCGGCACACCAAGACCGCCGCGGACTACTACGCGGGCGGCCGCTCGTTCAGCGCGGCCCAGAACGGCCTGGCCATCGGCGGCGACTACATGTCGGCCGCCAGCTTCCTCGGCATCGCGGGCATCATCGCGCTGTCCGGCTACGACGGCTTCCTCTACTCGATCGGGTTCCTGGTCGCCTGGCTGGTGGCGCTGCTGCTGGTCGCCGAGCTGATGCGGAACTCCGGCAAGTTCACCATGGCCGACGTGCTCGCCTTCCGGATGAGCCCCCGGCCGGTGCGGACCGCGGCCGGCGTCTCCACCATCGTGGTGAGCATCTTCTACCTGCTCGCCCAGATGGTCGGCGCGGGCGCCCTGGTCGGCCTGCTGCTCGGCATCACCTCCCCGGCGGGCAAGGCCCTCACCATCGTCGGCGTCGGCCTCCTCATGATCGTGTACGTGGTCGTCGGCGGCATGAAGGGCACCACCTGGGTCCAGATCGTCAAGGCGATCCTGCTCATGGGCGGCGCCACCCTGGTCACCCTGCTGGTGCTGGGGCACTACGGCTTCAATCTGTCCGGCCTGCTCGGCGACGCCGCCACGCAGAGCGGCAAGGGCGCCTCGTTCCTGGAGCCCGGCCTCAAGTACGGCACCGAGGCCCAGGGCCTGGCCGGCAAGATCGACCTGATCAGCCTCGGCCTCGCCCTCGTGCTCGGCACCGCCGGACTCCCGCACATCCTGATCCGCTTCTACACGGTTCCCACCGCGAAGGACGCCCGCAAGTCGGTCCTCTGGGGCATCGGCATCATCGGCACCTTCTACCTGCTCACGCTCGTGCTGGGCTTCGGCGCCGCGGCCCTCGTCGGAAGCAAGGCCATCTCCGAGCAGAACGCGGCGGGCAATACGGCCGCGCCACAGCTCGCGAAGGCGGTCGGCAACCTGATCTTCGGCGATGTCGGCGGCACGATCCTGCTCGCGGTGATCGCCGCGGTCGCGTTCGCCACCATCCTCGCGGTGGTCGCGGGCCTCACGCTGGCCTCCTCGTCGAGCTTCGCGCACGACCTGTACGCCCACGTGTTCCGGCGCGGCAACGCGACAGAGAAGGAGGAGCTCCTGATGGCCAGGGTCGCCGCCTTCGCGATCGGCGCGGTCGCCATCGGCCTCGGCATCCTGGCGCAGAGCCTCAACGTGGCCTTCCTGGTCGCGCTGGCCTTCGCGGTCGCCGCCTCGGGCAACCTGCCCGCGATCCTCTACAGCCTGTTCTGGAAGAGGTTCAACACGGCCGGCGCGGTCTCGGCGATCTACGGCGGCCTGGTCTCCGCGGTCGTCCTGGTCATCTTCTCGCCGGTGGTGTCGGGTTCCGCGACCGCCATGTTCCCGGACGCGAACTTCGCCTGGTTCCCGCTGCAGAACCCGGGCATCGTCTCCATCCCGATCGGCTTCCTGGCCGGCTGGCTGGGCACGGTGCTCAGCGAGGAGCACAACGCGGCCAAGTTCGCCGAGATCGAGGTCCGCTCGCTGACCGGCGTCGGCGCCGAGAAGGCGACCGACCACTGATCGAGGTCTAGCTGACCCAAGGCGCCGTGCGGATGGCCGATTTCATCCGCACGGCGCCTCGCTCTTGTTCTCGACGTCGGCCAGCTTGACCAGCTCTGTCACACCTTCGCGGAGATGGTCCATGATCTGCCACACGTCCGGCACCCGCGCCGGGCAGGCGACGACGCCGAAGCCGAGGCTCCCGTCGTAGGACAGGCAGGTGATGCTCAGCCCGCCGGTCAGGTCCGACAGCACGGACATCGGGTAGTACGCCAGCAGCCGCGCCCCGCCCAGGTAGAGCGGCACCTGCGGCCCCGGCACGTTGGAGACGATCAGGTTGACCCCGGGCGCGACCCTCCCGGCCAGCCGGAACACCGCGGGCGTGGCCCTGGCCAGCGCCGCGGGCATCATCGTGCAGAGGTCGTTCAGCCAGGTCGTGCGGGACACCGCGAAGCGCCGCTTGGCGGCGCTCATGGTCGTCCGGACGGCCGCCAGCCGGGCCCTGGGGTCGGCCACGTCGGTGGCCAGCGGGGTGATCATCGCCGAGATCTGGTTGCCGATTCCGTCCACGGCCGCGGGCGTGCGGATGGAGACCGGGACGGCCGCGATCAGCGGCTGCGCCGGCAGCGCCCCGCGCTCGTCCAGCCAGCTCCGCAGCGCCGACGCGCACACCGTCATGACCACGTCGTTGACGCTCATCCCGAACGTCTTGGCGACGTACTTGAGGTCGGTCAGCGCGACGGAACCGTAGGCGAAGCCGCGGCGGCTGGACACCGGGCCGTTCAGGGGCGTGCGCGGCGCGGCCAGGGAAGGCAGGTCGGGGACTGGTTTGTCCCCCATCAGCGAGCGGGCGGCGCGGGCGATCCGGCGGGCCCCCGGCAGCGTGGACGCCACCGGGATCGCGTCCAGGTCGGCGATCGCCCTGGTCAGCGAGCGCAGCGAGGCCATCGGCTGGGCCAGCGTGCGGTTGAACGCGTTGCCCAGCATCTCCCTCACGTCGGGCGCGGTGGTCGGGGCGGTGGGCGGCGCCGGTTCGACCCGGCGCGGTTCCGGCGAGACGTCCAGGAACGAGCCCATGATCTCCGTGCCGGAGATCCCGTCCACGGCGGCGTGATGCACCTTCGTGTAGACCGCGACCCGGCCCTCGCCGAGGCCGTGGATCAGGTGCATCTCCCACAGCGGCCGCGACCGGTCCAGCAGCCGCGCGTGGATCTCCGCCACATGCGCCGCCAGGTCGTCCGCGCCGGGCACCGTGGACTCGTACACGTGGTCGGCCACATCGAAGTCCGGATCCTCGGTCCAGTACGGCCGATCCAGCCCGAACGGCACATCGGCCAGCCGCATCCGCAGCGGCGGGGCCAGATGCAGCCGCTCCCGCAGCAGTTCGATCAGGCTCGCCCGGGTGATGGTCCCGTCCAGCACGGCCAGTCCCGCGACATGCGCCGCCGTGGTGGCCGACTCTCCGCTCAGGAACTGCGCGTCGAGCGCCGTCAGCTGACGCATGGGCTTTTCCTCCCTGTTGACCCTGGTGGCTCTACCCAGAGTGACCATCTTCCTCGTGATCGGTTACCAGGGCATTTCCCCGACGTCTCCGGGAGATTCTGGCAGCAGCCAGACAATGGACATGCCGTTGCCAGTCGTTGACAAGAACCCCCCGGCACCCCCTACCTGGCGATTCACCACAGACCTGCCCGGATGGTGACATTTCGCTATTCGATGATCACGGGCGTCCGAGGAAAGTCAGCAGCCGCTCCAGCGGCCAGGTGTTGATGACGTCGTCGGTGGTCAGCCAGGCGCGCTGGGCGATGCCGACGCCGAAACGCTGGTGGGCCAGGTGCGGGATGGCGTGCGAGTCGCTGTCGATGGAGAACTTGACGCCGTGGTGGCGGGCCAGCCGGACCAGGTCGGAGGGGAGGTCGGCGCGGTCGGGGTAGGAGTCGATCTCCATGGCGGTGCCGGTGCGGGCGGCGGCGCGGAAGACGGCCTCCCAGTCGGCGTCCACGGGCTCCCGTTTGCCGATCTTGCGGGTGGTGGGGTGGCCGATGATGTGCACGCCCGGGTTCTCGCAGGCCGCGATGAAGCGGCGGGTCATCTCCTCGCGAGACTGGCCGAAGTGCGAGTGCACGGAGGCGACCCGCACGTCGAAGCCCTCCAGCACGTCCAGCGGCCAGTCCACGGAGCCGTCGGGGGCGATGTTCAACTCCGTCCCCTGCAACAGCCGCATGTCCGGATATTTCGCCTGAAGGGCGGCTATTTGGGCGCGCTGTTCGAGGGCCTTGTCCAGGGTCATCCGCTGCATGACCAGGTCGGGGGCGTGGTCGGTGATCGCGTAGTAGGCGTAGCCGCGGGCCGCGGCGGCGGCGACCATGTCCTCCAGCGAGGCGATTCCGTCGGTCAGGTTGGTGTGGGTGTGCAGGTCGCCCTTGAGGTCGTCCAGGGTGACCAGCTCGGGCAGCTCGCCGCGCAGGGCCGCCTTGATCTCGCCGCCGTCCTCGCGCAATGGAGGCGGCACCCACCGCATGCCCAGCGCCGCGTAGATGTCCTCCTCGGACGCCGCCGCGATCACCTGGTCGTCGGCGTCGAAGAGGCCGTATTCGGAGAGCTTCCAGCCCTTCTTCACGGCCATCTCGCGGATGTGGACGTTGTGCTCCTTCGACCCGGTGAAGTAGACGAGCGCCGCGCCCCACGACTCGGCCGGGACCACCCGGAGATCCACCTGAATGCCGCGATCGGTGCGGACCGAGGTCTTCCGCTCCCCGGCGGCGATCACCTCCGTCACGTACGGCTGGCCGCTGAACACCTCCATCAGCGAGACCGGGCCGACGGCCAGGATGTCGATGTCGCCGATCGTCTCGCGCATCCGCCGCAGCGACCCCGCGTACGCGATCCGCTCGGCCGGCAGCGACGCGATGACCTTCTCGGCCAGGTCCGTCGCCACCCCGAGATGCACCCGCCGCCCGGACTGCTCCATCTGCTCGATGCCCTTGAGCAGGTTCTCCTCGGTCTTCGCGCCGAACCCGCGGACGCCGGTCAGCCGGTCGGACCTGATCGCCTCCGCCAGCGCCTCAGGCGAGTCGACGCCCAGCTCCTGGAACAGGAACAGCGCCTTCTTCGGGCCGAGCGAAGGGATTCTGGTGAGTCGGCGCACGCCGTCCGGCACCTTGCCGCGCAGGTCGTCGAGCTGCCGGAAACTGCCACGGGCCAGGAACTCCTCGACCTTCTTCGCGATCGCCTCACCGACGCCCGGGATCTGCCGCACCGGCGTGGTGCGCAGGTCCTCCGGGTGCCCGGCGATCGACTTCGCGGCTTTCTGGTAGCTGCGCACCCGGAACGCGTCCCCGCCGTTCAGCGCGAACAGCTCCGCGTATTCCTCCAGCGCCGCCGCGGCCTCATCATTCGCCCGTGCCATGCCGATCAGCGTACATACCTGTGCTTCACCCCGGGCGGGAAGTGCGCCGGGTCGCCGTACGGGCGGAGCGTGACCATCGGCGCCTGCCGGTCCGGGGGGACATAATTGGCGAACTCGCTGTTGAGCCGCTTGAGGGCGGTCAGCACCGACCGGGACACGCGCGCCGCGAGTTCGGGGGTGCCGGCCACTCCCGACGCGAGTTCCACGGTCACCTGGAGGCCCTTCGCGCCCTCCGGGGCGGCGAGCACGAACTTGCCCGTCACGGCGTCGCACACCTCCGGCTGTTCCAGGCCGACGATGACGTTCTCCGGGAACACGTTCGCGCCGTAGTAGGAGACCACGAACAGGCTGCGGCCGAAGACGTACACGAAGGGCAGTTCCGGGCCTTGCGCCGCCGGGCGGAAGCCGAAGCGGGCCAGGTAGCCGAGCATGCCCTTGTGCGAGATCAGGCCGCCCTCGTCGGCGATGTGGTAGCGGATGAGCGGGATGCCGTTGTCGCCGGTGAACAGGAGGGTGCCCTCGTGCTCCTCGAAGAAGCGGACGTCCGGGTCGTACTGGACCAGGGTGGGGAGGCGGGACGCGCCGAACAGCTCCTTGGCGGCGTCCGGGCGTCCGGCCAGGAAACGGCGGATCTCGATGGAGAGGGGGGTTTCGTTCCCCAGCACGCCCGCGTCGGCGGTGCCGTACAGCGAGGCGGTGCCGGTCAGCGGATCGGCGATCCCCGCCCGTGCGGCCACCAGGGTCCGCCACTCCTCGCTGAACACCTCGCCGGCGGTGACGATCTTGATCTGGTACGAGGGCCACGGCACGCCCGGCGTGTCGATCACGTCCTTCAGGAACGGCGGGTAGCCCAGCAGGACGACCTGCTCGAAGTGGGGCGCCAGCTTCGGGAGCACCCGCAGGATCTCGCCCTTGTTGTTCCCCGGTGCGACCACCGTGACCGGAAAGCCCCGATCGGCCAGCTGCCGTACGCACGCGAGCGTGAACAGCCCGCCCACCCAGGTCCCCAGCGAGAAGCACACCACCGCCAGCGTGCGCCGCCGATCCGCCCCGAACGCCCGGAAGACCTCAGCGAAGCGCTCCGCGATGACCTGCTCGTCCGAGGTCGACCGCGCCCAGAACGCGGGCTCCCCGCTGGACCCCGACGACACCGCGATCATGTCCCCGACCACGCCGTCCCGGCACAACTCCGGCAGCGGATAACGCAGCACGTAGTTGTCCTTGTCCGTCATGGGCACATCGCGGAAATCCCGCACCGCCGCCGCGTCCACCCCGCGCTCGCCCAGGAACGCCGCGTACGCCGGAACCCGCTCGGCAACCTGCCGAAACAACTCAATAGGCACCACGCGCCGACTTTACGGCCATCACCCCGGTAACGGGGACACCCGGGCTCGTGTGAGTTCTCCGGGTCATGACGATCTCGGCTGGTATTCGATCGTCCGGGGGTGCCGTCACGCAGATGTCGAAGTCGGAGTGGCTGAGGATGATCAGATGCCCCGGCCCGCTGGCGACCAGTCCGTTCTGCTGCGCCTGCTCCAGGAGGCCGTCCTCGAACGGGTCCGGCTGGTCGTCGCTGATGTACTCGTAGGACTCCATCGGCGACGTTCGCGAACCGGTCGCCCTGGCGGGCCGCGCAGAAGAAGGCGTCGGTTCCGGTGTGGGCCTTCGGCTCGTCGCACTGCCTGGGGGCGACGAAGCCCGACAGCAGGTCGGCGGAGGGCAGCGCCACCAGCAGGGCGAACGTCACCAGGCCCGCTCTGCCCCGCCGGAAGCCGCGGGAGAGCAGGACGCGCCTGATCCGGTGTCTCGGGCGCCGGACCGCCGCGAAGACGCACAGCGCGGCCAGCGTCGGGGCGAGGTCCGGGCCGAGGAAGAAGACCAGGCCCTCGAACCCGCCCCACGATTCGACGCAGCCCCGGTCGTACGCCATGTCCACCGCGAAGGCCGCCAGGGTCTGGCCGTACACGACCAGAAGGAGCGCGCCCAGCACGCGGGCGACGATCCGGCCGATTCTCGGGCGTCCCAGTCGCGTGGTGAGCCAGTGCGCGAGGAACGCGAGGATGACGGCCGGCGCTCCGGCGTACCAGGTGATCGGCAGCCAGGGGTTGATCGTCCACCACAGTTCCATCGTCGCGAAGGAGAACTCGCGTCCCGGGCAGAGCCCGAAACTGAACAGGGCGATGCCGTTTCCGGCAGGGAGAGCAGGTAGGCCTGACCTGCGGAGCAGACGGCCAGGGCGGCAGCCCACCATAAACGTGATCTCCATGACATGAGGCGACAACTTAGCCGCCTCCTCCAACAGACTCGCCAAAGATGAACTCGGTTTGCTTTTGAACCGGATTTGCTTTTAGGCTGCGCGGGTGACCGGACTGAGGGAACGCAAGAAGGAGCAGACCAGGCGGCGGATCGCCGAGGTGGCGCTGCGCCTGTTCGCCGAGCGTGGCTACGACGCCGTCACGGTCAACGAGATCGCGGCCACCGCCGAGGTGGCCAAGGTGACCTTGTTCAAGTACTTCCCGACCAAGGAGTCGCTTGTTCTCGAAGGGGTGGCCGAAGAAGATCTCGCCCAGATCGTGTCCGCCCGCCCGGCCGGGCAGTCTCCGCTCGCCGCCCTGCGCGCCCACTACCTGGCGACCGCTCCCGATGATTGTCCCGATGAGGAGCCCCGGGATGAGCAGGCCCGGGAGGCGCTCATCACGCGAATGGGCGTGATCTTCGACAATCCCGCGCTCTCCGCCGCCGCCGGCGAACTGCTCCACCGCCAGCGCCAGGAACTGGCCCGAGTGCTCGCCCACGACCACGACGAGCTGACCGCCGCCCTGATGGCGGCCCAGATCACCGCCACCATCCTGACCGTCCAGGAGACGTTCTACCGCCGCCTGGTGGCGGGCGCCTCGCTCGCCGACGCCGGGCTCCGGCTCGGCTCCGATGTTCGGCTCGCCTTCGACCTGCTGGAAAACGGCATAGACCCATCGAAAGGACGGTGACCATGCGCTCCCGGGGGATCAACTACGACACCGGCTTCCTGCCCGGCGACCGGACCAGCCGCAGGCACTTCGACCGGCGGACCGTGCGGCGCGACATCGACGCCATCGCGGGCGAACTCCACTGCGACGCCGTCCGCATCTCCGGCGGCGACCCCGACCGCCTCACCATCGCCGCCGAAATCGCGGCCGCCGCGGGCCTCGAAATCTGGTTCGCCCCGTTCCCCGTGGACCTCGGGCCCGGCGAGATGCTGTCCCTGTTCGCGGACTGCGCCCAGCGCGCCGAATCCCTCAGCCGGTCCGGGGCCACGATCTCCTTCGTCACCGGCTGCGAGATCAGCGCCTTCGGCAGCGGCTTCATCCCCGGCACGACCTTCATGGATCGCATGGAGATCATGGCCGGCGCCGACATCGCCTGGTGGCAGT
Organism: Acrocarpospora corrugata; assembly: GCF_009687845.1. Classification (GTDB taxonomy): domain Bacteria; phylum Actinomycetota; class Actinomycetes; order Streptosporangiales; family Streptosporangiaceae; genus Acrocarpospora; species Acrocarpospora corrugata. The sequence continues at coordinate 111,895 of NZ_BLAD01000037.1, forward strand.
CGTTAGGCCCGATCATGGAAACCCTCAACACGTTCCTGGCCCAGGCCGCCGCGACCGCCCGCTCCCACTTCAACGGGCCTATCACGTACGCGTCGGCTCCCTGGGAGTTCGTCGACTGGACGCACTATGACGTGGTGGGCCTGGACGCGTACCGAGCCGCCTACAACGCAGAAACCTTCGCGGCCGACCTGCGCGCCCAGCACGAGCACGGCAAGCCGATCGCCGTCCTGGAATTCGGCACCTGCGCCTACCAGGGCGCCTCCCAGCTGGGCGGCATGGCCTGGCAGCCCCCCGCCGACGCCGTCCCCGACGAGTCGGAACAGGTCACCTACTACACCGACCTCATGACCATCTTCGACCAGGAATCCATCGACACGGCCCTGTGGTTCACCTTCGCGGCCTTCACCCGCCCCAACGAAGCCGACCTCGCCTCCTACGGCGTCGTCAAAATGCTCAACGAAACCGAATGGCACCCCAAGGCCCTGTTCCACGCGATGTCCAAGTACAACAAGTCCCGCCAAACCTGACCAACCGGTTACGGCGAGCGAATGGAACAGATGTTTGCGATGATGAACGCGGACGGATCAGCTCAGGGGAGGTGAAGCGGTGTCTACAGCCCGAAGCTCGCGGCGGCGTTGTCGGGTGCCACGCTTCGGCAACTCGCCCACTGGCGCAAGGCCACGAATCGGGGCGCCGTGCTGGCGCCGGAGGTTTCCGCGACCAGGCCGGTGCTGTACTTCTTCCGGGACCTGATCGCGCTGCGCACCTGCGTGAAACTCCGCAGCGACACGTCGCTGCAGAAGATCCGGCGCGCACTGGACACACTCCGGGACGATCTGGGGGAGCGCGAGCATCTGTCGGAGTACCAGTTCGTGACCGACGAATCGACGATCTATCTGGTCGAGCCGGAGCAGGCGGCCGACCTGGTCCGAAACAGGAGCAACCTCGTCATCTACCAACTGGTGGATGTCCTGCGGCCGTTCTACCGTGACGGGCGGCACATCCCCGACCTGCTCCGTCCGCGCGACCATGTCACCGTCGATCCCGGGGTCAGGGGTGGCATCCCCGTGATCGAGGGCGCCCGCGTCCCGTACGACGACGTCGCGGCCCTACTACGAGACGGCGTGCCACCCGAGCGGGTCTCCGATTACTACCCCAGCGTGTCGGGGAAGGCCGCGCTCGACGCCGCGGATTTCGCTGACTACGTCGACAGCTACGAACCCCGCAAGGAGCAGCGTGAGGCTGCTGCTGGATGAGAATGTCCCCCGGCCACTGCACCAGATACTGACCACCTTCATCCTGGACCAGGAGATCGTGCACCTGCTGGACATGCCCGGTTGGTCGGGAACCCGGGATGAGAAGCTCTACCCGCGAGCCGCGGCTGACGGTTTCCATGCGGTGCTCACCAACGATGGCCGCCAGATGGAGCGTCCACGCGAGGTGGCCGCTATCGCCGCATTCGGGCTCCATCGGATCGAGTACCCGCACAAACACCCCGGTCTCGTCGGAATGGGAATCGCGATCGCCACGGTGGCCGCCGCCCTGCCCGCCGCCTTGGCGCTCCTCGAAACCGCGGACCGCCAGCGGTTGATCACCCTGCGGGCCGTCGATCCGACTGCGGCGGCCCGATTGCGGGTCGTTGATCCGGCGTGCGCTCCGCCGAAACACTGGCCAGACACATCGCAGCCCTGAGGGGGCTCATGCGCCGCCAGCGGAACCGGACGCCGGTCAGAAGGAGAGCGGACGCGGCTGGTACGGCTCCGCCAGTGCGCTCAGTTCCCCTTCCGACAAGTCGAGGTTCACGGCGGCGACTGCGTCGTCGACGTGGTGGCCCTTGGTCGCGCCAATGATGGGAGCTGTCATGCCCGGCTGGTGGAGCAGCCACGCGAGGGACAGCGTCGCCGGGGTCACCCCGCGTTCGGCCGCGAGTTCGGCCACCTTGGCGAGGATCTCGGCGTCGGCCGGGCCGCCGTAGAGTTGCTGCTGGCGTGGGCCGTCGCCGACCTGGCGGGTGGTGTCCTGCTCGGTGCCCGCGCGGGCGAGCAGGCCACGCGCCAGCGGGCTCCACGGGATGAGACCGACGCCCTGATCGAGGCAGAGCGGGTTCATCTCCCGTTCGTCCTCGCGGTAGAGCAGGTTGTAGTGACCCTGCATGCTGACGAACTTCGTCCACCCGTGCTTCTCGGCGACATGCTGGGCCTTCGCGAAGCGCCATGCCGTCATCGACGAAGCTCCGATGTAACGGGCCTTGCCGGACTTGACGACGTCGTGCAGCGCTTCCATGGTCTCTTCGATGGGCGTCTCCTCATCCCACCGGTGGATCTGGTAGAGGTCGACATAGTCGGTCCCGAGACGACCGAGCGAGGCGTCGATCGCGGCCATGATGTGCTTCCGCGAAAGCCCGCTGTCGTTGATCCCCTTCTCCACCGGGAAAAAGACCTTCGTCGCCAGGACGTAGTCCTCCCGCCGGGCGAAGATCTTCCGCAGCAGGTTCCCGGTCACCACCTCACTCGCCCCGGCGCTGTACACATCGGCGGTGTCGAAGAACGTCACCCCTCCATCAGCGGCCTTCCGAACGATGGGCTCAGCCTGCCCCTCCGGCAAGACCCACCCGTCGTTCTTGCCGGGCTCCCCGTAACTCATCATCCCAAGACAGATCTTGCTGACTTTCAGGCCTGTACGACCAAGCCGGGCGTGTTCCATGCATCCGACCCTATCGAGAGCCAGATTGGGCATGAGGCGGGTTCAGGCGGTCGGGCCGGCCGTCGTGTAATCTCAGTCTAGACAGACTAGACAGGTTAGACGTGGGGGCAAGGCCGACAGGGTGGGACTTATGGGTGGGTGGCAGGTCCAGGAGGCCAAGCAGCGGTTCAGCGAGGTTGTTCGCCGCGCGGTCAGTGAAGGCCCACAGGTGGTGACGCGACACGGGGAGGAGGTCGCCGTGGTAGTCGACATCGCCGAATATCGGCGGCTCACGGGGGGTGCGCCCGATTTTCGGAGGTTTCTTCTCGCGGAGCCTGACTGGGCGGATGATGTCGAGTTTCCGCGGGATCGGGATCTTCCCCGAGAGGTGGATTTCGACTGATGAGCGTGGGCTATTTGCTTGACACGAACGTAGTGTCCGAGGTGAGGAAGCGAAACGGCAATCTCTTTGTCAGGGAGTGGTTGGATCTGGTGCCCGGGCCGATCCTCTACCTCAGTAGCCTGACGGTTGGTGAGATCCGCCGCGGGGTGGAGCTTCGTCGTCGAAAGGACCCGGCACAGGCCATGGTCCTGGAGACCTGGCTGCACATGCTTCGCCGGGAGTTCAGCGACCGCATCATTCCCCTCACGTCAGATGTCGCGGAGGAGTGGGGGAGACTAAGCGCCATCCGGCCGCTGCCCACGGTGGACGGCATGATCGCGGCGACCGCCAGGGTGAACGGCTGGACCCTGGTGAGCAGAAACACCAAAGACTTCGAGGGGATAGGACTGTCCGTCCTCAATCCATTCGAACCGTTGCGATAGCGGAATCGGTTTCGACTGTTCGGGCCAATGTGCTGGCGGCGGCTCGCTCGGTGCCGGCGGCAGTGAGGGAGACCAGCATCACGCGGCTGTGGTCGGGGGAGGCACGGCGCTGGACCAGGCCTTTGCTTTCGAGGTTTTTGACGATGCCGGTCATGGTCTGAGAGGTGACGAGGGCTTCGCGGGAGAGCTGGGTGCACGACTTGGCGGAGCCGTCCGAGAGGTAGCGACGCTGACGAAAATGTTCGCGCAGGAAGGCCGCCGAGAGGAGGCGTCAGCTTAGCGATAACCGCCGCAGTGTCCCATTTGACTTGACACATACCGGCCCGAGGGTCAGCAGCGCGCGGATCAGCTTCAGGCTGCCGCTCACCAGGTCCGCCGCCTGGCCGAGCACGCCCGCCACCCAGCCGGTGGAGACACTCGCGCCGGTCACATCCGCGATCAGCCGTGCACATCGCTCAACCGGGATGTGCTGGAAGACCAGGAGGTAAACCGCCAGCGCGCGCAAGTTGGGCCCGCAGGAAGTCGGCGAGCCGGCCACCCGCGCGGGCATCGCCGCCCGGCTCGTCGTTCCGCACACGCACCGGCACCGATGCGCCCGATGTTCGGTCACCGTCACGCTGACCAGGGGAATGTCCCACACCTGGCGGCGCTCGAACCCGGCACTGTCGGCCAGGCCCAACCCGGCCCCGCACCCATCACACGATACGACGGACGCCCGTCACCGGCCTGCACCCGAAGATCATCCCACGGCCAGCGAACCGCTCACGCCTTACGCAATCTTGGACCCTGATGAATGCTTACAGGTTGGGGGTGTTGTCGTAGTGGAGCCAGATCTTGCCCTGCAGGTTCTGGTGCTCGCCGATTTGCAGGGTGCCACCGCTCGCCTGCGCCGGAGCGGCGGTCAGGCCGGCAGCACGGTCATCGCGGCAAGGGCAAATCCGATCGCGGCGCGCCGCAGATTGCTCGACATGGTCTTCCTCCGTATGAGATCGCTCCGGGCGTGCCGCCCAGGCATCTCTACGGCGTGACATCGCGTTCCAGGCGAACTGGAACACCCAGGTACACCATGGAACAAGCGTTCAGGAGTTCTTCCAGAACTGGAACAAATAGTCTTCTGGGTAGTTGGGGTCTTCGGTTGGGCGGCGGTGGGCGAGGACGTTCCAGACGGTGTCGGCCTCGCCGAGGAGCAGGTGGGCGGCCTGGGTGCCGAACAAGGCGTCGCTGACGCAGATTTCGCCGAATTCGGAGAGTAGCTGGGTGGCGATGGGGTCGTCGTTCCAGTCGTCGGGGTCCACCGGGTCGGGAGGTTCGGTCCAGAGTTCCAGTTTTACTGTCGCGTACATGCCGGAGGTGAATCCGAGGATGAGGGCGCAGTTGTCCATCGTCTCGAGCCACGTGTCGCCGGGGAACTCGCTGACGTCGAAATAGGTGCCGACGTCGTGGATGAAGAACTGGCCGTAGTCCAGCGCGACGCTGTCCTCGGCGCTCTCTTGTAGCGGCATGGCGTTCCTCGGGGTGAAGTCCGAAGGCCCACAGAACTGGACTTGGGGGACGATCGTGCCGCATTGCGTGATCAATTGCGTAACTTCGCGGGACATGGCGAGGGTGCAGGTCCCCCCCGAGGGACCTGCACCCTGGTTCGTGGGTCAGGAGAGGTTCCACTGCTGGTTGGCGGCGCCGGTGCAGGTCCAGATCTGCAGGCGGGCGCCGTCGGCGCTGGAGTTGCCGGTGACGTCGAGGCACTTGCCGGAGGCGGGGTTGGTCAGGTCGCGGCCCGCGGTGTAGGTCCACTGCTGGTTCGCCGCGCCGGTGCAGGTCCAGAGCTGGGCCTGGGTGCCGTTGGCGGTGCCGTGGGCGGTCAGGTCGAGGCACTTGCCGAGGGCGCGCAGGGTGCCGTCGCCGGGGCGGGTCCACTGCTGGGCGGCGGTGCCGTTGCAGGTGTAGAGCTGCACGGCCGCGCCGTCGGCGCTGCTGGCGCCCGCGATGTCGACGCACTTGCCGGCCAGGCCGGTGATGGGGGTGCCGCCTCCGCCGGGGTTGCCGGAGCCGGGCGTGCCGGACCAGGTGAAGGTCGCGGTGGTACGGCCGGGCAAGCTGTAGACGAAGGACTGGTTGCCCCAGTTCACTCGTACCGACTGGGCTGAGGTGCCGCCGTTGTGGGCGATCAGCGCCTTGGAGCCGTCGGGGTTGCGCCAGGCGAGGTTCTGGACGGTGCCGTTGGCGGTGGAGTCGATCCGGAACGCGCCGGGTTTGACGAACTTGGAGAGGTGGCCGGTGGTGTAGTACTCGATCGTGTAGTCGATCTGGCCGGCCCGGGCGCCGCCCTCCTGGACGGTGATGAGGCCGGTGCAGGTGTCGCAGCCGCCGTTGTGCGGGCCGCGGGACTGGTTCAGGGCCAGGCTCCACTTGACCAGGCTGCCGCTCCAGTTGCGGGCGTAGTTGACGATGTCGTTCAGGTCCTCGTTGTGCTGGTTGCCGACCCAGGTCCCGCCGGAGTGCTCGGTGCTGAACTGTTTCACGGCGGGGAACTGGTTGTGGACCTGGGTGCCGACGGCGGGGTCGCCGAAGTAGCCGTGCCAGGCGATGCCGCCGAAGAGCGGGTCGTTGCGTACGGCGGCGTCGTTGAGCACGCCCGAGCCCATGCTGGCGTAGTCGCCGTAGTTCCAGTCGTGGATGAGCACCTTGGTGGTGATGCCGGCCGCCCGGAACGCGGGGTAGACGTGGTTCTTGGTGAACTCGGCCAGGCCGGAGGAGTTCCAGCTCATGCCGGGGTAGTTCATCGCGGTGGGGTTGCCCGACTGGCAGCAGTTGGGCTCGTTCTGCACGGAGATGTAGTTCACCGGCACCCCGGCGGCCTGGTAGCTCTGGATGTACTTGACCAGGTACTGGGCGTACATGGGGTAGTACTCGAACTTGAGCCAGCCCATCTGGTCCATCCGGCCGTTGTCCTTCATCCAACCCGGAGCGCTCCACGGCACGCCCTTGACCCGGAGCGCCGGGTTGAGCGACCTGGCCTGCGCGGTCAGCAGCCGGACGTTCGTGTCGTACCCGTTGGCGCCGAAGTCGTTGAGGTTGCAGCAGGTGTCGTCGAGGGACACGTTGCCGGGCCTGGACAGGTCGGACGCGCCGATCGGGTTGCGGACGAAGGACAGCCCGATGCCGTCGGTGGGGGAGAACAGCTTGCGCATCGCATCGTCGCGGGTGGCGGCGCTCACCGGGCCGCCGCGCAGCAGGTAGGCGGTGGTGTCGGTGATCGACGCGCCGGCGCCCTCGAACTGCTGGTAGGTGGTGGCCTCGTTGACGGTGATGGTGTGGTTCGCGCTGCCGCCCGCGGGGCCGAAGGCGATGGCGGTCTGCTGCTGCAGGCCGCGGGTGACGGTCCGGCCGCCGGAGTCGGAGGTGGTGGTGAGCCAGATGTTCACCTGCTCATTGGCGGCGAAGGCGGGCGAGGCGGTCACAGGCCCGGCGACCCAGACGGCGCAGGCGAGGGCGACGCCGAGCGTGACGGCCCTGCGAGAGGGACGGGACACAGGAGGAATCCTTTCGCGACAGGCTCCGACAGGCCGGGAACTGTCGGCGTAACAAATGAAACAAGGCTTGAAACATGTCTTGTTGGAGAAGGACAACATGTGTGGAACGTGGTGTCAAGGCCCGCAAATGTCGCATTCAACCGGCCCGCGGAAGCCGCGGCGCCGGGTGAAACAAAATGAAACAACTAGGCGGCGGGGCCGGTGGAGCCGCGGATGATGAGCTCGGTTCCCAGCGAGACGTGCAGGGCTTCCAGGGTGTGCCGGTCCAGCAGCCGCATCAGCAGCGTGACCGCCATCCGGCCCATCTCCTGGAGCGGCTGCCGCACGGTGGTCAGCATCGGGCGGCTGGCGCGGCTCACGTCGATGTCGTCGAAACCCGCCACCGAGAGGTCGCCGGGGACGCTGAGGCCGCGCTCGGCCGCCGCCCACAGCGCGCCGACGGCCATCTTGTCGTTGAACCCGACCAGCGCGGTCGGCCGCTCGGGCAGGTCCAGCAGGTCGCAGGCGGCCCGGTAGCCGTTCTCGGTGTTCGGCTCCACCACGCTGCGGAGCAGCCCGCTGGCCGGGAGGACCCCCGCGTCGGCCAGCGAGGCGGCGTATCCGGCCAGCCGGGCGTCGCTGGCCAGCCAGTCCCGGGGGCCGCCGATGACGCCGACCCGGCGATGCCCGAGCTCCACCAGGTGGGACATGAGCTTGCGCGCCCCGGCGAAGTGGGCGGCGGAGACGGCGACGATGTCCTTGGGCGGGGAGGTGCGCGGGTCGATCACCACGAACGGGAACTGGCGGTCGCGGAGCCGGACGAGTTCTTCGGTGGGCTCCGGCGGCAGGATGAGGATCGCGCCCGCGATGTCGGGCCGGTCGCCGAGCGTCGGCAGCACGGCCGTGCGCTGCGCCGCCTCGCCCGCGCCGAGGATCACCTGGCGGCCGTGCAGCTCCACCGTCTCGGCGACCGAGGAGACGATCAGGCCGAAGTAGTCGGTCAGCAGATACGGGCAGCGGACGTAGATCCCGCCCGGGACGGCGCTGCGCCGCCGGGGCGCCTGGTCGCCGAGCCGGCCCACCGCGCGGAGCACGAGTTCCCGGGTGTGCGGGGCGACGTTGGCCTGCCCGTTGAGCACCCGGGAGACGGTCGCGATGGACAGGCCCGTCTCGGCCGCGACGTCCCGGACCGTCGCCCGCGTCCCCGCCGATCTGGCCACCGCCACAGCATAGTCACTGCCCCGCCGAGACCCTGATCAGGAACTCGGTCACGGCGGTACGGAACTCGGCCGGCTTCTCCATCCACGGCAGGTGCCCGGCGTCCGCCAGCACCACCCGGGAGACGTCGGGCAGCGCCTCCGCCAGCGAGTCCACCGCCCAGCGCGGCCGGATGTCGCGCGCGCCGTCCACGATGAGGGCGGGCACCGCGCAGGCCCGGCACCGCTCGCCCAGTTCGGCGGTGCCCCAGGTGCGCCGGTCCTCGGCGTTGAGCGCGCTGTTGCAGGCGAAGTTGACGCCGAACCACGGCTTGGCCATCCGTCGCGCGTACGCCATCCCGTTGCCGGCGAATTCCACCGACCACTGCAGGACGCACAGTTCCCGTTCCTCGGCCGCGGAGCGCGCCCGCCCCTCCAGCTCCGACCACCTGGCCATCCGCCCGCCCATCCGGGCCCGGAAATTCCGCCGGTACGGCTCACGCCAGGTGGCCGCGGGATCGATTCCGGTCCCCGACACGTACACCAGCCCGCTGACCCGCTCGGGATGGTCGAGGGTGTACCGCAGCGCGAGCTGCGCCCCCCACGAGTGCCCGAGCAGCACCATCCGCTCCAGCCCGAAATGCCGCCGCACCGATTCGAGGTCGGCGAGCGTGCGCTCCCACGTGTACGGCCCTTCCCGCACCGAACGCCCGCAGCCGCGCTGATCCCAGCGGTGCAGGGCGGCCGAGTCCCGCAGCAGCTCGGCCAGGTCGCCGAACATGTCCCACAGGCCGGGACCACCGTGACAGAGGACCACGGGAACCCCCGCACCGATCCGTGTCGCCCAAAGCCGCATGCCGTCCGCCGTTCCAACGCGTCAGGGGCCGCTGAGTCCGGTCCTGAAGAATGTCCCCCAATTCCATGGCAAGTTCCCGCCAAGTGGCTGAGCGTACAACTGAGCCATGGAAATCAGGCACCCCAAACCCGCGGACGCGGACGCGATCTACGAACTGGTGGCCGAGCACGACACGCGCGTGCTGGGGCGGCCGGACCTGACCCCGGCGGACGTGCGGGACCAGCTCGCCGAGCCCGACTTCGACCCGGCCGCGGACGGCTGGCTCGCCTACGACGGCGACCGCCTGGTCGGCTGGGCGTCGGCCCGCCGCAGGGGCGGCAGCGACCGGGTGGACCTCGACGTCAGAACCCGCACCGCCGAGGCCGGGACGGCGCTCTGGGAGCTGGCGCTGGCCCGGTTCACCGGCGTCACCGCCGACATCGGCGTCTACGCCGGGGACACCGCCCAGCGGGAGGCGGTCAGGTCCCGCGGCTTCGAGCCCGCCACCAGCTTCCACCGGATGCGGATCGACCACGAGGGCGTGGCCTCGGACGCGTTCCTGCCCGGCGTGACCGTCGAGACCGGTTCCGGCGACGACGAGGAGCTGCTGCGCGCGGCCCACGCCGTCAAGGAGGAGGGCTTCGCCGCGCACTTCGGGAACGTTCCGCAGACCTTCGAGGAGTGGGCCGACGCCCGGGAGTCCTCCAGCGCACATGACTGGGGCCAGGTGCTGGTCGCGAAGGTGCACGGAGTCCCGGCGGCGGTGCTGGTCGGCACGAACCAGTTCGTCCCCGACGAGAACTGCGGCTACGTGCTGACCCTCGCGGTCCGGCCCGCCTTCCGCGGCCGGGGCCTGGGCAAGCTGCTGCTCCGGCGCGCGTTCGCGGCCGACCGGCGGCGCGGCAGGACCGGCACGATCCTGCAGGTCGACTCCAACAACACCACCCCCGCCCTGGGCCTCTACCTGTCGGCCGGGATGCGGCGGGTCCTGTCCATCGACATCTGGCAGAAGCAGCTCTGAGTCAGGTCGCCCGCTGGATCTCGGCCGGGGCGGCGACCGGGAACCGGGTGCGCTCGTCGTGGCGGGCCACCAGGAAGACGGCGAAGGCGACCAGCAGCAGCGGGAAGCCCTTGACCAGGAACGCGCCGGGCAGGGCCGGGGAGTCCCACCAGGCGTGCATGGCCATCCCCAGCAGCAGGCCGCCGAGCCCGACCAGGGCCCGGCGGCGCATCGGCCGGTCGGCCCGGCCCGCGAAGTAGCCGAGGCCGGCCCCGGCGACGGCGGTCATCGCCCAGTGGCTCCACCAGGCCGACAGGGCGACCCGGACGAACAGCGTGCTCAGGGTGTCGCCGACCTCCTGGATCCCGCCCGCGGCGATGATCGAGTTGAACACGTAGAGGAAGTCCTCGACGACCTGGAAGCCGAGGCCGATCAGCGCGCCGTACCCGAATCCGGCGAGCGGGCCGGTGATCAGCCAGGGGATCATCAGGGCGAGCAGCGCCACCCCGGCCACCTTGGCGAGCTCCTCGTCGATCGGGGCCACGATGGCGTCGCCCCACTGGTCCACGAACTCCAGGCCCGCGACCTTGCCCACCAGGCCGAGGAACGCGGTGTTGGCCGCGAACGCCACCCCGAAGGCGCCGAAGCAGCCCCAGGCCACCGCCATCAGCGCGTACCCCACCGGATTCGTACGGACCGGGCGGATGTGATGGAACAGCCAGAAGCCCACCAGCAGCACGGGGATGAGCACCACCAGGCCGATCAGCGCCCCGGAACTGAAGACGTTCGCCTGCGGCACGATGGTGATCAGCGTCGTGTACGCCCCGAGCGCGCACCCCGTCGCCCACACCCAGAACGCCGGACGCCCGATCATGCCCCGGCCCCGTCGAACCTGATCGAGCTCAGCATCCCCGAGATGTCCGAGCCCATCACCTCCTCGGGCGGCCCGGTCACCACCACGTCGGCCCCCAGCGAGGGCGCCGCGAACACCGCGACCGCGGCCGTGTGATCCTGCACGGTGATCGGCCCGGCCAGCCCCGGCACCCCCTGCGCGGTCTTGATCGGCATGGTCGCCCCCAGCCGCGGCACGACGCCGCCGGCCTGCTCGATCTCGCCCAGCCCGTGCCAGAGCTGCTCAGGCGTGGCCCCCTGCGCCAGGATGACGCTCAGCTGGAACGAGGTCGAGCCGTTGTACAGCGCCACCGACTCCGACAGCGCGGTGGCGTCGGTGTTCAGCGCCCACCCGTCCGGGACCTGGACCGACAGCGGCCGGCTGTGGTCGTCCGACAACGGCCCGACCTGCACCCGCGACCCGGCGGGCAGCGGCACGTCGGCCGCGGCGATCCCCCGGTTGGCCATCGGAAGCCCGATGGCCAGCACGATCAGCACGGCGGCCACCGCCAGCGTTCCCGGCCATCCCTTCCGGTCCATAAGCCCCCTCGATCCTTCGGGGGGATGACCCAGTCATAGCCTGCCTGTTGCGGATCAAACGTGCGTCAAGTCTTTCGCCGGGCGGCCCACACCGCCAGCGCCACTCCGGCGATCACCACGATCGGGCCGATGATCGCCCAGGTGAGTTCGCCGCTCATCACACTGCCGCCGAGGACGCCGACGCCCTGCAGGGTCCAGACGGCCCCCATGAGCCCGAGGAGCGCGCCGAGACCGATCAAGAATGGTTTTGCCATACCCCCAGTATTAGCGGCTCAGAGGCGATCTTGGCCAGCGGCCGGGGCGGCCCGCCGGGCGCGATAACCTCCTGAGAATGGAGAGGATCTTCAGTGTCGAGGGCGCCCGCTCCCTCATGCCCGAGGCGCGCGAACTGGTCGGCCAGCTGATCGAGCTCCGGGCCGACCTCGCCGAACTCGGCTACGACCTGAAACAGTCCGGCAGCTCGGCGCGCGGCGGCCTGGCCGAGGCCAAGGGCCTGGAGGCCAGGCTGGCCGAGATCGTCGGCTGGTTCGCCGAGCAGGGCGTCGAGCTCAAGGGCATCGCCCCCGTCCTGATCGACTTCCCGGCCGTCCTGGACGGCGTGTCGGTCCGGCTGTGCTGGATCGAGGGCGAGGGCGAACTCGGCTGGTACCACCGCAGCGAGCTGGGCTTCGCCGGGCGGCGGCCACTCTAAGGGCCGCTCTGGGTCACTCCCCTTCGGGGAATTCCTCGAACTCCTCGTAGTCCTCCAGCAGGTTGCCCAGGATCGCGCCGTACCGGACGGTCACCATGCGGGCGACCGCCTCGTGCGCGCCCAGCGGCGACGCGCAGCCCATGCAGTCCACCGCGGCGGCCGCGATCTTGTCAGGGTCCACCTCGGGCCCGATCACGTACGGCGCCAGCGCGATCCTGGACGCGCCGATGTTGCGCAGCCGCTCGGCCGCGTCGGCCACGGTGGGGCGGCCGTCGAAGGCGGCGGGGACGACCGGCAGCGCCAGCCGGGCGGCCAGCAGGACGGCGGTGGCGTCGGCCGCGCGGGCGGACTCGTCGCCGCCGACGGTGGCCACGATGATGCCGTCCACCGGCGAGGTCACGTTGAACAGGCGGATCCGGTCGGCGCGGGCCAGGCCGCGCTCCGACAGGCGTACGTGCAGGGCCTCGGCCAGGAACGGGTGCGGGCCGAGCGGGTCGGTGACGGTCACCGGGGCCTCGCTCTCGGCGACCGCGTCGCGGACCGAGCGCATCACCCGCGGGTGCGAGCCGGTGATCAGCGGGACCACCACGGCGGCGCGGGGCCGCGGCTCGCCGTCCAGTTCGGCGGGCAGGCCGCGGGCGACCCGTTCGGCGGCGATGGAGGAGAACTCCTTGGCGAGGTCTGCGCCGCCGTCGGTGAGCGAGATGAGCCGGAGGTCGAGTTGCGGGTTGTCCACCCGGATGATCGACGCCAGCTCGGTCACGACGTCGTCGACCGCCCCGGGGATCGCCAGCACCAGAGTCGGCGCGTCCGAGGGCAGCGTGACGGGCAGCGGCCTGCGATGCCGACCGCCTCCGCCGGGGCGCGACGAGCGTTCCCGGATGGGTAGCTTCGCCGGAACGTCTTGACCTTCGTTCACACCGGCGGATTCTAGGACTAATCAGCCGAATTAGTGGAGTCGACGGGCCGATGCGTTCCCTGGGAGGAACATGGGAGGCGTGATCACGGTATTCGGCAGCGCCAACATGGACCTCGTCGCCTACGTCCCGCGAGCCCCTCACCTGGGGGAAACGGTGACCGGGACCGAGTTTCGCACGGTTCCCGGCGGAAAAGGAGCAAACCAAGCGATCGCTGCGGCGCGGGCCGGCGCGGAGGTCGCCTTCGTCGGCGCGGTGGGCTCGGACGCGTTCGGCCCGGCCCTGCGGGCGGCACTTGACCAAGCGGGTGTCAACACCGACGGGCTCCGGGTGACGGACGGTCCTTCGGGGATCGCGCACATCGTCGTCGAGGAGGGCGGCGGGAATTCGATCATCGTGGTGCCGGGCGCGAACGGGACGGTCGACGGCCCGTCGGCGGAGGATCTGGCCGTGATCGAGCGGTCGGACGCGCTCCTGCTCCAGCTGGAACTGCCGATGGCGGCGGTGGTCGCGGCGGCGGTCGCGTCGCCGGCGCCGGTGATCCTGACGCCCGCTCCGGTGGTGGCGCTGCCGGACGAACTCCTGGACGCGGTCACCCTGCTCGTCTGCAACGAGCACGAGGCCGCCGCGATCACCGGCCTGGGAGAGCCCGATATGGCCCTGGAAGCCCTTCTGGCGCGCGTTCCGGAGCTTGTGGTCACTCTGGGGTCCAAAGGCGCCCTGTACGGCTCACGCGACGGCTCACGCCTCTGGGCGCCCGCCGTCCCCGCCCGCGCGGTCGACACCACGGCGGCCGGCGACACCTTCGTCGGCGCGCTGGCGGTGGCGCGGGCCGAGGGCCGCCGCCCGGCGCAGTTCCTGCGGTTCGCCTCGACGGCGGCGGCGCTGTCGGTGCAGCGGCCCGGCGCGTCCACGTCCATGCCCTACCGGCGCGAGATCGACCGGGCGCTGGAGGCGCAGCCGCTCGCCGGCCCGTAGGTCGTATCGTGGGCGTTATGTCCGATGCGGAGATCATCGAGGTCGCCGGCCGGGAAGTGAAGGTCACCAGCCCGGAACGGGTGGTCTTCCCCCGCACCGGCCACACCAAGCTGGACCTGGTCCGCTTCTACGCCGCCGTCGGCGAGGGCGCGCTGCGCGGCGTCGCCGACCGCCCGCTGGTGCTCAAACGATTCGTGCGCGGCGTCGACGCCGAGCCTTTCTTCCAGAAGCGCGCGCCCGCCAAACGCCCCGACTGGATCGAGGTCGCCGAGCTGCGCTACCCGTCCGGCCGCTCCGCCGAGGAGGTCGTCGGCCGCGACCTGGCCGCCGTGCTCTGGACCGTCAACCTGGGCTGCGTCGACCTGAACCCGCACCCGGTCCGGGTCCCCGACCTGGACCACCCCGACGAGCTGCGGATCGACCTGGACCCGGTCCCCGGCGTCTCCTGGGACGAGATCGTCGACGTCGCCCTCTTGGCCAGGGACGTCCTCGGCGAGTACGGCCTGGCCGCCTGGCCGAAGACGTCCGGCTCCCGGGGCTTCCACGTCTACGCCCGGATCACCCCCGGCTGGACCTTCCCCCAGCTGCGCAAGGCCGCCGAGACGGTGGCCAGGGAGATCGAGCGCCGCGCCCCCGAGCTGGCCACCAGCCACTGGTGGAAGGAGGAGCGCCAGGGCGTCTTCGTGGACTTCAACCAGAACGCCAGGGACCGCACGGTCGCCTCCGCCTACTCGGTCCGCCCCACCGGTCTGGTCTCCACCCCGCTGTACTGGGACGAGGTCCGTGACTGCCGCCCGGAATCGTTCTCCATCGACACGGTCCCCGGCCGTTTCGCGGCCGAGGGCGACCCGTGGGCGGGTATGGACGACCCCGCCTGCGAGGGCTCAATCGAAGCGCTGCTCGCGCTGGCCGAGGAACTGGGCCCGCGCCCGCGCGCACCGAAGGGCGCCGGCCGCCGCCAGCCCACGATGCCGCTGATCGAGATCGCCAGGGCGCAGACCAAGGCCGAGGCTCTGGTCGGCCTGGACCGCTGGAAGGCCCGCCACCCCGGCGTGGCCGCCCGGCTCGAACCCGCCGACGTCCTGGTCGACTCGATGCGCGGCCGCAGCTCCGCCTGGACCAGGATCAGGGTCAACCTCCAGCACGTCCCCGAGCCGGAACGCCCGGCCCAGGAACCGCTGGAAGTCGACTACGACCCCTGGGGGCGCTCCTGACCCGGGCCGTACACGTCCCAGAGCTCGCCCAGGAAGAACGCGCCGAACCGGGCCAGCGCCGCCGCGCCGCCGGGCCCGCTGGTCCGGAACGTGGTGAGCATCCGGCCCAGGTCGGACGGGAGGATGCGCAGGGTTCCGGTGGCCAGGATCCGGCCCTCGTCACCCTCGTCCAGGTGACCCTCCAGCAGGGTGGTGTGCAGGGTCGAGGTGTCGAGCCACAGCCGGGTGGGCGGGCCGTGCCGCACGTGTTTGAGGCCGACCAGGGTGCGGGGCTGGTTCTCGCCGTCCCGGAAATGCAGCCGATACCGCATCTCCCGGTGGTCGGGCGACTCTCCAGGCGCGAAGAGGTTGAACCAGCCCCGCTCGATCGGACGCCGGCCCCCGCAAATGGCGGCGTCGATCCATCCCTCGGCCCGCGCGAGGTGCTCGGGCTCGGCGAGAAAGCGGTCTATGTCGTCGGTGGTGATAGTGAGCTGGAAGGTGACGCGGTCGCCGCCGTTGAGCGAGCCGCCCATCTCCTCGGTGAACGACAGGGCGGTGCGGATGGTCTCGTGGGCCATTCGGGCGTTCTTCCCTCGGGTGATCCGGTCCGCCATCCGGTCCGCGACGGCGGCGATGGTGAGCGACGGGTTCGGGCCCACCGGTCCCGGCATGGCCGCGCCGTCGGCGACGTACAGGCCGGGGAAGCCGAACACCTCGCCGCGCGAGTCGCAGACGCCCTCGCCGGGGTGGCGGCCCATCGGGGCGCCGCCGAGCGGGTGCGCGGTGAGCACCCGGCGCAGCGGCGCGTCGGAGTATTCGGCGCCGAGGACGTCGCCGATCCTGCGGATGATGGCGCGCAGCTCCGCGTAGTACTCCCGGCTGGTCTCCGCGTTCCAGTCCAGGACCAGCCGGTCCCCGCGCAGGCGGAGCACGCCGTCGGGCACGTCCCGGCCCATCCCCAGGATCGGCAGCGACCGGTCCGACAGTTCGCCCGCGCCCATCAGCCGGGACAGTTCGGCGGACAGGTTGTGGTCGCGGGTGATCAGGCCGCGCAGCCGCTCCCAGACGAACCACACCGCCCGCCGGAACTCCTCGCCGACGTCGGACGCCTCGGCGATCCAGTCCACGAAGGAGGGGAAACCGCCCTCCTGGATGTACGCGCCGTCGGGCAGCCGGATCGAGCTGGTGATCACCGGGCCCCTGCTGGCCGCGATCGGCCGGTCCTGGGCGCGCAGCAGGAACGAGATGATGTCGCCGTTGCCGGAGAACCTGGTGCCGAGCGTCTCGCTCAGGCCGGGCAGCGCGGCCCGGTTCCTGAGCAGCAGATAGGTGGTGCCGTAGGTGCCTGCGGCCAGCACCAGCCGGTCGCAGCTGATCGTCTCCGGCTCGGTCAGCGGATCGTGCCGGACGTAGCCGACCTCGTAGCCGCCGCCCGGCCTGGGCGTGATCGTCCGCACCTCGTGCAGGGTGCGCAGATCGGCGCCGTGGTGCCGGGCCGCCGCCAGGTAGGTGTGGTCCAGGCTGTTCTTCGCGCCGTCGTTGCAGCCGATGTCGCACTCGCCGCACAGCCGGCAGGTCCGGCGCGGCACCCCGTGCAGGCTGCCGTAGTCCGGATCCACGATCGGCAGCCCGATCCCCGGCCGCGCCCCCGCCTTCGGCGCGAAACTGACCGCCAGCGGCGGCAGCTGCCAGTCCAGACCGAGCTCGGCCGCCGCGTCCTGCATGGCCCGCGTCTTGGCCGTGTCCCGGTAGGCGTCCTGGTCCAGCGGGTACGGCGTCGCCCCCAGCATGCGCTCGACCGCGTCGTAGTGCGGATCCAGCATGTCCCTGGTGACCGGCCAGTGCTCGTAGCCGCCGCCGGGCAGCGGCGACTCCCGCACGAACCACTTCTCCTCCTTGCGGAGCAGCACGTTCGCGTAGATCAGCGACCCGCCGCCGAGCCCGCTGGACACCACCGAGTCGCAGTCGCCGAAGCTCCACACGTCGAACAGGCCGTGCAGGCCCTCGGCCGGATCCCAGAACGCGCGGCTCATCTGGGCGGGGCTGCGCGGGAACGAGCCGGGCTTCCAGGCCCGGCCGCGCTCCATCACGACCACCCCGAACCCGGCCTCGGCCAGCCGGTAGGCGGCCACCGAGCCGCCGAACCCGGAGCCGGCGACCAGGACGTCAATGTGCTCCATCGGCCCCGCCATCGCTGTGCTTGCGCAGGAACTCCAGGATGTGCGGGAAGACGTCGCGGTCGGCGTCCTTCCCGATGATCGGATCGACGTGCCCGTATCCGGGCAGCACCTGGAGTTCGTGCAGGCCCGGCCGGGCCTGGGACATGATCTCGTGGCAGCCGATGTTGGAGTCGCGGAAGACGTGGTTCCGGTCTCCGGTCAGGAACAGGACCGGTGTGCTGATGTGCTCGGCGAGGGCCAGGTAGTCCTTCGGCAGGGCCGGGAACCTGTCGTCGTGCCGTACGGCGTGGCCGGCCCTGACCATCCGCCGCATGTGCCGGTAGTAGTGCAGCCCGTTCGCGCCGAACAGGTCGGCGACCCGGGCGTGCGTCTCGGGCGCGAGGTTCTCGTGGCTCCACAGGCCGGGGTTGCCCGCCCCCCACATGAAGCTGATCATGTGGCAGGCCCGGAAGTCGCACTCGCGGTGGAACAGCGAGACCGCGCGGGAGATCAGCCAGCCCCGGGTCATGACGGGCGCGTCGCCGAACCGCGAGTCCAGGAACGACACGCCCGCGACGTAGTCGAAGAAGCCGGGCCCGAGGGCCAGTTTGAGCCTGGACCAGGGCGGCACCCGGGTGACCAGGGCCACGCTGTTGGAGGTGACGCTGGTGATCTCGCCGACCAGGCCGGCGGCCAGGCTCATCATGAACGACACCGAGCCCAGGCACTGCGCGATGACGTGCACCCGCCGGTTCCCGATGTGCCTGCGTAACTCGCGCAGCGCGGCCGGGTGGTCGAACAGGGCGATGTCGTCGAGGGTGAACCGGTGCGTCTCGGTGTCGTACGGGAACCGGTTGCTCATCCGGAAGTCCAGCGACCACACGTCCGGGTAGCCGCTGTCCAGCAGGAAGGAGACCAGGTTGCGGTGCTCGGGCATGATGAACATGTCCGTGGACGCGGGCAGCCCGTGCAACAGCAGGACCACGTCGTCGCTGTCGGCCCGGTGAAAGCGGTGCAGCTCCAGGCCGAGGCCGTCCTCGGTCGCGAACGGATGCTGCGACACCTGGGCGTCTCGCACGCCCTCCGTGGTGAAACGCGCGATCCGCATGGTTCTGCCCTCCTGGGTATTTCCGAGATGTCACCATCCCAAGACGGCGGTACCGCGCGCATCGTGGAAAACCCGTACTTTCACTTCAGGGCGAGCGCCAGACCGATCCGGGACGTCACCCCAAGCTTCTCGTAAGCATGCGAAAGGTGCGTTTCCACCGTCCGTACGCTGAGGAACAGGCGTTCGGCGATTTGCTGGTTGGTGCACCCTTCCACGACCAGGTGGGCGATCTCCAGCTCGCGGGGGGACAGGCCGTGCGCGCCGGCGCCGCGGCTCTTGCCGGGCACCCGCTTCCCGGCCCTGCGCTGCTCCTGGACGGCCCGCGCCAGCAGCACCGGCGCGCCGCACGCCTCGAAGAGCTCCCCCGCCTCGGTCAGGTGGGGGAGCGCGGCCTTCTTCTGGCCCGCCGTAGTCAGCGCGGTGCCGGCTCGGAGCAGGGCGCGACCCGCCATCAGCCGCTGACCGGCCGCGGCGAGGATCTCCGCCGCCCGCAGCGCCAGCTCGGCCGCCAGGGTTCCCGACTCCGCGTGCGCGGCGGCCAGGTCGACGAAGCCCGCGTTGAACTCCAGTTCCGGGTGGGCCACCTCGGCGGCGCGGGCCGCCCACCGGCCCGGCTGGTCGCCGTGGGCGGCCATCGTCTCGCAGAACGACAGCATGCTGAACTGGTCCAGGCGACCGGCCGCGAACGCCGCCTCGATCTCCGCCACCGGGGCCTGCTCCGGCCGGCCGGCGTGCGCCAGCGCGGTGCCGTAGGCGTACCAGGCCTGCGCGCCCGGCCACTCCCCGGCGCTCACCCCGGACGCGGTCGCCTCCTCGCCCAGCCGCAGCGCCAGCGCCTCGTGCCCGGTCGCGACGGCCAGCAGGCTCTGCTGGGCCTGCGCGACCACCACCGCGTAACCCGAGTGCAGCAGCCTGGCCACCTCCGCCGACTCCTCGGCCGCCACCGCGCCCTCGGCCAGCCGGCCCACCACGCCGTACGCGCGCGCCTGCCCGGCCAGCATGTTGGTCACGATGAACGTCTGCCCGGTCGCCTTCGCGATCGCGATCGCCCGCTCGAACCTGGCCACCGCGGAATGGTGGCGGCCCAGCCACAGCTCCGCCCAGCAGAGCCAGGCGATCGTGTCCATCCACTCCAGCAGCTGGATGTCCGGCGTCGCCGCGACCAGCGCGTCCGCGCGGGCCAGCTGCTCGATCGCCGCCGGGATGCGCCCTGCCGCGTACGCCGGCATCGGCCGCAGCGCCGCCACCGCGACCGCCAGGCCGTGATCCTCCGGGCGGCGCGGCATGAAGTCGAGCACCGCCTGGGCGGCCCGGTGGTCGCCCCGCATCAGGCTCTCCGCGACCAGGCGCAGCCGCATCGGCAGCGCGGCGGGCAGCCGGGGGTCGGGGATCTCGCGCAGCTCCGCCAGCAGCACCGCGCGGCCCTGCGCCGGGCGGTCCAGCAGGCGTTCGACCAGGGCGCAGAAGCGGGCCGCGCGGGCGCGTTTGGCGTGGTCCTCGCGCGGCAGCAGGCGCAGCACCTCGTAGGCGGTCTCCCGGCCCTCGGCCAGCCAGCCGGACACCACCTGGCCGCGGGCCAGTTCGAGCAGCAGGTCCAGGCGGTGCTCGCGGCCGTCCAGGTCGTCGGGGAGCAGCCGGATGGCGGCCTGCAGCCAGTGCGCCGTGGTCGCCGGCGCGGTGGTGGCGACCGCGCGGGCCGCCTCCACCAGGACCGCCACCGCCTCCCGGTCGCCGAAGGCGCCCGACCGTTCGACGTGGTGGGCCCGCACGGTGGCCGGGGCGCCCACGGCCGCCAGGTGCTCGGCCATCCTGGCGTGCGCGGACAGGCGCCAGCCGGGGGCGGCCGACTCGTAGGCGGCCTGCCGTACCAGGGGGTGGCGGAACCGGAACCTGATGCCGTTGCCGGCCGGGCGGACCAGGTCGCGGGCGACCAGCTCGTCCAGGGTCTTCAGAGTGGTGATGTCGGTCAGCTCGGCGGCCACCGCCGCGAGCAGGGGCTCGAACTCGTCGGCGGCCACCGCGGCGGACTGGGCCACCAGCAGGGCGTCGCCGGACAGGTCGGCCAGTTCGCGCTGGAGCGCCGCGTGCAGCGTGGTCGGCAGGTCGCCGGCCTCGATCCTGGCCAGGGCCTGGAGGTAGAACGGGTTGCCGCCGCTGGCCTCGTACAGGGCCTGGCGGCGGCCCCGGCTGATCTCCGGGCCGAGCAGCTCGTCGGCCTCGGCCGCGCTGAGCGGCCCCACCACGATCTGGTTGCCGCCCGCGGCCAGCCGCGGCGGCGCCTGATTCGGCCGGTACGCCACCGTGATCAGCACCCGGGCCCTGGGCGGATGCCGGACCACGTGATCGAGGAACTCGATCGTGCTGCCGTCCGCCCAGTGCACGTCGTCCAGGACCAGCGCCAGACCGGACGGCTCGGCCAGCCGCTCCAGCATCCCGATGATCGCCCGATAGAGCCGGTACCTGGCCAGGCCGCTGCGGTCGTCATCCGGCTCCGCGGCCTCGCCCAGCGCCGGGAACACCGTCGCCAGCAGGGGATCGGGCGGGAACGTCCCGGTCTCCAGATGGCCGTCGAGCGCGTCCACCAGCGCGCTGAACGGGATGACCTGCTCGAACTCCGCCGCCCTGCCCCACAGCGCCAGGCAGCCACGCTCCCTGGCCGCCGCGTCCAGCTCGGCCAGCAGCCGGGTCTTGCCCGCGCCGGGCTCGCCCACCAGGGCCAGGAACCGGAACGCGCCGTCCATGCTCGCGTCCAGTGCCCCCCGGAGATCCCGCAGGACCTCGCCGCGGCCGACCAAGGGGGCGGTATGACCATCCATGCCCACTCACCCTGATCATTTGCCCGCTACTACAGGGGAACTTTACCCAGCGACGACTAGCCTGGAAGGACATAGCGCTATCAACGCAGACATAAAACAAACTGTCATCGGCAGCGTTCAGTGATGCCGTCACTCACGCCCCAGCGCCCTCCGCCGCCCCCGTGTTCGTAAAAATGTCGTTGCCCCGTGACAGTGTGCAGCTACCCGACACGGAACTGCGAAGGAGCATTCCATGCTGACCACCGATTTCTTCCCGGGCGCGCCGAACTGGCTCGACCTCGGTTCCCCCGATACCGAAGCCAGCGCCGACTTCTACGGCTCCGTCTTCGGCTGGACCTTCCAGTCCGCCGGTCCCGAGGCGGGCGGCTACGGCTTTCTCCAGCAGAGCGGCAAGACCGTCGCCGCCCTCGGCCCGATCACCGAGGCGGGCGCCAGCCCCGCCTGGACCATCTACTTCCACGCCCCCGACGTCGACGCGGCCGCCAAGACGGTCACCGAGCACGGCGGAACGGTCAGGGTCGAACCCGGCGACGTCTTCGACGCGGGCCGGATGGCCGCCTTCACCGACCCCGGCGGCGCCCAGTTCGCCGTCTGGCAGCCCGGCACCACCCGCGGCCTCGACGTCGTCACCGAGCCCGGCTCGCTCGGCTGGACCGAGCTGTACGTGCCGGATCCCAGCGCCGTCCGCGACTTCTACACCGACCTGCTCGGCTGGAACATCAAGGAGGTCCCGTTCGGCGACGGCATGACCTACGTGCTGGCCTCCACCGCCCAGGGCGAGCAGCCCGACGTGGCCGGCATCATGCCGCTCCAGCCCGGCGACAGCCCGCACTGGCTGCCCTACTTCGAGGTCCCCGACACCGACGCCACCCTGATCAGGGTCGACGCCGGCGGCGGCACCGTGCTGCTGCCCGCCATGGACGTGGACGGCATCGGCCGGTTCGCGGTCTGCGCCGACCCGCACGGTGCCAGGTTCGCCGTCATCACCAGCTCCGACGTCCCGGCCTGACCGGGGGACCCGGAAGTCTGGCCTTGCTTATTAACCCCAGACTTCCTGGGCCGTCTCGACGATCAGCCGGATCTTGGCGAACTGCTCCTCGTGGGTGAGCGAGTTGCCCTCCACGGTGGAGGAGAAGCCGCACTGCGGCGACAGGCAGAGCTGGTCCAGGTCGATGAACTTGCTGGCCTCCTCGATCCGGCGCTTCAGGTCGTCCTTCGACTCCAGCGCGCCGCTCTTGGTGGTGACCAGGCCGAGCACCACGTGCTTGTCCTTGGGCACGAACCGCAGCGGCTCGAATCCGCCGGAGCGCTCGTCGTCGAACTCCAGGAAGAAGCCGTCCACGGCCAGCTCGCCGAACAGGGCCTCGGCGACGAAGTCGTACCCGCCTTCGGCCGCCCAGGAGGAGCGGAAATTGCCCCGGCACATGTGCGTGGTCACCCGCAGGTCGGCCGGGCGGTTGGCCAGCGCCGCGTTGATCTGCTTGATGTAGCGCAGGTGCAGGTGGTCGGCGTCGTCGCCGCGGGCGGCGATCTCGGCCCGCTGCGCCGGGTCGTTGAGGTAGGCCAGGCTGGTGTCGTCGAACTGGAGGTATCGGCAGCCGAGCTCGGCCAGCCGCAGCACCTCCTCGTTGTACGCGGCGGCCAGGTCGGTCCAGAAGTCCTCCAGGTCCGGGTAGACGCCCGCGTCGATGGACGCCGGGCCACCCCGGTAGTGGACCATGTTGGGCGACGGGATCGTCAGCTTGGCCGTCGTGCCCGGCTCCACCGTGTCCCGCAGGAAGGTGAAGTCGTCCTCGAAGATCGTCTCGGTGAGCCGGATCGGCTCGGCCACCCGCATCGCCGGCGGCGCGAACTCCAGCTCCTCCTCGTCGTTGCGGAACCGGACCGTGATGCGCTCGCCGGTCGCCTGGGTGACGCCGCCGAGCCGGTAGATGAAGTCCATGTGCCAGGACGCCCGCCGGAACTCCCCGTCGGTCGCGGACCGCAGCCCCGCGTCCCGCTGGGCCCGCACGACCTCCCGGATCGCCGCGTCCTCGATCTCCCGGAGCGCGGCGGCGGTGATCGCGCCCTGGCTGAAGTCGTCACGCGCGCGGAGCAGTTCGGCCGGTCGTAGCAGGCTGCCGACATGGTCCGCGCGGAAGGGGGGTTCACTGCGCATGCTGGATCACTCCACTAGCACGTTCGGAGTACGTATGTTCGTTCGTTTTCAGGGCCCCGATAGGGCGACGCTAGCGCCATTCGGCCCTGCTGGCGATCAGAACTGACAATGATCGCGACATTTCAGTTGATTCACAGGTTTCCAGTGACATAGGTCACAGAGGCCACTCGACCTGGGCTTTGTCACACCGTGTTCACAAATGGGCAATGGATGCGAAACGGGGGGTTGAGAGCCTTGGGCGTGGCGGGCTTATGACCTGGCCCGCGTCTGAAGAAGGGAACGACGTGGCATTCAAGGCCGAGTACATCTGGATCGACGGCACCGAGCCGACCCCGAAGCTCCGCTCCAAGACGAGGGTCCTCGCGGACGGCGCCGACCTGCCGACCTGGGGCTTCGACGGATCCAGCACCAACCAGGCCGAAGGCCATGCCTCCGACTGCGTGCTCAAGCCGGTCTTCTCCTGCCCGGACCCGATCCGCGGCGGCGACAACCTCCTGGTCCTCTGTGAGGTCTACAACGCCGACGGCAGCGCCCACAGCACCAACACCCGCGCGCTGCTCACGCCCGTCGACGAGAAGTACGCCGCCCAGGAGTCCTGGTTCGGCATCGAGCAGGAGTACACCTTCTTCAAGGAGGGCCGCCCCTACGGCTTCCCGGTCGGCGGCTTCCCCGGCCCGCAGGGCCCGTACTACTGCGGCATCGGCGCCGACGAGGTCGTCGGCCGCGACATCGTCGAGCGGCACCTGGACGCCTGCATCGACGCCGGCCTGAAGATCTCCGGCATCAACGCCGAGGTCATGCCCGGCCAGTGGGAGTTCCAGATCGGCCCCGCCGGTCCGCTGGAGTGCTCCGACCACATGTGGATGGCCCGCTACCTCCTCTACCGCATCTCCGAGGACTTCGGCGTCTCCGCCACCCTCGACGCCAAGCCCGCCAAGGGCGACTGGAACGGCGCCGGCGCCCACACCAACTTCTCCACCCGCGCCATGCGCGAGGGCTACGACGCGATCATCACCGCGTGCGAGTCCCTCGGCGCAGAAGGCAAGGTCGAGGAGCACATCGCCGGGTACGGCGTCGGCATCGAGCAGCGCCTCACCGGCCTGCACGAGACCGCCCCCTACAACGTCTACAGCTACGGCGTCTCCAACCGCGGCGCCTCGGTGCGCATCCCGTGGCAGGTCGAACTCGACAAGAAGGGCTACATCGAGGACCGCCGCCCGAACGCGAACGTCGACCCCTACGTGGTCACCCGCCTCATCGCCAACACCTGCTGCGAGGCCCTGGAAAAGGCCGGCCAGGTCTGACCCGCCCCAGTCACGGCTCCCACCCTCCGGGGCGGGAGCCGTTTCCGTTTCCTCGGGTTGGTCGCCGGCAGCCCTGAGAAACCACTAACAGAATGGGCCAGGCCTTCTTGGCGCCGACGCGGTGAGAGGCATC
This sequence comes from Acrocarpospora corrugata, assembly GCF_009687845.1. Taxonomy (GTDB): domain Bacteria; phylum Actinomycetota; class Actinomycetes; order Streptosporangiales; family Streptosporangiaceae; genus Acrocarpospora; species Acrocarpospora corrugata. The sequence continues at coordinate 136,833 of NZ_BLAD01000037.1, forward strand.
ACCTGCGTGAACGGCGCCGGATAACGGCGACCGACCCGGCGACTCGCCCACTCCGTTAGGCGTTGTAAGGTCGCGTCAGGGCAGCATGGCCTCGATCAGATCGGCCGCGCGTGGTGTGCCGCCCTCGGTCATGGCCGCGGCCCGCGAGCGCCGGGAGCGCTGGGCCACGTCCGGATCTCCGGTCAGCTCAAGCAGTGCCTTTCGGAGCGCGGCGGCGGTGGCGTCCGCCGTGTCGAACCGGCGGGCCACCCCCAGTTCGACGAGCCGGTCGGCGTTGGCGAACTGGTCGACCGCCTGAGGTACGGCGATCATCGGAAGCCCGGTGTACAGCCCTTCGCTGCTGCCGCCCATTCCCGCGTGGGTGACGAAAGCCGTCGCCTGCCGCAGGATCGCCAGCTGCGGGACCCACCGATGAATCTCGAAATTTCCGGGAATCTCGCCGAGTTCGCCGATATCGGTCTGCTTGCCGACCTGAAGCACCACATGCCATCCCGGCAGCCCGCCGAACGCCTTCAGGCACTGCCGGTAGAACTCCGGCTGCCGGGTGTACGACGTCCCGAGTGAGATCAGCAGCACCTTCTCGGCACCGGGCGGCTTCTCCCATCGGCCCTGATCGTTCCGCTCCCCGAAGCAGGGCCCGACGAACGTCACCACATCCCGGTCGACCCGCTCGGCGTTGGGCTGCATCGCCTCCGGCACCAGCGCCAGCGCCCGCGCGGGCCGCCCCGGAAACGCGTCCACGTCCGTGGTGACGGCCCCACACTCCGCCAGCCATTTCGCGAACTTCGCCCGATACTCCGCCGCCCCGGGCAACTGCCACAGCTGGGCCCCGACCTCCTCGTCGTAGCCCTCCCAGGCCACATAGGTCGGCGACAGCTGCACCGCTGGCCGCCCCTGAGCCTCCGCGAGCGCACGCGCCGCATAGGACCCGATGTCGTACATATACAGATCCGCGGGATCCGCCTCGTACACCCGCCGCAACTGCGGCAGGACCTGGATGTTGTCGTCGAGGAACACCCCCATCGCCTCGATGGGATCCTCCGGCCAGGCGTCATCCGCCACCGGCAGCGTCGACCGATACGGCACCAGCGTGGCCCCCGTATCCCCGACGAGTTCGGCGACGGCGGGATCGTTGGCGTACGTCACCCGATGCCCGCGAGCCACCAGCTCCCGGACGACTTCGAGACTGGGCAGGACATGACTGACGGCGGGAATGCCGACCATGGCGATATGCGCACGGCGAGACATGGAAATCACTCATCTCAGATCTACGGCGAAACGAACATGACAACCGAACGCGCCACCGGCCTCGCCGGTCGGGCGCGTTTCAGGGGCGAGGAACTCCTCGCGCGTCAGCCGTAGATCTGAATCTGCACGCGCCGATCCTACGCGGCGCTTCTGGACCACGTCGTCCCGATAACCGCCGGCGTCGGCCTCTCCGGCGGATACCGGAGAGGCCGAGCCGTACTTCTATCGGGCTTCTATCGGGCTGATTCGCCGAAGTTGTCCAGGGGCTCGGTGCTGTCGGTTATGCCGGGGGAGTCCTGGTGGAGGAACTGGCCGGCGTCGGGGTCGAGGCCGCCGAAGCCGAGGAAGCCGAAGGTGTCCTTTCCGAAGACGACGTTGATGGCGCCGGGGCTGGTGGCGCCGCTGGCGGGGACCTCCTCGCCGGGGATGGTGATGAGCAGGTCGGATTCGCCGTTGCCGTTGTAGTCGCCGGTGGTGAGGGCGGTGCCGAGGGCGTCGTCGATCTCGGCGGGGTCGCCGAAGGTGAGGTTCTCGCCGAACAGGAACTGCTGGTGGTCGGCGCCGAGACCGGCGGAGTTGTCACCGTAGATGACGTTGACGGCGCCGACGTTGGCGCGGTTGAGGGTTTCCGAGTCCTCGCCGGGCACACCGACGGCCAGGTCGTCCTGGTTGTCGCCGTTGAAGTCGCCGGCGGTCAGCGAGCGGCCGAAGGCGTCGGCGGGATTGCCGGCCTCGGAGATACCCGTGGTGTCCTGGGACCAGACCTGGGCGCCGGTGGTGACCAGCGAGTTGCCGGAGCGGTAGATGACGTAGGCGACGCCTTCGCCGCCGTCCTCGCCGGGGGCGCCGACGGCCAGGTCGTCGGGGAACTGGCCGCTCACGTTGGCGGCGTTCTCGTTGAAGTCGCCGACGGCGAGGGCGGTGCCGAAGGCGTCACCGGCTTCGGGGCCGCCGGGCAGCGGGGCGGCCTGGTTCCAGAACTGGTCGTTGGTGGTGGACAGGCCGGTGGCGGAGCCGTACAGGACGTTGACTGAGCCGGCGTTGTCGATGGCGTCGACCTCGTCGCCGGGGACGCCGACGGCCAGGTCGTCGAAGGCGTCGGTGCCGAAGTCGCCGACCGCGAGGGCGGAGCCGAAACGGTCGCCCGCGGCCTGGACGCCTTCGACGCCGGCCGTGTTCTGGTCGAGCTGGGTGGTCGCGAGGGGGTCGAAGCGGAAGTCGCCGAAGTCGAACTGGAGGACCCAGACCTGGCCGGCGTCGGCCACAGCGGCGTCCTCGCCGGGGGCGCCGACGAAGACCTCGGCCTCGAAGTCGTTGTCGACCCGGCCCACGGCCAGGGCGGATCCCCACTGGTCGCCCGGTTCGTTGTCGTTGTCGGACAGGGCGCTGGCCAGCTCCTGGTCCAGGGTGAGCGAGCCGGTTCCGGTCAGGCCGCCGGAGACGTGGCCGAACAGGACGTGGATAGCGCCCGAGTCCTGGGTCAGGCCGCGGTCCTCGCCGGGGACGCCGATGATCAGGTCGTCGATGCTGTTGCCGTCCACGTCGCCGACCGCGAGGGCCGCCCCGAACCGGTCTCCCGTCTCCGGTCCGGGGTCGTCCATCAGGCCGGGGTCGAGGCCGGGGCTGTTCTGCTGGAAGGTCTCGCTGCCGCCGCTGCCGAGGCCGTCGGTGCCGCCGTACAGAATGTGCACGAGGCCGGCGTCTTGGATCGCTCCAATATTCTCGCCGGGGACGCCGATGGCGGCGTCCGCGTACCCGTCGCTGTCGAAGTCGGCGTGGAGTTCGACGCTGGCGGCGTCCGCCAGGGCCGGCGGGGCGAGCGCGGCGGAGCCGCCGAGGGCCACCGTGACGGCGACCACCGCCCGGATGAGATGGCGATTGATCATGAAAGTTCCTCCTGAGTCGAGGTGGTGAAACTCGACAAGAGAAACAGTGGTTATTCCGCTTGATCTGCGGATATGTACGCAATCTCTTCCGGTAAAAGGACGTCGCGGATTAGGCGAAAAGGTATTTGTCCGTAAATGGGTTGCGGAATTTTCCGGTGGGGTCGAGGTCGTGGGCGAGGGACTGGAAGTCGGGGAGGCGGTCGTAGCGCGGGCGCAGGGCGTCCGGCGGGGTGGTGAAGATCTTGGCCCAGTGCGGGCGGGGGGCGAACGGCGCGAGGGCGTCCTCGATCCGGGCGACCACCGGCAGGACGGCCGGGGTGTCGGCGACCCAGGTGAAGTGCAGGGCGACCGAGTCGCGCTGGTAGCACGGGCTGAGCCAGAGCCGGTCGGCGGCGATGGTGCGGACCTCGCAGATCTGCAGGACCGGGTGGATGTGGTCGCGGATCGCGTCCAGGGCGGCCAGCGCCTGGACGGCGTCGGCGGCGTCGATCATGAATTCCGATTGCAGTTCGTCACCCGCGCTGGGAATCCGGTCCGGCCGGAAGTGCGGCAGGCGTTCGAACCAGGGGCCGGGAACGTCCATTTGCTCGGTGCAGCTCTCGGGCGACATTCCGGGCACAGGATGCCGCGGGCCATCGGCGGGCGTCCCCGGGATCTCGACGGCCGCCTCGTCCTCGCGCTGCTTCACCCACACCTGATTGATCACCGGCCCCCGCCAGTCCGTGAAAAGACTCACGCTGTACGCACTAGACACGATTTCCCGAAATTTCGGGAAAAGGGTGTCGAGAGGTAGTCCTTCGTAGACACGCTGCCGCACCTGGAACGACGGAACCAGGTCCAGTTCGAGGGCGACCACTACTCCGAGAGCCCCCATCCCGACCACGGCCCCCTCGAACCGCTCGTCCCCCCGATCCAGCCTGACCAGGTCCCCATCGGCCGTGACCAGCTCCAGCCCCGCGACAGCCGAGGACAGGTTCCCGTTCCCGACCCCCGACCCATGCGTCCCCGTCGCACACGCCCCGGCGATGGAGATATGCGGCAACGACCCGAGATTCCCCAGCCCGAACCCCCGCTCATCGATATACCGCCCCACATCCGCATACCGCAGCCCGGCCCCCACCCGCACCTTCCCCGCGTCCGAATCCACCTCGATGACCGGCGGAAGCCCCCCCAGCTCCACCAACTCCGCCGGACTGTCCCCCACCTCATTGAACGAATGCCGCGTCCCAAGCGCCCGAATCCGCGAACTCCCCGCCACGACCCCCCGCAGCTCCTCCACCGACGTCGGCCGATAGATCCGCTCCGCGCTATATGTAAGATTTCCTGCCCAATTGGCTTGGTTTGTCATGGCTATGACCCTAGCCACCCGCCCCCACCGCACGGAATGCGGGAGCACATGTCCCCGGCCTCGACGAGGGCCACCACCACCTCCTCACGCATGGCCTGGGGATGCTGCCCCGGCGTCCGCCGCACCGCCTTTCTGCCACCGCCTTTCTGCCACCGCCTCCTCGCGCGCGGCCTGCGGCCGGGGGAGCACCCGATCCCGGAAACCCCACTCGCGCATGGACTGGGGGCAAGCCTTCTCGGGAGGCGGGGGATCGCGCCAGCGCGAGACTGCCTCCGATCAGCACCGAGCCAAGGCCCTTCGCGTGCAAGGGGACGAACCCAGCCACCACGGCATGGCTGCTCGGGCGTATTGCGGGCTGCTCGATGTGCTGTGAGGGCGCGCTAGCCTGAACGGGCGATGACTACCCTGGTGACGCCGGTGGGGGAGCTTGAGCTCGTCCGTAATGCCGGAAATGCTCGTGATGGACTTCGGGCTTGGGATGCGGCGGATGAGTATTTGCTGCGGCATCTGGCCGAGGCGGTTGATCTGGGCGGCGAGGTGGTCGTTCTTGGTGATCGGTGGGGGACGCTGGCCACTGCGCTGGCGGAGTACCGTCCGAGTCAGATCAGTGACTCGTATCTCGCCCAGCAGGCCACCGTGATCAACCTTGAACGGAACGGCCTGCGGGGGCCGAGGCTGCTGTCGACGATGGATTCGCCGCCTGGGCGGATCGATGTGCTGCTGGTTCGGGTTCCGAAGAGTCTGGCGTTGCTGGAGGATCAGTTGCATCGGCTCGCGCCGTCGGTGCACGAGGGCACGGTGATCGTCGGGACCGGGATGGTCACCGAGATCCATACGTCTACTTTGAAGCTGTTCGAGCGGATTCTCGGGCCGACGAAGACTTCGCTGGCAGTCAGAAAAGCGCGCCTGATCTTCTGTACGCCGGATATGAGCATTCCCCGCACGACCAGTCCGTGGCCGCGAACCTACGACCTCCCCGATGATGTCGGCCCGGTTTCAGGCCGGACCGTAACCAATCACGCGGGGGTGTTCTGCGCGGACCGGCTCGACATCGGGACCCGGTTCCTGCTGCGCCACATCCCGGCACGAGGAGGACACGTTGTGGATCTCGGGTGCGGAAACGGGGTCGTCGGGTTGGCCGCCGCACTCGCCGATCCGGCCGCCGAGGTCACGTTCGTCGATGAGTCGTTCCACGCGGTCGCCTCGGCGGAGGCCACCTTCCGGGCCAATACCGAAGCCCCCGCCCGATTCCTCGTCACCGACGGCATGTCGGAAATATCGCCCGGCACTGTGGATCTCATCCTGAACAACCCGCCCTTCCACAGCCACCGCGCCATCGGCGACGCGACCGCCTGGGAGATGTTCACCGGCTCCCGCCGCGCCCTGCGCACCGGCGGCGAACTCTACGTCGTCGGCAACCGCCACCTCGGCTACCACGTCAAACTCCGCCGCCTCTTCGGCAACTGCCAACTGATCGCGAGCGACCACAAATTCGTGGTCCTACGGGCGGTCAAACGCGATAGGTGAGGCGCCGATCGCCTCGATCCTGCGCACGATTGAGAACTCCCGGCGGAGTAAACGAGTCGCCGGGCCGCTCACGGTTATCCGGCACCGCTCACGCAGCTGATGTCAGCACCGCGCCGGTGCCGGAGGGGAGCGGCCGTTGTGTCAGTGGTTCTGAGCTTCGCTTTTCGCGCAGGTGATGTCAGCACCGCACCGGTGCCGAAGAGGCGCGGCCATCGTGTCAGTGGTTCTGAGCTTCGCTTTCAAGCGATCCTCGACCTGGAACAGCCGCCGCGCGATGCTCCGGATGCGGCGCAGCGGAGATCGCCGGCCGTTTTCCCGCTGCCGGTATTCAGATTGTTTGGGGCGTTTTTCGTGTTGAGGGCTGAAACTGCCTGTGCTTCTGAGCCTGACAGGCTCGCACACTGTTTCATTCAGCTGTATTGACATGTTGACATTTGCTATTTCGTGCGATCAGCATTCTGTGCGGGGCGTCTCACGGTACCGGCTATCGGAGATGAAACTCTTTTCCAAGGGGGAGTCGCGTTATGCTTCGGTCGCCGGTTGGCAGAGCTGTCATCGCAACGATTTTGACCGGGGCGCTCCTGGGCAGCGGGATGTTAACGGTGTCGAGCGCTTTCGCCGAAAGTTCGTTGTCGACTTTTTCTGGTGTGGTGCGTTCGTCGTCGGGTGATCCTGTCCCGAGCGTCCAGGTGAATCTCGATGGTGCCATCGGTGAGACCGGTGCGGATGGATCGTTCACGGTGTCCGTGTTGCCGGGAGTTCACCAGCTCACGGTGAATTCGATACCCGGCACACGTGAAGATATTCCCAGTTTCCAGTGGGTTGGGCCGGACATCGATCTCAGCAGTGATGTGACACGGGACCTGACGCTGCCGCTGGCGGTGGTGAATGTCACGCTGGTCGATGAGTCAGGTGATCCCGTGCCGGATGTG
>NZ_BLAD01000037.1:143803-173365 GCF_009687845.1 Acrocarpospora corrugata
GGTTGTATCCGGGGAGTGGCGGGACCATGCGGATGCGTCCGAATGGCGTGATCACCGGTGCCGACGGGATCACCCGTTATCGCACGTTCCTGGGGTCGCCTTCCACCGGTGTCACTCTCTACGGTCCCGGCGGTAGTCCGGTGATCAACACGACGATTCCCGCGATCACCACCGACCCCACCGACGTCACTCTGATCTTCCCGCACACGGTAGTCCTCTCCGGTGTGGTGAATTCGTCGTCGGGTGATCCTGTTCCGGGTATTCAGGTGAATCTCGATGGCGCGATCGGTGAGACCGGTGCGGATGGCTCGTTCACGGTGTCGGTGCCGCCGGGGGTTCACCAGATCACGGTGAATTCGATCCCAGGCGCGAGTGAAGACATTCCCAGTTTCCAGTGGGTTGGGCCGGATATCGATCTCAGCAGTGATGTGACACGGGACCTGACGCTGCCGCTGGCGGTGGTGAATGTCACGCTGGTCGATGAGTCAGGTGATCCCGTGCCGGATGTGAGCATCGGCGTCGGGGAGGTGACCGGCCTCGTTGGGTTGTATCCGGGGAGTGGCGGGACCATGCGGATGCGTCCGAATGGCGGGATCACGGGTGCCGACGGGATCACCCGTTATCGCACGTTCCTGGGGTCGCCTTCCACCGGTGTCACTCTCTACGGTCCCGGCGGTAGCCCGGTGATCAACGCGACGATTCCCGCGATCACCGCCGATCCTACGGATATCACGCTGATTTTTCCGGACACAGCGGTGTTTTCTGGTGTGGTGCGTTCGTCGTCGGGTGACCCTGTATCGGGTGTTCAGGTGAATCTAGATGGCGCGATCGGTGAGACCGGTGCGGATGGCTCGTTCAGGGTGTCGGTGTTGCCGAATGTTCATCAGCTCACGGTGAACTCAGTCGGTGCGGGCGATGAGCTTCCCAGTTTTCAGTGGGGCGCCCCTGAAGTCGATCTCAGCGACGGGGATGTGACGCGGGATCTGACGTTGCCGCTGGCGGTGGTGAATGTCACTGTGATCGACGAATCAGGCGACCCTGTATCGGATGTGGGTCTCGGTGTCGGCGAAGTGGCCAGTCCTGTCGAGTTGTTTCCCGGCAGCGGCGGGACCATGCGGGTGCGCCCGAACGGCGGGACCACCGGCACGGACGGCACCACGAGCTATCACACGTTCCTGGGCTCGGGAGCTGCCGGTGCCACCCTCTACGGTCCGGGCGGTAGTCCGGTAATCGACAGGACGATTCCAGCGGTCACCGCCAGCCCCACCAACGTCACCCTTGTTCTTGGATTGCTGACAACGACGTTGTCCGTGGTCTCATCGGCGAATCCGTCGACGGTGGGTCAGGCAGGCTCGATAACGGCGACGGTGGCCCCGGCCGTGGCGGGTTTGGGAACCCCGACGGGGTCGGTGGTGTTCACGGTGGACAGTGTCGCGCGGGAACCTGCCGTCCTTTCTTCCGGCAGTGCGAGGTTGGATCTCGCGACGCTGAGCGCGGGCACTCACGCCATCGTCGCGACGTATTCCGGTGACTCGGTCCATGCCGCCGGCACCGCTCCGCCTCTCACCCAGGTCGTCGAATCACCGTCGACCATCGCGACGGCCACGACCCTAACGACCTCGCTCAATCCGTCCACCAGCGGCCAAGACGTCACCTTCACGGCAGCCGTTCAACGTGCCGTTCCCGGGGCCGGGGTGCCCTCCGGAATGGTCACCTTCACCATCGATGGCGTGGACCAGACACCGGTAGTCCTCGGTTCGGGCCGGGCCAAGCTCAAGATCAGTTCATTGGCGGTGGGTGATCACACGATCATGGCCGCCTATGCGGGCGGTGCCGGTTATGCGGGGAGTGCCTCGGCGGCTCTGGTCCAGACTGTGACGCGGAGTCTGACCACCACGACCCTGGCGGCGTCGGTCAACCCATCGGCCAGCGGGCAGGATGTCACCTTCATGGCGAGGGTCGAACCGGTGGCCCCAGGAGAGGGAAACCCAGAAGGAACGATCACCTTCACCATCGACGGTGTGAACCAGACGCCGGTCGTCCTCGGCTCAGGCAAGGCCAAGTTGAAGATAAGTACGTTGGCGGTGGGTGATCACACGATCACGGCCGCCTACGCGGGCGGCACCGGTTATGCGGGCAGTGCCGCAGCGCCTGTGATTCAGACTGTGACGCGGAGTCTGACCACCACGACCCTGGCGGCGTCGGTCAACCCATCAGCCAGCGGACAGAACGTCACCTTCACGGCGAGAGTCGAACCGGTGGCCCCAGGTGACGGAACCCCCATGGGAACGATCACCTTCACCGTCGACGGCGTGGACCGGGCGCCGGTCGCCCTCGCCTCAGGCAAGGCCACACTCAGGATCAGCACGCTGGCCGTGGGGAACCACGTCGTCACCGCCACGTACGCGGGCACCGCCAACCACGCGGGCAGCACTTCGTCTCCGCTCACCCAGACAGTGGGGTGAGACGCGTCCCCGGCCGCGTTTCACCAGGAGAGCTAAGCGGGATACGTGAACGCGCCGATCGTCTCGGTGAACCGCTCCGCCAGACTTCGCATCGCGGGCTCCGTGAACAGGTCGGCGCTGTAGTCGAGGATGCCGGCCAGACCGTCGCCCAGCGGCCACATCTGCACGGCCACCTCGGCCTTGGTGTAGCGGGACCCCGGCCCGGGATAGAACTCGGCGGACAGGTCCCCGATATCGGGCCGGAGCATGTCGTCCTGTGGCGTGTTCTGCAGCGCGAACATCGCCTGGCACAGCGGGAGCCTGCTCAGGTCCCGGGGCAGCCGTAGCGCGGCGATCACCTTCTCGTACGGCGTGTCCGCCCGGGTCATCGCCGCGATCACGGTCTTCCGGACCCGCTTCGCCAACTCCACCGGCCCAGGATTTCCCGATAAATCCGCCCGCACCGCCAAAGTATTGGCGAACGACCCGATGATCGGCGCGTACTCGTCCTTGGAGCGCCCCGCGACCGGCACCCCCACGCAGAAGTCCTCCTGCCCGGCGACCGCCCCCAGCGTGGCCTGGAACGCCGCCATCAGCACCATGAACGGCGTACACCGCTCCCGCCGCGAGAACCGCTCCAGCCCCCGCACGGTCTCGCCGGGCACCTGGAACCGCACGGCCGCCCCCCGCCCGGTCCACCGGGCCGGCCGCGGCCGATCGGCCGGCAGGTCCAGAAAGGGAACCCCGGCCAGCCGCTCGGCCAGAAACGCCACCTGCGGCCCGGTGTCCCGCTCCCGCTCCGCCGCCGCGTACGCCGTATACGCCAGCGGCAGCTCCGGCAACTCCGGCTCCCGCCCTTCGGCCCCGGCCGCGTAACACTCGGCCAGCTCCCGCATCAGCACATCCAGCGCCCACCCGTCGGCCGCGATGTGATGCAGCACGATGCACAGCAGCATGTGCCGGTCGTTGACCCGCAGCAGCGCCACCCGCCACGGCGGCTCCACCTCCAGGTCGAACGGCCGGTTCACGAACGCGTCCACCGGCGGCGCCGGATCCCCGAGCAGCTCCCCCCGTTCCAGCGGCACCGGCCCCGGCGGCAGGACGAACTGCCGGGGCCCCGCGCCGGTCATCCGGAACCGGGTCCGCAGCACCTCGTGCCTGCCCGCGATCCGGGTGAACGCGGCGGCCAGCAGCTCCGGCCGTACGGGCCCGCGCAGCCAGACGCACCACGGCACGTGGTAGCTGGTGTCGGCGGGGTCGAACCGGCTGAGGAACCACAGCCGCTCCTGCCCGGTGGAGAGCGGCCCGGCCACGCCCTGCTTCTCGCCGAGGGTGCGCCGCAGCGCCTCCCGCCGCTCGGGCGCGACCCTGGCGAGCCGGTCCAGCAGGGCGGCCCGCTGATCCGGCGAGATCATTCCTCGGCCGCCATCTCGGCCAGCAGCAGGTCCTCCAGCACCTCGGCCAGCCCGGCCACCGTGGTCTGCTCGAACAGGGTGCGGATGGACACCTCCACCCCGATCCCGGCCCGGATCCTGGCCGCCATCCTGGTCGCCAGCAGCGAGTGCCCGCCCAGCTCGAAGAAGTCCTCGAACACCCCGACCTCGGGCACGCCCAGCAGCCCGCACCAGATCGACGCCACGAACCCTTCCGCGTCGGTGCGCGGCAGCACCCGCTCGGCGGCCCCGGTACGGCCCGGCTCGGGCAGCGCGGCCCTGTCCACCTTGCCGCCTTTGGTGAGCGGCAGCGCGTCCAGCCTGGCCCACACGGTCGGCACCAGCTGCCGGGGCAGCCGGGCGACCAGGTCGGCCCGCAGGTCGACCGGGTCGGCGGTGCCCGCGTAGTAGGCGACCAGATCGTCCTGCCGCGCGGTCACGTACGCCTGCGCCACCTCGGGATGGGCCAGCAGGTGGCTCTCGACCTCGCCTGGCTCGATCCGGAACCCGCGCACCTTCAGCTGGTCGTCCGCCCGCCCGAGGAACTCCAGCTTTCCGTCCGCCCGCCGGCGCGCCCGGTCCCCGGTCAGATACCGGCGCTCGCCAGGATTGTCCGGATCAGGCACGAACCGGCTCGCGGTCAGCCCCGGCCGCCCGAGATAGCCGCGCGCCACCCCGGCCCCGCCCAGGGCCAGCTCGCCCACCACCCCGGCGGGAGCCGCCAGGCCCTGCCCGTCGAGCACGGCCGCCGACGCCCCGGCGATCGCGGTCCCGATGGACGGCCGCCGCCACGCGTCCTCGGCGCCCAGGTCGGCGATGGTCGCGATCACCGTCGCCTCGGTCGGCCCGTAGGAGTTGACCAGCCGCACGGTGTCCCCGAACCGGTCTCGCCACTTCTCCACCGACGCCGCCATGACCTGCTCGCCGCCCAGCACCACCAGCCGCAGCGCGGGCGGCCAGGGGATCTCGTCGAGCACGTCCACCAGCCGGTGCCAGTACGCCGTGGGCAGGTCCAGCACGGTCACCTCGCGTCCCGGCGCGGACCCCAGCAGGTCGGGCAGCGTGGGCGCGCCGTCGGGCAGCAGCACCAGCGCGGCCCCGGCCGCCAGCGCCGGGAACACCTCCTCGACGTGCGCGTCGAAGCTCAGCGCCGAGAACTGCACCACCCGGTCCCACGCCCCGATCCGGTACACCTCCCGCATGCACGCCACCCGCGCCTCGACCCCGGCCCGTTCGGCGATCACGCCGCGCGGCACCCCGGTCGTCCCGGACGTGGGGATCACGTACGCCGCGCCGGAATACGTCCCGGTGCCCCCGCCCGGAGTGACGCCGTCGGCGGTGACGAGCCAGTGCGCGGGCCGGGCCAGAGACGCGATGCGGTCGTCCGGATCGTCCGGGTCCAGCGGCAGGTACGCGGCCCCAAGCCGCCAGACCGCGAGCAGGGTCGCGATCGCGTCCACCGACCGGGGCAGGCAGACGCCGACGAGCTGGCCGGACCTGACGGGCAGCGTGCCCGCGATCTCCTCGATCCTGGCGTCCAGCTCCCGGTAGGTCACCCACTCGTCCCCGCAGATGACCGCGACCGCGTCGGGCGCGCCACCGAGCGCGAACGGCTCCGCCCGTACCGGCCGGGCGAGTTCGGCGGGCACCGGATCGGCCATCACCAGCCGCGACACCCGTACCGCGGGATCGGACGCCACCGACTCCAGCAGCCGCAGGAAACGTTCTGCCAGCAGCCGGACGTCGTCCTCGTCGAACAGCCCGGTGTCGTAGTTGAACGACATCAGGATCCGGCTGCCGTCATGCCAGGCGTCGATGGTGAGGTCGACCCGGGCCTGCCGGTAGCCGTCCTCGAACCGGGTCATGGTGAGCCCGCCGAACGAGCCGTCCTTGCCCGGCGTCTGGTTGTGCAGGATGAACATGCTCGGCACCAGCGTGTCGGCGGGCTGCGCGAACCGCTCGAACGGCACCCCGGGCCGCCCGAGCGCCGCCAGCGCGTCCACCCTGGTCCGGTCGACCAGTTCGGTGAAGGCCGGATCATCGCTCAGGTCGCCGCGCAGCACCACGATCTGGGACAGGAACCCGACGATCGAGTCCAGCCCGGCCCGCTCCCGCGCGGCCACCGCCGTCCCCACCAGCACATCCCGCTGCCCGGTATGCCGGGACACCAGGGTCTGGTAGGCCGCGGTCAGCACCATGAACAGCGTCGCCCGCCGCTCCCGGCCGACCCGCTCCAGCCCGCGCACCACCGCGGACGGAACCTCCACCCGGTGGAACGCGCCCCGCCCGTTCCCCGCGCCGACCGCCCGGAACGGCAGGTCGGGCGCGGGCGGATCGGCCAGCCGCTCCAGCCAGTACGGCACCGCCCGCTCGGCCCGCCTGCTCTGCCAGCGCGCGTAGTCACTCGGCTGGATCGCCATCGGCGGCAGCTCGCCCGCCCGCCCGGCGTAGCACTCGGCCAGGTCGGCCAGAAGGATCTCCAGCGACCAGCCGTCCGCGACGATGTGATGCGGCACCAGGCAGAGCACGTGCTCCCCGGCCGAGATCTCGATCACCGAGATTCGCACCGGCGGCCCTTCCGCCAGGTCGAACGGCCGCCCGACCAGCTCGACCACCAGCTCCTCCGCCGCCGCCACGCTGGGCGCGCGCCGCCAGGACACCGCGGGCGGCGGCGCGTCGACCGCCCAGGGCACGCCCTCCTCGTCTGCGAACCTGGTGCGCAGGCTCTCGTGCCGCTCCGCGAGCTGGGCGAACGCGCGCTCCAGGGCGGGCCGGTCGAGCGGGCCGGTCAGCCGCCGTACCAGATAGAGGTTGTAGGAGGAGTTCTCCGGTTCCAGCCGTTGCAGCAGCCAGAGGCGTTCCTGCGCGGGGGAGAGGGGGGCTTTCATTGCCCGGCCGCCAGGTCGTCGAAGATGGCGGCCAGGTCCTCGGCGCTGAGCCCGTCCAGCTGGTCGCGGAGCGAGGCCACCTCGTCCAGGTCCAGGTCGTCGGGGTCGAACAGCTCCATCTCGCGGGCCAGCGCCGCCACCGTGGAATGCTCGAAGAGCAGCACGATCGGCACCGCGATGGCGAACCTGGCCTGGATCTTGGCGATGATCTGGGTGGCGGCCAGCGAGTGCCCGCCCAGGTCGAAGAAGTCGTCGTCCACGCCGATCGGCTCGGCCACGCCGAGCACCTCGCCCCAGATGGCGGCCAGCTCCCGCTCGACCTGGGTGACCGGCTCCCGGTAGGGGACGGTGCCGGCCCTGGTCCAGGCGGGCGGCGGCAGCGCGGCCCGGTCGAGCTTGCCGTTCGGGGTGAGCGGCAGCGCCTCCAGGGTGACCATGTGCGCGGGCACCATGTAGTCGGGCACGCTGCGGCGCAGCCGTTCGCGCAGCACCGGCCAGAGCGCGCCGGGGTCGGCCTCGCGCGGCACCACGTAGGCGACCAGCCGGGCGACGCCGTCCGGGCCCGGATGCACGGCCGCGGCGGCTTCGCGGACCTCGACGCCGGAGCGGAGCGCGGTCTCGATCTCGCCGAGTTCGATCCGGAAGCCGCGCACCTTGACCTGCTGGTCGGCCCGGCCCAGGTATTCGAGCCCAGCGGCGGTGCGGCGGACCAGGTCGCCGGTGGCGTACATGCGGGCGCCTGGGCGGGCGCTGTACGGGTCCGGCACGAACCGGGCGGCCGTCATCGCGGCCAGGCCGCGGTAGCCGCGGGCGACGCCGGCGCCGCCGATGTGCAGTTCGCCCTCCTCGGCGGGGTCGCCGCCGGGGCCGAGCACGTAGAGGCCGGTGTCGCCGACCGGGTCGCCGAGGGCGACCGGCGCGGGGGACGGGGCCACCGTGCCGGCCGCCGACCAGACGGTGGTCTCGGTCGGGCCGTACACGTTCCAGAGCCGGGCGCCGTCGGCCAGCAGCGCGTCGGCGAGGTCGCGGGGGAGCGCCTCGCCGCCGCACAGGCGGATCGCGACATGCTCCGGCACGCCGCCCGATTCGAGCAGGATGCGCCACCCGGCCGGGGTGGCCTGCATGACCGTCGCGCCCTCGGCGACCGCGCGGGCCCGCAGCGCCGGGCCGTCCGACGTCTCCGCCGACGCCGCGATCACCACCCGGGCCCCGCAGGTCAGCGGCAGCAGCAGTTCCAGCACCGAGATGTCGAACGACAGCGTGGTCACCGCCAGCCAGACATCGCCGGGGGCCAGCTTGAGCGTGTCCGCGAACGACTCGAGCAGATGCGTCACCGCCCGGTGCGGCACCGCCACGCCCTTCGGGCGGCCGGTCGACCCGGAGGTGTACATCAGGTACGCGAGATCGCCGTGCGGCCACACCCCCGGCTCGGCCAGCTCGGGGGAGATCCCGTCGTCGCTGATCGTCAGCACCTCGGGCACGCCGGCCAGCAGCCGCTCGTCCACGCCCGGCTGGGTCACCACCAGCCGGATCCCGGCGTCCTCCCGCATCAGCCGCAGCCGGTCCTCCGGGAAGGCCGGGTCCAGCGGCACGTACGCGCCGCCGGCCGCCCACACGGCCAGCACGGCGACCAGCATCCCGGTGGTCCGCTCCAGGCACAGCCCGACCGGCTGCTCCGGGCCGACCCCGCGCCCGCGCAGGATGGCGGCCAGCGCGGCCACCCGGCGGTGCAGCTCCGCGTAGGTCAGGTCGCCGCCGGGGCCGCTGACCGCGACCGCTTCGGGAGTCAGGTCGCGCCATCGCGCTATCAGGCTCATCGTTTGCCTTTCAGATGGGATAGGCGCAGGTCCGGGTGGTTGCCCGCCCAATGGACCAGGCCGCTGAACATCTCCCCGAAGAGGCGGCCCGTCTCGGCCGAGAACAGGTCGCTGTTGTACTCCAGCCAGCCGCCGACGCCGTTCGCGTCCCGGTAGATCTCGCCGAAGACCTCCGCCCTGGCCTGGGTGACCCGCAGCGGCTCGCACGTCTCCACCCGCAGGTCGCCCAGCGTGGTCCGGAACAGGTCGGCCTTCGGCAGGTCGTGGGTCAGGTTGAAGACCACCTGGCAGAGCGGCGGCCGGCTCAGGTCCCTGGCCGGCTGCACCGCGTTGAGCACCCGCTCGAACGGCGCGTCCGCGTTCTGCAGCGCCCGCATGAACGGCCCGCGCGCCCGGCGCAGCAGCTCGCGGAAGGTCGGGTCGCCGGACAGGTCGGCGCGCAGCGCGATCGTGTTGGAGAAGCAGCCGATCAGCGGCGCGAACTCGGCCCGGCTCCGCCCGGCCACCGGCACGCCGACGCAGAAGTCGTCCTGACCGGCCAGCAGGCCCATGCTGGCCTGGAACGCCACCACCAGGGCCATGAACTGGGTGCAGCGCTCCTCGCGGGCGAGCTCCTCCAGCCGGGTGGTGGCGTCGTCGGGCACCGCGACGTACTCGCGGACGGCAGGTCCGCTCCAGCGTTTCGGCCGGGCCATGTCGACCGGCAGGTCCAGCACCGGCACGCCGGTCAGCCAGCGCGTCCACCAGTCCAGCCGCTGCTGGTCCTGGCGTTTCCGCTCCCACACGGCGAAATGCCGGTACTGCAGGGGCAGCGCCGCCAGCACGGGCTCCCGGTTCTCCCGGTAGGCGGCGTAGCACTCGGCCAGCTCGCGCATCAGCACGTCCAGCGACCAGGCGTCCGCGGCGATGTGGTGGATCACCATGCAGAGCAGGTGCGCGTCCCCGTCCTCGATCAGCGCCACCCTGATCGGCAGGTCCCTGCTCAGGTCGAACGGCCGGTTGACGAACCCGGCGACGGCCGCCTCACCGCCCGGCATGCGCTCCACCGGCACCTGCTCGGGCTCGCGCACCACCTGTCCCGGCCGGTCGTTGCGGAGCAGGAACCGGGTCCGCAGCACCTCGTGCCTGGCCACGATCCGGGAGAATGCCCAGACCAGTCCCGCGTGGTTCACCTCGCCGTGCAGCCGGACGTGCCACATGATGTGGTAGCCGGTGTCGGCCGGGTCGAACCGGCTCAGGAACCACAGCCGCTCCTGGCCGGAGGAGAGCGGCCAGGCCATCCCGTCCGCCTGCTCGGCCAGCGACCTGAGCAGCGCCTCCCGCCGCGCGGGCGGCAGCCCGGCCAGCCTCTTCACCAGCTGGGTACGATCCTCTGGCGTCATGGCGCGACCTTCTCCAACCGGCTCTTCAGCGCCTCGGTGCCGACCAGGTCGTCGGGCACCGCGTCCGGCACCTCCTCGTCGAAGCGGGCCAGCGTCCTGATCCGGAGCGCGGTCACCGCGATGATCCCGATGGCCAGGCCGCAGACCAGGTAGAGCAGCCCGATGCCGCGGTCCGGGCCCAGGCCGGTGGCCACGCCGATGTGCTTGAACAGCTCGGACCCGTACGGCACCACCACGATGTAACCCACCGGCAGGGTGGACCACGCCACCAGGGTGTTGAGCGCGATCACCCGGCCGTGGAACCGCTGCGGGACCTTGACCTGGATGATCGTCGCGTACTGGCCGTTCACCAGGGTCAGGAAGAACGCCATCCCGAACGCGCCCAGCGCGATCACGGTCAGGTCCGACCGCGCGCCCGCCACCTCGGCGAACACCGCCAGCCCGAGCGTGGCCAGGAACACCCCGCGCAGCCGGTGCCGGCGCGGCCCGCCCCACACGGTCATCACCAGGCCGCCGAGCAGGCCGCCGATCCCGCCCGCCAGCGAGACGCTGGCGATGTCGGCCAGGGTCGCGAACGACAGCACCAGCGGCGAGAACATCAGGAACAGCGGTGACAGGAACACGTTCAGCACCGCGAACCAGAGCAGCATGGACCGGAAGTTGTAGTTGCCCCACGAGTACCGGACGCCGTTCGCGATCTCGGTCAGCAGCCCTTCCCTGCGCCGCCACGCCATCGTGCGGGGGAACCGGACGAACGCCAGCACGATGGTCGCGAACAGGTAGCTGATCACGTCCAGGGCCAGGATGCCGCCGAGCCCGATCACCGACATCAGCCCGACCGCGAGCAGCGGCACCAGCAGCATCGAGGAGCCGGTGACGGTCGCCACGATCCCGTTGGCGTGCCCGAGATACTGCTTGGGCACCAGCTGCGGGATGGCTGAGATGTAGGCGAACCGCTGGAACGTCAACGACAGCGACAGCGCCACTATCAGCGGATATATGTGCCAGACCTCAAGATTTCCGGTCCAGGCGAGTATGCCGAGGATCAGCTGCACCCCGCCCGCGCACAGATCGCCGATCATCATGATGGTGCGGCGGTCGTAGCGGTCCACGATCGCCCCCGCGAGCGGCGACACGAGCATGCCGGGAACCAGCCCGAGCACCGCGAACATGGTGAAGTTCGCCAGCGAGCCCGTCGTGATGTAGATCCACACCGGGATGGCGAAGTCCGTCAGCGCCGAGCCCGTCCACGAGACGAGCTGCCCGGCGGCCACCACGAAGAACCGGCGCATGCTCGGCTTGGGCCCGAGCAGCAGCCCTTCCTCGTCCGCCTCGACGTCCGCGCGGGACAGCCCCTGAAGCCACCAGGTCGACCGTTCGGTACGCCGCAGCGGCTCGGTGGCGTCCGCCGCGATCGCGACATGGGTGCCGGTGACGATCGCCGCCAGCTCCTCGGCGCGGTACTTCAGGTAGAAGTGCCCGGCCTCGTCCAGCACCACCCCGGCGGCGACGTCGCTCAGCAGGTGCCACTCGCGGTAGCGCTCCTGGTAGAACTCGCAGGCCGGGTCGCGTTCCCCGGCCACCGAGATGACGGGGGCGCGCAGCCGGTCCATGCCCTGCTCGAACAGGTTCGTGAAGTACTGCTCGGCCTCCCTGGTGCCCCTGCGGCGGTTCTCGATGACCAGTTTGAGCTGGGCCGGGTCGAGGTCTTCCAGGTCCAGGCCGGCGGACCGCAGGGCGTTCGCCCAGATCTGGTCGCTGCGCAGGCGTTCCATCACCCGGGAGAGCCCGGCCAGGCGGCCCTTCGGGCGGCCGAACGGGAAGATGCCGCCCAGGTAGATCGCGGCCACCTCGCGGCCGGCGGCCTCCAGCTTGCGGGCGATCTCCACGGTGAGCATCACGCCCAGGCCGCAGTGGCCGTACAGGACGAGCGGGCCGGTGACGTTCGCCAGGATCTCGGCCACGCAGCCGTCGGCGACCTCAGGGATCGGGCGGCCCTGTTCGCCCAGCTCGTGGCCGGGGACGGCGATGGACAGCAGCTGCCAGTCGTCCGGCATGACGTCGGCGAGCGGTTTGTAGATGACCGCGCTGCCGCCTCCGTAGGGGGCGCAGACGAGGGTGCCCCTGGTCGTCTTCCTGGGGGGTGTGAAGCGGTGCAGGAAACGTTTCGGGCCGCTGTCGCCGGTGTCAAGGAGCCGGGCCAGGTCGCGTACCGTGCGGTGTTTGAACAGGTCGAGGACGGTCACGGTGCGGTGCGGGGCGGCCTTGCGGAGGCGGGCGATCACCCGCATCGCGAGCAGGGAGTGGCCGCCGAGGTCGAAGAAGTCGTCCAGCGCGCCGACGTTCTCGACGTTCAGCAGGTCGGCCCAGATGGCGGCCACCGTCTGCTCGGAGCCGGTGGCCGGGGCCACGTACTCGGCGGTGGCCGGGGCGAGGTCGGGGAGCTGGTCCCGGTCGATCTTGCCGTGGGATTTGAGGGGGAGCTCGTCCAGCCAGACGAACTGGGCGGGGATCATGTACTCCGGCAGGGTCCGGGCCAGGCGGTCGCGTAGCTCCTCGTCGGGGACGGGGTCGCCGGTGAGGTAGGCCACCAGGCGGCCGTTGCGGGGGACGACCACGCACGCGCCGCCGATGACGGCCTCGATCTCGGCGGGTTCGACCCGGTATCCGCGGATCTTGATCTGGTGGTCGCGGCGGCCCAGGAACTCCAGATCGCCGGACGGGAGCCAGCGGGCCAGGTCGCCGGTGCGGTACATGCGCGCGCCCGGATCCCCGTAAGGGTCGGGGACGAAGTGCTCGGCGGTCAGCGCGGGCTGGTTCAGGTAGCCGCGCGCCAGGCGGTCGCCGCCGAGATAGACCTCACCGGGGACGCCCACCGGGAGGGGGCGGAG
This sequence comes from Acrocarpospora corrugata, assembly GCF_009687845.1. GTDB lineage: Bacteria > Actinomycetota > Actinomycetes > Streptosporangiales > Streptosporangiaceae > Acrocarpospora > Acrocarpospora corrugata. The sequence goes on from NZ_BLAD01000037.1 coordinate 156,659, forward strand.
GTGGCGGTCCAGGACGTGGACGCGCGCGCCGGGGAGAGGGTTGCCGATCGGCAGCGTGCCTTGGTGGGCGCCTTCGATCCGGTATGTCGTGACGCCGACCGTGGCTTCGGTCGGGCCGTAGTGGTTGACCACCGGGCAGATCCGGGCGAGCTCGGCCGCCCACCCGCTGTCGGCCGCTTCGCCACCCAGAATCAGCATTTTTCGTGGTAACAGTTCGGCTGCCGGTGTGTCGGCCGAGAGCGCCGCCAGATGAGACGGCGTGATCTTGAGGTAGTCCGCCGGCCGCTTCCGGAAATATGCGGATAAATCGGGGCCTGCCGTCCGGGACGGGATCAGGTCCAGAGTGCCGCCGGTCATCAGGCACAGGTAGAAGACCGTCACCGCGAAGTCGAACGCCAGCGACTGCAACAGCGCGTACGACGCGCCCGGCTCGACCCCGAGACGTTCGTGCACCCCCGCCAGATAAGTCATGACCTCGCGATGCTGGACGGCGACGCCCTTCGGCCGCCCGGTCGTCCCCGACGTGTAGATCACATACGCCAGATCCCCGGGCGACGGTGCCTCACCCCGCCACAGGTCCCCGCCCGGCGGGGCCTCCCCGATCAGGACCGGACTGACCCCGTCCGGCAGCCGATCGAGCAGCGCGCCCTCGGTGACCACCAGCTCGGCCGCCGCGTCCGACAGCACGAACGCCAGCCGATCCTTCGGATGCTCCGGATCCAGCGGCAGATACGCCGCCCCCGACTTGAGCACCCCCAGCACCGCGACCGCCGACTCCACCGACTGCTCCAGGCAGATCCCCACCCGATGCCCCGGCCCGGCCCCCAGCCGCCGCAGCCGATCCGCCAGCTCCTCCGCCAGCCCGTCCAGCTCCGCGTACGTGAGCGACTTCGGCCCCGACACGACGGCCGTGGTCAGGGGCGTACGGGCGGCCTGAGCGGAAATCGCCTCGTGTAGCGTTCCCGCGGTCGTGAAAGGCGCGGGCGGCTCACTCGCCCCGAAGGCCAGCACCTCGGCGGTCTCCTCCGCCGGCACCAGGTCCAGCGCCGAGATCCGCGCGTCCGGATTCGCCACGATCGACCGCAGCAGCTTTCGGAAACACGCGTTCAACCGCTCCATCGTGTCGTGCCGGAACAGCGCCGTGGAGTAGATGAACGTCCCCGTCAGCCCGCCCGGCGTCTCGAACAGATACAACGCCAGCTCGAACCGGCTGGAAACCGTCGGAACCGGGAACGCCTCCAGCGTCAGCCCCGGCGTGCGCAGCCAGCTCGACCGGTAGTTGTGCAGCGCGAACAGCACCTGGAACACCGGCGGCCGGGAAACGTCCCGCTCCACCGCCAGCTCGGTCACCAGCCGGTCGAACGGCAACTCCTGGTGCGTGTACGCGTCCAGCGCCGTCTCCCGGGTCCGCGCCAGCAGCTCGGCGAACGTCGGATCCCCGGACAGGTCCGCCCGCATCGGCAGGGAGTTAATGAAAACCCCCACCATGCGCTCCAGCTCCGGCAGGTCCCGCCCCGACACCGGCGACCCGACCGCGAAGTCCTCCTGGCCGGCGAACCGGGCCAGCAGCACCTGGAACGCGGCCAGCATGGTCATGTACCTGGTCGCGCCGTGCCCGCGCCCGAGCAGGGTGAGCGCCTCGGTCAGCTCGGCGTCGATCCCGATGTCGCAGGCCGCGCCCTCCCAGCGCTGCTCCGGCGGGCGCGCGAAGTCAGTGGGCAGGTCCAGCGGCGGCACCCCCGCCAGCTGACGCCGCCAGTAGCCGAGGTCCTTCTCATGGGAGCGGTCCCGCTGCCAGCGCGCGTAGTCGCCGTACTGCACCGCGATCGGGGCCAGCCGCGCCTCGGTCCCCGCCCGCCTGGCGGTGTAGAGCGCGAACAGCTCCTCCATCGCGATGTCGCAGGACCAGCCGTCGGTGACGCTGTGGTGCATGGACAGCAGCAGCACCGACTCGTCCCCGCCGAGCCTGATCACGACCACCCGGATCAGCGGCCCGCGCTCCAGGTCGAACGGCCGGTCCAGCTCGTGCCGCAGCCGCGCCAGGTCGTCGTCCACCGAGAACTCGGCGTCGGGCCCGTCCAGGAGGACCTCGGGCTCGCCGTCCTCGGTGGCCGCGAACCGCATCCGCAGGGCTTCGTGCCGGGCGGTCAGGTCCCCGAGCGCGGCGGCCATCAGGTCCTCGTCGATGGCGCTGTCCACCCGGACCGCGAAGGCGACGGTGTAAACCGGCGTATCCGGCGCATACTGCTCCAGGAACCAGAGACGCTCCTGCGCGTATGACATCGGCGGCGAGGTGCCCTCGGGCCGTCGCTGGATCGACAGGGCCGCCGCGCCCTGCCTGAACCGCTGGGCGAGCCGGGACCGCTGGGCAGGCGAGAGCTCAGCCCGCGTCACGGCATGGTCCCCGAACGAACTTCACGGGCTCTAACCACTGGGAGCGCTCCCATCTTGCTCTGTACGGTTGTACTCTTCCGCGGTGGCCATTAACGGCAGGCCGAAAACGCAGCCCACGAAATCTGGCCGAATTCCATCGAACCCGCGACAGCCGAAGGGATCGTGGGAACGCTCCCACCTCGAACAGGTGGGACTTGGCGCGAGTTCTCCGCCACGGTATACATCACCCGCCCCCAGAGCCACCTGTTAGCGGAAGAACTTGCCGGTGTTCCCTGCGGGGTATTCCGATCTGGGACGATCGCTCAGACCGCCGCCCGGCGAGACGGAGTCGAACACCGAGGGCGTGAAAGTTTCATGCGCCGCACCGGGAAACGCCGCCACCATCCGTACCGGCCACCGCCGGCGTGCCGACTCACCGGCTGCCGATTGGCTGGACGCCCGGGGGAAGCCGGGCCTGTTCCTGAGCGTCCAGAAAGGCCTTGACAACGGCGGCGTCCGAGCGGCGCCTGATCCGTTAATCGAATCAGCGCGGCGCGGACGAAGCTGGTCGACCTTGGCAACGGGGAACACGGACCCGCCTCAGACGGCGCGTCGAAAGGCGCGAGGTCCCGTGGACCTGCCCGCCGGGCATGTGTCGGACGGCGGCCATCGTGGTGACCGTGGCCATGATGAGCCGGAGCGGGACCTGTCTAGTCTGACCGCATGTCTTCTTCTGTTCGCGTTGAGGTCGACGGCGAGGTGTTCGATGTCGTTGCGCGGGGGGATCGCCCCGGCCAGTACGACTACGCATGGATCTCAGGGCCGAACCCCGGATATGGCTTCGGCTCGGCGCGGTCCGACGGCGGAGCGTCAACCATGGCCGACCATGAGGCGGCGATCCGCAGCTTCCTGGCACAGGTCGATCCCGAGACGGGCTACATCGAGTAGGGCTGAAGCCGGTTGATCATGTTGGGCCGGGCCTAGTCAGGCTCGCTGGGCGTCGTGTGACGGCCAGGACGTGCGGCTATGGAACGCCCGGGAATCGTCCGGATCGGCGCTGTCGAGGCCGGCGTTCTCCCGTGACGGCCGCCTTCTGGCCTCCGGGGGAGTGGGTGGTCAAGGTCGATCTCCCCCAGATCGAAGGTTTTGGGCAGGAAGCGCGGGTAGGGCCATTAACAGGACAAAGCCGGATATATCCCGTGGGGAGGGTGTTTCATGGCCGAGACTGATTCGGAGATGACGCCGGTAGAGCCGGTTACGGCGGGGAAAGTGGGCGCGCGGCGGGCCGAGATAGGGCAGCAACTGCCCGACAGCGTGTCAGGCTCGCTCAACGTTCCGCAGGTCCGCCCGGCGGCGGCCACCCGGCCCGAAGCGGCGACGCCGTCCACCGCCGACCCGGGCGACGTGGACTGGCCGCGGGCGCAACCGCCACGTCGGCCGGACGTGGCCGACGACCGGCCGGAGGGCGCCGAGCGCATGGACGCCGCCCACCCGTACACCCAGGCGGGCGAGCCACCGCCTCCCGCTCTCTCCGCTCTCTCCGACGCTCTCGCGGCGACCCCCGCCGAGGTGTCGCCGCACAGAGGCGGACACCGCCTCGCGACCGCGACCGCCGTCGCCGCGGGCCTGCTCGCGATCCGCACTCTGATAGGGCGCCGCAGAACCTAGAACTTCGCCGCTTCAGGATGAGCGGGCACCGTGTGATGAAGTACGGTTTGACCCGCCAGAACCTGCTCGCATAGGGAGAAACCGTGGCGGAGTGGTCCTTCGAGCGCGTGAACATCGCGCGCGGCATCACCCCGGCCGCGGGACCGGCGAAGTGACCCTGCTCGCCGACCGATACCGGCTCCTGTCACCCATCGGCCAGGGCGGCATGGGCACGGTCTGGCAGGCCATGGACGAACTGCTCCGCCAGGAAGTCGCGATCAAGGAAGTCCTGCTCCCGCCCGACCTCGGCGAAGCCCAGCTGGTCGAGATGCGCGAGCGCACCCTCCGCGAGGCGCGCGCCGCCGCCCGCCTGCGCTCCCACCCGTCGATCGTGACCGTCCACGACGTGGTCCTAGACGGCGGCCGCCCCTGGATCATCATGGAACTGATCCGCGGCCAGTCACTCGACAAACTGGTCCGCACCAGCGGCCCGCTCCCGCCCCAGCGGGTGGCCGCGATCGGCCTGACCATGCTGGACGCACTCAACGCCGCCCACGCCATGGGCATCCTGCACCGCGACGTGAAGCCCGGCAACGTGCTGATCACCGACCAGGGCCGGGTGCTGCTCACCGACTTCGGCATCGCGACGGTGCAGGGCGACGCGCAGCTCACCCAGACCGGCGTGCTGAGCGGCTCGCCCGGTTACATGGCCCCGGAACGCCTGCGTGGCGAACCGGACGGACCGATGGCGGACCTGTGGTCCCTCGGGGCCACGCTGTACACGGCCGTGGAAGGCAGCACCGCGTTCCATCGCGAGAACAACGCCGCGGTCATGGCCGCCGTGCTGATGCACCAGCCGCATCCGATGCGCCTGGCGGGTCCGCTGGCCCCCGTACTCGCCGCGATCCTGGAGAAGGACCCGGCCCGTCGCTGCCCACCCGGCTACGCCGCCGCCCAGTTCCAGGCGATCACCGGAGGCAGCGCCCCCACCACCCCCGCCGGCCCGGCTATCCAGCCGGGCCACTTCGCCCCCGCCGGTCCGGTTGTCCGGCCTGGTCACCCCGCCTCCGCTGGTTCCGGGGGTCAGCCGGGTCAGTACGCCTCGGCCGGTTCTGGTCACCCGGCCCCTGCCGGTCCCGGGGGTCAGCCGGGTCAGTACGCCTCCGCCGGTCCCGGTCGCCCCGCCCCCGCGGGCCATCCGGGTCATTTTGCGTCCACCGGGCCCGTTGGTCAGCCGAGCCACCTCGCTCCCACCGGTCCGGCGGGCCAACCGGGTCGCTTTATCCCCGCCGGCCAGCCCGGTCACCTCGCTCCCGGCGGTCCCACGGGCCCCACTAATCTGTCCGCGCCCAAGAGCACCTCCGCCACGCCGTACATCGTCGGCGGTGTGCTGGTGGTGACGCTGCTTGCGGGTGTCGGCGTCGTCCTGTGGCGCGGCGACCTGCTCCCGTCCTTCACCGCGACCCCCGAAACGACCACCGAGGCCACCTCGCGCGGCACCGCCGACCCCTCGGCGGACCCTCGCACGCCGCCCGTCCTGCTCAAGGGCAACCCCGAAGCCTGCGACCTGCTGACCCCCGCCCAGTCCCGGGTCCTGCTGGGCGGCCCGGTCAAGCGCCAGTTCCAGACCCACGACTCGTGCATGTGGACGGGCCCCAACGCCGCGTTCATCAACCTGCAGAAGACCCAGTTCACCGCCACCGACACCACCCAGTCGATGTTCGACATGACCAAGGCGACCATGATGGACGAGCCCAAACGCTACCCGGGCACCCAGCTGAGAGCCACGAAAACCGTCGGCGACGCCACCTACAGCTGGACTCGCCGCGAAACCGGCTACCACCAGACCACGGTCATGTTCAAAACCGCCAACGTCACGGCGTCCCTCTACTATTCGGGCCCGAAACCGGGTTTCACCACCGCCGACCGCGCCGCGAAACTCGTCAACGCCGCAATCCTGGCCGCCCACTGACATTCGGGGAACGCGCCCACGTGCTCACGTGTGCGGGCCGAAGGGGTGGCCATCACGGGCTCACGCGTGCGCGGCGAGCAGGGCGTCGGCGAGTCCGGTACGCGCGTACAGCACCGAGCGGCCCACCCGGTGAGTGCTGGTCAGCCCGGCGGCGCGCAGCGCGGTGAGGTGCTGGGACACGCCCGCCGCGGAAAGGCCCGACCGCTGGGCGAGTTCGGTGGTCGACGTGGGTGAGTCCAGCTCAGCCAGGATCAGCGCCCGGGAGCGGCCGATCACGGCGGCGAGCGTTTCCGGGTGCGTACGCGTCCGGGGCTCCCACAACGTGCCGATCCCGCGCGCCGGGTAGGCGAGCTGGGGCGGCTCCGACCTGACGGACCTGGTCAGTACCCGCGGCCAGGCGAACACGGACGGCACCAGGAGCAGCCCCGCCCCCGTCTCGATCCTGGTGATGTCACAGTCCCGCTGCACCAGCTGGAGGCTGCCGCCGTCCCAGCGCACCGTGTGATGCAACTCTTGTAGCACCCGGGCGGTACCCCGCTCGGCCACCTGGCGGCCCCGGTGGAAGATATCCGCCTCCAGCACCGAGCGGATCCGGTCCCAATAGGGCGCCATCGCGAGCCGCCAGTAAGCCTCGATCTCCGCGACGATCCTGGGCAGGTGGGCCGGAGGGTTGTGGTGCAAACTCCGCAACCGCGGAGACAGCTGATTGTCGCGCTGGGAGGCCAGTCGGTCGAGGTCCCGCCGTACCAGCTCGGGGTCGGTGGCCTCGATGGCGGCCAGCTCTTCGGAAAGGCCGGGGGAGGCGGTCGCGGGTGCCGGATTCAGGAAGTCGGGCAGGTGGCCGGCGGGCGGAATCATGTCGGCCAGCCAACCGCGGTCGAGACCCGCGGCGGCGAGCCGAGGCCGTACCTGATCGGCCCAGCCGCGGTGCGGTTCCGGCACCGCTGAGGCGGCCAGTGCTCTGAAGCTGGTGACGACCTCCCACATTGGCGTCACAGCGAACCGGGTTTCGGCCAGATCATTCACCGAAAAGGTCAGCCGCGCCTGCATATCGCCCCCATCGCCCGATTCGGTCTCAGCTTAATGAATGGACTCCCGGCGCTTCGCCCAGCAGCATCTCCGAGGCGGGCGCCCATGATGCCAGGTGCCGAACAGCGAACGACGCGAAGGCGGTCATGCACCATGTCTGTTGACATTCCCTCCCTCTCAGCCGATGCCACGGCCAAGGCCCTACTGTTCCGTACCTTGAGCCGCGAATCCGTACTGGTGCTGCCCAACGCCTGGGACGCCGCCAGCGCGGCCGTGATCGCCGCGGCCGGCGCCACGGCGATCGCGACCACCAGCGGCGGCGTCTCGTGGTCACTGGGCCGCGGCGACGGGCAGCAGGTCAGCCGGGGTGACATGGTGGCGGCCGCGCGGCGCATCGTCGACTGCGTCGACCTGCCAGTGACGGTCGACGCCGAGGGAGGGTACGGCCCTGCCCCGGCGGATGTCGCCGCGACCGTGCGGGCGATGGTCGAGATCGGCGTGGTGGGCGTCAACCTGGAGGACTCCACGGCCGCCGGCGGCCCCCTGTTCGACCTCGCCGAACACACCGCCAGGCTGCGCGCCGCCAGGGAGGCCGCAGCCGCGGCGGGCCTGCCGGAATTCTTCATCAACGCGCGAACCGACGTCTTCCTTTTCGCGATCGGCGCACCCTCCGGCCGCCTGGCTGAGACGCTGACGCGCACGGCGGCCTACGCCGACGCGGGAGCCGATGGCATCTTCGTCCCCGGCCTGCTCGACCTGGACCTGCTGAGCACTCTCTGCGCCGAATCCCCGCTGCCGGTCAACGCGATGGCCATCCCGGGCGGACCGACCGTCACCGAACTCGCGAACGCCGGCGTACGCAGGATCAGCCTGGGCACCGGCCTGGCCCAGGCCGCCTACACCGCGACCCGCCGAGCCGCCGAGGAACTCCTCACCACAGGAGGCCTCACGACGCTGAACAACTCCCTGGACTTCTCCGAACTCAACGCCCTGTTCCACCGCTGACGGGAAAGCTCCGACGCGGAGCCGGTTAGGTCGCTCGATCTGACCCAGCCGGCCGGTTCCGGCACGCGTTCGGCATCCTCCATCTCCCGGCTTTCCGCCAGACCGAGGAATCGAGCAGGGCGAAAATGGCGGCATGACCTTTCGCTTGCCCCAGACCGATGATGAGCTCGCCCTGGTCCGTCGATACGTGGTCTGGTCGCAACCGCCTCCCGGGCGTGGGCGCTACATGAAATTGCGGGGGGTCAACCCGTTGCGGGAGGAATCCGACCGCGACGTTTTCAACGCCGCCCTGGCCGAAGATGCTCGCCGGATCAGCGACGCCGACCTCGACATACTTCTCGGGTTCGAATGGCGTGCCCGGCTTACCGCGGCCTGGTTGATCGGCCTGGATGTACGAACCCAGTTCCGTGAGGCTTTGGGGGAGTTGCTGCTGGCCAGTGAACTGGTCTACTCCGGCCAGGGCTACTGCTTGGCGCTGGCGCGCTTCGGCCGGCCCGAGGACGCCGAGATCCTGACCGCCTACCTGGACCGCTACCTGCCTCAAACGGACTGTCACTACGACCAGGACTGGGCCATCGGAGCGCTGCTCCACCTGGACGCCAAGCTCGGCACCGCCCACGCCCAGCGGTTCCTGGGCCCCGAAGGGCTCTGGCACCGGTCCGCGTTCGCCGGACGAGACCCTCTCGCCGCCCAGCGCAGGACCGAGCAACTCTGTTTGTTCGCCGAACGGGTGCTGGCCACCATCACCTGACGCGGCACGCCCGAGAGCCACCGGGAAGGCAAGCGCGGACACGGCCCGCGACGAACCGCCGGCGTATCCGCCTCATCCAGCCCCCGTCCGGACGAGAGAGACACCCAGAGCCGCCATCGCGACACCCGCCCCGGCCATCATCGATCACCCCACAAGGCCGCACAACGTGATCGCCCGATGACGCATCAGGCATGTAGGCCCAGTGATGTAGGTGCCGGCCCGGTGGAGTCAGTCAGCGCGATCGTGGTCAGCCAGGACTTCATCGATGACGCGACGATTGACGGCGGCTCGCTTCGGGTCCCTGTCGATGTCCTCGGCCAGGGTGATCAGGGCCTTCCACAGGGCCCAGCCACGAGCCCGCGCCCACATGCCGGGATCCTGACCGACCGCGCTGCGGAAGCTGTTCCGGCTCTGGCCTGAGAACATCGTCCAGGTGATCACCAGATCGCAGGCGGGATCGCCGACACCGGATGTCCCGAAGTCGATGACGGCGGCCAGCCTCCCGTTCCTGACCAGCAGGTTGCCGCCCGCGAGGTCGCCGTGGAACCACACCGGCGGCCCGGACCAGGTCGCCTGGAGGGCGGCGTCCCACACCGCCGATGCCCGGGCGGTGTCGATGCGGCCGTCCAACACGGCCAGAGTGCGGCGTGTCTCGTCGTCGTAGTGGGCCGGCGAGACGCCCCGGTAGAAGCTGTGCTCGCCCGCTGCCGGCCCGCCGGTCGTGTCGATGCGCTGCAGGGCGACGATGAAGCCGGCGACCGAGGTCGCGAATTCGGGCAGGTCGTCGATGCGGTCAAGACTGGCGGTCTCGCCGTCCAGCCAGCCGCGGATGGACCAGTTGAACGGGTACCCCTCGCCCGGGAACCCTTTCGCCACGGGCTCGGGAATGGCGACGGGTAACGAGGGGGCGAGAACTGGCAGCCATCGATGTTCCTTGTCGACCGCCGGGGCATAACCGGCGGCGGTGGGGAGACGCGTCGTCATCCGCTCACCGAGCCGGTAGGTACGGTTGTCCCATCCGTCGACCTCGACCGGTGTCACGGGAAGGGCGCTCCACTGCGGGAACTGAGTCGCGACCAGTCGCTTCACGAGCCCCGCATCAATGCCGGCGCGCCCATCGATGTGCAGCTTCTCGACCATCCCGAGAGTGTGTCGGCCATCTTTCCCGCCGTGCAAAGGGTTTAACGAAGGTCACGTGGCCGGTAGGACGAACGGTTTTCTGAGCAGGGTTCGGGTAACGCCGCACGGGTGGCGGATGCGGGAATCGAACCCACCTGAAGCGGCTTATGAAACCGCCGGGCACACCAGCGCCCCCACCCGCCAATCAATTAAGTACAAACCAATTCTCTCCTTTCGCCTTTCCGCCGGACAACCGATTTACGGCCGGAATGCGTGGTCCGGTACGGCGCATGCCGTACCGGACCGGGCGGCCTATTCGACGGTGACGCTCTTGGCGAGGTTGCGGGGTTTGTCCACGTCGCGGCCGAGGGCGACGGCGGCGTGGTAGGCGAAGAGCTGGAGCGGGATGGTCAGCAGGATCGGGTCGAGTTCGGTTTCGTTCCTGGGGACGACGATGCAGTCGTCGGCCTGGTCGGCGGTGCGGTGGCCGACCATGAGGATGCGGCCGCTGCGGGCGCGGATCTCGCCCAGCGTGGTGAGATTCTTGTCGAGGAGTTCGTCGTCGGGGACGATCGCGACCGTCGGCATTTCGGGGCCGATCAGGGCGAGCGGCCCGTGCTTGAGCTCACTCGCGGGATACGCCTCGGCGTGCACGTACGAGATTTCCTTGAGCTTCTGCGCGCCCTCGCGGGCGACGGGATAGCCGCGGACGCGGCCGACGAACATCATTCCGGCGGCGTCCTTGGCGTAGCGCATCGCCAGTTCGCGGATGTGCTCCTCCTGGGTGAGCATCTCCTTGATCTGTTCGGGCAGCCGCCGCAAACCGTCGCAGATCCGCCGCCCGTCGGCGGGGGACAGGTCCCTGACCCGGCCCAGGTGCAGCGCGAGCAGGGCGAAAGCCGCCGAAGTCGACGTGAACGCCTTCGTGGAGGCGACCGAGACCTCCGGGCCCGCGTGCAGGTAGACGCCGCCGTCGCACTCCCGGGCGATCGCGCTGCCGACCGTGTTGACGATGCCGAGAACCCGCCCGCCCTTGCGCTTCAATTCCTGTACGGCCGCCAGCGTGTCATAGGTCTCGCCCGACTGGCTGATCGCGATGTACAGCGTGTCCGCCTCGACCACGGGACTCCGGTACCGGAACTCCGACGCGGGCTCCGCGTCGGCGGGAATCCGGGCCAGCTCCTCGATCAGCTGCGCCCCGATCTGCCCGGAATAGTACGCCGACCCACACCCAATGATCTTCACCCGCTTGAACGACCGCGACTCCCGCGCGTCCATGTTGAGGCCACCCAGATGAGCGATGTGGAACCGGTCGTCGATCCGCCCCCGCAGGGTCCGCCCGACCGTGTCCGGCTGCTCGGAGATCTCCTTGAGCAGGTAGTGCTCGTAGCCGCCGGTGTCGTAGTGACCGGTGTCCCAATCCACCGTGAACGGCTCTTTCGCCGTCTCCCGGGCATCACTCGTAAAGGTAGAGAAACCATCCGCCCGGAGGACCGCGAGCTCGCCGTCCTCCAGGTGCACGACCTGCCGGGTGTACCGGACCAGCGCGGCCACATCGGACGCCGCGAACATCTCCTTCTCCCCGATACCGAGCACGATCGGGCTGCCGTTCCTGGCCACCACCACCTCGCCGGGCCGTTCGGCGTCGATCACCGCGATGCCGTACGTGCCGACCACCAGCTTCAGCGCCCGCCGCACCGCCTCTTCCAGGCTCTCGGTCTCCTTGGCCGTACGGCCGATCAGGTGCGCGAGCACCTCGGTGTCGGTCTCGCTGAGGAAGGTCACCCCGTCGGCCTCCAGGCGCTGGCGGAGCGAGTCGGCATTCTCGATGATCCCGTTGTGCACGACGGCGATGCGCTCGTCGGCGGACGGGTGCGGGTGGGCGTTGACGTCGCTGGGCACGCCGTGGGTGGCCCAGCGGGTGTGGCCGATGCCGAGCGTGCCCTTGAACCGGGCCGGTACGACCGAGGCGAGGTCGGCGACCCTGCCCTTGACCTTGCGGATCTTGAGCGCCTTGGCCGCGACGACGGCGACGCCGGCGGAGTCGTACCCCCGGTATTCGAGCCGCTGCAGCCCCTCAAGCAAGATCGGCGCAGCGTCCTTTGGCCCTACATAGGCCACGATTCCGCACATGTCACCCTCCGTAGATGATTCGGCGGAGCTGTCGCTGGGACAGCTCCGGCGCCGTGACCCGCCGGGCCGGAAGCTCGGCGGCGATGCGGCGAAAGATCTCGTCGTTCGCCAGGCCGCGTGACTTGAGTTCGGCATGCCGGCGGCGGACGTATTCCTCGACGGGCTCGCCGAAGTACGCCAGCACGTCGGCGACCACGCGCGCCGCCTCACCAGGACCGAGCATCGTGGTCCTGGTGAGGTGCGCGATCAGGTCATCATGCGGCACAGGACAGGACCTTACGGAGAGGGGCCGTCGATTTCCAAGAATCCTGCCCGGAATCGGGCAGGATCACTCCGAAACTATACCGAGCACCGTCAGTCGGGGTCAGCTGACGGGTCGGCCAGCCCGTTGTCGGACCGCCCTTCCGTCACCACCCAACCCCACAGAGCCACCCTTAACAGGATTTATCCGTATTTATGGGCATCCATTAACGCTTCACGACAAGTCCATGGCGTCCGCCTTGGATCCCCCCACGATGTGACACATCGGGCGAGATCGGCAAACTAGGGAGGTGCTAGATCCTGTGTTATCCCGCGAACTCGACTCAGTCCCCGACTACGACCGCTTCGCCACCGTGGACGAGATCCACGACGGCCTCGTCCGCCTCGCCGCCGCCCATCCCGACGCCGCCGTGATCCGGCGCGTCGGCACCTCCCGGCTCGGGGACCCCATGCTCTGCCTCACCGTCGGCGAAGGCCCGCGCGACGTGGTCGTGGCCGCGGGCCCGCACCCGAACGAGCCGATCGGCGGCCTCACCGTCGTCCACCTGGCCGCCCGCCTGTGCGCGGAGCCGTCCCTGCGCGCCTCCGCGACCTGGCACATCGTCGGCTGCCTCGACCCGGACGGCACCCGGCTCAACGAGGGCTGGTTCGCCGGCCCCTTCACCAAGGCCCACTACGGCCGCCACTTCTACCGCCCCGCCGGCGACGAACAGGTCGAATGGACCTTCCCGTTCGCCTACAAACGCTCCTACTTCGACCGCGTCATGCCCGAAACCCTGGCCCTGATGCGCCTGATCGACGCCACCCGCCCCGCCTTCATGACCACCCTGCACAACGGCGAACTCGGCGGCGTCTTCTACTACCTCAACCGGGCGGAACCCGAACTCCAGGACATCCTCACCGAACTCCCCGACGTGTACGGCCTGCCCCTCCACGTCGGCGAACCCGAACACCCCGCCATCACCCAGCTCGCCCCCGCGATCTTCCTCACCCCCCAGATGGAAACCGCGTACGACTACGCGGAAGCCCTCGGCCAGGACCCCACCGAACTGATCACCGGCTCCGCCAGCGACACCTATGCCTCCCGCTACGGCACGCTCTGCCTGACCGCCGAACTTCCGTACTGGATGGACCCCGCCGCCGGCGACACCTCGCCCACCGACATCGTCTACAGCGACCTGATCCGCGCCCAGGCCGCCGACCTGCGCGACACGGTCACCGTCCTGGCCGAGGCCCTCGACGGCGTCACCGCCGACCTGGCCACCAAATCCCCTTTCATCCGGGCCAGCCGCTTCTTCATCCCGATGCTCGCCGGCGTCGCCACCACCGACGAGCAGCGCGCCGGCGACCCGTCCTCCGACCGCCCCGCCACCGCCGCGGAACGCTCCTCCAACCGGGACCTGGTCCACAGCTACCGCCTCAGGTTCGGCGGAATCCTGCTGCGCGCCCTGGACGGGGAGATCGCCATCGGCAACGCCACCCCCGCCATCCGGCGGCACGCGCGCACGCTCGCTGAGACGTATGAGAAGTGGTGCGCCGACGCCGAGACGCAGACCTCCGACCAGACCATCCCGATCAAACACCTGGTCGCCCTGCAGTACGGCGCGATCCTCGCGGGCGCCCACCACGCGCTCAGAACCTGAGGGTCAGCCCCCTTGGCGGCTCCGCCCGCCGTCCGGCTCAATGACGGAGCGACCTCAACGCTGGCTCCGGTCTGGGCCTGGTTACGGCTGGATCTGCGCCGCCGGATCCGGGCACTGACCCTCCTGGGACTCCTGGTGGCGGTGGGTTCGGGGGCGGTGATGGCCTCCGCCGCCGGGGCGCTGCGCGGCGAATCCGCGGCGGCGCGCCTGCTGGACGCGACCCTGCCCGCGCACGCCATGGCCAGCCCAACCAGCCCGGCTTCGACTGGGACGCGGTCCGCCGCCTGCCAGGCGTGGCCGCGGTCGGGTCCTTCCTCCTCACCGGCCTCACCCTGGAAGGCCTCCCGGGCGCGGCCGTGAGCTACCCGTCCGCGGACGTCGATCTCATGACCACGATGGAACGCCCCATCGTGCTGGCCGGCCGCCTGCCGGATCCCGCCCGGGTGGACGAGCGGTGGCCTCCGAACTGTTCATGGCGGCCAACGACGTCAAGGTCGGCGACACGTTCGTCGTGGGGTTCGGCCCCGGGAACGTGCGGCAGCCCGTCCGGATCGTCGGAATCGTCCGTACACCGCTCCTGCTGAACTTCCCCGAACTCGTCACCACCACGACGTTCGCCCAGCGCTATTACGCCGTCCTGACCGAGAACGCTTCGGACGTGGCCAACGCCGTCATCAGGTTGCACGGCGGCGAGTCCGCCCTGCCGGCGTTCCGGCGCGCCTTCGCGGAGCTGACCGGCCGGGACGACATCGAGATCGACGACCTGACCGCGCTGATGCGCAAACGCGAGCAGGCCAACACCTTCGAGGCCGCCATCCTCGGCGGGATCTCCCTGGCCGCGCTGGTCTGCGCGCTGGCGCTGATCGGCCAGGCCGTCACCCGGTACGCGGTTCCGCCAGGCCCTCCTGACCCTGCGCGACGGCGCCGACCCCGCCGCGGTCTCTCAGCGCCTGTCCGCGCAGCTGACCCCCCCCGCGCGACTCGAATTCGCCTCACCCCCCATCCACGTCACCCAGATCAGCAACATCCTGATCCTCCCGCTGGCCTTCGGCGCCTTCCTGGCCCTCCTCGCCGTCGGCGTCAACGGCCACACCCTCGCCACCGGCATCCACCGCCGCCGCCACGACATCGCCGTCAGCGCCCTCGGCCTCACCCCCCGCCAATGCCCGCCTGCCATCTTCACCCAGGCCACCACCGTCGCCGCGACCGGCCTCCTACTCGGCATCCCCCTCGGCCTGGCCCTCGGCCGCATCCTGTGGCGAGTCGTCGCCGACATCACCCCCGTCCTGTACGCCCCACCCCTCGCCCTGCAGATCGCCCTCCTGACAATCCCCGCCGCCCTCGCCCTCGCCGCCCTCCTGGCCTTCCGCCCAACCCGCCACGTCACCCGCTACTCAGTCAGCGACTGCCTCCGCACCGGATAACCCCAGCCTGACCAGACGGCCCACCTCGCGACCACCGGACGGCGACCCGGAGTGCTGCGCGGCCGTCGGCCTCGCCGGTGCGCACGAGCGCGGTCAGAACGCGCTAAGGTTTCTTCGTAGCCCGGGTTCAGCCCGGATGCTCGCGGAAGTGGCTCAGTGGTAGAGCATCACCTTGCCAAGGTGAGGGTCGCGGGTTCGAATCCCGTCTTCCGCTCGGTGGAGTGGCCGAGAGGCGAGGCAGCGGCCTGCAAAGCCGCGTACACGGGTTCAAATCCCGTCTCCACCTCCAAGGTCGTCACGGGAACCCCGTGAAGTCCGCTAAAGTAAGACCTGCGTCGCTGAGGGTCAGCCCCATCAACGACCGCGCGGAAGTGGCTCAGTGGTAGAGCATCACCTTGCCAAGGTGAGGGTCGCGGGTTCGAATCCCGTCTT
This sequence comes from Acrocarpospora corrugata, assembly GCF_009687845.1. Lineage (GTDB taxonomy): Bacteria > Actinomycetota > Actinomycetes > Streptosporangiales > Streptosporangiaceae > Acrocarpospora > Acrocarpospora corrugata. Next base: position 172,448 of record NZ_BLAD01000037.1, read on the forward strand.
CCGCTCGCAGTTCCCGGACGATTAGCTCAGCGGGAGAGCGCTTCCCTGACACGGAAGAGGTCACAGGTTCAATCCCTGTATCGTCCACCATCTTCCAGCAGGTCAGCCAGGGTTCCGGGGCTTCTCCGGGACCCTTTTTCGATCTTTGTAGGTCGTGGGAGCCAAACGGGGAGCCACCAGGAAGGAATCGGGCTACTAGATTCGCTTCCGCAAGTCCGACAGCGGACTTGGCTCGGTTGCCGGTGGATGGCCAGCCATATGGCGTCAGGCGTGTCGACCAGAGCGCCGCCTAACGATCTACAGGGACGCCGGCCCATCGGCGACATCCACCCGCCGCGGCTACAGACTCCATCAGGGCGCTCCCGCATCCCAGGGTTTCGTTCCGAGGGTGCCGAGTCGCGTCTGTTTGCGCGAGGATAGGACATAGCGGGGCATCTGACACGGATTGGGACAAGCATGCGAATTGTTGTCGTAGGCGGAAGCGGGCACATCGGCACCTATCTGGTCCCCCGGCTGGTACGGGCCGGCCATGAGGTCATCAGCATCAGCCGTGGCTCTCGTGCCGCCTACACCGATGCTCCCGAATGGCGGCAGGTGCGCCACGTCGTCGCCGACCGGGAACAACAGGACCGCGAGGCCACCTTCGGGGACACGGTGGCCGGCCTGAACCCCGAGGCGGTCGCCGACCTCGTCTGCTTCACCCTGGAATCGGCCACCGCGCTGGTCGAACGCCTGCGGGGCGAGATCGGCCACCTGCTGCACTGCGGTTCCATCTGGCGGTACGGCCCCAGCCACGCGCTGCCGATCTCCGAGACCACGGGCACCGCCCCTGTCGGGGAGTACGGAATCCAGAAAGACCGGATCGCACGGATGCTGAAGGAGGAGACCGCCGACGGCGGACTGGTCACCACGTCCCTG
>NZ_BLAD01000037.1:173986-227395 GCF_009687845.1 Acrocarpospora corrugata
TGCACCACGTCCACGCCGACGACGTCGCCCAAGCCTTCGAACTGGCCATCCAACACCGGGACGCGGCGGCGGGCCAGGACTTCAATATCGTCGCTCCTACCGCGCTGAACGTTCGCGGCTTCGCGCACCAGGCGGCCGCATGGTTCGGGCAGACCGCGTCGCTGGAACAGGTGACTTGGGAGGAGTTCCGCCACAACACACCCCCGGAGCACGCGCAGGCGAGCTGGGAGCACCTCTACCGCAGTCATTTCTGCTCCATCGAGAAGGCTACGGCCCTCCTCGGCTACGCACCGAGCCACCAACCGCAGGCCGCCGTCCTGGAGTCCGTCCGCTGGCTGATCCACCACGACGAGCTGAAGGTGGCCGGCCCGCTCATCGCCTGAGATGGCGGAACACCTCTGAGCATCAATCGCCGACATAGACTCGGCAGGAAGATCGCTGGCGGGCGTGCCGCTCATCGGATGGTCGCCGCACAGCCGCCGAATCAGCGCCGTAGGTCGTCAGTTGTTGGTGAAGATGGGGCCGAACTGCGTGTCCAAAGACGGCTGGCAGGCGACTGAGAAGTCGTCGACCTGCCGGCAGAAGTCAGCCCTGTGGTCGCCGTTGAAGTCGGCCCATGAGGTCCCCGCCGGCCCAGACGCCGGCGCCGAAGCCGCTGCCGGTGGACAGCAGGCACCTCATGACGTTGAAGATGTCGACCAGGCAGCTGTCGGCGCGGCCGTCGCCGTTGAAGTCCGTCCAGGCGGCGCTGCCCTGGATGTTGTGGAACCCGGGGACGGTGGCGTGCGCGGGTTTGCCGCCGCCGGTGAACATCGTCGCCGAAGCGGCGAGGACGATCGCGAGCGCCCGCCCGACGCGTACGGACAGGTGCCCTCGGCGGCGCGCGGCCGTGGTCGGGCGGTATGACTTCCCGGCATGGAACCTCATGACGGTTCCCCCTTTTCTTGGCGTTGGTTGGTTTATTCGCGTCCGCGCTGCGGGCAGCGCAATGGAATAGGCGACGGATCGTAAGAAGAAATGCCGGCGGAAGACGAAGGCTTGATGTCACCGCTTTCCGGTCCCCGGATGATTGGGTGTCATCGTGAGGTGGAAGGCAAAAGCCTCGATAGGGTAATTCTGCGTATTTCCTGGGCGGTACGGTCGGGGATCAGGACGGCAGGAAGGGGGTCAGGCGCAGGGCCAGCGCGGTGCGGTTGGGGCATCCCATCTTCTGGAGCAGCCGCTCGACGTGCTTGTCGATGGTGCGCGGGGACAGGAACAGATGCTGCGCGATCTCGCGATTGGACAGGCCGCGGATGACGAGCCCGGCGACCTCGAGCTCTCTGGCGGTCACCCCCGCCGCCTTGAGATCGAAGGGTACGCCCGCCCGGGGAGCCGCCCTCGTGGCGTGCGCGGCCGATGTGCCCGCGCAGGCCTGGGCGAGTGTGCCCAGCGCGGCGGCTTCGAAGAACCCCCGGGCGTGCTGGAGGTAAGGAGCCAGCTCGGGCCAGGCCGGGCCGACGTCGGACGCCGCCACATGGCGTACGGTCACCGCCTGAAACCAGGGGGTCGCGGCCAGTGTGCCGAACGCCTCCCGCAGCAGCACGTTCGCGCGGGCCCGGTTTCCCTGCCGGGCTTCCCGGATGGCGCACGCGGCCAGGGCAGGGCCGCGTGCCGCGGCGTGGGAAAGCCGATCGGGGTCCTGGAGCAGGGTCCGCACCGTCTCGTGGTAGTCCTCACCGGCCACGACCGACAGGAGGGTCAGCAGCCCCGGCACCGGGCTGTGGTGCGGGTCGGGGATCTGCATGAGGCCGTGGGCGTGCCGCAGCGCCAGCCGGGCCGCGTCGGAATCGTCCCGGTTGATGGCGGCGACGGCGTAGCAATGCCCCCAGATGAGGCTGGACCACTCGGGATCCGCCTTCAGCGCCTCGGGGACGTGCCGCAGCAGCTCCTCGACCGCGGAGATGTCGTCGCCCCGGGAGGCGGCGACCGCGGCACGGGCGATGGACGCCGCGTACTCCAGCGGCCCCATCCGGTGGCGGTGCGCGAGGTCGAGCAATTCGGCGGCGCGGCTCTCGGCGCGGTCGAGCTCGTGCCGGAACAGATGCAGGACCACGAGGTTGAACTGGGCGACGGTGCCCGCGACCACGGCCCCGATGGCGAAAGCCTGGCCGCGGGCTTGTTCCAGCGCGTCCGGCGTCCCATTGCGCAGCAGGTCGAGCGTGCCGATCTCGTTCAGTGATCCGGCGATCAGGTCCGGCATGGAACGTCGCTCGGCGAAGGCGAGCGCCCGCGCGAACGCGTCGCGGGCGCGGTCGGCGTCGTTCGGCCGGCGCGCCCGCCCGAGGATGAGCAGCGCCTCGCCGGCCAGCGGATGTTCGGGGTCGGTGTCGAAGGCCGCCTGCGCCAGCCGTTCCGCTTCCCGGTGCCGGTCGCGGCCGATGGCGATGTCGGCGCGGATCAGGTCGATCTCCTGGCGGAGGCGGCCCCGCGGGTCGAGACGCCTGGCCTGCGCGGCGTTCGCGGCGGCCTGCTCCCATCGTTTGGCGCCGAGGTGGGCCCGCGCGACGGCCAGCTGGATCCGGGCGCGCCGCTCGGGTGGCGCGTTGCCGGCCTCCAGCCGGAGCGCGAGATGCCGGCCCAGTTCGACGGCCTGGTCCAGGCGGCTCACGTGCACCCGGACCAGGCTGCCCCGGGCCCGCCAGGAGGCGAGGACGGCGAGCGTCTCCTCGTCGATCTGATCGATCGTCTCCGGATCCACGGCCAGCTCGCGTGCCCGGGTCAGCGCGATCTCCGCCGGGGCCGGCGCGCCGCACGCGCGGGCCCGCCGCGCGAAGGTCAGCAGCACGTACGCGCCGCGGGCCGGCTGGCGCGCCAGCGTGGCCAGCCCGGCCATGCTCTCCGCGATGTCGCCCGACTGCGCCTCAGCGCTTTCCAGGACGGTCAGCGCGGCTGACGCCAGAAGTTCGCGTTCGCCCGCGGGCAGGGAGGTGAGCACCGCCTCGCGGGTCAGCGTATGGCGGAACTCGACCGTCCCGTGCCGCTCCACCAGCAGGTACGCGCTGGACAGCCGGGCGACCAGGTCGGCCAGCCGGTTCTCCGGGAAGCCGGAGACCAAGGACAGCAGGCTCAGGGCGCTCCGACGGCCGAGCGCGGCCGCCACGGACACCACCCGCCGTTCGTCGGGGCCGAGTGCCGCCAGGCGACGGGTGACCGCCGTGCCGAACGCCCCCGGAATCACGAGCGCCGGCAGTTCGCCGGCCACCCACACGCCGTCCACCTGGCGCAGCCCGCCCGATGACAGGAGCGTGCCGAGCAGTTCCTCGACCAGGCGGGGAATCCCGTCCGCGTAGTGGCGGACGTAGTCGCCCACCGCGGCCGGCGCGCCGCCGAGGCACTCGTCGCAAATCCGCGCGATGTCGGGGCCGGACAGGCGGCCGAGGTCCAATCGGTCGACCGCGTGCCGGGCCGCCAGCCGTTGGACCATGTCCTGGGCAGGGCTCGCCTCCTCGGCGCGCAGGGCGGCGACGACGAGCACAGGTTCACGCGCGAGGCTGTCGGCGAGATATTCGACGCTGGCGAGGGTCTGCTCGTCCGCCCAGTGGAGATCTTCGAGCACCAGGATCCCCGGCCCGCCGCGGCCGGCCCGGTCGCGTAACACGCGAAGCACCGTCTCCCCGGCGACGATCGGGCTGAGCAGCGGGTCGAGCGTGCGCCCGGCCGACGCGGCGCCCGCGCGCTCCACCGCCATCAACGCCTCGGCGAAGGGCCGGTAGGGCACGGGGTGGGAGGCAGGGACGGCCCTGCCGATCAAGGGCTGTGCGGCGGTGAGAGCCTCTCCGACGAGCCGGGTCTTGCCGATGCCGGCCTCGCCCTCGATCACCAGGACCCGGCCCTCACCCCGTGCCGCCTGAGCGGCCGCGTCAAGAATCGAGCGCACCTCTTCGTCGCGACCGATCATGACAGGACATCGGGGAGTCCTCGCCCACCTGCTGTGCCGCACGTTCGGCCCCCTTCGGAGGCGTGCCACACCACCAGGTGGAGGGTAACTCCGCCGGGAAGACGCCGCCACATATTACTTTTTACTTTTCCATGATCACGCACCCGGCGAATACGTAGTTCTGCCCTACCGGCGCCGTCGCCGCCCCGCTCAGGATGAGTCGCGCCACGAAACAACGACCATTCCAGAACGGGGAAAAGAAATGAAGGCAGGAATTCGGGCACGACGGCTGTTCGCGCTGTCGTTGCTGGCATTACCTCTGACGGGCTGGACACAGCTCGTCCTGAGTCCGTCCGCGTCGGCGGATCCCGTCCGGCGGACCACCACCATCGTCTCGATGGGCGATTCGTACGCCGCCGGCGAGGGCTCCCCGGGCCCGGGGCGGACCTGGCAGGACCCGCTCTGCCACCGATCGTCCAACTCGGCGCTCAATCTGGGGATAAACGCGTTGCGGGCCGCCAGCCCATTCGCGGATCCGTACGTTCAGCTCAATGTCACCTGCGGCGGCGCGAAAATCGACGTCACGGACGGTGCCAGCGGAGGAATCCTGTCGCCGCAGCGCAATTTCGCCTCGGACCCGAACGCGGAACGGCCCGCGCAGATCGACCAGGTCGAACAGTGGTGGAACGACAACCAGCTGGGGATCGACGTCCTGACCATCGGCGCGGGCGGCAACGACGCGGGATTCGAGAACCTGGTGCGGGCGTGTGGCGTCCCGTGGAATCTCGACAGCTGCGACGGCTTCATGCAGGACGACCTCGACGCCGGCCTGGCGGCCATGCGCGGCCACTGGGCCGAGCTGATCAAGGCCATCCAGGGCGACGGGCAGGGTGGTTCCCGGAGACTGCACGCTCCGGTTCGCGACATCTACGTCACGATCTATCCGGACCCGACCTCCAAGCTGGTCAACGGCCAGCGGGCGTACTGCGACCGGCAGCCCCTCACTGACCCCGTGATGGGTTCGGTGACCGGCCGCGAATCGCAGTGGCTGTCGACGGTGGCCGTCGCCGGCATGAACCAGGTGGTCCGCGACGTGGTGAACGACGCCAACCACCAGGCCAGGGACGTCTACCCGGCGTGGCACGTCATCGAGCCGCCGGACTGGAGCAACCACGGATGGTGCGCGGCCCAGCCGTGGACCAACACCTACCTGCGCAGCCAGAGCATCCAGGGTGACGAGTGGGGCACCGCGCATCCGAACCTCGCTGGATACTCGGCGCTGGGCTCGGAGATCCAGGGCGCGCTGTACTACCTGAACAACGGGGTCAGGGACGCGAGTATCCGGACCACCATCTCCGCCGCGCACAGCAACCTGCCCCTGCAGATCCTGGCACCGGGCCAGGGCATGCCCGTCATGCAGGGCGGACCGTTGGACTACGAGCAGTTCACCTTCCACGCGAGCGGCACCACCGTGCAGGTCCGCTCGGAACGAAGCGGCAAGTGCCTGGTGAACGACCCGGCCAGGCCTCCGTTCGAGCCGGGCGCGGGGATCGTGCTCGGGGACTGCGCCAGCCCGTCTTCCCGCTGGGACGCGCGGCCGGCTCCGTACGGCGCGTGGGTCTTCACCCGCGGATTCCGGATGTGCTGGGACATCTGGCTGGCGACCACGGCCTGGAGCGCGCCGCTCATCCAGTACCCCTGCCATTTCGCCAACAACCAGAGATGGTGGATCTGACATCGTGTCCATCGCCCGTGTCCCCGCCAGGGGGCGCGGGCGATGCCTGCTGGACTTGGTCACTTCACTCGCGTGCCAGCACCCGGGCCGGCGGCAGTCGCTGGACGAGGATCGCCGGGGCGACTGAGGCGAGGGCCGCCAGCAGTACCGCGACCGCCCCGGCCACCAGAGCCCCCACGGCGACGGCGGCTCCGGCGGTCCCGGTGACGGCGAGTGTGACGGCCAGTCCCACGCCCGCGCCGACGACGGCGCCGAGCACGCCCACGCCGACGCCTTCGGTCACGATGAGCCGGGCCAGGGCCGTCAACGGCCAGCCGGACGCCTTCAGGGCGGCGAGTTCGCCGTCGCGTTCACGGACGCCGAGGTAGAGGACGTCGGCCACGGCCAGGGCGGCGAGCGCGAACATCAGACCGATCGCCACGTAGTCGACGGCCCGTGCCTGCAGGACGATCGCGTCGCCGAGGAGCGATCCCACGACCCGGCCGCGGAAGCCGTACGTCACGCCGAGCAGGATGGTGAGGGCGACCACCGCGATCGCGAGCGTCGCCGCGCCGAGCAGGGAACGGCCGGGGGCGTGCTCGCGGTCCCGGTCAGGACCGTGAATCCGGTGGCCGCCACGACGATGCCCAGCAGCAGGACGAGGGCGCGCCCGGCCCGGTGCCGCAACTGGCCCCACGCGAGCCGGGTCCTCCGATCCGGCCGATCCGGTCCATGACGTCGTCGGACGGCACGACGGTCTGGTCGGCGACCACGCGCCCGTCGCGCAGCCGCACCACCCGGTCGCGGGCGGCGGCGACCTCGGGGTTGTGCGTGGCCATGACGAGGGTCATGCCGCGTTCCTCGCGCAGCCGCAGCATCAGGTCGACGATCTCCTCGCCGGTGGCGGTGTCGAGGTTGCCGGTCGGTTCGTCGGCCAGCAGCAGGGGCGGTTCGGCGACGAGCGCGCGGGCGATCGCCACCCGCTGCTGCTGGCCGCCCGAGAGCTCGCCCGGCAGGGACTTCTCCCGCCCGGAGAGCCCGACGGCCGCGATGAGGTCCCGGCCCCGCGCCCTGCGGTCGAAGCCCACCCGGTACGGCAGGACCGGCGCGAGCACGTTGTCGAGCACGCTGAGGGCGGGCAGCAGGTGGAAGCGCTGGAAGACGAACCCGACCGTGCGCCGGTGCCGCTCCAGGCCGCGCCGCCGCAGCGTGTCGACGCGCTGCCCGCCCACGTGGACCTCGCCCCCGTCCGGGAAGTCCATCGCGCCGATGAGGTGCAGCAGCGTTGATTTGCCTGCCCCCGAAGGGCCGGTGAGCGCCACGGTGCCCCCCGCCGCGATCTCCAGGCCGACCCCGTCGAGGGCGAGCCCCGACGCGTACGCCCGGGTGACCGCCACGAGCCTGATCTCCACACTCATGAGCGATAAATTGTCACAATGTATGGGAAGTGCGGAAGCCCCTAGGATGACCGCATGCCGTTGAGCCACGCCGTACTGGCCCTGCTGTCGAGCGGCCCCAGCCACGGGTACGAGTTGAAGGGCCGCTTCGAGGCGGCCATCGGCCCCCAGTGGGGCGGGCTGAACATCGGGCACCTGTACCAGATCCTAGACCGGCTGGTCCGCGACGGCCACGTGACGAGGGACCACGTCTCCCAGAACGACCGCCCCGACAAGACGATCTACCGCCTCACCGACACCGGCCTCACCGAACTACGCGACTGGGCGGCCAGCCCCGTGGTGCGCGCCGGAGGCTTCCGCGACGAGCTCTTCCTCAAGCTGCTGGGCGTCGCCCGGCTCGGCCCCGAGGCGCTGGCCGCGTTCGTCGACCGGCAGCGCACCGCCTACCTGTCCGACCTGGCCGCGCTCACCCGGCAGCGCCGGGAACAGCCCGACCCGCTGGTCGCCGTCCTGATCGACGCGGCGATCGCCCACACCAAGGCCGACCTGGAGGTCGTGACGGCAGCCGAGACACGACTCGCCGAGCTGGCTGAGCGCTCGGGCCGATCCGGGCTTTCAGTCGGGGAACAGCGGTCAGTGGGCTGACGAGAGCGTCCCGGCAGCCGGCCAGAACCCACGCGAATCGTCTTCGGCCGTGGCAGCTCGCTGGGGTTCCTATTGTGGTGTGATTGTCGCACCGTTGCTTTGGGACGGCCTGTCAGCAGCTGGAGGCGGGTTGAAGCGCAGGCGCGAATTGCTGACCGAACTCGCCATATCTCTGGCCAGTGGCGTCATTCTGGCGGTGGGCGCGAGTTTGCTGACGGTGGCGGGATTACCGGGGGTCGCGGACGCGATTCCCACCTGGGTGCTGGTGGCGGTGGTGGCTGTCGTGGCGGCGCTCGTGGCCTTTCTGGTCGCGCGCCGGCTCGGTGGAGGCGGCGCCCAGGCGTTTGTCATGATCTCGGCATTCAGGACACGCTGGCTCGCGGATCTGCTCGCCGATCTGTCCCGGGTTCTCGATCGGCACGGAATCGAGCTGGTCGTCAAACTTCCCGAGTACGACCACACCGGCCGGAGCCAGCTTGACTGCCTGGCCTCACTACGCCGTAAGCGACGGTCCTTTGTCGGCGGTTTCCTGGTCACCGACCATCTCGACCACGTCCAGGACGAGGTCACGGCGGCGTGCCATGCCCTCAGAAAGCCCGTGCTGTTTCTCGACACGTGCCCGTTCAACGCGGCGGACCTACCGCCCCAGACGGCGTACGTGAATTGTGATGCCGACGAGATAGGCGAGATGGCCGCGCGGTGGCTGGCCCACGAGATGACGGAACGCGATATCGCCGATCCCGTGGTACTCGTTGTCGCGGGGGACGCGCAGCCCGGTCGGCAGAACCGTTTCAAAGAGCGATTTCACGAGCTGATGCCGTCCGCGAAAGTGGACATCAGTCCACATGGGCAGTTCGTGCGTGAGTGGGCCCGGGACATTGTGATGACTCATCTGTCCCGGCGGGGCAGCGCATCGACGCCATCTTCTGCACCAATGACGAGATGGCGCTCGGCGCGGTCGACGCGGTACAGAAACATTCAGGACCCAGCGATATCGTCATCATCGGAGTCGACGGAATCCCCGAAGCCCTCGCGACCATCGACACGGGAACGACGCACTTCCGGGCGACCATCGTGCAGAGCACCCGGCGCGCCGCCGAAGTCGCCGTCGACGCCCTGATGCGGATGCGGGCCGGAGAGCGCGTCCCGGCCGAACTCACCTTGCCCGCCATCTGGCACCCCATGCGATGAGCCTCACGGCACCCACTGCCGGTCGGCTGGGTTCTCGCGCAGGTTGCGCGGGGGAGTCGCGGTGGAGTCGCGGATGACCAGGCGGCAGGGGAGGCTGTGGATGCCGGGGGTGGCTCTGCCCTCGATGGCGGCGAACAGGTGCTGGGCGGCGGTGTGGCCCAGGTGTTCGAGGTCGGGGTCGATCGTGGTGAGGGTGGGGCGGGTCTGTTCGGAGAGGACCTCCCAGTTGTCGTAGCCGACGACCGCGATGTCGTCGGGCACGCGCCGGCCGCGTTCCCTGGCCGCTTCGATGAATCCGGCGGCGGCCTGGTCGCTGCCGCAGAACACCGCGTCGATTTTCGGTTCGGCCATCAGCAGCATTTCCGCGGCGAGGCGTCCCCAGCGCTGGGACCAGGAGCCGAATAACGTTTCCCCGACCTGCGGCAGCCCCGCCTCGGCGAGCGCCTGCCGTACCCCCTCGGCCCGGTCGGTGGCGGCTTTGTAGTCGCTGGGGCCGGTGACATGGGCGATGCGGGAGCGGCCGGTGGCGATCAGGTGGCTGACGGCGAGATGGGCGCCGCCCATGTCGTCGGGGACGAACGACACGTCCTCGGGGTCCTCGGAGGGGCCGTAGGCGTACACCACGGGGACGGGCAGGTCCTTGGTGATGGACGGGCGGGGGTTGGTGCTCTCGCCGACCACGATGAGGCCGTCGACCCGGCGGGAGAGCAGGGTGCGGACGTAGTGCTGCTCGCGGATCGCGTCGCCGCGGGCGTCGCAGAGCAGCACTGCCATCTCGCCTGTTCCGAAAGCGTTTTCCGCACCGAGCAGGACGGGGATGCCGAACCGGCCGACCATGTCACTGGTGAGCAGGCCGACGGTGCGGGTTTGCCCGGAAAGCAGGTCCTGGGCCAACGCGTTGGGCTGGAAACTCAGCTGCGCGGCGGCGTTGAGGACCAGCTGTCTGGTCGCCGCCCGGACATCGACACGGCCGTTGAGCGCCTTGGACGCGGTGGCGATGGAGACGCCCGCCAGGGCGGCCACGTCAGTAATGGTCGCACGCCTGGTCGTCACACCGAAAACCCTTTCTCCATGCTCTACCTGGTCGGACCTCATCATACGCAACAATCCGTTGACAAGTACCGCAGGTTTCTTCTACGTTACGAAAACCTTTTAGGTGATTTCGGACGTTGTGCCGGGGGGTATCGGAAGGAGAGGCCATGCAGCCACTTGTGCTGGTCAGTGCTGCCCTGGGAACGATCGGCGTCGCGCCGGTCGCAGGGCCCGACGGCAAAGAGCCCCCAGCTCAACGCCGAGTGGACAACCGTCTCTGAACCCCCCAGTCACGTTGCCGGACGACGAGTCCCAGACGTTCCCGCAGCGCATGGTCATGGAGCGTGCCACGGCCCGTCCGACCGCAGGCCGTCCACGATGCCGACCAGCCGATTCGCCATCCCTCACCCGCCAGCCGCACGCGTTCCCGGCACCGACCCGTCACGGTCCGTGTGCGCCCGAGACCCGGCTTCACCCCCCATCTGGTACCAGGAGGAAGTTAATGATTGCCAGACGCTTAGGCAGGGCGCCCACGTGGGCAGCTCTGACCGCGCTTACCGTGGCAGGCCTGGTCAGCCTGCCACCCGCCGCCCACGCCGACGGACCCGTTCTGCCCGGCAACGAGGGTGACGTGGGGGTTTACACCAACGGGCAGAGCCACGTCATGGACATCGGCGACCCGGTTTACGCCAACGTCGGCGATGTCGTCAACCAGCTCAAGCCCGGCGTGCCGTACACCGCGTCGAACCTGCACCAGTCGATTTTCGACAAGGACTTGGCCGCGGGCGGTACGGACTACTACCTCGACCGCGTGCTGGGCGTTCGCGGCGCGCTCGGGTCGACCGTGCTGATGACCCGTGGCCGCTCCGTGTACATGCGCGGCGCGAGCAACAACAACTTCACCGTCATGGGCTTCGCCGGCAGCACCTTCGTCGGCGGTCCCAACAACCTCGGCAACCTGTACACCGTCACGGTGCCCGGGCAGACGGTGGCCGAGGTGAACGCGAACCGGTTCAACGCGCCGAGCCACGCCAAGAGCCAGTACACGATCGGCACCACCGGCGTCACCGCCGATCTGACGAAGTTCATCACTTATGACAACGTCGCGGTCACCGCGATCAACTTCAACAACCCCGGTGAGACGGCGGCGACCTTCACGGTCCGGGCCGCCTCGCCGCTGGCCACCCAGGCCGGAGCCACCGCGGCCGAGCTGACCGGCACCCGCGTCATCACCAGCGGCTCCAACAACGGGCTCGTCGACACCCCGTGGAACACGGTCAAGATCGACGTCACCGGTGCCGGCTTCACCCGCACCGGCGCCAACCTGGACCGCGAGGTCACTGTCCCCGCCGGTGGCTCGGTCTCGGTCTCCGTGGTCGGCGCGGTGTCCTCGGCCACGCTGCCGAAGACGGTGGAGAGCTACCACGACTACGCCGCGCTGGCGCCGGCCGTGGCGGTTCGCACCGGTATCACCGCGTTCAACCGCCAGTGGGCGCAGGACGTGCCGTACATCAACGTCCCCGACCCGGCGCTTGAGAAGGCCATCGTCTACCGCTGGTGGGGCGAGCGTTACAACACCCTGGACGCCAACGCGACCGGTCACGTCTACCAGTACCCCACGACGATCGAGGGAGTGAACCTCTACCAGAACGCCGTGGCGCTGACCCAGCCGATGCACCTGCAGGACACCAAGTGGCTGCGTACGCCTTACCTGCCGTACGGCCAGATCCTGAACATCGGCGAACTGTCCGGCTCCTCGGCCTTCCTCGACAGCCCGGGGCACACGAGCTGGAACAACCACTACTCGCAGTACATCGGCACGGCAGGTCTTGAGGCCTACAACGTGCACGGCGGCGGCAAGGAGGTCGCCGAGAAGTTCGCTCACTTCTTCGAGGGCGACGGTGTCGGCCAGCTCCAGCACTACGACGGCAACAACGACAAGCTGATCGCTTACGACACCAACTACATGCCGGGCAACGACGCGGACGCCATCTCCTTCGGCTTCCCGAAGACCGGCGCCGGCGCGCCCGGCGCGCGGACGATCGAGCGTCCCGAGTCGGCGTACGTGTGGGGCGCCTTCGACGCCGCCAGGCAGCTGTACCAGATGTCCGGCGCGAGCCAGGCCAAGGTCGACCAGATGGCGACCAGCGCCAACGGCATCCGGGACGCGATCCTGGACAAGCTGTGGAGCCCCGACATGCGGATGTTCCTCGCCGCCACGTCGCACGGCGCCACCAGTGGGGCCAGCTCGAACGGAAAGGCCAACCCGCTGCCCGCGGCGGCTCGCGGCCTGGTCCCGGCGAAGGAGTCGAACCTCTACGACGTCTACGCCGAGAACCTCATCCCGTTCGACCAGTACCAGAAGTACGTCGACGGTTACCGCTTCCTGACCTACGGCGACAACTTCCCGATCTTCCCGTTCTACACCGCCAACCAGTACGACCGGACGGCGTACGGGGTCGGCGGCTCGAACAACTTCTCCAACATCAACTTCACGGTGCAGTACCGCAGCGTGCGGGCGGCCCTGCGCCACTACGACCCGGAGCAGAAGTACATCACCCCGGCCTACGCCAAGCGCCTGCTTGACTGGATGGCCTGGAGCATCTACCCGAACGCGGACATGCGGGTCCCGAACCAGTCGGAGTACTACTCCAACTGGAACGCGACCACCAAGACCTACAACCGCAACAACCCGAACCACGTGATGCTCGGCAACATGAACTACATCTTCGTCGAGGACATGGCCGGCATCCAGCCGCGCTCCGACGACAAGATCGAGCTCTGGCCGATCAAGTTCGGTTACGACCACTTCATGGTCAACAACCTGCGGTACCACGGCCAGGACGTCACCATCGTCTGGGACCCGGACGGCACCAAGTACGGTCTGGGCGCGGGCTACAGCCTGTTCCTGAACGGCGAGCGCAAGGCCAGCGCCGACCGGCTCGGCAAGCTGACCTACGACCCGAAGACCAACCAGGTCCAGGCCGAGGCCGGCGTGAACGTCACCTTCACCGCCGCCACCGGGAGCGACTTCCCGACCGCGGTCAACACCCCGATCGAGGACGACCGCGTCGTCGGCTACCTGAAGACGGCCGGCATCGACCTCACCGAGGACACCGCGAACCTGGCGAAGGGCGCCACCCTCGCCTCGTCCTACACCCAGCAGGGCACCCGCTCGACCCCGTGGCGGCAGTTCCACACGCCCGGCTACAGCACCACCTCGATGAACTACACGCCCGGCGCCATCAAGGAGACCGAGCAGGCCGTGACGCTGGCCGCCGTGAACGACGGCGTCACCGCCAACGAGCCCTACTGGGGCAACTACGGCACGACCGACAAGAACGGCTACGTCGAGATCAATCTGGGCTCGGCCAAGTCGTTCGACAACGTGAAGGCGTTCTTCGTCAGCGACCGCCAGGCCGGCGGTTACCACGAGCCCGCCCGCTGGTGGGTGCAGGTGCCCAACGGCAGCGGCGGCTGGAAGGAAGTGCCGGGCCAGTTCAAGAACCCGTCGGTTCCTTCGGCGAAGTTCAACGAGGCGCTCTTCGACTCCGTCACCGCGGACAAGGTGCGCATCGTCTTCACCAACAACCCGACCTACTACACCGCGATCTCCGAGATCCAGGTGTTCGACTCGGGCCGTGACGTGCCGGACGTCTCCAACCAGGCGCCCACCGTCACCGCCACCCGCGACGGCTCGGCGGACGGCAACCTGTCCACCAGGCTGGTCGGCAACGCGTCCGACGACGGCATCCCGTACGACGACGAGCTCACCTTCGGCTGGGAGACCGTCTCCGCGCCGCAGGGCGCGGGTGTCATCTTCACCGACTCCAAGGCGCTGTCGACCAGGGTGACCGGCACTGTCGCCGGTGACTACGTGTTCCGGTTCTTCGCCGACGACGGCGAGAAGCGGGCGACGGCGACCGTCTCGGCGACCCTCGCCAAGAAGGACGTCGTGGCGGAGTTCGGCTCCACCGCGACCGTCACCACCAGCGGCACCGCGTCGTGGGAGAACCACGCGCGGGTCAACGAGGCCACCACCCCGGCCAGCTCGAACCCGGGCTCCGGAACCGGCTGGGGCAACTGGGGCCAGCCGCGCAACGGCACCAGCCCCGCGACCGAGGCGTGGATCCAGTACCAGTGGACCTCGCCGGTGCGGCTCTCCTCGACCGACATCTACTGGTATGACGACAACGGCGGCACCCGCCGCCCGACGGCCACGACCTATGCCATCGAGACCTCCACGGATGGGACCACCTGGACACCGGTGACCCTGAACGGATCGACGTACGCCAACGGTCTGGCCACCAACGCCTACAACCGCTTCAACTTCGAGCCGGTGACGACCAACCGGATGCGGATCCGCATCTGGGGCCTGATGACCGGTGGCGCCGGCACCGGCGTGCTGCGCTGGCGCGCCAACGGCGAGACCGTCGACACGGTGCGCTCGCCGGTGCTCATCCGGACCGGCGTGGGCCAGGTGCCCACCCTGCCGGCCGCGCTCGACGCGGTGTACACCAGCGGTGCCCGCGGCACCGTCGGGTTCAAGTGGCAGACGATCACGCCGGACATGGTCGCGGAGACCAATGTCGACCCGTTCGTGGTCTACGGCACCAACGACGCCTACGGCCTGATCGCCGAAGCCCGCGTCTACGTGCGGCCTGAGATGTCGCAGGACGGCATCTCGATTCAGGGCGCCGAGTCGTTCCAGCAGCACGTCGAGATCGGCGAGCTGCCCTACCTGCCCAACAAGGTGGAGGTCTCCTACAACGACGGTTCCAGGGACAACCAGGCCATCGGTGTGAACTGGCGGTTCAACCCGGAGATCGTCAACACCGACGGCGCCTACACCGTCATCGGCGACCTCATCCTGCCCGAGTACGTCAGTGAGGCCGGCACCATCCGGACCACGCTGACGCTCACCGTCGGCGAGGGTGGCCCGATCTGGGTGACCAACGTGGCGCCGCGCACCCAGTGCACCGGCACCAACGCCTACGTCACCCTCAACGTCCGCAACGACGACGACGTGCCGCTCACCATCGAGCTGATCACGCCGTACGGGTCGCGGACCGTGGCCAACGTGGCGCCCGGGAAGTTCGCCTACCAGGCGTTCAACACCCGCGCCAAGTCGATCCCGGCCGGCACGGCGACGGTGAAGGTCACCGGAACCGTTGACGGCACGCCGGTCACCGTACCGGTGGAAGCGCCGTACGGCGCGCTCAACTGCGGCTAACACCCCCCTGGTGGCGGCGCCTCCGCGGCGCCGCCACCAACCACCGCTGAGAGTAAGGAAAGCACCACCTTGAAGATCGCCGTGAGGCGCACCGCCGCCTCATCACCCCCCCGCCCCCGGTTACGCAGGACCGTCCCGGCGGCGGTCGCCCTCCTCCTGGCCGGCTCCCTCCTCGGAGTCCCCACCGCGGCCTACGCCGCCGACTCCATCACCTTCACCAACACCCGCAACCCGATCCTCGGTGACGGCGCCTACTACTCGGCGGACCCGGCGCCGGTCGTCATCCCGGCCGGAGCCCCCGGCAACACGAGCGGGAGCGACGAGCTCTACATCTACACCGGCCGGGACCAGGCCGGGCCGTCCACCAACGACTTCACCATGAACGAGTGGGGCGCGTTCCGCACCACGAACGTGGAAGCCGGCGAGTGGACCCACTATCCGTCGCTGATGCGCCCGGAGACCGTCTTCTCCTGGGCGACGGCGGGCCGCGCGTACGCGGGCCAGATGATCCAGGGTGTGGACGGGCGTTACTACTGGTACGTCCCGGTCAGCGAGCGGGTGAGCACGGCGGCCGACAAGTTCGCGATCGGGCTGGCCGTCGCGACGACGCCGACCGGTCCGTGGACCGACTACGTGGGCGGGCCGCTGATCTCCCAGCGGGTGCCCTCGGCGAACACCATCCAGAACATCGACCCGACGATCCTGATCGACGGCGAGGCCCCCAACCAGCGGGTGTACGTCTGGTGGGGCACCTTCGGGAATCTGCGGATGCTGGAATACCAGCAGGACATGAAGACCCCCATCGGCACGCAGCGCACCGTCACGGGCCTGACCGGGTTCTTCGAGGCGCCCTGGATCTTCAAGCGGAACGGCACGTACTACCTGGCGTACGCCGGCAACAACGCCGGCCCGACCTCGCAGTGCACCCCGGCGAACTACCACGCGTGCATCGCGTACGCGACGGCCACCTCGCCCACGGGCCCGTGGACCTACCGCGGCACCGTGCTCCGGCCGGTCTCCTCGACCACCAGCCACCCGGGAATCCTGGAGTTCAACGGCAAGTGGTACATCGCCTACCACACGGCCGACGCGGTCGGCGGCGGTCACTTCCGCCGTTCGGTGGCGATCGACCGGGTGGAGTGGGACGACACCCAGACCCCGCCGCGGATGAAGCAGGTCACCACGACACCGGTCAAGGGACGTGACCTCACGCCCCGGCCGAACGTCGCCCAGGAGGCGAAGGTCGCCGTCTCCAACGAGCCCGTGCCCACCCAGTACTGGGTGAAGGCGCTCAACGACGAGCTCGTCCGGTCCAACCCGCTCCCGCCGGACATGTGGGGCACCTGGACCGGCAGCAACCCGCCGCAGCAGTGGGTGCAGTACACCTGGGACCAGCCGATGCGGATCACCGGTTCGCAGATCGACTTCTGGAACGACCAGGCGCAGGGCACCGGCGTGGGCGTCGCCGCGCCCGCTCGCTGGCGTATCCAGTACTGGAACCTCGCCACCGCGCAGTGGGCCGACGTGCCGAACCCGAGCGGCTACCCGACCAGCACGTCGGGCCCGCAGAGCACCACGTTCGACGCGGTCACCACCACGCAGGTCCGCGCGACCTTCGACGCCTCCACCAACGGCAGCACCTACTCGGCGGTCGCGGTCGAGGAGTGGAAGATCCTCGCCGCGCAGCCGGAATCCGTCACCGCGCCGGCCATCACGGTCGAAGTGGGCGAGCGGGAACTGCCCGGCACCGTCCCCGTCGTCTTCGGCGGCGAGACGCTGCGGATCCCTGTCTTCTGGGACCCGCTGACCGCGGAGCAGGTCGCGCAACCCGGCACGGTGACCATCCAGGGCACCCTGCTCGGCTACGCCGCCGGCCGCGTCTCCGCGCAGGTCACGGTCCTCTCGCTGGACGACACCGAAGGCGACGAGACCGCGCCGACCCTGACGCTCACCCCGAGCGGCAGCGCGGGCAGCGCCGGCTGGTACCGCTCCGCAGTGCGGGTCCGCGTCGCCGGCACGGACGACCGCGGCGGCCGGCTCACCATCGAGTCGCGGGTCGACAGCGGCCAGCCGGTCATCACCAGGGACACCCGGCAGGCCGACGCCGACGTCTCCGGCGACGGCCAGCACACGGTCACGGCCACCGCGACCGACCGCGCGGGCAACGTCTCGGCGCCCGCGAACCTCGCCGTACGCATCGACGCCACGGCGCCGGTCAGCGTGGGCACCCTGAACACTGCCAACCGCACGGTCAAAGTGATGGCCGCCGACGCCACGTCCGGTGTCGCCGGCATCGAGTACGCCATCGGCACCGGACCGTGGACCGCCTCCACCGGCGGCGTCATCGCGGCACCCGACGCCAATCGGCACACCGTGTCGTTCCGGGCGACCGACGTGGCGGGGAACCTGGAGACGGCCAAGTCGGTCGTCATCCCGGCGGACCTGTCCGGGCCGCTGACCGGCAACATCGCGCCGATCGCGACCCCGACCGCCTCCTCCACGGCGGGCTGGAACAGCGTCACCGCCCTCAACGACAACGCCGACCCGGCCAACCCGAGCCAGGCCCAGATCTGGGGCACCTGGTCCGGCAACCGCCCGGCGACCCAGTGGGTCCAGTACGAGTGGTCCCGCCCCGTACGGATCATCTCCTCGGAGCTGAAGTTCTGGCGGGACGCCAACCAGGGCACCGGCGACGGCGTCGCCCAGCCCGACGGATGGGTGCTCCAGTACTGGGACGAGGCCACCTCGGCCTGGGCCGACGTGCCCGGCGCGTCCGCGTACGGCACGAGCACGACCGCGTTCAACTCGGTCACCTTTACCCCGATCACGACGCCCCGGGTGCGGGCCACGGTCCGGGCCAACGGCAACGGCACCACCTTCTCCGCGGTCGCGATCACGGAGTGGCGGGTCTTCGCCGACGAGCCTGGCACCGAGCCGGTCAAGATCCCGGTCACGGTCACGGTGACGCCGCGCTGCATCGCCGGCAAGGCGTACCTGGGCGTGCAGGCGCACAACGACCACGAGTCGGCGGCGGCCATCACCGTGGAGACCGCGTACGGCGAGCGGGCCTTCCCGGGTGTCGCGCCGGGCGCCAACGCCTACCAGTCGTTCGCCACCCGGGCGGCCTCGGTCGCCGCGGGCTCGGTGACGGTCCGCGCCACCGGGACTGTGGACGGCGAGGAGATCACCACGGTCTACCCCGTCAGCCACCCCGCCCTCAGCTGCACCTGACCCCCCATCCCTATCCTCATCCCCAGTAATCACGCAAAATGGAGCATTACATGAAGAACCAGCACAAGTGGCTGCTCGCGGCGGCTGTCGCCATGACCGCGTCGGTGGCTCTGCAGGCGCCGGCGATGGCCGACCCCGGCGACAGCACCAGCGTCGCGGTGACGGTGGAGATCGAGCCGATCCGGGAGCCGGGCGTGCTCGCCATGTCCATCGCCGCCAACTCGGTCGCCCTGACCGAGGACGAGGCCACCCTGGAGACCCGCGAGTTCAACGGCACCCTGCCGACGGTGACCGTCACCGACACCCGCACGCTGGAGGAGGTGCCCGGCGGTGCGGCGTGGGCCGTTCTCGGCAACGCGACCGACTTCGCCGGCGACAGCGGCCAGGCGCCCATCAGCGCCGGCCACCTCGGCTGGAAGCCGAACCTGATCGACGGTGGCGAGACCGGCCTGGTCGCCGAAGGCGAGGAGGTCGTGACCGTCCTCGACGCGCCGACCCAGCCCGGCAACAACGTCGGCCTCGTCGACCAGGAGCTCCTGGTCTCGACCTTCGACTCCAGCGCCGTCACCGGTGGCGCGTACACCGTCAACGCCAACCTGTTCCTGCGCACGCCGCTGGACGTCGCCGCGGGTTCCTACGCTTCGACGCTGACCCTGTCCCTGTTCGAATAAACCCCCACGGTGGGGGCCGCGGCTTCGCGGCCCCCACCACCCCCCTATGCCGGACCCGCTATGCCGGAGGATTTCGCCATGATCCGAACATTGCCGCGGCTACTCGCCGTGCTGGCGGCGGTGCTTCTCGCCGTCCCGATCGCCCCCGCCATGGCGGAACCGGCAAAGCCCACACTCACCTGGTCGGTCCAGCCGGCCAGCCAGCAGGGCCCCGACGGCCGCCGGTGGATCGAGCTCACGCTCGACCCGGGCCAGAGCGTGACCGAGCACCTGGCCGTGCGCAACTTCAGCGACGGCGCCGCCGTCTTCGCCCTGAAGGCGGCCGACGGTTACCTCACCGACAAGGGCCGCTTCAACATGCTCCAATCGGACCAGACGTCAGTGGACGGCGGCACCTGGGTCAAGGTTCAGAACGAGATCACCGTCGGGGCCAAGGAGACGAAGGTGGTGCCGTTCACCATCACCGTGCCCAAGGACGCCGCGCCGGGAGACCATCCGGCCGGCATCGCGGCTACCGTCACCAGCGCCCGCGGTACGGTCGCCGTCGAGAGCCGGGTGGGGTTCCGGGTCATGATGCGGGCCACCGGCACGATCAAGGCGGCGGTGGCCGTCAACGACCTCACCGCGTCGTACGAGCAGTCATGGAACCCCTTCTCCTCCGGCACGATCCGGGTCAAGTACACCGCGAGGAACGACGGCAACATCGCGGTGACCGGCTCCGGCGGGGTGACGGTCAGCGGCCTGGCCGGCCTCGCGGGACGCGACGCCAAGACCAGCGTCGGGCAGATCTTCCCCGGCGACAGCCGCGTGGTCGAGACCCGCATCGCGGGCGTCTGGGCCCTGGGACCGCTCAGCACGAGCGTCACCGTGTCCCCCGCCGTCGAGGGCGGCGTCCCGGCCGGCACCGCGCTCGAACGCGCCGCGGCCGACGTGACGGTCTGGACTTTGCCCTGGCCGCAGTTGGCCCTCGCCGTGCTCCTCGGAGCCCTCCTCTTCTCCTTCCGGACCATCACCCGGCGACGCCGCCGGCGACTCGCGGACCTGCTCGCCCACGCCCGCGACGAAGGACGGGCAGAGGCGACCATCGGCAGTCCCCGGACTTCCGGCGAATAGGACGGTCAGGCCGGCCGGTGTCCGGCGGCGGTGAGCATGTCGAGGGAGACCTGCCACAGCCGGGCGGCGTTGCCGGGGTCGAGCGCGTACGGCGCGACGCCCGTGGGGCTGGTCGAGGGAGTGGCGGACTCCAGGAGGGTCGCCTCGGCGCAGTTCTCGAAGTAGCGTCCGCCGATGCCGTCGAGCGCGGGGGACGTCGCGACGAGGACGCTGGTGGCGGCGCCCTGTTCGACGGTTTTGAGTATTGTGCCGTGGCTCGCGGCCAGGAGGGTGGCGAGCACCTCGGGGTCCATGTGGCGGGCGAGGTTGGTCTCGGTGATGACGCCCGGGTGGACGGCGTTCGCCGTGATGCCCTCGGCTGACCAGCGGCGGTTCGCTTCGACGGCGAAGAGGATGTTGGCGGTCTTGGACTGGCCGTAGGCGAGCATCGGGTCGTACGGACGGCCGGTGAAGTCGATGTCGTCGAAGACCACGGGGGAGCGCAGGTGGCCGCGGGAGCTGAGGGAGACGATCCGGGCGTTTCCGGCGGCGGCCAGGGCGTCGTGCAGGCCCAGGGCGAGGGCGAAGTGGCCCAGGTGGTTGGTGGCGAACTGCAGCTCGTGGCCTTCGGCGGTGAGGATGCGCTCAGGCAGGTTCATCACGCCGGCGTTGTTCACCAGGATGTCCAGAGGGCCCTGCCAGTTCGCGGCGAAGGCGGCGACGGAGTCCAGGTCGGCGAGTTCGAGTGGCGCGACGAGCACGTTCTTGCCGCCGGTGCTCGCGTTGATCTCCCCGGCGACCTGATGACCGGCGTCAAGGTTGCGTACGGCCAGGGTGACTTCCGCGTGCGCGCCGGCCAGCGCCCGCGCGGTCTCGATCCCGATACCGGAAGAACCGCCGGTGACGACGGCGCGCTTGCCGGTGAGGTCGAGGCCGGCGATCACTTCCGCGGCGTTGGAGCGCGCGCCGAACGAGGTGGGGCTGTTGCTCATGATGACGCTGCTTTCTGCAGATACACTCGTAAGTGGAGCCGGGTCCGGAAACGACTATAAGCGGACCCTGCTCCGGTTTGCAAACGAGGGAGTATGGCATGGCAGCGGAGCGAGCTCGCCCGTTACGGGCGGACGCGCAGGCCAACCAGGACCGCATCCTGGAGGCGGCCGCGCGGGCGTTCACCCGCGACGGCGCCGACGCGTCGCTGAAGGGGATCGCGCAGGAGGCCGGGGTCGGGATCGGCACGCTCTACCGGCGTTTCCCGACCAGGGAGGACCTGATCGAGGCCCTCTACCGCAACCAGACCGCCGCGCTCTGCGACGCCGCGACCTCGCTGCTGGACGCGAATCCACCGGCGCTGGCACTCCGTACCTGGATGGACCGCTTCGTCGACTACGTCGCGACCAAACACGGCATGGCCGAAGCGCTGCAAGCCGTCCTGGCCACCCACAACGACCTGCGCATGCGCACCCGAGGCATGCTCGGCGACGCCGTCGCGCGCCTCGTCCGGGCCGGCGTCGCCGCCGGCACCATCCGCGCGGACATCGACACCGCCGACGTCCTCATGGCACTCAGCGGCGTCACTCTCGTCGCCGGCGAACCCGCCCAGCGTGACCAGGCCGCCCGCCTGCTGGACCTGCTCATGGCCGGCCTGGAACCCCGGGGACCTCAGCCGGGCGAGTAGCGCGCCCGCATGGCGGCGCTCGCGGCCGGGCCGTGGGTGAAGACGTAGGCCCCGCTGTCCTCCAGGCGACGGCCGGTCCTGGCGTCGACCACGACCGGTTCGACCTCCTCGCCGGTGACCGCGTCGACCAGGATCATGCTGCGCTGCTCCGGAGCGAGCCGCGCATTGCCCCAGGCCGCCATCGCGACCACGACCGGCCGCAGCGACCGGCCCAGCTCGGTCAGCACATACTCATGCCGGACCGGATTCGCCTGGTACGGCCGCCGCTCCAGAATCCCGTCCGCGACCAGATCCCTGAGCCGGCTGGTGAGCATGCTCGACGAGATCCCCAGATTCTCCTGGAACTGGTCGAACCGGGTGTACCCGTCGAAGGCGTCATGCAGCAGCAGCAGAGTCCACCACTCCCCGACGTGCTCGATCGTCGTGGACAACGGGCATTCCCGATCCTCCTGCCTGGTACGGCCGGCCACGGTCACTCCCCTCAGAAGTCACTGCTAATATCGCAGTCAGTTACTTTCATTTTAGCAGTAACTCCAACCGGAAGGACATCCGGCCACCACACGGGGGAAGCGCATGAAGACCTGGTTCATCACTGGAGGCACACCCGGCGGCTTCGGTATGGCCTTCGCCGAGGCCGCGCTGGAGGTCGGCGACCGCGTCGCACTGACCGCCCGCAGGCCCGGCGAACTGCGCGAATGGGCCGCTCAGTACGGCGATCGGGTCCTGCTCCCGCGCCTCGACGTCACCGACGCCCAGCAGGTCCGCGACGCCGTCGCGGCGGCAGAAGCCCACTTCGGCGGCATCGACATCCTGGTCAACAACGCCGGCCGCGGCTGGTACGGGTCGGTCGAGGGCATGGCCGACGCCGCCGTCAGAGAGCTGTTCGAACTGAACTTCTTCGCCGTGCTGGCGGTCACCCGCGCGGTCCTGCCCGGCATGCGCGCCCGCCGCAGCGGCTGGGTCGTCAACATGTCCTCGGTGGCCGGCCTGCGAGGAGTGACCGGGTTCGGCTACTACACCGCCGCCAAGCACGCCATCGAAGGCATGACCGAGGTCCTGCGCCAGGAGGTCGCCCCGCTGGGAATCAAGGTCCTGGCCGTGGAACCTGGCGCCTTCCGGACTCGCGCGTACGCCGGTTTCGCCGGCGAGCCGATCGAGGAGAGCATCGAGGACTACCATCCGATGCTGGAGAACGTCAGAAACGCCATGATCGAACAGGACGGCCGCCAGCAGGGAGACCCGCACCAGGGCGCGCGTGCCGTCATCGCGGCGATCAACCAGAGCGACCCGCCCCACCGCCTCGTCCTGGGCGGCGGCGGATACGACGCGGTGACCGCCCAACTCCAGGCGACGCTCACCGAGATCCGCGCCCACGAGAAGGTCTCCCGCTCCGTGGACTTCCCAGCGGGTCGATGACCGGTCAAGCGATAGCGTTCGCGGCCAGCTCCGCGGCCTCGGCCGCCGCCTCCGTCGCGGTCCGGCGATCACCGGCGGCGCACCGGTCCTCGGCCATCCGGAACAGGCAGTAGGCCAGCGGGTACGGCTCCGCCGCGACGCGCCACGCGGCCACCGCGTCCGGCCACTCGTGCGTGGCCCCATCGAGGCGGTCCGCTCCGCCGCCGTGGTCAACGCGTACCCGGTGGCGGCGGGGGTGAGCCTGGGCAGCGCGCCCGCGATCTCCGCCAGCGAGGCGAGGGCCGCGGGGGAGTGGCCGGCCGCGCGCCGGTCGCGGGCCAGCAGGGCGCGGTCGACCGCGATCCTGGTGCCCAGCCAGACCAGCGGCCAGGAGTAGCGGCCCAGCCAGAGGGTGCAGTCCAGGGTGAGCGCGTCCTGGATGATCGCGAGGCCGCCGTCCAGGTCGCCGGCGAGCCTGCGGGCCTCGGCCAGGCTGAAGGCCAGCGGCTGCAGGAACTGGGGGTCACCGGAGTCGATCACCAGGCTCTTGGCCCGCCCGGCCAGCCGGGCAGCCTCCTCCCGCCGCCCGGTCAGTACGGAGATCTGGGCGAGCTGCTCCAGCAGGGTCGCCGCGAACACCCCTTCCGGCTCTCCCCGCAACGACTGCCCGGCCGTCTGCTCCGCCTCCCGCCAGCGACCGAGC
This sequence comes from Acrocarpospora corrugata, assembly GCF_009687845.1. GTDB lineage: Bacteria > Actinomycetota > Actinomycetes > Streptosporangiales > Streptosporangiaceae > Acrocarpospora > Acrocarpospora corrugata. Next base: position 197,888 of record NZ_BLAD01000037.1, read on the forward strand.
CGGTACATGGCCTCGACGAGATTCCCGGCCAGGTAGGCCCCCCAGGTGCGGCTGGTGCCGGTCCGCCGGGCCAGCTCCAGCCCCAGGGCCGCCGTGTCGACCGCCTCCTGGTGCCGGCCGAGCATCTCCAGCAGGTCGCTGGAGTTGTTCCTGGCCCGCATCACCGTCTCCACGGCCCCGATCCGCTCGGCCAGGGCCAGCCCTTCTGCCAGGGTCCGCATGCCTGTCTCGGTGTTGCCGACCGCCGCCTGCACGCTGCCCAGGGTGACCAATGCGTCGGCGTGCTCGGCGTGCGCCCGGACCGCTGCGGACACGGCGACCGCGCGTTCGGCGGTGGCCTGCACGTCCTCGTCGAAGTCGCCGCGCAGCTGGTTGCGGGTGAGCGAGGTCAGCAGCACCGCGTGGGCGTACTCCAGCGGCTCGGGCGGCATCAGATCCAGCGCTGACCGCAGCGCCTCGACGCTCTCCTCCAGCTGCCCGAGGTCGCGCAGCGTCTCGGCCCAGCGGGCCATCAGGAGCGCCCGCCTGGCGACGGGACCGGACCCGTCGGATTCCGCCAGCGCCAGCTCGAACAGCGCGCGCGAGCGATCCACAGAGCCGGTCCGCCAGGCCGCGTCCCCGGCGGCGGTGAGCACTCCGACCAGGTCGGTGCCGGTCAGGGCGGCGGCGTCCGGCACCCGGGGCCAGATCTCCAGCGCCCGTTCCAGATGCCATGACTCTTCGGCGGGGGCGTACGCGGAGGAGGCTCGCGCGGCGGCGAGCAGCGCGGGAAGGGCGGCGGGCAGGTCGAGCGCGGCGAACCAGTGGTGGGCCAGCTGCGCCCACACGCTTGAGGCGTCGGTCAGTTCGGGGCCGGCCGACAGCGCCCGCGCGTACGCCACATGCCACTGCGCCCGTTCGCCGGGGAGCATGTCGTGGTAGACGGCGTCCCTGGCCAGGGCGTGGCGGAAGGCGTACCCCTGCCCGCCTTCGTCCACCAGCAGCAGATGGTTCTCGACGAGCTCGCGCAGCGCCTCGAACAGCGCGGCCGACTCCAGGTTCGCGACCGCGCCGAGCAGCCGTTCCGGCACCTGCCGCCCAGGTCCACGGTCTCGCCTCGGGCGCGCGCCCGAGGATGGCGGCCAGCTGGACGGCGACCTCGTCCCGCTCGAATCTGGACAGTTCCAGGCGGCGCACCTCGCGCATCCGCTCCCACCCGCTGAGCAGCGGCCGGAGCGGGTGCCTGCGGTGGATCTCGTCGGAGCGGTAGGTCCCCACCAGCAGCACGGGCACGTCCCGCAACGTCCTGACCAGGTAGGCGAGCAGCCCGAGGGTGGACTGGTCGGCCCAGTGCAGATCCTCCAGGATGAACATCAGCGGCCGGTCGCCGCTGAGGCGTTCGATCATCCCCAGCACCAGTTCTGGCAGTTGCGCGGCGTGGCCGGACGGTTCTGCCACGGGTTCCAGGATGGGCAGCACCAGTTCCTCCCGCCGTCCGACGAAGACCGGGCTCGCGACCACCGCGCGCATGCTCGTCACACTCGCACTCCGCGTGGGTTCCGTACAGATCTGAGGTACGGCGGACGGCGCAAATAGGTCTACTGCCCGAAGTGGCGTGCCCGCCTTAGTGAATAACGTCCATTTCATCAACCAAACCACTCCAAAAGGAGTAAGTGAAATGTTCAGAAACTCCGTCAAAAAGGCGGCCGTCGTCGGCGCCCTGTCCGCCGCGGGCCTGCTCGCCACCCTGCCGAGCCCCGCCCAGGCGGCCAGCGGATTCACCGTCCGGGTCGAGCCCGAGTCCAACCCGTTCCTGTTCCTCGACGTCAACGGCGGCGCGACCGGCGACGGCGCCCAGATCATCCAGTGGAGCCTGTCCGGGGACAACCAGATCTGGACGTTCCAGCCGAGCGGCTCGCACTACCAGATCGTCAACCGGCGCAGCGGCAAGTGCATCACCAGCGACGGCCTGCCCGGCACCCCGCTCTACCAGTGGCGCTGCAAGGGCACCGCGCTGCAGCAGTGGGACACCTCGCTGACCCCGAGCACCGGCCTGGCGTACTCGATCAGGAACGTCGGCAGCGGCCTCTTCATGGAGGTCTCGGGCGACAGCGGCGCGCAGGGCACGGCCATCGACACCTGGTACTGGAACGGTGGCTTGAACCAGTACTTCCTCGGCACGACCGCCTACTGACGCACGGGCTCCGCACCCCCTCCCGCGGAGCCACCGCATGCCGGGCATGCGGCACGATGGGAGGGTGAGGAACGCGGGGCCGGGCTCGGCCGGGGAGCTGGCGAGGTTGGTGGGCGCGGGCGGTGTGGTCGTGCTGAGCGGGGCGGGGCTGTCGACGGAGTCGGGTATTCCCGACTATCGGGGGCCGACCGGGCGGGGGCGGCGCGCCGAACCCATGACCTACCAGAAGTTCGCGGGGAGCGCGGAGGCGCGGCAGCGGTACTGGGCGCGCAGCCACGTCGGCTGGCGGGAGATCAACCGGGCCGCGCCCAACGCGGGGCACCAGGCGGTGGCCGAACTGGAGGGCCACGGGCTGGTTGAGGCGATCATCACCCAGAACGTGGACGGCCTGCATCAGGCGGCCGGGGCCCGGCGGGTGACCGAGTTGCATGGCGGGCTGGACCGGGTGGTGTGCCTGGGCTGCCGGGAACGCAGCCCGCGCGCCGACCTCGACCTGCGGCTCCGCGCGGCCAACCCCGGGTGGGAGGCCACCGCCCACCAGTTCAACCCCGACGGGGACGCCGTGCTGCCGGATGAGCATGTCGCGGCCTTCCGGGTGGTGAACTGCGACGGCTGTGACGGCCTGCTCAAACCCGACGTGATCTTCTTCGGCGAGAACGTCCCCCGGCCTCGGGTCGACCTGTGCTTCGCCCAGGTGGCCACGGCTCGTTCGCTGCTTGTCCTCGGCTCGTCGCTCACCGTCCGTTCCGGCTATCGGTTCGTGGCACGAGCGGCGGCCCTCGGCATCCCGATCGCCATCGTCAACCAGGAGGAGACGGCCGGGGACGACCTGGCCCTGATCCGGCTGGACGCTCCGCTCGGCCCCACCCTCACCGCCGTCGTCGACGCGACACCGGTGGGTGAGGCGAGTGCTCCAAGGGCGAGATCGTAGGCGAGGATCGAACCAGGATGCTGGAGGTTCAGGGTCGGTGAGCCGTCCGCGTCGCGGGTGTAGCCCGCGCGGTCGGTGGCGATGAAGACGGTCTTGCCGGTGGGGTCGAGGGCCGTGTCGCGGTAGCGGTCCGTGGTGTCGGCGACTCTGCTGGGGGTGCCGGTCTTCTTGCCTTCGGCGGTCAGTGGGATGCGGTGGAGGGAGCCGTCCTTGAGGGAGGTCGCCAGGAGGAATCCCGCCGGGTGGACCTCCAGGCTGGAAAGGGCCAGGGTCGGCCAGCAGATGAACTCCGTGCCGGGGTCGAGGCAGTCCGAGGCGGCGCGGAAGTTGAAATCGTTCTCCACTGTTTCGAAGGTGACGAGTGGGGGCGCGAAATCGGGGTCGTCCCAGTCGCTTTCCTTCGTCTGCGGGACGCTCAGGGGAATGTCGTAGTCGCTGTAAGTTTCAGCGCGGCAGCCGTTCCTGGCTTTGGCCCACTCGGCGTAGACGTACGCCTTGTCGTCCTGGTAGCCGGCCACATTGGGCCAGCCGTAGTTCTTTCCGGGGCGGATGAGGTTGACCTCGTCGTCGGTTTTGGGGCCCTGGTCGGTGCCGTACAGGAGACCCGAAGGGGCGAACGCCAGCCCCTGGGCGTTTCGGAAGCCCATCGCGTAGAGGTGGCTGCGTACGCCGTTGAACTCCGGATTGTCGTCGGGGATCGAGCCGTCGAGGTTGAGGCGAAGGATTTTGCCCCGGTAGGCGCTCCAGTCCTCCTCCTTCACCTGTACGGCGGAGGGAAGCGTCTGTGCCTCAATCGACTCGCAGTAGAGCGCGAACTGGTTGGCCCCCTGGTCCCCGATCGTGTAGTAGAGCTTGGCGTCGGGGCCGAATCTCAGCTTTCCCGACTGGTGGTCGACGCCGCCGGCCAGGCCGGTGATGAGGTCGACGGGCGATCCCAAGACCTGCTTGTCCTTGTCGTAGGTGTATCGGACGATCTTCGTGCGGTAGTCCTGTTCCTCCAGCTCAGTCGCCGCGTCGTAGGTGTGGGAGACATAGACGTAGTCATGGCCGTCGCCCTTGAGCAGGTCGGGATGGAGCGCCAGGCCAAGGACGCCGTCCTGCCCGCCCGCCGTGTGGACGGCGTCTTCGATCGTGAGCGCCGTGATCTTCCGCCCGTTCGCCGGATCGATCCGGGTGACGCGTTTGCCGGTCTTCTCGGTGGCCCAGATGAACCCATCGGGACCCCAGACGATTTCGTACGGATCGGCGAGCCCCGTGGCAACCACCCGGAGCACGCTGTTCCCCGCTTGGTCATCTGATTCCGTCGAACTACACGCGGACGCCAGCGCGAGCGAACAGACGACGGCGAGCACGGCCGGGAAGCCCCTCATGCCGGTAAATGTCAGCACAAACAAGATACGGGCACAATCCCGCCGGAACCCAGCGCGAACATTATTACCAGACGAGACGGTCAGCCCACCGTGGGATCTGCCGTTCTTTACCTACTTCCCGAAAGCTTTGCCCAGATTCGGGACGTTGTGGGCAGATTTCGGGGTTTTCTCAGCCATAGAGGGGTGAGTAGCCTCACGTTCGGGGAGTCAGATGTTGAGATGGGACCGATCATCGTTTCGGGCCCGTAGGACAGCGGTGACCGGGATTCTCGCGGCACTGGTGTGCATCGGGGTCAGCGTTCTCTTCCTCCTGTTCGCGGGCAGCAAGGAAGCCGACAAGGCGCAGGCGCAGGCCATCGGCGCCTGGAACCGGGTCGTGCCCCTGATCAGGCAGGGTCCGCTGCCGTCCGTGCTGCCGGCCAGCGAGGGCGAGGCGATCCAGGTCCTGAACGCGCACGGCGTCCCGGTCGCGTCGACCGCGCAACTCGCCGGCAAACCGCCGATGGCCGCTTTCGTCTCGTCCAGCACCAGCGTGCGCGTCGCCCGGGTGCTCTGCCCGCCGACCGGGCTGAAAGGCTGTATGACCGTCGTGTCGTACAAGGTCTACCAGCCCGACGGCGTCTGGCCGCTCTACATCGCCGTCCCCGTCGCCCCCTGGTACGGCGACACCACCGCGCTGCTGCTGGCCATCGGCGTCTCCATCCTGGTGACCGGGACGATGACCGCCTGGGCGTTCCGCGACCTCACCCAGGCCGTGCAGCCGGTGAACGACATACGCTCAGAACTGGCCGAGATCACCGCCACCCACCTGGACCGCCGCGTCCCCGTGCCCCGCAAGTACCGCACGTACGAGGAGATCAAGTTCCTCGCCGAAACCGTCAACGACACCCTGGACCGCCTGGAGGGCGCCTACCAGCAGCTCCGGCAGTTCACCTCGGACGCCTCGCACGACCTGCGCAGCCCGCTGACCGCCATGCGGGTCCAGCTGGACGAGGCGCTCATGTACCCCGAGGAGACCGACTGGCCGAAGATGACGGCGGCCGTGCTCGCCGGCGTGGAACGGCTCCAGGCCATCGTGACCGACCTGCTGGCCCTCGCCCGGCTGGACGCGCACGCCCCGCTCAGCCGCAATCCCACCGACCTGAGCCAGCTGGTCTGCGCCGAGGTGGACCGCCGCGCCTACCGGGTGAACATCGTCAAGAACCTCCAGCGGAACGTCTTCGTCGAATGCGACCAGCTCCGGATCACCCGGGTGCTGGTCAACCTGCTCGACAACGCCGAACGCCACGCCAACTCCCAGATCACCGTCAGCGTACGGGCCGACGGCCCGACGGCGACCCTGGAGGTCGTCGACGACGGCGCCGGAATAGCCCCAGAACACCGCGAACTGGTCTTCGAACGCTTCGCCCGCCTGGACGCCTCCCGCGAACGCGACTCCGGCGGCACCGGCCTCGGCCTGGCCATCGCCCGGGAGATCGCCGAAGCCCACGACGGCACCCTGACCATCGAGGACAGCGACTGCGGCGCCCGCTTCGTCCTCCGCGTCCCGGTGTACGACCGCGTCCGGCTCGAATACTCCGACCTCGCCCTGCGCTCCGGCCGGACCCTTTGATCAGAGGAGTGAACTCCAGTAGTCCCAGAACCGGATCGTGATCAGTGTGACGATCAGGAGGAACCACGCGGTCAGCGCCACGGCGTGATAGTCGGCCAGCAGGCGGCCTGCGCGGGTTCGTCGCAGGTTGACCGTGGTGACGTAGGCGAACAGTGGAATCGTGACCGCCCAGACCACCATGCAGTACGGGCACAGAGCGCCGATCGCATAGAGGCTCTGCCAGACGAGCCAGTGCACGAACAACACGCCGAAGGTGACGCCCGCCTGGAGCCCGGCCCAGAACCACGGGCGGAACTCCGCACCGGCCAGCATCGCCGCGCCGATCGCGGCCACCACGGCGAACGCGGCCATCCCGATGAGCGGATTCGGGAACCCGAACACCTCCGCCTGCGGCGTCTTCATCACCGAGCCGCACGACAGGACCGGATTGATGCTGCAGGACGGCACGTAGTCGGGATTCTTCAGTAGCGCGATCTTCTCGACCGTCAGCGTGAACGCCGCCGCGAATCCGACCAGCCCGCCGACGAGAAGCAGCCACGGAAGCGCCCCCGGGAAAGGCCGTCCGTCCGTCTCCTCGTCGCCGGCCGGGCTCAGCTCAGCTGTTGAGTGCCGCATCGATGGCCGCCTTCATCTGCTCCTCGGACTCGATCTGCAACGCCTGGCCGTTCAGGAAGAAACTCGGCGTCCCCGACACACCGAGCGCCTTACCGTCGGCGACGTCCTTGTTCACCCGCGCCAGCGTCGCCGGATCGTCGTACGCCTTCTCCCAGGCGGCCATATCCAGGCCGAGCCCCTGCGCCAGCCCGCGGAAATAGTCGTCGGCCGGGGTCCGCTGCTCACCCCACTGCGTCTGGGTCCGATACATCTGCTGGTACATCTCCTCGAACTTGTCCTGCTGCGCGGCGGCCTCCACCGCCCGGGCGGCCCGTTCGGCATTGAAATGACCCGGCAGCGGGAAATAACGCACCACGAAGCTCACCCGCCCCTCGTATTCCGTGCGCAGCTTTTCCACCAGCGGAAACGCCGCCTTGCACGCCTCACATTCGAAATCGAGGAATTCCACCAGGGAGACCTTGCCGTCGGCGGCCGTGGTGAGCTGGTGACTGTCGGCCCGCACGTACTGGGACTCGCCCGCCGCCACCGCCGTGCCGTCCGGCTCGGAACCGCGCCCCACCATCAGGAAAACGCCTATGACGATGGCGAAAACCCCGACCAGGCTGACCGCGATCGTGACGTTCCGTTTCCGCACGGCTTGGCGCCTGTCCCTGGCACGGGCGGCATCGAGTTTGGTGCGCGCATTGTTCACGCGTGCCTTGGACGATTTGGACGCCACGATCGCTCCTTGTTCACGGTTCGGCTGTCGACCGCTTTAACGTAGCGACGGGCTTATGTGATCGATGTAAAGCGCGTGACGCCTGATCAGGCGCACGTAAATCCTTATGAGTCTGTTTCATCAGCGGATGGGCAGCCGGGCCGCGAGGACGGCGTCCCGGTTCACGCGGCTGTAACTTTCAGCCTGGTAGGCGGTGTTCCAGCAGGTGGACACGGAACCGCGTCCCGGGCTCGTAGGAGACTGGCCCGCCCCGATCTAGCGTCTGCTGGGAGCGCTCCCAACGCCCCCCAGGAGGACCAGTGAACCGTCTTAAAAGCATAGGGTTGACCGTCGCCTTACTCCTCGGCACGGTCGTCGCCGTCGCCACTCCCGCCAATGCCGCCCCCGTCATCTGCGAAACGTTCGGCGCCACCAACATCCAGTCCGGCCGCTTCACCGTGATGAACAACGTCTGGGGCGCGAGCACACCCCAGTGCATCGACGTGAACCAGGCGGGTGGCTTCACCATCCAGTCGGCCGGCCACAACAACGCCACCAACGGCGCCCCGGCCGCCTACCCGGCGATCTACGCGGGCTGCCACTACGGCAACTGCACGACCGGCAGCAGCCTGCCCATGCAGGCCAGCAACCCGGCGTTCAACAACATCCGCAGCAGCGTGAGCTACACCTACCCGAGCAGCGGCACCTACAACGCCTCCTATGACCTCTGGTTCGACCCGACCGCGCGGACCAACGGCCAGAACACCGGCGCCGAGATCATGATCTGGCTCAACCGGCAGGGCCCGGTCCAGCCGTCCGGCTCGCAGGTGGCGACGGTCACACTCGCGGGCACGACCTGGCAGGTCTGGTTCGGCAACATCGGCTGGAACGTGATCTCCTACGTCCGGACCACGGTCGGCAACACGCTCGACTTCAACATCAACTCGTTCTACACCGACGCGGTGAACCGCGGCTACGCGCAGCGCAGCTGGTACCTGACCAGCGTGCAGGCCGGCTTCGAGCCCTGGGTCGGCGGCGCGGGCCTGACCCTGAGCAACTTCACCTACACCACCACCGGTGGCGGCGGCGACACCAGCCCGCCCACCGCCCCCGGCGGCCTGACCGCGTCGGGCACCACCGCGAGCGGCACGAACCTGTCCTGGTCCCCGTCGTCCGACAACGTCGGCGTCACCGGATACACGATCTTCCGCCGCCAGGGCACCACCGGCACGTTCACCAACGTCGGCACTTCGACGGGGACGACCTTCGCGGCGACTGGCCTGTCGGCGTCCACCCAGTACCAGTTCTACGTGGTGGCCCGGGACGCGGCCAACAATCAGTCGCCGCAGTCCAACACCGTCTCGGTGACCACCACCGCGGGTGGCGGCGGCACCGGGACCTGCACGGTCCACTTCGACGCCTGGAACGTCGGCTACGTGGCGCAGATCACCGTCGGCGGGCCGCGTACCGGCTGGTCGTTCGCCTTCACGCTGCCGGCCGGTCACGCCATGACCGGTAACTGGAACGCCCAGTTCACCACCAGCGGCTCCAACATCACCGCGACCAACCAGTCCCACAACGGCAACCTGACCGCCGGGCAGACCACCGGCATCGGGTTCCAGGCCTCCCGGCCGAACGGCAACACCCAGCTGCCGACCATCCCCGGCTGCACGGTCGTCTGACCCGTCCAGCCCCTGGGCCCGCGCCTTCGACCTCCAGGCGCGGGCCTCAGGCCGGATTCCGCCTGGCGGTGAAATACCAGGCGGTTACGGTCATCGCCGCCGCCAGGGCGAGCAGGATCTCCACCTCCGCCGACTGCAGGATCCACAGGTTCTCCGCGGTCCACTGGGACACCGCATCCGACCGCTTGCGCAGCCCTTCGGCGATGAACTGGCTCGCGGCGACACCGAAGAACGACGCCGCCATCGCCGCCGTGGTCCAGCGCGTGATCGCGCTCCACATCAGCCCCGTCGCCACCGCGAAGACCCCCCACGCGTACGGCACCGCCCCCGTCAGCGGATACATCACACTGTCCACGGTCAGGGTGAACGACGGCGTGATCAGCCCGACCACCGTGCCGAGGTAGGCCGTGGTCGCCAGCGCCAGCCCCATCGCCACCACGGCCTGCCACCAGAACCACTGCGACCGGGAGAAACTCTGGGTCCAGGCGAACTGATGGGTACCGCGCTCGAACTCGCGGGAGACGACGGGCGCGCCCAGGAACACCCCGAAGACCAGCGGGACGTAGGCGAAGAAGACCGCCGACATCCCGGCCAGCACCGGCGAGTACGACTCCATCCCCGCCAGACCGCCCCAGAGAACGACGATCAGCCCCATCCCGATCATCCGCCCTCGATGCTGGCGGAACGCGAGCCAGCTCATGCGACATCGTCCCTCTCTGCGAGTACGGGCGGCGGGAAGTGCGTGCTCATGGGGGAGCGCATGTAGCCGAGGACGACGTCCGTCAGCGACAGCTCGTGCGCCGTCCAGCGGGGGTCGGGGATCGGCTCACGTAATCGGGCGAACAGGCTGGTCTGCCGTTCGGTCCGGTCCTCGCCGATCACCTCGTACGCCCCGCCGGGCATCATCCCGGCGGGCCCGGTCAGCATGCGGTGCGCCCGCAGGATGTCCTCGATGTCCCCGGCCACCTGGACCCGCCCCCGGGACAGCAGCACCAGGTGATCGCAGACCTCGTCGAGTTCGGCGACGACGTGCGAGGAGAGCAGCACGGTCAGGCCGGTCTCGGCGACCGCCATCATCAGGCCCCGCATGACCTCGTGCCGGGCCAGCGGATCCAGGCTGGCGAGCGGCTCGTCCAGGACGATCAGGTCGACGCGTTTCGCCACCGCGAGCGTGATCGCCAGCTGGGCGCGCTGCCCGCCGGACAGCTGGTGCACCCGGGCCCGGCCCGGGATGTTCAGGTCGGCCAGCCGATCCCGGGCCCCGGCGAGGTCGAACCGCGGGTTGAGATGCCGGCCCACGTTCAGCATCTCGTTCACGGTGAACTCGTCGTAGAGGGGTTTGTCCTGGGCGACGTACGCGACCTGGGCGAGGGCCTCGCCGTAGGGTTCCGCGCCGAACACGCGCAGGTGGCCGGTGGTGGGGCGGTGCAGGCCCACGGCCAGGCGCATCAGGGTGGTTTTGCCGGCGCCGTTGGGGCCGACCAGGGCGACGACCCGGCCGCGGGGGACGCTCAGGAAGACCTCGCGGAGTGCCCAGGTGTCGCGGTAGCGCTTGCCGAGTCCGGTGGCTTCCAGCGCGGTCATGCCGTCTCCCGTTGGCCGGGGGAGAGCGCGAATTCCAGTAGGGAGCGCATGTCGTCGTCGCCCAGACCGGCCGCGCGGGCCGTCGCGACCCACGCCCCCAGCGCGGCCTCCAGCTCCGGATCGTGCGGCGCGACCAGAGAGCGCCGGACGAAGGTCCCCAGACCGGGCATGGCCTCCACCAGCCCGCGCGACTCCAGCTCGCGGTAGGCCCGCAACACTGTGTTCGGGTTGATGGCGAGCCTCCCAACCACCTGTTTGGCCGTGGGCAGCTGATCGCCTGGCATCAGCAACCCGAGCCGCAACGCATGCTCCACCTGCTGGATCAACTGCGCGTATGTAGCCGTACCCGACTTCCGGTCGAGCGTGAAATCGATCAAACACGTCACCTCATTCCACTAATGCATTAGTTAATCGACGATTGCCAGCCCGGTCAACCCGACGATGTGACGTTATGTACCGAGATGTACTCTTAGCGTCATATGGGAAGAGAGGTGTGGTTTGCGACGTCGCCGGTTTCTCGAGTGGGGAGTGGGGATGGTCGTTCTCGGCACCGGCTGCGGTTCGCGGCGGGAACCGGCGGTCGCGGGCCCGCTCCTGCTGTACGCCCCCGAACCCCCCGGTGACCCGTTCTGCCGGACCTTCCAGACCGTGGTGGAGCACCGCCACCTCACGAAGGTCATGCTCTCGCCGTGCGGCGGCGGCCCCGGCACGATCGCCCAGTTCGCCCGCAGCGAGCGCCCCGACCACCTGATGGTGGCCGGTCCCACGCTGGTCCAGGCCGCCGCCACCGGCGACGCGGACGCGCTGATCGCCAGCACCACGCCGCTGGCCCGGCTGGCGGGGGAGTGGCTGCTGTTCGTGGCCTCGCCGCGCGCCGCCTTCCGCGACTTCGACGGCCTGGCCAGGGCGCTGGTCCGGGACCCGGCCTCGGTCGAGATGGCCGGGCGCGCCCAGGGCAGCCCCGACCACGTGCTGTACGGCCTGACCGCGCGCGGCCTCGGCGCCGACGCCCGCCTGCTCAGGTACGCGGCCTACGCCGACACCCCCCAGGTCGTCGCCGCCCTGCTGGACGGCCGGATCTCGGTCGGCATCGGCGGCTACCGCGACCTCGCCCCCCGGCTGCGCGCCGGCACGCTCCGGGCGCTCGCGGTGTCCTCCCCGGACCGGATTCCCGGCGTGGACGCGCCGACCCTGATGGAATCGGGCGCGCGGCACACGTACGCGAACTGGCGGGGGCTGCTCGCGCCCGGCGCGCTGGCCGACGGGGACCGGGCCGCGCTGCTGGACCTGACCCGCGAGATCGGCGACTCGGCCGCCTGGCGGCACGCGCTGCTGCGGGAGCGGTGGGCCCCCATGTATCTGGCCGACGCCGACTTCCGGGACTGGCTGGCCACCGAGGCGCGCAGGGCCCGGGACGTACTGGCCGATCTCGGTGTCCTTTGAGACACAACCTGTTGGGGTTGCCACGCCGTGCGCCACTAGATGTAGGATTCCCGACGTTGCTGGTTCACCCCGTGGAGGGTGTGAAAAGGGAACCCGGTGGGAATCCGGGACTGCCCCGCAGCGGTGAGCGGGAACGACCGCCGTCACAGGCACTGGGCGCGCACGCGCCTGGGAAGCGACGGCCAGTAGGACGCCCGCGAGTCCGAAGACCTGCCAGTGGCCGACGCGCGGGCCGATGCCCGCGCCGGGTTGTGCCGGGCCTCGTGGGAGGGCCCGCCGACGGGCCGCTTTCGCGTGCTCCGACGCGTGCCTCGACGAAGGTCCGGGTCGAGCTCGCGAGGGAGAGAGCACATGAGCGATCGATGGGCGCTGATCGAGGCCGCGGCGGCGGGGGTGATCACCGATCCGGAGAACTCGAAGCGGGCGGCCCGGCTGCTCGGTGAGCTGATCGCCGACGAGGCCGAGGCCGAGGGGGTGCGCACCTTCGCCGACTCGATCGCCGCCAGCCACCGGGCCGGGCTGATCCAGGACCGGCTGGCCGATTTCGTGGCCGCGCACGCCGACAAGCTGAACGAGCTGATCGGCGGCGACGACCGGTTCGAGTACTTCGGGCTGCGCACGGTCTACGACCGCTACCTGCTCCGCCACCCCGGCACCCGCCGGGTCCTGGAGAGGCCGCAGCACTTCTTCCTCCGGGTCGCCTGCGGCCTGGCCGAGACCGTGGCAGACGCGGACGAGCTCTACCGGCTGATGGCCGGCTTCGCCTACCTGCCCAGCTCGCCCACCCTGTTCAACTCCGGCGCGCGGCGGCCCCAGCTGTCCTCGTGCTTCCTGCTCGACTCGCCGCGGGACGACCTGGACGGCATCTACGAGCGGTACGCCCAGATCGCCCGGCTGTCCAAGTACGCCGGCGGCATCGGCGTCTCATGGAGCCGGGTCCGCTCCCGGGGCAGCCTGATCCGGGGCACCAACGGTCACGCCAACGGCATCGTGCCGTGGCTGCGCACCCTGGACGCCTCGGTGGCCGCCGTCAACCAGGGCGGCAGGCGCAAGGGCGCGGCCTGCGTCTACCTGGAGACCTGGCACGCCGACATCGAGGAGTTCCTGGAGCTCCGCGACAACACCGGCGAGGACGCCCGCCGCACCCACAACCTGAACCTGGCCAACTGGGTGCCGGACGAGTTCATGCGCCGCGTCGAAGCCGACCAGGACTGGTCCCTGTTCGACCCCAAGGAGGTCCCCGAACTCACCGACCTGTACGGCTCCGCCTTCGACACCGCCTACCGCGCCGCCGAAGCGGCGGGCCGCCGCGTCAGGCAACTGCCCGCCAGAACCCTGTACGGCCGAATGATGCGCACCCTGGCCCAGACCGGCAACGGCTGGATGACCTTCAAGGACGCCGCCAACCGCGCCTCCAACCAGACGGCGCTGCCCGGCAACGTCATCCACCTGTCCAACCTGTGCACCGAGATCCTGGAGGTCACCACCGACCGGGAGACCGCCGTCTGCAACCTCGGCTCGGTCAACCTGGCAGAACACCTCACCCCGGACGGCGTCGATCTGGACCGGCTCCGCGCCACCGTCCGCACCGCCGTACGGGTGCTGGACCGCACCATCGACCTCGGCTTCTACCCCACCCCGGAAGCCGAGGCGGCCAACCGCAAGTGGCGGCCGATCGGGCTCGGCGTGATGGGCCTGGCCGACGTGTTCTTCGCGCTGCGGCTGCCGTTCGACTCGCCGGAGGCCGCCGCGCTGTCCACCCGGCTGGCCGAGGAGATCGCGCTGGCCGCGTACGCGACCTCGGCCGATCTGGCCGAGGAACGCGGCGCCCACCCCGCCTACGCCGACACCCGGGCGGCGCGCGGAGTACTCCATCCCGACCATTTCGACGTCCCCCGCAGCGCGGAGTGGGAGCGGCTGCGGGCCAGGATCGCCGAGACCGGGCTGCGCAACTCGCTGCTCGTCGCGATCGCCCCCACCGCGACCATCGCCTCCATCGCCGGCTGCTACGAGTGCATCGAGCCGCAGGTCTCCAACATCTTCAAACGGGAGACCCTGTCCGGCGAGTTCCTCCAGGTCAACCGCTACCTGGTCCGCGACCTGGCGGCCCGCGGCCTGTGGACGCAGGCCACCAGGGACGCGATCAAGCGGGCCGACGGCTCGGTGCAGGACATCCCCGGCCTGCCCGCCGACCTGAAGGTCCTCTACCGCACCGCGTGGGAGCTGCCGCAGAAGGCGCTCATCGACCTGGCGGCGGCGCGGCAGCCGTACATCGACCAGTCGCAGTCGCTCAACCTGTTCATGGCCGCGCCGACCATCGGCAAGCTCTCCTCGATGTACGCCTACGCCTGGAAGAGCGGCCTCAAGACCACCTACTACCTGCGCTCCCGCCCGGCCACCCGGATCGCGCAGACGACCGTCGCGGCAGTGGAGACCGCGGTCGCCTGTTCGCTTGAGAACCCCGAGACCTGTGAGGCGTGCCAGTGATGCTCCTGGACCCCGGCATGGACCTGACCCTCCGCCCGATGCGCTACCCGCAGTTCTACGAGCGCTACCGGGACGCGATCCGCAACACCTGGACGGTGGAGGAGGTCGACCTGCACTCCGACCTCGCCGACCTGGCCAGGCTCGGCCCCGGCGAACGCCACCTGATCAACCGCCTGGTCGCGTTCTTCGCCACCGGCGACTCGATCGTCGCCAACAACCTGGTCCTCAACCTGTACCAGCACCTCAACGCCCCCGAAGCCCGCCTCTACCTGAGCCGGCAGCTGTTCGAGGAGGCCGTGCACGTCCAGTTCTACCTGACCCTGCTGGACACCTACCTGCCCGACCCGGACGAGCGCGCCAAGGCGTTCGCCGCCGTCGACCACATCCCGTCCATCCGCGCCAAGGCCGAGTTCTGCTTCCGCTGGATCGACTCCATCGAGGGCCTGTCCCGGCTGGAGACCCGCGCCGACCGCCGCGCCTTCCTGCTCAACCTGGTCTGCTTCGCGGCCTGCATCGAGGGGCTGTTCTTCTACGGCGCCTTCGCGTACGTCTACTGGCTGCGCTCCCGGGGGCTGCTCAACGGCCTGGCCGGGGGCACCAACTGGGTGTTCCGCGACGAGTCCATGCACATGGAGTTCGCGTTCAGCGTCGTCGACACCGTACGCGCCGAGGAGCCTGAGCTCTTCGACGGCGAGTTCGCCGCCCAGGTCACCCAGATGATCGAGGAGGCGGTCGCCGCCGAGTTAGCCTTCGCCCACGACCTGTGCCGCGACGGCCTCTCCGGCCTGACCGCCGAGCAGATGGGCGGCTACCTCGAATACGTCGCCGACCAGCGCCTGACCCGCCTCGGCCTGCCAGCCCGCTACGGCACCGCCAACCCGCTCCCGTTCATGGAACTCCAGGACGTCCAGGAACTGGCCAACTTCTTCGAACGCCGGGTTTCCGCCTACCAGGTCGCCGTCTCCGGCGACGTCAGCTTCGACGAAGCCTTCTAAACCGGGCGAATCGTGCCGCCGATCTGATCGAAAAGGGCGTCCTTGCCGGTCAGGTCGGTGCTGAAGGTGACCACGCAGGTGCGGCCCCGGTCGGAGGGCGCGTAGTACTGGGTGCCGTGCACGATCGTCTGGCCGAGCGGGAGGGTGTAGCGGATGCGGACGCCGCTGCCGTTGCCGAGCGGGATGGCGGTGGCTTCGGTGACCTCGGCCTTGACGCTGGTGAGCTGCTGCTTGGCCAGCTCGATCAGGGCGTCGGCCGAGCCGCCGACGCTCGGCTGGCAGAAGCCGTTCAGGTTGGTGACGAACTTCTGCGGGGACTCCTCCTGGGAGCCCGGGTCCATCGCGTAGATGGCCTTGTTCTTCTGCAGGGCGCGCAGGCTCGTCTTGGCCTGCTCCAGCGCGGTGCCGGACAGGCCGCTGGCCGCCAGCTCCGCCTCGAAGTCCGTCTTGGACAGGTCGACCGAGCGCCAGCCGGACGGGATGGCCATGACCACGCCGTTGGACAGGCCGCCGATCCGGGTGAACCCCTCCGGGATCGGCAGCGAGGAGGGGCGGCTCACCGGTGGTGAGTCGCCGCCGCAGCCGGTCAGCAGGAGCGCGGCGGCGAGCAAGGCGGCGGAGGCGGGTACGCGCGACACCCCGCGAGCTTAACCCAACCCCCCGCCGCGGCCCGGCCGTCTCAAGGCCGCTGTAAGGAGGCTTTACCGCGCCGTGAGGCCGCTCTTGATCAGGAAGGTAAACAGCCCGGGCCGTAAGTCATTAGATTTCCAACTCAGCTTCCTTTCGGCCTCCAAACAGGCATAAACCGGATTCTGGGTGGTACTCACCAGATGAGGTGTGAGATGGTCCAGAATCCTGTTTCGCGCGGTCCCGTCACCCGGCTCGTCCGCTGGCTGGGGCTCGACCGCAACCCGCTGCGCCGCCGCAGCGACCGGGTGGAGGCGGCGATCCGGCTGCTGTCCGTGATCGGCCTGCTGGTCTCGGTCGTGTTCGGCGTGCTCTTCGGCGTACGGACCTATCAGGACGGTCTCCGCGTCGAAGCCGACCAGCAGCGGACCAGGCACCCCGTCGACGCCACCCTGCTGGAGACGGTGGGGCCGAAACTCTCGGTGACCTCACCCGCGGCGGGACCGGCCATGGCCACCTGGAAGTCGCTCAACGGCGTTCCGCACCAGGGCCTCATCCACGCGCCCGCACTGTGGAAGAAGGGCCAGACCGTGCACGTCTGGATCGACGACCGCGGCGAGATCGTCCCCCGCCCGAGGGACCGGGAGACCACCCTGATCTCCGGGATGACCGTCGGCGTCGGCACCCCGATCCTCACCGGCGTGCTGGCCGGCCTGATCCTGCTGACCACCAGGCTCGTGGTGGCCCGCCGGGCCCGCCGGGTCTGGGCCGCCGAATGGACGATCATCGAACCCACCTGGCGCATCAACGACTAACGGTCCAGGATCTCGTTCTTGCCGATCACCACGATGCCGCCGCGGGTGACGGCGAAACGTTTGCGGTCCTCCTCCAGGTCGAAGCCGATCCGCGCGCCGTCGGGGATGACCACGTTCTTGTCGATGATGGCGCGGCGGATGATCGCGCCCCGGCCGACCTTGACGCAGCCCATCAGGACCGAGTCCTCCACCTGCGCGTGCGAGTGCAGGATCACGCCGGGGGACAGGATCGAGCGCAACGCCGTGCCGCCGGAGACGATCACCCCGGCCGAGACCAGGGAGTCGATGGCGTGGCCGATCCGGTCGCCGTCGTTGTGCACGAACTTGGCGGGCGGCAGCGGGTCGTGGCCGGTGTAGATCGGCCAGCGGTCGTTGTAGAGGTTGAAGACCGGGTGCGGGGAGATCAGGTCCATGTGGGCGTCGTAGTAGGCGTCCAGGGTGCCCACGTCGCGCCAGTAGCCGCGGTCCCGCTCGGTCGAGCCGGGGACCACGTTGTCGGCGAAGTCGTACACCTCCGCGCCGCCGGCCTTGACCATCATCGGGATGATGTTGCCGCCCAGGTCGTGCTTGCTGGACGGGTCCATGGCGTCCTCGCGGAGCGCCTCGATCATCGACTGGGTCTTGAAGACGTAGTTGCCCATCGACGCGTACACCTGGTCGGGCGCGTCCGCCAGGCCGACCGCGTCGGTGGGCTTCTCGCGGAAGGCGACCACGCGGCGGCCGGACGGGTCGGTGTCGATCACGCCGAACTGGTCGGCCATCGACAGCGGCTGCCGGATCGCGGCCACGGTCACGTCCGCGCCCGAGTCGATGTGCTGCTCCACCATCTGCCGGGGGTCCATCCGGTAGATGTGGTCGGCGCCGAACACGATCACGTGGTCCGGCAGCTCGTCGTAGATCAGGTTCAGGTTCTGGAACAGCGCGTCGGCCGACCCGGCGAACCAGCGCGGGCCGAGCCGCTGCTGCGCGGGCACCGGCGTCACGTAGTTGCCCAGCATGGCCGACAGCCGCCAGGTCCGCGAGACGTGCCGGTCCAGGCTGTGGCTCTTGTACTGGGTCAGTACGACGATCTTCAGATAATGGCCGTTGGCCAGGTTGGACAGGACGAAGTCGATCAGGCGGTAGATTCCGCCGAACGGCACGGCCGGCTTGGCCCGGTCGGCGGTGAGCGGCATCAGACGCTTGCCTTCACCACCGGCGAGCACGACTGCGAGGACCCTCATGGCCATGACCTTAACCCGTCAAAAGGGTCGCAAACACTAGGCTGACCCGTATGCGTGTCGATCTGCTCAGCCGCGAGTACCCGCCCGAGGTTTACGGGGGCGCCGGAGTCCACGTCGAGTATCTGGCGCGCGAGCTGCGCCGCCTGGTGGAGGTGCGGGTCAGGTGCTTCGGCGCCCCCCGCGAGGACGCCGACGCCTACCGGATCCCGGCCGGGCTCGAATCGGCCAATCCGGCCCTGCAGACGCTCGGCGTGGACCTGGAGATGGCGGCCGGCTGCGCGGGCGCCGACCTGGTGCACAGCCACACCTGGTATGCCAACTTCGCCGGTCATGTCGCCAAGATGCTGTACGGCCTGCCGCACGTCGTCACCACCCACAGCCTGGAGCCCCTCCGCCCGTGGAAGGCCGAGCAGCTCGGCGGCGGCTACACCCTCTCCTCCTGGGCCGAACGCACCGCCCTGGCGTCGGCGGACGCGATCATCGCGGTCTCGGCGGGCATGCGCGCCGACGTCCTCACCGCATACCCCGAAATATCGCCCGACAAGGTGACCGTGATCCACAATGGCATCGACACCGGCGAGTACGCTCCCGCCCCCGGAGCCGCCGCCCTCACCCGGCACGGCATCGACCCGGACCGCCCGTACGTCGTCTTCGTCGGCCGCATCACCCGCCAGAAGGGCCTCGCCCACCTGCTCCGCGCCGCCGCCGCCTTCGACCCGGCCGCCCAGCTCGTGCTCTGCGCGGGCGCGCCCGACACCCCGGAGATCGCTGCCGAGGTGACCGCGCTGGTCGAGGAGCTGTCGGCCGCCCGCAAGGGCGTCATCTGGATCTCCGAGATGCTGCCGCGCCCCGAGGTCATCGAGATCCTCACGCACGCCACCGTCTTCGTCTGCCCGTCGGTGTACGAGCCGATGGGCATCGTCAACCTGGAGGCGATGGCCTGCGAGACCGCCGTGGTGGCCACCGCCACCGGCGGCATCCCCGAGGTCGTCGCCGACCAGGAGTCCGGCCTGCTGGTCCCGATCGAGCAGGGGCCCGACGGCGAGCCGCTGGACCGGGAGGCGTTCGCGGTCGCCATCGCGTCCCGGGTCAACGCGCTGCTGTCCGATCCCGGCCTGGCCGCCGACATGGGCCGGGCGGGCCGCCGCCGCGCGGTCGGGCACTTCTCCTGGGCGCGCATCGCCGAACGCACCCGGGAGCTCTACGCGTCGCTCTGAAGCCAGGGGTCGATCATGGTGACGCCGGGGGTGGAGCCGCCCGTCAGGGCGGCGACCGCCTCGTCCAGCGAGATGGTCCTGGTGATCAGCGCCTCCGGGTGGAGGCGGTCCGCCGCGATCAGGTCCAGCATGGGCGGGTAGGCGTGCGCGGGCATGCCGTGGCTGCCCAGGACGTCCAGCTCGTAGCCGATGACGCGGCCCATCGGCAGGTCGGCGCCCTGGGGGAGCAGGCCGATCTGCACGTGCCTGCCGCGTCTGCGCAGGCTGCTGATGGACTGGGCGCAGGTGCCGGGGTCGCCCAGCGCGTCCAGGGACACGTGCGCGCCGCCGGAGGTCAGCTCGGCGATCCGGCCGGGGAGGTCGCCGGAACCGGCGAGTAGGCCCTCGGCCGCGCCGAAGCTCCTGGCCAGGGCGAGGGCCTCCGGCGCGGTGTCGATCGCGATCACCCGGGCTCCCGCCGCCGCCGCGATCATGACCGCGGACAGGCCGACGCCGCCGCAGCCGTACACGGCGACCCATTCGCCGGGCCGTACCGCCGCGCGCTCGACGATCGCGCGGAACGCGGTCGCGAACCGGCAGCCGAGCCCGGCCGCCGTGGCGAACGCCATGCCCTCGGGCAGCCGGATCAGGTTCACGTCGGCGTGGTCGATCGCGACGTAACCGGCGAACGATCCCCAATGGGTGAAACCCGGCTGGGTCTGGTTCGCGCAGACCTGGTGGTCGCCCCGCGCGCAGTCCGCGCAGGTCCCGCACGCGCAGACGAACGGCGCCATCACCCGGTCGCCGGCCGTCCAGCCCCGGACCCCGGCGCCGACCTCGGTGACGACCCCGGCGAACTCATGCCCCGGCACATGCGGAAATTTCTGGATGTCGGCGTCGTGGCCCTGCCATCCGTGCCAGTCGCTCCGGCAGAGACCGGTCGCCTCCACCCGGATCACGGCGCCCCCGGGCGGCGCACCGGGCTCGGGCACCTCACGGACCTCGGGAAGCTGCTGGAAACCGTCATAGACCACTGCGCGCATCAGCCCAGCGTAATGTGCGTGGTCACGGCATCCGGGCCGAGATCTCCCTGGTGAGGTCGATCAGCACGCGGACGAGTTCCGGGCGTTCGGCCATGGCGTCCTGGAGCCGGACCCGCCACGTGCCGGACTCGGCGTTCAGCGCGTCCTCGGTCAGCATGTGCAGGCGGGTCTCGGCGAGCTTCAGCTGGTACATGACGCCCAGGTAGGTGCCGACCATGTCGCTGAGCCACCAGTACACGTCGGCGGTGGACGCGGCCACGATGACCCGCGCGGTGTCCCACGCCACTCGTTGAGGATGAATGACGTCCATGGCCGGATGGTACGCCGTAAATGGTCTGTTTCCGAGAGAAAGATGGCGCATATCGGCAACGTGCTGGATTCTGGTGTGAATCGCGTGAAAGGAACGTGCCATGCGCGTAATCGCCGGGCTGATCTCAGCCGTGATCCTCTTATTACCCGCCGCCCCCGCGCTCGCCGCGCCGGCCCCCGTCGCCTCCCAGACGGGCGAGGCCCCGCTGTACAAGGCCCGCAAGAACTGGGACCGCTACTCGCCCGGCAAGCGGGCGTACGCCAAGGGCACCCTGCTCGCCGGCAGCCTGACCACCGACACCATCCCGCCGCTGGCCACCGTCAAGGTCACCGGCAAGGCCTACGACCTGACCAAGGGCAGCAGCTGCGGGTACGCGGTCTTCCGGATCACGTACATGAAGGCCGACGGCTCGCTCCCGTTCAAGCACCGGACCATCCGCGACTGCACCTACAAGTCGGCCAAGGCGTTCACCTTCACCGACAAGCGCGTCTACCTGGTCGAACTCAAGGTGTGCAGCGAGGCCAAGCACACCAAGCCGTCGCTCAACTGCCTCTACGAGCAGGCCTGGAAGGTCCTGTACTCCACCCAGTAATCCCGTCGAAACGTACATAGGAAAAGATCTACCTAGTTTGTAGGTCTTTTCACCCGGGGGATTTGATGGGCGAGCTCGAACACCGGTATCGGGGCGAACACCCCATCCGTACCCTCGCCTATCTCTACCGGGACCACCGGCGGCGGCTGCTGGTCGCGGTGCTCGCTTTCGTCGTGAAGCACAGCCCCACCTGGCTGCTCCCGCTGGTCACCGCCAACATCGTCAACGTGCTGGTGGAGCACCGCCCGGTCGGCGAACTCTGGGTCAACTCCGGGGTGCTCTGCCTGCTGCTGATCCTCAACTACCCCTTCCACCTGTGCTACGTGCGCGCCCTCAGCGGCGCCATCCGGCGGGTCGGCACCGGGCTGCGCTCGGCGCTCTGCCGCCGGATGCAGGAACTGTCCATCGGCTACCACTCCCGGGTCAGCGCGGCCGTGCTGCAGACCAAGGTGATCCGGGACGTGGAGGGCGTCGAGCAGATGACCCAGCAGGCCAGCGACATGGGCCTGGCCGCGGTCGTCACCCTGGCCGGCGGGCTCACCGTGATCGCCGTCAGGGTGCCCGCCGCCCTGCCGGTGTTCCTGCTGGTGGTGCCCGCCGCGGCCGTCCTGGTCATGAAGATGCGCGACCGGCTGCGCTCCAGCAACGAGAGCTTCCGCCTGGAGGTGGAGCGGCTCTCCTCGCGGGTGACCGAGATGACGCACCTCATCCCGATCACCCGCGCGCACGGCCTGGAGAAGGACGCGCTGCACCGGGTCGACGGCACCCTGACCAAGGTGCTCCGCACCGGCCTCAAGGTGGACCTGGTCAACGGCAGGTTCGGCTCGCTGGCCTGGATCCTGCTGAACGTGCTCGGCGTGGCCTGCCTGGCCGGGGCCGCGCTGGTGTCCTACTACGGGGTGTTCGCGCTCACGCCCGGCGACGTGGTCATGCTCAGCACCTTCTTCACCACGCTGACCGCGTCGGTGACCACCCTGATGAGCCTGTCCCCGATCATCGCCAAGGGCCTGGAGTCGGTCCGGTCCATCGGCGAGGTCCTGCAGGCCCCCGACCTGGAGCAGAACGCCGGCAAGGCCGGGGTGGCGGCGGTGTCGGGGCGGCTGGACTTCCAGGACGTCACCTTCGCGTACGAGACCGGGCGGGTCGCCGTGGACGGCCTCAACCTGAGCGTCGTGCCCGGCGAGACCGTCGCCCTGGTCGGCGCGTCGGGCGCGGGCAAGTCGACCGTGCTCAACCTGGTGATCGGCTTCCTGCGGCCGACCGGCGGCCGGATCCTGCTGGACGGCCGCGACATGGAATCGCTGGACCTGCGCAGCTACCGCAGGTTCGTCTCGGTGGTGCCGCAGGAGTCGATCCTGTTCGAGGGCAGCATCCGGGAGAACGTCGGCTACGGCATGCCCGAGGTGCCCGACGAGGTGGTCCGGCGCGCGCTGCGGGACGCCAACGCGATGGAGTTCGTGGAGCGGCTGCCGGACGGGCTCGACACCGTGGTGGGGGAGCGCGGCGCGCGGCTGTCCGGGGGGCAGCGGCAGCGGCTGGCCATCGCCCGCGCGCTGATCCGGGATCCGCGGGTGCTGATCCTGGACGAGGCCACCTCGGCGCTGGACACCCGGTCGGAGGCGCTGGTGCAGCAGGCGCTGGGGCGGCTGGTGGCGGGCCGTACCGTGCTGGTCGTGGCGCACCGGATGTCGACCATCCGGAACGCCGACCGGATCGTGGTGCTGGACGGCGGGCGGATCGCCGAGGTCGGCTCGCACGAGGAGCTGCTGGGCTCCGGCGGGGTCTACTCGGGGCTGCAGAGCGCGTGAATCAAGCGCCGGTCAAGCGAGGTGCAGGCGGCCGGGTGCATAACTGAGGCGCCGCAGAAGAACCCCTCAGGAGCACCGCCATGAACCGCACCCTGCTCGGCCTGGCCGCCGTCGCGATCGCCGGATTCGGCGTCACCGTCCCCGCCACGGCCGCCGCCGCGACCGCCGACTACGGCCCTGACACCTGCCGTCAGGGGTATGTGTGGCGGGCCGCCCGCCCCGCCGACCGGGTCTGCGTCACCCCCGGCAACCGGGACCAGACCGCGCTCGACAACAGCGTGAAGCGCACCCGCTGGACCTCCGGCGCGTACGGCGACCACACCTGCCTGACCGGCTACGTCTGGCGCGGCGCCTTCGACGGCGACGACGTCTGCGTGCACCCGAAGGTGCGCGGTCAGGCCGCCGCGGACAACGCCGCCAGTCCCGGCCGCAAGGTCGCCGCCAAGGTGTGGATCTCCAAATACACGACCAGCTCCACCGGTACCACGGACGACATCCCCAAGCTGAAGATCAACGGCAGTCACTTCAACTACGGCCAGATCAAGCTGTACGTCCGGTACAACGGCAGCAACCGGATCGCCTACCAGGTCCTGATCAACGGCACGAATCACCCCGGCTTCGACGGGGGCAGCTTCGGCCGCAAGACCGGCCTGTTCGACTGCTCGGGACCGGGCAAGCCCGCCAACGCGTACGCGCAGGCGCACGACCTCGTCTCCGGCCGGTGGTCGGCCCGGGTGCCGATCCGGATCGGCTGCGCCGTGCTCTGAGCCGATCCGGTCGTGTTTCGCTAGCGAACCGGCTGGACCTCCGGCACGGCCGGCTCAGCCGTCAGGATCGCCTTCTGGCAGTCCAGGATGGCCCCGGTCAGCAGCTCCCTGAGCAGCCGGTCCGGGTCGGTCACGCACGCCTGGGCGATCCCGCGGACCGCCAGCTGAACCGTGTTCGGCGCCGCGTACCGGCGGAAACCCCGGCGGGAGACGTGCACGCCGCCGCGGAATCCCCGGGCCCAGCGAGCCGCCTCCGGAACCAGATCCAGCGCCCGGCGGCTGGCCGGTTCCAGACCCGGCGGCCGGTTCTCCAGCTCGCCGAGCACGTGCTCGGCGGCCAGGACCGACACGGCGAGCGCCAGCTGCCGCTCCGCGGCCACCACGGGTAGCGCGGTGGTGGCGCAGCGCAGCGCGATGGCCACCTCGATGCGCGGATCGTCCCCGGTGAGCCCGATCACCGACGGGATGAGCGGCGTCAGCAGCTGCCGGTTCTCATCGGTGGTGTGGTCGTTGACCAGCCGGGCCAGACCGGCGAGCAACGGATGGGTGCAGCCTGGGTGGTCGCTCCACTTCTCCCCGGCCAGGTAGGACGCGAACTCCATGAAGCACGCGCCCTTGCGTGGATTGCGGTGCTTTCCTCGGGACAGCAGCGGAACCGCCGCCGGTGGTTGGCCTGATGTGAGTCGTTCGGTGCGATTTCCCATGTGAAGTCCCATGCGATTTCGTCCGTGTTGTCACTTTCCAGTGTGCGCCTGGATCACGCGGAGCGGAAGGGGCCCTCCAGCGCCGCCCACTGCAGCAGCATGATCGTCTTGGCGTCCGCGATCTCGCCACTCCTGATCATGGCGAGCGCCCGGTCGAAGGGCAGCTCCACGACCTCGATGTCCTCGCCCTCCTCGGCCACTCCGGCCCGGACCGCCCGGCGCGAGTCCGCCTGGTACGGCGCCGCGTAGAAATGCACGCACTCCGTCACCGAGCCCGGACTCATGAAGACATCGAATACATGCTCGATCGAGCCGATGGTGAAACCTGTCTCCTCCTCCACCTCGCGGCGGACGGCGGTTTCGGCGTCATCGGTGTCGAGCAGGCCGCCCGGCGTCTCCAGCAGCATGCCGTCCGGGTGGCCGTTCACATACACCGGGTAGCGGAACTGCCGGGTCAGCAGGACCGTGCGCCGGTCTGGGTCGAACAGCAGCATGGTCGCGCCGTTGCCCCGGTCGTAGGACTCCCGGTGCTCGACCGACCAGTGGCCGTCGGCGTGCCGGTAGTCGAAGGTGGTCTTGAGCAGCACATACCAGCTGCAGGAGAGCAGCTCCACGGCGCGGACCCGCACCCGCGGGTTTCCGGCCAGATCGCGGCCGGCCTGGTCGAGGCCGGTCCGGCCGCGACCGTCCGGAACGTCGATCCCCGGAATCCCGGTGATCTGGGTGGTCATCAGCCGCCGCTCTTGCGGCGGAACGACCGCTTGCCACCCACCACACTGTGCGTGCCGTGGATCTTCGAGGAACCCTTGCCGCCGCCCTGCGCGTTCCGGTCGGCCTGCGACTGGCGCTTGCGCTCCAGCGCCTCCCGGAACTTGCGCTTCAGCTCGTCCTCCCCTTCTTCCCCTTCGGCCACGGCGATATCGGCCGGGTCCTGCTCGGGATCGGGGGTGGGCTCTGTCGTGCTCTCAGACATCGGAACCTCCTGATCACCCACCCTACCGTGCCGGTTCAACCGAGATTTTCAGGTGACAGGTTCCCGCCACTGCGGGATCAGGTGCAGCGGCAGCACCGGCTCCCTGGCCGGGCGGGTGTCGGCGTCGGTGACCGGGGGGACCACCCGGGGGCTGAAGATCTCCTCGACGTACAGCAGGGGGGTGTCGCCGAGCATGATGACGTAGCTGCGGCTCGCGCTGGTCCGGCTGTCGGAGGCCCAGCCGTTGAACCAGCGGGTGCCGGTCCGCAGCAGGATCCGGTGGTGGCCGGGCACGTGCTCGTCCAGCAGGCGCCCGAGGGGGACGTCGCCGCCGTCGAAGATGCGCTCGATGACCGGGTGGCGGTCCGGCATCATCACGACCCGGTTGACCGAGACGGTGGTGCCGCTGGCCCGGACCAGCTCGGAGTAGCGGACGATGACGATCTGCTCGGCGGTGACGCGCAGGTGCGCGCGGACCTCGGCGGCGAGCGCCAGACCGGCCTGGATGTGTTCCTGGCGGCCGATCCTGACCCGCAGCGGCTCGCCCAGGAGGGCGGACAGGATGCGGGTGGTCGAACCGTCGTGGCCAAGGATCATTCGCGTCAGCGCTTCCGGCGCGATGTTCATATCGGTTGTCCCTTCAGGAGGTGTGAGCGCGGTGGCGCGAAGGCGGTTTAGGCGGCGCCTGCTCGTTTACGGCGTGCTGCGAGAGCACGGTGTCGGCCGCCTCGGCCACCCGCCCGGCCGCCTCGTAGAGCGCGATGAGCGAGGTGACGGGGACCTGAGGCCGGCTCGGCTGGCTGGGAGGTGAGGGAGGGGGTTCGGGGGCGGTCCTGCGGGGTGGCGGATCGCGGCGGACGAGCACCGGGACCACCCGTTCGGCGGGCTGCGGCGCCGGCGGCGCCGGCTGTTCGGCGGGCTGCGGCTTCTTGACCCTGGCGGGGGCGAGGAACAGCCCGAGCACGCCCGCCAGGGCCGCCATCAGCAGGCAGGTCAGCACGCTGGAGCTGTAGCCGGGCATCGGGCCCGACACGATCGGGTGGTCCATCAGCACGGCGGCGCAGGCCACGCCCAGGGCGGCCCCGACCTGCCGGGCCGATTGGCTGGCGCCGACCGCGGCCGCGTACCGCTCGGGGCCGCCGGACAGCGCGGCCGCCGCCGAGATGGCGGTGCTCAGCGCGCCCAGGCCGAGGCCGAAGACCGCGCTGGCGGGCAGCCACACCTCCAGCAGCCGGGGCGGCCCGTCCTGCATGCCCTGGGTGATCAGCCAGACGCAGGCCGTGGTGACCAGCAGCGCGCCGGTGTAGATCACCGGCCGGGGGCCGTGCTTCTTGGTCAGCTGCCCGGAGATCAGGCCGGAGACCAGCACGCCCAGCGAGATCGGGGCCAGCCCCGCCCCCAGCAGGGCGGGGTCGTCCGGCCACATGTCCCGCAGGTACATCGGCGCCATCACCAGCATCGGGAAGGCGATCAGGCCGTACAGCACCGAGAGCAGCCCGGCCAGGGCGAACATCGGCGTCCGCCACAGGCCCAGCTCCAGCGCCGGGACCGGGTGGTTCGAGGACCGCCGCACGGCCACCAGCAGCAGCACCAGACCGGTGCCAAGCGCGGCCGCCAGCTGGGTGCTCCAGCCCCAGGTGGGGCTCTGCACGATGGCCCAGACGATCATCGACAGCGAGCCGAACAGCAGCGCCGTGCCGAACGGGTCGGGGAGCCGGCCGGCCAGCCGCTTGGTGTGCGGCAGGGCCAGCGCGGCGCACAGCAGCAGCGCTCCCACGATCGCGCTCGGCATGAAGTAGGCGCGCCAGCCCAGGTCCTGGCCGAGCCAGCCGCCGGCCGCGTGCATCAGCGCGCCGCTCAGCCCCGGCGCGGCGCTCCACGCGCCGATCGCGGCGGCCCGGCGCTCGTCGGGGAAGCCGGCCAGCATCAGCGCCAGCGACGACGGCACCATCGCCGCCGTGCCCACGCCCTGAATCGCCCGCGCCGCCAGCAGCAGCGGGAAGGAGTTCACCGTGATCGCCACCGCGGCGCCCGCGGTGAACGCGCCGAGCCCGAGCACCAGCAGCCGCCGGTGCCCGACCAGGTCGGCGATCCGCCCCGCGGTCGGCAGCAGCGCCGCGTACGGCACCGCGAACGCGGTGATCACCCACTGCAGGTCGGTGCGTTCCAGGCCGATCGCGATGGTGGTGTTGGTCATGACCGGGACGGCGAACGTCGCCCCGATCGAGTCGGCCATGGACAGCGCCATCACGCCCATGCACACCAGGAGGGTCAGCGCGGTCCGGCCGCGCTGTGCGGGGAGAGCGGTCATGGGGTTCTCCTGTCCGAGCCGCGGACGCCGGGGAGTGGCGTCCGCGTGTCGAGTCTCAAGCGCCGACAGGCACCCGGGGTGCGTGCCCGGCCAGCGTCAACGGGGAGATCGCGGGGATTCTGTTCATCAGCGGGGCGAAGGAGGTCAGCGTCCCGGCCAGCTCGCGGAGATCGTCGCGGACCAGCGCCTGCGCGCCGTCGCAGAGCGCGCGCTCCGGCCGCGGGTGCACGTCCACGATGATCCCGTCCGCGCCGACCGCGATGGCCGCCCGGGACAGCGGCAGCACCAGGTCGCGGTGGCCGCCGGAGTGCGAGGGATCCACCAGCACCGGCAGGTGGGACAGCCGCTGCGCGACCGGCACCGCCGAGATGTCCAGGGTGTTCCTGGTGGCCGTCTCGAACGTCCTGATGCCGCGCTCGCACAGCACCACCCGCAGGTTGCCCTGCTGGGCGATGTACTCGGCCGACAGCAGCCAGTCCTCGATCGTGGCGCTCATGCCCCGCTTGAGCAGCACCGGGCGGCCCGACCTGCCGACCGCGCGCAGCAGCGTGAAGTTCTGCGCGTTGCGGGCGCCGACCTGCAGCATGTCGGCGTAGGAGGCGACCAGTTCGACGTCCCTGGCGTCCACCACCTCGGTGACCACCGGCATCCCGGTCTCCGCGCCGACCTCGGCCAGGATCTTCAGCCCGGCCTCGCCGAGCCCCTGGAACGCGTACGGCGAGGTGCGCGGCTTGAACGCGCCGCCGCGCAGCAGCACCGCGCCGGCCTCCCTGGCCATCTGGGCGGCCTCCAGGGTCTGCTGCGGCGACTCCACCGCGCACGGCCCGGCGATCAGCGTCAGCGTGCCAGGGCCGATCGGCACCGGGCCGACCCAGACGGTGGACCGCTCCGCGTGCCCCTCCCGGCTCACCAGCTTGTACGGCGCGGACACCCGCCGCACCTCGTCCACCCCGCGCAGCTCCAGCGAGCCGACCTGGTCGACCGCCCCGGCGAGCGCGATGACGACCCGGCTGACACCCTGGCTGA
Source organism: Acrocarpospora corrugata (assembly GCF_009687845.1). Classification (GTDB taxonomy): domain Bacteria; phylum Actinomycetota; class Actinomycetes; order Streptosporangiales; family Streptosporangiaceae; genus Acrocarpospora; species Acrocarpospora corrugata. Next base: position 226,872 of record NZ_BLAD01000037.1, read on the forward strand.
CAAAGGCTTCGCAACCGCGCGCGGTCACGGTGTCGACGACGGAGGCGATGTCCTCGGCAGTGGCCCCAGGCCGCATCGAGATGATCATCGCTGCGCCCGCCGCGCCGGGCCCGGCCACAGGACGCCGCCCTGGTTCTCGATGGCCGCCTCCAGGGCGGACATCAGCTGCATGGTCTGCTGCCTGAGCTCGCGGACCGCCGCCACCATGTCGGGGGATAGCGAACCGCGGGACCGGTTCTCCAGGCCGGCCGCCGCGGTTCGCAGCTTCAGGTGCATCTCGTAGGCGATGTCGGCCTCCGCCACCGGCGCGGCCAGCATCTGCTGCATCGGCTGGCGGGGCTGCGGGATGGAGTGGCCGACCGCGGGGAGCACGTCGGTGTCGGCCTCCTCGGCGGGCAGCCACCCTTGCCATGGCTGCACCCCCACCGGCATCGGGCGGGCGTGCCGGCCCTGGACCGGGCGCTGGCCGGTGACCGCCTCGGGGGGGTCGTCCGCGTAGGGGTCGGGGGCCGGGGGAGTGGGGT
>NZ_BLAD01000037.1:227415-315566 GCF_009687845.1 Acrocarpospora corrugata
GGGGCCGGGGGAGTGGGGTAGGGCGGGGCGGTCACCAGGTAGTCCGGGAAGGCCGAGGGCCGCGGACGATCGGGTCCGGTGCCGGGAAACGGATTGCGGCGCATGCCGCTCCTTCGGGTCAGCGGGCGCGCGGCCCGCGTTGAACTGGGGTTCGGGTGGTCCGCGAGGACCAATGTTCAGTGACCTGCTATTTCTTCTCGACGACGTTCTTGACAAGATTCAATTCTTTGAGTCGGGAGCATAGACAGGCGAACTCGAATCACGCTAGGGGTTCGATGAAAGTTCACATAAATGGCACGCGAACGGGCGCTTTTCTTGACTCCAGTAAGCTTACTGACTGGCCATTTCTGTCAGGTGAGAAGGGGGTATCAGAAATGTCATGACGGTGCCCTTGACAACCGTGTGTCAAGGGCCTGACCATCACATTGATTGCCTGGCGTGCTAGGGGAGTCAGTCACCGCAGGGTGGCGGAGAAGGGCGCCAGGCAGTCGGAAAACTAAATCAGCGACTTATCTAGAGAGCTTTGCGAGCCTTATCTAGAGACGTTACTTCATATTCCCGATGCAATTCCCGCCGAGTAGAACGGTGGCCGCTGTGAACCTCGCCTATCCGTATTCAGATGCCGATGACCAGGAACCCGCGCCGACCCCGGTGCGCCGTCCGTGGCCGCACCGCAGGGCCGTTCGCGCGGTGCCGGAGGCCGGCCCGCTGATCGCGATGATCGGCGGCGGGCAGGCCGACAGGACCGGCCGCGAGCACCTCTACCGCCGGCTGCACGAAGCCGGGGTCCGGGTGCTCTCCTTCGACCGGTCCGCCCCCGCCGCGTGGCAGCGGCCGTACCTGGCCGGGCACAAGTGGGTGTCCGCGATGAACGCCGCCACCCTGTCGGCGGTCGTGGCCGCCCACCCGGACCCGGTCAACGGGATCATCTGCTGGGAGGACCGGCACTTCGCCGCCGCCGCCGCGGTCGCCGACCGGCTCCGCCTCCCCGGGTACGGCCGGACCGCCGCCACCGCCAGCCGGGACCGTGCCGTCACCCGGACCCTGCTGGAGGCCTCCGGCTGCGCGGTGCCGCGCTCGGCGCTCGCGGTCGACCTGGCCGAGGCCGAGGAGGCGGCCAGGACGCTCGGCTACCCGGTCGTGCTCAAGCCCCGCCTCAAGACCACCGGCTACCCGGCCAGGCTGGCCGAGGACCACGGCCGCCTCATCACCGGCTTCGCCGCCACCGCCGGGGCCGCCACCGCCGCCGCGGCCACCCTGGGCGCCCGCCGCGGCGTGCTGGTGGAGCAGCGCCTGGACGGCCCCGAGATCGTCGCGATCTGCCTGACCGTCGGCGGGGTCACCCAGCTGGTCAGCATCGTCCGCACCATGGTGGACTTCACCCCCAGCGCCGCCGACCTGGGCCACCTGGTCGACGCGGCCGATCCGCTGCTGGACGACCAGACCATCAGGCACGCCGCCAACGTGAGCCTGCGGGCGCTGGGCGTCCAGGACGGCGCCAGCCAGGTGAGCATGCGCCTCACCCCGGCGGGGCCGTGCGTGATGGCCGTCAACCCCGGGCTGCACGACCTGGTCACCCGGCTGGTCTACCTGGCCACCGGGGCGGACCTGGCCACCGCCGAAACCATGATCGCCTGCGGCGCCCCGATGACCGTCACGCCGCAGCGCCACCACCGGGTGGCCGCCGTCACCTACCTCAGCGCGCCCGCCCCGGGCAAGGTCTCCCGGCTGGAGCTGGGCGCCCAGCTGAGCGACCAGGTCGGCCGGGCCGCCTGGCTGGAGCGGCTGGTGCTGGACGTCGCGCCGGGCAGCGCCGTGGACCCGTCCCCCGACGGGCACACCGCGCGGATCGGGCTCGCCGTCGTCACCGGCCGCAACCGCAGGGAATGCCACGAACGGCTGGACCGGCTGCGCAGGGCGCTGAAGGTCACGGTCGTCGCCGCCGACGGCTCCGCGCCGCCGGCCATGTCGGTGTCGGGCTCCCGATAACGATCACGTTCGACCTCTTCCGGGAGACAAAGGGAATGGTAAGCCGAGCACCGCAGGACCCGTCGGAAGCCGCTCCGCCGAAGGCCCCCATCATGCGGTTACCCGCGGCCGAAGATCTCATCTCCGACCACGGGCGGAGCCTCTACGACTACTGTTCCCTCTGGCTCGGCGACAAGCTGGCCACCGTCAACGCGGTGCGCAACACCTTCGCGCTGGCGGTGGTGCACCAGGACCTGTACCCCGGACACGAGCACCTGCGCTCCTGGCTGTACGCCATCGCCCGGGTGCACTGCCTGGCCCAGCCCCACTACGGCGGCTTCACCACCGCCCCCTTCCCGCCGATCAGCGGCACCCCGCACGGGGACGACACCGAGCTGACCGCCAACGCCATGGGCGCGCTCGGCCGCCGCGAGCGGGAGGTGCTGGAGCTGATCCACCGGCACGGGCTCTCCATCCCCGCGGTCGGCCTGGTGCTCGGGGTGCCCACCGACGAGGCGGCCCGCCTCGCCCTGAGCGCCCAGGACCTGGTCGAGTCCTTCGTGACCTGCGTCCGGCTGGCGCAGACCGGCCGTTCGGTCTGCCGGGCCGGCGAGCCGATCGCGCTGGACTGGCTGGAGTCCCCGCGCAGGGAGCTCCGCAGCCGGCTCAAGACGCACCTGCTGACCTGCGGCACCTGCGCCCAGGCGGCCAACCTGACCGTCTCGGTCCCGGCCCTGCTGGCCCGGCTGCCGATCGCCGAGCTGGACGACCTGGCCCGCGCCAGGATCGAGCAGCCGGCCCGGCCGGAGAGCGTCGAGATCCGGTGGAGCCAGCACGACTACCCGCTCCAGCCGGACGCGTACGACACCCACGACGCCTACCGCGAGCCGGCCAAGCCGCTGGCCCGCCGGCACCGGCAGGAGAGCGGGCACGCGCCCAGGCGGCGGCCCGAGCCCGAGCCCGAGCCGATGTTCCGCGACTCGCGGGGACGGCCGCGCTCGATGCCGCTCGGCGCGCCCGTCTACGCGGACTACTACGCCGACACCGACACAGAAACCGAATCCTCCGGTCCTTCCGGCCCATACCCGACGGAAGACGCCCGGGAGGAGCGTCGCCCTCCCGCCCCCCGCCTGCCGGAGGAGGTGCGGGAGGGCCGCGCCCCGCTCCCGTGGGAGGACAAGGTCTGGGAGAACCGTCCCGCGCTCCGCCTGCCGGACTCCGCCTGGGACGACGCCACGCCGCTGCGCACCCGCCGCCCGCGCGCCAACCCGCACCTGATCCCCGGGCCGCGCCGGCCGCTGGACGACGACCTGGGCGACCTCGCCCCGGCCGAGGAGATCTGGGACCGCCGCATCACCGCCCGGGTCCCCGCCCCTGTGCGGGAACGTTCCGTGGTGACCGGCGCCGAGGTCTGGGACGAGAACGTCTCCACCCGCGGCAAGCTGTCCAGGCGCGGCACCAGGGCGCGGGCCAGGCGGCGCAGGGAGAGCAGGGAGCGGCGCAGGGAGAACGGGGAACGCCCCCGCCGCCCGGTCAGGGTGGTCGCGCTCGGCGCGGCGGCGCTGCTCATCGTGTCGCTGGCGTGGCGCGGCCTGTCGGCCCGGGACTACCACCCGTCGGGGCTGACCGTCGCCACCACCGGGGCGCGGGAGCCGGTCGCCGTGCCGCAGCTGACCAAGCCGGTGCCGACCCCGGCCAGGGCCGAGCCGAGCGCCGTGCCCGCCGTGCCCGTCACGTCGGCGAAGCCGAAGCCGTCTCCGGCGCAGCGCCGTACCCAGCCGGCCAGCAGTAAGCCCGTGGTGCGGCCGGTCGTCAAGCCGGTGGTCAAGAAGCCGGCGCCGGTGGTGCGCCCGGCCCTGACCGTACGGCCCCAGCGGATCGAACTGCAGGACGGCGTCGGGACCGTCGCCTTCTCGGTCAACGCGGGGACGGTCAAGTGGCGGGCCGTCAGCGAGGACGGCCTGGTCGAGCTCAATCCCGGCTCCGGCGCCATCGCGGCCGGCCAGAAGATCCGGCTGGAGATCGGCCTGACCGACGCGGGCCTGGGGACCTCCTCCTGCCTGTTCGAGTCGGACGACGTGCTGGACGTGGAGACCAGCGCGATGGACGTCATCACGATCAGGTGGACCGGCAGGAACAAGGGCGTCAGCACCGACGGGAAGATCACCCTCACCGTCGTCAGCTGCGCGTCCAACTGAGCTCGGGCTCCGGGGGCGGGCGGGCGCGCGGCAAGGCCGCCCCCGGAGACCGGATTATCTGCGCACCTCGGGCGGGTTGATCCCGTGGTCGCGCAGCGCCTTGTAGACGGTGGCCTGGGACAGGCCGGTCCTTCGTTCGATCAGCGACAGGTTGTGGGTGCCGGCCCGCCAGCACTCGGCGATCAGCTGGTCCCGCTTGCCGCGGGCGGCCAGTTCGGCGTCCGCGGTGTGCGCGAGGATCTCGCTCAGCCGGCCGATGCCCTGCAGGAGCCGCAGGCTGATGCCCTGGCGCAGCTGGGTCAGCTCGCCGATCTCGGCCACCGACCGCTCCAGCGCCTCCACCACCGGTGAGGGAGGCGCGTGCCGGCCCCGCCCGGGATGGCGCTGGTAGCCGTTGCCGCGGGCGGCCAGGATGATCCGCTCGACCTCGGACTTGGGCAGGCCGCTGGCCCGGCGCAGCGCGGCGGCGTTGGTGGCGCCGCTCTCCCAGCAGGCCACGACCAGTTCGGCCCGCTCCCGGTCGGCGCGGGCGATGGCCGCCCCGGCCGCGCTCAGGTCGGTCAGCAGCGGCCGCCACTCGGCCAGCCGCTCGGGCTCGTCGGCGTGCTCGGCCCGGTGCGCGATGATCTGCCGGAGGGTGCCCTGCCGCAGGCCCGAGGCCGCGGCCAGCCGGGCGCTGGCCGTCTCGCCCGAGATCAGGGCGAAGGTCCGTACCAGGTCGTTGCGGTCCCGGCGGCCGGCCGTCACCTCGGCGGAGACCTCGCGCCACCGGCGGGCCGCCTCGGCGGCCTCCGCCAGCGCCATGACCGCCTCCGGCCGCGGCGCCTTGGCGGCGCGCTCCCGCAGCCGCTCCCGGCGCAGCTGGGCGGCGTGCCTGGGGCAGCGGCCGAGATCCCTGGCCCGCTCCTGGCAGTCCGCCACCGCGCACGGCCGCCGCTCCCAGCGCGGCGGCACCCGGGTCGGGTCCCCGTAGGCGCGGCGGCGCTGGTAGTGCATCCCGCACAGCTCGCGGCTCCACACCGCCCGCTCGCACCCGTCGATCGCGCACAGGTGCTGCGCCGCCTCGGCCCGCGGCCGCTCGGCTGGCTCCTTCTGGCGGGTACGGCGCGGCCGGGCGTCCCCCGGGTCGCCGGTCTTGGTCAGCCGGGCGTAGTGCATGCCGCACAGCTTGCGGGCCACCACCGGCTTCTCGCAGCCGTCGATCGAGCAGGGCAGCCCGTGCGCCAGGTAGTGGCCGCGGCACAGCCCGCGCGTGAAGATCTTCAGCTCGCAGCCGTCCTCGCCGCAGAGCCCGTCGGTGGAGCGCAGCCGCGAGGCCGCCTCACCCGCCCGGCCGGACTTGCGCACCCGCTGGACGTGCAGCCCGCACATGCCGCTGTCGGCGGCTGGGCGCTCGCAGCCCTCGATGGAGCAGGGCTCGGCCACGGCGAGCCGCCAGAGGCGGTAATGCGAGGTGCACAGGCCGCGCCGGTGGACCTGGCGGTCGCAGTCGGCCGTGCAGGTGGAGCGTTTGTCTGGGGCGCCGTAGTAATGCTGGGCGCATACGCCGAGGGCCAGGACGGTCCGTTCGCATTCCCGGACGGAGCATCCCTTATCTGTCATGAGCGCTGGAGTGGTCATCGGCACCCGTCAATGCGACCTGTCAAGGTTTCCCCCGGAGCCCCGCGCGTTCCATGAGCCTGACCTCGTTGACGAGCTGCCGGGGCTCGTGCCCGAGATCCCGGAGCAGGCAGCAGATATAGGCGTGCACGTCGGAATCGAGCGGGCGCGCCTCGAACGCGCGTGAGACGAGGTAATGCACATAAGCCACGGAGAGGACGTAAGTCCGCCCGGACAGCTCCTCAAGCGAATTCACCTCAGATCCAGGAAGGAACTCCGGCGACCAGTTTCCGCGGACGAATTCGATCAGCTCCGGTCCCATCGCCGGCAGCGGATCGCGCAGCCGCGCGTGCGCGTGCGACGAGTACGGGCAGGACGGGATCTCCAGCTGGAACTCGCCGTCCACCGATTCCGCCCCCTCCAGCCGGTACGGCAGCGCCCGCCCGTTCGTCGTGATCGCGTCGGGGTCGGTCAGCGGGAAGGCGGCGTCCACGATCTGGGCCACCGTCACCGCGACCGGATAGCCGAGAGTGAGCCCGCGGACCGCGCCGCCCACCTCGTCCAGCTGGCAGTGCGCGGCCACGTAGGTGGCGAGCGACAAAGTGCGGTGGTACTCAAGGGATTCGATCTCCCGCTCCGCGATCGCCTTCGGCAGCACCTCACGGTAACCGTCGATGATGGCGTCGATGGGGAACAGCCGCCCGTACGTCTCGTCCCGGGAGGCGGTGATCAGCAGCAGATCGTTCCCGGCCTCGGCCAGCGGGTCGGGCGGCCCGCCCCGGGTGATGTTGGCGATCACGCCGGCCCGCCCGGCGGCGGCGCACCAGCGCAGCGCGTCGGACTCCGGCAGGGTCAGCCGGGCGAAGGGCAGCAGGCCGTCGAGGAGCGCCCGCGCCTTCCATAGATCGATCCAATTGGCCCGCCCGCTGGGTTCGGGGCCGGCCCACTGGAGGCTGCGTCCCGCCTGGTCGGCCCGCGCCCTGACCAGCCAGCCGGAGGCGGCGAAGTCGTCGGCGTAGACCAGGTTCCAGATGCTGAGCAGCGGGGACGCGTCCACGGTGAAGCGTGCGGCTTCCTCGCCCTGCCACAGCCGGTGGCCGTTCCAGGTGACGAGGAGGTCGCAGAAGGCGGCCTTGGTGGGCCGCCGGTACACCCCGTGCATGGGGTGACCGTCCACGACGAAACGGCCTGGCGGGGGTTCGGCGTCAGGCAGTGCCGGGCAGCGAGGATCTGGCGAGACCTCCCAGTCGCCCACGTGGCGCCTCCTCTTATGCATTAAGGCAACTTTAAGGCTTGTCCAAAACTAGATATTTCGACTTACTCTTTCTCGGCTCCGGCACTTCCCTCGCCAGTCAGAAGCAGTCGGAGTGGGTTACGGGCGGGACCAGATGTGCACCCTGGTGACATGAGGGAAACTCCTGCCTGTCCGGGGCTTTGAACGCTATCCAGGGGTGGTAATCGGGAGGTTGCAACCCAGTCAGCATTTAGTCATGGCCTGGAGACAGAAAGGCAGTAGTATCTCCACTGCGCTGTTTTCAACGGATTCCCGGTCAATGTCATGTTGTTGACGCGCACCTCCGAGCGGATTGGGGGCCAGGCGTTGCACTTCCGGATCTTGACCCGGTTGGAAGTGATCCCGGACGAGGGCGGCCCGCTGGCCATTTCGCCGATCAAGAGAAGGGCCCTGTGCGCGCTTCTGCTGGCCGGTGAACAAGGGCTGTCACCGGGTGAGTTGATGGAGGCCGTCTGGGGGGACGGGTACGCCCGCGACGGCTCGCTCAAGACCTGCCTCTCGCAGCTGCGCCGGGTGCTGCCCGGCCGGATCCCGGCCGGCGGTTCCGGCGGCTACCGGATCGAGTTCGACCCCGCCGACACGCTGGACGCGCACCGGTTCCGCGCCCTGGTCGCCGCCAGCGCCGAGGCGGTCAGGCTGGGCGAGCACGAGACGGCCGTACAGACGCTACAGGAGGCCCTGAACCTCTGGGGGCAGGGGGAACCCCCGCTGGCCGACCTGCCCGACCACACCGCCCGGCTGCGGCTGATGCGGGACGAGCTGATCTTCGAGCGCCGGGCCGCGCAGATCTCGCTCTTCCGCGAGCGGATCCAGCTCGGCGACCACCGCGACGTCCTGGGCGACCTGCGCCGCGGCATCGCCGAGGACCCGTTCTCCGAGCAGCTGCACGCGCTGCTGATGACGGCCCTGTACCGGTCCGGCTACCGGGCCGAGGCGCTCCGGCACTTCGACGCGGTCAGCACGCTCCTGCTGCGCGAGGCCGGCAGCGGCCCCGGCCAGGCGTTGCGCCAGCTCAGGGACGCCATCGACGTCGACGACGAGGCGCTGGTGCTGGACACCAGGGCGCCCGCGCCGGCCGCCGCCACGCCCGCCCCCGCGCCGCCGCCCCCGCCGCTGGCCCAGCTCCCGCCTGACGTGATCGACTTCACCGGCCGCGAGGACGAGGTCGCCCGGGTGGCCGAGTTCCTGACCCCGGGCCCCGACGTGATGGGCGTGCCGATCGCGTCCCTGATCGGCCCGCCGGGGGTGGGCAAGTCCGCGCTGGCCATCCACATCGCGCACCGGCTGCGCGCCGCCTTCCCCGACGGCCAGATCTACATCCACCTGGCCGGCATGTCCGCCCGCCCGCGCGAGGCCGCCGAGGTGCTCGGCGAGCTGCTCACCTCGATGGGGGCGCCCGCCGACAGCCTGCCCGCCGGCACGGGGGAGCGGGCCGCGCTGTTCCGGTCCATGCTGGCCGGCCGCCGCGTCCTGGTGGTGATCGACGACGCCGCCGGCGCCGACCACGTCCAGCCCTTCCTGCCCGGTACGGCGGGCTGCGCCGTGATCGTCACCTCCCGGGCGTACCTCACGGGCGGGGCCGGTATCCGTCCCTTTCGGCTGGACCCGCTCCAGCGCCAGGAGGCGCTGCGCCTGCTGGAGGAGATCATCGGGGCCGACCGGGTCGCCGCGGAACCGGAGGCCGCCGACGAGGTGATGGCCGCCTGCGGCGGCTTCCCGCTGGCCGTGCGGATCGCGGGGGCCCGGCTGTCCGCCCAGCCCAACTGGCCGATCGCCTACTTCGCCGGGCGGCTCAGCGACCGGCTGCGCGCGCTGCGGGCCAACGAGATGACCGTCAGCGCCAGCATCGCCGACAGCTACGACGCCCTGCCCGCCCCCGCCAAGCAGGCGTTCCGGGTGCTCGCGCTGGCCGGTCCCGGCGACTTCCCGGTCTGGCTGATCGCCATGCTGCTGGGCACCCTGGAGGCCGAGGAGCTGCTGGAGACGCTGTCGGACCGGAGCCTGCTGGTCACGGTCAGCGCGGGCACCGTCGGGCAGCCCCGCTACCGCCAGCACGACCTGCTCCGCGACTACGCCGAGCAGCAGCTGCAGGACCACGTGAGCGAGCGGGACCTGGCCGTGGAGCGGCTGCTGCTGGGCTGGCTGGAGCTCGTCGACCGGGCCGACGCACGCCTGCCCGGAGAGCCACACTTTCCTCGCCCGGCCCGCCTGAACGTGGAGCTGTTCGCCCCCGACGAGGCCCGGCACCTGATCGATTCCGGGCCCGGGGTCTGGTTCATCGCCGAATGCGCGAACATCCTGGCCGCGATCCGCCTGGCCTGCGACGAGAGGCGCTACCGGCTGGCGTACGGGCTGGCCCTGCGGCTCTCCTCGTTCCTGGCCCACCAGAACCGGCATCGCGAGGCCGAGGACATGTGGGAGCGGGTGATGAGCGCCGCCGCGGCCGAGGAGGACACCCGGCTGGCCGCCGAGGCCCGGCTCCGGCTGGCCGCCGTGGTCGCCAGGCAGCCCGGCGACGAGCACCGCCCGATCCAGATGCTGACCACCTGCCTGGAGGCGTTCGAGCAGGTCAAGAACGCCGAAGGGGTGGCCAGGTCACTGGCCTGGCGGGCCCTGGTCGGCTACCGGCAGGGGGCGCTCGACGAGGCCGCCGCGGACGCGGGGCGCGGCCACAAGCTGGCCCGCGAGGTCGAGGACGCCCCCGCCGAGGTGGCCTGCCTGCGGGTGCTCGGCCTGGTGGCGGGCGCGGAGGGCCGCCACGAGGAGGCGATCCAGCTCTGCGAGTCGGCCTTCACCCGGGCCGGGAAGATCGCCAGGGAGAGCGGCGAGCGCGTCTACGAGAGCCTCGCGCTGGACACCCTGATCACCGTACGGCTCGCCGCCGGCCACCACGACCAGGCGCTGCACCTGTGCGATCACGGCCGGGTGCTGGGCCAGGAGACCGGCGACATCCTGGCCGAGGCGGCCTTCGAGGAGTTCGCCGGGGACGCGCTCGCGGGCCTGGCCAGGCACGCCGAGGCGGTCGTCCGCTACACCCGCGCGGCGGGCCTGTTCGAGATCGCGGCCGACGACCGCCGTGCCCCGCTGTGCCGGGCCAGGATCGCCGCCATGCGGGCCGCTCAGGGCTCGCTGGAGGAGGCCAGGAAGCTGGCCGACCAGAGCGCGTCGGAGCTGGAGAACCTGGGGTTCCAGGTAGAGGCCACCGAGACCCGCCGGCTGGCGCAGGGCTGGTAAGCCGAACACCCGGAAAGACGGATTCGGACCGCCCGCAAAGCGAAAAATTCTTCCCTCGGAATTATCGGCTATGTCGGGCATGTAGTCATATACTCGCGACGGTCAAGGCACGTTCATGTCGTTCGCGGGGAAACTCCGGACGACATGACTACATGATCCACACCTGACGTGAATTGCGCGGGTTGCTATGGTTGATCGATGAAAGTGATCAAACGCTAGCTCAATGGGCACCGGCGAGGGTGACTACATGAAGCGGCAGAACGTGTTCGACCATGACTGTCCGAATGCCTCCAGGATCTACGATCATCTGCTCGGCGGGAGCGACAACCACGCTCCCGACCGGGTCGCGGCCGAGGAGCTCCTCAAGGTCGCGCCCGACGCCGCCGACGTGGCGGTGGGGAACCGGGCGTTCCTCAAGCGCGCCGTGAAGTACCTCGCCGAGCGTGGGATCAGGCAGTTCCTCGACATCGGCAGTGGCCTCCCGACCAGGGAGAACACCCACCAGATGGCCCAGGCGGCGGCGCCGGGGGCCCGGGTCGTGTACGTCGACAACGACCCCATCGTCTTCGCCCACATCCAGGCGATCCTGTCCGACGGCAATACCGTGGCCACCAGTGGCGACATGCGCGCGACCGAAAAGATCCTGGCCGATCCCCGCCTGAACGAGATGATCAGTTTCGACGGGCCGGTCGGTGTGATCCTCACTTCTGTCCTGCACTATGTCTCCGACGCTGACGATCCGCATGACATCGTCGGCCGCATAATGCGCGCGATGCCGCCCGGAAGTTATCTGGTCCTATCTCACAGTAAACACGGGGATGTGACCACCCAAGAAGACGAAGAACGAATTATCGAAATATATAACCGAACCAATAAACCACTTTATCCGCGGGACCGGGCCCAGATAGTCCAGTTCTTCGACGGGCTCGACATTCTGCACCCCGGCGTCGTCCCGGTGCAGGACTGGCACCCCAACGGGGACGCTCCTGGCGCGTCCGCGCCCGATTTCGTCCCCGGCCACATCCTGGGTGGAGTCGCGGTCAAGCCTCACTGACCCGGCACCGCGCCCTCGCCCACCCGGCGTATGTAGGTGATCATCAGCAGCGCCCCCGACTGACGGTATTCGACCTTGTCACCAGGGCGGAACCCGGCCAGGGGGCGCTTGAGCGGGCGCAGCAGCCGGCGACTGGCGGCACCCCGCGTCTCCACCGAGTACTGCACCGGGATCCCCGCCTTGCCGTACAGCAGGTACTCCGCGGTGCACCCGAGCTCGGCCGCCAGCGCCGCTGTCACCTCGGGCGACGGGACCCGCCTCCCCGTCTCGATCAGAGAGATGTAACTGTCGTTCACATGCGCGCGTCGCGCCAGTCGATCCTGGGTCAGGCCCGCCTCCTTGCGGAGTTGGCGGAGGCGGTCACCCAGCACCTCGGACACTGTCACTTGACAAGCCTTTCGACCCGAAGTCAATTGACGACATGCTTACATGCGGGCCCCCCGAATGGCTAGGCCCCATTTTTTGTGAAGCGCCGAGTTCTATAGAGAACTTGAATGTCCGGGATATTTAGCGGGAATTGCATTTGAGTTTGCCACAGCCGGTAGTTAGCCGGGGAAATATAACTGGAGCGGCGATGACCTGCGCAATCGGCCCGCCGCGATAGGGGCGGGCCGTTTCCCGGCGCGTCCGGGCCGTCACAGGGCGCCACGCCGCGACCGCGGCGTGGGAACGTTCCGAAGCGGCTCCCGGTTACGCGGAGCTATGCCCATTCGGTAGGTTTCTGGCGGCCTTGATCAGGAACTGCAGGCTCTGGTCAGGGGGCAGGGCCGCCGCCCGGATGCGGGTGTAAAGGGTCTCGTAGCGGGTCGCGGCGTCCGGCTCGGTCAGCACGAGGTCGTCCGTGACGGTGTCCACCGCCACCACCGTGGGGTCGCCGGGGTCGGCGAAGGTGTAGATCGAGAAGGCCGAGCGCGGCAGGCTGTAGCCGTCGATGATCGCGTCGATCGGCAGCACCCGCAGGGTGATCTTCGGGTCCCCGTTGACGGTAGCCGCAAGGTGATAAAGCTGTTGCTGCACGACTTCCAGGGGGGCCGCGCGCCGCCGTACGGCGACCTCATCGATGATCACTTCGTAGGTCGGGCCGCCCGGCCGGCGCAGCATCCGCTGGCGGCCCAGGCGCGCCTCGGCGGCCTTGTCCGGCTTGTAGCCGTCGGCGCCGTCCTGGCGGTCGGTGTGGGCGCGGGCCCGGGTGAACTCGGCCGTCTGCAGCAGGCCGGGCAGGAAGGTCATCTGGAACTCGCGGATCGTCTCCGCGCCCGCCTCCAGGTCGGCGAAGAGCGCCTGCCGCTCGCCCATCGCCTTGTTCGACTCCCACCAGCCGCGCTCGCCGGCCTCCCGGGCGATCGTGATGATCTGGGTCCACTGGTCGCCCTGCACGCCCAGCTCTTCCAGAATGGCCATGATGTCGGCGAGGTCGACCACGTGGCCGTTCTCCAGCCGGGAGATCTGCGCGCGCGGCAGCCCGATCCGCTTGGCGAGCTGCTCGTGGGTGAGGTGCGCGCCGATCCGCAGGTGCCGGAGCTCGGTGGCCAGCCGCAGGCGCCGTACATAGGGACTGATCATCCAAGCCTCCGGACGTTACGGCACCCGGGCCACGCCGCTGTGGCCGGTGATCGCGCCCTCGGGCGCGTCGTCGTTCAGGTCGGGCCGCCACTGGTGCCACTGGGTCAGCCCCGGCTCGACCAGTTCCAGCCCCTCGAAGAACGCGGCCACCTCGTCGCGGGAGCGCAGCCGCTGCCCGGTGGCCACATGCTGGTTGTAACGCTTGCTCGCCTCGCCCTGGGTGGCCGGGAGCAGGTCGCTGGCCGGGTGCGAGATGACCAGGTAACTGCCGGAGGGCACGGCGGCGGTGAGCGCGTTCACGATGCCGTACGGGTCGTGCTCGTCCGGGATGTGGTGCATGACGCCGAGCAGCAGGATCGCCACCGGCTGGGTGAAGTCCAGCGTCGCCGCCGCCTCGCGGAGCAGCTTCTCGGTGTCCCGCAGGTCGCCGTTGATGTAGTCGGTGGCGCCCTCGGGGGAGGTGCGCAGCAGTTCGTGCGCGTGCGCCAGCACGATCGGGTCGTTGTCCGCGTACACCACCCGGGCTCCAGGCACCGTCGCCTGGGCCACCTCGTGGGTGTTGTTCTCGTTCGGGATCCCGGTGCCGATGTCCAGGAACTGCCGTACGCCCATCTCGCCGGCCAGCCAGCTGACCACCCGGACCAGGAACGCGCGGTTGGCCCGCACGCTGTAGCGGAGCCCGGGACGGGCGGCGAGCACCGCGTCGCCCGCGGCGCGGTCGGCGGCGAAGTTGGTGGTGCCGCCCAGCCAGTAGTCGTACACCCGGGCCGAGTGGGCCGCGGTGGTGTCGATTCTGATGGGCTCCGACTCGTGGCTGTCAGACACCTGCTCCGGCCCCTGTCTGTCCGTCCGGCTGGATATCTCCGGGTTCGCTACTGTCCGAGGTTTTTGATCGTGCCGAGTATCCATCTGTATCGCGTGCCGGGCAAGACCGGGGTGACGTCCGGTTCGGGCGTGCACGGCCACATTCTGAACATGCGACACTTTTGTACAGTCCAGAATTGGCCGTTGTCCGGAAGACGGTTCATGAACCAGAACAGCAAGTTCAGCAACTGGCGCAAGTCCAGCCACTCCAGTGGCGGCGACAACTGCGTCGAGGTCGCGACCGCCGGGAACCCCGGCGGTTCCGACCCTGTCATCGGCGTGCGCGACTCCAAGCAGCACGGGCGAGGGCCGGTGCTGGAGTTCACCCCAGCGGAATGGCGTGCCTTCGTCAACGCGGTGAAGGACGGCGAATTCGACCTGAGCTAAGCCTCTCGGCCAGCGCTTATCCATGTTTTCCCGAGTTTTCCCGAAGAGCCGGCGACCCCGGCTCTTCGTGGTTTTCGGGCGTTGGTCATCTTGCGTCGGGCGCGGAAACCGATAGATACTTAGGACGTTCCGCACATTTGGATTGTCCAGCCGCGCGAATGCCCGGAAGATCGACGTGTGAGAGGGACCGTGTGAGAGGGACGGAGTCCGCACTCGCCTCGCCGCTCATCAGATTCGCGGAGACCGGCATGGACCGGGCCGCATCGCTCGCCGTCTGGCCGCTGGCCGAGGGATCGCGCGCCGTGGTGCGCAGCCGCGATCTCATCCGCGGCGTCCTGACCGGCCTGGGCCTCGGCGGCGAAGCGATCGACGACGGCGTGGTGATGGTCTCGGAGCTGGTCACCAACGCGCTGCGGCACGCCTGCGCACCCTTCGAGCTGCGCCTCTACCGGAGCCCGCCGATGGTGGTGTGCGAGGTCGTGGACGGCTCGGAGACGCTGCCCGCCATCCCCGGGCCGCTCGCGGTGCAGCTGACCCTGGACGCGATCGACGCCATCCCCGACCCGCTGCTGCTGGAGTCCGGCCGCGGCCTGGACGTCGTGCACCGCCTCTCCCACGGCTGGTGCGGCGCCTACCCCACCAAGATCTCCACCACCAACCGGGTCACCGGCGGCAAGGCCGTCGCGTTCGCCCTGCCGCTCCCCGTCGACCGGGCCTAGCCCGGCCCGCCGTCCCAGTCCGCGGGGTCCAGATCCGGGTCGTCCAGCGAGTCGTCGGTCATGACGAGCGTGTACAGCGCGGCCAGGCGGTCGGTCAGCAGCTCCGGATCAATCTCGGTCTCGGTGCTGGTCAGGTCTTGGTCGAGTTCCGGCATCGGTGTCATCCGATCGGGTCGGTGAGGGTCAGCTGGTAGCTGACCGTTCTGGTCAGGTCGGTGCCGTTCGCCTTCCCGGTGATCGTCACGGCGAACGCGAACCGCCCCGGCTTCGACTCCGGCGACGCGGTCAGGGTCAGTACGGCCTTGCCGCCCCCGATGACCGCCTTCGGCGCGAACGCCGCGCTCACCCCGCTCGGCAGCGGGCCGACGCCGAACACGACGGTGTCCATGAATCCATCCTCCCCAGTGACCGCCAGCGGCACACCAATCGTGCCCCCCACCGGCAGCGCCCCGGCCGTCTCCCCGACGGCCAACTCAAACTCTGCCACCGGTTGCGGCGGACCGAGCGTGGGAGTTCCCGAAACGGTTGGCGTCGGATCCTGCGGACCGAGCGTGGGAGTTCCCGAAACGGTTGGCGTCGGATCCTGCGGACCGAGCGTGGGCGTTCCCGGAATGGGGTCCTGCGGGCCGAGCGTGGGCGTCCCCGGGATGGTCGGAAGCGGGAACTGCGGGCCCGGGATGGTCGGCTGGGGGTTCGTCGGCCCGGTCGGAAGCGGGCCTTGAGGGCTGGATGTGGGCGTTCCCGGCGAGACGGTCGGAAGCGGATCCTGCGGGCCCAGGGTGGGCGTTCCCGGCGGCTCGCTCGGTGTCGGCGTCGGGGCGGGGGGCGGGATGGGGATGGTGCGGATCGCCGCCGCGAACGACGACTGCGGGCCGGAGGTGACCTTGAGGCTGCCCGCCAGTGCCGGGATTGGGACCGGGAGGTCGCGGTCGCCCAGCACGCCGAGGCCCAGCTGGCCGAAGTCGTTGCCGCCCCAGCCCCACACGTTCGAGTTCTGCCCCGCCCCGCTCCTGGCCAGGCCGAAGTACTGGCCGGACGCGATGCCGACGATGTTGGTCAGCCCGCGCACCCGGTCGGGGGTGGCGCGGTAGCCGTTGCTGCTGCCGATGCCGAGCTGCCCCCGGTCGTTGTCGCCCCACGCCCACACCTGGCCGGTCCCGCTCAGCGCCAGGCTGTACGACCACCCGGTGGCGACGCTGCCGACGCCGGTCAGTCCCGGCACCAGCGCCGGGACGGTCGCCGGGGTCGTGGTCCCGTTGCCGAGCTGGCCGCGGTCGTTGCGGCCCCACGCCCTGACCTGGCCGGTGTTCGTGGCGGCCAGGCTGTGGGTGTCCCCGGCGGCCAGGTCCACCACCCCGACCAGTGAGACCACCGCGCCCGGCGTGGCGCGCGGCACCGTGTTGCCCGTGCCCAGCTGGCCGTTGGCGTTGTCGCCCCAGCTGGACAGGTGACCGTTGCCGAGCAGCGCCAGACCGTGCCGCCCGCCCAGGGAGATTTTGAGCACGCCGGTCAGCGCGGGTACCTGTACCGGTGCGAAGCGGTTCGGACCGCCTCCGATGCCCAGCTGCCCCGCCACGTTGCTGCCCCAGGCCCACACGCTCCCGTCGGAACGTTTGGCCATGCTGAACGCGCCCCCGGCGTACACGGCCACGACGTTGGTCAGGCCGACGACCCGGACCGGGGTGTTACTCCGGTTGACCACGCCACCGTCGCCCAGCTGCCCGGAGGTGTTGAACCCCCACGCCCACACCGTCCCGTCGGCGGCCTTGGCCACCGCGTGACTACCCCCCAGCGCGACATCGGTGAACTGCAGATCGGTCCGCCCGGCGAGCACGGGCGTGGCGTGCACCTCCTGGGTACTGCCATCGCCCAACTGCCCGTAGTAGTTGGAACCCCAACTGGTCACATGCGACCAGCCGAACTGCGCCGCCGCCGGACCGCCCGGCAACAGCACAGCGGCCACCAACAGGACAGGCGACAGGACCAGCCCTGCGACCTGCCATCGGAACCGCGCCATCGGTGTCACGCCCTTCTCTGAATAACCGTCACCCCTATGGCGGGACATTCCGTTCCATCCCGTGCCACATCCCGGCCAACCTGCCGCGGGCGCCGGCCGGCCTTGATCGCGGTGGTTTCGGCGTTCCGTAAGGTGCGCGGTGGGTGCGGTCTACGGGCTTGGCGTGCCAAGGTAAACGGATGCCCGAATCAACAAGACTGCCCCGATCTGTTCAAGAGGCGATCGACGCGGAGCAGGCGGGGACGCGGTTGCGGTACCTGTGGTTCTGGGGGCACCGGCCGACGCGTGGCGGGGGAGTCGGCGCGGGCTGCCTGAGTCAGTGGTGGCCCGCCGAGTGCACCGAGGACGGCCATGTCTTCCGTACCGCCGAGCACTACATGATGTCCCACAAGGCGTGGCTCTTCGGTGACGAAGCCACCGCGCGCGAGATCCTGGCCGCGGCCACGCCGGGCGAGGCCAAGGCCCTGGGCCGGAAGGTGCGCGGGTTCGACGACGAGGTGTGGGCCGCGTACCGGTATCCGATCGTGGTGCGGGCCGGGATCGCCAAGTTCGGCCAGAATCCGGAGCTCAAGGCGTTCCTGCTGGCCACCCGCGAGCGGGTCCTGGTCGAGGCCAGCCCGCGCGACCGGATCTGGGGCATCGGCCTGGCCGCCGCCGACCCGGCCGCCGCGTCACCCTCGACCTGGCTGGGCCTCAACCTGCTCGGCTTCGCCCTCATGGACGCCCGCGACACCCTTCAGTGAACGACGATTAACTCCCGGGACAGGCTCTCCAGAGCCCGTGCCACCACGACGTCCCCGGCGAGGGCCGCGCCGACGACCGGATCGTGGTCCAGCAGGTACGCGAGATGCCGCAGCGCATGAGCGGCCACGTTGTCCAGATCCACGTGCTCAGGCGAGGGCGAGGCGGGACCGGAGCCCCGTGCCAGCCGGAAGGACTCCAGCTCGGTGCCCGGCAGGTACGGAAACGGATCCGGACAGACGACATACGTCAGGACGATCTGCCCTTGCGGTCGGTACCGCCAGCTGGTGGAGTGGACCACCGTGGAGGCGTCGCCGGCCTGCACGCCGGCACCGCGTCGGGCCGCCTGGTCAGGGGATTCACTCGCGCCAAGGCGGGTGACCAGGTGCCGGTAACGCCAGGTCCCGGCGGCGTCGACCCGAATCGGCAGCACCTCGACACTGACCTGACCGTTCACGGAAGCCCCCAGTAGGTGGTGGTTATTGCGAACAGTATGCAGCAACAACCAGGTCGCGTACTGATCCTGATGGGCTCAGGCGAGACGAGCCCGACCATGGTCGAGGTCCACCGCTCCGCCGTACTGCCCCTCGGCGACCGCCCCCGGGCCGTCCTGCTCGACACCCCCTACGCGTTCCAGGAGAACTCCGCCGACATCTCGGCCCGCGCCTGCGGATACTTCGCCCGCAGCGTCGGCCTGGAGGTCCAGGTCGGGGGCGACGTCGCCACCGCGGACTGGGTGTTCTCCGGCCCCGGCAGCCCGACGTACGCACTGGACCGCTGGCTCGCCTCCGGCACCGCCGCCGACCTCCGCGCCCGCGTCCGCTCCCGCCCCGGCGTGACGGTCCTGGCCTCAGCCGCCGCCTGTACGGCAGGCGTGGCGACCATCCCCGTCTACGAGATCTACAAAGTCGGCGCGGACCCGCACTGGCGCGAGGGCCTGAACCTGCTCGCCGCACTGGATCTCCCCGTCGTGGTGATCCCGCACTACGACAACACCGAAGGCGGCACCCACGACACCCGCTTCTGCTACCTCGGCGAGCGCCGCCTGTCCCGGATGGAAGCAGAGCTCCCCGACGGCGTCGCCGTCCTCGGCATCGACGAACACACCGCCGCCGTCATCGACCTGACCACCGGCCGGCTCCGCGTTGCCGGCCGCGGCGCCCTCACCATCCGCCTCCCCGGCCGCAGCACCCGCCTCCCCGCCGGCCTCACCCTCCCGCTCCCCGAACTCCGCCATCTCACCAGCGGCCACAGCACCCTGCCCCCACCCCCGCCGCCACCAGCCCCCCAGATCACCCTGGCCGAACTGATAGAAACCCGCGAAACCCACTTCGCCACCGCCCTGACCCGCAACGACGCCACCACCGCCACCCAGGCCATCCTCGACCTGGAAGCCGACCTGCTCGCCTGGTCCGCCGACACCGAGGAAGACGACGGCGGCGTCGACCAGGCCCGCCAGACCCTGCGCCACCTCATCACCCAACTGGGCCGCCAGGCCGACTCCACCCGCCGCCTGACCACCCTCACCGACGCCTTGCTGAAACTCCGCGACGACCTCCGCCACAACGGCCACTACGCTCTCGCCGACGCCCTCCGCACCGCCCTCCAAACCAGCGGCATCCACCTCGAAGACACCCCAACCGGCCCCCGCTGGTCCATCCCACGCCCCTGACGCACCTCGCGATCAAGCAGACTCGCCAGGACAGTCATCTGACGATCTTGTCGCCGGGCCGCCCCCGAACCGGTCAACCGCTGCGCCGGTCGATCAAAAGCGACGGCGGCGTACGCCCCTCCGCGTGCTTGCGTTCGATGTCCCGGGCGAATCCGGCGGCCTCCTCCCGTACGTGCCGGCGTACGAACCAGCCGGTGGCGGACGTTTTCGACAGCAGGCGCAGGACCGGTGCGAGGTTGATCTCGACCACGCAGCGGAGGCTGGAACCCGTGGCGCCGCGCGGTTCGGCCGACATCGTCCAGCGGACCTCCATCCGGATCGGAATCAGGTGGAAGAAGTAGCCGCGGCTGCGCGGTGAGAACAGCTCGAAATGCCGCCGGTCGGCCGAAACCTCCCGGTAGTGCTGGACGATGAGGGTCCCGCCGATGTCCTCCACGTTGACCGTGCCACGCACGCCGTCGTACATCGTCGTGCCTGCGGCACGGTGCGCCTTCGACGCGGCCTGGTAGTCCTCATCCGACAGCGTGAAAATCCAGTTCTCCAGATCGACCGACTCGATCGGCACCCGCAGCGGGACAACGTGCTCAGCCTTCATGACCATGCCTCCGGTTCCATTGGCTCTCCCGTGTCATCTCGGTGTGCCATGCCAACCACGTTAGGAAAACGGCCTGTGCTATCGCATCCGGATCCCCCTGGTGCGAGCCCCGTGCCGATAGCCGACCCGGCCAGAGGCACAGCACCCGCCCCCTTCTGAGCCCAGAGGCTGGAGCTCCATTCTGGAATCGGGCGCGCCAAAGGTCAGGTTCGACGTGTAACGGCCGAAATCTATGAGGATGGACTCTGTCCGTGGCGTTGGCGCAGGAAGTCCGAGTCCACCATCAGGTCGCCCACCAATCGCCATGCTCGTCTTTCATAGACCAGGTCACCGGTCACTGTGAAAGGCAATTTTTCCCGGTAGGCAACAATCGCCCAATCGTGGTCTTCGCCGCCGAGAGTCATATGTACGTTCCGGAATCGCCCTTTAACTGCGGCGTGCAAGATGATCGTGCCCGACTCTTCGTCTTCTCGATTTTCTTCTCGGGTCAAGGATCGAACTGTGCCAATGAGAGTTTCGCGCCGCTTCGGTTCTTCTTGACGAATAAGGCGTTCGCGAACCCGCCCTAGCTGTCCGAATGCCTGATGCTCCAGCTTGATGGGAGAATTCCCCACATTCGGCTTGATTTCCGCCGCAGCCCATTCGAAGGACAGGTCCAGTGCCCGAAGGCTGTCGGGCTCCGCCATCTCTTCGATCGCTTCGACGAGTCCGGCGCTGAGGCCCCATCGGGAGGGGTCGTCCAGTGCCTCGGGATTCTGGCCGAGCGTGAGGTCGCGGGTGGTTTCCAGGCCCTGTGCGAGCGTCTCCATAACCCGCCGGGGAAAGGGCTGGATCACATCAGAGGACTGATCTGGCTGCTCATTAGGGGAGTGGTCGCCGAGTCGGGTGACCACGGTGAAGACGAAGCTGCCTCGCTTGGTGTGGCCCAGTCGCACGTCTTCGTCAAGGAAGTCGGCCACCGCGGTCGGTCTGCGCCCAAGGTGGGAGTGCTTGGGATCGGCGGCCGTCGTGGCCGCGGCGCGCAGCATCTTCCAGATCGCGTCGACAGTGATTTCAGCCTGGCGAAACGGAATCGTGCCGTCGGCCATCGCCTGATCCAGCCGGACAAAGAAAAGATCCGCCCTGGCCGCCATGATTCGCTCCTGCAGTTTGTCGGCGTCCCAGTCGTTTATCCGGCTGATGGCGAACAGGGCGTCGTAGAAGCGCGGCAGAAAGTCCTCATAGTCGACGGCGAGCGGCAGAAGTATCCGGCCAAGGCGTTGCCCGTCGGTGCCGGGAAGCCGCCAGATCTCGCGAATGTGATCCTGCCTCGACTCAAGTTCCCAAGGCTGCGTGGCCAGGTACTGAGAGACCGCAACCGGAGTGATCGAGTGCGCAAGCTCAAGGATTGAGGAATCCGGCGCGAAGTCGCCTACCATTCGCCCCCCTCGCCGATGGTCTTCATAATGCCTCGAAGCTGTGGTACATCAAACAGATTACTTCGCGGTAGGCGGACGGTTTTGGCTGACGCGCCAGCGTCGATCGAACCCAGATCTGCAGCACTCTGCCAGTACATGCGGCTATCCGTGAGGAGCCTCCGCTCGTCCTGGTCCAGCCAGTCCCCCTCCGGCAGCAACAGGACTCCAAGATACGCAGGGACGAACCGCTTCGGGTTGGTCAGCTTCCTGAACCGATCGGCTGTCATCGTCCAGGACAAGTGTTCGGGCTTGAGGAGATCATGCTGGGAGGTGGCTTTGAGCTGTAGCTCAAACTCAGGGCAGTAGTAGGTGGCGTACTCGGCCGAGGAGGAGACCGTGATGTCGACACCGTCGTAGTCGGTGGCGTGGCTCTTGATGGAGCAACCGGCGGCCGAGGCGACCATGTGCACGAAGCTGAGGCTGAACTGCTCCTTCATGGCGTTGAGCGGGAGCTGAGTGATCTCGTCGGCAGGCAACTCGATCACAGGCCGCCGAACCCTTCCGCCACCCGGCCCCCTGCTTCCGCCGACCATCGAATCCGGAGCTTACTCTTGGCACCTCCCTCAAGGGATGCCAATACGCACGATCGAACCTCTACCAGGCGCCGCCGAGTTCCTTGAGGGTGAACTGGCCGCCCGCGCGGTTGTGGAGGGGGTGGGTCAGGTCGGGTTCGCCTTCTGTGGTGAGTAGGGCGGGGGCGTAGAGCTCGGAGTCGTCGCGGGGGGCGTAGCCGATGGCCAGGGCCTCGTCGAGGGACCACCAGCGGCGTTTGTTGGCGGAGACGCCCCAGACGATGTGGAAGCCGGGGGCGGTGAGGGCCGCTTCGATGAGGCGGGCGCAGTCGTCGGGGGAGATCCAGGTGGCCAGGCAGCGGGTGTCGGTGGGGCGTTCCGTGCAGGTGCCGAGGCGGATGACGGTGATGTTGAGGCCGAATCTGTCGTGGTAGAGGCTGCCCAGGGCCTCCATGACGACCTTGCTCACGCCGTAGAAGGTGTCGGGGCGGGGGTAGGCGTAGTCGGGCAGGTCGGCGGTGTCGGGTGGGCGGGTGTGGTAGCCGGCGGCGTGGTGGCTGCCGGCCAGGACGACGTTCCGTACCCCTTCGAGGCGGGCGGTTTCCAGCAGGGTGTGGGTGCCGGTCATGTTGGCGTGGACGATGTCGGGCCATGGGTGTTCGCGGCTCTGGCCGCCCAGGTGGATCACGGCGTCCACGCCGCGCATGGCCGCCGCCATCGCGACGGGGTCGGTGAGGTCGGCCACCACCGAGTCGGGTGAGTCGATGGGGACCAGGTCCGCCAGGCGGAGCACCCGTCCGTCGCGGGCCAGCCGGGGGCGGAGCAGGGTTCCGACCTTCCCGGCCGCGCCGGTCATCAGGATTCGCATGTCCCCATGGTGTACACGTCCCTGACGAAAATCCACATACATGGATACGTTCCAACCCATTGACGGATTTTTCGGTACTGGTTACGTTCACATGAACTCGCGACACGCTCCCGAAACAAGTCCATATATGTGAACATGAGGTGGTCTGATGTCACGCCATCTGTTCGGGGCCGTGATCGCCATCGCGCTCGCCACCACCGTGGCCGGGTGCGGTTCCGATGATGTCGCCGGCGGCGAACCGCTCGAAATCTGGATCCGGCAGCCGCCGGACTCCGACGCCGCCAAGACCGCGGCCAAGCTGGCCGCCGCCTTCACCACGGCCAGCGGGGTGCAGACGAAGGTCGTCGCCCTGCTGGACGACTTCGAGACCAAACTGCAGCAGCAGGCCGCGCAGAAGAACCTGCCGGACATCGTCATCAACGACACCGCCCAGCTCGGCAACATGCAGACCCAGGGCTGGCTGCGCGAGGTCGACAAGGCCGCGCTTCAGGGCGGCGACCAGCTGGCCGACCGGGCCTGGCAGGCCGCCCAGGCGAGCGACGGCAAGTACTACGCGGCGCCCTTCTCGGCGCAGTCGTTCGCGCTGATCGTCAGGAAGGACTGGCGCGAGAAGCTCGGCCTGGAACCCCCGCAGAGCTGGGGCGACCTGGCCGCGCTCGCCAAGGCGTTCACCGAGAAGGACCCGGACGGCAACGGCGCCGCCGACACGGCCGGCTTCGTCATCCCGGCCAGCACCAAACGCGGCTACGCCTCCTGGTACGCCGCCTCGATGATCTACGCCAACGGCGGCGCCTTCCTCACCCCCACCGGCCCCGGCAAGTTCGCCCCCGCCGTCGCCGACCCCAAGTTCGTGGAAGCCATCACCTTCCTGCAGGACCAGTTCTGCGCCGCCAAGACGGTCAACCCGGGCGCGGTCAGCAACGACACCACCGTCACCCACGAGGTGTTCGAGAAGGGCCAGGGCGGGATCTACCTGGTCGGTCCGTACGTGCTGGCGAGGTTCGAGCAGTCCATCGGCGCGGACAAGCTCGAAGTCGTCAAGGTGCCCAAGGGGCCGTCCGGCGGCCCCGGCACACTCGGCGAAGGCGAGAACGTCTACCTGATGGCGGGCTCCGCCGACGAGGCCGGTCAGCAGAAGTTCGCCGAGTTCGCGGTGTCCGCCGAAGGCCAGCGGATCGGCATGAACAAGGACGCCCCCGGCGCTATCGTCCGGCTCCCGGTCAACTCGACCGTGGACATGGGGGCTGAGCGCAAGGCGCCCGGCTGGAAGGTCTTCCAGGAGGCGTACGCGGACGCGGTCTACAGTTCGGCGGTGCCCAACTGGGCGCCCATCCGGCAGACCACCGCCGACGCGATCAACGCCGTCTGGGCCGACTGCTCGGCCGACGTCAAGACCGGTATGGACGGCCTGGCGACCAAGCTGACGGCGGAACTGCAGGCCCAGAAGGCATCGTGACGCACTCCCGGCGAGGTACGGCAGTGGTGTGGCTGCTTCTGGCGCCCGCGCTGCTGCTGTTCCTCTACTTCAAGTTCATCCCGATGGGGCTGGGCCTGTGGAAGAGCTTCTTCAAGGTCCAGCCGTTCCTCGGGGACGAATGGGTGGGCCTGGACAACTACCGCGCGATCATGGCGGACGACGCGTTCGTCGGCGCGGTCTGGCACAGCCTGCTGCTGGCCGTGGGGACCACCGCCGGGTCGCTCGCCCTCGGGCTCGGGCTCGCGCTGCTGATCGAGGGGCCGGCGCGATATCTCTGGTTCGTCCGGGCGGCGGTCTTCCTGCCGGTGGTCACCACGATGGCGGCGGTGGCGGAGGTGTGGCGGATCATGTACCACCCGGCGGACACCGGGCTGCTCAACACGATTCTCGGCTGGATCGCGATCGACCCGCAGCCGTTCCTGGCCAGCGAGCACTCCTCGCTCTGGTCGATCATGGGCATGAACGTCTGGCGCGGCGCGCCGTACGACATGATGATCATTCTGGCCGGGCTGGTGGGCATCGACCGGACCCTGTACGAAGCGGCGGCCGTCGACGGAGCGACCACCTGGCGGCGGCTGCGGCACATCACCCTGCCCGCGCTGCGGCCGGTCTTCTGGATCCTGTTCACCCTCGCCGCCATCCGCGGCCTGCGGGTGTTCGTCGAGGTGTACGTGCTGACCAACGGCGGCCCGAACGGCTCCTCCGAGGTCATCATGACCCTGATCTACAAGCTGGGATTCCAGCGCGGCGAGCTCGGGGTCGCGTCGGCGGGCGGCGTCGTCCTGTTCGCGGCCACCCTCGTGCTCACCGTCGCCGTCCAGCTCATGCGCCGCAGGCAGGCCCGATGAGATTCGACACCGCGCTCGGCCTGGAGGCCAGAAAGGGCCCGCTCGCCACCCTCGGCAAGATCGTCATGTACGGAGCGATGCTCGTCGTCTTCACCGGACCGCTCTTCGGCCTGCTGGTCAGCGCGTTCAGCCCGACCCTCGACCCGACCGCCTTCACCCTCTGGCCGGACGAGCTCACCCTGGAGAACTTCGCGCAGGCCGGCGAGAAGAACGTCTATCTCTACCTGCTCAACTCGTTCGTGGTCGTCGGGTTCGGCCTGCTGCTGCAACTGGTGGTGAGCGTGTTCGCCGCGTACGCGCTGGCCCGGAAGAAGTTCCGGGGCATGACGTTCGTGCTGCTCATCATGCTGACGACGATGATGCTCCCGGAGGAGATCATCGCGATCCCGCTGTCACTGGTGCTCGCCGACCTGCCGCTCCTGCACGTGAACCTGATCGACACCTACCTCGGGATGATCCTGCCGGTCGGCGCGTGGGGTTTCTCGATCCTGGTGATGACCGAGTTCATGAAAGAGGTCCCGATCGAGCTGGAGGAGGCCGCCAGGATCGACGGCGCCGGCGAGCTGCGCACCTTCTTCACCATCATCCTGCCGCTCTGCCGCCCCGCCCTCGGCGTGATCGGCGTCTTCGGCTTCACCATGATCTGGGATCAGTACCTGCTGCCGCTCATCGTGGCCAACGAGTCCGACCACTGGACGCTGCCCATCGCGCTGCGCTCGCTCCGCTCCGACGAGGAGGCCGGCATCGGGGTGCTGCTCGCGGCGTCGCTGCTGGCCCTGCTGCCGTCGGTGATCGCGTTCCTGGCGTTCCAGCGCCAGTTCATGCGTGGTCTGACCAGCGGCGCGGTCAAAGGGTAGGTGTCCATGTATCTGGACGGCATCCGGTATTCTGCCCGTCATATAGCACAACGACGGAAATGGGACAGCTATGGAGCCCCAGCTGGTCAAGTCCGCCGAGCGAACGGTCCGCATCCTCGAAGCCCTCGCCGCGTCCCCCGACCGTCTGACCCTCTCCGAACTCCAGCAACTCACGGGTTTCCCGCGGAGCAGCCTGCACGCGCTGATGCGCACCCTCGCCGAACTGAAGTGGATCGAGGCGACCGGGTCGGCGTACGGGATCGGGCCGCACGCCTTACTGACCGGGACCGCTTACCTGGACAAGGACCTGGCCCTGCCGCTCGCGCACGACACGCTGGAGGACCTGCGCGAGGAGATCGGGCATACGGTTCATTTCGCGCGCCGGGATGGGGCGCATGTGCTGTATCTGGCCAGCCGGGAGTCGAGGGAACGGCATCGGATGATCCCCCGGGTCGGGCGTCGGCTGCCCGCTCACGTGACCGCGCTCGGGCAGGTGCTGCTCGCGCAGTTGACCGACGACGAGGTGGGGGCGTTGCTGCCGTCGCCGCTGGTGCGGATCACCGATCACACGATCACCGAACTGGTACGGCTCAGCGGGGAACTGGACCAGGTCCGGGGGCGGGGGTACGCGTACGAGCGGGAGCAGGGCACGCCCGGGGTGGCTTGTGTGGCGGTCGCCGTCGACTACCGGATTCCGGCGACGGACGCGATCAGTTGTTCCATGCCGTCCGGGTTGCCCGCGGAGGAGATCGAGAAGGTCGCGGACGCTGTGATGCGGCATACCCGCAAACTCGCCGCGGCTTTGCGCCGAGAGGGTATTCGTTAGCCGCCATCAGGCGGGACGGCGCAGCGGGTGGGCGGGCCGAGCTTGTGCGTGACCCGGTTGAAGCGCCGTTCACGCAGGTGATGGTCCCCACCGCCTGGGCGCCAAAGAGGCGCGGCCCATTCTGTTGGTGGTGCCGCCAAGCGGGTAGCCACCGCGACAGCGGGGTCGGGCGGAGCCCGAGAGAGATCCAAAGGGTGGATGGGTGGGAGAACCACGCCTGCCCGGCGGAGCCGCCGTCATCGTCGCCAGGGCGGCCATCGGGGGCGGGCGGAGGCCCGCAATCAAACAAACGGGTGGGTGGGAGAACCACTCCGACTTTCGTAGGAGGAAATAATGCGTCTTGATGGGGTTCTCTTTTTTCCGGTTACTCCTTTTGCGGCGGATGGTTCGCTGAATCTGCGGGGGCTTGCCGAGCATGTGGCGGATGGGGTTGCGGCAGGGCCTGGGGGAGTTTTTGCCGCTTGTGGGACGGGGGAGTTCAATGCGCTGAGCTTGGATGAATACGCGGCGGTGGTGGCGACTACGGTGGAGGCAGTCGGGGGGCGGGTGCCGGTTATTTCGGGGGCTGGGGGTTCGCTTCCGTTTGCGCAGGCGTGTGCGGGTGCGGCGGCGAGGGCGGGGGCGGAGGGGTTGCTGTTGATGCCGCCCTATCTGGTGACGGCACCGGCGTCTGGCCTAGTGGAATATGTTCGGCAAATCGCTCAGGTTACGGATTTGCCGATTATTGTTTACCAGCGTGGAACTGCCAGGTTCACGCCTGATGCGGTGGTAGAACTTGCCGAACTTCCCAACGTCATCGGTTTCAAGGACGGCTTGGGTGATATCGACTTGCTTCAGCGGATCATCCTGCGGGTGCGTCAAGCCACTGACCGTGAGTTCACGTTCTTCAACGGGCTTCCTACCGCCGAACTCACCGTCCCCGCCTATCGCGGGCTTGGAGTTCCGCTCTATTCGAGCGCCGTCTTCGCCTTCGCCCCCGAAATCGCGCTGGCCTTCTACAAAGCGATCACCGATGGCGACGAACTGCTGACCCGGCGACTGCTGACCAAGTTCTACCTCCCCCTGGTAGACCTGCGCGACCGCGTACCCGGCTACGCGGTATCCCTGGTCAAAGCAGGCGTGCGGCTACGCGGCCTGGACGCGGGAACAGTAAGAGCCCCACTCGTGGACCCCACTCCCGAACACATCACCACCCTCGCGCAACTTATCGAAGCGGGCCTCGCAATCGCCTCATAACCCTGGTCGGCACCCAAAGTCTGGCGGTCGTTCCCCATGAACATCCGAGAGATCACCGTAACCCCGGTCGCCTTCCGCGACCCGCCCCTGCTCAACGCCGCCGGCGTACACGAGCCCTGGGCCCTGCGAACAATCGTCGAGGTAACCACTGACGAGGGCCTGACCGGCCTGGGCGAAACCTACGGCGACCTGGGCCACCTCACCAAAGTACGCGAAGCCGCCGCCGCCCTAATCGGCCTCGACATCTACCAACAAAACCAGATATATCACCGCATCACCACAGTAGTCGGCGACGCCGTAAGCGACCTCCACGGCCTGACCGGAGTGGCCACCAAAGAGAAAAGCATCGACCGCGTCTACTCCCCATTCGAAGTAGCCTGCCTCGACATCCAAGGCAAAGCCATCGGCCGCCCCGTCTCCGACCTCTTCGGCGGCGCGGTCCGCGACGCCGTCCCCTACAGCGCCTACCTCTTCTACAAATGGCCCGGCCACCCCGATTCCCCCGACGACCGTTTCGGCCCGGCCCTGACCCCCGAAGGAATCGTCACCCAAGCCCGCCTGCTAATCGACGAGTACGGCTTCCAATCGATAAAACTAAAAGGCGGCGTCTACCCCCCAGACCAGGAAATCGACGCGATCCTCGCCCTCCGCGAAGCCTTCCCCACCCACCCCCTCCGCCTGGACCCCAACGCCGTCTGGTCAGTGGAAACCTCAATCCGCGTCGCCCAAGCCCTCGACGGCACTCTCGAATACCTGGAAGACCCCACCTCCGGCATCCCCGGAATGGCCGCCGTCGCAGCCGAAGCCCCCATGCCCCTGGCCACCAACATGTGCGTGGTCACCCACGACCACCTCCCACCCGCCATCGCCCAGCGCGCCATCGGCGTCCTCCTCTCCGACCACCACTACTGGGGCGGCCTGACCCGCTCAGTCCAGTTGGCCCGCCTCTGCGAAACCTTCGGCATAGCGGTCTCCATGCACTCCAACTCCCACCTGGGCATCAGCCTCGCCGCCATGACCCACCTCGCGGCCGCCGTCCCCCACGTCACCACCGCCTGCGACACCCACACCCCCTGGCAGGACGGCCAGGACGTCATCGCCCCCGGAACGCTCCGCTTCGTCAACGGCGCCGTCCCCGTCCCCACCACCCCCGGCCTCGGCATCGAACTAGACCACGACGCCCTCGCCACCATGCACGAGCAGTACCTCAAATGCGGCCTCACCGTCCGCGACGACACCACCTACATCCGCCGCTTCGACCCCACATTCCCCACCACCAGACCCCGCTGGTGAACTGCGACCGCGTTCCCCGCCAGTGACCATCGCCCCCGCTGTCCGCACCGAGAGGCCCTGCTGGTGAACATCGGCTACGTCTTCCCGTGGGACATAGTCGGCGACCCCGCCGCCCCCGAACGCCTGGCCGCCACCGGCGTCGACGCGATAGCCCTGGCCGCCTCCTACCACTCCACCCGCGCCGCGACCCCCTTCCACCCCGCCCACCGCGTCCTGGAAGTCCCTCATTCGGCCTTCTACCTCCCCGTACGCCGACCCGCCTACGGCGTCCTCCACCCTCACGCACCAACCTGGACACCCCCGGACGCCTACCTCCAGGCCCGGGACGCACTCGCCTCAGTCGGCCTGCCGGTCCACGCCTGGACCCCCCTCACCCACAACACCCTCCTCGGCCGCCTCCACCCCGAACTGACGGTCCGCAACGCCTTCGGCGACCGATACCCGCACGCCCTCTGCCCGTCCCACGAGGACGTCCTCGACTACTGCACCCGCCTGATCAGCGAGATCGTCGAACTCGGCGACCCCGCCGGACTCATCCTCGAAGCCTGCGGCCCCATGGGCGTGACCCACCAGAGCGTCCACGACAAGACAGCCGGCGCCGACTGGTCCGCCACCCAGTCCGCCCTCCTCTCCCTCTGCTTCTGCACCGCCTGCACGCCGAAATACCCCGACCCCCGAACCCAGGCCCGAGTCCGCACCGCGATCGATACCTCCGCCACCTCGATGCAGGAAGCCCTGGGCGACCTCACCCAGCCGATCGCCCACCTCCGCACAGCCCTGACGACCACCCTGCTCACCCGGCTGATCCCCGCCACCCAAGGCCGCCCGCTCCGCCTCCACGCCTCCACCGACCACTGGTCCACCGGCTCCTTCGCCGCGCTCCCGCCCCAGAACCAGCACGGCCTCACCGGGGCCGCCGCCCTCTGCTGGGGCCCAGACGACGAGGCCACCACGAACCTCGCCCGCCTGGCGCATCCCGCCCGAAAACTCGGCGCGTACACGACGATCCTGCCCCCAAGACCCCCAGACCCCGACCAGCTCGCACGCTCCTTCGCGGCCTACTCAAAGGCAGGCGCGGACGAACTTCACCTCTACCACCTGGGCCTCGCGTCGCAGGCCCGGCTGGCCGCCATGACCGTCGCGCTCCGTTGATCTACATTGTAAAGTCCGGTGAGCTGTCCTGTGCACTTGAAGAATTCTTCAATTGCTAACATGATGTGATCGCAAGTGAGCTGGGACGGATCGGAGGCATGGTGCCGGGCTTCGCGGGTGGGCTTCGCCGCCGGGTCGAGGAGGCGCGGGCGGCGTCGCGGGCGGCGAAGGAGGCCGACGACCTGTACGCCGTCCAGGCGCACACGGCGGATCTGGAGGATCTGCTGCGTCTCGCCGAGGAACACGGTGTGTCGATAGAACCCGAGGAGGAGTAGCCATGCCCGTGCCGCTCTACCAGGCCAAGGCCGAGTTCTTCCGGACGCTGGGGCATCCCGTGCGAATCCGGGTCCTGGAGCTCCTGCAGGACGGGCCGCTTCCGGTGCGTGACCTGCTGGCCAGCCTGGACGTGGAGGCCAGCAGCCTGTCCCAGCAGCTGGCCGTGCTGCGCCGTACCGGCATCGTGGTGTCCACCCGGGAAGGTGCCACGGTCGTATATGCGCTGAGCAGCGATGAATTCGTCACGTTGCTGAAGGTCGCGCGGACCATCCTGGCGGACCTGATCTCCGGCCAGGAGGGCCTGCTGGCCGAGCTGCGCGAGTCCGACACCGCGCCGTCGGACTGACCCTGGAGTTCATGGTGAGTTTGCTGCGGAAGATCAGAAAGACGGGCCGGGTGGCCGAGCCCGCCCCCGAACGGACCCTGGAAGACCTGCCGGCGGCGGCACAGCTGCGCGGTTCCGTGCAGATCAGGCACGTGGACGCGGGTTCCTGCAACGGCTGCGAGGTCGAGATCGCCTCGGCGTTCGGCCCGGTCTACGACGGCGAACGGTATGGCGCCCGCCTGGTGGCCTCGCCGCGGCACGCCGACGCGCTCCTGGTGACGGGTCCGGTGACGCGCAACATGGCGTCGGCTCTGCGCCGCACGTTCGAGGCGGTGCCGGAGCCGCGGCTGGTGGTCGCGTTGGGCGACTGCGCCCGCGACTGCGGCGTGTTCGCGGGCGCGTACGGCGTGGCGGGCGCGGTGCGCGACGTGGTGCCCGTCGATCTGGAGGTGCCGGGCTGCCCGCCGGAACCTCAAGTGATCATTGAGGCGCTGCGGAGGATGACCGGTCGATGATCCTGGTCGGTGTCTGGTACGTCGCGGCGTTGTCGGCGTGCGCGCTGGCCGCGCTCGCCGCCGTGCTCGGGCCGGCGCGCGGGCGCCCGGCCCTGGTCGGCACGATCACCGTGGGAGCGGGTGCGCTCGCGGCGGTCGCGGGGGTGGCCGCGATGGGTGGCGGCGGCTGGCAGGCGTGGCTGCCCGAGGTGCTGCCGCTGGCGGGCGTACGGCTGGCCATCGACCCGCTGTCGGGCGTGTTCATCGCCGTCACGGGTGCGGTCACCAGCTGCGCCGCCCTGTACGGGGTGGGTTACGCCAAGGACGGGCACGGCCCGGCGGGACGGGTGACCCAGGCCGCGGTGCCGCTCTTCGTGGCCTCGATGCTGCTGGTTCCGGCGGCGGCGAGCGTCAGCACGCTACTGCTCACCTGGGAGTTGATGGCGATCACGTCGCTGCTGCTGGTGCTGGCGGAGCACCGGCGGCGGGCGGCGGTGGGGGAGGCGGCGCTCTGGTACGCCGTGATGACCCACCTGGGATTGGTGGCGATCCTGTCCGGCCTGTTCGCCTTCGCCGCTTCGGCGGGCGGGGAGTCCTTCGCCCAGTTGCGGGCCGCCGAACTGTCCCCGGCGATGCGCTCCGCGGTGTTCGTGGCGACCTTCGTCGGGTTCGCGTCCAAGGCGGGGATCGTGCCGTTGCACGTGTGGCTGCCCCGGGCGCACCCGGAAGCGCCGAGTCATGTGTCGGCGTTGATGAGTGCCGCGATGGTGAACCTGGGCTGCTACGGCATCCTGCGGGTCGGGCTTGATCTGCTGGGCGGCGGCCCGGCCTGGTGGTGGCTGCTGGTCCTGGCCGCGGGTGCGGTCTCCGCCCTGTATGGGATCTTGCACGCGGTGGTGGCCGCGGATCTGAAGCGGCTGCTCGCCTACTCCACCACCGAGAACATGGGCCTGGTGCTGATCGGTCTGGGCGCGGCCGGCTTCTTCGCCACCGCGGGCTTCGACGCACTGGCGGGCGTCGCGTTGACGGCGGCTTTGCTGCACGTGGTCAACCATGCGGCGTTCAAGACGGTGTTGTTCCTGGCGGCCGGTTCGGTGCTGCGGGCCACGGGCACCCGCGACCTGGACGCGCTGGGCGGGCTGCGTACGCGCATGCCGTACACGACCGGGCTGTTCGCGGTCGGCGCGCTGTGCGCGTCCGCGTTGCCGCCCGGCAACGCCTTCATCAGCGAGTGGCTGCTACTGCAGAGCCTGATCCAGTCAGGGTCGGTCTCCGGCCTGGCCGGGGTCGTCCTCATGCCGCTGGCCGTCGCGGTGATCGCGCTGTCGGCGGGGCTGGCGGTGGCCACGTTCGTGAAGGCGTTCGGCGTCGGGTTCCTGGCCCGGCCGCGCAGCCCGGCCGCCGGGGCGGCCCGGGAGAGCCCGCCGGCCATGGTGGGCGGGATGGCGCTGGCGGCCGGGTGCTGCCTGGCCCTGGCCTTGGCCCCGGTCCTGATCGTGCCCGCGCTGACCCGGCCCGTCCTGGCCGTGGTCGCCGGTACCGGGGTGAGCGCGCGCGACCTGATCCTGGCCGGCGGAGCCGGCGCGATCTCGCCGACGCTCATCGCGGCAGCCCTCGTGCTGGCCGTCGGCGCCGTGCTGGCGCTGACCCGGGCGGTGATGGTCCGGCGGAGCCGCCGCGTGGCCCGGCTGTGGGACTGCGGGGCCGGGCCGATGTCGGCCCGGATGGAGTACACGGCGACGTCCTTCGCCGAACCGCTTCAGCGGGTCTTCGACGACGTCCTGGCACCGGAGAACGACGTCGATGTGACCCCCGCACGCGAGTCGGCGTACCTGGTGCGGCGGGTGGCCTTCCACGCCCGCGTTCCCGACCGGATCGAGCGCCGCCTCTACGACCCGCTGCTGGCCGTCGCCGACGACGTCGGCATCCGAGCCCGCCGGCTGGCCAACGGCAGCGTGCACCGGTATCTGGCCTTCGGCTTCTGCGTCCTGACCGGCGCGCTGGTGGTGCTGGCGGTGATCGAGTGACCGACGTGGCCGGGGTGGTCCTCCAGGTAGTCCTCGTGGGGCTCGGTTCACCGCTCCTGGTGGGGGTGATGCGGCAGGTCCGGGCCCGGCTGGAAGGGCGGGCCGGAGCGGGGATCTGGCAGCCCTGGCGCGACCTGCGCAAGCTGATGCGCAGGCAGCCGATCACCCCGGCCGGAACGGGGTGGATGTTCCGCGCGGCCCCGCTGCTGCTGCCGGGTACCGCGCTGGTGGTGGCCTCGGTCGTGCCGCTGGTCACCACCGCGTCCCCGCTCGACGGCGTAGCCGACCTGTTCGCGGTGACGGCGCTGCTCACCCTGGGCTCGGTGGCTCTGGCGCTGGCCGGGCTCGACACCGGGACCGCTTTCGGCGGGATGGGGGCCAGCCGTGAGGTGACCGTGCTGGCGCTGGTCGAACCGACCATCCTGTTGTCGGTGTTCGCGCTGTCGGTGCCGGCCGGTTCCACGAACCTGGGCGACATCGTGACCGCCGCCGCCGAGCATCCGCTGTCGCTGATCTCGCCGGTCAGCCTGCTCGCGGCGGTCGCACTGGTGATCGTCTCCATCGCCGAGACCGGCCGCATCCCGGTGGACAATCCCGCCACGCACCTTGAGCTGACGATGATCCATGAGGCGATGACCCTGGAGTACGCCGGGCTCGACCTGGCCCTGATCGAATGGGCGTCGGCGATGCGGCTGAGCCTGCTGCTCGGGTTGCTGGCGGGGCTGTTCGCCCCGTGGGGCATCGCCACGGCCGGAGCCGGGCCGCTCGCGCTGCTGGTCGCCGCGGTGGTGATCGCGCTCAAGGTCACCGTGCTGGGCGGGCTCCTGGCCGCCAGTGAGGTGTTCATGGCCAAGCTGCGGCTCTTCCGCATCCCCGAGCTGCTGGCCGGGTCGTTCCTGATGGCGCTGCTGGCCGTGGCCGCCTCCTACTTTCTGGCGTGATCGACATGACCGAGGCGATCTACGTTCAGCTGCTGTACCTGGCCTGCGGGGCTTTCCTGCTCACCGGGGTGCTGGTGCTCTGGCGGCGCGACCTGTCCGCGATCATCCGGCTGTTCGCTCTGCAGGGCCTCGCGCTGGGGGCCCTGATCCTCGTGCTCGCCGCGTACCAGCGCGATCTCGCGCTCGCGCTGGTCGGCGTCGGCGTCGGGGGATTGCGGGCGGGGCTGCTGCCGTACGTGATGCGACGGGCGCTCGCCGCCGCGGGCGCGCACCGGGAAACCCGGCCACTGGTGAATGCGGCGACCTCGCTGCTGGTGGCCGCGGTGCTGGCGATGCTCGCGTACGCGATCTCGCGTCCGCTGACGCAGCTGGCACCGGGACCGACCATCCGGGCCGTGCCGGTCGCGCTGACCGTGCTGCTGGTCGGCTTCTTCGTCCTGGTCACCAGGCGGCGGGCGTTGTCGCAGGTGGTGGGGTTCCTGTTGATGGACAATGCGATTACCGCGACCGCGTTCCTGACCACCAGCGGCGTGCCGTTGGTGGTGGAGCTGGGCGTCTCCCTGGACGTGCTGCTGGCCGTGCTGGTCCTGTACACGCTGACCGACCGGATCCGGGCGTCCTTCGGCGGCACCGACCTGGACGAACTGCGGGAGCTGCACGACTGATGACCGCTTCTCTGGTGACCGCGCCGATCGTGGTTCCGCTCCTGTCGGCGGCCGGCTACGCCGTGTTCGGGTGGAACCGCCGCACGGCGTGGCTGGGAGCGGTCGCCGCGGCCGGGCTGCTGGTCGGCGCGGCACTCCTGGCGGCCGGGACGCGCGGCGGGGCCGTCCTGGCGGCGTTGGGGCTGCTGCGGGCGGACGCGCTCAGCGCGTACATGCTGATCGTGATCGGCGTGGTGGCCCTGCCGGCGATGCTGGCCGGGCCGGCCTACCTGGCGGCGGAGGCCGCCGCCGGGCACGTGAGCCCGGCGGCGGCACGCAGGTACGGCATGCTCACCCAGATGTTCCTCGCGGCGATGGCACTGGCCGTGCTGGCCGCCAACCTGGGGCTGGTGTGGGTGGCGGTCGAGGCCACCACGATCGTGACCGCCTTCCTGGTCGGGCATCGGCATACCCGCGAGGCCACCGAGGCGGCCTGGAAGTACGTGGTCATCTGCTCGGTCGGCATCGGTCTGGCGCTGCTGGGGGTCGTGCTGGTGTACTTCGCCGCCCTGCACGCCGGGCTCTCCGAGGCCCAGGGCCTGGACCTGGCCATGCTGACCGAGCGTGCCACCGGCCTGGATCCTGGCGTGACCCGGCTCGCCGTCCTGCTGCTCGTGCTCGGGTTCGGGACGAAGGCCGGTCTCGCGCCCATGCACGCCTGGCTGCCGGACGCCCACAGCCAGGCGCCGGCTCCGGTGTCGGCGCTGATGTCGGGCGTGCTGCTGTCGGTGGCGTTCTACGCGATCCTGCGGGTGAAGGTGATCGCCGATCAGGCGCTCGGCCCGGACTTCGCCCGCGTGCTCCTGGTCGTGGCCGCGCTGGGCTCCCTCGCGGTCGCGGCGGCCCTGCTGCTGGCCCAGCGGGACTACAAGCGGCTGCTCGCCTACTCCAGCATCGAGCACATGGGCCTGCTGGCCTTGGGCGCCGCGGTGGGCGACGCTCTCGCGCTGGCCGCGGTGCTGCTGCACGTCCTCGGGCACGGGCTGGCCAAGTCGGTGCTGTTCCTGGGCGCGGGCCACATCCAGCACGCCGTGGGAAGCAGCCGGATCTCGGCCCTGGGCGGCCTGCTCGCGCGGGCCCCGCTGCTGGGCGGCACGTTCGGGCTCGGCCTGCTCGCGCTGCTGGGGCTGCCGCCGTTCAGCCTGTTCGCCAGCGAGCTCGGCATCGCCCGGGCGGGCTTCCCGTCCGGGCTGGGCTGGGCGGTCGTCGTGGCGTTCACGCTGATGCTGGTCATCGTCGCCGCGGTCGGACGGCACGCCCGCCTGATGCTGCTCGGCCCGGCGCCCGCCGTGGCCGCCGAACCGGGCATCAGGGTGCCGCGGGCCGTGGCCGGTTCGCTGGTCGCCGCCCTGGCGGTGTGCGTCCTGCTGGGCGTCACGACCGCGCCGCTGGACGGGCTGCTGCGCTCGGCCGCCGCAATCGCCACCGGAGCCGCCCCATGACCCTCCGCACCGTCACCGATATCCGGCCCCGCGACGTCGTCCATGAGGCCGGGGCGCTGCTCGGCGCGGGCTACCGGCTCGCCTTGGTCTCCGCGCACGAGCAGGCGCGCGGGCTGGAGGTCGTCTACCTGTTCACCGCCGCCGCCCCGGATCGGCGGACCGAGCTTCGCCTGCTGCTGCCGCTGGAGCGGCCCGCCGTCGACAGCCTGGCCGGCCTGTCCTTCCCGGCGGGCCGGTTCGAACGCGAGATGCGCGACCTGTACGGCATCACCCCGCTCGGGCACCCGATGCCGCGCCGTCTGGTCCGGCACCACCACTGGCCGCGCGGCTGGTATCCGATGCGGGCTCAGACCGGACCGCCGCCCGCCTTCGGCGACCCAGAAGGGCCCTTCCCGTTCGTGACCGTGGAAGGCCCCGCCGTCTACGAGATCCCCGTCGGGCCGGTCCACGCCGGGCTCATCGAGCCGGGCCACTTCCGCTTCTCCGTGGTGGGTGAGTCCATCATCAAACTCAAGGCCCGCCTGTGGTTCGTCCACCGCGGCCTGGAGAAACTCTTCCAGGGGCGCGACCCCGCCGACGGGCTCCCGCTGGCCGAGCGGGTCAGCGGTGACACCTCCCTGGGGCATGCCCTGGCGTTCTGCCTGGCCGTCGAGGAGGCCACCGGGCTGGAGGTGAATCCCGCGGCGCACGCAGGGCGGGCGATGCTGCTGGAGCTGGAACGCCTGTACAACCACGTCACCGACCTGGGCGCGCTCTGCAACGACGTCGCCCATTCGATCCTGAACGCCCAGGCCGGGCGGGTACGCGAACAGTTGCTGCGGATCAACGCGGAAGTCACCGGCCACCGGCTGCTGCGCGGCGCCGTCACGATCGGGGGTGTGCGCCTGCGCGCGCTGCCCGACCCCGGCCGGCTGCGGGCGATCGGAGCGGACATCGCCGAGATCGCCGCGCTGGCCCAGGGCCACAGCGTCATCGCCGACCGGTTCACCGGAACCGGCATCCTCCCCGCCCGGGCCGCACGCGACCTCGGCACCCTCGGGTACGTGGCGCGTGCCAGCGGTCTCGACGTGGACGCCCGCCGCGACCATCCGACCCTCGACCTGGGGCCGTTCTCGCCGGTCGTCCAGACCGACGGGGACGTGCTGGCCAGGTTCCAGGTGCGCGTCCGGGAGATCGCCGCCTCGATCGAGCTGATCGCCCGGCTGGCCGAGGGCACAGCTGCCGGCGTCGATCCGAGCAGCGGTCCGCGCGGTACCGGAGTGGGCATCGTCGAGGGCTGGCGGGGGACGATCCTGCACCGGATCGAACTCGATTCCGGCGGCGCGCTCCGCCGGGTCAAGATCGTCGATCCGTCCTTCTTCAACTGGCCCGCCCTGCCGGTCGCGCTCAGCGGGGCGATCGTTCCCGACTTTCCGCTGGTCAACAAGAGCTTCAACCTGTCGTACGCGGGCAACGACCTGTGATCATCGGCTCCTGACGCCAAAATCAGGGCGTCGTTCCCGGGTGGGGACGACGCCCTGAATGGGAGGTGGAGACGGGATTTGAACCCGTGTACACGGCTTTGCAGGCCGTTGCCTCGCCTCTCGGCCACTCCACCGGGGAAGATCCGAGCGGAAGACGGGATTCGAACCCGCGACCCTCACCTTGGCAAGGTGATGCTCTACCACTGAGCCACTTCCGCGAACGCCATCCG
Source organism: Acrocarpospora corrugata (assembly GCF_009687845.1). Classification (GTDB taxonomy): domain Bacteria; phylum Actinomycetota; class Actinomycetes; order Streptosporangiales; family Streptosporangiaceae; genus Acrocarpospora; species Acrocarpospora corrugata. Next base: position 265,749 of record NZ_BLAD01000037.1, read on the forward strand.
GCGATTTCCGAATTCTAGCGGGTTTCCGCGAGTGATCGTCAATCCGGGGCGCGCGTGGCGAGATTGCGGAAGGCTCGGTCGGCGCCGCGTTCGATGGCGGGGAGCATCAGGAAGATCTCCAGGATGCGGGTCAGGCGGTGGACTTCGATGCGGTGGAAGTCGGGGCCTTCGGCGCGGGCGAGCACCAGGGACAGCGCGAGCGGGGGGAGCGGCGCGGTGATCAGGTGCAGGCCGGATTCGAGGGTCGAGGCCGTGGGGCGAGCAGGCGTCTCGGCGGGGTACGGGATGTTTTCCGGCGCGCGCCAGCTGGAGTAGACGGTCTCGCGAGGGATGCGGTCGGTCCCGGCGGCGGCCCAGTCGGCGCTGAACAGGACGGGCATCGAGTCGATGAGCGTGGCCAGCGCGCGCTCCCCCGCCGTGGTCAGGAACTTGAGGATTTCCAGTTCCGGGTAGGTGCCGGGGGCTTCGCGGGTGGACCAGATCCCCTCGACCTTGATGTCGTCGATGGCTTCCAGGGCGCTGATCAGGTATTCGCGCGGGGCCGCGTCCGGCCAGTAGACGGTGAAGTCGTCGACGGCGCGGCCGTCGCCGCGTTCCAGCACGACGACCTGGGTTATGTCCGCTCCGGCCGCGCCGAGCGCGCTGGTCACCTGCCCCAGCGAACCCGGACGATCCGGTACGGCGATGCGCAGCCGCAACAACATGGACGACCTCCCCGACCGCTGCCCAGCACCCAGGCTATCCGCCCTGCCGCGATCTTGTAACCCGAGGACACGCTCAAAGCCGCGACAATGGCATGGTGAAAGTCGGGACGCTTGAGGTCTGGCCGCCGGTGGTGCTCGCGCCGATGGCCGGCATCACCAACATCGCCTTCCGCACGCTCTGCCGGGAGCAGGGCGGCGGGCTTTTCGTGTGCGAGATGATCACGTCGCGGGCGTTGGTGGAGCGTAATCCGCTGACGTTCGAGATGATCAGGTTCGGGGCCGGTGAGCGGCCGCGGAGCCTTCAGCTGTACGGGGTCGATCCGGTCGTCATCGGCAGGGCCGCGCGGATGATCGCGGAGGAGGATCTGGCCGATCACATCGATCTCAACTTCGGGTGCCCGGTGCCGAAGGTGACGCGGCGTGGGGGCGGGTCGGCGCTGCCGTACAAGCGGAAGTTGCTGCGGGAGATTCTGCGGCAGGCGGTCGCCAACGCGGGCGGGTTGCCGGTGACGATGAAGATGCGGAAGGGGATCGATGACGATCACCTGACCTATCTGGACGCCGGGCGGATGGCCGCCGAAGAGGGGCTCGCCGCGGTCGCGCTGCATGCGCGGACCGCCAAGCAGCACTACGGCGGCAACGCCGACTGGGACGCGATCAAGCGGCTTCGGGATGCCGTGCCGGATATTCCGGTGCTGGGTAACGGCGACATCTGGACCGCCGACGACGCGCTGCGCATGGTCGCCCAGACCGGCTGCGACGGTGTGGTCGTCGGCCGCGGCTGTCTCGGCCGTCCGTGGCTCTTCCGTGATCTCGAAAACGCTTTCAACGGCGTCGAAGACCGCGCCCAGCCGACCCTGGGCGAGGTCACCCGCACGCTGCTCCGCCACGCCGAACTCCTCTGCGAGGTCATCGGCAGCGAAAGGTACGGCGTCGCCGACTTCCGCAAACACATCGGCTGGTACCTGAAGGGCTTCGTCGTCGGCGCCGAAACCCGCCGCCTGCTCGCCCTCTCCAACGGCCTGGCCGAACTCGAAGACCGCCTCGCGGACCTCGACCACGACCAGCCCTGGCCCGGCGAAGCCGCCGACGGCCCCCGCGGCAAGAGCGGCGAACGCCAGAAGGTCATGCTTCCCCACGGCTGGCTCGACGATCCGGACGAACTGACCGTGCCTTCGCCAGACGCCGAGGATACGACTTCGGGCGGCTGAAACCGGCTGGTCGCCGTTATCCGGCGCCGATTACGTTGTCACCACGTCTCGCCGCACCGGCGCCAAGAAGGCCAGGGATTGACGGCGTATTGAGTATCCGGTTACAGACGTACCAGGCCCGTGACGTGGATTACGGCGGAGCCGGCTTCGTCGGAGGCGGCCAGGTCTACCTCGGCGGTGATGCCCCAGTCGCCGTGGGCGGCGGGGTCTTCGATTACCTGGCGGACGCGCCAGAGTTCCTTTTCTTCCTCGATGTGGAGGAAGGCGGGGCCGCGGGCCGAGGGGCCGGTGCCGATTTCGTCGTGTTCCTCGTAGTAGGCGTCCATGGCGGAGGCCCAGTCGACGTCGGGGTGGAGTTCTTCGAGTTCTTCCTGCCGGTCGAGGGCGGTGAGTTCGACGAGGCGGAACATGACGTTGCGGACCAGGACGCGGAAGGCGCGGGCGTTCGCGGTGACCGGGCGGATCTTGGATTCGAGTTCGTCGCGGCTTTCGAGGGCCTCGGACGGGTTGGCGAGCTTCTCCCACTCGTCGATGAGGCTGGAGTCGACCTGCCGGACCAGCTCGCCGAGCCATTCGATCAGGTCGATCAGGTCCTCGGTCTTGAGATGCTCGGGGACGGTCTTGGAGAGGGTGCGGTACGCGTCCGCGAGATAGCGCAGAACGGTGCCCTCGGAGCGGGCGAGCTCGTAGAACTGGATGTAGTCGACGAAGGTCATCGCGCGTTCGTACATGTCGCGGATGATGGACTTGGGGCTGACCGTGTGGTCGCCGACCCAGGGGTGGCCCTGCCGGTAGGTCTCGTACGCGCCGAAGAGCAGCGTCTCCAGCGGCATCGGATAGGTGATCTCCTGGAGGAGCTCCATCCGCTCCTCGTACTCGATGCCGTCGGCCTTCATCTGGGCGACCGCCTCGCCGCGCGCCTTGTTGAGCTGGGCGTGCAGGATCTGCCGCGGGTCGTCGAGGGTGGATTCGACCACCGAGACGATGTCCAGCGCATAGGTGGGCGAGTCCGCCGACAGCAGTTCGAAGGTGGCCAGCGCGAACGTGGACAGCGCCTGGTTGAGGGCGAAGTCCTGCTGCAGGTCGACGGTGAGGCGGGCCCGGCGGCCCTGGTCGTCGGGCTCCTTGAGGGTCTCCACGATGCCGCCGGCGAGCAGCGACCGGTAGATCGCGATGGCGTGGCTGACGTGCCGGCGCTGCCATTTGCGGTCGTCGTGGTTGTCGGTGAGCAGGCGCTTCATCGCCTGGAAGCAGTCCCCGGGGCGGTTGATGACGGCCAGCAGCATCGCGTTGCTGACCTTGAAGCGGGAGTTCAGCGGTTCCGGTTCGGCGGTCTGGAGGTTGGTGAAGGTCTCCTCGCTCCAGTTGACGAAGCCCTCCGGCGGCTTCTTGCGGGCGTAGCCGCGGCGGCGTTTGGGGTCGTCGCCGATCTTGGCGAGGGCGCGTTCGTTCTCGATGACGTGGTCGGGGGCCTGGCAGGCGACATACCCGATGGTGTCGAAGCCGGCCCGGCCGGCCCGGCCGGCGATCTGGTGGAACTCGCGGGCGCGCAGGCGGCGGACGCGGCTGCCGTCGTATTTGGTGAGCGCGGTGAACAGGACGGTCCTGATCGGGACGTTGACGCCGACGCCGAGCGTGTCGGTGCCGCAGATGACCTTGAGCAGGCCGGCCTGGGCCAGGCGTTCGACCAGGCGGCGGTATTTGGGCAGCATGCCGGCGTGGTGCACGCCGATGCCGTGCCGTACCAGCCGGGAGAGGGCCCGCCCGAACTTCGTGGTGAACCGGAAATTTCCGATAAGCGTGGCGATGGCTTCTTTTTCGGCCTTCGAGCACATGTTGATGGACATGAGCGCCTGGGCGCGCTCCATCGCGGCGGCCTGGGTGAAGTGCACGACGTACACGGGGGCCTGGTTGGTGGTGAGGAACTCTTCCAGGGTCTCGTGCAGCGGGCTCATCCGATAGGAGTAGACCAGCGGAACCGGGCGTTCGGCGTTCTTGACCACGGCGGTGGGGCGGCCGGTCCTGCGGGTCAGGTCCTTCTCGAAACGCTCGACGTCCCCCAGCGTGGCCGACATCAGCACGAACTGGGCCTGCGGGAGTTCCAGCAGCGGCACCTGCCAGGCCCAGCCCCGGTCCGGCTCGGCGTAGAAGTGGAACTCGTCCATGATGACCATGCCGACGTCGGCGCGCGTGCCCTCGGCCAGCGCGACCTGCGCGAGGATCTCCGCCGTGCAGCAGATGATGGGCGCGTCCGCGTTCACGGACGCGTCCCCGGTCATCATGCCGACGTTCTCGGTGCCGAACACCGCGCACAGGTCGAAGAACTTCTCCGACACCAGCGCCTTGATCGGCGCGGTGTAGAAGCTCACCTCGTCCCGGGCCAGCGCCGCGAAATGCGCCCCGGCGGCGACCAGGCTCTTACCGGAGCCGGTCGGCGTCGCCAGGATCACGTTGCTACCCGAGACGACTTCCATCAGCGCCTCTTCCTGCGCCGGATACAGCGTCAGGCCACGCTCCTGGTTCCACTGCACGAAGGTCTCGAACAGGGAATCGGGGTCGGCGGTCTGGGGCAGTCGCTGGGTCAGGTTGAGGGTCACGCCTCCTATCCTGCCCTGAACAGCCGCTTTCGCCGAATGAAGGACTAGGTGGCTGGTGTTAAGCGGGCCATTCTGAGCATGGAATGCGCCAGGTGGACCACCCAGCACAGTTGTGGCGCGGCTGGCTGATCCAGCTGCGAGACCGGGACGGTTCCGATCCGCCCCATCAGACCTCGTCAAGGGACGGCTGGGCGATGACCCGAGCCGACCCTGCCCGCCCGCCCTGGCCGGTCAAGCCGTGACCATCGTCCAGGATCCGCCGGTGGCGGAGGCGATGCCCAGCACGGCCAGCCGTGCGAGGTTGACGGCGGCCGCCAGGAGGGAGAAGTCGGCGTCGATCTTCGCCCGGCCACGCATCCGGGCGCGGCGTCCGCCGTGACGGCGTCGCATCAGATGCGCGATCTTGCGTTCCACTTTGGGCCGGGTGGCCCGGTAGGTGGCCAGCCAGGCCGGATCGGCGCCATCGGCTCTTCCCCGCGCGAGATGTTCCTCATAGGGGCTGATGGTGATCCGGCGGCCGTCCTTGGCCGTGGTGCACCCGGCGGCCAGCGGGCAGGCCGCGCAGGCGGCGCCGAAACAGGCGGCGCCGCCGCCGTCGTTTCGGGGCCGGATGGCCGCGGTCACCTGGTTCGGGCAGGTGACCTGCCCGGCGTCCAGGTCGATGGTGAAAGCGTCCTTGGTGAAGCGTCCGCCCGCCGCGCTGGCCGGCTGCACCTTGACCATGGCCCTGATACCGGCCTCGGCCAGCCGCGCCAGCAGCGGGCCGGTCCCATAGGCGGCATCACCGTAAACCTCGGCCCGCCCGCCCTCGGCCGGGGAGGCGAGGACGTCGGCCAGCAGTTCGGCGGCGGGCTCGGCGTCACCGACGTTGCCCGCGCTCACCACGGCCGCGGTGATGATCTCACTGTCGGGATCCTCGGCCAGATGCCCCTTATATCCGTCGAAGGAGCGGCGCACCGTCTTATGGCCATGCCGGGCCTGGGGATCGACGGTGGAGATGATCCGGTCCCTGGCGACCTTGCGGGCGATCCGGAAGACCCCGTCCTCCTGGTCTCGGTCCAGGTCCTGGCCGAGCACGGTGGCCAGCAACCACGCGGCCTCGGCCACCTCCCGCTCCAGCTTCCGCCCCTCCAGGACGGCCAGCAGCGCGTACCCGTCCTTGGCGCGTGAATCGACCAGCGCCTCCCGCTCGGCGGCGTCGCTCCAGTCGATGACGGGTTTGCCCGTGCTGGTGTAGTCGTCCCCGCTGGAGATCACCGCCCGCAGCCCGGCCCGCAGCACGTGATCGGCCGCTCGCAGCAGAGCGCGGATCGCCGAGCGGATCAGCGTGATGGTGTCCTGAGTGGCCACCGCGTCGTAGATCGGCGCGCTGTCCAGGACCCGCCGCCGTCCCACCAGCCCGGCCTGGCCGGCCACCTCCACCGTCCGCTCGAAGATCCGGTCCGGCCGATCCGAGGCCGCCAACCTGGCCCGCATGTCCACCAGCACTGTGTGCACGAACCCCGGATGGTCGAAGTCCAGGCCGCCGGCGGCGTACTTCCACCGCACATCGAACGCGAAGCGATCCACCGCCTCGCGATCCGACAACCCTTCCAGCCGCTGCAGCACCATCACCACCGCCACGATCATCGGCGGCACCGACCGGCGGCCGTCGGCGGCGAACAGATCGGCGAACATCTCATCGGGAAACAACGCCCGGCACTCACGGTGCAGCACCGCGTAGATCGAGTTCGGCGCCAGCCGGCCCTCGCAGAAACCCACCGTGGAGGAGAGCAACCCCGGCTGCATCGGAGTCTGGCCCACTGCCATCGCTCGACCTCTCCCCGCTCTCGGTGACCAACAACGATCACCCTGGCACACGGGAAGAGGTCACCGCGAGATCACCAGAAAAACACCAGTCACCTAGAGGCGTTCGAGCACCACCACGGGGATCTCGCGCGCGGTCTTCTTCTGGTAGTCGTCGTAGGCGGGCCAGGCGGCCGTCATCACCGGCCACATCTCCGCCTTCTCCTCGGCGGTGGCGGTCCTGGCGTGTGCCTTGAACCGATCCCCGAGCACCTGGAACTCCACCTCAGGGTTGGCTTCCAGGTTGAGATACCACTCCGGCGGCGTCGGCGTCCCGCCCTTGGACGCCACGACCAGGTATTTGTCCTCCCACGGCTGATAGATCAGCGGCGTGGTGTGCTGGTTCCCGGTGCGCCGCCCTTTCGTGGTCAGCAAACCGGTCGTGGTCCCCTGCCAGTCGTGGCCCTCCGCGCCGTCCGTCGCGAGGTACCTCTCCACATGTTCCGCACCATAGAGCATGATGATTCACCTACCCTTTCCCCGCGCCTAACCATCTGCCGCGTCGATCAATTCCAGGGCAACCTTCAGTGACGCCTCGTTCCGCTCGGCCTCGTTCGCGTCGCCCTCGGGCAGCAGGAACCAGACGGCGTGCATGGCGAACAGCGCCAGCGAACGCTTCAGCTGCACGGTCAGCGGGTCACTGGAATCGGTGAACAGCCGGAGCAGGGTCAGCATCTTCAGCCGGGTCTGGCCCATCAGCGGATGGTCCTTGAGCGCGGTCTGGTTGCGTTCCATGAACCGCATCACCTGGTGGTGGCGGCCGCCGTGCAGCCAGTCGGCGTACCGGCGGACGATCTCGCGCCGTGACTCCATCGACTTCGGCTGTTCGCGCGCCCATTCGATCAGTTCGTCCAGGAACGCCACCCGGTCGGCCACCATGCCGGCGACGATGTCTTCCTTGGTGCGGAAGTGGTAGTACAGCGCCGCTTTCGTCACCCCGAGCGCCTCGGCGATCTCCCGCAGCGAGGTCGCCTCGTAGCCCTGCTCAGTGAAGAGCCGGAGCGCGATCTCCTGGATGCGCGCGCGGGTGTCGCGCGGACGATCCTCGGTGGTCTCCGACTCCGGGGCGAACGCACGGTTTGTGCTCGTTCGCTCGCTCATGATCACCCTTGTCCCTTTAATTCAACTTGACGGGCGGCAAGTAAGGACTTTAGCGTATCTTAGGTCACTAGCCGGTCGGCAAGTAAGTAAGAGTTTATCAAGGGGGCCCCAAATGACGGAAGCTTCGGCCGCTCCAGCGCGGTCGAGAGAGGTCATGATCGTCCTGCCAGGTCTGATGCTGGCCATGATGCTGGCGATGCTGGACAACATGATCGTCGGTACGGCCATGCCGCGCATCGTAGGCGAACTGAACGGCCTGGAGTACTTCACCTGGGTCACCACCGCCTACGTGCTCGGAACCACCGTCTCCACCCCCATCTGGGGCAAGCTGGGCGACCTCTACGGCCGCAAGAACATCTTTCTCAGCTCCATCGTCATCTTTCTGGTCGGCTCCGCCCTCTGCGGCATGGCCGGTTCCGCCCTCTTCGGCGGCGTCAGCGGCGGCATGACCGAACTGATCGCCTTCCGCGCGCTGCAGGGTCTCGGCGCGGGCGGCCTGATCGTCGGCGTGATGGCCATCATCGGCGACCTGGTCCCGCCGCGTGAGCGCGGCCAGTACCAGGGCATCATGGCCGCGATCATGTCCCTCGCGATGATCGCCGGACCGCTCGCGGGCGGCTTCATCACCGACCACCTCGACTGGCGCTGGGCCTTCTACGTGAACCTGCCGCTCGGCGGCATCGCGCTGGTCTGGCTGTTCCTCAAGCTGGACCTGCCGAAGTACCGCACCGAGCACCGGATCGACTGGCTGGGCGCGGCCGTCCTCACCGTCGGCATCACCGCGCTGGTCCTGATCACCTCGTGGGGCGGCCAGAGCCACGGCTACCCGTGGGGCTCCTGGCAGATCATCTCGCTGGGCGTGCTCGCGGTCGTGACACTCGCCCTGTTCCTGCCGATCGAGCGCCGCGCCGCCGAGCCGATCATGCCGTTGCACGTCTTCAAGGACCGCAACTTCAACCTGATCTCCTGGATCGGCTTCCTGCTCGGCTTCGCCATGTTCGGCGCGATCAGCTTCCTGCCGCTGTTCCAGCAGACCGTGCAGGGCTCCACCGCCACCAACTCCGGCCTGCTCCTGCTGCCGATGATGGGCGCGGCCATGGTCGTCTCCCTGTTCGTCGGCCGCACGATCACCAAGACCGGCAAGTACAAGATCTTCCCGGTGCTCGGCGGGGTCGGGATGGCGGCCGGCATGTGGCTGCTGTCCCTGATGGACGTCAACACCCCGGCCTGGCACACCGGCGTCTTCATCGCCGTGCTCGGCCTGGGCATGGGCTTCCTGATGCAGACCACCATGCTCATCGCGCAGAACAGCGTCGAGCAGAAGGACCTCGGCGTGGCGAGCAGCGCCAACACCTTCTTCCGCTCGATCGGCGGCTCCTTCGGCGTCGCCCTGTTCGGCGCGATCTTCAACAACCATCTCACCAGCAGCCTGACCGAGAAGTTCGGCCCTCAGGCGGGCGAGATGGTCTCCTCGGGCGGCCAGATGAGCCCGGCCGCCATGGCCCAGCTCCCGCCGGAGATCAAGACCGGCTTCCTGGAGTCGCTCGCCGACTCCATCAGCGGCGTCTTCGGCTGGGCGATCGTCTTCGCCGTGGTCGTCCCCGTCCTGGCCGTCTTCATCAAGGAGATCCCGCTGCGCAGCGGCAACGACGCCACCCCCGAGGTGGCAGAACCGGCCGCCGCGCTCTGATCACGGTACGGCTGCCGCCCCCTACCGGGGCGGCAGCCGTATTTCTTTTCCCAGCAGAGTAACCCCTTGCGTTCACTTCCCTACATTTTTCATCTCTTGTCACTCTTATTGAGAAAGTGATGATCCCCATGTCTGCCTCAATCGTGTGCCACGGAGTGCGTGGGGGTACGCATGGGAACGGTACGAGGAAATTCGCCTCCCGGCTCGGGCTGCTCGAGTTACCCGCCTGCGCCCTGGACCCGGTCGTGACGCCCGGCTGCCGGGCGGAGACCGGCGAGGCGCGCCGGCTCACCGTGCGGAACGATCTGGCGAACGGCCGGATCAGGGCGGAGGTGACCGCGCGGCCCGAGGGCGGCGGCTCGGTGTTCCTGCCGGCCTCCTTCGCCGAGCCGCCGGATCCCACCTCGGCGACCGGCAGCTTCGCGGCCACCGACCTGAAGCCGTCCGGCGCCCGGCAGTCCGGCAACTCGGGCGGCGACTTCTCCTACACCGTCCCGGTCCCGCTGCCGCCTTCGGTGTCCGGGCACGCGCCCGAGCTTTCGCTGTCCTATTCGTCTTCCGCGGTGGACTCGCTGACCGGCTACACCAACAACCAGGCGCCCTGGGTGGGGATGGGATGGGGGTTGTCGGAGGCGTACATCGAGCGGCGGTTCCGCTCCTGCGCGAGCGACGCGTTCTTCTCCGTGATCGCGCCGGAGCTGAGCAAGAACATCAATCAGGGCAGCTGGAAGCACTGGTGCTGGGAGTCCCCTGACGAGAACGACGAGGATGCGGCGACCACCGATCGCGCCAACTCGCATCTGGTGCTGTCGCTGGAAGGGCGTTCTTCGGCGATCGTGAAGGACCGCACGTCCGGGACGTACAAGACGGTGGAGGATTTCGGCTGGAAGATCGAGCAGATCGCCGCCGGCGCGGAGAGCGGGCAGCCCTACTGGCGGGTGACCACCCAGGAGGGGACCGTCTACCGGTTCGGCTTCCGGCGCGACGCCTCCCTCCAGGCGCCCTACCTGGGGGACGATCCGGGGGAGCCGTGCCACAGCCAGTATCCGAAGCACAATTTCATCACCGGGCAGAGTCCCGCGCTCGGGGCCGGTTCGTTCTGCCGGTCGCCGTGGCGCTGGTATCTCGACCAGGGGCCGACCTGAGATCAACGTGGTCGACTACTTCTACGCCCGCGAGGAGAACGGCTACTGCGGCGGCTGCGGGGTGGGCGGCGCGCTCCGCTACGACCGGGGCGGCTACCTGTCCAGGATCGAGTACGGGCACAACTCCGGCGTGGCGGGTTCCGTCCCGGCCGCGCAGGTGGTGTTCAACGCCGTCAACCGGGGGACCCCGCCCTCCGGCCACGGCGGTCCCTGGTTCGACGACACCCCGGGCGACCTGAACTGCGTGCCCGGCTCGACCAGCTGCCAGAACGCCAGCACCGCCTTCTACATCACCAAACGGCTGGACTCGATCGTCACCTCGGCGCGGCTCGGCACCGGACCGTGGGACGAGGTGGCCAGGTACGAGCTCGGCTACAAGTGGGTCGCCTCCCATCCCGTGACGCCGGGCGGGGCCGTCAACCAGCTGCTCTGGCTCGACCGGATCAAGACGGTCGGCCTGGCCGGCGACGCCCCGGACGTCGCCCTGCCGGTCATCGCCTTCGACTCGATCCTGCGCGACAACCGGGCCGACCACGCCCGCCTGGTCGAAGGCGACCGCACCGCCCGGCTGAGCGTCCCCCGCGTCGCCGCGATCGCCAACGGACTGGGCGGCCGGATCGAGGTGCCTACTGCCGGCCGAAGGGCTGCAACTGGACCAGCAGCCCGACCGGCTGGGACACCAGGGTCGCCGACTGCAGATGGCGGCGAACCAGAAGTTCCTGGACCGCGGGATCGTCAACGGCGACATCTTCATTCTGGCGTCGCCGACCGCGCGGAAGGGCTCCGTCTATGAATGGGAGATCAGTTACCTGAAGGGCAAGGGCTATGTGCTGTCGCCGGACGGAAAGAGTTTGATTCCGCCGCCTTGACCGGCGGCTCCGGGCCGGTCAGCGGAAGAAGAAGAAACGGCCGCCGCCGTCCTCGATCTCCGGCAGGGAGGTGGAGTCCAGGCGGAGCGTGTCCACGCCGGACTGGGGATAGCCTTCGCGCCGCAGCAGAGCCCTGGCGTGTTCGAGGTACCCGGCCAGTTCGGCGGGATCGCGGACGCGCTCGGCCTCTTCGGCGGTGGCGAAGATCAGCCAGATGGTCATGTTGTCCGGACTGCCGTCGAATGAGCAGATGATCTCGAAGTCGACCGGTCTGGGGGCCAGGCCGGCGAATCCGTCCACCTTCAGATAGCTCTCCACCTCGATCAGATGGGCGTAGTGGATCCGCGCCTCCGCCGCTTCGCGCTGCTGGCGGAGGCGCTTCCTGGCCCGCTTGTTCATCGGCTCGTCGGTCACGTTCTCACGATCACGCCTTGACCGCCGCCGCGGTCAAGGCGTCCACGATGTATTTCTGTGGCCACCGCTTCCGGATGGGTGTGGGCGGTTCTGCCTAGGCGGGCCGCTCGGTACGGTCGCCCGACCAGTCCGTGTGGAAAGTCCCGTCCCGGTCGATCCGCCGGTAGGTGTGCGCGCCGAAGAAGTCGCGCAGGCCCTGGATGAGGGCGGCGGGCAGCCGTTCCCGGCGCAGCCCGTCGTAGTAGGCCAGCGCCGAGGAGAAACCGGGCGTCGGCACCCCGATCTGCGCCGCCGTGGACACCACCCGCCGCCACGCCTGCTGCGCCTCGGTCAGCGCCTCGGCGAAGGTCGGGTCGGCCAGCAGGGTCGGCAGCTGCGGGTTCGCCTCGTACGCCGTCCGGATCCGGTCCAGGAACCGGGCCCGGATGATGCAGCCGCCCCGCCAGATCGTCGCCATCGCGCCACGGTCGATGTTCCAGCCGAACTCCTCGCTGGCGGCCGTGATCTGGTCGAAGCCCTGCGCGTACGCGATGATCTTCGACGCGTACAGGGCCAGCCGGACGTCCTCCACCAGGGAGTAGTTCGGCGCGGTCCCGTTCGGGCCCTCCAGGTTCCGGGCGGCGGCCCGCTGCTCCGGGTGGCCGGACAGCGCGCGGGCGAACACCGCCTCGGCGATGCCGGTGACCGGCACGCCCAGGTCCAGCGCGCTCGCCACGGTCCAGCGGCCGGTGCCCTTCTGCTCGGCCTGGTCCACGATGACGTCCACCAGCGGCTGCCCGGAGGCGTCCACGTGGTCGAGCACCTCGGCGGTGATCTCGATCAGGTACGACTCCAGGTCGCCCCGGTTCCACTCGCGGAAGATCTCCGCCAGCTCGGCGGGGGAGCGGCCGAGCGCCTGCCTGAGCAGGTCGTACGCCTCCGCGATGAGCTGCATGTCGGAGTACTCGATGCCGTTGTGCACCATCTTCACGAAATGCCCGGCGCCGTCGGGGCCGACGTGCACGCAGCACGGCACCCCGTCCACCTGGGCGGCGATGCTCTCCAGCATCGGCCCCAGCTCCCGGTAGGACTCCACGGAGCCGCCCGGCATGATGCTCGGGCCGTTCAGCGCGCCCTCCTCGCCACCGGAGATACCGGCCCCGACGAAGTGCAGCCCGCGCTCCTTCAGCGCCGCCTCCCGCCGCCGGGTGTCGGCGAAGTGCGCGTTGCCGCCGTCGACGATCATGTCGCCGGGCTCCATCAGCGCCGCCAGCTCCTCGATCACCGCGTCCGTGGCAGGACCGGCCTTGACCATGATGATCGCGCGGCGCGGGCGGCGGAGCGACGCCACGAACTCGGCCATCGAGCTCGCGGGGAGGAACGCCCCCTCATCCGAGTGATCCGCCATGATCTGCTTGGTCTTGCTCTCCGAGCGGTTGTGCAGCGCCACCACGTAGCCGTGGTGGGCCAGGTTCCTGGCCAGGTTGCGGCCCATCGTCGCTAGGCCCGTGACTCCGATGTCTGCTGTCTCCATGAGCCGCTCCTTTCCGTCAGGCCAGGTCAGTAACCGTACGACGAGCCCCCGGCTTTACTCGGCGTCGGTGTGGGGGTCGGCGTCGTGGACGACCCGGTCGCTGCGGCGGCGCCGGACGGGCGGAGCAGCCCCAGCAGTCCATGCTGGGCCTTGCTAATCCCGGCCGAGAACCAGATCGCGTTGGTTCCGCCATTCTCGGCGGTCCCACGCTCCAGGTCCCACAGCCCCTCGATCGCGATCGGCGATCCGTTGGCGTTACGCAGCGGGCCGAGGTAACGGCCGTTGCGCGGATTGTACGCGTTGACCCATCCGTCCCCGAAGTTGCCCACCAGCAAAGCGCCGGAGAACCCGCCGAAGCCCTGCGGTGCGATCGTCATCGCCCACGGCGCGTTGAGCGCGCCCCGGCTGACGACCCGCCCGCGGAAGCGGCCGTTCGCGGTGAACGTGCTGACGAAGCCCTTGCCCTTGCCTGGCACGACCTTGCCGGTGGTCTTGTCCCGCACGGCGTACGCGACCAGGACGGAGTCGCCGACGACCTCGACGTTCCACGGCGAGTAGGTGGCGGGCATGGTCGGGTCGCGGAACTGCCAGCGCGCCAGACGTACCCGGTTGAACTGGCTGTCGAAGACGTGCACCTTGCCGTGCGAGAACGATGGCGCGAGCAGGAACTGGCCGCGGTTGGTCTCCATCAGGGCCAGGCCCTTGTAGTCGGCGTTCCGGGTGAACGCGGCGATCTGGGCGTTCTTGGCGTCCACTTCCGCGTTCCAGGCGGTGATCGCGCCGGACGGGCTGGAGAAGATGAACGTGGCCGGTTTGTCCTTGATGGTGAAGCCGTCGCCCTTGTTGACGACCTGGCCGGTGGGCGCGCCGCCCGGGATGGCGACCTCGGTCTGCTCCTTCTTCACCGAGCCCGAGTAGACGGTCGCGGTGCCGGTGCCGGTGCCGGACACCCACAGGGTCTTGCCCATGGCCAGCCCCCACGGGTTGACCAGTTTGGGGTCGGTGACGGTGGCTTTGCCGGCCACGTCGGAGACGAGGTTGACCTGGCTGAAGCGGGTCGCGATACCGGTGGGTTTGTGTCCTGCGGCCGGGGTTTTGGCGGGGGTTTTGGCGGGGGTTTTGGTGGGGGTGTGGATGGTCGCATGCGCTGTGCCGGGGATGCTCAGGATGAGAGCGCCAGCACAGACAACGGCGATGCGTGATCGCATCGAGCCTCCTAGAAACCTGCTCGGGGTTCTTGACTGCTGAGGTAGCTGAGTTCGCGAAGCTCCCTTACGGGCCGAGATACGCGGTCATTTCCGGATCGGTTCAGACAATCTAAAACCCAGTAATCAGATAGGCTTAGTGGAGTTAACGGCCCGGCAAAGCCGGTCGAAGGCCCGGACCTGGGCGTCTATCGTCATCGTGTGATCAATGGAGACCCGCACGTGTTCCTACCTCAGCCGGCGCAGTCCACCCTCGCCGTTCCCCCGCCCGGCGACGGTCCCGGCTTCTGGGCGGGCGCCCCGAGCGCCGTCGCCGCCGACGGGTTCGTCTACCTCGCCTACCGGCTGCGCCGCCCGCTCGGCGAAGGCCGGGGCTACGCGGTGGCGGTCGCCCGCTCGGCCGACGGCGAGCGGTTCGAGACCCTGCTCACCATCACCAAAGAGCAGATGCACACCGAGTCCCTGGAACGTCCCACCCTGGTACGGACTCCGTCCGGCCGCTGGCGGCTCTACCTCAGCTGCGCCACCTACGGCACCAAGCACTGGCGGGTGGAACTCCTGGAAGCCGACGATCCGGCCGGGTTCGACCCCGGGCAGACCCGGGTGGTCCTCCCCGGCGACCTGAAGACCGGCGTCAAGGACCCGGTCATCGTCCACCACGGCGGCGGCTGGCATCTGTGGGCGTCGTGCCATCCGCTGGAGATTCCCGCCGAGGCCGACCAGATGGTCACCGACTACGCGACCAGCTCCGACGGCGTCGCCTGGACCTGGCAGGGCACCGCCCTCGACCGCCGTCCCGGCCACTGGGACTCCCGCGGCGTCCGCGTCTCCGCCGTCCGCTTCACGCCCGAGGGCGTCACCGCCTACTACGACGGCCGCGCCTCCGCCCAGGAGAACTACGAGGAGCGCACCGGCGTCGCCACCGGCCCCGACCCGTCGACGCTCACCGCGGTCGGCACCGGCCCGCACGCGGCCTCCCCGTACGGCGGCCTGCGCTACCTGGACCTGGTGCCGCTCCCGGGCGGTGGAACGCGCCTTTACTACGAGTGGACCCGCCCCGACGGCGCCCACGAACTCCGCACCGAGCTCCGCACCGAGTTCCGGCCTTAGGTTCTGGGGCGGCCGTTGCGGGACTGGGACTGGCCGGTGGGGCGGGTGCCGACCAGGCCGCCGGAGCGCGGGCGGGGGCGGAGCCAGTCGGAGAAGTCCTCGCCGGTGGTGGCCTGGAGCAGGGCGACGTCCTGGGTGAAGTGGGGGAGGAGTTCGGCGCGCTGAGCCCAGGTGAGCGGGCGGCGGGGATGGGCCCGGTGCTGGAGCAGGCGGGTGAGCGGGGCGGTCAGGCGCTGCCCGGCCAGGCGGTCGGTGATGCGGACCAGGGCGGCCAGGAATCGCGTCCGGGGGGATTTCGCCGGCTGGGCGGTGACGTTCTCGCGGGGGATCGTGGTGAGCAGGTCCTGGTCGACGTCGAGGAAGGCGCAGATGCGGTTCAGGGTGGGGGCCGGGCGGTCCAGCAGGTCGCGGTAGCGGAAGACGAGGACCTGGTCGCGGGGGAAGAGGGTGTAGAGGTGGGCCAGCTGCTCGCCGTACCGGCCTAAGGCGAGGTAGTGCCAGAAGGGGGCCCAGCCCTCGCGGACGCGGCGGGGTTCCTCGGCGCAGGCGGCCAGGAAGTCGCCGACGGGTTCCAGGCCCGCGGACCAGAGGTGGGTCCAGTTGGAGTGGGCGCGTTCCACCGGGTCGCGCAGGATCACGATCAGCTTGGCCTGCGGGATGAGGGTGTGGATGCGGCGCTGGGCCGCGTAATCGTACAGGTAGAACGGGGTGGATTCGCCGTTCAGGGCGCCGGGGCGGAACAGGGCCTCGTAGTCGGGGCGCCGCCAGATGTGCTCGCGGTAGGTCTCGGCGTCGCCGGGGCCGCCCTTGGTCGGGGGCGGGCCGTCGGAGAGGAAGAACTTGGGTTCCTTGACCGCGGATAGGTGCAGCCGGGGGTGGCCGGCCAGGGCGGCGTGCAGGGCCGTGGTGGCGGCTTTGGGGGCGCCGATCACCAGGAAGTCGGGCAGCGGCAAGACAACCTCCTACTTTTCCTACAAACTTAGTTGGTAATAGTGCCTCCCGGAAGAGTTTTCTGGTTGCATGGGGGGTGGGGGCTGCCGCCGCTTTGCCCGGCGGCAGCCTTCTCGCCGGGCTAGCAGTAACCGAGCATCGTGGTGAGCGCGGACTTCTCGGCGCTCTGGAGCTTCAGCGCGTACTTGTACTTCACGGCGATCCAGGACTTGGCGTACGTGCACCAGAACGCGGTCCGGGAGGGCTTCCAGGCGGCCGGGTCCTTGTCACCCTTGGACTGGTTGACGTTGTCGGTGACGGCCCAGAGCTGAGGGCTGCTCAGTTCGTTGGCGAACTGCTGGCGCTTGGCGGTGGTCCAGGCGTTGGCGCCCGACTTCCAGGCCTCGGAGAGCGCCACCATGTGGTCGATGTCGACGTCGGAGGCCAGCGTCCAGGTGGCGCCGTCGTACGGGCTGTACCAGCTGCCGGAGGTGGCGGAGCAGCTGGAGTTGGTGACCACGCCGGAGCCGTCCCGCTTGAGCACGGTCTCCCGGGTGTCGCAGGAGCCCGAGATCGTGATCCAGTGCGGGAACAGGTCCCGGTTGTAGCTGGCCGCGTTGGCCTCGTTGGCGACGGTCAGCGCGGCGAGCTGCGAGGTGGCGGTCGCCGTCGACGGAATCCCCGGCGGCGTCGCCGAAGCCGGCGAACTGACGGCGAGGCTCAGGGCCAGGGTGGCGCATAACGCCGCGAACAGAGCGATGACTCGCTGCACGAGTCCCTCCTTCGGTCCGGCCCCGGCCAGGCGATTCCTGGACGGCCACGAGGCCGAACTACGAAGGACGGTGACATTAGCTACCAAGCCACGAAATATCAGGCTTTGACCATCCAGAAGTGGACTATTCGTGTGATCACGCCTGTTCTACGCTCGCGCAATGCGCTGATCTGCGGCGATGTCGCAACGTGACTTTGCAAGCCGTCCGAACTGGATGTGAAGTTCCTGTAAACGCGACCTGGCCGACCCCGCGGCCCGGGCGAAGCCGGTGCTGCGCTGGATTCACAGGTCGAGCCAGTAACCGCTCGGGGCGGTTTGCCAGAGATGCCAGAGGGCGCCGTCGTCGCCGCGTACGAAGATTTCCAGGCGGCCGTCCTGGTTGGCGGCGATGACCGGGCCTTCGGACACGCGCGGACCGGGGATGCTGAACCAGCTGCCCCAGCCGTTGTTGGGGGCCGTCTGCTCGATGATCGAGATCTGGTCGCCGGCGTTGCGGGCGCATACGGTGAGGCGGCCGTCCTTGTTGCGGGCGACGGCGGGTTGGATCGCGTGACCGCCGCGAGTGCCCCACCCGCTCCAGCTTCCGTCGGGTTTCTGCCAGATGTGGTGCAGGGATTTGTCGGGCCCGGTCCCGAAGACCTCCAGGCGACCATCGGCGTTGGTGCCGACCACGGGATTGATGATCTTTCCGCCAAGGGATTTCCAGGGATGCCAGCCGGGGCCGCTCGGATTCTGGGACAGCAGGTGGAGGGCGCCGTCGGTCCCGACCGCGAACACCTGGAGCCAGCCGGCCTTGTCCAGGGCAACCGTGATGGGCGGGCGGATCGTCCCCGCGTTGAGGGGTTCCCACGTGCCCCAGCCATTGCTGGGTTTGGTCTGGGCGACGTGGATGAGTGCCCCGCCGGGCGTACAGGCGAATACGTGCTGGCGGCCGCCGGGGGTGCGGATCGTGGTCGGAGAGTGGATGTTTCCGCCCAGGGTGCCCCAATGGCTCCAGCCGTTGTTGGGGCGGGTCTGCCAGATCGCGGCCAGGGAGTTGTCGCCGGTGACGGCGAACAGCTCCAGCCGGCCGTCCTGGTTGCGGCCGACGGCGAGCTGGCGGAGGACGTTCGCGCCGAGGGATCCCCACGCGCTCCAGACACTGTTGGGGGCGACCTGCCAGATCTGGTGGACTTCGCTGTCCATGCCGACGCCGAAGACCTCCAGCCGGCCGTCCAGATTGGCGCCGACCGTCGGCTCGTAAATCTCACCGCCGAGCGAGCGCCACGGCCAGCCGTACCGGGGTCCGTAGATCACCTGGGCGCCTTGGACGTCGTCGCGGGTCAGTTCCGCGGTGTCGTTGAGGGTGGCGTACATGACGGCTCGGGGATCGTCGGAGTGCCCCAAGCCGATGGCGTGTCCGAATTCATGGAGAGCGACACGGTTCAGCCTGTTTGAGGGCCATGAATCGTCCGGGTCGTACCTGCTGGTGACGGGTTTACCGCTGTCGGTTGGATACTGGGTACGTGCCAGAGCTTTGCCAGGACCATCCCATTTGAACCATGAGATCTGGATGAGGCCATCTTTCGGGATCTCGGTGAAGTCCAGTGGAATGACCGCCTGCCACCGATCGAAGGCGCCACGGAAAGCCAGGCGCTGCGCTTCTTCGCTGATCTTGGGGTTGAATTCGACGATGTTGTAGGTGATGTCATGGTGCTGCCACCCGGGAGGCTGCACGCTGTACCGAGCCGCTCTGGCCGCACCGACATCGGGGTTGCCGCAGCGAGGCCGGGCCATGAGGGCCAGGGTGGGCCCATCCACCTGTCCGGTGACGGGTAATCCCATCGCCTGCTGGTACTTGGTGACCGCGCTGGCCATCGTGTCGTCGTATCGGCTCGGGTTCGCCGGCGCGATGGGCACGGCCGCCCTGAACCCAGGGTATTGGGCCTGGATCTCAGCGTTGGGGAAGTACCCGTACTGCCTCAGGAACCCATACAAGGCCTGAACATCCGACCCTTGATCACCTTTTCTCAACATCTTTCCAGGAATTGCCGCCATGACACAGGACCTTTCGGTGAGAAGTGGTCCAAATTAGCCTCGCACGCGGCAGCGGAATTCCAAGTAGCTCACGGCATTCGATATCAGAACCGCAGGATGATGGATGCCATCACGGATCACGTCCAGGCGGGGATCATGGTGTCGGGATCGGCCCGCAGACCGCCGCCGCACACACCGCGTTCACCACGCCGACGATGATGACGGCCTCCCCGGCATCGTGGTCACGGACGACGATGGGGATGGCATCCCGGACTTCGTCGAAGACGTGGGGGAGAGAGAATGAGGAGCGCATTTCCCGTATGTGCCTGCCAGGGGGCCCTGACGTGATCACCTTCGAATTCACTCCGTCGGCTTCCGATGATTCATGGACTGACAAATGGAGCCCGCGTAGCAACGGCAGGAACGTGCCCCCGCAGGAGGTGGACCAGTACGGGTTCTTGTTCAACTGCTTTCACGTGGAAGTGGACCTGGCCATGGCGCAGTTGAGCATCCAGCGCAGGCGCCTCACTGTCCCGGTGGTCGACCTCATACTGATGTTTGAGCTGATCAGGAAATCATTGATCAGAGAAGGGTTCGTCGAGGCCGCGGCCTCAAGAAATCAGATCATGCTCGTCTGCCGACTTGTGGGGGAGCACGTGCTGGTCCAGGCCGAGGGTCAGTCCGGGGAAGCCCGGGTCTCGTTCACGGAGTTTCTCGAATTCCATCGGCTCGCCTCGATTCGGGCCATGTCGATGCTGTACGCCGCGCACCAGGAACTGCACCAGAATCCCTACCTGGCCCACGTGGAGGAGATCCTGGACGTGGTCGGTGTGGCCTGAACCCGCACGACAATTCAGCTCCGAGAAGGTTCTCGCTCTTCCGCGACGCTGACGGCCGATCGACGACTGGTCCGCCACGGGATTCCGGCGGGCCGGTCCCGCACGTCCAGCGAGGGTGCCATTGGTCATTCCGGCGGGTTCCTCGGGAACGGCGATGAGGCCGAGTACCGCGTCGGCTGCCATCAACGACCCGGATGCCACCGTCGCGGGTGAACCGCAGTGCATCGACTACGCCCGAATCCCTGGATCGATTTCGACGGGATCACCGTGGCCGCGACCAGGCCAGGGCCATCATCCGCAAGATCGTCAAGCGGGGCGGCGGCCTCTTGGCAGGATGAGTTGCTGGGCAGGGACGATCTCCCCAATCTGGTCGATAAACCACACTCCAGGCCAGAGGTGATGTATTGGCCCTTTGAGAGCGGCGTCGTTTTGAGACGCGGGTACCGCCGGTTGGGGTGGGCGTGATCCAATGCCCGGGAGCGGTTCTGGTCGTTAGTTGACCCGTTGCCTCATTCGTGGTGTTTGGGGTTTTGGGGCTGGGAGACAGCGGTGCTGGTGGGTGGTGTGCCCGGGAGTCCGTGCCGATTATGTGGAGGCGGTCAATTCGGTCAGGAGCCTGGCGAAGTTGGCCGGGAGGGCATGGATTTCGGCGGGGGAGAAACGGGTCACCCGGCCGGTGAAAGCGAGTTCGTATTCGTCGCCGCGGGGGGTGGCGGTCATCGCCAGGTCGAGGGTGGCGTCGTCGACCTCGTGGTCCCAGACCTGGGCGGTCAGGCCGTCCCAGTCGGCGGGGGGCTTGGGGTCCTCGCGGTGCACGAAGGACGCCTGGAAGACCGGGTGCACACCGGGGATGCGGGCGATCCCGGCCCGGGAGACGAGGGTGTCGAAGGGGATCTCGTTCGCCAGGGCGCCGGCGGCGGCCTCGCGGACGCGGGTGACCAGGGCGGGGAAGCTCTGCCCTGCCGGTTGCGCGACCCGGAGCGGGATCATGTTGACGAATGTGCCGACCACGGATTCGAGTTCGCGGCGGGTGCGGGAGGCGGACACGATGCCCACGGTGACGTCGCGGTGGCCGGTCATCCGCTGGAGCAGCACCACGTAGGCCGCGCACAGGGCGACGAACGGCGTGGTCGGCCCGCCGGCGACGCGGCGCAGGCGGTTGACGGCCTCCCGGTCGACCCTGACCATGGCGGTGGCTCCCGCGCGGGCGGCGGTCTCGGGCGGCTTGCCGCCGAACAGCGGCGGCGGCAGCGCGCGCAGGCGTTCGGTCCAGTACGGCAGGCGTTCCGGCAGCCGCCGGGCGCTGCGCTCGGCCGACCAGGCCGCGTAGTCGGCGTACTGCACGGCGGGCACGGCGGGCTGCGCGCCGGAGTAGAGCGCGGCGAGATCATCGGCCATGATCGCGAGCGAGCCGCCGTCGGCGGCGATGTGATGGCAGACCAGGAACAGCCGGTGCTCATCGGCGGAGATCCGGTAGAGGGTCAGCCGCAGCAGCGGCCCCGACGTCACCGGGAACCGCTCCGCGCTGGCCGCCCTGGCCATGGTGAGCGCGGCCGGCTCGCGCTCCCCGGCGGGCAGCCCGCTCAGGTCGACGAACTCGAACGGCGCGGGCAGGCCGGGCCGCACGCTCTGGTACGGCTCGCCGTCCGCCAGCGTGTAGATCGTGTGCAGCGCCTCGTGCCGGGCGACCAGCGCCGTGAAAGTCCCCGCCAGCCGGGCCAGGTCGAGCGGCCCGGTGAGGCGCACGCCGAGCGTGACGTTGGGCGCGGCGGTCGGGTCGGACTGCTGGGCGAGCCAGATTCGGCGCTGTTCGTGGGAGCACGCGAGCGGCGAGCCGTCCCGTGGGAGAGGGGTCACGCCCTGCGGAGCGGCTTTCCGGGCGAGCAGCTTGGCAACCAGTTCGCGTCGGCGATCGGCCTGCTCGGGCAGGGGCATCCTGGGCTCCGCTCTGATTCCGGGTACGGCAGAGAGGCTTGGGAGCGCTCCCAAATCAGCATAGAAGAAGCGGCCCGGGGCGCGTCAACCCCCAATTCGGTGCGAACTAAATATTCGCAGTTGAAGGCCGTATTTTCGGTGAAATTTTCTGAAATATGGATGATCTATTGACGCCACCACACGGTAATTCTAGCCTCAGAAAGCGTGGGAGCGTTCCCACGCCCCGCACGCTCCCCCTTCTGGCGGTGCGGCTTTTTCTGATGCCTGCCCTCTGGTTGCCTGACCACCGGCTTGGGAGACACGAGCGATGACCGAAACGACCGGAGTGCACCCGCGTACCGAGTTGGCGCTGCCGGACGTGCCGACGATCGTCGATCTCTTCGAGGATCAGGTCGCGGCAGGCCCCGACCGGGTCGCGGTGGTCGCGCGCGCCCGCACCCTGACCTACGCCGAGCTGAACGGGGCGGCTGACGCGGTGGCGGCGCGACTGCAGGCCGCCGGGATCGGTCCCGGGGAGCTGGTCGCGCTGTTCGCGGACCGTTCCGCGGAGATGCTGGCCGGGCTGCTGGGCGTGCTGAAGGCGGGCGCGGCCTACCTGCCGCTGGACCCCGGCTATCCGGCGGCCAGGATCGCGATGGTGCTGGCCGACTCGGGCGCGCGGGCCGTGCTCACCCTGAGCCACCTGCGCGACAGCCTGCCCGCGTTCACCGGCCCGGTGCTCACCCTCGACGAACCCCCCAAAGACACACAGGTCACGAAATATCCGCGCAAAAGGGCTGGCAGGGCGTATGTGCTTTACACGTCCGGCTCCACCGGCCGCCCCAAAGGCGTCGTCGTCCCGCACGGCGCGCTGCTCAACTTCCTCTGGTCGATGCGCGACATCCTGGACGCGGACTCCGGCCACGCCTGGCTCGCCCTCACCTCCCTTTCCTTCGATATTTCGGGACTTGAGCTGTACCTGCCGCTGATCACCGGCGGCCGGGTCGTCGTCGCCGACGGCGAGACCGCCCGGGACGGCGGCCGGCTCCGCGACCTGATCACCCAGCAGGGCGTCACCCATGTCCAGGCCACCCCCTCCGGCTGGCGCGTCCTCCTGGACGCGGGCTTCGCCGGAGGCGTCGTCGGCCTGGTCGGCGGCGAGGCCCTCCCCGTCGCCCTCGCCAGAACCCTCGCCGACCGCTGCGCCCGCCTGATCAACGTGTACGGCCCCACCGAGACCACGATCTGGTCCACCTCCTGGGAGGTCCCCCCGGGCACCGCGTCGGTCAGCATCGGCACCCCCATCGGCAACACCCACGTCCACATCGCCGACGACCGGCTGCACCCCGCCGACGAGGGCGAACTCCTGATCGGCGGCGTCGGCGTGGCCGACGGCTACCTCGGCCGCCCCGCCCTGACCGCGGAACGCTTCGTCCCCGACCCGTACGGCGAGCCGGGCGCCCGCCTCTACCGCACCGGCGACACCGTACGCCGCCGCGACGACGGCACGCTCGACTTCCTCGGCCGCTCCGACAACCAGGTCAAACTCCGCGGCCACCGGATCGAGCTGGGCGAGATCGAAACCGTCCTGGAGGAGCTCCCCGGCGTCCGGCAGGCGATCGTCACCGTGCACAAGGAGATCCTCGTCGCCTACGTCGTCGGCGCGGACACCGATCCCAGGGACGCGCTGGCCGAGCGGCTGCCGCCGTACATGGTGCCGTCGGTCGTGGTGCCGATGGCGGCGATGCCGCTGACCCCGAACGGCAAGGTGGACCGGCTGGCGCTGCCCGCGCCGGTGACCGCGGCCGGGGAGATCGAGCCGCGCACCGAGTCGGAGCGGGTGGTGGCCGAGGCGTTCGCCGAGGTGCTCGGCCTGGACCGGGTCGGCGCGGAGGCGGACTTCTTCGCGGTCGGCGGGCACTCGCTGCTGGCCACGAAGGTGACGGCCCGGCTGACCCGGCGGCTCGGCGTGGAGATCCCGGTCCGGGAGCTGTTCGCGGCCCCGACCGTGGCCGGGCTGGCCGCGATCCTGGACGGCCTGGACACCGTGTCGGTGCCGCTGGAGCCGCGCCCGCCCGGCACGCCGGTGCTGCTGTCGCCGGCCCAGGAGCGGCTGTGGTTCCTGCACCGTTTCGACCCGGGCGACGCCTCCTACAACATGCACCTGACCCGGCTGCTGCGCGGCCCGCTCGACGTCGCCGCGCTCACGGCCGCGCTGGCCGCCGCGCTCGCCCGGCACGAGGCGCTGCGCACCCGCTTCCCCGACGTGGACGGCCGCCCGGTCGCGGTGATCGAGGAGCCGGGCGAGGTCGTCGTCGAACAGCTGGCGGCGGCCACCGAGGCGGACGCGCGTGCGCTGCTGTCGGCCCGGGTGAACGCGCCGTTCGACCTGGCGGCCGCCCCGCCGGTGCGGATCTCGCTGGTCCGGCTGGCCTCCGGCGACCACGTGCTCTGCGTGGTGTTCCACGCCGTCGCCGGCGACGAGTGGTCGCTGGACGTGCTGGTGGAGGACCTGGCCGACCCGCGCAGGGAGCCGCCGGTGGTGCAGCACGGCGACGTGGTCGCCTGGCAGCACGGCCGGGAGGCGCTGGGCGCCGGCGCGGACGCGCTCGCGCACTGGCGGGAACGCCTGGCCGGCCTGCCGGTCCTGAACCTGGCCACCGACCGGCCGCGCCCGCCGGTGGCGTCCCGGCGCGGCCACGCGGTCCGGGTTCGGGTTCCGGTGGCTCCGCTGGAGCAGCTGGCGCAGCGGCACGGCACGACGTTGTTCAGCGTGCTGCTCGCCGCGTACCAGGCGGTGCTGTCGGCGGAGACCGGCCAGCACGACTTCGCGGTCGGCGCGCCCACGGCGGGCCGGGGCCGGGTCGAGCTGGAGCCGGTGATCGGTCATCTCGGGAATGTGCTGGTCCTGCGCGCCGACCTGTCCGGAGACCCTTCGTACGGGGATCTGCTCGCGCGGGCCCGGTCGACCGTGCTGGCGGCGATGGCGCACGAGGAGATCCCGGTCGAACGCCTGCTCGCCGACCTGGAGCTGGCCAGGGACACTGGCCAGACGCCGCTCTACCAGACCGTTCTCGCGCTGGACACGAGGCCGGAGCCTGTCGAGGTGGCGGGCGCGTCCTGCGTGCCGTTCGACCTGGATCACGTCCCCGCCCGCTTCGACCTGACTTTGGACGCGTGGCGGACCGCCGAGGCGCTGTCGCTGGTGTTCACCTACGACGCGGCCCTGTTCGACGAGGCCAGGATCGAAGCCCTGGCGGCCAGGTTCACCGCCCTGCTGGACGCCGTACACGCCGAACCGGACCGCCCGCTCGCCGACCTGCTGTTCCCGGGCGTCACGCTCGGCGGCGCGGCCTGGCGGGCCGAAGGGCTGGCCGCGCTCCCGGGCGTCCGCGCCGAGACCGTCGCCGCCCCGCGGACCGGACGCCCGCCCGCCAACCCCGCGGAACGCCTCATCGCCCGCGTGTTCGGCGAGGTCGTCGGCGTCGACGGGGTCGCCGCGGACGACGACTTCTTCGCGCTCGGCGGCAGATCCCTGCTGGCCCCCCGCGCCGCCGCCCTGCTCGCCAAGGCGTTCGGCGTCCCGGTCCCGGTCCGGGTGCTGTTCGCCCACCCCACCGTGGCCGGCCTGGCCACCGCGATCGGCGCCGACCCCGGCGTGATCCCGCTCGAACCCCGCCCCGAGGGCGCCCCCGTGCCGCTGTCGGCGGCCCAGGAGCGGCTGTGGTTCATGGACCACTTCACGCCTGGTGACGCCTCCAGCAACATGTACCTGGCCCGGCGTCTGTACGGCCCCATCGACCGGGACCGCTTCGCCGCCGCCTTCACCGCCCTGACGGCCCGGCACGAATCGCTGCGCACCCGCTTCCCGGCCGAGGACGGCCGCCCCACCGTGGTCATCGACCCGCCGGGCGAGGTCGCGATCGAGTGGGCGGAGCTGACCGACCGGGAGGCGCGCGCGTTCTGCGCCGAGCGCGTCAACGTCCCGTTCGACCTGGCCGCCGCCCCGCCGATCCGGGTGTCGCTGCTCCGGCTCGGCGCCGAGGACCATGTGATCTGCGTGGCGATGCATCACATCATCGCCGACGGCTGGTCGGTCAACGTGATGTTCACCGAGCTGGCCGCCCTGTACGAGGGCATCGCCCTGCCGCCGCTGCCCGTCCAGGCCGGCGACGTGTCGATCTGGCAGCTCCGGCGGGAGGCCCTCGACGAGGGCGAGGCCGCGCTGGCGCACTGGAAGGAGAAGCTGGCCGGGGTCCCGGTGCTGGAACTGCCGCTGGACCGGCCGCGCCCGCTCGAAATGCTGAGGGTGGGCGCGGTGCACGACCAGCATGTGCCCAGCGACCTGGTGGCGGGGCTTGAGTCGGCCGGGCGGGAGAGCGGCGTCACGCTGTTCATGGTGCTGCTGGCCGCCTACCAGGCGCTGCTGGCCCGGCACACCGGCAGGATGGACTTCGCCGTCGGTTCGCCGACGGCGGCCCGGGGCCGGGTCGAGCTGGAGTCGGTGATCGGGTATCTGGCGCACACGCTGGTGCTGCGCGCCGACCTGTCCGGCGATCCGCCCTTCCGCGAGCTGCTGCGCCGGACCTGGGCGACGGTCGTGGACGCGCTGGCCCATCAGGAGATCCCGGTCGAACGGCTCAAGTCCGTCCTGGGCGTACGCCGGGATCTCGGGCAGACCGCCCTGTTCCAGACCATGCTGATCCTGCACAGCCAGACGGCTGAGGGCAACATGCCGGCCACGTTCGCGGGGCTGCGGCACGAGCCGTACAACGCGGGCGCCATCAAGACCGCGTTCGACCTGACGCTGACCGCCTGGCCAGCGCCGGACGGGCTCAACCTGGTCTTCGACTACGACGCGGCGCTGTTCGACGCGCGTACCGTCGAGCGGCTGGCGTCGCGGCTGGTCGAGTGCCTGTACGACATCGCCGCCGACCCGGCCACCCGCCTGTCGATGTTGTCGATGCGCACGCTGGAGGACGACGCCGAGCTGACGGCCTGGTCGCGCGGCCCGGAGTTCGCGCCGCCCGCGCCGACCATGCTCAGCCTGTTCGAGAGCCAGGACCGGGACCGGATCGCCGTCGACGGCCTGACCTATGGCGAACTCGACGAGGAGGCGCGGCGGCTGGCCGTCCGGCTGCGCGGGCTCGGCGTCGGGCGCGGGGACGTCGTCGGCGTGCTGGCCGAACGGTCGGTGGCGTCGCTGACCGGCCTGCTGGCGGTGATGAAGGCGGGCGCGGCCTACCTGCCGCTCGACCCCGCCTACCCGGCGGCCCGGATCGGGTTCGTCCTCGACGACGCCAAGCCGCGCGCGCTGCTCACCGACGGCACCGGCGAGGTGACCTGGGACGGCCCGGTCATCCGCCTCGGCGACGGGGAACTCGACGCCGATATCCTTCCCGAGGACTTCGCGCGGGCCGGCTCCGCGAACTTCCACTTCCCGGAACTCGACGCCGGAATCCGGCCCGAGGACCCGGCCTATGTGCTGTACACCTCCGGCTCGACCGGCCGCCCGAAGGGCGTCGTCGTCCCGCATCGCGCGCTCGTCAACTTCCTGACCTCGATGCGCGACCTGCTCGGCGCGGGCCCGGACGACGTCTGGCTCGCCCTCACCTCACTTTCCTTCGACATTTCCGGACTTGAGCTTTATCTGCCGCTGATCACCGGCGGGCGCGCCGTGATGGCCGACAGCGCGCTCGACGGCGAACGGCTCGGCCGCCTGATCACCGAACAGGGCGTCACCCACATCCAGGCCACCCCCTCCGGCTGGCGCGTCCTTCTCGACGCGGGTTTCGCCGGTGGTGTCGTCGGGCTGGTCGGCGGCGAGGCCCTTCCCTCCGGCCTCGCCCGCGACCTGCGCGCCCGCGTCGCTCGCCTGGTCAACGTGTACGGCCCGACCGAGACCACCATCTGGTCCACCGCCTGGGAAGTCCCCGAGAACCCCGCCGAGATCACCATCGGCCGCCCGATCGGCAACACCACGGTCGCCGTGGTCGACGACCAGCTCCGGCCGGTCCCGCCGCGCGCCCCCGGCGAACTCGTCATCGGCGGCCTCGGCCTGGCCCACGGCTACCTCGGCCGTCCCGGCCTCACCGCGGAACGCTTCGTCCCCGGACCCGGCGGCACCCGCCTCTACCGCACCGGCGACCTGGTCCGCTGGCGCTGGGACGGCACCCTCGAATTCCTCGGCCGCAACGACGACCAGGTCAAGGTCCGCGGCCACCGGATCGAGCCCGGCGAGATCGAATCCGTGCTGGAGAGCCTCCCGGGGGTGACCAGGGCGGCGGTCACCGTGCGAGCGGACAACCTCGTCGCGTACGTGGTCGGCGACACCGCCGGACTCCGCGAGCAGCTGCTCGAACGACTCCCCGCCTCACACCTTCCGAGCCAGTACGTCCGCCTGGACACGCTCCCGCTCACCCCCAACGGCAAACTCGACCGCCTTGCTCTGCCCGACCCGGAACCTCTCCGCGAAGAGGCGTTCGTCGCCCCCAGAACCGACGCGGAGGCGCTGGTCGCCGACGTGTGGAGCGAGCTGCTCGGGCTGGAGGGCGTCGGCGCGTTCGACGACTTCTTCCTGCTCGGCGGCCACTCGCTGCTCGCCATCCGGGTGGCCGCCCGGCTCAAGGCGGTGGTCGGCGTGGACGTGCCGATCCGCGCCATGTTCACCCACACCACCGTCGCCGACCTCGCGGCGACCGTCGAGGACATCCTGCTCGCCGAGCTGGACGACCTGTCCGACGAGGAAGCCCTGCGCCTCATGGAGGCTCCGTGACCAGTACTCCCGACCTCTCGCTGGCCAAGCAGGCCCTGCTCAAGCAGCGCCTGCGACGCCGTACGGCGTCGGCCTCGATCACCCCCCGCCCGCCCGGCACGGTGCCCCCGCTGTCGCACGCCCAGGAACGCCTGTGGTTCCTGGAGCAGTACCGCCCCGGGACCGCCTCCTACCTCGTCCCGTTCGCGGTCTGGCTGGACGGCCCGGTCGACGTCGAGGACCTGCGGAACGCCCTGGTCAAAGTCACCGAACGGCACGAGACGCTGCGCACCTGCTTCGCCACCTCCGAGGACGGCCTGCCGTCCGTGGTGATCTCCGACGAGCCGGTCGTCGACCTGACCGTCCTCACGGCGGACACGCCTGAGCAGGCCAGGGAGCTCATCTCCGCCGACCTGGCCCGGCCGTTCGACCTGGCCCGAGGGCCGCTGCTACGCACCACGCTGGTCCGGGTCGGCCCCGACCAGCACGTGATCCAGCTGGCCGCCCATCACGCCATCACCGACGGCTGGTCCGGCGACGTCCTCCTCGGCGACCTGCTCACCGCCCTCGACGGCCGCCCGCTCACCCCACTCCCGGTCCAGTACGGAGATTTCGCCGCCTACCAGCGCGAACGCACCGGAACCCCCGCCTACCAGGCCGACGTCACCTACTGGCGGGAGCAACTCGCCCGGGTGCCGCCGCTGGAGCTGCCCACCGACTTCCCGCGCCCCGCCGAGCAGGGCTCCGCCGGATCGGGCCACGGCTTCTTCGTCGACGCACGCCTCGAAGCCGCCATCGGCGCGCTGGCGACGGCGCACGGGGCGACGCCGTACATGACCTTCATGGCGGCGCTGCAGGTGCTGCTGGCCAGGTGGTCCGGGCAGGACGAGTTCGCGGTCGGCAGCCCCGTCAGCGGGCGCGGCCTGCCCGAGCTGGACGGCCTGGTCGGGATGTTCGTCAACACCCTGGCGATCCGGGCCGACCTGGACGGCGACCCCACCTTCACCGAGCTGCTCGGCCGGGTCAAGGAGACCGCCCTGGACGCGTTCTCGCACCAGGAGCTGCCCTTCGACCAGCTGGTCAACGAGCTCAACGTGGAACGCGACGTGAGCCGGACGCCGATCTTCCAGGTCATGTTCGCGCTGCAGAACTACGCCACGGGACCCGCCTCCGCGCCCGGCCCGGTCCAGGTGACCGGTTTCTCCGCCGACGTCCGGGTCAGCCGGTTCGACCTCGCCTTCTACCTGTACGAGGGCTTCGAGGGCATGGGCGGCGCGATCATCTACAGCACCGACCTGTTCACCGAGGACACGGTGGCCAGGATGGCGCTCTCGCTGGACGCGCTGCTCCGCTCGATCGTCGCCAACCCGGACGCCCGCGTCTCCGAGCTGGATCTGCTGCCCCCCGGCGAGCACGAGCGCGTGCTCGCCCTCGGCGTCTCCGAGCCGGCCGTGCCGCTCGATCGCGACCTGCTGCACGACCTGGTCACCGCCGCCGCGGAACGCACCCCGGACGCGCCCGCCGTGGTGTTCGGCCCGGACACGCTGACCTTCCGCGAACTGGACAAGCGCGCCAACCGGCTCGCGCATCGCCTCCGCGACCAGGGTGTACGGCCGGGGGACCGGGTGGCGGTCTGCCTGGAGCAGTCGGCCGAACTGGCGGTGGCCATCGTCGGTGTGCTCAAATCCGGCGCGGCCTATGTGCCGATCGATCCGGAGCTGCCGGCCGAGCGGGTGGGCTACATGGTGGCCGACGCCGGGATCCGGATCGCGGTGACCACCGAGGAGTTGCTGCCGGCCGGGCTCGCCCCGGTGTACGTGGACGACCAGGACGGCCCCGACACGCCCGTGCACAGCGGGGTCGGGCCCGCCGACCTGGCGTACGTGATCTTCACGTCGGGCACCACCGGGCGGCCGAAGGGCGTCGCCGTCCAGCACCGCGAGGTCCTGGTCTACCTGGCCGGCGTGCACGAGCGGTTCCAGGTCGAACCCGGTTCGTCGTTCGCGCTGCTCCAGTCGCTGGCGTTCGACTTCGGCGTGACGGTGTTCTACCTGTCGCTGATGACGGGCGGCTGCCTGCACCTGCTGCCGTCCCGGACCGCCGCCCCCGACTTGAGCGAATATTTCCGGTTACGTCCGGCCGATTATCTCAAGATCACGCCTTCGCATCTCGCGGCGCTGCTTTCCGAGGCCGAGCCCGCCGAGATCCTGCCGCGCAAGCTCCTCATTCTCGGCGGCGAGGCCGCCCCCGCCGAATGGGCCGCCGACCTGGCCACCCGGGTCCGCGTCGTCAACCACTACGGCCCCACCGAGGCCACCGTCGGCGTCACCACCCACGAGGTCACGACGGTCACCGGCCTGCTGCCCATCGGACGCCCTTTGGGCGGCGCCCAGGTCCGGCTTCTCGACGCGCACGGCCGCCCGGTGCCGATCGGCGTCCCCGGTGAGATCAACCTCGGCGGCGAACGCCTCGCGCGCGGGTACCTCGGCCGTCCGGGGTTGACAGCGGAGAAATTCGTCCCGGACCCGTATGGGCCTCCTGGTGCGCGTATGTATCGCACCGGCGACCTCGGCCGCTGGCTTCCCTCCGGCGACCTGCAGTTCCTCGGCCGCCGCGACCTCCAGGTCAAGGTCCGTGGCTACCGGGTCGAGCTCGGCGAGATCGAGACCGTCCTCGCCACTTACCCCGGCGTCGCGCAGGCCGTCGTCGATCTGCGCGGCCAGCGCCTGGTGGCCTTCCTGGTCGGTGAGGAGACCGGCGAGCTGCGCGCCTGGCTGAAGGAACGCCTGCCGGACTACATGGTTCCCGCCCGTTACGTCTGGCTGGACCGCCTCCCGCTCAAGTCGCACGGCAAGGTCGATCGCGCCGCCCTGCCCGACCCGGCTGCCGGCCCCGACCTGGGTGCCGAGTTCACCGACCCCGCCACCCCCATCGAGGAGACCGTCGCCGCCATCTGGGCCGCCGTGCTCGGCCTGGAGCGGGTCAGCGTGCTGGACGACTTCTTCGACCTGGGCGGCCACTCGCTGCTGGCCATGCAGGTCGTCGCCCGCCTCCGCAAGGCCGGGCACACGGCGACCCTGCTGGACCTGTTCAAGCACCCGACCGTGCGCGAACTCGCCCACTTGCTCGACCCCGACACGGTCAAGGGCCCCGACCGGCTGCTGCACCGTCTCACGCCCGCCCGGACGACCACCGCCACGATCGTCTGCGCGCCCTACGGCGGCGGCAGCGCGGTCATCTACAAGCCCCTCGCCGACGTGATGCCGGCCGACTGGGCGCTCTACTCGCTGGCCGTACCGGGAAACGAGCTGGGCGAGGAACCCAAGCCGGTCGACGAGGTGGCCGCCGCGTACGCCCAGGAGATCCTGGACAACGTCACCGGCCCGGTCGTCATGTACGGCCACTGCGGTCACGGCGTGATGGTCACCACCAAGGCCGCCCGCATCCTGGAACAGGCGGGCAGGCCCGCCGAGGCCATCTACCTGGGCGGCGTCTTCCCGTTCGCCCGTCCTCGCGGCCCGATGGCCAGGTTCGCCAGCTGGATGGACGAACTGGGCGGTGACCAGGGCAGGATCAACCAGCTCAGCGCGTCCGGGCTCGACGTCTCCGAGTTCGACCAGGCTGAGCTCGAACTGATCGTCCGCAACCGCCGTACCGGCACCCGCGAGGCGGAGCGGTACTTCACCCAGATCTTCGAGCAGGAGCTGACCCCGCTGCGCTCCCCGGTCATCGCCGTGGTCGGCGAGCGTGACCCCGCGGTGGAGTACTACCAGGAGCGCTACCGCGAATGGCACTGCGTCGCCGACGTCGCCGCCTGCGTCGTCCTCGACGAAGCCGCCCACTACTTCGTGAAATATCGGGCGGAGGAACTGGCGGACATCGTCACCGGCACCCACCGCGCCGTCCTCGACGAGGACACCGCGCACCTCGAACGCACCACCGGCGACGAGACCTGGTGGCTCCAGGGCGTCTCCCGCCGGGGCGCGGAACAGAGCGTGCAGATCGGCCCCAAGCCCAGCATGCGCCGCTTCGCCGCCCTGGCCGCCGGCCAGCTGGTCTCGATCACCGGCTCCGCGCTCACCGAGTTCGCCCTGCCGCTATGGATCCTGCTCACCACCGGCTCCCTCGGCAACTTCGCCCTCTTCTCGGTGCTGGCCCTGCTGCCCGGCATGCTGGTCGCCCCCCTCGCCGGCACGATCGTGGACCGGTTCGACCGCCGCAAGGTCATCCTGTTCAGCGACATCGCCGCCGGCAGTACCCAGCTCGTCCTGGGCATCCTGACGTGGACTGGGAACCTCCAGGTCTGGCACGTCTATCCACTCCTGATCAGCCTGTCGATCGCGCTCACCTTCCAGCGCATCGCGTACGGGTCCTCGATCCCGCAGCTGGTCCCGAAACGTTTCCTCGGGCACGCCAACGGCCTGATGGGCATGGTCAACGGCGTCGCCATGCTGGTGGTCCCGCTGATCGCGGCCGGCCTGATGGCCGTCATCGGCCTGGGCGGCATCCTGATCATCGACGTGGTCAGCTACACCGTCGCCATCATCACCGTCCTGCTGGTCCGGTTCCCCAAGACGATGGCCTGGCAGCGCCGTGAAACGGTGCTCACCGAGATGGTCAACGGCTTCAAGTACTCCTGGGGCCACCTCGGCATCCGCCGCATGCTCCTGTTCTTCGCCGTGGTCAACCTGTTCATGTCACCGCTGTTCCTGCTCATCTCGCCCTTGGTGCTGTCCTTCGCCGAACTCGGCGACGTCGGCCGGGTGACGTTCTTCGGCGGGCTCGGCGTGTTCCTGGGCGGCTTGATCATGACCATCTGGGGCGGACCGAAGCGCCTGCGCCTGCGCGGTCAGCTCTGGTCGACGGTGGCCCTGTCCGCCTCCGCGATCGTGGTCGGCGCCCACGAGCACCTGGCGGTCATCTCGGCCGGCGTGTTCGGCATGTTCCTGTCACTGACCGTCCTGAACGGCATCTACGCCACGATCATCCAGGTCAAGGTCCCCCAGCGATTCCACGGCCGGGTGTTCGCACTCAACCAACTGGTCGCCTTCTCCACCCTGCCCCTCGGCTACGGCCTGGTCGCCCCGTACGGAACAGCGCTGTTCGAGCCGATGTTCGCCCCCGGCGGCCTCCTCGCCGACACGATCGGCACAGTGATCGGCACCGGCGAGGGCCGCGGCATCGCCTTCATGTACGTCCTATTCGCCCTGATCATGGCCTTCGCCGTGTTTGTGGCGCGATGGAGCAAGGGCCTGTGGCGCTTCGACGAACTGGTCCCCGACGCACTACCCGACGACGTGATCGGCTTCGAAAGCCTGAAGAACCGATCATTCACGAAAAAGAAGGAGAAAGTGTGAGCGAGTATCTGGTCGTACTGAACGACGAGGAGCAGTACTCGATCTGGGCCGCCGACCGACCGGTCCCGGACGGCTGGCGAGCAGAGGGCTTCTCAGGCGAGAAGGAGGCCTGCCTATCCCACATCGAAGAGGTCTGGACCGACATGCGCCCCCTCAGCGCCCGCCACTGACCGGGGTTCGTTCCCCAAAGCGGGTTCCCCATATGAGAGCCCCTGACCAGTTCAGATATGGCCAGGGGCTCTCCGGACAATGCCTCGGTCTTGCTAAGGGGCGCTCATGCCGCCTTGATCGCGGTCGCGAAGACGTCGGCCGCGCTCGCCATTTGTTCGCTGATCACATGGGCGGACACCCGGGACTCGGTCCAGGGCGGTGCCACCGACAGATCCGAGGAAAGCCTCCATACCCAGGCGAAGCAGGGGTTGTGGCTGAGTTCCACCAGGTAGTCTCGACGCTATGACTGCGGAGCCACTGCACACCGCCGGAGACGATCCGGCAGAGATCTTGCGTGCTTTGCTTGCGAAGTGGCATGAGCAGTTTATGAGCGAGTATCACGCGGCGCTGGACGCGGCGCGTGAGGTGTGGCGATTCAAGCAGCTCCGGGAAGTTCTCCACCGATGGCGGCTTCACGCGGTCGCTGTATCCAACCCGGACTTCGACCGTGCTGAGCAGGATGTGCGTAACGGTCGGCGGGAGGGGTTCGTCTCTATGGACGACGCTTTCCCAGGCTGGGCCGACCGCCAGTGAGCCACCGCGTGGAACTCCATCCGGCAGCGCTCGAGCAGATGAAGGGGCTTCCAAGCCAGGCATTCGATGCCTTGCTCTCTAGGACTGTTGATCTTCTGGAGGAGCCGTGGGACGCGCGGTACCTTTACCCGGGCGAGTCCGAGTATCGACAGACGACGTTCGGCGACGCCGGGATCATGTACTTCAAGGTTGACGAGGCCCAAACGGCTGATCACGATCTTCAACGTGACGTGGGCGGGATGACACCGACGGTGACAGCAATATCAGCCGCGAAAGGCACACACCGGCAGCTGTCCAGCACCCTCTGACCTGGGTAACTAGGTCCTGGCCAGGGTGTTGCTCCGCCTGAGCGGCGGTCGTTCTTGTCTTGAAGGCCGGGAATCCCTTGACCAGGTGTCTGCCCCTGCCTTTGAACAGAAGGTCTGGGTTCGATTCCCCAAGGCGGCTCCGCAGGTCAAAGGCCCATTGCGATCACCGTAATGGGCTTATTGATCTCTCGCGGATGCGGTCAATCTTGGACGGCATCTGATCGCGGTCTCAGTCCGGGACGGCTAAGGCCATCGCTGGCTCGATCCAGCCACTCGGACAGCAGGGCGCGTTCGGCGTCGGTGAGCATTGTCAGCTTCGGTGTGACGGCCCGGAATGCGACAGCGGCCGCGGTTGCGCTGTCTGAGGGAAGTGTTGGGACGTCGGTGAGGATCGATCGCATCACCGTTTCGTACATCGCGTCTGCGAGGTCGAGGTCCCGGTGTTCTGGCGGAGTGGAGAGCAAGGTGATGACGGCGCCGGTGCCGGCGGCGTGGATGAGTTCGATGGCGCGCCTTTCCGGGACTCGAAGTCGGCCGATTGCCGCGATGCGGTGCACCCGGGCGCGTAGAACTTCCAGGCCGGCGGCCGCCGCCGGGGAACGAGCCCCGCGGCTGGGATCGGTGAGGAGACCGAACAGCGCTGCGTTGGCGAGTCCGAAGCCGATATGCGTGTCCCACCCTGCCCGCAGGTCTGCAAT
The DNA here is from genome assembly GCF_009687845.1 of Acrocarpospora corrugata. Lineage (GTDB taxonomy): Bacteria > Actinomycetota > Actinomycetes > Streptosporangiales > Streptosporangiaceae > Acrocarpospora > Acrocarpospora corrugata. The sequence goes on from NZ_BLAD01000037.1 coordinate 301,485, forward strand.
CGGGTCGCCGCTGTCCTCGACGAGGGTCTTTCCTGCGACGTAGGTGGCGAAGACGTGTTCGGCGACGGCGTCGAGCAGCGCGTCCTTGTCCTCGAAGAACCGATAGATGGTCGGCGCCTGCATTCCGGCCGCCTGCGCGACCGCGCGGGTGGTGACCGCGCTTGTGCCCTGCTCACGCAGGAGCTGCGCCGCGCACTCCACGATGTTCGCTCGCGTCTTGTGCCTGCTGGCGTTGTCCGACCTCACCTCTGCCACGCTGCCAAAGATAACGCACTATTGCTATCCATGTTGCTAACGCTGATAGCATCTTCATCATTCCACTGTTAGCAGGAGGGGCTAGATTATGATCGTCATTACCGGCGGCGCCGGCCAGCTCGGTTCCCAGATCGTTGATCGGCTGCTCGATCGGGTCGCGGCGGACCGGGTCGGTGTGAGCGTTCGTGACACCGGCCGCGCCGCTGACCTGGCCGCACGCGGCGTGCGCGTACGGCGCGGCGACTTCACCGACCGCGACTCCCTCGCCGATTCGTTCGAGGGCGCAACGCAGGTGCTCATCGTCTCGACCAACCAGTCGGGCGAGGCAGCGGTTGCTCAGCATGTCGCGGCGATTGACGCCGCTCGCGATGCCGGTGCCAAGCGCATCCTCTACACCAGCCACCAGGGCGCGGCCGAGAATTCGGTCTTCGCACCGATGCCCGACCACGCCGCCACCGAGGACTACCTGTCGAAGACGGGCACACCATTCACGGCGCTGCGGAACGGGTTCTACGCCAGCACCGTCCGGCACCTACTCGGCCGGGCGCTCGAAACCGGCGAACTCGTCGCACCGGCCGACGGGCCCGTCTCCTGGACCACGCACGCCGACCTCGCCGAAGCGGCAGCGATCATCCTCACCGAGGAGGGCCGATTCGATGGTCCCACCCCGCCACTGACCGCACCGGACGCGCTCGACCTCACCGACATCGCCGGCATCGTCACCGAACTCACCGGACGCACCATCCGCCGCGTCGTCGCCGACGACGCCGAGTGGACAGCCACCATGATCGGACACGGCGTCCCCGCGGATCAGGCGAACATGCTGCTCGGCATGTTCCACGCGGCACGCCGCGGGGAGTTCTCCACCACCGGACCGGAGCTCGAGAATCTCCTCCAGCGCACAGCCACGCCGGTCCGTTCGGTGTTGGGGGTACTCACTACCCGGCCGTGAAATCTCCTCTCGATGTGACACCCTGGGGTGTAGCGGTTCCATGCTCCGCCCGCGTCGGTGGCTGCTCGGGTGGTGATCTTGCCGTGGAACCAAGGGCCTGGGCGCCGATGGATACAGCGCATCCGCATCCTGGTGAACGAACTGCAGACCATCGCCCAGACCATCGCCCAGACCATCGCCCAGACCAACGATCGAGGCCTACTACGAGGCGGCAAGCACGGGTACGGTCACCACCGCTTGGCCGGAACGAGTTCGGCGGCGCGGCGGGCACCGGCCATCAGCCGCGGCGCCTTGCTCGACGCCGAGCCTTGCTCGACGCCGAGCCTTGCCCTACGCCGAGCCTTGCCATTGCGGTACGCAGAGCACAGTCGTCATGCGGCGACACTACAAGGACGTGTTCAGTTGCTCCTGCGAGGTACGGCCGTCGCCCGCCGTACCTCCAGATGCCTGGAACCGGTCAGTAAGCTGGCCACCATGGAGATCATCAAGGGTGCGGGGGCGTGGGCGCAGTCCGCCGACGGGGCCGCCAACGACTGGGTTGAGCAGCTCAAGGTGCCGGACCTGTCCGTTGGGACCTACTGCATCCCGGCTGGCGGGGTCGACGACCAAAGCCCGCACACCGAGGACGAGATCTACGTGGTGACCGCAGGTCGAGCCCGGATCGTGGCGGCGAATAGTGAGGCGGAGGTCGGGCCTGGAGCGGTGATCTTCGTGCCGGCTGGTGAGGAACACCACTTCGTGGACATCACTGAGGATCTGGCACTGCTGGTCGTATTCGGCCCGGCCTATGGCTCGCGCACCGGCTCCCGGGCCTGATGCGCCTCGGAGCGCTCCCTGGCGCGGTGGCCTTGGGCGTCCCCGTGACTCGATCTCACGTCAGCCGCCCGTCGTGCTGTCGATCGGATCGCGATAGCCGGACGCCTGGAGCCTGAATAGCCGGGCGTACAGGCCGTTCCGGGCCATGAGCTCGTCATGCCGGCCTACCTCGGCGAACACGCCGTCCTGAAGGACGGCAAGCATGTCGGCATGCCGGATGGAGCCGAGTCGGTGTGAGACGAGCACACTTGTCCGGCCGCTCCGCAAGGCCGCTATCCGTGTGTGGACCTCGTGTTCCGCCTCCGCGTCCAGGCCGGAACTCGGCTCGTCGAGGATCAGGAGATCACTGTCACGCCGCAGCATCGCGCGAGCAAGCGTCACCCGCTGCCAGTGCCCCCCGTGAACTCTGGGAAGTGCCTCACCGCCGGTGTCCCGAGCGGGCTTGGCGACAACACTGTTCGGCAGTACACCTGCAGCGGCAGTGACAGCCAAAAGTGGAGGGCCGTGCGTGTGTCCACCGTCAACGGCAACTGGGTCGAGTTGGTCAGTGTGCAATGGGGCACCTGCCTGGATGCTCGCGGCTACGGCTACGGGAACGGAGTCGTCCTCCAGAACTACACTTGTCACGGGGACTGGAACCAGCGCTTCAATCCCTATTTCTGAGCAGGCCCTCGCTACGTGACCATGGTCGGCCGGTCCGCTCCCATGCTTGGCCGGACCGGACCGACCGCCCGTGCTACCCGTCAGTGGCTTGGTCATGACGCCGATTCCGGCAGCCCACAGCACTGTCGGCCCAAGGATGTGCACGACGTATTCGGCTTGGATGGGCAACCTCGCCATCCACAGCAGTCCAACCATGGTTGTCAGCGCCCCGCCGATGAGCACTGCTGGTAGACCGAGAGAAAGAACAGCGTCGCGGTCATGACCGCGCCGATCAGTGCCGTGATCGCATTCGCGGTGACGAGGCTGCGGCGCTTGAAGACGGCGAGCGGGATCAGCGGGACGCGGCTGCGTCCTTGTGTCACGGCGATGGCGCCGCGAAGGTCGCGGAACAAGATCGCCGATGCTGCCAAGCAGGTCACACGGGCCGGTCTGTCAGCTGCTCCGGATCGCATCGTGGAGGAGCTGTCGTTTGGCTTCTGGGTTTCGCTGCTTGGATCAGGTAACAACTATGACCAGCACCTCTGGCGGCCGGCACTGTATCGGGCGTTCCCGGGCTGGCGAGGCAGGCGTCGTGACCTGCATCTCAAGCTCGACTACCTCCGCGTGCTGCGCAACAAGATCGCGCACCATGCTCCGATTCATCACCGGCATCTGACCGTTGACCACGATCGAGTCCTGGAGTGCTTGGGCTACGTCGACGCTGGGCTGGCCAGATGGTCGGCACAGTCGAGTAACGGAGGTCTTTCCCGCCCCTAGGCGGGAGGCCATGTGCCAGCGGTTGAACAGCTGCGGTCCGCCGGGGCCGATGGCACATGTCTCTCGGCCCCGGGCCGGCCTTTCCTCCTGCCGGGTCAGGAAGGGGCGCGAGCTGCCTCCACCTGGGAGACGAGTTCGGCCAGCGTCGGGGTCTCGAAGAACGTGTCGAGGGTGAGTTCGACTCCCAGGCGACGGTCCACTCGGGCGATGATTTGCGTGATCGTGAGTGAGTGGCCGCCCAGGTCGAACAGGTCGTCGTCCGGGTGGACCTCGTCGATGCCCAGGACCTCGCACCAGATGGCGGTCATCACCGCGAGGATCTCGTCGTCGGCGGGGCCGGTCGGTGCGGCGACAGAGGGTGCGCTGACCTGGGCCAGGGTGGCGGCATGGGGCTGGGGCAGGTCCCTGAGCCGGCGGTACGGCGCCGCCGCCAGTGCCGTCAGCAGCTCGGCCAGGTCGGACGCGACCAGGTCGGCGGAGGTCCGGTTCAGGCAGGCCGGGTCGTATGAGAGCCGCGCGCCGACTCCGTCCACGACCTGTACGTGCAGGGTGTTGCGGAGTGCGCCGTTGCCGGTCATCCACTCGACCGAGGTGGTCAGTCCGGCGAACTCGGGCTCTGGTGTGGTGCGTTTGCGGTAGCTGAGGGAGACCGGGGCGAGGGCGGCCCGGGGGGTGATGCCGGTCAGCGCCCGCGCGATCGGGACGCGGCGGTGGCGGTAGATCTCGCGGAGTTCGGCGCGTACGGTCCTGGCGAGTTGGGCGAAGGTGTCGGTGCCGTCGGGGGTGGTGAAGACGGGGAGTTCGTTGGCGTACAGGCCGATGGTGTTCTGGTCGGTGGTGGTGCGGGTGGAGAGGTCGACGGCGACGGTTTGGGGGCCTGGGTGGTAGCCGTACAGGAGGGTGTGGAGGACGGCGACCAGGGTTTCGAAGCGGGTGATGCCGAGGGTGTCGGCGAGTTGGCCGAGTTCGGGGTCGAGTTTGAGGTCGAGCGCGTCGGCGGGGGTGGCGCGGAGGGAGAGGGCGGTGAGGCCGGGGAGGGCGAGTTCGGCGGGGTCGCGCCAGCGGGGGCGCCAGAATTCCGTGGCTGAGGCCACATCGGCCACATCTTCAATCTCGGCCACATCGGCGACAGTGGCGACGGCGGCGGGTTCGGTGGGTTTGATGGATGAGGATGGCGGCTCGGGTAAGGGAGTGCCGCTGTAGGCCAGGGCGAGGTCGTGGAGCAGGAGGTCCTTGGAGACGCCGTCGAAGATCGCGTGGTGGGCGACGATCAGGAGTTCGTGGTCGGTGGGGCCCGCTGAGGTCAGGATGAAGCGGATCAGTGGGCCGGTGGCCAGGTCGAACTCGATCTCGGTGGGGCCGGATTCGAGGGCGGGTGGCGTGGACGCGGGGACGAGGCCGACCACTCCGTCGCGGTCGGCGAGGGCCTTGCCCAGCAGGGGATGGCGGGTCACCACCGCGGCGCAGGCGGTGGCGAGGGCGGTCCGGTCGAGATCTCCCGTCAACCGGATCATTATCGGCATGTGGTGGGCGCGGGGGTCACCTCCCAGCCGGTCGGTGACCCACATGCCGTGTTGTGCGGGGGAGGCCTGCGCCCAGATCAGCGACGAGGACATGTCACTCGCTCTCCTCGCGCGGCGTCCCGAGCAGGCCGCGCAGTTCGGTCTTGAGGATTTTGCCCGACTGGTTCTTGGGGAGCGTGTCGAGCAGCATGTAGTGCGCGGGGAGTTCATGCCTGGCCAGCCGGGTGGACAGGAAGGCGCGCAGGTCGGGCAGGGTGATGGGGACGGTGGTGACGACGGCTGCGGCCACCGCCGTGCCCAGGGCCGGGTCTGGGACGCCGAAGGCGGCGGCCTCGACCACGTCGGGGTGTTCGTACAGGGCGGCTTCGACCATGATCGTGGAGACCTTGAAGGCGCCGGATTTGATCACGTCGCTTTCGCGGTCGATCAGGTAGAGGTAGCCGTCCTCGTCGAGGCGGCCGAGGTCGCCCATTCGGACCCAGCCGTCCTTGAAGACCGCGTTGGTGGCGTCGCCGTCGCCGACATACGAGCGGGGGGCGGCGCCGGAGCGCAGCCAGACCTCGCCGATCTCGCCGGGCGGGAGCGTTCCGTCGCCGATCCGTAGACCGCTCCCGAAGGCGGGGCGGCCGAGGGCGGCCGGGCGGTTCGGATCGAAGATCATCACGGTCTGGGCGGGGGCGGCTTCGGTGGAGGTGTAGTAGTTCGTCACCGTCGCCTTCGGGAACGCTTTGGTCAGGCGCAGGGCGAGGGCGGGTGGCAGGGCGGCGGCGGCGGAGCCGAGCAGCAGGACCGAGGAGAAGTCGTGGCGGTCGGGGGCGCCGGCGGCGAGTAGTTCGTTGGCCATCGTGGGGACCAGGAAGACCGTGCCGACGCCGTGGGACTCGATCAGGCGGGCGAACCTGGATGGGGTGAAGACCGGCGGGACGAGCATGGCGGGGACGGTGTCCAGGGCGTTGAGGAGCATGGCCTGGCCGGCCTGGGTGCCGATCGGGAAGGCGTGCAGGAAGTGCTTGGAGTGCCGGAACATCCGGCGGGCGGGCGGGCCGCCCCGGCCGAAGCCCAGGTTGGCGTGGGTCGCGCCGACGCCTTTCGGGCGTCCGGTGGTGCCGGAGGTGTAGAGGATCTGGGCCAGGTCCTTCGGCTTGGGGCCGTCTGGGGTGTCGCCGTCGGTGGTTTCCAGGTCAGGGAGCACCGCCGTCCAGCCCTCGATCTTGGGCGGGTTCAGCCGGGAGGCGTGCACGACGCCGACCGCGCCGCAGTCGCGTACCAGGAACTCCAGCTCGGCTTCGGCCAGGCGGTCCGAGAGCGGCACCGCCACCGCGCCGGCCAGCAGGACTCCGAGGTAGGCCACCGCGTAGTCGGCCCAGTCCCGCGAACCGAACAGCAACGCCACTCGCTCGCCCGGCCGGGCGGCCAGTCCGCGCGCCACCGCCGCCGACCGCCGTTCCCAGGCCCCGAAGGTGAGCGAGTCCACGCCCGCGACCTCGATCGCGACCCGCGCCGGATCCTCCGCGGCACGAGTCCTGAGCAGCTCAGTCAAGATCACGAAGCCACCTCCAACTCGCTCAGGCGCGCGCCCCGGAATGCCGACCCGACCAGGGTTCTGAGTAGCTCGCCCGGATGTGCGCTCCGGAACGCTGATTCGACGAGGGTCCTGAGCAGCTCGGTGAAGATCACGGAGCTACCTCCAGTTCGCCTGGGCGTGCGTCTCGGAACGCTGATTCCACTACGAGTTCCTCTACGGCGCGCAGCAGTCCGACGATACGGCTCTGTGGGAGGCGGCAGGTGTCGGCGCTCAGACCTATCGACAGGATGCCACTCTGGCGGGTGACGAAGAAGCAGAAGTCGCAGTTGAAATGGTCGACGCCCGGCAGCCATTCGATTCGGGACGAGGCCACCGAGGTGCGGACCGCGTCCTCGCCCGGTGAGCTGTCGGGCAGGCCGCTGTGGTCGACCGGGCGCAGGTCGTTGAAGCAGCATGACGGGTAGACCTTGACCTCGCGGTCTGCGCTTACTCGCGCCACCATTTCGTCCCAGGCCAGCTGGTCGTACTGGGCGTGCCGGTAGGCGCGCATCGCTTCTGGCTGGGTGGTCTCCAGGGTCTCGGCCAGGGTGGCGTCGGGGTCGGTGGTGAGGGTGAACAGGCCGAGTTGGCTAAGTGTGGTCACCAGGTCCCGGGTCTCGGGGCGGAACCGGTTGTGAACGATCGGGGTGATCGCGCAGGTCTCGTGCGGGACGATCGTGCCGATCAGCGAGGTGGCCGCGGTGAGCAGTACGGTCGCGGTGCTCATGTGGTGGCGGGCGGCCACGATGGTGACCGCGTCCTCCAGGGCCCGGGACTCCAGCAGCGCCTTGCTCCAGCGCGGTGAACCCGGTTCGGCGACCAGGTCGGGGAACATGGTCGGCGGGATCTTGCGGTAGCCCGCCTCCCAGTGCGCCAGTGCCCGCTCTGACCGGTTCCTGCCGACGCCGGACTCCTGCTCGGCGACCAGGTCCAGCAGTTGCTGGGACGGCGGCCGGGTCAGGCTGCCGCGCAGCAGCAGCTGGCGCAGGTCGCGCAGGACGATGTCGGCCGCGTATCCGTCGGCGGAGGTGTGGCAGAGCACCACTCCGACCTGCCGTACCGCGTCGTCGCAGGTGATCAGCCCGATCCGGAGCGGCCACTCCTCGGCCAGGTCGAACGAGCGCGCGGCCAGATCCAGGACCAGGCCCTCGGCCGCCTTCTCCGCTTCCTGCTCGGTGGCGGCCTGCACCCGCGTCTGCACCCATCCGTCGGCCGACACGATCTGGAACGGCCTGCCGTCCTGGTCGGCCGAGATCCTGGTCCGTAGCGAGTCGTGCCGCCCGACCAGCGCGACCACCGCGGAGAGCACCTGGTCCACGGTGTACGGGCCGCGCCCGCGCGGCATCGCCAGCACCCGCCAGATGTTGAAGTAGTGCGCGTTCGCGGGACCGGCCTCCCGCATCGCCTCCCAGATGGCCCGCTGGCCCCAGGCGAGGCTGGCCCGGCCGGCCCGCCCGCCGGTGAAGCGCACCCGCTCGGTCACCGCAGCCTCCCGGCCACGTCCGCGACCAGGTTGGCGAAGTCGTCCACCAGGCCGGGGTCCACGTCCACGCCGAACTCGTCCTCGATCGCGTCGACCAGCCGGATCAGGCTGAGCGAGGTCACGCCGAGCGCGGCCAGCGAGTGTTCGCCGGCCAGCACGTCGTCGGCCGAGATCTGGTCGTCGGTGGCGGCGGCCACCATGACGGCCAGTCGTCCAGGAAGCGTGGTCTCCACGGAGTCCTGCACCGGATTCACCTCCAGGTCTGAGCTGTCTGTTAGGGAGCGTCGCCGAGCAGCCGCTCGGCCTCCTCCTCCGGCATCGCCGCCAGCTCCTCGCGCAGGCGTTCCTCCAGGGCGGTGGCCACGTCGGCCACCGTGCGCCGGGCGAACAGGGTGCGCAGCGGCAGTTCTATGCCGGTGATGGCGGCGAGCCGCACGCTGACCCGGACGGTCATCAGCGAGTGGCCCCCGATCCGGAAGAAGTCGTCGTGGACCCCGATCGGGTCGCCGGGGCCGAGCACGTCGCTCCAGACCTCGGCGACCAGTTCCTCCGCGTCGGTCCTGGGCGCGACGTACGCCGGGCGGCCGGCGCCGGGCAGGCCGTCGGGCGCGGGCAGGGCGCGGCGGTCGACCTTGCCGTTGGCGGTCAGGGGGAGGGCGTCCAGGCCGGCGAAGAGGGCCGGGATCATGTACTCGGGGAGGCGTTCGGCCAGGCGGCGGCGGAGTTCGTCCTGGTCGCCGGGGGGCGGCACGACGTACGCGACGAGGATCTCGCCGTGGACGGCGGCGACGGCCTGGCGGACGCCGGGGACGGTCTCCAGGACCGACTCGATCTCGCCGAGTTCGATCCGGTGGCCGCGGAGCTTGATCTGGTTGTCGGCGCGGCCGATGAACTCCAGCGTGCCGTCGGGGCGGCGGCGTACGGTGTCGCCGGTGCGGTATAGGCGGGCGCCGGGCGGGCCGTACGGATCGGGGACGAAGCGGTCGGCGGTGAGCGCGGGGCGGCCGTGGTAGCCGAGGGCGACGCCGCAGCCGCCGATCAGGAGTTCGCCGGGGACGCCGATCGGGAGCGGGTCGAGGTGCTCGCCGACGACGTAGCAGCGGGTGCCGCCGATGGGGGAGCCGATCCTGATCTCGCCGGGGTCGGCCGGGACCTCCCAGGCGGTGGACCAGATCGTGGTCTCGGTGGGGCCGTAGACGTTGACCAGGCGGCCGACGCGGGGGCGCAGTTCCCTGGCCAGCGCGGCCGGGAGGGCTTCGCCACCGGCGAGGGCGACCAGGGCGGGGTCGCGGAAGCCGGTGTCGAGCAGGGCGCGCCAGCCGGAGGGGGTGGCCTGGGCGTGGGTGACGCACTCGGCGCGGATGAGCCGGGCCAGCCCGGGTGCGTCGTTGGATTCGGCCAGTACGACCGTGCCGCCGCTGACCAGCGGCAGGTAGAGCTCCAGGGCGGAGATGTCGAACGAGAGCGAGGTCGCGGCCAGCCAGACGTCCCCCGGCCCTGAGCCGAGGTGGGCGGCCATCGCGGCGAGCAGGTTGGCGAGCGCCGAATGCGGGACGGTCACGCCCTTCGGCAGACCGGTCGAACCCGAGGTGTACAGCACGTAGGCGGGGTCCTCCGGCGACGGAGGTGATTTCGGCGCGGTCGCTTCGGCCCGAGGAGCCAGGGGCGGCGCGGTCGGTACGGCCCGTGTGGCCAGGCGCTGTGCGGTCTGCGGAGCCAAAGGCGGCGCGGCCGGTTCGGACTGCGGGGCCAGGGGCTGCGCGCCGGAGTCGTCGAGGACGAAGGCCAGCCGCGCGGGCGGGTATTCCGGGTCGAGCGGGACGTAAGCCGCTCCCGCGCGCTGGACCGCGAGCAGCGCCACCAGCAGTTCCGTGGAGCGGGGGAGCTGGATCGCCACCAGGTCGCCCCGGCCCGCCGGGATGCGCGCGGCCAGGTCGGTGACGCGGCGGTCGAGTTCGGCGTAGGTCAGCCGGTCCGGGCCGCAGACCAGGGCGAGCGCGTCCGGCGCGGCCAGGACCTGGGCGGTGAACATCGCGTCGAAGGTTCCGGAGACGCCGGGCGCGGCCTGGTTCCAGCCGTGCACCACCAGGTCGAGTTCGTCGCCGCGCGGCGCGGTGAGCCGGGACAGCGGGATCTCCGGCTCCCGGATCACCTGCTCCAGGATGTCCTGATATTTCGCTACATATCGGGTGATGGTCGTAGCGTCGAACAGGTCGGTGTTGTAGACCGCGAGCATGCCCTTCTCCCACACCGCGAAGCGCAGTTCGTGGGTCGCGTGCGGGAACTCGGGTTCCACGTGCTCGGTCTCGATGCCCGGCAGGGTCAGCGTCGGATTCGCCAGGTTGAACAGCCCGAACATCGCCTGGAACAGCGGCGTCCTGCTCTGGTCGCGGGCCACGTCCAGGGCCGTCAGCAACTGGTCGAACGGCACATCCCCATGCCGGTACGCCGCCAGCAACCGTGACCGGGTCCGCCGCAGCAACTCCCGGAACGTCGGATCCCCGGACAGATCCCCGCGCAGCACCAGCGTGTTCGCGAACAAGCCGATCAGCGGCTCGTACTCCACCCTCCGCCGCCCGGCCGTCGCGAACCCAATGGATATGTCGGTGCTCCCACTCCGCCCGGACAACAACGCCTGATACGCCGCCATCAGCACCATGAACGGCGTGCAGCGTTCCACGGCCGCGAACTTATCCACCGCCCGCAGCAGCGACTCGGGCAGATCACGCTGCACATGACCCCCGGCCGTGGTCACCACCGCCGGGCGGGGCCGGTCGGCCGGCAGGTCCAGCGGCGTCGCGCCGACCAGGACCTCGGTCCAGTAGTCCAGCGACTTGGGCGCCCCCGTGTCGGCGTCCCGGACGAAGTCGGCGTACTGGGCCGGCAGCGGCGGCGGCTCCTCCCCGGCGTACAGCACGGCCAGCTCGTGCCGGAGCAGCCCGAGCGACCAGGCGTCCGCCACGATGTGATGCACGACCAGGCAGAAGGTGAACCGCTCCGGACCGGTCGCGATCAGCGTGGCCCGGATCAGCCGGTCGGCGGCGAGGTCGAACGGCCGCGAGATCCGGTCGGTCACCAGCCAGTCAGGCTCGGCCAGATCGACGAGCTCCAGCGCGAACGGCTCCGGTGAGTCGACGACCTGGACGGGGGAGCCGTCCCTGAGCGGGAAGCGGCTGCGCAGCACCTCGTGCCGGTCGGTGATCACGGTCAGTGCGGCGGCGAGCCGGTCCGGGTCCAGTGGTCCGGTTAATCGGGCGACGTGGAACAAATGGTACGACGGGTCTCGGGGATCGAGCCGGTGCAGGAACCATAAGCGTTCCTGTGCGAGTGACAAGGGGAGCATCGAAGCCCTTTGACCAGCGACTATTGGTGGGAACGCTCCCATCCTACGGGCCCCGACGTCAAGATCCGCAGGCGTGCGAAGGCAGATGCGCTGAGCGGTCGTGAAAGTTTCATCGGGTACGGCTACCGCACGCGGCAGCCGTACCCGACTAAACTAGATCACCCTGTCGGGAAGAACGAGCCGTAGTCGGCCAGCGCCATCGCGACGTCCGCCTGGGCCCAGAATCGGTGGTAGGTGAACGTCGGCACGGCGCCGCCGTTCAGGTAGGTCTGAACCTTCGGCCACTCGGGGTCGCTGGTCAGGAAGGAACGGATGCCGAGGAACGTCTTGCCCGGCACGATGGTGTCACCGTTGGGCATGACGCCGCTGTAGCCGGTCGGGATGTACAGGCCCTGCTGGTTGCCAGAGGACCAGACGTCGTCGAACCGGTTGTAGTCGGCGCGCGGCTCGGTCACCACGATGCCGCGGGAGTCCTTCAGCATGATCATGCGGTCCAGCAGGCCCTTGGCCGTGTTCTTGGCCGAGATGCCGAGCGTGCTGGTGGGCTCCTTGGCGGCGTAGTAGATCAGCGTCCGGGCGTACGCGGCCGCGACACCGACGTCCTGGGTGTAGTTGAGCACCGTGACGTGCAGGCCGGGGTTGTCCGCGGGCGTTCCGGTGGTGCTGCTGAAGCTGGCCGACGGTGCGCCGCTCCAGGACATGTCACTCGGGATCTGGTAGGTGTTGCCGGCGCCGAGCGTGGTCTGCGAGATGGCCCAGGCCACCCACTTGTCCAGCACCGACTTGGCCATCGTGTTGCCGGTCACGTAGTACAGCTCCGCGAGGCGCTGCACGCCCCAGCCCTGGAAGCCGAACCACTGGTTCGAGGGCGGGTCGTGGTAGACCGGGGCGACGTCGTACGTCATGCCGAAGAACTGCGGAGCGCCCGCCGGCCGGGCGGCGTACGCGCCGTCCCAGCTGTTGGTCGCGCCACCGGCGATGGCGCCTTCCGCCGACTGCAGCCACTTGTAGAACTGCACCTGCCGGGTGAGGCTCTGGTTCCAGTCGGCGGCCGCGGTCGGCGACTGCGGGCGCAGCGCCGTCGGACCGGACGGGGACAGCGCCCACGCGGCGAGCGGGTTCTGGTAGCCGCCGTGGTTGTGGCTGGAACCGATCCGCCACGACCAGGCGCCGTCCAGCGCGCCACCCCACGCGAAGTACCAGTTCAGCAGGTACGCCGAGCTGCTCTTGCCGCTACCCGCCGCACAGGTCGGCGCGGCGCAGCCGGGGTTCTTGAAGTACTTGTCGTACATCGCGTAGCGCAGGTAGTCGCCGAGCTTGGCGGCCTTGGTGAGGGTCGCCGAGATCTGGGACTGGTTGCCCTGCTCGGTCGCCCAGGTCAGCGCCCAGTAGGCGGCCTGGACGGCGCGGGCGTCGGCGTCGGGGGCGTTGGTGTAGCGCCACTGGGCGGCCGCGGTGCCCTGGATGAACAGCGGCTGGTAGCCCTGGCCGGAGGCGCCGTAACGCTGCGTCTCGCACGAGGGGTGCGGGACCGTCTCCCACACCGACTCCTGCGGGCCGCGCTGGTAGGTGTTGATGTAGGTGACCCGCTTGGTGTTGTCGCCGCACTCGGTGAGCGAGCTGCCCCGCCCGGTGCCGTAGCCGTAGACGTCGTCGACGTCGATCAGCCAGTGCATGGCGTACATGTTGCGGTTGCCGTACGTGCTGGCGAGCTCGTTCGCCAGCGGGTCCTGGCCGGCCACCACGGAGGTGCTGAGCGGCGAGGGGTACTGGCTCGGCTGGCCGAACTCGGGCGCGTAGTCGGCCGGGTCCGCCGGGTTGTAGCTGGTCATGCCGCCAGGCTGGTTGGCCGCGGACGGGATGATGTAGTTCTCCATCAGGGTCCAGGCGGCGTTGAACGGCGCCCAGTTCCTGGTGACGCGGCCGTACTGGGCCTCCAGCCAGAGCAGGAAGCTGAACGCCTCCGACGTGGTCTCGTGACCGTGGTCGGGGGCCTCCACCATGAGGGTCTCGATCGAGTGGTACGGGATGCCCTCGGGCGACAGGTAGCCGCTCGCGGACGCCTTCAGCTTGTCGTACTGAGCCTGGAACTCGGTCAGGTACGCGTTGGTGCTGCCCGGCTCGTCGTCGGCCTCGGTCGCGGTGACCGCGACGGTGGTGAGCCCGGAGGACGCCACGTTGATGGTGCGGGTGCCGTTGGTGTTGTCCGCGTCCTGCGCCGCCGACAGCGTCACGTTCTGGTTGGTGTTCCAGTTCGCGGTGGTGAAGGTGAGTGAAGCGCCGCCGGTCACCGTGATGTTGGTGTCACCGGTGGTCGCGGCCGTGGCGGTGACGGTCACGTTGGCCGTGGGCTGGACGGCCAGCCGCACGCCGAAGATGGCCGTCGCGCCCTCGGGCACGCTGAGGCTGGTCGGGGTGACGACCAGCGACTGGGTGGTGGGCGTGTCGTCGTCGAACTCGGTGGCGGTGACCGGAACCGTGGTCAGGCCGCTGGAGGCGACGTTGATGGTGCGGGTGCCGTTGGTGGTGTCGGCGTCCTGCGCCGCGGCCAGCGTCACCGTCTGCGGCGTCTGCCAGTTGGCCGTGGTGAAGGTCAGCGAAGCGCCGCCGGAGACGGTCAGGTTGGTGTCTCCGCCGGCGGCGGCGGTGTTGGTCACCGTGACGTTGCCGGTGGGCTGGGCGTTGAGCCGCACGGTGTAGCTGGCGGTGCCGCCCTCGGGCACGCTG
>NZ_BLAD01000038.1:0-73840 GCF_009687845.1 Acrocarpospora corrugata
CTCCCAACCCCACCCCTACCCCCGGCGCCAACACCATCGCCCACCCCGCCACCCGCCGATCAACCTCCCGCACCCGCACCGGAAACACACTCAACATCCCCACCGCCAACAACCACCCCGCCCAAACCACCCGCATCACTTCCCCACCTCCACGAGGAGGCGAGTCGGGGCACGAGGGTCGGGAGCGAAAGGTCCCCATGACGTGGTGGCATCGGGGTTTCCGGGCTCTGCCGGTGAGTCAAGCTCTGGGCGGCCAGGTGCGGGCGTGGCGGCATTGGGGGGCCCGGGCGGTAGGTCAGACTCGGAGCGGCCAGGTGCGGGCGCCGAGGGCATGGCATCCGGATGCCCGGGCCCGGCCGGTAGGCCAAGCACGGTGCGGCCAGGTGCGGGGGGCGAAGCCGTAGCGGCATCGGGTTTTCCGGAGGCCATGGACGGGACGGGCCGTGTCGCGCCGATCGTCTGGAACACCGGGGTGTGGACCAAGACATCGTCGGCGCTCTTGGCGATGGTCACCGCGGCTACGGAGGCCATGCCGGCGGAGACCAGGGGTCGGCCGTCCGATTGGCGATGGCGGCGAGGCGGCACGTCGCGTTGGGGGAGAGGTGCTCGGGGGTGTGGCGCGTTCGGAGGGGGGAGGGTGGGCATCAGAGTGGGAGGGGGAGGACGCGGCCTGCGGTGATCAGGGCGGATTCTTCTGAGGCGGTGGTGAGGTGTTGGTTGAGGGCGCCGAGGAGGTCGCGGAAGAGGCGGCCGGCGGGGGGGGTGGGGACGATGCCCTGGCCGACCTCGTCGGTGATGGCGATGACGTGGGCGGTGGTCTGGCGCCAGGCTTCGAGGAGGGCGTCGCATTCGGCGTGGACGGCTTCGGGGGTGGCGGGTGGCCAGGCGGCGTGGGCGTCGATGACGGCGGCGAGCCAGGTGCCGAGGCCGTCGATGAGGAGGACGCCGGTGGCGGTGGTCAGGAGTTCGCTGAGGTCGGTGGTTTCGAGGGTTCGCCAGTGGGCGGGGCGGCGGGCCTGGTGAGTTTTGACGCGGGCCAGCCATTCGGGGTCGTCGTGGCCGGGGGAGCCGGTGGCCACGTAGGTCACCTCGGGTTCGGCGGCCAGGCGTAGTTCGGCTTCGGCGGATTTGCCGGAGCGGGAGCCGCCGATCAGGAGCGTCCGGCGGGGGAGCGACCGGGGGCGCACGCGAGCCAGGGGCGCCCCGGTGTCCAAGCCGGTGTCCAAGCCGGTGTCCAAGCCGGTGTCCGGGCCAGCGCCCGGACCGGTGTCCAGGATCGTGCCGTCAGGGACGGTGATCGCACCCCAGAAGCGGAGTCGCCGGTCGAGTTCGGCCTCGGAGGGCGCGCGGTGGTCGAGGCCGACCGCGACGATCTGGGTGGCCTCGCCGACCAGGCCGCGGCGGCGCAGGTCGCCCAGGTGGTCGGGGCGCTCCAGGAGATCGATGAGCACGATGTCGTAGGGTTCGCCGCCCTCGCCGTTCACCCGGTCGCCGTTGGCGAAGAGCAGCCGCCCCCCGTCGGGGCTCACCACGGAGTCGCCGTCGGGCGTGCGGGCGAGTTCGTGGCCGGAGAGCGGGACGTTGTCGTCGATGACCACGGAGAACGGCCGGCGAGCGGTCTGGACCCCTCCGCAGGACGCACAGCGGCATCCCGGCTCCGGCCAGCCCCCGGCTCCCGCGGTCCCGGTCAACTGCACCTTCATACGTCCCCCGTCTCCCCTGCCCCCCCACATGCGCGAGGAGATCGCAGGCCATCACCACCCGTGCCCCGCAGGTGCGCGGAGGTCGTCCCAGCCCATACCGCATGGAACTCCGGCTCCTGCCCCCCGCAGGCGCGCGGAGATCGCCCTGGACGCCACGCTTGGCCAGGTGTCGCCGCCGGACCCGGGAATGATATCGACGCCGCCGGGAGTCATCGCTTGGGCCTGTGGATAACCGTGCCGGGAACGGGCTCCGTGTTTGGGGGGTACCTCAGGGTTATAGGGTTCGCTGGACCCGAAGCTCGTTCAGGCCCGCCGAAGAGGCCCGGCGGTGCTCTTCCGGGGTGTTCGCGGGATTCCGCTGAGTTATCTCTGGGGCGACCCGGAGCGCGCGATAAGGAGCGTATGGCATGACATGGCGTTGGCGTTATGAAAACGCGAACGGCGGTGAGGTGACCGACCATCCCTTGCCGCGGGAGGTCTTCACCAGCCAGGCCGATGCCGAGTCATGGCTCGGTGAGATCTGGCGCGACCTGCTGGAATCCGGGGTTGAGCAGGTGAGCTTGCTGGAGGACGACCGGACCGAATACACCGGCATGTCATTGCGCCCCCAATAACCCGGAAGAAAACAGAGCCCACTGGATACTCCGGAAGTGGAGTGATCCAGTGGGCTTTTGCTACTTAGGGGCGCTTGCTGGGGCTCATGGTCTTGGCGGGGTCGCGCTCGACCACGGAGCCGAGCACCTCGTCGATCTGCTTCAGCGCGTCGGCGTCGAGCTTCACGCCGGCCGCCTTCACGTTGTCGCGGACCTGCTCCGGCTTGGTGGCGCCGACGATGGCCGAGGAGACGTTCGGGTTCTGGAGCACCCAGGCGACCGCCAGCTGGGCCATGGTGAGGCCGTGGTCGGCGGCGATCGGCTTGAGGTCCTGGACCCGGCGGAGCACCTCGTCGCCCATCAGCCGGTCGATGAAGCCGGACCCGGACGGGTCGGTGGCCCGCGAGCCCGCCGGCGGCGGCTGGCCGGGCAGGTACTTGCCGGTCAGCACCCCCTGCGCGATCGGCGACCAGACGATCTGGCCGATGCCCTCACGCTCCGACACCGGGACGACCTCGGCCTCGATGACCCGCCACAGCATGGAGTACTGCGGCTGGTTGGAGACCAGACGGTCGAAGCCCATCTCATCGGCGATCTTCACGGCCCGGGAGATCTGGTCGGCCGTCCACTCGCTGACGCCGACATAGAGGACCTTGCCCTGCCGTACCAGATCGTCGAAAGCGCGGAGGGTCTCCTCCAGCGGGGTCTCCACGTCGAAACGGTGAGCCTGGTAAAGGTCGACATAGTCGGTGCGCAGGCGGCGCAGCGAGCCGTTGATCGACTCCATGATGTGCTTGCGGGACAGGCCACGGTCGTTCTGGCCGGAGCCGGTCGGCCAGTAGACCTTGGTGAAGATCTCCAGTGACTCGCGCCTGAGCCCGTTCAGGGCACGGCCGAGAACCTCCTCGGCCCGGGTGCCCGCATAGACGTCGGCGGTGTCGAAAGTGGTGATGCCCTCGTCGAGGGCGGCCCGCACGCACTCGTGCGCGGCCTCCTCCTCGACCTGGGAGCCATGGGTGATCCAGTTGCCGTAACTGATCTCGCTGACGAGTAGACCACTGCGGCCAAGGTGACGAAATTCCATTACCGCACCCTAAGACAGGCTCACCGCTTGACCGGCACCGGCTTCCCCCCTGGCAGCACCACCGGCTTCGGGAAGCGCAGCCGGCGGATCTGGGACGAGCGCATGGCCGCGTAGAAGCCGACGCCCTTCAGGTTCTCGCCGGGGTGCCTCGCCGCCGCCTCCTTCTTGACCCGACCGGCCACGTAGAAGGAGCTCACCAGCACCAGGATCATGACCAGGGGCAGTGACATGGTGTAGAGCGTCAGGACCCACTTACGGATCTCCGGCGGGAACGGGACCATCGACGCCAGCATGATCAGCAGCACGGCGGGCAGGAAGTACTGCCCCGGCAGCCGACGCGAGTCGACGAAGTCCCTGGCCAGCTTTCTGACCGGGCCACGGTCACGGGCGGGCAAATATTTCTCCTCGCCGCGCAGCATGCCCTCTCTGGCGCGGTCCCGCGTTAGTCGGTCCCGCTCTCTGGCCTGCTTGTAGGCCTCTTTGCGGTTGGACGGCGCCGTCACCGGCGACCTGCGGCGGCCCTGCGCCTCGCTCCGCTTCGGGGTTGGACGCCCCTTGGCAGGAGTCCCCTGGGCCTTAGGATCTTCCACAGGGACGGGGGAGTCGTCCGTGGTGGACTGGGTACGACGTCGGAACACGTTGTCCAGCGTACCGGGAGTGCAACTTAGTGACGCCCCCGTGCGTTATGCGTAGGGTGAACCTAGGCGGTCAACCCGCTTTTCGGGGCAAGGGAACGACTGGGGTTACCCACGCACAACCTTAAGAAGGGGACGGCCGACGCGCATGAGCGTGATGAAGAGACTTTCCATGATCTTCAAGTCCAAGGCCAACAAGGCCCTGGACAAAATGGAGGATCCGCGGGAGACCCTGGACTACTCCTACCAGCGTCAGCTGGAATTGCTGCAGAAGGTGCGCCGGGGCGTGGCCGATGTGGCGACCAGCCGCAAGCGGGTCGAATTGCAGATCAACCAGGCTGAGGCCGAGGCCGCCAAGCGTGAGCAGCAGGCCAAGGCCGCCTTGTCGTCGGGCCGGGAGGATCTGGCCCGGGAGGCGCTGGCCCGCCGCGGCACGATCCAGACCCAGGTAGCCGATCTGCGGATTCAGTACAACAACCTGCAGGGCGAAGAGGAGAAGCTGACCCTCGCCAGCCAGCGGCTCCAGGCCAAGGTGGACTCCTTCCGTACCCGGAAAGAGACGATCAAGGCCACCTACACCGCCGCCGAGGCGCAGACGCGCATCAACGAGGCGTTCTCGGGTATCTCCGAGGAGATGGGGGACGTCGGTCTGGCCATCCAGCGGGCCGAGGACAAGACCGCTCAGATGCAGGCCAGGGCCGGTGCCATCGACGAACTGCTGGCCAGTGGCGCGCTCGACGACTTCACCGGGCAGCGCGACGACATCCAGGCCGAACTCGACCGGATGGGCGGCGGCAGCGACATCGAACTGGAAATCGCGAAGATGAAGGCGGAACTGGGACAGGCGCCGGCGCCGAAGAGCGCGATCGAGCAAGGTCAGCCTGCCGGGCAGCAGCACACCCAGCAGGTCCGCCACCCGGGGGAGGCGCAGTGATCGTCCGTATCATGGGGGAGGGCCAGGTTCAGATCGCCGACGGTGATCTCGACACCCTGAACGCCCTGGACAGCGAAGTCGAGAAGGCCATCGAGGTCGGCGACGAAGCGATTTTCCGTACCAAACTGCATGCGTTGCTGGACAAGGTCCGGCACGTGGGCAAGGCGCTCCCGGACGACTCGCTGGAGCCGTCCGAGCTGATCCTGCCGCCCGCGGACGCCTCAATCGAGGAGGTCCGGGAGATGCTCGGGGACTCGGGGCTCATCCCGGGGTGATGAGGTCGCGATGACCAGGTTCGAACCGGATCGGGGGCTGACCGGGCGCATGGTCCTGACCATGTTCCTGCTCGGGCTGCTGTACGTCGCGTTCATGGCGGTGCTGATCGCCGTCGGGACGCAGGCGATCGTCGTGCTGGTGATCGCCGTGGGCTTCCTGCTGGTGCAGTACTTCCTGTCCGATCGGATCGCGCTGTTCGCGATGCACGGGCGGGAGGTCTCGCCGCAGGAGGCCCCCGAGCTGCACGGGGTGATCGACCGGCTGAGCGCCTTGGCCGACATGCCGAAACCGCGGGTCGCCATCGCCGACTCGGATACGCCCAACGCCTTCGCCACCGGGCGTAACCAGAAGAACGCCGTCGTCTGCGTGACGACCGGCCTGCTGCGGCGGCTGGAACCGGACGAGCTGGAGGGCGTGCTCGCCCACGAGCTGTCCCATGTCGCCCACCGCGACGTCGCCGTCATGACCATCGCCTCGTTCCTGGGCGTGCTGGCGGGGCTGATCACGCGGTTCACGCTGTACTCGGGGCTCGGGCGGAGCCGGAACCAGAACGGGCCGCCGATCGGGCTGATCATCCTGCTGGTGTCCGGGATCGTGTACGCGGTGAGTTTCCTGCTCACCCGCCTGCTGTCGCGCTACCGCGAGCTGGCCGCCGACCGGGCCGGGGCGCTGCTCACCCAGCGGCCGTCCGCGCTGGCCAGCGCGCTGACGAAGGTCACCGGGGAGATCGCCAGGATTCCGACCAGGGATCTGCGGGCGCAGCAGTCGTTCAACGCGTTCTACTTCGTGCCCGCGCTGTCCGGGGCCAGCATCGCCGCGCTGTTCGCGACGCATCCGCCGCTGGAGCGCCGGCTGGAGCAGCTGGCCAGGATCTCGGCCGAACTGGGCCGCCGCTGATGGGGTGGTTCGACGCGCTGCTCGGCCGTACCAAACCCGCCAAGCCGGACCTGGACGCGCTGTTCGCGCTGCCGTCGGCGGCGATCAGCCTGCAGGTTTCGATGGCCTCCGCGCCCACCGGCCAGGGCTCGGTCTGCTTCCGCGCCGCCGAAGGCGCCGCGTTCGCCGAGATCCAGGCGGACATCCAGGCCCTGCTCGGCAAGGTCCAGGTTTCTCAGGACTCGTACGGCTACACCTGGCTGCTCGCCCAAAACGACGATATTTCGGGACTCGTCACCGATCTGCACGCGGTCAACTCCACTCTGGAGTCCAACGGCTTCGGCCCGTCCCTGCTGTGCACCCTGGTCTCGTTCGCCGACCCGGCCGGCCGCCGTCTCGCCCTCGTCTACCTGTACAAGCAGGGCACCTTCTACCCGTTCGCCCCCCTCCCCGGCGAACGCCGCGACAACGCCCTGGAACTCCAGGCTCGCGGCGTGCTGGCCGGCGAGCTGAAGATCGAGCCGGATCTGTCGCGATGGTTCCCGGTGTGGGGCGCTCCCGGCCTCTGATGGTGTGGAATGGCTCCATCGCCTGATGCCGGGGAGGCACTGTGAAGGCTTGGACCCACGCCGCGCACACCGACGCGATCGCCGCCGAGGTGGCCCGCATGGCGAAAGCCGTACGGGACCGGAATCCGGCCACGCCCGTGCCCACCTGTCCCGCCTGGGACCTGAGGGAGCTCGTCGTGCACACCGGCGGCATCCACCGCTGGGTCACCGCCATGGTCACCGACCTCGCCCAGACGCGTTACAAACGGGCCGAGATGGACCTGGGCATCCCCGAGGCCGCCGGCGCGCACGTCGCCTGGCTGGAGGCGGGCGCGGCCCCGCTGGCCGAGGCGCTGCGGTCGCGGGAGCCGGACGCGGCCATGTGGTCCTGGGGCGAGGACCAGCAGGTCCGGTTCTGGTCCAGGCGGCAGCTGCACGAGACCGTCATCCACCGGGTGGACGCCGAACTGGCCGTCGGGGTCACGCCCGAGATCGACGAGCACATCGCGGTCGACGGGGTCGAGGAGTTCCTGGCCGTGCTGCCGTACGCGCGCTGGCGGCCGGAGCTGGCCGACCTGCACGGCGGCGGCGACACCATCGCCTGGCAGGCCGACACCGGCGTGGCCTGGCTGATCACCCTCACCCCGAGCGGGTTCCGGTACGAGCGCTCGGCCGCCCCCGGCGACGTCACCGTGCGCACGGCCACCGCCGCCGACCTGATGATGCTGGCCTGGGGGCGGCGCAGCCACCAGGACTACGCGGTCGAGGGGGACGTCAAGCTGCTGCAGTGGTGGGTCGACCGGTCCGCAATCTGATCGCCAAGAGCGCGTGGCGGTCCCCTGGCCCCGGTCCCGCCGCTGATGTGATCCGCCCATGATCAACCTAAGGCACGCGGCCGCCGCCGCTTTCGTCGTGACCGGACTGCTCAGCACGCCCGCGTTCGCAGCTTCGCCAGGCGGGTATGCCGATGTGGTGGTAAAAGGTTCGCAGATCTCCGTGACCGGTCAGGGCAACGTCTCCGCCCCGCCGGATCTGATGCGCCTGCAGGCCGGGGTGGAGGTGCGCCGCGCCACGGCAGGGGAGGCGTTCAAGGCCGCCAGGCTGGCCGCGGCCAAGCTCACCAAGGCGCTGCTCGGCAGCGGCCTGGCCGAGAAGGACCTGCGCACCAGCGAGCTGACGCTGGGCCCCGAGTACGAGAACTACCCCAAGATCGTCGGTTACCGGGCCACCCAGGGCGTCGAGGCGGTCGTCCGCGACCTGACCAAGGCCGACAAGGTCATCGACGCCGCCGCCGCGGTGGGCGAGGACGCCCGCCTGAACGGCATCTCCTTCGAGATCTCCGACCAGAACGCCATCCTGGTGGCCGCCCGCGACGCCGCCTACCGCGACGCCACCGCCAAGGCCGAGCACTACGCCAAGCTGACCGGCCGCAAGCTCGGCAAGATCCTCACCGTCCGCGAGGACGGCGGCCACGCCCCCGGCCCGATCCCGTTCCACGGCGCGATGGCCATGGCCGACAAGGCGTCGATCTCCCCCGGCCAGCAGGCGGTCGGGCTGACGGTCGACATCACGTTCGAGCTGAAGTAGTTCCGCCGGTGCGCTCGGCTGGAGTGTTCCAGCCGAGCGCCGGGAGCCTTACGGCAGGGCGAGCATGCGGTCCAATGCGACCTTCGCCCAGTGCGTGGTGTCCGGGTCGACCGTGATCTGGTTGACGACGTGGCCGTCGGCGAGGGATTCGAGGGCCCAGACCAGGTGGGGCAGGTCGATGCGGTTCATGGTGGAGCAGTAGCAGACGGTCTTGTCGAGGAAGGTGACCGTCTTGTCGGGGAACATGGCGCCCAGCCGCTTGACCAGGTTCAGTTCGGTGCCGACCGCCCACGAGGAGCCGGCCGGGGCCGCTTCGAGGGTCTTGATGATGTATTCGGTGGAGCCGACGAAATCGGCCTTCGTGACGACCTCGTGCCGGCATTCGGGGTGGACCAGGACGTTCACCCCGGGCACCCGGGCCCGTACGTCGTCCACGCACTCGGCCGTGAAGCGGCCGTGCACCGAGCAGTGGCCCTTCCAGAGGATCATCTTGGCGTCCCGCAGCGCGCTCCCGGTGAGGCCGCCGTTCGGCCGGTGCGGGTTGTAGAGGACGCAGTCGTCCAGGCCGAAGCCCATCTCCAGCACGGCGGTGTTGCGCCCGAGATGCTGGTCGGGCAGGAACAGCACCTGGCGGCCCTGCTCGAAGGCCCACTCCAGCGCCCGGCGCGCGTTCGAGGAGGTGCATACCGCGCCCCCGTGCCGCCCGCAGAAGGCCTTGATGTCCGCGCTGGAGTTCATGTACGTGATCGGCACCACCTGGTCGGCGATGCCGGCGTCCTCCAGCGCCTCCCAGCACTCCTCGACCTGGTTGAAGGTCGCCATGTCCGCCATCGAGCACCCGGCCGCCAGATCGGGCAGCACGACCCGCTGCGCGTCCCCGGTGAGGATGTCGGCCGACTCGGCCATGAAGTGCACCCCGCAGAACACGATGTACTCCGCGTCCGGCCGGGCCGCCGCCTCGCGGGCCAGCTTGAACGAGTCGCCGGTCACGTCCGCGAATTGGATCACCTCGTCCCGCTGGTAGTGGTGCCCCAGCACGAACAGTTTGTCGCCGAGTCGCTCCTTGGCCGCCCTGGCCCGCGCCACCAGCGTCGGGTCGGAGGACGGCGGCAGCTCACCGGGACAGTCCACGCCGCGTTCGCTGTGCGGATCGGTGCCCTGGCCGAGCACGAAGAGCGGAAGACTCGTGGTCGTCACTGACCACACCCCCTTCGGGGACTTATCGTCGAACTGACGACTAATAATTACATACGGATCTGCCCTGTTATTCCCGGGGGTAGCGCCAGGGGGAATGTGGCGCATGGCGCAGGTGTTGGTAGCGTCTGAGTACGACGACATCAAGCGACCGCTCCCCGAAGGGCGGCCGACCCAGACGGTGGGAGTCACCACATGACGGTTGAGAGCAGCGAAACCACCACGCGACAGGGGCTTTTGCTGACTGACGCGGCCGCCGCGAAGGTCAAGAGCCTGCTGGACCAGCAGGGCGAGGAAGGGCTGCAGCTGCGCGTGGCCGTGCAGCCGGGCGGCTGTTCCGGTCTCCGCTACCAGCTCTACTTCGACGACCGCTCGATGGACGGGGACGTCGTGTCCGACTTTGACGGCGTCGGCGTCGTCACCGACCGGATGAGCGCGCCCTACCTGATCGGCGCCACGGTGGACTTCGTGGACACGATCGAGAAGCAGGGCTTCACGATCGACAACCCGAACGCCACCGGCTCCTGCGCCTGCGGCGACTCGTTCAACTAACGGGGAAACCAACGGGGCGAGTCTCGTCACCCTGTGCGGCGTGTGCCGTACAGGGTGGAGGCATTTCCTTCAGGGGCGGTTCGCCGTCGGCGTGAAGTCGCGTATTCTTGCGTGGCTCGCGATCCGGCGGGCGTTTGAAGCGCTGCTGACAACGAGGAGAATGACCCCGTGCGCATCGCCGTCACCGGCTCCATCGCCACCGACCAACTGATGACCTTCCCCGGCCGGTTCGGGGACCAGCTCATCGCCGAGCAGCTGGACCGCGTCTCGCTGTCCTTCCTGGTCGACGACCTGCAGATCCGCCGGGGCGGCTGCGCGGCCAACATCGCGTTCGGCATGGGCTGCCTGGGTCTGTCCCCGGTCCTGGTCGGCGCGGTCGGAGCCGACTTCGCCGACTACCGCTCCTGGCTGGAGCGCCACGGCGTGGACTGCGCCTCGGTGCGCGTCTCCGAGCTGCGGCACACCGCGCGCTTCCTGTGCACCACCGACGAGGAGCACAACCAGATCGCGTCCTTCTACACCGGCGCGATGGCCGAGGCCCGCGAGATCGAGCTTGGCCCGATCACCGACCGGCTGGGCGGCCTGGACCTGGTCCTGGTCAGCCCGAACGACCCCGACGCGATGCTCAGGCACACCGAAGAGGCCCGCACCCGCGGCATCCCGTTCGCGGCCGACCCGTCCCAGCAGCTGGCCCGGATGCCCGGCGACCAGATCCGCCAGCTCATCGAGGGCGCGGCGTATCTGTTCAGCAACGACTACGAAAAGGGCATGATCGAGCAGAAGACCGGCTGGTCCGACGAGGAGGTGCTGGCCAAGGTCGGCGTCCGGATCACCACGCTCGGCCCGAAGGGCGCCAGGATCGACCGCGCCGGCGAGCCCTCGCTGCACATCTCGCCCGCCCCCGAGCTGGGCAAGGCCGACCCGACCGGCGTCGGCGACGCGTTCCGGGCCGGTTTCCTGTCCGCCCTGGCCTGGGGCCTCTCACTGGAGCGCTGCGGCCAGGTCGGCAACCTCACCGCCACCCACGTCCTGGAGCGCGTCGGCTGCCAGGAGTACGAGCTGGGCCAGCAGGACTTCCTCGACCGATTCTCCGGCGCGTACGGCAAGGACGCCGCCGCCGAGGTCGCCGGGCACCTGCGCTGCCACCACCCGTAGGGATCCGCCCGAGCGGGCCACCGGTCCGTGGCCCGCTCCGCGGTGTCAGTTCTGCGCGTAGATCTGGCCGACCGTCATGGCCAGCTTCTCGTCCGGCAGGTGCGCGGCCAGGTCGGCTTCGCTGATCATGCCGACCAGCCGGTGGTCCTCCATCACCGGCAGCCGCCGGATCTGGTTCTCCCGCATGGCCATCAGCGCGTCGTCGACGTCCGCGTCGCAGTTCACCCAGACGAGCGTGCCGTCGGTCAGGTCGCCGCAACGGACCCTGGCCGGGTCGTGGCCGGCGGCGACGCAGCGCAGCACGATGTCCCGGTCGGTGATGATCCCCTTGAGCCGGTCGTCGCTCCCGCACACCGGCAGTGACCCGACGTCCAGCTCGCGCATCATCTTGGCGGCGACGTCGATGGTCTCGTTCTCGCTCACGCACTCCACCCCGAAGTGCATGATGTCCCGTGCCGTAGTCATGTCGATTTCCCCCCTTTTGTCCGCTTCTAACGCTACGTACCCCGTCAGCGGCGGTTAACCGGAGAAATCAGTAGTTACGCCGTACGTGGATGGACCAGCCGCCCTGCGGGAGCTCGTAACTGGCCACGTGCTCGTGCGACTTGAGGCGGCACCAGGCGGGGATGTCGGTGAAGGCCGCCGGGTCGTCGGCCAGGACCGCGACGACCGCGCCCAGTCCGACCGCGTTGATCTGGTCGGCCAGCATGATGATGGGGATGGGGCACTTGCGGCCCATGGCGTCGATGGTGAGGGCGGTGGCCGGGGGAGCGGCGGGCCGGGCCGCGGTGGCCGCGGCCTCCTGCGGGGTCTCCCTGGCGGGCTTGCGGCGCCACATCACTGGATCCCCCGGATGATGTTGTCCCCGAACATCTAGTGCACTCCCAGGCTCTGACGAATGCGGCGCACGATATCCGGGAGAACGGTGAGGAACCTGTCCACATCCTCCGCGGAAACGCCACGGGGCAGCGATACCCGGACGTTCCCGTGTGTAAGCACACCCATCGCCTCCAGCACATGTGACGGTCGAAGCGTACTCGCCGTGCAGGAACTCCCTGACGACACCGCGAAACCCGCCTTGTCCAGCTCGGTAAGGAGTGCCTCACCTTCTACATAGAGGCAGGAAAATGTCACCAGGTGGGGAAGGCGTTCTACCGGGTCGCCGATCACCTCGACATCCGGCACCAGCCGGGGCACCTCGTGGCGGATCCGCTCGATCAGCGCGGACAGCCGGGCCGACTCGGTCGCCGCCTCGGCGACGCGGGCACGCAGGGCCGCCGCGGCGGCCACCACCGCGGGCACGTTCTCGAAGCCGGGCACCCGGCGGCTCTCCCGCTCGTCCTCGGGGTACGGCGAGCGCCACCGCACCCCCTTCCGGATCGCCAGCACCCCCACGCCCGCCGGGCCGCCCCATTTGTGCGCGCTGGCGGCCAGGATCGACCATCCCGGCGGGATCGGCAGCCGGCCGGCCGACTGGGCGGCGTCCACGAACAGCGGCACCCCCGCCGCCCGGCAGGCCTCGGCCGCCTCGGCGATCGGCTGCAGGGTGCCGACCTCGTGGTTGGCGGTCTGCAGGCAGGCGACAGCCGTACCGGGCTGGGCCACGGCGGCGGCGAAGTCGGCGGGGGAGACCCGGCCGGTGCGTTCGACGCCGACCGTCTCGACCGTGCCGCCGTCGCGCTCGTGCACCCCGGCCGCGTGCAGCACGCTGGAGTGCTCGACCGCGCTCGCGACCAGGTGCCGCCCGGCGCGTTTGCGGCCGGCCAGCGCGCCGAGCACGCCCAGGTGCACGGCCTGGGTGCCGGAGGGGGTGAAGGAGAGCTCGTCGGGCCGGGCGCCCAGGATCTCGGCCACCTCGGCCCTGGCCTGGTCGAGCAGAAGCCGGGCCCGGCGGGCCGAGCCGTACAGGCGGGCGGGGTCGGCCCAGCCGACGTCCAGCGCCGCCATGAGGGCCTCGCGGGCCGCGGGATGCAGCGGTTCTGTGGAAGCCGCGTCGAGGTACGCCACAGTGAGGACATTAACGGGGGCTGCTCAGAGGGGCAGTGCCAGTCCGCGCTAATGTGTCCCCCAGCATTGAAGTGAATCAAGTAAAGCGGGCGAGAAGATCTCCCGTTTGTAGTGGAATCTGAGAAACGCCCAGGGGAAGAGTCCTTTGGGCTTCATCTGTGGGGTAGGCGATCCGTGAGTCCGACCCGCCGTACGACACGGCGACCGTTGGCCCGCCGCCGGTTGCCCAGCCTCGCCGTGGTGGCGTTGCTGGTGGCGTCCGCGTCGGCGTGTAGTGCCGAAGAATGGTCCCGCGGGGCCATGCCCGAGCCGCAGACCCACCAGGGCAACACGATGCTGGACCTGTGGCTGGGCTCCTGGATCGCCGCGCTCGCGACCTTCGTCGTCGTCTTCGGTCTGATCATCTGGTCCGTGATCTTCCATCGGAAGCGGAAGCACTCCGATCAGGAACTGCCGCCGCAGGTGCGGTACAACCTGCCGATCGAGATGCTCTACACACTCGTGCCGCTGGTCATGGTGGCCGTGTTCTTCTACTTCACCGCGCGGGACGAGACCGAGATCATGAAGGTCTCCGGGACGGCGCCGGTGAAGGTCAAGGTCGAGGGTTTCCAGTGGAGCTGGCGCTTCACCACCGAATACCAGGGCAAGACGGTCGTCGTCGCCGGGGTTCCGGTCGACCTGGCCAAGCAGAGCCTGGAGAACCCGCAGGGCCCGCAGCTGGTGCTGCCGACCGGGACCAAGGTGGAGTTCCTGCTCAACTCGCCGGACGTCATCCACTCGTTCTGGGTGCCGGCCTTCCTGTTCAAGCAGGACGTGATGCCCGGCTTCCACAACAAGTTCGAGATCGACACGCTCAACAACACCGGCACGTTCTTCGGCCGCTGCGCGGAACTCTGCGGCGTCGACCACAGCAAGATGCTGTTCTCGGTGAAGCTCGTCCCGCAGGCCGAATTCGATCAGTACGTCGCTAGTCAGGCGGGGGGCGCCCAGTGACCGCCATTTCGGAGCCGGCCGCGCTGCCCGCGCGGCCGTACCGCAAGGGCCGGCTCATCGCGAGCTGGCTGTCCACCACGGACCACAAGGTGATCGGGCACCTCTACCTGATCACGTCGTTCGTGTTCTTCCTCATCGGCGGCGTGATGGCGCTGGTGATGCGGGCCGAGCTGGCCCAGCCGGGCATGGAGTTCGTCTCCAACGAGCAGTTCAACCAGCTGTTCACGATGCACGGCACGATCATGCTGCTGATGTTCGCGACCCCGCTGTTCGCCGGCTTCGCCAACGAGCTGATGCCGCTCCAGATCGGCGCGCCCGACGTGGCGTTCCCGCGGCTGAACATGGTCAGCTACTGGCTCTACCTGTTCGGCAGCACCATCGCGGTCGGCGGATTCTTCACCCCGGGCGGCGCGGCCTCCTTCGGCTGGACCGCCTACTCGCCGCTGTCCAACGCGGTCACCTCGCCGGGGCTCGGCGCCGACCTGTGGATCATGGGTCTGGCCCTGTCCGGCCTGGGCACGATCCTGGGCGCGGTCAACTTCATCACCACGATCATCACGATGCGCGCGCCGGGCATGACCATGTTCCGGATGCCGATCTTCACCTGGAACATCCTGCTCACCAGCATCCTGGTGCTGCTGGCCTTCCCGGTGCTGGCGGCGGCGCTGCTGGTGCTGGAGGCGGACCGAAAACTCGGGGCGCACGTGTTCGACTCCGCCACCGGCGGGGCGATGCTCTGGCAGCACCTGTTCTGGTTCTTCGGGCATCCCGAGGTCTACATCATCGCGCTGCCGTTCTTCGGCATCATCACCGAGGTGCTGCCGGTCTTCAGCCGCAAGCCGATCTTCGGCTACATCGGCCTGGTCGGCGCGACCATCGCCATCGCCGGTCTGTCGGTGACGGTGTGGGCGCACCACATGTTCGTCACCGGGCAGGTCCTGCTGCCGTTCTTCTCGTTCATGACGTTCCTGATCGCGGTGCCGACCGGGGTGAAGTTCTTCAACTGGATCGGCACGATGTGGCGAGGCCATCTCTCCTTCGAGACACCGATGCTGTTCGCGGTGGGCTTCCTCATCACCTTCCTGCTGGGCGGCCTGACCGGCGTCATCCTGGCCTCGCCGCCGCTGGACTTCCAGATCAGTGACTCCTACTTCGTGGTGGCGCACTTCCACTACGTGGTGTTCGGCACGGTGGTGTTCGCGATGTTCGCGGGCTTCTACTTCTGGTGGCCCAAGTTCACCGGCAAGATGCTCAACGACAAGCTCGGCAAGTGGCACTTCTGGACGCTGTTCATCGGCTTCCACCTGACCTTCCTGGTGCAGCACTGGCTAGGCGTCGTGGGCATGCCCCGGCGGTACGCGAACTACTCGGCCGTGGACGGGTTCACCGACCTGAACATGGTCTCCTCGGTGGGCGCGTTCCTGCTCGGCGCCTCCACGCTGCCGTTCCTGTACAACGTCTGGCACACCCACCGGCACGCGCCCAAGGTGCTCGTCGACGACCCGTGGGGCTACGCGGGCTCGCTGGAGTGGGCCACCTCGTGCCCGCCGCCGCGGCACAACTTCCATGAGCTGCCCAGGATCAGGTCCGAGCGCCCGGCGTTCGACGCCAAGTATCCCCATCTGCCGGCCAAGCCGGCCATCGAGGAGAAAGTATGAAGGTCCAGGGGTGGATGTTCATCCTCTGCGGTGTCTTCTTCGCCGCGGCGGACCTGGTCTACTGGTTCTGGTCCAAGGAAGTGACCGGCACCACCGCGATGGCGATCTCGGTCGGGCTCGCCTTCATGATCGGCTACTACCTGCTCTTCACGGCCCGCCGGATCGGCGACCAGCCCGAGGACGACAAGGAAGCCGAGATCAGCGACGGCGCCGGGGAGCTGGGCTTCTTCAGCCCGCACAGCTGGTGGCCGCTGTTCGTCACTCTGTCCGCGGCGCTGGCCTTCTTCGGCTTCGTCATCGGCTGGTGGCTCTTCATGATCGGCATGTTCGCGATCATCATGAGCACGATCGGATTCGTCTTCCAGTACTACCGGGGGAACTTCTCGCACTGATCTTGCACTGATCCTGAACTGGGGTCCTTTACCAGGGTTTCAAGGAGTCCCGGCGTGCCGATAGGTACGCCGGGACTTTTCTTTTACCCGCCCACGGGACGAACTCTCCGCAACTGGGTAATAACGCTATGAAAGCGTTCAAATGCCGCAGGGGGGAGTACGCACGTGCGAGCTACTGGTGCTGGGGCGCTTGCCCTGGTGATGGCGACGGGGTGCGCGGCCGCGTCCGCGGGGGAGAACGGTGCCAAAAAGGTCGCGGCGGTGGTCCCGTACATCTCTCCGGTGAACGGGGCCAGGGATCTGACCCCGGGGGTCCCGATCAGGATCGGCTCCGCCAACGGCGCTCTGACGGCCGTCACGGTGACGGCCAAGGGAGTGGCCGTGCCGGGGGTGTTCAGCGCCGACAGGACCCGCTGGCGCAGCGTACGGCCCATGCTGGCCGACACCGAGTACAGCGTGACCGCGACGACCGCGTCGGGATCGGCCCGCAGCACGTTCACCACGCTCAAGCCGAAGAGCACCTTCAGCATCGACCAGATCGTCCCCAACAAGGACATCTCCGGTCTGACGGTGGGGGTCGGCATGCCCATCATGGTCAGCTTCGACAAGGAGATCACCGACCGCGTCTCGGTGGAGCGCAACCTGTTCGTGCAGGCGTCGCGGCCGGTCGAGGGCGCCTGGCACTGGTTCGACAACAAGACCATCGCCTACCGGCCGAAGACCTTCTGGCCGCCGCGCACCAGCGTCCGCTTCACCGCCCGCCTCTCCGGCGTGCGCGGCGCCGACGGCATGTACGGCATGAAGGACTTCGTCCGCGACTTCAAGATCGGGCGCTCCCAGATCAGCACGGCCAGCGTGGTGACCCACATGATGAAGATCAAGCGGGACGGCAAGCTGATCCGCAGCGTCCCGATCAGCGCCGGCAAGGGCGGAGTGATGAAATATCACACCACCAGCGGCGTGCACCTGGCTATGTCCCGCGAGCCCGTCACCGTGATGACCTCACCCGACGCCGGCCCCGGCAGCCCCGGCTACTACTCGCAGACCGTCTACAACACCGTCCGCATCTCCAACAGCGGGGAGTACGTGCACTCCGCGCCCTGGTCGGTCGGCTCGCAGGGCAACTCCAACGTCAGCCACGGCTGCGTGAACATCAGCCCGGCCAACGCCAAATGGTTCATCGACAACACCCTGATCGGCGACCCGATCATCGTCACCGGCAGCCCGCGGATGCTGGAGCCGCTGAACGGCTGGGGGCACTGGCAGCAGTCCTGGCCCGACTGGCTGAAGTGGAGCAGGCTGCGCGAAGCGGAGACCGACAGCATGTGAAAAGGCCCGGAGCGTGAAGCTCCGGGCCTTTTCGGCGTCTGGCTAGTGCACTTCCTTGTGGTCACCCTCACCCGGGCCGAGGGCGGCGTGGCCGTGGCCGTGACCGTCCTCTTCGAGCGGGATGTGCTCGGTGCCGTACTTCTTGCTCATCATGGCCCGCGCCTTGCCCAGGATCGAACGGGCGCCCTTCGGCGGGATGCCCTCGCTGTCCGCCTCGCCGGGCACGATCGGGATCAGCGCCTTGCCCCGCAGGTGGTCGGCGATGTCCTCGGCCGGGGGCACGTGCACCTCGATGTACTGCCCGTTCGGCATCCGCTTGATCACACCCGACTCCACGCCGTGCGACATGACGTCCGCGTCCTTGCGCTGCAGCCCCATGCAGATCCGGTAGGTGATGGCGTACGCCAGCGCCGGACCCAGGATGATGGCGAAGCGACCGAAGATCGTCGTGTGGTACAGGTCGATGTGGAAGAACGCCGAGATCTCGTCGTTCGCGCCCAGCAGCCACAGGATGCCGTAGAACGTGACCGCCGAGATGCCGATCGAGGTGCGGTGCGGGTTATTGCGGGGACGGTCGGCGATGTGGTGCTCCCGCCGGTCCCCGGTGACCCACTGCTCGAGGAACGGATAGAGCGCCAGCCCCGTCATCACGATGCCCATCGGCACCAGGGCCGGTATCAGCACGCTCAGCGGCAGTGTGTACCCGAGGAAGTTGATCTCCCAGGCGGGCATTATTCGCAGCGCGCCCTCCAGGAAGCCCATATAGAAGTCCGGTTGCGACCCCGCCGAGATATCCGACGGCGTGTATGGACCGAACAACCAGATCGGGTTGATCTGCGCGAACGTCCCCAGCCCCGCGATGGCCGTGAACGTGAACAGGAAGTACGCCCCCGCCTTCAGCATGAAGGCCGGGTAGAACGGCGCCCCCACCACGTTGGTGTTGCTCCGCCCGGTCCCCGGCATCTGGGTGTGCTTCTGCACCCACATCAGGATCATGTGCGCCGAGATCAGCGCCAGCAGGATGCCCGGGATCAGCAGGATGTGCAGCGAGTAGAAGCGCGCGATCACATCCTCACCCGGATACTCCCCGCCGAACAGGAAGAACGTCAGGTACGTCCCGATCAGCGGCAACGAGATCGCGACACCTTCGGTGATCCGCAGACCGGCTCCGGAGAGCAGGTCGTCGGGGAGGGAGTAGCCGGTCAGGCCCTCGGCCAGCGCCAGCGTCAGCAGCAGGACACCGATGATCCAGTTCAGCTCGCGCGGCTTGCGGTACGCGCCGGTGAAGAACACCCGGAGCATGTGCACCATCATGCCGGCCACGAACAGCAGCGCCGCCCAGTGGTGCATCTGCCGCATCAGCAGACCACCCCGGACCTCGAAGCTGATCTTCAGCGTCGAGGCGTACGCCTCCGACATCGTGACCCCGCGCAGCTGCTGGTACGGGCCGTCGTACACGACGTGACCCATCCCCGGCTTGAACCAGAACGTCAGGAACGTGCCGGTGAGCAGCAGGATGATGAACGAGTACAGCGCGATCTCGCCGAGCAGGAACGACCAGTGGTCCGGGAAGACCTTGCGGAGGTTCCGCTTGAGGAAGCTGCCCGCGCCCAGCCGGTCGTCCAGGTAGGAGGCCGTGCCGGCGATCGGCTTGGGCGTCTCCTTCAGGGCCGCGCCGTTCAGGGTGGCGTTGTTCAGGGTGGCGTTGTTCAGGGTTGTGGTCATGATGCCTTCTCCCTGGCTTCCCTGGCGTCCGCCTCGGCGTCGCCGCGTTCCCAGAAGCTCGGCCCGACCGGCACGTCGAAGTCGGCCTGGGCGACGAGGTAGCCCTCGCCGTCCACGCCGATGGGCAGCTGCGGCAGCGGCCGGGCGGCCGGGCCGAAGATGACCCGCGCGCCGTCGGTCGCGTCGAACGTCGACTGGTGGCAGGGGCAGAGAATGTGGTGGGTCGTCTGCTCGTACAGGGCGGCGGGGCAGCCCACGTGCGTGCAGATCTTGGAGTAGGCCACGATGCCGTCGTGGGTCCAGTTCTTGATCGTGCCCGCCTTGAACTGGTCGGGGCGGAACTTGATCAGGATCAGGGTGGCCTTGGCGAGCGCGTTCAGGTCGTGCTCGTAGCCCTGCGGCACCACCGAGAGGATGCCGCCGGGGGAGTTGAAGTCGGCGGCCCTGATCGGGGCGCCGGTGCCCTCCACGACCAGGCGGAGGCCCTTCTTCCAGACCGTGTGCCGCAGCGAGGTGCCGGGCAGCGGGCCCAGGTCCTTCAGCAGCACCAGCGGGGCCAGGCCCAGCGGCGCGGCGGCCAGCAGCAGCGTGCGGCGGAGCAGCTTGTGCCGGACGAAGCCGCTCTCGTTGGCGCCCGCCACGAAGGTGTCGGCCACGTACTCCCGGGTGTCGGAGCCGGAGGCCATCGGGTGGCGCTCCTGGACCAGCGTGTACTTCGGCATGATCCGGCGGACCCAGAGCACGATGCCGGAGGCCAGCGAGAGCAGGGCCAGCGTGAGGCTGCCGCCCAGCGCCAGGTTGGAGGCCGCGGTGCTGTTCACCGTGCCGACCTGGAAGATCACGTACGACGCGATGAACGCGACGCCGGACAGGAAGGTGACCAGGAAGAGCAGGGCGACGAGGCGCTCGGCCTTCCTGGCCGCGATCGGGTCCGGATAGACGACGGCCGGGTCCTCGGCGGGAGCCGGCGGCGGCGAGTCGCCGAGCACCGCGGTGCCCGCGGCGGGGGTGCCGATGACGCGCCTGGGCACGCGCGCGTCCTCTTCGTGGCTCGATTGCTCGTTGGTCATTTCTTACGCTTCTTCGCGGTGATCCAGATGGCGGTCAGAGACATGAAGCTGAGACCGGCGATCCAGACGACGAGGCCTTCGGTCACCGGGCCGATCCGGCCGAGGCCGAACCCTCCCGGGTCCTTCAACTCACGCATCTGCACGATGTAAGCGATCATGTTCCGCTTGTCCTCGGGCGTGATCGTCGAGTCGTTGAAGACCGGCATCGCCTGCGGGCCGGTGACCATCGCCTCGTAGATCTGCTCGGGCGTGGACTCGTTCAGGTTCGGCGCGTACTTGCCGTAGGTGAGCGCGCCGCCGGCGCCGACGAAGTTGTGGCACTGGATGCAGTTGGCGCGGAACAGCTCGCCACCCTTGGCCGCGTCTCCCTTGGCCGGGTCCACCATCTCGGCCGACGGCCGCTGCGGGCCGCCCCCGAGGGACATGATGTAGGCGGACAGCTGGTTGATCGCCTCCGGCGTCACCCACTCCCCGAGCGGCTTCCGCTGCATCTGCGGACCCGGGTTGGCGGCCGGCATGCGCCCACTGCTCACCTGGAAGTCTACCGCCGCCGCGCCGACGCCCACCAAGGGCGGACCCATGGGGGTGCCCTCGGCGTTCATGCCGTGACAGCTCGAACAGTGGGCGACGAACAGGCTCTTGCCCTCGGCCACGTCATCGGCCTTGCCGGACGCGATCGCCGCGTCCGCTGAGTTGCTCGGCGCGAACAGGGCGTATCCTCCGCCGAGGAGGCCCAGCGCGAGCGCCACGACGGCGAGACGCGCGAGGGGATGCCGCCGTCGCGCGGTGATCGAGTTCACCGATATCCCCGTTCCGATCATTTGATGATGTAGATGGTCGCGAAAAGGCCGATCCAGACGACATCGACGAAGTGCCAGTAGTAGGACACGACGATGGCGCTGGTGGCCTGCTCATGCGTGAAGCGCTTCGCGGCGTACGTGCGTCCCAGCATGAACAGGAACGCGATCAGTCCACCCGTGACGTGCAGCCCGTGGAAGCCCGTGGTCAGGTAGAACACCGAGCCGTAGGCGTCGGAGGAGAGCGTCGTGCCCTCGTGCACCAGTGCGTTGTACTCGTACAGCTGTCCGCCGACGAAGACGGCGCCCATGAGGAAGCTGACGATGTACCAGAACCGGAGCTTCTTGACCTGGCCCTTCTCCGCGGCCCAGACGCCGAACTGGCAGGTCACACTGGACAAAACCAGAATGATGGTGTTTGCCGTCGCGAACGGGATGTTCAGGTCGGCGTTCGGCCAGGGCAGTCCCTGGTCGAGGCTGACCGATCGGATGGTGAAGTACATCGCGAACAGCGCCGCGAAGAACATGAGCTCAGAGGACAACCAGACGATCGTCCCCACCGCGACCAGGTTCGGCCGGCGGGACGAGTGCGGTGTCGTCGTCGTTGTAATTGCGGATGCTGTCGCCACGCCCAGCATTATTGCGGCTAACCTGCCCGGTCGCCTCTCCGGGGGGCGGTGTTGCCGGGTACGGTCGCGCGCGGGGGGCCGGGCGGGGCCGATACCATCGGCTTGACCACAGGCGGTTAGGGAGTGTGCGACGTGAAGGTTCTCGTCTACAGCGATGACGCGAGCACCCGGGAGAAGGTGCGGCTGGCGATCGGGCGGCGGCCCGCGGCCGACATCCCCGAGGTGGAGATCGTGGAGTGCGCCACCCAGCCGGCGGTGCAGCGCTACCTGGACGCGGGCGACGTCGACCTGGCCGTCCTCGACGGCGAGGCCGCGCCGGCCGGCGGCATGGGGATCGCCAGGCAGGCCAAGGACGAGGTGCACAACTGCCCGCCGATCCTGCTGATCATCGCCCGCCGGGACGACCGCTGGCTGGCCAACTGGTCGCGCGCCGACGCGGTCGTGTCCCAGCCGCTGGACCCCATGACGGTCGCAGAGACCGTGGCGGATCTGCTCCGCCGCCGCCTG
Organism: Acrocarpospora corrugata; assembly: GCF_009687845.1. Lineage (GTDB taxonomy): Bacteria > Actinomycetota > Actinomycetes > Streptosporangiales > Streptosporangiaceae > Acrocarpospora > Acrocarpospora corrugata. The sequence goes on from NZ_BLAD01000038.1 coordinate 22,245, forward strand.
CCGGTCTCCTGATCAGTCCGTCTCCGCTTCGCTAGCCAAGGAACGTCATGGACGCTCGCACCACCTGGCCGTCGCTTCTCACCGCGTTGCTCTCCGGCGAGCACCTGACCGCCGATGAGACCGCGTGGGCGATGGGCGAGATCATGTCCGGCGCGGCGACCCCGGCGCAGATCGCGGCCTTCGTGGTCGCGCTGCGGGCCAAGGGGGAGACGGTCGCGGAGGTGTCCGGGCTGGCCCGGACCATGCTGGCCCGCGCCACCCGGGTCACCGTCGAGGGCCCAACCGTCGACGTGGTCGGCACCGGCGGGGACCGCGCGCACACCGTCAACGTCTCGACGATGGCGGCGATCGTGGCCGCCGCGGCGGGCGCGCGGGTGACCAAGCACGGGAACCGGGCGGCGTCCTCCCTGTGCGGGGCCGCCGACGTGCTCGAACAGCTCGGCGTGGTGATCGACGCCTCCGCCGAGGCGACGGCCAGGGTGATGGCCGAGGCCGGGATCGCGTTCTTCTTCGCGCCCGTCTACCACCCGTCGTTCCGTTTCGCGGGCCCGCCGCGCAAGGAGATCGGCGTCCCCACCGTCTTCAACTTCCTGGGCCCGCTCACCAACCCGGCCCAGCCGGCCGCCCAGGCGATCGGCGTCTTCGACGCCCGGATGCTCCCGGTCGTGGCCGGCGTCTTCGCCGAGCGCGGCGTCTCTGCCCTGGTCTTCCGCGGCGACGACGGCCTCGACGAACTCTCCACCGCCGCCCCCTCCACGGTGTACGTCGTGCGGGACGGCGTGGCCACCAGGACCACCTTCGACCCGCTGGACATCGGCATCCCCCGCTCCCAGCCGGGCGACCTGCGCGGCGGCGACCCCGAGTTCAACGCGGGCGCCGTGCACGACCTGCTCCGCGGCAAGACCGGCCCGATCAGGGACGCGGCCCTGCTCAACGCCGCCGCCGCGCTGACCGCCCTGGAAGGCCCCGCCGCCGACGGCCTCGCCGACCAGCTCAGGGCCAACTACGCCCGCGCCGCCCAGGCCGTGGACTCCGGCGCGGGCGCCGCCACCCTGGACCGCTGGATCGAGATCAGCCGGGCCACCAAGTAGCCGCCCGTCAGTCCGCAGGGGGATGACCGGTCCCTCTGCGAGCGGACGAAATCAGCGGGACGGCCGATTTAGGTTGCCCGCATGATGCGTCTTCTTGTGTCCCGGCTCGCGTCGCGGGCCGTTCGTCGCTGGCTGGTGGATTCGACGGACGCGCTGGCCAGGGAGCGGCTGCGGATCGCCTGCGAGCTGCACGACGTGGTGGCCCACGACCTGAGCGTGATGACGCTGGGGGTGGGCGCCGGGCGGGTCATCATGGACCGGGACCCCGAGCGGGCCAGGGAGACGCTGCGGGCGGCCGAGGAGTCGGGCCGGCAGGTCCTCAGCGACCTGCAGCGGATGCTCGGGCTGCTCCGGGTGGACGGGGTGAGCAGGGGACCGCAGCCGAGGCTGGCGGACCTGCCCGCGCTGGTCGACGGCTACCGGGCCGGCGGGCTCGCGGTGACCCTGCGGGAGGACGGCGTCCGGGCCGGCGGCCCGGTGCTCGAACTGTCGGTGTACCGGATCGTGGAGGAGACGCTGCGCAACGCGGTGCTGTACGGGAACGCGACGGTGGCCACGGTCGAGCTGCGGTGGCTGGGCGGGGTGCTGGAGGTCGGCGTGCGGGACGACGGGCTGCCCCGGGAGCGGCTGCTCGGGATCTGGGAGCGAGCCGCCCTGTTCGGGGGTTCGGTGGCGGCGCGGCCGGTCGCCGGCGGTTTCGAGGTGCGGGTGCGGCTGCTGATCAGCCGGAAACCGGCGATCAGTCCGAATCGCTGAGACCGATGGAGAAGGCCGCGTCCAGGTCGTGGCGGGAGTAGGCGCGGAAGGCGATGTGGGTCTCGGTGTGCAGCACGCCGGGCACCTTGTTGAGGCGGCCGGGCACGACCTCGGCGATCTGCTCGTAGTCGCTCACCCGGACCATGGCCAGCAGGTCGAACTCGCCGGTGATCGAGTAGACTTCGCTGACGCCGTCGAGTTCGGCGATGCTCTGGGCGACCTCGGGGATCCGATCGACATCGGCGTTGATGTGCACGATCGCGGTGACCATCGAACTCTCCTCCTGCGGGATTGCGGGTGATCCTCAACTTAGCGCAGCGGCCTGCCCTCTCTCGGCTGGCGGGCGCGCAGGCTCTCGTAGGCCCGGTCGATCCGCTTCTTCAGCCGCCCGGCCCCGTACGCGGGCAGGCTCCAGGTGCCGCCCTCGACGCGGACCAGGCGGACGCCGGGGGTGTCCAGCCAGCGCAGGATGGTCTCGGTCTCCTCGGCGCTGGCGGCCGGGGTCGGGCCAGGGCCGGGGATCACCGTCTCCGCGGTGGCGACCAGGGCCTCCACATACGGCACCGGGTGGGCGCCGCGGGGCATCACGCCGGCGGCGGTCAGGCGGCCGTGCCGGATGACGTGGATGTCCCAGTCGCCGTTGAAGGCGGGGCTGGCGGCCACCATCTGCTCGATCCGGGTGAGCGAGAGCAGGCGCTGCATCCGGGCCGCCGTCCGGACGTAGGCCGCGAGGCGGTCGCGGTCGACGGCGGCCTCCTCGTAGCGCTGTTCGGCGGAGAGGCGGTCCATTCTGGCCTCCACGGCGGAGAAGACCAGGCCGGCGTCCTGTTCCATCGCGTGGCGGGCCTGGGCGACGTGCACGCCGTAGGCCGCCCGGCTCTGGCGGCCGTCGCAGGGGGCGCCGCATTTGCCCAGGTCGGCCAGGGTGCAGGCGCTGCGGAAGACGTTCGGCGATAATCGTTCCGCGCACTGCCGGAGCGGCAGCGCCTCGTGGATGGCGGTGCGGGCCTCGTCGGCGGTGCGGCTGCTGCCGAACGGGCCCAGGTAGGTGCCGCCGTCGTCCTTGAGCTCGCGGACGATGCTCAGGCGGGGGAACGGCTCGTTGGTCAGTTTCAGCCAGACGACGCGTTCGGGGAAGCGGGATCGCCGGTTGTAGCGGGGTTTGGTGGCCCCGATCAGGCGGAGTTCGCGGATCTCGGCTTCCAGCGCGGTCGCGCAGACGATGGTGCGGACCCGTTCGGCGATGCCGATCATCTCGCGCACGCGCGGGCGGGTCTCGCTGGCGGTGAAGTAGCTGCGGACCCGGTTGCGCAGGTTGGAGCTCTTGCCGACGTAGAGGGCCTCGCCGCGCGCGTCCTCGAAGATGTAGACCCCGGGATTGGCGGGCACACCCTCGGACAGGTGGCGTTTGCGCTGCTGCTCCGGGGTCGGCATGCGGACGAAGCCGCGCAGGTCCTCCAGGGTGTGCACGCCCAGCGAGCCGACCCGGCCGATCAGGCCGTGCAGCACGTCGACGGTGGCGCGGGCGTCGGCCAGCGCCCGGTGGCACGGCTCGGTGCCGCTGCGGAAGAAGCGGGCCAGGGTGCCGAGCTTGCAGTTGGGCGTCTCGTCGCGGTTGAGCACCCTGCGGGCCAGGTCGGCGGTGTCGACCACCGGGTTGACCGGCGGCGGATAGCCCTGACCGGCGCAGGCCGCCTTGATGAAGCCCATGTCGAAGGGGGCGTTGTGGGCGACCAGCGTGCAGCCGCGGATGAACTCCAGGAAGCTCGGCAGCACCTCCGTCATCCGGGGCGCGGCCATCACCATCGCGTCGGTGATCCCGGTCAGCACCGAGATGAACGGCGGGATCGGGCCGCCAGGATCCACCAGGGTGGCGAACTCGCCGAGCACCTCGCCGGCGCGCACCTTGACCGCGCCGATCTCGGTGATGCCGTGCTCGGACGTCGTCACGCCGGTGGTCTCCAGGTCGAAGACGACGAACGTCACGCCGGAGAGCGGAGTCCCGAGATCATCTAGAGTGCCCTGTTCCACGTCCACGACCATAGAGACGCGGACCGACACTTCCCGGGATTGCCGCCGTCAGGAGTGCCGTGTCTACGGGAGTTCGTCCCATTCGCGGCGCAGCATCGCGTAGACGATCTCGTCGGTCCACTCGCCCTTGACCATCTCGTTCTCGATCAGGTGCGCCTCCTTGCGCATCCCGAGCCGCTCCATCACCCGGGCGGAGGCGGCGTTGCGGCCGTCGGCGCGGGCCGTGATGCGATGCAGCTCCAGGCCGTCGAAGCCGAGCCTGAGCATCTGCCTGGCGGCCTCGGTGGCGTAGCCCTTGCCGTGGTGGGCGGGGTGGAACATGTATCCGATCTCGCCCTGCCGGTGCTCGCGGCTGTGCCAGAACAGCAGGCTCTCGCCGACCAGCGCGCCGGTCGCCCGCTCGCACACCGCCAGGGCGAGCACCTGCCCCGCGTCGGTGAGCTCCCGTACCTGCGACTTCTCCTCGACGCTGGCCCGGACCTTGTCGAGGTCGCGGGGCTCCCAGTAGAGGTAGCGGGTCACTTCGGGCAGGGAGTGGAACGCGTGTGCGGCGGGGACGTCGTCAGTTTCGAAGGGGCGCAGGAGCAGGCGCGGAGTCTCGATGGGGTAAGCGGGCTTGAGCATCCGACCACCGTAAATGACGCCATTCCGCTCACGCGAGCGTATTTCGGACTTGGTGGCGGACCTCCGCCGTGGCCGCAGCTGCGCACGGCGGAGGTCCTAACTGCACGGTATGTGATAGATCGTCCTAGTTGGTTGGGGGGGTGGTGGTTAGCAGGGTTTCGATGGTGGCGCGGTGCATGACCAGGTCGTTGGGGTCCTCGGGCATGGGCTGCTCGCCGAAGTGGATCCGGCGGTGCCAGACCCTGGCCATCACGATGCCGTGGCGCAGGGCGGCGTACATCTCGTAGAACGGCATGTCCCGGGGCTGGTGGCCGGAGAAGTCGGCGTAGGCCGCGCAGACGTCGGCCGGGGTCATGAAGTCGGGCATGCCGGGAAGTTCCATGAGCTCGGTGAGGTCCTGGAAGAAACGGTGCAGGAAGATCATCCAGCCGAGGTCGACCTCCCGCGGCGCGATCCCCGCCATCTCCCAGTCGAGTACGGCGACCGGGGTGAAATCCCGGTAGATCACGTTGCCGATCCGGGCGTCGCCCCAGCTCGGCGCGTCCGGCCCCGGGTCGGCCGGCCAGTGGGCGTCCAGCCAGTCGAAGGCCTGTTCCAGGATCGGGATGGGCATCGCGCCGTGCGCCCAGGTGTAGTAGGCCCGCTGCTCGTTCACATGCCGCCGCAGCGCGGACTCGCCGGGGTAGCCGTTCGCCAGGAACGGCACCGCCGACACCGGCACCGAGTGCACCTTGGCCAGGACCTCGACGGTCTGGTCCTGCAGCCGCCGCCGATCGGCCGCGCAGGCGTCCATGAGCCAGCTCCCGAACGTGTACGGCATGACGTCCGGCGGCACCTCGCCCGACTCCCGTTCCATCACGAAGAACGGCGTCCCGATCGGATCCGGATCGGGCTCGAACCAGAGCGGCCGGGGCGCGGGCACCCCCGCCAGGTCCCGGACCGCCCGCATGATCTCGAACTGTTTGCCGAGATCGTAGGCCGGGAACACCGGGACCGCCTCGGCGGAGGGCGCCAGCCGGGCCACGCACGCGGTCGTCCGGCCCGCCCAGGTGGCGTCGAACAGCAGCGTCTCGCTGGACAGCCCGTTGGCCTCCGGCGTGCCCAGGTCGGACAACTCGACCTCGGCCCTGACCTTGCCGGTCAGCCAGACGCGCAGGGGTTCTCGGAGTTTTCGCAGGTCGCGGGTGGAAGTGCGCATTTCGCCCGGGCCATCCACGGTCGCCATGCGCCAGTCGTATACCGCGAACCAAGCGCTTGTCCATACGGCGTTTACCCCTGATTTACCGGGCAAGGGCGGTTGCTGGTGAAATCCAGTGTTTCGGGCGGTGGGGGATGGCAAGTCGCGGAAAGTGATGTGGCGGAGCCGCAGAGCCGTACCCTTGAATGAAAGACCAGGACGAGGAGCGACCAGGGATGAGTTCAGCCGGAGAGGGCCTGTCTCGTCCCCTGCCCGAGCAAGTGCGGGCGCATGTCGTCGAGCTGGCGGCGCAGGTGCTCGGCGGGATGCCGAGTGGGACGATTCCGCCGCCGTTGCGGGGGATCGCCAAGTTCGATCCCCGGAAGCGGGCGCGGCTGGGCAGCGCGCCCATCGCCGCGCAGCTGGAGAACGACAAGGAGTTCCGCGAGCTGGTCGCGGAGGCGCTCACCGCGGCCTGGCCGGAGCTGGTGTCCGCGCTGGCCGAGGAGACCGTGCCGCCCGCCGCCGAGCCGGTGCTGGTGGCCGCCGCCGCCTATCTGACCAGGCCGCCAGGCTGGGCCGAGCTGGTCGAGCGGGCGCGGGAGGACCTGGACCGGGCCGCCGCGCTGGGCAGCCAGCGGGAGCAGGCCGAGATCCGGCTGCGCGAGCAGCTGGCGGCGCAGCGGACCGCGGCCAAGGAGGAGATCGACCGGGTCCGCGAGCAGCTGCGGGCCGCCCGGTCGGAGAACGCCGACCTGCGGCGCAAGCTGCACGACGCCAGGGAGCGGGCCAAGGCGGCCGAGGCGCGGGCCCAGGAGCTGGACGCGGCCACCGCCGAGGCGCGCCACCGGGTGGCCGGCGCCGGGGCCGCCGCCGAGACGGAGCTGCGCAAGCTGAAGGAGCGGCTGGCCGAGGCGGAACGGCATCTGGAGGCCAGCCGCCGGGCCGCGCGGGAGGGCCGCAGCGTCGAGGACGCGCGGATCCGGGTGCTGGTGGACGCGCTGGAGGACGCCGCGAAGGGCCTGCGCAAGGAGCTGTCGCTGCCCACGTCGATCAGCCGGCCCGCCGACTACGTGACGGCGGTGACGCCGGGGCCGCCGAGCGTGCGGGCCGTGCCGGCGCGGGCGCTGGCCGACGACGATCCGCAGCTGCTGGACCAGTTGCTGGCGATCCCCAACCTGCACTTGATCATAGACGGCTACAACGTCACCAAGACCGGATACGGCACGCTGACGCTGGTGGACCAGCGCAGCCGGCTGCTGACCGGGCTGGGCGGGCTGGCCGTCCAGGTCCGGGTGGAGATCACGTGTGTGTTCGACGGGGCCGAGCTGGACGGTCCCGTGCAGGTGTCGGCGCCGCGCGGGGTGCGGGTGGCGTTCAGCGCGCCCGGGCAGATCGCGGACGACCTGATCAGGCAGCTGGTCCGGATCGAGCCGCCCGGCCGGGCCATCGCGGTGGTGTCCGCCGATCGGGAGGTGGCCGAGTCGGTCCGGCGGATGGGGGCCAGGCCGGTGCCGGCCACGCTGCTGCTGCGCAGGCTTGGCCGTGCGTGATCGGTTGATCGCTATGAGTGACGAACTGGGCAAATAGCCCGAATCGGTTGAGCCAGCAAGATCGCTTCACTAGAGTTCCCGTCCAGGTCTGTCCGTCTGGAAGGGGTCCAAGTGCGTGGGCGAGCATCGGTCGCGGCGGGTTTGGCCGCAGCCGTCATCCTCCTTCCGGTAGTCGGCGCGCAAGCCGACCCGAAGCCCACGCTCGCGGAGGCGAAGGCCAAGCTGACCAAGCTCAACAAGCAGATGGACGACATCGTCGACGACTTCAACGCCGCCAACGAGAAGTGGAAGAAGGCGAAGAAGCAGTACGACAAGGTCAACGTCGCCTTCAAGAAGCAGGACACCCAGGTCCAGGCGTTACGGGCGGGAGTCGTCGGGGTCGCGGTCACCAACTACCAGACGGGTGACTTCCGGACGCTGAGCGGCCTGTTCACGGCCGAGAACCCGGACGCGATGCTGCAGACCATGGCGTTGATCGACCAGCTGGCCGTGGGGCGCTCCAAGTCGCTGACCGAGTTCGAGACGGCCATCAAGGGCCTGCGGACCCAGCGCGAGGCCAAGAAGAAGACCTACCAGGACGCCGCCGGGGTCAAGGACGAGCTGGTCAAGAAGAAGAAGAAAGCCGACCGGATGGTGGCCGAGCAGGTGAAGCTGCTCCGCGAGATGGGCGCGTACAACCCCGGCAACACCAACAGCGCGGGACAGATCTACACGGGCCCGGCGTCGGGGAACGCCCTGGCGGCCCTTGAGTTCGCGTATGCGCAGATTGGGAAGCCGTACCGCTACGGGGGGACGGGTCCGGGCTCCTGGGACTGCTCAGGGCTTGTGCAGGCCTCCTGGGCCAAGGGCGGGGTCAACCTGCCGCGCACGAGCTACGAGATGTGGTCCTGGGGGGCGAGCCGCCGGGTGTCGGTGAACGCCCTGGAGCCGGGCGATCTGGTGTGGCACAGCGGGTTCGGCCATGTCGGTCTGTACGCCGGCGACAACAAGGTGGTCCATTCGCCGCAGACGGGTGACGTCGTCAAGATCACCTCGCTCAGCGAGTACAACCCGGACAAGGCCGTCCGCCCCTGATCGCCGGGCCCGGCCAAAATCGGACGAACATCACTTTTTCATTACATCTGTGCCTATTTCGGCATGTGGGGAAGCGCTTCCCCGGGTGCGCGTTGGAACGATCTTCGGTGGCCCGTGGGGTCTATGTGACTGGTGTGGTCACGTTCGGCTGATGAGTCGTCATGTGTGACCAGAGTCACATTCGGCATTGAAATGCCTGTGTATGCAGGGTTTTTACGATCAATTTCTAGTTATCTGATCTTTATCTTTGGAGAAAGCTTTGCCGAAACGGGGGAAAGCTCGGTAGTTTCTGCCCCCGACGCACAAGCCATGGCGTCGGGCTCATCTCAGCCGAATGGGCTGATGTCTCCAAAAAGATCCATGTGTCGTATGTCACAAATGCGACCAGCCGAGTCCATGCAGTCAGGAGGCATGGAGCCGGGGACCCAAAAGGCCCTGTCCGCAGGTGCCAAGGGGTGAATCGGTGTGAATTACACCGTAGGGCGACTTCCCCGCCCGAATCCGTCAGCTAACCCGGTAGGCGTCAGAGGAAGATCATAGGAGCGATCCTGTCCACCACCCCCGCATGTCTGTCCCGTCTTGCCCGCGTCTCCCTGGGCGGCGTCGCTCTCACGGCCTCGGTCGGAGTGCTCATGGCGCAACCTGTGGCGGCAGACACGACGACTGTCACGCTCACCACGACCGACACGGCTGACCAGACCACCGCCGGGAACGTTCCCGACGACCCGCCGGGAGTCCAGATCCCCGGCAGCAGCCTCCTCCCCGCGGCCGGCCCCGCCAAGACCAAGAGCTCCGCGAAGAAGAGCGGCACCGTGAGCAAGGCCGCGCGCCAGCGGTCCAAGGCTCAGGTGGCCGTCGCGGCGGCCAAGAAGCAGCTCGGCGACCCGTACCAGTGGGGAGCCACCGGGCCCGGCTCGTTCGACTGCTCCGGTCTGGCCGTGTTCGCCTGGCGTAAGGCAGGCGTGAAGCTCCCGCGAACCACGTACTCCCAGCTCAGCGCGGTGAAGAAGAAGATCTCCTGGAAGAACCTGGAACCGGGGGACCTGATCTTCACCAGCGGTGGCGGGCATGTGGGCATCTATGTCGGCGACGGCAAGATGATTCACTCCCCGCATGCTGGGGCCAACGTTCGTATCGACAAGCTGAACGACTACCGCAAGCAGACCTTCGTCGGTGCGGTTAGACCCGGTCTCTGACCGTTCGTGGCACAAGGCGGCCCTGTCCCGCTCCCTGAGCGGGGCAGGGCCGCCCCGCATACCATGCCTCCCATGCGCGTACGGCTGACCGCCGCCCTCCTGGCGGCCATGCTGACGGCATTGGCGTCGGCGTCCGCGCCTGTCGACACCTTGCTCGCCCAGGCCCGCGCGATCGCCCGCGAACACCCTGGAATCTGGGCGGACGCCACGATCGTCCGAACCGACAACACGCTCGTGCTGATCGCCAAAGGCGCGCCACTCGTCTCGGTCGCCCCCGCCGCGCGGCCCACTGACTCGGCCGTTACCCCCGCGGCGCCGCCCACCGACTCGGCCGTTGCCCCCGACGCGCCGTTCACTGACTCGGCTGAGGTGGGATTCGCGTTCGCGGGAGAGGTCGAGCGCGCCAGGCGGGCCGTCACCCGGGTATGGGCGCTGGCCGGGGTCGTGGTGCTGGTGCCGAAGTCGACGGAGGAGGCGGCCGTGCTGGCCGTGCCCGCCGGGGTGCGGGGGATGGCGGCGCTGGCGGACGTGGATCATGTGATCATCGAGCCCGGGGGGTTCGGGCGGCTCTCCGAGGTGGGCCGCCGGGTCGTCCTGTCGCACGAGCTGACGCACGTCGCGACGGGGGCCGCCATGAGCGGCGAGATGCCGATGTGGCTGATCGAGGGCTTCGCCGACTATGTCGGATATCTGGACAGCGGGCTTCCGGTCCGGGTGGTCGCGTCCGAACTCGCCGAGGAGGTCCGCGCGGGGGTGCTGCCCCGGCGGCTGCCGGGACGGGACGCGTTCGGGGCCGGCTCGAAACGCCTGGCGCAGGCGTATGAGGAGGCCTGGCTGGCATGTCGTTATATATCCGAGCGCTTCGGAGTCGACCGGCTGGTGGAGCTGTACCGGACCGCTCGGGACGGGGATCCGGGCACCGCCGTGGAACGCACACTTGGGGTGAGTATGGGGGAGCTCACCGACGGCTGGCGTGATTACCTGCGGCGGCGGCTTGTCGGGCCGGTGTGATACGAAGGTCTGCGAGTCGGGGGAGGTGGCGGGTGGAACGATCGGGGACGCGGGGGGCCGCGTTCGCGCTGGCCGGGCTTGGCGTGGTGCTGGTCGCGGTGGTGGCGGTGACGACGCCGTGGCGGGTCCTGGCGGACGCGCCGGCGGCGGAGCCGGATCCGGTGCGCGACTTCAGCGCTCAGGAGATCGCCCGCGCCCAGGCTTTCGACCTGGCGACCAGCGTGCCGTCCTACCTGTCGCTGGGCGTGACGCTGCTGGTGGCCGGGGTGCTGGTGGCGACGCCGCTGGGCGCGCGGCTGCTGGCGCGGCTGAGAGGCCCGTGGTGGCTGCGCACCCTGATCGGGGTGGTCGGCGTCTACGCCGTCTCGCTGGCGCTGAAATGGCCGCTCGGGATGTGGTTCGAGACCGTGCTGCGCGACTACGGCCTGTCCACCCAGACGTGGGCGGCCTGGTCGGGGGACCGGCTCAAGAACTTCGGCCTCCAGGTGGCGCTGTCGGCCGTCACCATCCTCGTCGTGGTCGCGCTGGCCAGGAAATGGCCGAGACGGTGGTGGATTCCGGCGTCGGCGGGCGCCTTCCTCCTCACCGTCGGGCTGTCGTTCGCGTATCCGGTGCTGGTCGAGCCCGTCTTCAACGACTTCACGCCGCTCCCGGCCGGGCAGCTGCGCGACGATCTGCTGGCCATGGCGGATCGGGACGGCGTTCCGGTGCGGGACGTCCTGGTCGCGGACGCGTCCCGGCGGACGACGGCGCTCAACGCGTACGTGTCGGGGTTCGGGGCGACGCGGCGGATCGTCGTGTACGACACGCTGCTCAAGGAGCCGCCGAAGGAGACCGAGCTGATCGTGGCGCACGAGCTCGGTCACGCCAAGAACGGTGACGTCCTGTACGGCACGCTGGTCGGCGGGCTGGGGGCGGCCCTCGGCACCTGCCTGCTGTTCCTGCTGGCCCAGGGGCTGCGCCGCCGGACGGCCGTGCCCGCGCTGGGGGATCCCCGCGCGGCCGGCCTGCTGGTCGGGCTCATCTCGCTCGGGACGATCGTCTCCGGGCCCGCCCAGAACCTGGTGAGCAGGCACATCGAGGCCCGCGCCGACGCCCACGCCCTGGAGCTGACCCAGGATCCTGTCACCTTCATCGCCATGCAGAAACGCCTGGCCACCCGCAACATCTCGGACCTGACCCCGGACCCGCTGGAGTACGTGCTCTACGTGTCCCACCCGACCGCTCCGCAGCGCATCGGCATGGCGCGCTCCTGGGCGTTGCTCAACAGCGCCGAAGAACCGTGACCAGGGCCACCAGCGGTGGCGCGGACGGTGGCGCGGACGGTGGCGCGGACGGTGACATAGACAGTGGCGCGGACGGTGACACAGACGGTGGCGCGGACGGTGGCGCGGACGGGGGCACATGTGGGCAGGACGCTGATCGTCACCAACGACTTCCCGCCCCGGCCAGGGGGCATCCAGTCCTTCGTGCACGCGCTCGCCGTCCGCCGTCCGCCGGGGTCGGTGGTCGTGTACGCGCCCCGCTGGCCGGGGGACGGGGAGTTCGACGCGTGCCAGCCGTACGAGGTGGTGCGGCATCCGGGCAAGCTGATGCTGCCGACCAGGGATGTGGCGCGGCGGGCGGCCCGGCTGGTGGAGCCGGGCACCACGGTCGTGTTCGGCGCCGCCGCGCCGCTCGGGCTGCTCGCGCCCACCCTCCGGGCGGCCGGAGCCGAGCGAGTGATCATGCTCACCCACGGCCACGAGGCGTCCTGGGCGCGGCTGCCGATCGCGCGGGACCTGCTCCGCAGGATCGGCGAACACGCCGACATCGTCACCTACCTCGGGCCCTACACCCACGCCCACCTCACCACCCAGATCCCCGAAGACAAGCTGGTGCGGCTCGCGCCGGGCGTCGACACCGCGCTGTTCCGGCCAGGGGCGGGCGGCGATCAGGTCAGGGCCGCCCTCGGGCTGACCGGACGGCCGGTCGTCGTCTGCGTCTCCCGCCTGGTTTCGCGCAAGGGCCAGGACATGCTGATCAAAGCCTGGCCGCTCGTGCTCGGCCGGGTGCCCGACGCCGCGCTGCTGCTCGTCGGGGGCGGTCCGGCGCGGAAGTCGCTGGAACGCGCCGCCGCCGAGTATCACGGCAGCGTCGTCATCACGGGGGCCGTTCCCTGGTCCGCGCTGCCCGCGCACTACGACGCCGGTGACGTGTTCGCCATGCCGTGCCGTACCCGGCTGGCGGGCATCGACGTCGAGGGCCTGGGCATCGTCTATCTCGAAGCCTCCGCCACCGGGCTTCCGGTCGTGGCCGGGTCCTCCGGCGGGGCCCCCGACGCCGTCCGCCACGGGGACACCGGGCTCGTCGTCGACGGCGGCGACGAGCGCGACATCGCCGCCGCGCTCCTCACCCTCCTCCAGGACCCGGCCGCCGCCCGCGCCATGGGCGCCCGCGGGCGCGACTGGATCGAACGCGAATGGACCTGGAACCAGGTCGCCGCCCGCTTCGCCACCCTGCTGCTGGATCGGCGCTCCGGCGTCGCCTGACCGCGGACGGAAGCCAGGCGTTCCGTACCATCGGCTGCGGCCTGAAGGCGGTCAAGGACCGCGGCGTCGTCCGGAGCCGGTTCTTGGTCTCTTGGAAGCCTAGGAGCCGTAGAGCTCGTCGATCTGCTTGGCGAAGTCGCGCATCACCAGGTTGCGCTTGACCTTGAGCGACGGGGTCAGGTGCCCGGTCTCCTCGGTGATGTCGTGCTCCAGGATGACGAACTTCTTGATCTGCTCGGCTTTGGAGACCATGCGGTTGGCGTTGTCGATGGCCGACTGCACCTCGGCCTGGAGTTCCTCGTCGGTCAGCGTGACCTGGGCCATCGCCTCGGGGTCGAGCGTGACGAGCGCGCCGATGAAGGGCTTGTCGTCGCCGACCACCATGACCTGGCTGATCAGGCGGTGCGCCCGGATGCTGTCCTCCAGCGGGGCGGGGGCCACGTTCTTGCCGGCGGCGGTGACCAGGATCTCCTTCTTCCGGCCGGTGATCTTGAGGTAGCCGTCCTTGTCGAGCTCGCCGACGTCGCCGGTGTGGAACCAGCCGTCGGAGTCGATCACCTCGGCGGTGGCCTTCTCGTTGTTCCAGTAGCCGTCGAAGATGTGGCGGCCCTTGACCAGGATCTCGCCGTCCTCGGCGATGCCGACGGTGACGCCGGGGAACGGCTTGCCGACCGTGCCGACCTTGTTGGCGCCGGGGATGTTGACCGTGGACGGCGCGGAGGTCTCGGTGAGGCCCCAGCCCTCGAAGACCTCGATGCCGACGCCGCGGAAGAAGTGGCCGAGCCGCTCGCCGAGCGCGGAGCCGCCGGACACGGCCGCGCTCAGCTTGCCGCCGGTGGCGGCGCGCAGCTTGGTGTAGACGAGCTTGTCGAAGGCGGCGTGCTTCAGCCGAAGGCCCAGCCCGGCGCCGCCGGTGGCCTCGGCCTTGCTGTACTCGATGGCCACGTTCGCGGCGGTGTGGAAGATCTTGCCCTTGCCGTCGGCGGTGGCCTTCTGCTCGGCGCCGTTGTAGACCTTCTCGAACACGCGCGGCACGCCGAGCAGGAAGGTCGGCTTGAACCCCTGCAGGTCGGGGGCGACGTTCTTCATGTTCGGGGTGTGCGCGAGCACGGTCCCGGTCTCCAGCAGGACGATCTGCACCATCCGCGCGAAGCTGTGCGCCAGCGGCAGGAACAGCAGGGCGGCCCTGCCGTCCACGGTGAACAGGTCCTCCAGCGGGCCGAACGCCACGTTCCTGCCGGTGAACAGGAGGTTGTCGTGGGTGATCCGGCAGCCCTTCGGCATGCCGGTGGTGCCCGAGGTGTAGATGATGGTGGCCAGGTCGTGGCCGCCCCGGCCGGTGCGGCGCTCGGTCAGCGTCTCGTCGGTGACCCCGGCGCCGGACTCGGTCAGCGCCGCCAGGCCGCCGTCGTCGATGTTCCACACCAGCGCCAGGTCCGGCGCGGCCTCCCGGACGGTCGCCTCGTGCCCGGCCGCCTCCACGATCGCGGCCTTGGCGCCGCTGTCGGAGAGGATCCACTTGACCTGCTCGGCCGAGCTCGTCTCGTAGATCGGCACGCCGACGCCGCCGGCGGCCCAGATCGCGTAGTCGGCGACCGTCCACTCGTAGCGGGTGCGCGACATCAGGGCGACCCGGTCGCCCGGCTCGATGCCCGCCGCGATCAGGCCCTTGGCGACGCCCGCGACGGCGGCGTGGAACTCGGCGGCGGTGATCGCGGTCCAGTCCTCGCCTACCTTGCGCCGGACGACCACGGCCGCGGGCTCGTCAACCGCCCGCTGGAACACCGTGTCGGTGCAGTTGGCCGACAGTGGGACGTCCACCAGCACGGGAACGCTGTACTCGCGCACGGTCACTCCTTTGGGGCACCGCTGGGTAAGTTTGCACCGGACGCTACCGCGAGAAGTTACGCGTTGGTAGATCCGTCACCCAGGCGTTATCCGGGCAATTTCACGCTATCAGCCTGCATTTGGATCACCCTCGCGGCGCACAGGCGGGGCCGGAGGCAAGCGCTTGGTGGCAAGTAGGATGACGGGCATGCGGATCAATGTCGTCAGCGACGTCCACGGGCGGGCCGACGCGCTGGCCCGCGCGGGCGACGGCGCCGACGCGCTGATCTGCCTGGGTGATCTGATCCTGTTCGTCGACTACGCCGACCACTCGCAGGGGATCTTCCCCGACCTGTTCGGCGCGGTCCGGGCCAGGGAGTTCATCGATCTGCGCACGGCCGGCCGGTTCGACGAGGCCAGAACCCTCTCGGCGGGGCTCTGGGCCGGGCTCGGCGGCGATCCGCGCGAGCACATCGAGACCGCGGTCCGCGCGCAGTACGCGGAGATATTCGCCGCAATGCCCACCCCCGCCTATCTCACCTACGGCAATGTGGATCTGCCCAGGTTGTGGGGCGAATACGCGCGCCCCGGCCATCACATCCTGGACGGGCAGACGGCCGAGATCGGCGGCCTGACCTTCGGGTTCGTCGGGGGCGGGCTGCGGACCACCTACCGAACGCCGTACGAGATCGACGACGAGGAGTACGCGGGCAAGGTCGACGCGCTCGGCCCGGTGGACGTGCTCTGCAGCCACATCCCGCCCGCCATCCCCGACCTGCTGTACGACACGGTGGCCAGGCGGTTCGAGCGCGGCAGCGAGGCCACGCTGGCGGCGATCCGCCGTACCCAGCCGAAGTACGCGCTGTTCGGGCACGTGCACCAGCCGCTGGTCCGCAGGACCAGGATCGGGCGCACGGAATGCGTGAACGTCGGGCATTTCCGCGGTCGGGGGACGCCGTTCACTCTCGAATGGTGAAGTACGGTTGGGCCATGGCTGATCGCACCACGTCGAGCATCACGATCGGCGCCGGCCGGTCGACAATCATGACCGTGATCGCGGATTTTCCCGCGTACCCGGAGTGGGCCGGTCAGGTGAAGTCGGCGCAGGTCCTGAGCAGCGACGCGGCGGGCCGCCCGCAGACGGTCAAGTTCGTCCTGGACGCGGGCGTGATCAGCGACGAGTACACGCTGGCCTACGACTGGGCCGACGAGGACGCGGTGAGCTGGCGCATCGTGGACAGCGGCCGGATGGTGTCCGGGCTCACCGGCAGTTACCGGCTGGCCGAGCGGGGCGAGGCCACCGAGGTGACCTACGAGCTGGCGGTCGACCTCAAGGTGCCGATGATCGGCATGATCAAGCGCAAGGCCGAGAAGGTCATCATCGACACGGCCCTGAAAGGGCTGAAGAAACGCGTCGAGAGCGCATGAGGGTCCTGCTCTTCACGGGGAAGGGCGGCGTCGGCAAGACCACGGCCGCCGCGGCCACCGCCACGCTCGCCGCCCGGCGCGGCCTGAAGACGCTGGTGGTGTCCACCGACACGGCCCACTCGCTGGCCGACGCGCTGGACGTGCCGCCCTCGGAGGAGCCGGTCGAGGCCGCCCCCGGCCTCTACCTGCAGCAGGTCGACACCCAGCGCTCGCTCGAACGGCACTGGGGCGAGCTGCAGGAGTTCGCCAGGAACGCGTTCGCCGAGCTCGGCCTGGACGAGATCACCTCCGAGGAGGTGACCGTGCTGCCCGGCGCGGAGGAGATCATCGCGCTGCTGGAGTTACGCGAGCAGGCCCGCACCGGCCGGTGGGACGTGATCGTGGTGGACTGCGCGCCCACCGCCGAGACGCTCCGCCTGCTGGCCCTGCCGGAGGCGCTGGACTGGCACGTCAGCCGCCTGCTCCCGATCGGGCGGCGGCTGCTGAAGGCGCTCGGCCCGATGTTCCGGGCGGTCGCCAAGGTCAGCGCCCCCGAGGAGAAGGTGATCTCGGCCGGGGAACGCCTGCACCGCGGCCTGCTGGCCGTCCGCGAACTCCTCACCGGCGACAACGCCTCGGTGCGCCTGGTCCTCACCCCCGAGGCCGTGGTGGTCGCCGAGGCCCGCCGCACCCTCACCTCCCTCAGCCTGTACGGCTACCGCGTGGACGCCGTCATCGCCAACCGCGTCTTTCCCGCGGAAGGCGCCGACGAATGGCGCGCCCGCTGGGTCGAGGCCCAGACCAGGCAGCTGGCCGACGTGCACGACTCGTTCGCGCCGCTGCCGGTGCTGACCGTGCCGTACCTGCCGGCCGAACCGGTCGGCATCGACGCCCTCGCCCAGGTCGGCGAAGCCCTGTACGGCGACCTCGACCCCTTCGCCCCGCCCACCGGCGACCCCCCGATGCGGGTCAGCGCCGACGAACTCACCCTCTGGCTCCCGCTGGCCGACAAATCCGAGGTCGACCTGGCCCGCAAGGGCGAGGAGCTGATCGTCACCGCCGGCTCCTACCGCCGGGTCATCGCCCTGCCCGCCGCACTCGCCCGCAGGACGGTGGCCTCGGCGGCGCTCCAGGACGGCCACCTCCGGGTAACGTTCGAGATATGACGGAAAGCAATGATCGGCCGGATCCGCTGGGTTCCGCCGCGGAAGAGGCGATGAAGTTCCTCGACTCGCTCCAGCAGCGGGTGGGCCGGGAGCTGGGCAAAGGGTTCGTCAAGGGCGCGGGCAGCGGGATCGGCACCGCGTTCGGCAGCGGCGGAAGCCGTTCCCGCCCGCAGCAGGATGTGTGGGGGGAGGCGGTTTCAGGGCATGATCATGAGGAGTACATCTGCCGGGCCTGCCCGGTCTGCCGGGTGATCGCCGCGCGCCGCGAGTCGGGCGGCGACGTCACCGACCACCTCATCGCGGCGGGCGGCGAGCTGTTCGCCGCCTTCCGGCAGGCGGTCGACGCACTGCAGCGCCCGTCGACGTCCCGGCGGCATGATGACTCGCGAGTGGAGCACATCGACCTGGGCTGAGCCCCCGCGGGAAAGGGACGTCATGACGCTGACCATCGGCATCGACATCGGCGGGACGAAGGTGGCGGCCGGAGTGGTGGACGACGCCGGCAAGATCGTCGAAAGCCTGCTCAGGCCCACGCCCGCCGACAGTCCGGAACTGGTGGCGGGCGTCGTGGCCGAAGCGATCAAGGAACTGGCGTCCAGGCACGAGGTCGAGGCCGTGGGCGTCGGCGCCGCCGGGTTCGTGGACGAGACGCGGTCGGTGGTCCGGTTCGCGCCCAACCTGGCCTGGCGCGAGGAGCCCCTGCAGAAGAAGGTCGCCGACCTGGTCGGGCTGCCGGTGGTGGTGGAGAACGACGCCAACGCGACGGCCTGGGGCGAGTACCGGTTCGGGGCCGGGCGCGGCGAGACGCACGTGGTCTGCGTCACGGTCGGCACCGGCATCGGCGGCGGCATCGTCGTCGGCGGCGCGCTCTACCGGGGCCGGTGGGGGATGGGCGGCGAACTGGGCCACCTCCAGAGCGTGCCGGACGGCAAGCTCTGCGGCTGCGGCAACCTCGGCTGCTGGGAGCAGTACGCCAGCGGCAACGCCATGGTCGCCGAGGCCCGCCGCCTGGCCACCGCCGACCCCGGCCGCGCCGCCGTCCTGCTGGAGATCGCCGGTGGCGGGCCGGAGGAGATCGAGGGCCGCGAGGTCACCGAGGCCGCCCGCGCGGGCGACCCGGTCGCGCTCGAAGCCTTCGCGTCGATGGCGGCCTGGCTCGGCCAGGGCCTCGCGGATCTGGCCGCCGTGCTGGATCCCGGCTGCTTCATCATGGGCGGCGGCGTCTCCCAGGCCGCCGACCTGTGGTTGGACGGCGTCAAGGCCGCGTTCGCCGAACGCCTGACCGGCCGCGGCCACCGCCCGCTCGCCGACATCCGGATCGCCGAACTCGGCGCGTCGGCCGGACTGGTGGGGGCGGCCGATCTCGCGCGAATGCCGTGAACCCCCCTCGATGATCAGGGTCGCCACCTACAACGTGCGCGCGCTCCGCGATGATCGCGGCGCGCTGTCCCGGGTCATCGCCGCGCTCCGCCCCGACGTCCTGTGCGTGCAGGAGGTGCCGCGCTTCGCCGTGGGGTGGCGGCGCGCCCTGGCCCAGGTCACCGGGATGACCCTGGCGGCGGGCGGCCGCGCCGCCGGGGTGGCCGTCCTGACCGGCCCCCGCGCCACGGTCCTGCACGCCGAGCAGCACCGGCTGCGCCGGTTCCTGGGCCTGGAGTGGCGGGCGATGGCCGTCGCGATCGTGGAGATCGAGGGCACCCGCCTGGCCGTCGGCTCGGTCCATCTGGACCTGCACTCCGGCGCCCGGATGTGGCACATCGTCGAGGTCGCCACCCGGATCGGGACCGTCGCCGCCGGCCACGGCGCCCGGCCCGTGCTGGCCGGCGACTTCAACGAGCAGCCCGACGATCCGGCCTGGCAGTACCTGTCCCGCCGTTTCACCGACGGCTACGCCGCCGCCCCCCGCGGTGACGGCTCCACGTTCCCGGCCGCGAACCCGGGCAAGCGGATCGACGCGGTCTTCACCGGGCCCGGCCTGACCGTGCACGCCTGCGGCGACTCCGACGACATCCCCGCTCTGGAGGACCTGCGCGCGGCCACCGACCACCGTCCGGTGATCGCCGAGATCTCCGCGGCGGGGATTCGGTCGGAGTGATCTGTCTCGCTTCGGGGGCGGAAATGGCGTCTCTCACCCCCTGAGCGGGTGCCGACCCGTACGATTTGCTCATGGCCCGTTGCCTGACCCGGCGCGTGGTGCCGTTGTGTGGGCTTCTCGTCGGTCTTCTGGCCGGGCAAATACCTCACGTCACATCGGTCGCGCACGCCCAGCCAAGTCCCTCCCGCCCCCGGGCGGTCGCCGACGAGATCGTCCGGCAGGCCGCTTCGGCGAGCCTGGGGAACGGGAGCTCGCTCTCCGATGTCGCCGCGCTGTCCGAAAACGACGTGTGGGCGGTGGGGCAGGAGGGGATCTGGGACGTCTGGCAGAACCGCGGGGTGGTCACCCGGTGGGACGGCCGGTCCTGGACCGAAGTCGGCGCGCGCGGAGATGTCACGGGGGTCGGGCCGCTGCGGTCGATCAGCGCGGTTTCCGCCACCGAGCTGTGGGTGGTGGGGGACGGGCACGACGGCGTGCCGTACATCGGGAAGGGCGGCAGGGGCGGGTTCGACCGGGTGATCGTGCCGCCGATCCGGGGCGGCGACTGGCTGCGCGCGGTGGCGGCGCAGCCGGGCAAGGTGGTCGCGGTCGGCAGCCGGGGCGGGCACAGCCTGATCGCCACCGGAGCCGGCGGCTGGACGGCCGCGCTCGGCCCCGCGGGCGCGCTGCACGGGGTGGCGCTGGCCGGCAAGGACGGCTGGGCGGTGGGCGACACCGGCTCCCGCCCGCTGGTGATGCGCCTGACCGGGAGCGGCTGGAAGCCGGTGTCGGTGCCCGCGATCAAGGGCGGCTACCTGCGCGACGTCTACATCCAGAGCGCCAAGCGGGCGGTCGCGGTGGGCGGGGTGTTCCACGGCGCCGACGGCGTCGAGCCGCTGATCCTGCGCTGGGACGGCAAACGCTGGAAGAAGGACAAACTCCCCATCGCCGAAGCCGAACTGTACGGCGTGACCGGCGACGGCAAGGGCGGCTTCTGGGCCTCCGGCTACGACCCGGCCCGCCCCGACGCCGGGTTCCTGGTCAAGTTCACCGGCCGCCGCTGGGAACCGCTCCGCGGCGAATCCGCGGACAGCCCCCGCACGGTGCGGCTCCAGGCGGTCACCCGCGTCGGCGACCTCACCATGGCCGTCGGCCACGTCCTGGACGAGGACAACCGCTACGGCGACCTGGTCGAGACCTTCGGCCCCGTCGCCAAGCGGTGACATGCGGTGACATGTGACTCAGACGACCGCGCCGTCGTCCCACCCGTCGCTGGGCGGCCCGTCGCCCATCCGCACCACCAGCGCGACAAAGCCGCCGATGAACGCGGCCACCGCGGTGAACACGATCCACGGCGCCATCGACCAGTTCAGCAGCGCGGCCAGCAGCAGATAGGCGGGCCCGCCGAAGAGCGCCAGCCAGGACGCCTTGGTGAGCGCGTCCGCCTTGGGCAGCGGCGCGGGCGGCGGCGGGATGTAGTGATCGTGGTCCTCGTCGTCCTCTTCCGCTTCGGCCGGCTCGGCCTCGTCCGCCTCGCCGGACCCGGCCGGGACGGCGGGTTCCGGGTCGGCCACGTCGGTCGCCGGGCTGGCCGGCACGTTCTCCCGATCCGGCCATGGCTGATCAGCCGAACTGTCGTCGGCTGTCTGGTTGTAAGAGGCGATGATCTGACGCCAGACCTCGTCCTCATCACTCTGTGGCGTCACATCGATCCCAGGTCAAGAGTCCTTAGTCAAGGGTACAGACGCGTATCGGCGGATGAAGTCGAGGCTCCCCGAGAAGATGGCCGGAGCGTCGTTGTCCAGGGTCGCGACGTGGTAGCTGTCCACGCATTCCCGGACCTCCAGATTGTCCCCCATTCGCGCCCGGAGCAACTCCACGTTAGCCGGTTTCAGCACGTGGTCCTCCGTGCTCAGGAAGACCAGCACCGGTTGGCTGATCTTGTCAAGCTCGGACTGCACCAGCTTCCAGAGCCGGGGTAGCGTCGCGGCGGCCCGCACCGGCGTGCGGTCGTAGGCCAGTTCCACGCTGCCGGGCTTCTTGATGTCGCTGCCGAACCCGGGCACCGACGGCAGCACCCATTTCAGCAGCGGCGCCAGCAGCAGGATCGGCGTGTCGTTGACCACCGACGGGTTGACGATCACCAGCCCGCGGATGGCGGGGCCGTGCACCTCGGCCAGGCGCAGCGCCATGCAGCCGCCCATGGACAGGCCCATCACGAAGACCTCGGCGCAGGTGGCCTTCAGTTCGGCGAAGGCCCGGTCGAGCTCGGCGTACCAGTCTTCCCAGCGGGTCCTGTTCATCTCCTGCCAGGTGGTGCCGTGGCCGGGCAGCCGGGGCAGCGAGACGGTGATCCCGGCCTCGGCCAGGAACTCGCCCCACGGCCGGAGCGACTGCGGCGTCCCGGTGAATCCATGGCAGAGCAGTACGCCGATCTGGCCGCCTTCGTGGTGGTACGGCTCGGCACCCGGCAGCAGCGGCATGTCCCCTCCAAAACTGGAAAGATTGCCCGATAGTCGCACGTTACGCTCCCGTCGTGCGAGGGGGTCGGGCGTGCGAAGATGACTCCACTGAGAAACGACAGAAGGAGCGCCCGAGTGTTCTACTGGGTGGTGAAGGCCATCCTGTGGCCGTTCCTCCATTTCGTGTTCCGCCCGTGGGCGGAGGGAGTGGAGAACGTGCCGAAGGAGGGGCCGGTCATCCTGGCCGGGAACCACCTGTCCTTCGCCGACCACTTCTTCGGGGCGCTCTTCCTGCCGCGCAAGGTCATCTCGCTCGGCAAGTCCGACTACTTTACCGGCCGCGGCATAAAAGGCCTGCTCAGCCGCGCCTTCTTCTCCGGCGTCGGCACGGTTCCCATCGATCGCAGCGGCGGGAAGGCCAGCGAGGCCGCGCTCCGCACCGGCCTGCGGGTCCTCAACGAGGGCAGCGTGCTGGGCATCTACCCGGAGGGCACCCGCTCGCCCGACGGCCGCCTCTACAAGGGCAAGACCGGCGTCGCCCGGCTGGCCCTGGAGTCGCGCGCGCCCGTCATCCCGTGGGCGATGGTCAACACCTTCGAGATGATGCCGCCCGGCCGCCCGATCCCCAAGTTCGGCATCCGCCCTGGCGTCAAGTACGGCAAGCCGCTGGACTTCTCCCGCTACTACGGGATGGAGAACGACTTCCTGGTCCTGCGCGCCGTCACCGACGAGATCATGTACGCGCTGATGGAACTCTCCGGCCAGGAATACGTCGACAAGTACGCCGCCAGCGCGAAGATCGAGATGATCCGCGCGGCCCGCGAGAACCGCGCCTAGCCCGGCCGCCACCAGGGGCCGGATCTCCGGTGACCCCTGGTGCGGCTTCGTCATGATCGCAGTCTACGTGCGCTTCCAGAACGGCCGGCGGGCGCGGGTCGATTCCTCCGGCGCGGGCGTCCCCGCCTGGCCGCCGGTGAGGCGGGCGAGCAGGTCGGCGGCGCGCTGCCAGAGCCGGGCCAGATCCGCCTCGGCCCGCTCGGCCCCCTCCAGTTCGGCCGCCAGCGCCCCCAGTTCGGCGTGGCCGCCCACCATCTGGTCGATCACCCGCAGCCGGCTGGCCAGGTCGGCCAGGTAGCGGCGGCGCTCCTGATCGGGCCGCCCGGCAGCGGCGCGCAGCCGGACCAGTTCCTCGCCGAGCAGGGCGCGCACCCCGTCCAGGCTGGTCTGCGGAGCCCGCTCCCGGCCGGGATGCGGCTGCATCCCTGGGTAGGGAACGGCGGACTCGTCAGCGCGGCGGCGGGCCGGCTTCGGCGCGGGCGCGCCGCCCGGCCGCATGGCGAACGGCGCGGCGGCCCGGGGCGCGGCGGGCATCCGGGGCGCCTGGGCGGGCGGCGGCGGAGGCGTGGGCCCGCCGGGGGCCGCGCCGCCGAAGGCGTCGTCGGCGGCGAAGGAGACCCTCTGCATCCGGGGCGAGGCGGCGGCCGTCATGTTCATCGTCGGCATCTCCCAGCCGCTGGGCTGCTCGACCGGCTGGATCACGTGGTGCTCCGGCCCGCCGTCCGCGACCACCCGCGAGTCCACCGCGACGAACGCGGTGAACCGGCACAGCACGCCGAACCGCAGCGACGTCGCCACGATCCGCGACTCCAGCTGCCGTTCGCCGATGGTGTACCGGTCCTCCAGCCGCCGTACTTCGGCGCGGGCCCACACCGCCCGCGCGGCGGGCGCGTCCACGCTGCGGCCTTCGGCCCTGTTCTCCCACGGCCTGCCTTCCGCCGTCCCCCGTACGGTGATCGCCGGGCTCCCGCCACGACCACGGAACCGTCCCGACACCACCAGCGGCACTCCGGTGAAGAGCGACCCCGCATGGGTGATCGTGTCCGGCACCAGGTCGAGGTCCGCGGCGTCCAGGGTGAGGTCGGTGACCAGCGGGGAGCCAATCCTGCGGTGGATGTGCTCCATCGCCTCGTCCAGCCGATCCTCCGACTCGACCAGCTCGCACCGGCCGGAGCCGAGCAGGGCCAGCCGCCCGAGGAACCCGGCGTTGACGGCCCGGTCGATGCCGACCGTGTGGAGCCGGATCCCGGACTGGGCGGTGAGCTGCGTGCCGGCCCGCTCGACGATCTGGTCCTCGTTGCCGACCTGCCCGTCGGTCACCAGGACCATGACCCGGTCCCTGCCGGGGTCGCCGAGCAGCCGGAGGGCCTCCTCGATGGGGGCCAGGAGTTCTGTGCCGCCGCGCGCGTCCAGCCGGGACAGGTGCTCGACCGCCCGGTAGCGGTTCCGGTCGCTCGCCTCGACCAGACCGGCGGGGAAGGCGCGCTCGATGTCGTGGTCGAAGGAGAGCACGGCCAGCCGGTCGTGCGCGGTCAGCGTGTCCACGATCCGGGCGGCGGCGCGGCGGGCGGCGACCATCTTCCAGCCGGTCATGCTGCCGGAACGGTCGAGTAGCAGCACCACGTCGCGGGGCTTCGGGGCCTCGGCGACGTCGGCCGGGGGAGTCATGGTCAGGGTGAACGTGCCCTCCTCGCCGTCCTCGTCCGGGGTCAGGGCCAGGGCGGTGGAGGCGTCGAAGGCCAGGCGCAGGATGAAGTCGCGGTCGAGGCGCTCGCCGGGCCGCACCTGGACTGTCCGGGTCTCGCCTTCGGTGGTGTCCACGGTGTGCAGGCTGGAGCGGATCTCGCGCAGGTCGAGGCCGGCCGGGTCGATGGCGGCGGTCAGCGACAGCCGGACCGGATTGGGGAAGCCCGGCAGCAGGACCGGCGGGGTGATCCGGGACGCGTCGGGGACGGCGTCGGTGTCCTCGGCCGCGCCGGCGCCGGACTGGGTGCCGTCCAGTGGCGCGCCGGGGATGTAGCGGGGGGCCACGACCAGCGGGAAGCGGAATTCGGCGGACCCGTCCTCGTAGGGCAGCGGCTGGCTGAGCGTCAGGCGGACGGTCACTCGCTCGCCGGGCACGATGTTGCCGACCCGGATGCTGAACACGTCCGGCCGGTCCTCCTCGGCGATGGCTGCTCGGCGGCCTTGCGCCAGCGCCCGGTCATAGTCCGCCCTGGCCTGGCCGCGCTCCTTGAGCAGGCCCGCCACGACGCGGTCGTCGGCCTCCATGCTGAAAGCGGTCACCGCGGCACGGGGCGGCAACGGGAACACGTAGGTGGCCTCAAGCGACACGTCGTACGGATTGCGGAAGCCCTGGGCCACCTCCACGCCCGCGGTCAGGCCGCTGAGCTGGGCTGTCACCGTGACGCTCTCCAGCGGCAGGTTGCCCCTCTCGGTCTCCAGGGCGCCCAGCCCGGCATCGGGCACCGGCACGTACTCCTCCGGCCGCAGCGGAGTGATGGGAACGGTCATGACGGTGTCCCTTCGGATTTCGTGATGAGAAGGCCGAGCTCGATCAGGGCCGCCAGCAGCGGCCCGGCCGCAGCGGTGAGCACGGCCAGGTCCGCGTCCGACGGCGCCCGGTTCGCGCCGTCGAGCATCAGTCCAACGCCGGGAGCGAGCCGCACCCCGTGAATGCGCCCGCCGACCGGCGGTGAGTTCCGTGCCGCCGGCGCGTGGTCGGCCGAAGCGGCCCAGAAGCGGGCGCGCCGGTGTTCCGGGGAGGCGTGTTCCGGTTCCGCCGGGTCGGTGGCGGGGAGGCCGGCGATGTTCTGGAGGGTGGCGTCGGGGGCTCCGGCCAGTTCGATCTGGATGTCCGCGATGGAGCGGCCGGCCGCCTGGCGGCGTTTGACCGCGACGAGTTGCAGCAGGTGGCGCGGGCCGTAGAGGGCGACCCGGCCGCGCCGGGCCAGCGGCGGATCGAGCAGGCCGATCGTCGCGTACCACCGGATCAGGCGTTCGTTCGGGATGTCCCGGACCCGCCCGTTGACGCGGCCGTCCGAGCCGAGCGCGTCAGCCGCGCGCTCGGCCAGCTCGCCGATGGTCCAGGTCTCGCTCATAGCTCCAACAGTGACACTGTCACGATGACAGTGTCAACTTAGGAACAGATTCGGTCCTTTTCGGGTTGTCTGTAAAAGTCCATCTCGATGGAAGGAATCAGCATGGCTCCGATTACCAGCCTTCTGACCGCCGAGAACAAGAAGATCACCGGAACCGCCCTGCAGGGCGCCCTCGTAGACCTCCTCGATCTCGCGCTGGTGGGCAAGCAGGCGCACTGGAACCTCACCGGGCGCTTCTTCCGCACGATCCACCTCCAGCTCGACGACATCGTGTCGATGGCCAGGAAGAAGGCCGACGCGGTGGCCGAGCGCGCCGTCGCCATCGGCGTCAACCCGGACGGCCGGGCCCAGACGGTCGCCAACGACAGCCACGTGCCGCACCTGGAGGCCGGGCCGATCGAGGACGGCAAGGCGATCGCCGCGATGACCGACATCCTGGAGTCGATCATCCGGCGGATGCGGGAGCGGATCGAGGCCACCGAGCGCCCCGACCCGGTCAGCCAGGACCTGATCATCGGTCTCACCCGGGACCTGGAGAAGCACCACTGGATGATCCAGGCCCAGCTCCGCTAGAGCAGGCGTTTGGCCAGGTCGGCGACCGGAGGGTCGGAGGCGAGCAGGGCTCGCAGCGCCGCGCTCGCCTCGGCGGGGAGGCCGACCTGCGGGGCGACCTCCGCCCAGCGGTCCGCCCGCGCGGCCTGCTCCAGCAGGCCGAGCGTGCTGTCCCGGTGGAGCGGGCAGTCCCGGGTCAGCAGGGAGAGCAGATGCGGCCAGCGCACGGTGAGGGCGGCCAGTTTGGCCACCTCGGCGTCGCTGGCCGCACGCGCGCCGGCCAGCCGCTGGCGGTAGGTGACGAACGAGTAGAACCGGAACACGTTGACATACCGCTTGAGTTCGCGCGGGTTGCTGGCGGACAGCGCGGGCAGCGCGACCTCGATCGCCCGGTAGGCGTTCTCGTCGCTGTACAGGTCGTCGAAGACCCGGTCGGCGGCCGCGCGCGTCTCCACCCACAGGCCGCCGAGGGTCTCGGCGTCCCCGGCGGGGGCGCCGACGACGCGCTGGGTGGCGCGGGCGATCTGGTCGAGGGTGTCGGCCTGCGGACGCCGGGCGCGGATGGCGTGTTCGAGCCGGCGGACCAGTTCGTGGTCGAGCGGCTTCGCGGCGGGCCGCTGCCGGGGGAGGCTGACGGCGGCTTTCGGCGTGCTGTCCGAAATTCCCATCAATGCTCGGACATATGCCGGTAGGCGGGTGCTGTCGTCCAGGACCGGCACCGACAGCGGGAGTTGCACGATCTTCTCCAGGAACCGCCAGCCGATGCCCTGCCGGAGGCTCTCCGGCATCGACTCCACCAGCTCGCGGTAGGCCAGCTCGACGTGGGCGGCGACCACGTCGGGCTCCATGGCCAGCACGAAGACGCAGTCGGGGAACTCGCCGGCCAGGAACAGGTTGATCGCCTCGATCACCTGGGCGACCGTGCCGGACGAGCAGCGGTCCAGGTCGTCCACGAACACCACCAGCGGGCGTTCCTCCGTCGCGACCAGGCCGAGCACGTGGCGCATGTCGGTCTGGACCATGTGCAGGAAGCCGGTCCTGGCGCCGTACCCGGGTTCCGCCACCAGTTCGGTGCCCTCGGGCGGGGTGGAGAACAGGTCGGGCGGGCGGACCAGGGTGGTGAAGGCGGTGTCGGCGGATTCGGTGAGGAAGCGCGCGAGCCGTACCCAGCCTGTGGCTACCGCCGCCAGCGCGCCCAGCGACGAGATCGCGGCAGCGGTGCCTTCCAAGGCCGGGAGCAGTGGGGTCGCCAGTTCGGAGGCACCCGCCAGGACCAGCGCCATGCCCAGGCCGAGCGCGGCGGGGGCCAGCCGCAGCACCGCCAGCCGGTACGCCCGACGCCTGACCGCCTCGCGGTCGATCCTGGCCAGGTTGAGGCGCAGCCAGAAGCGTTCCCGCTCTCCCCGGGGCAGCCGCTCGGTGACCTGGGTGATGATCTCGTGGGCGAGACCGGCCCACACCTGCTCCCCGTTCTGGTACATCCACGGGTTGAACCACACCGTCGGCCGCCACCCGGTCACCCCGGCCGCCGCCTCTGGCAGCGGCTCCGGCGGCCTTTTCGCCCAGCTGCGGACCTCCGCGTTGGTCACCCGGTCGGGTTTGGCCATCGCGTCCGGCCACAGCCGCCCCACCAGCCTCAGCAGCCGCGACGGCGGCCGGGACGGCAGCGGCCTGGGCAGGTGGATCGGCCCGGGATCGCCGGTCGCCGCGCCCGGGTCCAGATCGTTCTGGATCATCCGCATCAGCGAGGTCTTGCCGGTTCCCCACGGGCCCTTGATCCCGATCGTCAGCGGCGGCCTGGTCTCGGGGTGGCGGACGAACGCCGCGATCGCCTCCGCGTACACCCGATGCCCGAGATGGTCGTCGATGGTCCAGCGGTCGGGGGTGAGCCGGGCCCGGGGCTGCACGGTCCGCTGCCCGGCCCGCCAGCGGCGCAGCACGCCGGGCGTCTCGTCGAGCTCGGCCGGGGTGAGCCTGGCCCGGCCGGCCCGCGCCACGCTGGGGTGGGCGAACGGCGCGCCGTGCCCCAGTAGCCGCCATTCCGCCAGCTCCGCCCGCGCCTCCGGGTGGCCGGTCAGCAGCCGGGCCACCTCCGGCGTCAGCTCCTCGTCGTCGGCCAGCAGCGACGCGCGCCGCAGCAGCGTCTGGGCCTCCGCGCTCAGGTACTCGTCGTACACCATGCCGACCAGGCGCTCCGCGGAGGAGGGGTGGCCGCCGACCCGGCCGTGCGCGTGCGCGAGCTCGGGCGGGATGCCGGAGCCTGCCGTGGGCGCGGTGGGGGCGACCGCGATGTCCATGCCCTCGGCGGAGGTGAGCAGGTGCGGCTGGAACTCGGCGTCCTCGCCGAACACGGCCAGCGCGTGCGCGAGCAGGTCGCCGACCGAGACCATCCCGTCCCGGTCCAGGTCGGCCTCGCCGTCCAGCAGGCCGGTCGCCACCACCTCGGTCAGGGACAGGCTGCCGGGCCGTACCTCCTCGCCGATGGTGAGGCCGGTGGTGAGGGCGGCGGCGGCCACGCCCGGCGGGGTGAGCAGGGTGCTGACCGTGGGCTCGTCCACCGAGGCGCTGCCGATCCAGCCGAAGTCGACCACCATCAGCAGGGCCGCCGCCGCCGAGTCGCCGGCCCTGGCCGCGAACCGGCGGATCAGCCGGGTGAAGTCGCTGCCGCTCCAGCGCGCCGTCCTGGGCCAGCGCACCAGCAGCAGCTCGCCCGGCCCGCCCGACTCCAGGAACGCGCTCAGCCGCTGGTGGTCGCGGCTGTCCAGGCTCTGCTGGGCGTCCACCTCGAAGCCGCAGCCGCGCAGCGCGCTCACCAGCCGGCGCGCCGGTTCCGGGGCGCGCCGCCCGGGTTCTTCTGGGTCGAGGAAGACCAGCGCCCGCCGCCGGGTGATCGTGGGCGAGCTGGTTCTGTCGGTGATCGCGCTGGTCATCGGGGTGCTCCGCTGGCTGGCCTGGAACGGATCACTGTAGGTGCCTGCCGCCGGGGCGGGGCCCACGATTTGCGCAAAGTTTGAGCGCAAGAACCGTGCGGATTCCCCGGGTGTTCATGCGGGTTCGATCGACTGGCGGGACCCGTCGCGCGTAGCGTGCCCTGTGGGAGGAGACTATGTTGCGCCGCACGTTCGTCCGCTCGGGGGCTTTGGCCGCGCTCACCGGCTCACTTTGGCGGTCCGCCTGCGCGGCGCCCGCCGTCCCCGGTGCCGCGCCGTCGCCCGTTTCGTCGTCCGCTTCGCCGCCAGTTCCCTCGCCGACTCCCACCGGTGACGCAGTCCGCGGCAAAGGGCCTTACGGCGCGCTCGCCAAACCCGACAAGAACTCCATCGCCCTGGCCGAAGGCTTCACCAGCCGTGTGGTCGGCCGCTCCGGCCAGCGCGTCGGCGGCCTGACCTGGCATCCCGCCCCCGACGGCGGCGCATGCTTCGCCGACGGTGACGGCTGGATCTACGTCTCCAACTCCGAGGTCCCCGTGGTCGGCGGCGTCTCCGCGCTCCGGTTCGGCCCGGACGGCTCGATCAAGACCGGCTACCGCATCCTGTCCGGCAC
Organism: Acrocarpospora corrugata; assembly: GCF_009687845.1. Classification (GTDB taxonomy): domain Bacteria; phylum Actinomycetota; class Actinomycetes; order Streptosporangiales; family Streptosporangiaceae; genus Acrocarpospora; species Acrocarpospora corrugata. The sequence continues at coordinate 52,258 of NZ_BLAD01000038.1, forward strand.
CGACCGCAACTGCGCGGGCGGCGCGACGCCGTGGAACACCTGGCTGTCCTGCGAGGAGACCGTCCGCGGCCGCGTCTTCGAATGCGACCCGTACGGCTACCGCGCCGCCGCCCCCCGCCTCGCCATGGGCCGGTTCAAGCACGAGGCCGCCGCCTGCGACCCCGACCGCGAGGTCGTCTACCTCACCGAGGACGAACCGGACGGCTGCTTCTACCGGTTCCGCCCGGAAGACTGGGGCGACCTCACCACCGGCATCCTGGAGGTCATGGTCGGCGACGGCGCGGGCCCGGTCCGGTGGCGGCGGATCCCGAACCCGTCCGCCTCGCACGAGCCGACCCGCGACCAGGTCGAGGGCGCGATCCGCTTCAACGGCGGCGAAGGCTGCTACTACTCCGGCGGCTTCTGCTACTTCACCACCAAGGGCGACAACCGCGTCTGGGCCTACGACGCGGCCGCCCGGGAACTATCGGTGCTCTACGATGCCAACGCCCCGCTCAAAGGCGTCGACAACGTCTTCGTCTCCCGCTCGGGCGACCTGTTCGTCGCCGAGGACGGCGGCAACATGGAGATCAACATCATCACCGCCGACGGCGTCGTCGCTCCCTTCCTCCGGCTGGTCGGCCACAGCAGATCCGAGATCACCGGCCTTGCTTTCGCCCCGGAGGGCGATCGCCTCTACTTCTCGTCCCAGCGCGGCACCACGGGTTCCAACCGTTCCGGCGTCACCTACGAGGTGATGGGGCCGTTCCGGGCCTGAGCCGCCGCCTTGACCACCTCGGTCGGCCGCTCCCGCATCTCCGCGAAGCCAGGATCGGCCCGGGGATGCTCCAGCGCCGGCAGTTTGGACCGCTCGTCCAGCACGATCACCCCCGGTGATCCGCTCAGCGCGACCACCCGCGTGCCCAAGTAGACCGCTTCGTCCACGCTGTGCGTCACGAACAGCACGGTCGTCCCGGTTCGCTGCCACAGCGCCCTGACCTCGTCCTGCATGCGCTCCCGGGTGAAGGCCACCCGCTCCCGGCGCGTGGCCTTCGGCAGCGAGCGCAGCACGAAAGCCACGTTGGCCGCCACCGACAGCCACGGGAACAGCCTTGGCTGCTGGAAGACCACCCCACGGGACGGATCCGGCCCCGCCACCGGCTCGCCGAAGGCGCGTACCGACCCCTCGTCCGGGCCGGCGAACCCGGCGACCAGCCCGAGCAGCGTGCTCTTCCCGCACCCGGACGGCCCGACGAGCGTGACGAACTCGCCGGACTCGACCACCAGATCCACCGGACCCAGCGCCGGCCGCCCCCGGAACGACTTCGTCACCCCCAGGACCTCGAAGGCCTCAGCTCCCGGCGAAGGCATCCGCGAGTTCCCTGGTGGCCAGGCCCTGCTGGAACACGCCCAACTCCGGCACCGTGTCCACCTTCTGCTGAGATTTCAGGAACTCGGCCGCGCTGTGGAGGTTCTCGGCCAGTTTGCCGGGAGCCTCCGGAGTGCCCAGATACTCCGGCGACCGCTGCTCGGCCGCGTCCAGCAGCACCAGCTGGCCGAGCTGCCTGGCGGCCTCCGCCGGAGCCAGGTTGAGCTGCCGCCCGATCGCCGCCGCGGCGGCCACGTCGTCGGTCCTGGCCAGCTTGACCGCCCGGTCCTGCTGCCGCAGCCACACCTTCAGCGCCTCCGGATACTGCTTCGCGAACTCGGTCCTGACCACCGCCAGGTCGGCGGTGAGCTTGCCCCGCCCGGCCAGGTCCTAGCTGGTGACCAGCACCGCGCCGTCCTTCTCCAGCTCGGTCGGAATCGGCGTCCACTCAGTAAAGAGGGAACTACAGCGGGCGCTCCCAGAACTGTTCGGTGAAGGCTTCCGCGGGCTCTTCGGAGACCAGGGTGAAGCCGGCGGATGCGTAGATTTTTCCGGCGGTGGTGAGGACGTCGCGGGTCCAGAGCATGATGTCGCGGTAGCCGGCGGCGCGGGCGAAGCGCAGGCATTCCTGGACCAGGCGGGAGCCGATGCCGAGGCCGCGGGCGGTGGGTTCGACCAGGAGCAGGCGGAGCTGGGCGGTGGTGGCGTCTTTGCGTACGCAGAAGACGCAGCCCGCGGGGGCGCCGTCGACTTCGGCGATCCAGCCGGACTGGCCGGGGTCGGACTGGTTGTCCAGGAAGTCGGCGCAGATGCGGGCGACCAGAGCCTCGAAGTCGGGGCCCCAGCCGTACTCGCGGGCGTAGAGGGCGCCGTGGCGGCCGACGACCCAGCCGAGATCGCCGGGGCGCGGGGGCCTGATGACGTAGGGGGCTCGATCGGGTTTCTCGCCGAGGATCGTGCGGATGGTGGCCATGCTGGCGACCAGGCGGGCCCGGTCCTCCTCGGTGAGGGCGTCGAGCAGGGCGCCGACTTCGGCGTCGGAGGATTCGTCCAGGCGGGCATAGGTGTCGCGGCCGTGGGCGGTGAGGGCGACGACCTGGCGGCGGGCGTCGGCGGCCGAGCGTTCGCGCTCGATCAGGCCGTCGCCTTCCAGGCGGGCCAGGACGCGGCTGAGGTAGCCGCCGTCCAGGGAGAGCAGGCGTTTGATCTCGCCCACTTCGACGTCCCCGGCGGCGCGGCCGAGCTCGAAGAGCACCCGCGCCTCGGTGAGCGAATACGGCGAGTCGTGCATCCCCGCGCGGAGCATCCCGATCACCGCCGTGTAGAAGCGGTTGAAGGCCCGGACCTCGGCGATCATATCCATTGCTCTCCTCAACGAATCCGTTGCCTGAAGCAACGATAGCCTGGATTGCCCCGGTGGGCTAATGTGCGGCCCTGTCGGCCTAAATGAGGAGTTCAGCGTGGGTGTGTACGTCGGTGGCTATGAGCCGAAGGTCTCCGTGGTGGACGGCACTCTGACCGTCGTGGGAGAGCTCCCGGTGACCGCACCATCGTTCCTGGCAGCGCATCCGAAACTTTCAATCCTGTACGTCGTCAGCGAGGTCGAAAACGGCCAGATCTCGATATTTCAGGACGCCGAGAAGGTCGACGCGCGCTCCAGCGGAGGCGCCTCCCCCTGCCATGCCGCCGTGAACCCCGCCGGCACCTGGCTCGCCGTCACCAACTACATGGACGGCGTCCTCAGCCTGCACCGCCTCGACGCCGACGGCCGCTTCGACGGCCCCGCCCTGGAGTTCCCGCACCAGGGCTCCGGCCCGGACCGGGACCGGCAGCTCGGCCCGCACGCCCACCAGGCCGTCTTCGACGCCGACGACATCCTGCACGTCAGCGACCTCGGCACCGACGAGATCCGCCGCTACCGGCTGGACGACGAGGTCGAGGTCCTTCCCCCGATCAAGCTCACCCCGGGCTCAGGCCCCCGGCACATGGACTGCCGGGACGACCGCTGGTACCTGGTGGGCGAGCTCGACGGCCAGGTCAGGGCGTACGACACGGACTGGAACGAACTGGCCAGCACCCCCGCGACCCGCTCCGCGGCCGGGAACCACCCCTCCCACCTCCAGCTGCACGGCGGCCGCCTGTACGTCGGCAACCGCGGTCCGGACACCATCTCCGTCTTCGACCCGGACACCCTCGACCTGATCGCCGAAGTCCCGAGCGGAGGCAGCTGGCCCAGGCACTTCGCCTTCGCCGACGGCAAGGTCTACGTCGCCAACCAGCACTCCGGCCAGGTCACAGAGTTCCGCCTCGACGGCGGCGTGCCGGAACCGACCGGCGCGGTGCTCGCGGTGGAGTCGCCGAGCTGCGTGGTGGACTCAGGCCCAGGCGCGTGAGCGTTCGACGGCACGCTGCCAGCGGGCGTAAGCCGTGCCGTCCTCGCCGGCCGGTTCGAAGCGCCGGTCCAGCCGCCAGGTCTTCCTGAGCTCCTCCGGCGAGGACCAGACGCCGGTCCCGAGCCCGGCCAGGAAGGCCGCGCCGAGCGCCGTCGTCTCCTGGACCACCGGGCGCTCCACCGGGATGCCCAGCTGGTCGGCCTGCAACTGGAGTAGCAGGTCGTTGGCGCTGCCGCCGCCGTCGGCCTTCAGCACGGTGACGTCCATGGTCTCGACGATGTCGCGCACCTCGAACGCGATCGCCTCCAGGGTGGCGCGGACCAGGTGCGCCCGCGTCGTCCCCCGGGTCAGGCCGAGGATGGTGCCGCGCGCCTCCGGGTCCCAGTGCGGCGCGCCGAGGCCGGTCAGCGCGGGCACGAACACCACGCCGCCGGAGTCGGGCACCGACCTGGCCACCGCCTCGGACTCGGCGGCCGTGTCCAGGATGCCGAGCCCGTCCCTGAGCCACTGCACGGCCGCGCCGGTCACGAAGATCGCGCCCTCCAGCGCGTACGTCCGGTGGCCCGCCGGATCCTGCCAGGCCACCGTGGTGAGCAGTCCCGCGTCGGAGCGGACCGGCTGGTCGCCGGTGTTGACCAGGATGAAGGACCCGGTGCCGTAGGTGCACTTCACGTCGCCGGGGGTGAAGCAGGTCTGCCCGAACAGCGCCGCCTGCTGGTCCCCGGCCAGCCCGCTGATCGGCAGGTCCAGCCCGAGGAACGCGCCGGGGTCGGTCCGCCCGACCTCCCCCCAGTTGGGCACCAGCTCCGGCAGGGCGTGCATCGGCACGCCGAACAGCTCGCACAGCTCTTCCGACCAGGCGCCGGCGACGATGTCGTACAGGAGCGTCCTGGACGCGTTGGACGGATCGGTCACATGCCGCGCGCCTGCCGTGAGCCGGGCGATCAAGTACGAATCCACCGTTCCGATGGCCGGATCGCCGTCCACCGGATCGTTCTCCGCGAGCCAGGTCAGCTTCGTCGCGGTGAAGTACGGATCAAGCCGCAGCCCCGTGAGTTCCGTCACACGGGGCTCGTGCCCAGCCTCCCGCAGTCGCGCGCAGATCGCCGAAGATCGCCGGTCCTGCCACACGATCGCGCGCCTCGGCGCGGCCAGTGAACGCCGGTCCCAGAGCACCGCGGTCTCCCGCTGGTTGGTCAGACCGACGCACCGGGGCGCGGTGCTTGCCTGGTCAAGCGCGGTGCGGCAGGCTGCGAGCGTCGCCTGCCAGATCTCCTCTGGGGCGTGTTCCACCCAGCCGGGCTCCGGGAAATGCTGGGCGAACTCCGCGTACCCGCGGGCCTCGATTCGCCCGTCCTCGGTCACTATGAGAGCGGTGACCCCGGTCGTACCCGCGTCTATCGCCAAAACACCCACGGAGCCTCACTTTATGGTCTAGACCATTGTTGTCAGCAGGAGGCAGAATGCCTCCCGTCAGCGTCCCGACTCAGTCTGGCCGCGTAATCCCATATGGAGGAACCGACATGCGTATTGGAGTGCTCACCGGTGGTGGGGACTGTCCCGGCCTGAACGCGGTGATCCGCGCGGTGGTCCGGAAGGGCGCCGGCGTCTACGGTCACGAGTTCGTCGGATTCCGGGACGGCTGGAGAGGTCCCCTGGAAGGCGAGACGATGCCGCTGGACGTCCAGGCGGTGCGCGGCATCCTGCCGCGTGGCGGCACCATCCTGGGTTCGTCCCGGACCAACCCGATCAAGATCGAGGGTGGCGTCGAGCGGATCAAGGAAAACCTTGAGACCCACGGAGTGGACGCGCTGATCGCCATCGGCGGTGAGGACACGCTGGGCGTGGCCAAGCAGCTCTACGACCGGGGCGTGAAGGTCGTCGGCGTGCCGAAGACGATCGACAACGACCTGAACGCGACCGACTACACCTTCGGTTTCGACACGGCCGTCAATATCGCGATGGAGGCCATCGACCGCCTGCACACCACCGCCGAGTCCCACCACCGCGCGCTCATCTGCGAGGTCATGGGCCGGCACGCGGGCTGGATCGCGCTGCACGCCGGCATGGCCGCCGGCGCGAACGTGATCCTCATCCCGGAGAAGCCGTTCGACATCGACAAGGTCTGCGAGTACGTCGAGTCCCGCTTCAAGACCCGCTACTCCCCGATCATCGTGGTGGCCGAGGGCGCGCACCCGATCGAGGGCCAGATGGAGGTCCAGACCGGCGATCTGGACGCGTTCGGGCACGTCCGCCTCGGCGGCGTCGGCGAGCGCCTGGCCCACGAGATCGAGCGCCGCACCGGCAAGGAGGCCCGCACCACCGTGCTCGGCCACATCCAGCGCGGCGGCACCCCGACCGCGTACGACCGGGTGCTGGCCACCCGCTTCGGCCTGGCCGCGATCACCGCCGTGCACGACGGCGACTACGGCAAGATGGTCGGCCTGCAGGGCACCGAGATCGTCCGGGTCGGGCTGGACGCCGCGACCGCCGAGCTCAAGACGGTTCCGGTGCACCGCTACGAGGAGGCCGAGGTCTTCTTCGGCTAGATCGACACCCATGGCCTGCGCCCGAAGCCGGGCGCGGGCCTTTCTATTGGTTGCGCGGGGTGAACAGGGAGCCGCTCTGCCTGGCCTCCGGCTCCGCGCCGGGCGGCGGCGGCGGCAGGGTCACGTTCTTGCGGCGGTCCTCCAGCTTGGCCAGGATGGCCGCGTCCTCGCGCAGTTCGGCGGCGGACGGGGACAGCAGCACCGCCAGCAGCAGGCCCACGGTCAGCAGGCTGATGCCGACCAGCAGCGGCATCAGGAAGTCGATCGCCTCCGCGCCGCCCGGGACGAGGCCGTCCTGGAGCTTCACGCTCATCGCGTACATGCCGGTGAAGTGCATGCCGCACACGGCGACGCCCATCATCAGGGCCGCGCCGGCGGTGGCCAGCGCGCCGTCGACGCGCACCGTGAACCAGAGCGCGACGGTGGCGGCCACGATGGCGATCAGCACCGAGAGCAGCACCACCAGGGGGTCGTAGTTCACCTGGCCGGACATGTTCATCGCGAACATCCCCATGTAGTGCATGCCGACCACGCCGATGCCGGTGATCAGGCCGCCCACCAGCAGCGGGGCCGCCCGGCCGCCGCCGCGCGACACCACCACCAGGCCGACGCCGACGACCACCACGGAGACCAGGAAGGACGCGGCGGTGAGCGGCACGTCGAACCGGATCACGGTGCCGGTCACGTCGAAGCCCATCATCGCGATGAAGTGCATGACCCAGATGCCGGTGCCGCCGATCGAGAGCGCGCCGCCGACCAGCCACCGCACCCGCGCCGGGCCCTCCGCCGACCTGGCCCGCGCCGTGAGAAGCAGCCCCAGGAACGATCCAACGACGGACATGAGGTACGCGAGCACGGGCGTCACCCAACCATAAGCAAAGTGGTTGATATGGGACATGCGTGCTCCTTTTCATTGCGGAATTCGGATTATGTCAGCCAAAACTGAGGCATATGGCCGTGATTGATTACGTTTTGTCATACTTCTGGGCTACACGGGATGTCAGAGGCTTTATGTGATCATTGTCGACTTGTCGGGATTGGTTGTCGGAGTCGTACATTTGGAACGGAGGTGGCGATGGGGATCGAAGGGCCGTTCTGGCGGGCCATCGCGGTCTTCCGGATCGCGTCGCTGGGATACGCGGCCGTGCTGCTGCTCCAGGCCGGGGGATACGCCCACCCGGTGATCGGGTGGGCCGTCATCGGGGTGATGGCGGCCTGGACCGCCGCGTCGACCTACGCGTACTCGATCGTGGCGTGGCGCGGCTGGTGGCTGCTCACCATGGACCTGCTGGTCAGCGCCGGGTGCCTGCTGGCCACGCCGTTCGTGCAGGGGCCCACGGCCACCATCGGGACCATGCCGATCACCGCGACCTGGGTGGCCGCCCCCGTCCTGGCCTGGGGCGTGTACGGCGGGCGGCGCACCGGCGCGGTCGCGGCGGCGCTGATGTCGGTGGCCGACCTGTGGCTGCGCGGTGTGCGCGGCGTCGACCTGTCCGCCGTGCCGGTCAACGGCGCGGTGCTGATGTTCCTGGCCGGGATCGTGATCGGGCACGTGGCCCGGCTGGCCAAGCAGGCCGAGGAGCGCATGCAGCGGGCCATCGAGATCGAGGCCGCCGGGCGGGAGCGGGAACGGCTGGCCCGCGACATCCACGACTCGGTGCTCCAGGTGCTCGCGCTGGTGCAGCGGCGCGGCGCGGAGATCGGCGGCGAGGCGGCCGAGCTGGGCCGGCTGGCCGGCGAGCAGGAGGCGGTCCTGCGCGAACTGGTCCGCTCGGCCCCCCGCCCCGACCGCGCCACCGGCCCGCGCCGCCGCCTCATCCCGTCCCGCCGCCCCCCGGCCGCCGCCGTCCCGTGGACCGACCTGTCCGCGGCCCTGCGCCGGTACGGCTCCGCCCAGGTCACCGTGGCCGCCCCCGCCGACCCCGTGCAGCTGGCCCCGCGCACCGTGGACGAACTGACCGCCGCCGTCGGGAACGCGCTCGACAACGTGCGCAGGCACTGCGGCGCGGCGGCCAGGGCCTGGATCCTGGTGGAGAACGAGACCGACCGGGTGGTGGTGACCGTACGGGACGACGGCCCCGGCATCCCCGCCGGGCGGCTGGAGGCGGCGGCGGCCGACGGCCGGCTGGGCGTCTCGCAGTCGATCCGGGGCCGGGTGGCGGACCTCGGCGGCGGCGTCACGATCCTGTCCTCCGCGGAGGGGACCGAGATCGAGATGTGGGTGCCGGCGGGGCTATCGTGACGGGCATGAGCGGGCTGCGGGTCATGGTGGTTGACGATCATCCGATGTGGCGCGAGGGCGTCGCGCGCGACCTCGCCGAGGCGGGGTACGAGATCGTCGCGACCGCGGGGGAGGGGCGGCAGGCGCTGCGGATCGCCGCGGCCGTGCGCCCTGACCTGGTGATCCTCGATCTTCAGCTGCCGGATCTGCCGGGGGTCGAGGTGGCGCGCGGGCTGGGGGCCTCCGAGCATCCGCCCCGGGTGCTGGTGCTGTCGGCCAGCGGCGAGCAGGAGGACGTCCTCGAAGCCGTGAAAGCCGGCGCGTCCGGATATTTGGTGAAATCGGCGAGCCAGGAGGAGTTCCTGGACGCGGTCAAGCGGACCGCCGACGGGGACGCGGTGTTCACCCCCGGCCTGGCCGGGCTGGTGCTGGGCGAGTACCGGCGGCTGGCCGCCCAGCCCAAGGCCGCCGCCGCCGAGGAGGAGGGCCCGCGCCTCACCGAGCGGGAGACCGAGGTCCTCCGGCTGGTGGCCAAGGGCCTGTCCTACCGCCAGATCGCCGAACGCCTGGTGCTGTCCCACCGCACGGTCCAGAACCACGTCCAGAACACGCTGAGCAAACTCCAGCTGCACAACCGGGTGGAGCTGGTCCGGTACGCGATCGAGAAGGGTCTGGCGGACCTGGACTGAGCGTAAAGTGGGAAGGTCGCGAGCCGGACCCCCTCGGAGGATCGCAGTAATGACCATGACCGCTCTGGGCGAGCCCTGTGTGCTGCTCAAGCTGGGCGAAATCATCCTCAAGGGCAAGAACCGCGAGGTCTTCGAGCAGCGACTCCGCGCCAACATCAAACTCGCGCTGAAGGACTACCAGGTCGACATCCGGCAGCGGCACGGCGTGGTCGCCCTGTTCCTGCCCGAGGGCACCGGCGTCGAGGTCGCCGAGGCGGTCGCGGCCCGGGTCAGCGAGGTCTTCGGCATCGTGCTGGTGCACCTGGCCTGGCGGGTCGACAAGGACCCCTCGGTGGTCACCAAGGCCGCGCTCGAACTGGTCGCCGACACCCCCGAGGTGGCCCGCAAGGCCCCCTTCGCGGTCCGCTCCCGGCGCCGGGACAAGCGCTTCCCGCTGCGCTCCAGCGAGCTGGACCGCCTGGTCGGCGGTGAGCTCCACGACGCCTACGGGCTGCCGGTCAACCTGAGCAACCCCGAACTCACCGTCTCCATCGAGGTCGACCGCGATGAGGTCTTCCTCTACACCAACGGCCGTCCCGGCCAGGGCGGCCTGCCGGTCGGCTCCAGCGGGCGCGGCCTGGTCCTGATGTCCGGCGGGATCGACTCCCCGGTGGCCGCCTACCGGATGATGCGCCGCGGCCTGCGGGTCGACTTCCTGCACTTCTCCGGCATCCCCTTCACCACCTCCGAGTCCATATACAAGGCCTATGCGCTGGTCCGCCGCCTGGACGCGTTCCAGGGCAGGTCCCGCCTCTGGGTGGTGCCGTTCGGCAAGGCCCAGCAGTCCATCCGCGCCTCCGGCCAGGACCGCCTCGCCGTCATCGCGCAGCGCCGCCTGATGCTCAAGACCGCCGCCGAGGTGGCCCGCAGGCACAAGGCCAGCGCCCTGGTCACCGGCGACTCGCTCGGCCAGGTCTCCTCGCAGACGATGGCCAACATCGCCGCCCAGGAGAGCGCGGTGGACCTGCCGATCCTGCGCCCGCTGATCGGCATGGACAAATTGGAAGTGATTTCCGAGGCGCGCAGAATCGGCACGCTGGAGATCTCCGAACTTCCGGACGAGGATTGCTGCACCCTTTTGTCGGCCCGTAACCCGGAACTCGCCGCCAAAATCGAAGACCTGAAACTCATCGAGCGCCGGCTTGACGCGGATGAACTCGCCTCCCAGCTCGCCGATTCGATTCAGGCGTACAAACTCGACTCCTGAGCCCCGCCGGAGCGGGGCCAGGGATCGTCAGGCGGTGGGCAGCACGTCCGAGACCTGCGTCCGGCCCAGCAGCGGCGGGAACAGCCGCATGATCTCGGCGAGGTCGTGCAGGTCGGCGTCGACCAGGGCCTGCGGGCCGTCGCAGAGCGCCTGCTCCGGGTGCGGGTGCACGTCGATGATGACGCCGTCCGCCCCGACCGCGATGGCCGCCCGGGTGAGCGGGAGCACCAGGTCGCGGCGCCCGCCGGAGTGCGACGGGTCGATCACGACCGGCAGGTGGGACAGCCGCTGCGCGACCGGCACGGCGGAGACGTCCAGCGTGTTGCGGGTGGCGGTCTCGAAGGTGCGGATGCCGCGCTCGCACAGCACGATGTCCAGGTTGCCGCGCTGGGCGATGTACTCGGCCGACATCAGCCACTCCTCGATCGTGCCGCTCATGCCGCGCTTGAGCATGACCGGCTTGCCGGCCTTGCCGACCGCCTGGAGCAGCGCGAAGTTCTGCGTGTTCCTGGTCCCCACCTGCAGCATGTCGGCGTAGGAGGCGACCAGCGGCACGTCCCGCGCGTCCATCACCTCGGTCACGATCGGCAGCCCCGTCCGCTCCCCGATCTCCGCCAGGATCCGCAGCCCCGCCTCGCCCAGCCCCTGGAACGCGTACGGCGAGGTCCGCGGCTTGTACGCGCCGCCCCGCAGCAGGGTCGCCCCCGCCGCCTTCGCCATCTCGGCCGCCTCCAGCGTCTGCTGCGGCGTCTCCACCGCGCACGGCCCCGCGATCAGGGTCACCGTGTCCGGCCCGATCGGCACCCCGCCCACCCGGATCGTCGACCGTTCCGGATGATTCTCCCGGCTCACCAGCTTGAACGGCGTCGACACCCGCATCACCTCGGCGACCCCGCGCTGCCCGCCCAGGTTGAGCGCCGCGAACCGCTCGACATCCCCGATGAGCCCGATGATGGTACGGCTCACGCCGCGCGACACGAACGCCTCACCCCCCGCCGTGCCGACCAGCGAGACGATCTCCTCGATGTCCTCAGCGGTGGCCGTGGGGGCCATGACGATGACCATGATTTCTCTCCTCATACGCAGAAGCCCCGGGTCCGATATCCGGACCCGGGGCTTTCGTTCGCCGTTGGCTGCTAGCGCAACACTCGGTGGCGAACGGTCCTCACGGGTCCGTCGCCATACCAAAACGAGAAAGCGCTACGCATGCCAGGAAATATATCGCACTACCCCAGCCCGCTCCACCACGTTGATCAACATCTGGCCGTTTGTTCACGTGTCGTTTTCCGATGATGTGCGGCGCGAAGGCCCCCCGGAAATGACCCAGTGAGGGAGAGGATTCCGGTGGATGGCAGGATGGGCGGATGCCGGAGTTCCCTGAGGAGGAGAGCCGCCTGCCCCCCGGGCAGTACATTCCGCGCGGCAGGCCGGTCATCCACTACGGGAGGGTGCCGGCGTTCCGGCCGCAGACGTGGCGGTTCCAGGTGTTCGGGGCGACGGCCACCGGCGAGGCGCACATGTACACCTGGGAGGAGTTCGGCGGCCTGCCGAAGGCCACCGTGCTGGCCGACTTCCACTGTGTGACCAAGTTCTCGATCATGGGCAACGAGTGGGCGGGTATTCCGGCGCGGGCGCTGCTGGACGCCGTACCGCCCGCCGACGACGTACGGCATGTGATGATCTGGGCGGAGTACGGCTACAGCGCCAACATGCGGCTGGCCGACTTCGACCGCGAGTCGACCCTGTTCGCCACCGAACTGGACGAGAAGCCCCTGTCGCCCGAGCGCGGATTCCCGGTCCGGGCGGTGGTGCCGCACCTGTACGCGTGGAAGAGCGTCAAATGGGTGCGCGCGATCGAGTACCTGACCGAGGACCGGCGCGGGTTCTGGGAGGAACGCGGCTACCACAACGTGGCCGACCCGTGGCGTGAGCAGCGGTACTCATACCAGGAGGACCCGGGCGAGGGCCCGCTCTAGGGGCCGCCAGCCGTTACCGTGGCCCGGGTGTCCGTCACCCTGTGGTTGTTTTTGTGCGCGCTCTGTGGTCTGTCGGGGTTCTGGGTCTCCCGGCGGCGGCCCCGGATCGGGGAACCGTTCGCGACGCTGCACCTGGCGGGGCGGGCCGCGCCTTCGCTGCGTACCGGGCTGACGCCGGAGTCGGCGCGCAAGGCCGTACGGCATCTGCGGGGGCTGCTGGGGACGGCGTCGCTGGTGGTGACCTCGACCGAGCGGGTGCTGGCGGGGGCGGGGGACGGGCGGCCCAGTGACGCGGCGGCGCTGGCGGGGACACGGGCGGTGCTGGCGAGCGGGCGGCATCTGGTGGACGGGGGGACCGTGGTGGTGCCGCTGGTGGTGGACGGGAGTGTGGTGGGGGCGCTGCTGGCGTCCGACGCCGAGGTGACCGCCGCGCTGGTGCGTACGGTGACCGAGGTCGGGCGGTGGGTGTCGGGGCAGCTGGAGCTGGCCGAGCTGGAGGTGTCGCGGCGGCGGGCGGTGGACGCGGAGACCAGGGCGTTGCGGGCGCAGATCTCGCCGCATTTCGTGTACAACTCGCTGACGACGATCGCGTCGTTCGTCCGTACCGATCCGGAGCGGGCGCGGGAGTTGCTGGTGGACTTCGCCGACTTCACCCGGTATTCGCTGCGCCGGGCCCGGGATTTCACCACCCTGGCCGACGAGCTGACGTGCGTGGACCGGTATCTGCTGCTGGAGCGGGCCAGGTTCGGCGACAAGCTGCGGTTCAGCGTTCAGGTCGCGCCGGAGGTGCTGGCCGTTCCTGTGCCGTTCCTGTGCCTGCAACCCCTGGTGGAGAACGCCATCAAGCACGGCATGCCGGGCGAGGTGCGGGTCGTGATCAGGGACGCCGGGCCGGAGGCGCACATCACCATCGAGGACGACGGGGTCGGGATGGAGCCGACGCGGGTGCGGGCGGTGCTGGCGGACGAGCACGAGGGCGGGATCGGGCTCAGCAACGTGGACGCGCGGCTGCGCCAGATCTACGGCCAGGACTACGGACTGGTGGTCGAGACCGCGCCGGGCAAGGGCACCCGGATCAGGCTTCGGGTCCCGAAATACCACTCGGCGCCTAGCTCTTTGTAGTCAATCGATTACTGATTGTTGGCGTGTCGCTTGCGGTCGTGCCGCGCGCGCGGCACGGTGAGCCCATGCTTCGAGTTCTGGCCGTTGACGACGAGGCGCCGGCGCTGTCGGAGCTGTCCTACCTGCTCAGGGAGGACGCCCGGGTCGAGCACGTCGCCACGGCCCCCGACGGCGTCAAGGCGCTGCAGGACATGGTCCAGATGATCGGCGCGGGGGAGCGGCTGGACGGCGTCTTCCTGGACGTCCGCATGCCTGGCCTGAACGGCCTGGACCTGGCCCGGCTGATCGGCGGCTTCCCGGCCCCGCCCCGGCTGGTCTTCGTGACCGCGCACGAGGACTGCGCGGTCCAGGCGTTCGAGCTGGAAGCCGTGGACTACCTGCTCAAACCGGTCCGCCCCGCCCGCCTGGCCGAGTCGGTCCGCCGCCTGTCCTCGGCCATCGCCGCGCCGGGCTCTGACGACGGCGCGATGGACGTCATCCCGGTCGAACTGGGCGGCAGGACCCGCTTCATCCCGCAGCAGGCCGTCTGGTACGCCGAAGCCCAGGGCGACTACGTCCGCCTGCACACCGCCGACGGCGGCTTCCTGGTCCGGATGTCGCTCAGCGCGCTGGAACGCCGCTGGGCCGGCTCCGGTTTCATCCGCGCCCACCGCAGCACCCTGGTCAACGCCCGGCACGTCAGCGAGCTGCGCTTCGACGCGGGCCGGGCGATGCTCAAGGTCGCCGCCGTGACCCTCCCGGTCAGCCGCCGCCACACCCGCCAGGTCCGGGAGCAGCTGGTCCGCCAGTTCCGCGGCGACGGCAGCCCGTGAGGACCCGGGAGAGCCTGACCGCGGCGATCATGCGGAGCCAGCTCCGCGAGGCGCTGCGCACCCTGGCGGTGGTGGCCGCCGTGTTCGCGGTCCTGCCGGTGCTGCTGGCCGTGGTCCCCCGCGGCTCCGGCGCGACCTGGGCGATCCTCGGGGTGGGGGTCCAGCCGGTCTGGGTGGCCGTGGCGTGGTGGCACGTGCGCCGGGCCGAACGGGTCGAGCGAGGGCTCCGGCGCTGATGGGCACGGCCGTGGTGGCGACGCTGATCGGGGTGGCGTGCGTGCTGGTCGGCTCGGTGCTGGTCGGCACGTTACGCCCCCGGCGGTACTCCACGCCCGCCGACTTCTACGTCGCCGCCCGCGCGGTCCGGCCCTGGTGGAACGCCTCCGCGATCAGCTCGGAGTACACCTCCGCCGCCGCCTACCTCGGCCTGGTCGGCATGATCGCCGCGCACGGCGCGCCGATGCTCTGGTATTCGGTGGGGGCCGCCGCCGGGTTCGTCATCCTGCTCGTCCTGGTGGTCGCGCCGCTGCGCCGGTCCGGGACCTACACGCTGTCCGACTTCGCCCAGTGGCGGCTGTGTTCCGGGCCGGTACGGCGGGTGGTGACCGTGCTCGTGCTCTTCATCGGCCTGGTCTACCTGGTCGCCCAGTTGCACGCGGCCGGGATCGTGCTGCGGCTGCTGACCGGCCTGCCGCCGTGGGCCGGCTGGCTGGCCGTCGCCGGCGTGGTGCTGGTGGTGGCGCTGGCGGGCGGGATGGGCAGCAGCACCGGCGTGCAGGCCGTGCAGTTCTGGTTCAAGCTGGGCTCGCTCGGCGCGGTGGCGGCCGTGCTGGTGGCCATCTGGTGGTATGGCCCGTCGCATCCGCCGTCCAATCCCGCGTACCGGACCGAGACCCTGGCCGGCGCGGGGGATCCGTCGACGCTCGGCCTGGTGACCGTGCTGATCGCGTCCGCGCTCGGCACGATGGGGCTGCCGCATGTGGTGGTGCGGTTCTACACCAATCCGGACGGGCGGGCGGCTCGCCGTACCGTGGTGGGGGTGCTGGCCATGCTGAGCGCGTTCTACGCGATGCCGGCCGTGTTCGGGCTGCTCGCCCGGTGGTACGCGCCGGCCAAGGTGCCCACCGACCAGGTGCTCCTGCTGCTGCCCTCGCAGCTCGCGCCGGGGCGGCTCGGGGACGCGCTGACCGGCCTGCTCGCGGCGGGGGCCTTCGCCGCGTTCCTGGCGACCTCCTGCGGGGTGGTCGTGGCGGTGGGCGGCACGCTGTTCAACCGCGGCGTGGGCGGGTTCCGGCGCGGCGTGCCGCTGGTCGTCGCGGGCGCGCTCGCGCTCGTCTGGGCCACCCCGCCGGGGGCCTCGATCCTGCTCGTGCTGCTGGCGTTCGGGCTGTCGGCGGCCACCCTGTGCCCGCTGCTGGTGCTGGGCGTGTGGTGGCGGGGGCTGTCGGTGCCCGGCGCGCTGGCGGGGCTCGGCACGGGGGCCGTGCTGACGGCCGTCCTGGTGGGGGTGCGATTCGCCGATCCCGGGTTCACGCCCCTCTGGCGCTATCCGGTGTTGGTCGCGGTGCCCGCCGCGTTCGCGGTCATGGTGGCGATCTCGCTGGTCACACGGCATCGGGTGCCGGCGGGGACGGCCGCGCTGCTGGCCAGGATGCACCTGCCCGAGGATCTGGCGACCCCGGAAATCGACCGCTCGTCGCTCAGCGGGAGCCGCTCGTCGTGGTAGCCGGACCCGCAGAACGCGAACTACCGACCACTCGTCCGAAGCGGGTTTCACCGATCCGATCACGCACCGTAATGTTTCGCCTCGCGAGACCTGGCCGCCGGCCCCACTCGGGGGGGTGGGCCGGCGGTCACCGGGAGCGCCCGCGGCGATATCTGCGATCCGGCCATACGGGGGGAGGCCGGATCGGAGCGCGGGCGCTCCCGGCGCTTCATCCCCGCAGCTTCTTGAGCAGTTCGATGTCCTCGCGGTGCTTGTCGGCCTTGCCGGGCGTCTCGATGCACAGCGACACCCCGTCCGTGGCCGGATGGCGCATCAGGTCGGCGAACGGCTGCGCGCCGATGTGACCGGCGCCGATGTTCTCGTGCCTGTCCTTCTTGGAACCGCACACGTCCTTGCAGTCGTTGGCGTGGATCATCCGCAACCGGCCGGGCGCGACCTGGTCCAGCTCCCCCAGCATCTCCGCCACTCCGCCGGGCGCGGCCAGGTCGTGACCGGCCGCGAACATGTGGCAGGTGTCCAGGCAGAGACAAGCCCGCGGATGGAACTCCAGCGCCTCCAGATACGGCCCCAGATCCTGAACCGTCGCGCACAGCATCTGCCCCTGCCCGGCCATCGGCTCCAGCAGCAGGTCGGGCCCGTCGTCAGGGATCTCGTCCAGCAGCGGCAGCAGATTCTCGCGCACCTGCCGCAGCGCCGACTCCCGCGACTGGCTGACCGCCGACCCGGTGTGCACCACCACCCCGGCCGCGCCGATCTCGCGGCCCCGCCGCAGCGTGTGCCGGACCAGCGTCACCGACCCGGTCAGGGTCGCCTCCGTCGGCGAACCGAAGTTCACCATGTACGGCGTGTGCGCGAAGACCGGCAGCCCGGCCTCCCGGAGCTTGGCGTCCTCGGCGGGATCGCCGTCGTTCACGGCCCAGGCGCGCGGGTTGGTGACGAAGACCTGGATCATCTCGGCGCCGATCTCGGCCGCGTACCGCAGGCCGCCGGTGGCCAGCCCGCCCGCGATGGACACGTGCCCGCCAATGGGGTTGTTCCTCATAGTGCGCTCCAGCGTAGTTGGAGCAAGCTACAAAGCAGGCCAGGTGACAGGGCCGCAGGATCGGAGTTCCGGTTCCTGGCTCTGGCCGCGTGTGCGGTGTCTACTTGCTCCCATGCGCGAATTCGGCCGTCCCGACCTGCTCGCCTGCTGCGCGTCCACCCGCTGGGCGGACGCGGTGCTGGCGCTCGCGCCGTACCAGAACCTGGGCGCGCTCACGGCGGCCGGGGAGGCGGCGCTGGCCGGGCTGAGCTGGGAGGACGTGCTGGAGGCGCTGTCCGCGCACCCGCGGATCGGGGACCGCGCCGCCGGGGCGGGCAGGGAGTCGTCCTGGTCGCGCGCCGAGCAGGCCGGCACGGAACACGCCGACGCCGCCATCCTGGAGGCGCTCACCCAGGGCAACGAGAGCTACGAGCGGCGGTTCGGGCACGTCTACCTGATCTGCGCCACCGGCCGCCCGGCGGGGGAGATGCTCGACCTGCTGCTGGCCCGCCTCGCCAACGACCCGGACGTGGAACGGAAAATCGTCAGAGACGAGCTGGGCAAGATCGTGAAGCTCCGGCTGGCCAAGCTGTGGGAGGGCCGATGACACTCTCGACGCACGTGCTCGACACCGCTCGCGGATGCCCCGCCAAGGATGTGTTCGTCCGGCTGTCCTGCCGGGCGGCGCACGGATTCGTGCCGCTGGCGGAGGGCCGCACCGACGAGGACGGCCGGATCAGGGAGTGGTCGCCGCTCGGCCGGGAATGGACCGGCAAACTGGACGAGGCCACCTACCGGCTGGTCTTCGACACCGCCGGCTACCTCGGCGAGGACGCCTTCTTCCCCGAGGTCAGCATCGTCTTCACCATCGGCGACGCGACCGCGCACCACCATGTGCCGCTGCTGCTGAGCCCGTTCGGCTACTCGACCTATCGGGGGAGTTAGTTTGTTCGTCCTGGGCCCGAACCGGTACGGCAAGGCCGAAACCCGGGTGGTCCGCGTCACCAAGCACGGCGACGCCCACCACATCAAGGATCTCAACGTCAGCACCGCCCTGTCCGGCGAGATGACCGAGGTCCACCTGTCCGGCGACAACGCGGCCATTCTGGCCACCGACACCCAGAAGAACACCGTGTTCGCCTTCGCCAAGAAGCACGGCATCGGCGCGGCCGAGGACTTCGCGCTGCTGCTGGCCCGGCACTTCGTCGACTCCCAGCCCACCATCCACCACGCCAGAGTGGCCATCGACGAGTACGGCTGGGACCGCGGCGGCGGCCACTCCTTCACCCGCAACGGCCGCGAGACCCGCACCTGCGTCGCGCACTACGACGGCGCGCAATCCTGGGTGGTCTCGGGCCTCAAGGACCTGGTCGTGCTCAACACCACCAATTCCGAGTTCTGGGGCTTCGTCCGGGACGAGTACACCACCCTCCCGGAGACCAGGGACCGCATCCTGGCCACCGCCGTCACCGCCACCTGGCGGCACCACGGCACCACCGACTGGGACAAGTCCTACGAGAAGGCCCGGCAGGCCCTGCTGACCGCCTTCGCCGACACCTACAGCCTGTCCCTCCAGCAGACCCTGTACGCGATGGGCTCCCGTGTCCTCACCGAGTGCCCCGAGGTCGTCGAAGTCCGTCTCGAACTGCCGAACAAGCACCACTTCCTGGTCGATCTGGCGCCGTTCGGGCTCGACAACGACGGCGAGGTGTTCTTCGCGGCCGACCGGCCGTACGGGCTGATCGAGGGCGCGGTGCTGCGCGAGGGCGCGCCCGCCGCCGGACCGGCCTGGGACTAGACATGGACTTCCTGCGACCCACCACCTGGGCGGACGCGCTGGCCGCCAAGGCCGAACGCCCCGAAGCCACCCCCATCCAGGGCGGCACCGACGTCATGGTCGAGATCAACCTGGACAAGGGCCGGCCGGCCGCGCTGCTCGACCTCAACCCGGTCGCCGAACTGCGGGACTGGTCGTCCGAGGACGGGTGGCTGCGGATCGGGGCCGGGGTCAGCTACACGCGCCTCATCGACGAACTCGGCGACCGGCTGCCCGGACTCGCCCAGGCGTCCAGGACGGTCGGGTCGCCGCAGATCCGCAACCGGGGCACGGTGGCCGGGAATCTGGGCGCCGCCTCGCCGGCGGGGGACAGCCATCCGCCGCTGCTGGCCTCCGACGCACTGGTGGAGGCCGAGTCGGTGCGCGGCAGCCGGTT
The DNA here is from genome assembly GCF_009687845.1 of Acrocarpospora corrugata. GTDB lineage: Bacteria > Actinomycetota > Actinomycetes > Streptosporangiales > Streptosporangiaceae > Acrocarpospora > Acrocarpospora corrugata. The sequence continues at coordinate 71,574 of NZ_BLAD01000038.1, forward strand.
GATCCCGATCGGCGAGTTCTACCTCGGCGTCAAGCGCAACGCGCTCGAACCCGATGAGCTGATCCGGGCCGTCCGGGTGCCGTACGCGGACGGGCCGCAGTACTTCTCCAAGATCGGCACCCGGAACGCGATGGTGATCGCGGTCTGCTCGTTCGCGGTCGCGTTGCATCCGTCCCGGCGGGGGGTCGGCACCGGCATCGGCTCGGCCGCGCCCACCCCGCGGCGTGCGCCCGAGGCCGAGGAGTTCCTGGCCGGGGAGCTGGACTGGGACGGGCGGACAGCCGTACCGGATGAGACGGCGCGGCGGTTCGGTGAGCTGGTGGCGCGGGCCGCGTCGCCGATCGACGACGTGCGCGGCACCCGCGACTACCGGGTGCACGCGCTGGCCGTGATGGCGCGGCGGACGCTCGGGTGGGCCTGGACGGAATACAGGGGGATCTGATGCGAGTGAACGTGATCGTCAACGGCGAGGCGATGACCGCTGATGACGTGTGGGAGGGCGAGAGCCTGCTGTACGCGCTGCGGGAGCGGCTCGGGCTGCCGGGTGCGAAGAACGCCTGTGAACAGGGTGAATGCGGGTCGTGCACGGTATATCTGGACGGGATTCCGGTGTGCGCGTGCCTGGTCGCCATCGGGCAGGCGGAAGGCCGGTCGGTGGTGACCGTGGAGGGGCTGGCCGACGGGGAGTCCCTGGATGAGGTGCAGCGGGCTTTCGTCGAGTGCGGGGCCGTGCAGTGCGGGTTCTGCACGCCGGGGCTGATCGTGCAGGCGCATTCTCTGATCGCTTCGACGTCCGGGGTGCCGGAGGACGCGGAGATCCGGGAGGCGCTGGCCGGGAATCTGTGCCGGTGCACTGGCTACGAGAAGATCCTTGACGCGGTACGGCTTGCCGCCGCCAGGAAGGCCGCGTTGTGATCGTCATCGAGAACGTGTACGTGGTGACGGTCAGCGGGGCGGAGATTCCGTCCGGATATATCGCCATTGATGGTGATCGGATCGTGGCGGTGGGGGCCGGGGCGTACGCCGGGGAAGGGGAGCGGATCGACGGGCGGGGGTGCCTCGCGACGCCCGGGCTGGTCAATACGCATCACCATCTGTATCAGTGGGCGTCACAGGGGGTGACGCCGGACGGGACGCTGTTCGAGTGGCTGGTGGCCAGTTACCGGCTGTGGGCGCGGATGGACGCCGAAGTCGTGCACGGCGCGGCGACGGCGGGGCTGGGGTGGCTGGCGAAGTCGGGGTGCACGACCGCGTCCGATCACCACTACATCTTCCCGAAAGGGCGCGGGGACCTCTTCGACGCGGAGATCCAAGCGGCCAGGGAGGTCGGGGTCCGGTTCCACCCCGGGCGAGGGTCGATGGACCGGGGCCAGTCGGCGGGCGGGCTCCCGCCGGACGAGGTCGTCGAGTCAAGCGACGAGATCCTCGCCGAGACCGAAGCCGCAGTCCGGAAATATCACGATCCGTCCTTCGGATCGATGCTGCGCATCGCGGTCGCGCCCTGCTCGCCGTTCTCGGTCAGCGGGCGGCTGATGGTCGAATCTGCTGAACTCGCCCGATCGCTCGGGGTACGGCTGCACACGCACGCCGCGGAGACGCAGGACGAGGACGAACACTGCCGGGAGCAGTTCGGCATGCTGCCGGTGGAGTACCTGGAGTCGCTCGGCTGGCTCGGACCGGACGTGTGGCTGGCCCACTGCGTCCACCTCACGGACACGGACATCCAGCGCTTCGCGGCGACCGGAACGGGAACGGCCCACTGCCCGTCGTCGAACGGCCGGCTCGGCGCCGGAATCGCTCGGATCAGCGACCTACTGCGGGCAGGCGCCCCCGTCGGACTCGGCGTCGACGGCGCCGCCTCCAGCGAGATGACCCCCCTGGCCGGCGAAATCCGCATGGCCATGCTGCTCCAACGCGCCCGCTACGGCCCAACCGCCCTGACCGCCCGGCAAGCACTGGAACTCGCCACCATGGGCGGCGCCCGATGCCTCGGCCGGGCCGACGAGATCGGCTCCCTGGAACCAGGCAAACTCGCCGACATCGCGTTGTGGCGCGTGGACGGCTTCTACTCAGCGATCGACGACCCGGTAGTCGCCTTCGCCTACGGCCAGACCCCGCCACTGGCCCGCCTCCTCGTCGGAGGCCGAACCGTGGTCGAAAACGGCGAACTACGCACCATCAGCGACCAGACCGCCGCTAAGGCCGGCTCAGCGGCACATCACCGCCTGCTCCAGAGCTGATCGTGGTCACTGTGGGGCTCATGCGCA